>NZ_JAHVDV010000006.1:0-171512 GCF_051486985.1 Yokenella regensburgei
GAGAAGGGGCAACTGCTCTATGCCATCACGGATACGGTTGGACGCATTCAGGAACTGCTGACCGAAGATGGCACACTCGTCTGGCGGGGTAAGCAACAGTTATGGGGCCGGGAGGAAGGCCGCCAGAAAGACGGTGCCCCCACCTGCCGTCTGCGCTTCCCCGGCCAGTACGACGATGACGAGTCGGGGTTGTTCTACAACCGCTTCCGGTACTATGATTGCGATACCGGGCAGTATCTGAGCGCGGACCCGGTGGGGTTATTGGGTGGGGTCAATCCGTACGGATACGTGGCTAATCCGCTGAGGTGGATTGACCCGCTGGGGCTGTGTAAAAAGGATGCACCAAAACCTTTTAAAGCATCACTTAACAGTATTGAAACTATATTTAAAGATCCAATGGTTTTAAAAGGGCATACACCAGAATCTTTATTAGGGGAATTAGGTAGCGTACCTATTGGTTGGATCTCGGGAGAAATGAGAAAATCTCGTAGCGCGGGAGGTTTTACTCTTCGTGAACTGAACACTAGAAGTACTGATGTAACTGACAGATATATTCAATATCATCCAGGTTCATCAAGACATTATAATGGAGCACCTTATTGGAAGGTCTCGTCTGGCTCTAAAGGAACTGTAAGGTTTCCGGTTGAAGGGAATTAACATGATAGATATAAGGTCTGAAATAAAACCAGCTAACGGATTGGGAGGAATTCTTCTTGGTGAGCCTTTGTTAAAATATGAATTTTTACTTAAAGGTAAATTTGTAAAATACAAACAGGATTCATTATTCTCTGTGAGATACTTACTACCCGACTACCCCATAGAGATAGGAATTGATATTAGAAGCGGAATTATTTATAAGATATCCGCAATCAATGGGTACTTAGGATTATATAAGAACTTAAGTGTCGGGTCGCCTATAAAAAAAATAGGGAGAGATTTTTTCTATGATGAATGTGACGAAGGTTTTGTTAGCAAAGAAGTACCAGGAATAATTATTGAACCAGACATTGACGATCCTTTGCCTGACGAGTTAAAAACCGCTCATATCGGTGTCATTTCTGTATACGACCCTAAATTATTTAATTATTGAAATTCTCAATAATACCCTAAAGGATCTCTTTCAACTTATCGGCTTTTGCGTTAACTGGCACCCATTAAAAATTCTAGTATAAAGTAATGGAGCAGCGCTCAAAAAATAATAAATAATCCTAACTAAATTCAACTAATCATTCTTATAACTTCAATACAAACGAGTCGGGGTTGTTCTACAACCGCTTCCGGTACTATGATTGTGATACCGGGCAGTATCTGATCGCGGACCCGGTGGGTTTAGAGGGAGGTATAAACTTCTATGCCTATACGCCAAATCCTCACTCTTGGATCGATCCGCTTGGTTCTACTGGCTGGCAAATCGATGGAGATAGGCCGACAGCTATATTGCAAGGTAGGCCTTTCAAAGAAAAATATTATAAAGATGGAAAAACAGGATTATGGTGGTCAAAAGATACAACCGGACATGGTGGTTCAGCCTATAAAATTTACACAGAAAATTCCACATCCCTGGAATGGATCGCAGATGCTGATAAAGATGGCCAGTTCATGCCAGATAAGCATAAAGGTGATACAGGGAAAAACATTGCCAAGAAGGATTGTAAAAGCATATCTGTCAAGAAATAGGGTTGCTTATGATTAATTCACCTGAAGAGTTTATAGAATTAAGAAATAGTGATACTTTCGTCAAATACAATAGAGCCAGCACAGAGGAAGCACCCATTTCGGTATGGAATGAAATCATTGCAAAAAATCCAGAAATGAGAGTTTGGGTGGCAAGGAATAGAACTATTCCTAGAGAAATAATAGGTCGTCTTTCAAAAGATAACGATCCTTTAGTACGGGATGCAATCTGCTCTAAATACCCACTTGACATAGATATATATCTTTTATTTTCTAGAGATTTAGATGAGGGTATTAGAACAAGATTAACATATAACAAAGGGTTACCTCTCGCTATTTTAAAAGAGATGTCTGAAAACGATCCTAGCGATTTTGTAAGATCTCAATCCTTGGATAAGTATAACCAACGGGTATCTTGAAATAGTAAAAAGCCGGGAGGAATATTAAATCTTCCCGGCTTATTTTTCTTTACCCGCCGCTGTTCAGCCCACTAAACAACCACCGCTTCCGGTACTATGATTGCGATACCGGGCAGTATCTGAGCGCGGACCCGGTGGGGTTATTGGGTGGGGTCAATCCGTACGGGTATGTGACAAATCCGCTGAGGTGGATTGACCCGCTGGGGTTGGTTTGTGTATGTATTCAGCCAGGTGGCAAAACCCCATATGATCGTATATTTACAGAGCATGGAGCGATAAGAGCGAATGAGCGTAATTTCACTTCCGACTTAGTTGATAGTATCATAAATAATAACAAAGCGAAAAGGGTTAAAGAAATTGATAAACAAACAGGCAAACCTGTCTGGCGCTATCAAGATAAACGAGGAAATACAATCATTACGGATGAATATACAAAAAAAATTATAACTGTATATTCTCACCCCAAAGGCACGAATGATGGTTCTTACATTCCGAAACAGAGGTGAAACATGTTTTGTGAAAAAATTAAAAATATAAATCTTATAACCGATCCAGGCATTTATTTTGAGATAAATGATTTCTTTTCATCTCAAAGTGATATTAATAATGTGGATATTGAAATAAATGAGAATGCATATATTGTTACATTTTCGATCGCCAAGAATAACATGCCAAAGTTGAAAAATATATTAACCACATTTGTTTCTTTCATTCAACACCCTCATCTAACTTGCTATACACGAACTATTGTTAATGAAAATATAACATATGAATTAATCACAGCCGACGAGGAATTAAATGGGTTTTATTGCGAACTAAACATCAAGGTTGAAAAAGTATAAGTAATCAGAACTATCTAAAGAGAAAAGCGAAAACGTTTAGCGTAATAATTCCCAAGATGAAAATAGAGCAGGAGTAGAATTCTCACCTATCCCTTCGGATACGTCGGAAACGATTAGCGACCCGCTGACAACAACAGTAATGCCCGTACGGCGGGAATCTCCCAAGCAAGACCCAACCAAGTCAATGGAAATGATTAGTGTATATATTTATTGGAACAGTGTAAAAGGCACGCTACGAGAAGGGGCAACTGCTTTATGCCATCACGGATACGGTGGGACGCATTCAGGAACTGCTGACCGAAGATGGCACCCTCGTCTGGCGGGGTAAGCAACAGTTATGGGGCCGGGAGGAAGGCCGCCAGAAAGACGGTGCCCCAATCCGTACGGGTATGTGACAAATCCGCTGAAGTGGATTGATCCGCTGGGGTTGACTAAAATTTTAACTGAGGGCTCAGTTTATCGGATGGGAAGTGGTACTGATTCAAATTTAACGCCACGTCCCGGTAAAGATACAAATACAGGATATCAACAACTATCGAAAAACCAAATGGGAAATATCAAACGCTTAACGTAAAAGTTCTCAATGAGAAAGGATTAGATATAGTTCAGGATGGTAAAAATCATGCTTCGGAAAGACCCGCAAACGATCCCGATATGTCAAAACTGAGAAAATGGGCTGAAACCCGTGGCACGGATAGAATATCGCCATTTACAAGGACAATAAAAGATTCATGTGGAGCCTAGTTTTATATGAACATACTTATTTTCAAAGAATTATGCACTTTGAAAGAAAAATGCAAACATCATTTCATTAAATCTATATCGATCGAGGTTAAAAATATAGATTCAAACTCAAAATTTTATTTTAGCATATTGATCACCGATACTTTAAAAGATGACATTGCATATGATGAGATAGTTATTGAAATATCATCAAGAGATGGAATAATTTATCACGCAGACCTTTCAGACTCATCAGGTTACATTTATATAGAAAAAAATAATATAGTCAATAAACACTTGCTGACTGATTTTGTTAGAAGGGCAGAAGAACAATTTGCCAATATTCAAAAGATATTAACAAAGTAAAACGTCATTTCCCTGCCAAGTTATGAAAGCACCTGCCGGAACACCAGACCTGGCAGTGCACGAACCGGGGCAAACCCGGTATGGACTTTCACTGGAACGGCGACCAGATGGTGGAAGAAATCCCGGTCACCCCGGACGGTACGCCGGACCATCAAAACACCATCCGCTGGATATACGAGCCGGGCAGCTTTACGCCACTGGCACGCTACGAAAAAGGACAAAAAATCGGCTGCCTGAAGGCAAAAACGGTGACACGGGTCCAAAAAATGGTATTTTAAATAAGACAAATCCAGAAACAGGCACATTACAGCAATCCAGACGATACGATGAGAATGGGAAGCCTGTTAAAGATATTGATTATGGACATGATCATGGCGCAGGAGATCCTCATGCACATGATTGGTCATATTCATCACCAAAAGCACCTAATAAAACAAGAGGTCCAGGAAGACCATTAGATCCAGGAGAATCAATATAATGTGTAATGTGGATCTACATGATGCCATTATTACTGGTGTCAAATCTAGGAATGAAGGTAACAATCTGATAATTAGCGTTAAAACAGAGGCAGGAGCATCTTACGAAGTCATATTCAGTAATATATATGACTGGGTGCTTACGCCATTCGAAAACCAAAACATTATATTTTCCATAGAAAAATACACAGTAATTCCTAAGTGGGTATCGGATGAATACGGACTCATGGATAATATACCTAGTGGAGTGTTTATTTTTGTCATAAATTCTAGTTGTGGAATGAATGGTTTTATATTTTCAAAGGAAATGAATATCAATAAATTATAGCGCATAAGGGATTTAATCTTAAGTTCGATATTTCTAAAATATTTGATAGAGTAAAAGCCGGGTAGGAAATTAACTCTTCCCGGCTCATTTTTTATTTACTCGCCGCCGTTCGATCCACTAAACAACCGCCCCCTTAACCCCCCTCCAGCACCTGATAAAGCTGTTCGCGCAGCGCCTGCACCTCGTCGCAGTCGGCGATCAGCACGATGCACCCCTGCGAAATCCGCACCGTCACGCCGCGCCCGGTGTCAAAGCCCGCCTCAGCCAGCCAGTCGCTCTTAAAGTGCAGGCCGGGTCTTTGTGAGTAACAGGCCAGCCGGGTTCGGTGGAAACCCTCAACGGCAGGCGGACTGCGTACCGTTACGATGCGCAGCAGGATTATGTCGCACAGCGCACCACTGCCGGTATCACGGAGCATTTCAGCCGTGGTCTGATGGGGGAGCTGAAAGCGTGGCAGATAGCAGACCATGCCCCGCTGAACTTTGAACACGACCTGCGCGGTCAGGAAATCCGCCGGGCCAGCGCCGCCGGGTTTGACCAGCGGCAGGGCCGGACGCAGACCGGGCTGGAAACACCGGACGGCGATCGATGGGAGTACAGGTACGACCCGTTCGGGCTGCGTAAAACAGTAGACCGCCGTAAACGTCACTATCCAGAATGAACAACCACACCAGGCCACGACACTCACAAAAGCAACCAAGTAGTCGACGTTATTACCTTAATAAGTCTTACTTCCTGATTTAACAAAAGTATACAGCCACTTAACGGCAAAGACGCTTCACGTAAAAGGAGTCTGATTTCACGAGCCCGCTCTATAATTTAAGGGTGTTGCATTCCGGCCAACAGCAGTCTGCTCGACACTGCATTCCCCTCCCCTTTGGCCTAAAGTTTTTGCTGACAGCGCCGATAATTCAGTGAGGCTCTGTCCTCACGCTGTTAATTTTTTCTTAACAACAGGATGATCGAAATGGATAGCTCGCAGATCGTATCATTATCAACCAGTCTTAATTCCTACCAGCTTAACAGTCAGGTAAGTACGCTGGTTCTGAGAAAAGCACTGGACGCACAGGAGTCGGCCGCCGTTGATCTCATCAACCAGATCCCGCAGTTGCCTTCAAATCCGGCTATTGGTCGTAATATCAATACTACCGCCTAGTCAGGCTTGCCCGATGGCGCGCAACATCTGATGATTTGAACCCTCTGGCAAAACATGACAGCAAGCCCGCCGTTAATCTCAGCGGGCTTTTTTGTGCCCTGCTTACAGCAGGCGGGAAGATGTGGCGGGCAGGCTCAAATTCACCGGCATGCCGGAACGGCGTTCCAGCACGTCATTCGCCTGATTGAGGTCAACATCGTCAGCGTTAATCACAGCACGTACTGCCGGTGTTATCGACAACGGAACTTTCTTATCTGATTCAAACTCTGCACGATTGCGTGACAAAGGTTCATGGACCTCCACCCAACGACTGCCATCGGGTTCAACGGTTGCCTTCACCGACTGATCGATAATCTGCACCCGTGTGCCTACCGGGACATTATCAAACAGATATTTTATGTCTTTAGCCCGTAAACGTATGCAGCCCTGACTGACGCGCAGCCCGATACCAAAGTCAGCATTGGTTCCATGAATAGCATAGAGCCGGCCAATATAAATAGCATAGAGTCCCATCGGATTATCCGGTCCGGCAGGCACCATCGCAGGCAACGTAATTCCCTGTTTCGCATACTCACGACGCGTGTTAGGGGTCGGTGACCAGGTTGGCCCTTGCTGTTTACGCTCGACGGTCGTCACCCAGTTGCGCGGGGTTTCACGCCCGGCCTGACCGATACCAATCGGCAGTACCTCGACCGTGTTTCCCCCTTTCGGGTAGTAATAAAGACGCATTTCCGCCACGTTGATCACAATGCCTTCACGCACCGTGGCCGGCAGAATAAGTTGCTGCGGGATGGTCAACTGCGTTCCGGCTTTAGGCAGAAAAGGATCTACTCCGGGATTGGCCTCCAGCATATTGCTCAACCCCTGTCCGTACTGCGCCGCAAAAGCTTCAAGGGGCTGAATGTTTCCAGCAGGAACAGTAATAACCTGCGTGCTTCCCACCAGTCGGCTCCCTTCCGGCGGAAGCGGGTAGCTTACGGCCAGCGCACTCTGACTGGCGAACAGAATAAAAAGTCCATAAAACAGTTTCATACGACGCATGATTTCCTTTCCTCAGACGCGACGGGCGTAACCTAAGCATAGCGGTTTTTACTTATTTTCTCGCTTAACCGTATAAGTAGCGGTTTTAGCCGGTGCCAGCATGGCATTGAACTACGCCCCTTGCGTGCAGTTTCAATCCAGCGTAGGCTTACAGCCAATTAAAACCGATCGGTCTAAATTATGAGTCGTGAAACACTCCCAGTGCAGAAACCCCGTCGTGGAAGGCCGCCTAAGGTCGAACGCGAATTTACCGACACCCGGCAGGAGCTGATTCGTTCCGGGCTTGCGGTGCTGACGGAAACGGGGTATCTGTCTGCCGGTATTGAGGCGGTGATTAAAAACATCGCGGTACCGAAGGGATCGTTTTACCACTGCTTTAAGAGCAAACAGGAATTTGGCCTGGCGGTACTTGCCGCCTACGGCACCTACTTTGCGCATAAACTAGACAAACACCTGCTCAACAGTGACATGCCACCGCTCGACAGAATGACGGCATTTGTTCTCCATGCGGGACAGGGGATGGCGAAATATCAGTTCCGTCGTGGGTGCCTTGTGGGCAACCTGCTGCAGGAATCGCCGCTTCTGCCCGACGAATTCCCCGTACAGCTAAAGGCCATTCTTAACGAGTGGGAAACCCGTGTCGCCCGCTGTTTCACCCAGGCGCAGTCACAGGGTGCTATTGCGCCCGATGCCTCGCCTGAGAAACTGGCCCGTGTGTTCTGGACAGGCTGGGAGGGCGCGGTAATGCGCGCAAAACTCTGCCAGTCTGCCGATCCGCTGAACCAATACTGGGAGTTCTTTTTGCACAGTATTACTAAAATAACACCTGCACAGGACGGCCCCGACGCCGAAAATCACACTCAGACGAGGAAAACTCCGTCATGAAAGCTTTAGTTCTGGAACAGACTGAAAACAAAACCCTGGCAGCCGTAAAAGAAATCGCCCTGCCTGCTCTTGCCGACGGCGATGTACTGGTCGACATCGACTGGTCCAGCCTTAACTATAAAGATGCTTTGGCTATTACCGGCAAAGGTAAAATCATTCGCCAGTTCCCGATGGTTCCAGGCATCGATTTTTCCGGCATCGTCAGCGAAAGCCGCGATCCGCGTTTTGTAGCAGGTCAGCCCGTGCTCCTGACCGGTTGGGGCGTGGGTGAAAACCATTGGGGTGGACTGGCAGCCCAGGCCTGCGTGAAAGGCGACTGGCTGGTCAGCCTGCCGCAGACGCTCAGTGCCCGTAACGCAATGATCATCGGTACTGCGGGCTTCACCGCCATGCTGTGTGTCGATGCGCTGGTAGAAGCAGGCATTAAACCTGAAAGCGGCAACGTTCTGGTGACGGGTGCCAGCGGCGGCGTGGGCAGCACGGCGGTGGTACTGCTGAAAGCGCTGGGCTATACCGTTGTCGCCGTCAGCGGGCGTGAATCCACTCATGATTACCTGCGACAGCTGGGGGCAGACGATATCCTGTCACGCAGCGAGTTTGAAGAGACCCGACCGCTGGAAAAACAGCTGTGGGCCGGTGCTGTCGATACTGTCGGTAACAAAGTGCTGGCGAAAGTGCTGGCACAAACGCAGTATCGTGGTTGTGTCGCAGCCTGTGGTCTGGCGGGCGGTTTTGAACTGCCGACCACCGTGATGCCGTTCATCCTGCGTAACGTGCGGCTACAGGGTGTGGACTCCGTAATGGTGCCCACCGCCGAGCGTGCTGCCGTCTGGGAACGTCTGGCAAGCCTGTTGCCGGCGAGCTATTACCAGCAGGCCGCCACCGAAATTGAACTGGAACAGGCGCCTGCCTTCGCAGCCGACTTCCTGAGCAATAAAATCCAGGGTCGTACGCTGGTTAAAATCAACGGCTAATTTACCCTCTCCGGTATGGCATTCGTCATACCGGAACCTCAGGCCAATCCTAAAACCTGCTCTGCTCTTTTTGTTTCACAAAGCTGTGACATACTGTTGTTCACAGCCGCACACCCGTGGAACAAGGAGTACATGATGGATAATAAGGGTGCCAATCTGACCCCTGAAGAGGCGCTGGACCAACTGGAAGCGCTCTATGACCAGTCTGTTAATAATCTTCGTGATGCCATTGGCGTTTATATCGAAACCGGTTCGCTTCCTTCCCCTGAAGCCCGAATTAAAGGCCTGTTCGTATACCCTGAGCTTTCCGTCAGCTGGGATGGCAGCGCGACCAATCCAACCAAAACCCGTGCCTACGCGCGTTTCACCCATGCCGGTTGTTACACCACGACCATCACCCGTCCGACGCTGTTCAGACAGTATCTTCATGAACAGTTAACCCTGCTCTGCCAGGATTACGGGGCACAGATTGAAGTGAGGCTTTCTGCCCATGAGATCCCCTACCCGTACGTTATTGACGGTTCGGAGCTGACCCTCGACCGCTCCATGAGCGCCGGGCTGACCCGCCATTTCCCGACCACCGAGCTTGCCCAGATTGGTGATGAAACCGCAGATGGCCTTTTTCATCCGACCGAGCTCTATCCGTTGTCACACTTTGATGCCCGTCGGGTAGATTTTTCCCTGGCCCGCCTGCGTCATTACACCGGCACGCCGGTAGAACATTTCCAGCCGTTTGTTCTGTTTACGAACTACACCCGTTATGTGGATGAGTTCGTGCGCTGGGGATGCAGTCAGATCCTCGATCCTGAAAGTCCCTACGTCGCGCTCTCCTGCGCCGGGGGCCACTGGGTCACCGCCGACACCAACGCGCCGGAAGAAGCTATCTCCGATCTGGCGTGGAAAAAGCATCAGATGCCCGCCTGGCACCTGGTCACCGCCGACGGACAGGGCATTACGCTTATCAACATTGGTGTTGGTCCCTCAAATGCGAAAACTATCTGCGACCATCTGGCGGTTTTACGCCCGGATGTGTGGATGATGATCGGCCACTGTGGTGGCCTGCGCGAAAGCCAGTCGATTGGCGATTACGTGCTGGCGCATGCTTACCTGCGCGACGACCACGTACTGGATGCGGTGCTGCCGCCGGACATTCCCATCCCGAGCATTGCCGAAGTACAACGTGCGCTGTACGACGCCACCAAAACAGTGAGCGGGATGCCGGGTGAAGAGGTAAAACAGCGGCTGCGCACCGGCACCGTTGTGACCACCGATGACCGTAACTGGGAGCTGCGTTATTCCGCCTCTGCGCTGCGTTTTAACCTCAGCCGTGCGGTGGCGATTGATATGGAAAGCGCCACCATCGCCGCCCAGGGTTATCGCTTCCGCGTCCCTTATGGCACGCTGCTGTGCGTTTCCGATAAGCCCCTGCACGGTGAGATTAAACTACCCGGTCAGGCTAACCGTTTTTACGAAGGCGCAATCTCTGAACACTTGCAGATTGGCATCCGGGCTATCGATCTTTTACGTGCCGAAGGTGACAGGCTGCATTCGCGTAAACTGCGAACGTTTAACGAACCCCCTTTCCGTTAATCACGATGACAATAAAAAAATAAAGAAGGATTTTTATGCAAAACCCAACCCCTCTTACCGCATTGCGGACGCTGCTGGCGGCCATGGATGTCGACGGTATGATTGTGCCGCGTGCAGATGCATACCAGAGCGAAGACTGTGCCCCTCATGATGACAAACTCGCCTGGCTCACCGGTTTTACCGGCTCTGCGGGCCTGGCGCTGGTGCTGCGTGACCGGGCGCTGATCTTTGTTGACGGACGCTACCAGGTTCAGGTGCGTAACGAAGTGGATACTAATGATTTTGAGATCCACCATCTGCACAACGAACCGCTGCCCGAGTGGCTCAATACCTTCCTGCCGGCGGGAAGTCGCATTGCCTTTGAACCTATGCTAATGGTGAACAGCCAGTTCACTGCGCTTGATGCCACCCACTGCGAACTGGTCGCGCTGAGCGAAGATCCGTTCAATGCTATCTGGCTGGATCGTCCGGCACCGCCGTGCGGGACGATTCATGAGATGCCGGTCGCGATAAGCGGAGAAAGCAGCAGCGATAAACGGCAGCGGATTGCTGCCGTGCTGGCAGAAAAAGGAGCTGATCTGCTCGCCATTACCCAGCCGGATAACATCGCCTGGCTGCTGAATATTCGTGGTTCAGACGTGGCGATGAATCCGATCGCGCACTCCTTCGCCCTGCTCAGCCGCGACGGTGAACTTGAGTGGTTCGTTGATCACGCTAAAACGCACAACCTCTCCGGGACGCTGAAATCGTCGCTGCGACTCTCTGCCTGGCACAATTTTCTGCCGCATTGCCAGCAGATTGCGCCGGGGAAAAAAGTGATGCTGGATGGCGACGGCGCACCGGTCGCGCTGCGCTTTGCTATTGAACAACATGGCGGGGAGATCCTCTGGCATGCCGATCCCGTTACTTCCATCAAAGCACACAAAAACGCCGTTGAGCTAGAGGGCTACAGAGAGTGTCATCGTCAGGATGGCGCAGCATGGGTGAACTTTCTGGCCTGGCTTGCCGATGAAGTGCCGACCCGGGAGGCCGCAGGCCAACCGCTGACGGAGCTTGAAGCCCAGCAGAAACAACTCTATTTCCGCCAGCAGCAACCCGGATTTATTCAGCAGAGTTTTCACACCATTTCGGCGTCTGCCAGTAACGCCGCCATGTGTCACTATCACTCAAGTGAGGCGACCAACACCGCCATTACCGGCGCGAATTTTTACCTGAACGATTCCGGCGGGCAATATCACAACGGCACCACAGACGCCACGCGTACCCTCTCATTCAGGACATTGTCAGAGGCACATCGTCTGCACTATACCGCCGTACTGAAAGGCTTTTTATCGATGCTGACGCTGCAATTTCCAGGCGGTACTCAGGGGCACCAGATTGATGCCTTCGCCCGTCGTGCCCTGTGGGAGTTAGGTCTGGATTACGACCACGGCACCGGACATGGTGTTGGACACCAGTTGTTGATCCATGAACAACCCCAGCGAATTGCCAAAAAGGTGAATCCGTGGCCACTGGTCGCCGGCAACATTATGACCATCGAGCCGGGCTATTATCTTGCTGACCATTATGGCATCCGTATAGAAAATCAGGCCGAAGTAGTGGAAAGCCGCCCGGGTTTTTGTCGTTTTCGCTCTCTGACACTTATCCCTATTGATTTACGTCAGGTTGAACGTGCGTTGCTCAGTGAGCAAGAGATAGTGTGGCTCAATGATTACCATCACCTGGTGCGGGAAACCCTGATGCCGCTGGTGGACAGTAACGCACGCGCCTGGCTGACGGCCGCAACGGAACCCTTTTAACGGTTGAGCCTTACTTTCACCCTGTAGTGCCCTGGCGTTACAGGGTCGTATCGCCCGAGGCTGCGAGGATCTTGCCCGACCAAACAGTGGCGAGCATCCGAAACCAGAAAGCAAAAAGCCTGCTTAAGTTTCCTTAAGCAGGCTTTTCAAATTTGGCTCCTCTGACTGGACTCGAACCAGTGACATACGGATTAACAGTCCGCCGTTCTACCGACTGAACTACAGAGGAATCGTGTGAACGAGGCGCATATTAACGATGGCTCCCGCCCTTGTCAAAGGCTGTTTTCACAAAACCGTTCGTTTGCCGATTTATTCTCCACTCTGTGGGAAAATGAAGCGGTTACGTCTGATCGCGCGGGATTTTTGGGTATTTCCACAGCCAACGGCCACTTACCATTCGCCAGTAAAAGAGCGCACCGCGTACCGCCCAGTCGAGCACCATGCCAAGCCAGACGCCCACCACGCCCATCCCGAGCATGATCCCAAGGGTGTAACCTGCAACGACGCGACAGCCCCACATCCCGAGCATTGATACCCACATAGCAAAACGGGCATCACGCGCCCCTTTCTGCCCGGCAGGCAGAACCCATGAAGCGGCCCAGATGGGCATAAACGCGGCGTTAAGCCAGAGGAGGGTCTTCACGACCTCTTTCACATCCTCTTCATGGGTATAGAACGAAGCCAGTAGCCCGGCAAAAGGTGCCGTGCCCCAGGCTATCAGCGTAAGCACAATCGTCGACAGCCAGAACACATGGCGCAGCTGCCGCTCAGCTTGCCCTCTTTGCCCTTTGCCCAGACGTTTACCGGTAATAATGGTGGATGCCGAGCCAAGGGCATTACCCGGCAGGTTAATCAGTGCGGCGACTGAGAAGGCGATAAAGTTGCCCGCGATAACGTTAGTGCCCATCCCCGCCACGAACATCTGCGTCAGCAGTTTCCCGCCGTTAAACAGCACCGATTCGATGCTTGCCGGGATACCAATTCCCATCACTTCCCAGATAATGGCGAAGTTAAGCGGTTGGAAGTAACTTTTCAGGCTGATGCGTAGCGCCGGATTAAAGCCAATCATCAGCACCCAGATAATGGCTATTGCACCAATGTAGCGGGAAATGGTCAGCCCCAGCCCTGCACCGGCAAACCCCATACCCGGCCAGGAGAAAAGGCCATAGATCAGCACGCTACTGATAATAATATTGAGGATGTTCATCCCCCCGTTAATCAGCAGCGGAATTTTCGTGTTTCCGGCACCACGCAGCGCACCGCTGCCAATCAGCGTAATGGCCGCCGCCGGATAGCTCAGCACCGTCAGTTCGAGGTAGGTGAGCGCCAGCGCCTTCACCTCAGGAGTGGCTGCACCAGCAATAAAATCGATGATTTGCGTACCAAAGGCATGGATCACCGCCGCCAGCAGCACGGCAAAAATGGTCATGATCACCAGCGACTGTCGCGCTGCCGCCCTTGCCCGGCGTTTGTCGAGTTTACCGAGGCTAAAGGCCACCACCACTGTGGTCCCAAGATCGATAGCGGCAAAAAAAGACATCACCACCATATTGAAGCTGTCCGCCAGTCCGACGCCAGCCATAGCTTCTTTCCCCAACCAGCTCACCAGGAAGGTGCTAAGCACGCCCATCATCAGGACGCAGGTATTTTCAAGGAAGATCGGGACAGCCAGCGGGGTGATTTCTCGCCAGAAAAGGACTTTATAGCTCTTGCGTTTGGCGTACCAGGGCGTGCGCATGACGGCCTGGCGTATTGGGGCGACGACGTTCAAAATTGACCTTAACGAGAAAGATGAAACTTCATTTCAAATGATGGGGGAGAAAAGCTGATCCTGCAAAGCATTTCCAAAAAATTGTAGGTAATTACAGCAAAGTGACGGGAATTGCGCCAGTTGCACCACGGGAACAGAAATGAAGTTTGACAAAAGTTTTTTCGCCGCTAAGATACGACTCCACACCGATTCCTCTGTAGTTCAGTCGGTAGAACGGCGGACTGTTAATCCGTATGTCACTGGTTCGAGTCCAGTCAGAGGAGCCAAATTTAAAAAGCCTGCTTAAGGAAACTTAAGCAGGCTTTTTGTTTTGCTCGCGCGAGGCACCCCACCTTTTGTCCTGATAAAGGGCAATCTCACCCCCCACGCAAGTTCCTCAGCGCGAGGGTAACAGGCGGCCAGGGTGTGCCTGTCGCTGTGTCACCCCCGCAAAGCGCCAGCTTTTTTCCCCTGAGGCGTTGAGACAGTAAAAGGGCTTACGCTGACTGCACGCAGCGGGCTCAGGCAGACACCTGAGCGTTACCGGGTCGCGTCTCTGGCTAACGTGCGCGCAAGGATGGAGGAATATAAGGGTTTTCCTCCAAGGAATTGTGCCAGCAACGTAGCCCCCAGACAGGTGATAATCATGGGCAGAATTAACTGGTAGTTATCTGACATCTCCAGCACCAGCACAATGCCCGTGAGGGGTGCCCTGACGGAAGCCGCAAAGAGCGCCCCCATACCGGCTATCGCAAACGTACCGGCCTCAAGGCCATAAGCAGGAAACAGATCCGAGGCCCCGACGCCATAAGCGGTTCCCAGCACGGTGCCTAATGCAAGCATGGGCGCAAATATGCCACCAGGCGCCCCCGAACAGAAGCACAGCAGTGTGGCCAGCAAACGCACCAGGAACATCACAATGAGGGCGTAAAGGGTAAAATCGCCTTTCGCCACATCTGGTATAAGCTCAAAGCCACCGCCGGTACCTGGGGTATAAAAGAGCGCCAGAATACCGCAGCATCCGCCAATAACCCCGCCAGTTGCAACAGCGCGCCAGCTGCGTCCGGCGTAAAGCCGTCCAAAAGCATCCTGAAATATAAAAACGAGGCGGTTAAATAAGACACCGATCAACCCAAATACCATGCCCAGAACGAGGTAAAGCCAGAGTGTATTCACTGGCGCGCTGGCTAACTGCCCTACTGCAATGACCGGGCTCTCGCCATTGAACAGGCGAAACACAATACTGGCCATGATCACGCCAATGAAAACGGCTTTAATGGAAATTAAGTTGTAGCGGAACTGCGGCCTCATCTCTTCTAGGATGAACAGAATGCCGGCGAGAGGAGCATTAAAGGCGGCAGCTAACCCCGCGGCCGCCCCCGTCGCCAGTAAGGAATGGCGCGCGTCGCTGTGCTTAACCCCCAGCAGGTCAGTCACCATCCTGCCGATATTGCCGCCAAGCTGTACCGTCGGGCCTTCTCTGCCCAGTACCATGCCTGCCCCCAGCGTTCCCATGCCGCCAAAGAATTTCACCGGAATAACGCGCCACCAGCGAACGGGACGCAACTCCTCCAGCGCCCCTTCAATCTCCGGAATACCGGAGCCGGAAGCTTCAGGAGCAAAACGTCTGACAAGGAAATAGCCGCCCACGGCCAACAGGCCGGAGGTAACAAACGCTATAGCCCATAACACCCACCCGCGAAAGCCGGACTCGACAAGGACACCGGCGCGTAGATGTTGAACGGCATTCACGGCGCGAAAAAAAGCCACACCAACAAGGCCAACCAGCGTGCCGACAACCGCAGCGCAGGCCAGCACCGCAACAGGCGTTCTGTCACGATGCAGCAACGCCCTGAACATACTGTTTCGGGCACGCTCGGTTTGTGGAACATGCACCTCTGAGGACTGTGGATTAATCATGAGTGGTAATGACATCTTGTTCTTAAGAGGGCGAAGATTTTATCCCGCTTTCGAAACCTGGACAAAAAAATCTCACCCTGCGCTTCGCCGTTCTCTGTAACGACCGCCCTCGCCGCGCCTGATGAAATGCTTTATTCCCCCCGGCCCTGCGCGTTATTCTCCAGCCTTTGGCATTCATTGCGCTGATCGTTGAGGGGAAAATGGAACGTTTGTTTGTATACGGTACGCTACGACCGGGGCAGGTTAATGCGCACATTCTGGCGAAGATCGGCGGCGAGTGGCAGCCCGGCTATGTCCTGGGCACCTTTTACGAGCGTGGCTGGGGCGCGGCGGCAGATTTTCCCGGCATCGTGCTTGATGACAACGGGCCGCGGGTAGAAGGTTTCCTGTTTACCTCCCGGGACCTTGAGGCGCACTGGCCGATGCTGGATGCGTTCGAAGAGGGTTACGATCGCGTCAGCGTGCAGGTGACGACCAAAGAGGGTCAGCAGCTCACCGCGTGGATTTATCAGCTCTGCCCACGCACGTTGTGATAACTGCCGGTCCTAACAAGCCCCGCAGCAGGTCAGCCTGCGGGGCGTTTTTATATACGCTTACTCAGTCGCGCCAGCCCATAGCCGGTGCCACGTGTTTCAGAATGGCGTCAATGACATGCACGTTATAATCCACCCCTAACTGGTTGGGTACGGTCAACAGCAGAGTATCCGCTTCAGCAATGGCTTCATCTCTCTTCAGCTGTTCAATCAGTTTATCCGGCTCAGCCGCGTAGCTGCGCCCGAAGATGGCCCGCGTCTTCTCATCGAGGAAGCCGACTTTATCGCTGTCACTACCGCTGCCGCCAAAATACGCACGGTCGCGGTTGTCCATCAGCGCGAAAATACTGCGGCTGACGGAAACACGCGGTGTGCGGGTATGACCGGCCTCTGCCCAGGCTTCACGATAGGCCCGGATCTGTTTCGCCTGCTGAATATGAAACGGCTCGCCGGTTTCATCGTCTTTCAGCGTCGAACTTTGCAGGTTCATGCCCAGTTTTGCCGCCCAGACCGCCGTTGCGTTCGAACCGGCACCCCACCAGATTCGCTCACGCAGGCCTTCAGAGTAAGGTTCCGGGCGCAACAGTCCTGGCGGGTTCGGGAACATCGGCTGCGGGTTCGGTCTGGCAAAGCCTTCACCGCGTAGCGTGTCCAGTAGCACTTCGGTATGACGACGCGCCATGTCTGCTTCACTTTCGCCTTCCGCAGGCTGGTAGCCAAAGTAACGCCAGCCGTCGATGACCTGCTCCGGTGAGCCGCGACTGATACCGAGCTGTAAACGTCCGCCGGAGATCAGATCGGCTGCACCGGCATCTTCTGCCATATAGAGCGGGTTTTCGTAACGCATATCGATAACGCCGGTACCAATCTCTATCTTGCTGGTTCTGGCACCAATGGCCGCCAGCAGCGGGAAGGGAGAGCTCAGCTGACGTGCGAAATGGTGCACCCTGAAATAGGCGCCGTCTGCCCCCAGCTCTTCAGCCGCCACGGCCAGATCGATGGATTGCAGCAGCGCATCCGCCGCCGAGCGGGTGCCGGACTGCGGTGAGGGTGTCCAGTGGCCAAATGACAAAAAGCCGATCTTCTTCATGGCGTTTGAATCCTTATTTTCAGGGACAAGATTGCAGACAGGCTTTATTGCCTCAGATGCCTCTACTCTACCCACTCACGGATGAGAATAAATACCTTTTGTTTAACGATAAGATTCAAATTAATTGATAAAGACACAGCTAAAAAAGCGAACGACTGCTCAGGCGTGACGGGAGAGCGAAACCGGAACTAAAGTGATGCCCTGGTTTTTGGTGCTTAACTGACGATTGCAGTTACGCCATCTTCAGTGCGTAACCACCTTGGCGCATGCATCTCTTCGGCAAAGAACCACACCAGGTCACACAGAAGCCCGCGCACCGTTTTTTCCAGCGCCGGAGGCAGAGATGCCTCATGGAGCAGTGCACTCAGCGCAAGGCAATAGTCGCAGAGTTGATCGGCCTCGGGCTCAAAGCGCGGCGTGCGTTCAGGCAGCGTATCCACGGTAAAGGTCGCCACCAGATGCGCGGGAATGGCTTCATAAAGCATCGGGCGGAGTTGAGACAGGCTGGTGTGCAGGAAGTGACAAATAACGCGTCGCTCAGCAGCGTCTTTGTTATCGATAAGCAGTGATGCGTACTCATCGCAGTCATCAGCGAGATCAATAAAGTCGGGTTTTACAGGGTGTTGAAGGGTCATTAGTGGGTAAGTCTGGTTGGGGGTCGTCGCCATACACCAGCCTCCGGAAAGAAAATAAAGTGAAGTCGTTCAGGGCTCCAGTCCCGGCACCTGCGATGAAAAGTGCGGGCACAAGATACCCTGTTAAGTTATTGACAGCAAGGGAGTTTCTGGAAGGTGACTCGCAAAATCAGAAAGGCAATCACTTCACCTGCCGGAGCGCTTCTTCCATCAGTTTTGCCAGCATTACGCGTGCGCTGTGAACCGCCTCGCCACCCTGTCGTTCCTGAAGCGTTATGCCAAGATTACCCGCAGAGGGCAGTATCGGGCCCACGCTCTGCAGGTTGTCCGGCATACCGATGCGCGTACGCAGTGTGATCCCCAGTCCCGCCTGTACCGCTGCCCGGATACCGCTCAGGCTGTGGCTGACGAACACGATGCGCCAGGGAATACCTGCTCTGTCGAGACAGGCAGTGGCGCGACTGCGCATCAGGCAGGGGTGTTCAAACATCACCAGCGGCAGGGGGTCGCCGGCGGCAAGCAGCGCGGCTACATCCAGCTCCGGATGCTGGAGCCAGATCATTTCACACTGCCCGACAAGCTTACCGGCAGGCGACGTGTGCTCCGGTTGCCAGAGCAGCGCCATGTCCAGCGTGTCGTCATCCAGCGCCGATAACAGCGCCTGGTTGCGATCTACGCGGGCGATAATGCGCAGCCCCGGATGGTGACGTCGGAATGCACCGAGGATGCCGGGCATCAAAGACTCGCCAAAGTCCTCCTGCATCCCGATGCGCACCTCTCCCTGAAGCAACTCCCCCTTCATCGCCCGCTGCGCCTCGTCGTTAAGGGCCAGCAGACGCCGCGCGTAGCCCATCAGGATCTCGCCATGATGGGTGAGTTCAAGATGGCGTCCGCGTTTAACGACCAGCTCGCTGCCGCACTGCATCTCAAGCTTCCTGAGCTGGGCGCTGACGGCAGACGTGGAACGACACAGACGGGTTGCCGCCTGCGCAAAGCTCCCCGCCTCGATACCGGTCACAAAGCTTCGCAAAGCATCAAGGTCGAGGGTTACGGGAAGTTTGTCCATAATCGTCCTGAAATGCGGGATGGTGAGTCGCGAATAATTTGATTTTCAGGATGACACTATCGCGCCAGGATGGATTTACTGTCAACACGGAGAGAGCACGATGAAACCATCCCTGGACCGAAACACACTCACCCGCGTCGCCCCCAAGCTGGCTGAACTCAGTCAGGACGTCCTGTTTAACGATATCTGGCAACGTGACATCCTTTCGCCGCGTGAACGCAGTTTGGTAACCCTCGGTGCGCTGACGGCGCTCGGCCGCGTGCAGCAAATCCCCTGGCACATTAACTTTGCACAACAAAACGGGTTGAGCCGGGAAGAGATCGCTGAAGCTTTCACTCACCTTGCGTTTTACGCAGGCTGGCCCGCTGCCGTCACCGCCCTCGGCTGCCTGGATGAGGAGCAAAGCTGATGCCCTTTACCCGAATCACCCTGCGCGAGGGGTACAGTGATGCGCAACTTAAACTGATTTCCGCCACCCTGCATCACTGTCTGGTAGAGGAATTCGCCGTGCCGCCTGACGACCGTTTTCAGGTTTTCGAAACGCTCCCGGCCCGCCAGCGCGTTTTTGATAAGCACTATAAAAGCGGCGGGCGCAGCGATGATTTTATTCAGTTTCATATTTTTGCCGGAAAACCGCGCACCAAAGCGCAGAAACAGAACTTCTTCCGTTTACTGAGCGCACGCCTGAACACGCATCTGAATATTCAGCCGGACGATGTGATGGTGATAATTCAGTTTAATACCGCTGATGAGTGGAGTTTCAGCCACGGGCACATGCTTTCTGAGGAGGCGTTATGATCGTCATGCAGTACCGTTTTACGCTGCCCGCCGATTACGATATGGCGGTGATTGAGCAGCGCATTGCCGCAAGTGGCGCGAAGCTGGACGGTTTTCCCGGCCTGCTGTTCAAAGCATTTC
The DNA here is from genome assembly GCF_051486985.1 of Yokenella regensburgei. Lineage (GTDB taxonomy): Bacteria > Pseudomonadota > Gammaproteobacteria > Enterobacterales > Enterobacteriaceae > CBFFRJ01. The sequence continues at coordinate 20,186 of NZ_JAHVDV010000006.1, forward strand.
TCTTCTCCCGCCGGGAAGAGCCCCATATCAGTGAGAACCGTTATGCGCCGCTATATCTCTGGCAGAACGCGCAGGCAATGGCGCGCTTCCTGCAGAGCGCGGGCTTTAAAAAACTGACCGACGATTTTGGCTGGCCGGCGATCGACAGCTGGCTCGCCCTTCGTGTACCAGAGGTGGAGATGGTGAAAAAGGCGTCCTGGTTGTCACTCACAAAAATCCCGGTGCTGCCCCATGCGGATTTAGCCTCACTGCCTCTGCAAAGCCCGCTCTGCGCCTGGGATGTCAGCCGCTGGCAGTTGTTGCAGGTGGACGTGGGTGATGCACCTTTGGCAGGCCGGGAGAATTATCGTATTGGGTATGTGGCGACGGGTGCGTAGTAAAGTGATGCGCTGATATTCACCCTCACCCCGGCCCTCTCCCTGAGGGAGAGGGAGAAAAACGGGCAGAGACGCTACATCAGAAGCACATTCGTCAAAGCAAAAAAACCCGCCGCAGCGCTGAGGAAGCCCCAGTAATGTTACGTTTTACAGCGATATCACGGAGAAATGAGAATAAAGCCGTCACCGCGATGACAGTGTCCGGCTGAAAATCGATGAGGCGTTGACGGATGACCGTGGCCGCTCGCAGGGAAGCGGGCGGAGGGGATAGCCTACAAGGATCCAGGCTGGTCCCCGACCCGATAGTCAGACGACATAAGCCGAATGCACCGCGTCAGCGGCGATTTTCCTTGCCGGGAGCCCGGGTCGCCAGGGTGGTGGCGGTGAACCACCCTGGCACGTTCACGGGTTCTGTCGCTACAGACAAGCAGGGAACATAAGGTGAACGGAATGCCCACAAGCGCCGCATATTTCCCCTCACCCAGGCCCTCTCCCCAAAGGAGCGAGGGGACTTTCCGTGCGCGTATTATTTTGCAGGGATCCCTCAGTGCCGCAGCGTGGTTAGGATTGTTACGCTTTTGCACGACTGGCAATGATATCGTCCGCCACGTTGCGCGGCGCTTGCGCATAGTGATGGAACTCCATGCTGTAGGTGGCGCGGCCTTGTGACATGGAACGCAGCGTGGTCGAGTAGCCGAACATTTCGGCCAACGGCACAGCAGCACGAATAATCTGGCTGCCGAAGCGCTCTTCCATCCCCTGAACCATTCCGCGACGAGAAGAGAGATCGCCCATAATGTTCCCGGCATACGCGTCTGGTGTTTCCACTTCCACATGCATCACCGGCTCCAGAATCGCCGGGTCCGCTCTGCGCGCTCCCTCTTTGAAGCCGAAGATGGCGGCCATGCGGAACGCCATTTCCGAGGAGTCAACATCATGATACGAACCAAACGTCAGGGTCACTTTCACGTCCACTACCGGGTAGCCTGCCAGCACACCGCTGTTCATGGCCTCACGCAAGCCCTTTTCCACAGAAGGAATATACTCGCGCGGTACCACGCCGCCTTTGGTGGCATCCTCAAACACAAAGCCACTGCCCGGCTCCAGAGGTTCGAGGCTGAGCACGACATGGCCGTACTGCCCCTTACCGCCTGACTGGCGCACAAACTTGCCTTCCACCTCTTTCACCGCTTTACGTAACGTCTCGCGGTAGGTGACCTGTGGACGACCGATGTTCGCTTCCACACCAAACTCACGTTTCATACGGTCAACGATAATCTCCAGGTGCAGCTCGCCCATCCCGGAAATAATGGTCTGGCCGGACTCTTCGTCGGTTTGCAGACGGAACGACGGGTCTTCCGACGCCAGCCGCTGCAAGGCGATGCCCATTTTCTCCTGATCGGCTTTGGTTTTCGGCTCAATGGCGAGAGAAATCACTGGTTCCGGGAACTCCATGCGCTCAAGCGTGATGACTGCATCCGGGTCACTCAGGGTGTCGCCGGTGGTCACATCTTTCAGCCCGACACAGGCCGCGATATCGCCTGCCCGCAGTTCGTCCACTTCATGACGATCGTTGGCATGCATCTGCACGATACGACCGATACGCTCTTTCTTCCCTTTGACCGGGTTCCATACTGCGTCGCCTTTTCTCAACACGCCGGAATAGACGCGGATAAAGGTCAACTGGCCGACGTAAGGGTCAGTCATCAGTTTGAACGCCAGCGCCGAGAAGGGTTCATCGTCGCTGGGGTGACGTTCTGCAGGCTGACCTTTTTCGTCCACGCCCTGAATAGCCGGGATATCCAGCGGCGATGGCATCAATTCCACCACTGCATCGAGCATGCGCTGCACGCCTTTGTTTTTAAAGGCACTGCCGCACAGCATCGGCTGGATTTCGCCCGCCACGGTGCGAATACGCAGCCCATTGATGATCTCTGCTTCGTCAAGGTCGCCGGTTTCGAGATAGTTATCCATCAGCGCCTCGCTGGCCTCCGCCGCCGCCGACACCATTTTCTCCCGCCATTCTTGAGCGGTTGCCAGTAACGCATCCGGCACCGGCGCATAGCTAAAGGTCATGCCCTGAGTGGCGTCATCCCACAGAATGGCGCGCATTTTGATGAGATCCACCACCCCGGTGAAGTGCTCTTCAGCGCCAATGGGGATAACAATCGGCACCGGGTTCGCCTTCAGGCGATCAATCATCATCTGCACCACGCGGAAGAAATCGGCCCCGGGGCGGTCCATTTTGTTGACGAAGGCCAGGCGCGGCACATGATACTTGTTGGCCTGCCGCCAGACGGTTTCCGATTGCGGCTGTACGCCACCAACGGAGTCATAGACCATCACCGCGCCGTCGAGCACACGCATGGAACGCTCCACCTCAATGGTGAAGTCCACGTGTCCGGGGGTGTCGATAATATTGATACGGTGCGGCTCAAAACCTCCGTCCATGCCCGGCCAGAAGCAGCTTACGGCCGCGGAAGTGATGGTGATCCCGCGCTCTTGCTCCTGCGCCATCCAGTCAGTGGTTGCCGCGCCATCGTGTACTTCACCCAGTTTGTGGCTCATCCCGGTGTAAAACAGGATGCGCTCAGTGGTTGTCGTTTTACCGGCATCGATGTGCGCGGAGATACCGATGTTGCGATAACGTTCGAGAGGGATGGGTCGGGGCATGATGCGTCCTTAGTCAGTCTGACAATTTAAATCGCGACCGGGATGGTCGCGTGTTCGTTCGTTAAGTATAATAGTCCTATTGTACGAGTATGTTCGAACTATTTTCTTATGATTGAGCGATTGTTGATATCGCTCAACCCTATGACGCCTGGAGCCAAATGATCCCAAATCATCCCGATACCGAACAAATACTGCTGGAAAACGTCCTTTTTGCGCTGGGCAACCCGCTGCGTCTGGCGATGGTCAAGCGACTCGCCGATGGCACTGAACTGAGCTGCAATGCGTTACGCCCGGAGGAAATAGCAAAGTCCACGATGACCCACCACTGGCGAGTGCTACGCGACAGTGGCGTCATCTGGCAGCGCCCCCAGGGACGCGAAAATATGATTTCGCTGCGCCGGGAAGATTTAGACGCCCGTTTTCCTGGGCTGGTGGATACACTGCTGAAGGTGATGCGGGAGGGAAAGGCTTAGGGAATAGCGTGTTGTACTCGCCCCAATATGCTGACTCTCCCGCAATAAAAGCAGACATGAACGGTTCCCTCGCCCCTCCGGCGTGAGGGTTAGGGTGAGGGGAAACATGCGGCTCTGAGGGTTATTCCGTTCACCTTATGTTCCTTGCTTTTCTGTCACGCCAGAACCCGTGAACGTGCCCCAGGGTCGCAAAGATCGAGGGAACCCATCGCGCAGTCTGTTACTTCGTTTCCGGCAACACGATATTGCTGCTGGCAAGCGTGCCCATGTTGTTGTGCATCGCGCAGGCGGCATCCACCAGTTGCATCGCCAGCGCCGCGCCACTGCCCTCTCCCAGACGCATCCCCATATTGAGATACGGCTCCAGCCCAAGATTTTGCAGGGCAATGCGCGCCCCTTTTTCCGCCGACAAATGAGACGGAATGAGATAATCCTTCACTTTAGGTTCAATGCGGCAGGCCGCCAGCGCCGAGGCGTAAGAGAGATAGCCATCGAGCACCACCGGCAGGCCACAGGAGGCGGCTCCCAGCATTACTCCGGTCATCCCCAGCAGATCAAAACCGCCCACTTTTGCCAGCACGTCGAGTCCGTCACGGGCATCCGGCTGGTTGATGGCAATCGCCCGGCGTACCACCTGGGCTTTATGGCCGAGTTGCGATGCCGGCAGATTGGCGCCGATTCCTACTACGGCTTCTGGCTCCTCTCCTGTCAGTACGCTGACCATTGCCGCCGCCGGGGTGGTGTTTGCCATGCCAAGCTCACCCACACCAAACAGCTGAACACCCTCAGCGGCCAGTTCACGAGTATAGCGAATGGTCTCCAGCAGCAGCTCCTGCGCCTGCCCTGCACTCATCGCCGGGCCCTGCGCAATGTTGCCACTGCCGCGCGCGACCTTCATATTCACAAGCCCCGGCAGAGGGTCGCTGTCGATCCCGACGTCCAGTACATGCACTGTTGCTCCCGCCTGGGCTGCCAGCACGCAGACGCCGGTGGTGCCCTGGGTCATATTGGCCGCCTGAATCGCCGTGACGATCTGCGGCGAAATGGCGACGCCCTCATGCCAGACACCATGATCCGCGCACATCACCACAATCGCCTTCCTGCCAATTTGTGGTTTGCCGCCAAGCCCCGGCAACCCGGCAAGCTGCACTGCCAGCGACTCCAGTCGCCCGAGGCTACCCGGTGGCTTAAGCAACCCGTCGATGTGGTGTTGCGCATGAGCCATCGCATTTTTGTCGGGTGCTGGAATAGCGGCCAGTATCGAAGTCAGTGTTTGCATAGAAGTTCTCATCAGGTTTAACGGGCTGCTCAGAGCAGCGCCAGAAGAAAGACCAGCTCACCCAGTTCAATGGCAGCACCGAGCGTGTCGCCCGTCTGCCCGCCCAGCGTGCGTTTGAGCATCAGGCCAAGCGCACAAATCGCAATCGCTGTGACAAGCAGCGCCATCACCCCTTTCATGCCTTCAAGGCCGATGGCAATCGCCAGCGCCAGTGCCAGCGTAATCAGGGTCTGACGCAAGGTGACCTTGCCAATAAAGAGATTCCCCAGCCCCTCTTCACGGGCATAGCGGTGACCGTACATCATCACCACCGCACAACCGCGCCCGGCAGCACAGGCAGCACCCAGCGCGGCGGGTATCGACAAACCGCGCAAGCTCAGTTCGCTGATGACCAGAATTTTTGCCACCAGCACAAACACCAGCGCCAGCCCACCGTGGGTACCAAGGCGGCTGTCGCGCATGATCTCCAGCATCCGCTCACGTGTGCGGGCGGAGAAGACGCCGTCGCACGTATCCGCCAGCCCATCAAGATGAAAACCGCCGGTGAGCAGTGCCAGGGCAAGCAGGGTAAAGAGTGCCGCCAGCGGGGTACCGCACCAGGGCTCAAGCACCATCCAGACCACGCCACTGAGCGCGCCGAGCGTCAGCCCTACCAGCGGAAAATTTACAATGCAGCGCACGTAGTCTTTGGTTTCCAGCCCATGAGTCCAGCGCTCAGGCACCGGCAGCCGGGTAATAAAGGCGAAGGTTGCCCATAACAGTTTCATTTGATTTTGACTCCAATCCCGGAGACGACCAGCCAGACCTCATCGGCAGCCTGCGCCAGACGCTGATTCACGCGCCCGGCAATATCGCGAAAATGGCGGGCGAGGCGGTTTTCCGGGACGATCCCCATCCCCACTTCGTTGGTTACCAGCACTACCGTCGCGGGGCAGCGGGCGCAGGCGGCGATAAGCGTTTCAATTTCATGATGCACCCGTGCTTCAAGCACATCGTAATCCCAGCCGTCCGGATCGCTGTCGCCGCCGTGGGCAAACAGCAGGTTCGTCACCATCGTGGTAATGCACTCCAGCAGAACGGCGTCGTCTGGCTTACTGTGAGCGGTAATGATCTCCGCCAGATCCTGCCATCGCTCTTCGGTGCGCCAGTGGGCGGGACGTCCGTCGCGATGGTGCTGAATGCGCGCGGCCATCTCTGCGTCATAAATCTGGGAGGTGGCAATATAGAGAACCTCTTGCGCGCCTGCGACGAGCGATTCGGCATGGCGGCTTTTTCCGCTGCGCGCGCCGCCGGTAACCAGCGTTAACATGGCTGCTCCTGGTGCTGATGCATAATCTGATAGATCCTGTCGATGTCGATATTTTTACGCATGGCATCTGCCAGCAGATCGAACTGCCGGGATTTGTAATGCGCATAGTCCACGGCGATATCCAGCGCGGGGAGTCCTTTGCGGGTTCGCAGCGCGTTTATCAGCGTGCGGGTAAATTCGTCGCTGTCGAAAAGGCCGTGCAGGTAGGTGCCGAACACCAGACCATTCTCGCTGACCGCGCCATCGGCCACCTGCGCGCCGTTCTTCTCCAGCCACAACAGCGGACGGCAACCCGCCTGTAAAAGAGTTTCGCCCATGTGAATTTCGTAGCCGCTGAGTTCAAGGTTGCCACAACCGGCCAGCAGGCCGGGGAGTGCCGTTTGTACCCTTGCTTTCACAAGCGTAGTGGTTTTGTTAACAGCAAACCGGGTGACCGTGTTCAGCAATCCCAGTCCGGGCAGCGTCCCCAGGCAGGACTCCACGTCATCAATGATGGTTTCACCGAGCATCTGATAGCCGCCACATACCCCGAGCACCGGGACGCCGTCACGACTGGCCTGCAGCACCGCCTGTGCCAGTCCGCTCTCCTGTAGCCAGCTGAGATCGCCCAATGTATTTTTACTGCCCGGTAAAATGATGAGATCGGTCGCTTGCAGCTCGTCGGGGGAACGAACATAGTGCACTCGTATATCAGGCTGGGCTGCCAGGGCGTTAAAGTCGGTGAAGTTTGAAATGTGCGGCAACTGGATTACGGCAATATCGATAGCCCGTTCCCCGGTGCGCAGGTATTTACCCCGCTGGAGCGCCACGCCATCCTCATCTTCTAAATCCACCTCCAGCCACGGCATCACCCCGAGCACCGGGACGCCGGTCAGCGCTTCAATCTGCTTAATGCCAGGCGTTAACAAGGTAACGTCACCACGGAATTTATTGATGATGACCCCTTTTACACGCCAGCGCTCGTGCTCCTGCAGCAGGGCAAGCGTGCCATAAATGGAGGCGAATACCCCGCCGCGGTCGATGTCTGCTACCAGCACCACCGGGCACTGGGCCATTTCCGCCATGCCCATGTTGACGATATCACGATCGCGCAGGTTAATTTCCGCCGGACTCCCCGCCCCTTCGAGCACAATGGCATCATACTCGCGTCCGAGGCTCTGATAGACATCGGTAATTTGTTCGCGCAGGTGAGGCTTATATTCATGATAACGGACGGCATCCATATCTGTTGCCACTTTGCCCATCAGCACCACCTGCGCTTTACGATCGCTTGTGGGCTTGAGCAGCACCGGATTCATGCGCACGTCCGGTACAATACCTGCCGCTTCGGCCTGAAAAATCTGCGCACGCCCCATCTCCTGGCCGTCGGGCGTGATACCCGAGTTGAGCGCCATATTTTGCGATTTAAAGGGTGCAGTCTTCAGCCCGTCCTGATGCAGGATGCGGCACAGCCCCGCCACCAGTACGCTTTTACCCACGTCTGAGGCGGTTCCCTGAAGCATAATTGCCAGCGTCATGACGCCTCCTTAATCATTGTTGCCTGTACAGAAGCAAAAAATGCGGCTTCGTTTCTGCAAAGCGGCATGCCCAGTTCGGTGTGCATTTTTACCAGCCACGGCTGAGTCAGCCCGGCCTGTTCAATCAGCGTTTTTTGGGTAAAGACCTCTGCCGGTGTGCCTTCAGCCAGCAGTTCGCCACGGCGTAGAACATACACCGCATCGCAGACTTCATAAATCAAATCAATATCATGGCTGGAGATCACCACATGATCTCCCTGAGCCACGATACGCTGAATGATGTCAATCATTTGCGCCCGCCCGGAGGGGTCGAGACCCGCCGTTGGTTCATCGAGCAACAGGTATTTAGCCTGCAATACCAACGCCCCGGCTATGGCTACGCGCTTTTTCTGCCCGTGGCTCAGACACTGGACTGGCTGATGGCGGAAGGCGTGGGCATCCACCAGGGTCAGGGCATCATCGATACGCCGGGCGATTTCCGGCGCTGGCACGCCGAGGTTACGCAGGGCAAAGGCAATGTCACTGTCGATATCGGTATAAAAAATCTGCTGATCCGGGTCCTGAAAGACGGTGGCCACCTGCTGGCGCAGCGCGAGCATCCCGCGCTTGCTGTAATCCAGCGGTTTACCCTGCCACAGGACCTTCCCCTGCTGCGGGCGCAAAATGCCGTTCAGGTTCATAAACAGCGTCGATTTTCCGCAGCCGTTCGCGCCCACCAGCCCGGTAACCGGCTGAGAGGAAAAATCGAGCGTAAGCCCCTTAAGCGTTGGCGCATCCTGGTAGTTGAACCATAGCTCATCGGTTGCCAGCATTACGTTCCTTACAGGTGAAAATCACCCTGATAAAGTTTGACATCCAGCGTGACGGCCAGCGCCCTGTAGCGCAGGAGCACGCGGGTAAATAGCAGGCCCACCAGCATTGACAGAGATCGGTAGCCCTGCGGCAATGTGCAATACCCAAAGCGCAGCGTCTGCGCCCGATGGATAGCCATTGCTTCTTCAAGCAGGATAAAAATAAAGCGCCAGATGAGCAGAATTTGCTCGGTCAGCAGACGCGGCACTCGTCCTTTTTGCAGTAGCACAATGAGCTGCACAAAGGGCAGATTAAGCACCAGCCAGAGGGTCGCGGCCAGAGCCGCAAGGCTGCGCCAGAAGGTGGCATTCGCCATCGCCAGCCCCTCCGGCATCACACCCAGCCAGTACGATCCCAACGGGACGCCCACCAGCAGACGGGCAGGATCAGTGGTGACGCTGAACAGGATAGTCAGCACGCCCACCAGCAAGAACGCCAGCGGGATCGCCATCCAGCGCAGCCAGCGCCAGAAAGTCATACGCAGCAACCAGCAGGTAAAAGCCGCCTGGCACACCAGCAATATCCCCTGCCCTACCGGAGGCAGGGAAAACGCCAGCAGCATCATCAACAGCCAGAACAGAAACTTGCGTTCCGGCGCGACCGTAAACCAGCGGCTCTGATAGCTCAGGCGATCAAGCCCGTTTATCATCACGCTGTCTGCCTTTCATATAACCCAGGATGTAGAAAATGACCGCGGCACCAAGAGAGCCCTGTAGCGTAAAAAGCAGGCTCTCAATTTCGCCACTGGCCGGTTCATACAGCGGCTGGAACCAGGGCTGATAATGCGGTGCGACAACCTGAATCTGACTTTCCGCTTCCCCGTCTGAGCCACCGTACTCCCCCCCGTGATTGATAAAAAACGGCAGGATCACCAGGGCTATTACCATCGCAAGTAAAATCACTGTTTTTTTCATCTTAATGTCCTTGTGCGGCAACCAGTTGCCGTTTGGTCAGTTGATCGTAAATCATGACCGTCAGTAACCCTTCTGCAATGGCAATCGGGATCTGAGTCAGGCAGAAGATGCCCATGAATTTCATGACTGAACCTGTTGCGCCAGCTTCCGGGTCCGGGAAGGCCACACCGAGCTGCACGGACGTGACAAAATAGGTCACCAGATCCGCCAGCATGGCGCATAAGAATACGCAGACATCACGGCGTAACCCGGCGCGGCAGGCCATTTTCCAGACCAGATAACCCACAACCGGGCCAATCACCGCCATCGACATGCCGTTGGCGCCAAGCGTTGTCAGACCGCCGTGGGCCAGAAGCAGCGCCTGAAACAGCAGGACGATAGCGCCAAGGATGGCCACGACGCCCGGCCCGAAGAGAATAACGGCCAGACCAACCCCCGTCGGATGCGAGCAGCTACCGGTGACCGACGGAATTTTCAGCGCCGACAGGACGAAAACAAAGGCACCGCACAGGGCCAGCAGCACTTTCTGATTGCTGTCTTCTGCCACAATCTGGCGTAACCGCACCAGCCCGTACCACAGACAAGGTAAAAACAGCACCCACCAGGCTACCGCCCACATCGGGGGTAAAAAGCCCTCCATGATGTGCATAGCAAACGCCTGCTCAGGTACCACCATGAGCAGCAAGGCCGCTGCCAGTCCGCTCAATGACAGACGTTTGAGCTGTTGTTCCTGTTTCATACTCTCTCCCACTGTTTATTCACGAGGATGGTCGAAAAATAGGGTAGTGCCTGGTCATCCTGCACCTGAGCAAGTTCCCGCCAGCACTGCTCTGCGGGTAGTGTGGCTTCCGCCATCATGATCGCCTTGTCCAGTAGCCCGACCTCGGCCAGCAACGCTTTAATGCGGGCAAAACGGCCATACACTTTCATCAGCACCAGACTTTCATGGTTCGCCAGCGCCTGTCGTATCTCCGCTTCAGGTGCGGTACAGGACACCACCGCCAGCGACTGTTGTTCCATAGCAAGCGGGATCTGGGTGCGGGCGGCGATAGCGGCGAACGAGGTCACACCCGGCACTATCTCCAGCCAGTCTGGTCGGCCAATTCGTTGCAGCAGGAACACCCAGGTGCTGAACAGCATGGCGTCCCCAAGGGTAATAAAACCAACCTGTTTGCCTGCCAGTGTTTCGGCGCGTAACGCCGCCGCCACTTCATCCCATACCGCCTCTTTTTCCGCGCTGTCACCACTCATGGGAAAATGGGTAGCGCGGATTTCAGTGTGCTCCCCCAGATACTCCCGCACGATGGAGAGGGCCAGACTGTCGCCTCCTCGTCGTCCTGCCGGCGCATAAAGCACATCCAGTTTGCCCAGTATGCGTGCGGCACGGACGGTAAGCAGATCGCTTGCCCCCGGCCCGATCCCCAGGGCGTAAAGCATGCCACTCATGCGGCTTCCTCCAGTTGTTGGTCCAGCGCCTGATGCAGGTGTGAGACAAACATCGCGCGAATATCACTGTTCTCACCCAGCCCCTGTAACCACGGGGTGGCGCTAATGCCGACACGCTCAAACTGCGTTTTCCAGGACTCCTCATCGTCAGATGCCATATCGTTGATGGCATGATCCCCGGCCACCAGCATCAAGGGCATCAGGTGCACCGCGCTGATACCCTCACGGCGTAGTCCATCGATGATGACGTCTATTTCCGGGTAGCTTTCTACTGCCCCGACCCGTGCCGGGAAGCGATGCGCGGCCATCATGTGGTCAAGGCAGGCATAAGCGGCGAAGGCATGGTGGCTGGCTCCGTGTCCCATAAAAACGACCTTTTCGCCGTCAGCCAGCGCAGGCATCTGGCGGGCCAGCGCCTGCATCAGCTGCATATAGTCGTCATGACCACTGAGCAGCGGCGCGCCGATGACCATGCGACTGAAGAGGTGACGTAAGGTCTGCACTTCACGAACGATTTTTTCGTATTCATCGCCATTAATGATATGCAGAGACTGAATGGCGACATCCTGATAACCCTGCTCCGCCAGTTTTTGCAGCGCCTGTAAAGGGGTATCAATGTGCAGGTTATCGCGCTGCTTCAGCTTGCGAATGATCATCCCGGAGGTAAACGCCCGGAACAGGGTACGATCCGGGCAGCTCGCGGCCAGATCGCGCTCGCACGCCACAATGTTTTTTTCACACGTGTCGTGATAACTGGTACCAAAACTGATAACCAGAAGGGCTTTTTTCATAGTGTTATCCTCACTCTGTGGCGAGCCAGCGCCCTAATCGTTGCGCAAAGGCCTGCTGGCTTTCCAGTAACTCATCTCCCGACACCGCAGGCGCCGGGCGGGTAATCACGATGCAGGGGATACCGGCATCAAGGCATGGCTCTACTTTTTCCCGGTATCCACCTTCAGCGCCGGAGGCTTTGGTTATCACCACATCGGCCCGGCACTGGCGGTAAAACGCGGCGTTAAACTCGGCGCTGAAGGGCCCGCACATGGCGTAAATCTCCGTCACGCCAAAGCCGCTTTCGGCACACTGCACCATCACATCAGCCACCGGCAGCACGCGGGCAAGCAGGGTTTTCTCAGCCAGCCCTGCGCGCCAGCGTGCTAAATCTTTACTGCCGGTGGTCAGAAGTACGCGTTGGCCAAGCCCCTTTGCCACTTCACATGCCGCTTCCAGGGTCGGCACTTTGTGCAGCAACGGATGTATAAGACGTTCGAGCTGGTCCGGGCGCTGGTAGCGACTCAGGAGCACCTTAACCTGCTGGCAGGCGCGGGTGAGGGTATCGCTGACCACCTCGGCATAGGGATGAGAGGCATCCACCACCCAGCGCGTCTGGTTCTCGGTAAGCCACGTCACCATGGCGTCAAAGTCCATTCGTCCACAGCGCACTTCGCCCCCGATCTCGCCCGCCAGGTGCTGCCCGGTAGGGGTTGCAACCGACAGGGTGTACTTCACCCCGGCGGCGTCCAGTTGCTGGCATATCAGGCGCGCATCGCTGGTGCCGCCCATTACCAGCACCTCTCCTGCCCTCACAACTCGTAGCCCCGTGGGGTAATCATCAGGCCATCAGCGATATAGGTGGTTTTGTTGCCCACAATCACCAGACTGGTCATGTCTACAGGTTCAAAGTCCATCTCACCCAGAGTGGTGAGCCATTTTTCCTCTTTTTTACGCCCGGCGGATTTCACCACCCCTACCGGCGTTGCGGCGCTTTTGCTGGCAGCCAGCAGTTCAAAAGCGCGGGCCAGATGGCCTTCACGCCCCCGGCTGCGCGGGTTGTAAAAACAGATAACAAAGTCCGCTTCACCCGCTGCGATAATGCGTTTTTCAATCACCGGCCACGGAGTAAGCAGATCGCTGAGGCTGATATGGCAGAAATCATGCATTAACGGTGCCCCCAGCAGAGCAGCGGCAGCGATACTGGCGGTCATGCCAGGGATCAGGCGAACCTCCACATCGAGTTTTTGTTTGCTCACCAGTTCCAGTACTAACCCTGCCATGCCATAAATGCCGGCATCACCGCTGCTGATAAGCGCCACGTTTTTTCCCGCCTGTGCCAGTTCGATCGCCGCCTGGCAGCGTTCGATCTCTTTGCACATGCCGGTTTTGATCACCTGCTTGTCGCCGGTGAAGGATTTCACCAGGTGAGTGTAGGTTTTGTATCCCACAACGATTTCTGCAGCCTGTAAGGCTTCGATCGCTTCCAGGGTCATCATGGCCTGTGAGCCAGGGCCAATTCCGATTACGCTTAACATCAGTGTGCTACTCCCAAAGTAATAGTGACGCCCTGCTCGCGCAGGGTTTCGCCCACCAGTTGCCCGTGACTCATCAGCCAGGCTGCGGGACCGGAAACGCTGCCCACACCAGTTGTCTTTCGGACAAATTCAGACGCCGGGAAGCGATGTTCATGCTGACGCAGGGCGTCAGCGCTAAAAATTTCGAACGGCACGCGCAGATGTTGCGCCAGCTGCGTGAGGGCTTTTTCATGCTCTTTTAAGGTGATACTGCCGATGGCTCGTAGCGCCAGAGGATCAAGCGCGTGGGCCGCCAGCTGGCGGTTGAGCAGGGTTGAAACCACCGAATACGGGGTATCGCGGCGACAACCGATTCCTGCTATCACCCGCCGGGGGACCAGTTTGAACACTGGCACCGCAAGCTCCGGTAAAGCTGCCTGCACCGTCACACACACCAGTGCGGTCAGGTCGGGTAACGCGTCCAGCGAGTCCACAGGGATAAAGCCACGTGTGTCGCAGCGGGCGACCTCAGCGCGTAACGCGTTGTCACACCACAGGCCGATGCGTTTGCCGCTGACCAGCCAGTGGTTGATGGTCTTTACCCCGGTGCGCAGATCCTCCATCCGCGCATCCAACTGACAGGCGAGGGTATCCAGCGCAGCCAGATCGTTCACGTCCGTGGCGGTAGTGATAACAGGGTCCGCCCCCAGCACACCTGCCAGGTAACGGGCAAGCTCGTTAGCGCCACCAAAATGGCCGGAGAGGAGACTGATCACATGCTGCCCGCGCTCATCAATCACGATCACCGCCGGATCGCTGAATTTGTCATTGACCAGCGGTGCCAGTACCCGCACGGCGATACCAGTCGCGCCAATAAACACCAGCGCCGAATGTTCGCTGAAGGCGCTACGCAGGGCGCTGGCAAATCCACCATCAAAAGGTACAAAGCCCTCTTCCAGTAACTTTTCACTGGTGTAACAGGTCATCGGCAGCGCCAGTTTCAGTTGGTTTGCCAGTGCAACGCCGCCGGGCGTCAGGCAAAACAGAGCGATGGATTCAGGCTTTACGGTATTCATGGCTAAAGTCCGCTGCATAAAGACGTGAGTAGTGGTACTCCTCGCCAAGAAATGCGCCAACGAGGATCAGAGCCGTTTTGCGGATCCCGGCGTCGCGCACTTTGTCCGCAATATCCGCCAGCGTGCCGCGCACGGTCTGGCTTTCAGGCCAGGTGGCTTTATAAATCACCGCAACGGGCGTGGTAGCCGGGTAACCCCCTTCAATCAGCCGCTCTGCCACGCGGTTAATGCGCTGCACGGAGAGGTAAATCGCCATTGAGGTCTGATGGCTGGCAAAAGACTCCAGCTGTTCCAGTGGCGGAACCGGCGTGCGCCCTTCCAGGCGGGTGATGATGAGACTTTGCGACACTTCCGGGACGGTATATTCCACCCCCAGTTCCGCCGCCGCCCCAAGGAACGCACTTACACCGGGCACGACCTGCCAGGCGATGCCGCGAGCGGTCAGCACTTCACCCTGCTCACGCACTGACCCATAAAGCGACACATCACCGGTTTGCAGACGCACCACCACTTTTCCGGCTTTCACACCCGCTTCCATCAGGTCGATAATCTGCTCCAGATGTAGCCCCGCACTGTCGTGGCACTCCGCGCCCGGCGAGCAGTAGTCGAGTAGCTCAGTATTGATGAGCGACCCGGCATAGATAACGACCTGCGCCTGTTGCAATAAGCGGTAGCCTTTGAGGGTGATCAGTTCGCGATCCCCCGGCCCCGCGCCAACAAACCAGACGGTTTGTGCATTAAATTGTTCAGCCATGAAACGCTTCCTTCTCGCAGGAAATCACAAAAACAGGGTTATTTGGTCTGAAGTAGTGACCGCAACCGAGCGGGTTCAGGAGCGAGACCTGGATCTGCTGGCAGTCCAGCGCCGCAACCTTGCAGGTGGCGAGGTGACTCAGCGCCGCGCTCAGGTTCTCTTGTAAAATAAAGGTCATTACCAGGCGTCCACCGGGAACCAGTTGCGCCAGCGACCAGTCAATCAACTGGGTCAGATTGCCCCCGCTGCCGCCCATAAACACCGCATCCGCAGGCTGCTCAACAAACAGCGGAGCCACACCTGAAACAATCGCAATATTGCGACAGCCAAAATGCTGGCAATTCTCCTCCAGTAGCCCCAACGCCGCCGGATTGCGTTCGATGGCGGTGATCTGCAACTGCGGGTAACATACCGCCGCCTCGATGGAGACGCTGCCGGTCCCGGCACCGATGTCAATCAAATGGCGCGCCCTTGCGAGATCCAGACGGGACAGCGCCAGCGCGCGAACCACTTCTTTGGTCATCGGCACGCTTTCACCACGTAAAAACTGTTCATCTTTCATTGAGGATCACCACCACGTTCATTTCATACTGCGCACTGACGTCATGGGCCTTTAGCCAGTGGATGCGCTCATTTTCCATACCCAGGTTTTCGCCGATAACCAGCCAGCGCTCGCCGGCCCCCCGTGCGGTCAACGCCGCCGCAATTTCCCGTGGCCCACACCGGGAATCGGTGACCATTGCGGTTTTGCTGGAACGGACCAGGGCGTCCACATCCACCTCACGCCCGTGGGAGCTGGTCAGCCACATCTCGTTCATGTCGATTCCGGTTCTGGCACAGAGGTACTGCACGGCGCTGATGCCTGGAATGATGCGCACCTGGTCGATGCCGAATTCCATGACCAGCCGTTTGCCGATACCGTAAAAAAGCGGATCGCCGGAAGCGACCACCACCACGCGTTGCTCCTGGCGGGCCGAAATCCACTGCATCAGGCCCGCAATATCTGCATCGAGGAGGCGGCGTTCTCCGCTAAAGTCTGGAAATTGCGCCAGGTGGCGCTTACCGCCTACCAGCACCTCCGCCCCGGCGATAGCATCAAGGGCCATCGGGGTCATTAACGCCAGCGTTGCAGGCCCCATTCCGACGACGGTCAGCATCGCAAATCCCCCACAATTGCCTCGAATGGCCGATTCGTGCCGAGGATCTGGTTATCAAACGAGAACATAACGGCATCACACTGGGGTGGATTTTTCGTAAAACGCAGGTTGAGCATGACGCGCTGACAGATGCGCTGTGCCAGATGGTTATAGAGATGGCTGAATCCTGCGGCATCGATGTGTTCCATCGCCGCTTCGGTAGTGTCGCATTCGCTCACCTGCATGAGCAGCGGGTGCGGGGCGCCAAGCAGGGCCAGATGCGCCACCAGGGTTTCCATGCGCGCATCGGCAATATGGCTGTGCGTGTGGAAGATACCGGCGGCAATTTTTACCAGCTTGCCCGGATGTCCGATGAGGACAATCTGCCTGTAGCCCATGCGCACCGCCTCTTCGATCATAAAACCGACGAAGTTGCTCATGGTCACCACGATGTCGCCCGGTAAGCCCATCTGTTCGCGCACGAAGCGCTCACCATGATTACCTGGCACCAGTACCACCCGCTCCAGACCGGCTTCTCGTTTCATTTCCATTTCCAGCGACAGCGAGCGTTTCCAGCTCTCTTCTGACATCGGTGTGACAATGCCGGTAGTGCCGATGATGGAAATGCCACCGAGGATACCAAGCCGGCTGTTGTAGGTTTTCTTTGCCCGCTTGTCGCCCTCCGGGGCAAAGATTTCTACTTGTGCCCCGCGCGATGGGCCAATAACTTCGCGTACAGCCGCTTCAATGGTCTGACGCGGCGTGCGGTTAATGGCAGCACTGCCGATGGGTAAGCCGATACCTTTGCGGGTGACCCTGCCTACGCCTTCACCGCCGGACAGCGCAATTTCGCCGCTGTCGTTCAGGCTCACGCGGGCAAAAATCAGCATACCGTGGGTGGCATCAACGTCATCCCCCCCGTCTTTACGAATAGCGGCAACAGCCTGCTGCCCTTCGATATGCGGAGATTCCACATTCAGACGTAGCGTGACGCCTGACGGGGTGACAATCGACACCTGGTGAATAATGTGCTGGCGCAGCACCATCAGCGCGGCAACTTTTGCTGCGGCGGTCGCGCAGGAGCCCGTGGTGTAACCCTTACGCAGCGCCTTGCCGTTGTGCCATACCGGAGTGTCGAACGTCTCTTCGCTCATTCCGCCTCCCGCAGGCTATAAAGAAATGCATTAACGATGGCCGCTGCGACGTTGCTGCCCCCCTTGCGGCCCAGTGCCGCAATGGCGGGCAGTCCACTCTCCACCAGCGCATCTTTGGATTCCGCCGCGCCGACAAATCCTACGGGTACGCCCACGATGCCTCTCACCTGTGCTTTTTGCTCCAGTAAGCGGAACAGTGCCGTTGGCGCATTACCAAAGATGAAGACTTTTTCCCCACTCTCGGTCAACGCCAGATCGACTGCGGCCATCGAGCGTGTGATGCCGTTTTCTTTGGCAACCTGTACCACGCGCGGGTCACTGATGTAACACTTCACTTCCCCCCCAAACGTCGCCAGCAGCGTTTTGTTTATTCCGGAAAGGGCCATGGTGGTGTCGGTATAGAGGGTGCAACCGCATCGCAGCGCGTTGCTCAGATTGTCCAGCGCGTCCGGGGAGAACCAGAGAATATCGAGCCAGTCGAAATCAGCGGTGGTATGAATGACGCGTTTTATGATGGCTTCGTGCAGTGGGCTGGCAAAACGGTAATCAGGCCGCGTGTCGCGAATGATGTCGCCAATAATGACAAAGCTTTTGTCTTCAATGGCCTGGGGTTGCTGTAAGTAATCCATCGTTTTCATATCAATGCTGCTCCTGCCAGCATAACGTGCGTAAGCGCAAACAAGATCAGCGCCAGCGTGGACGCCACCCACATCAGGCGGATGGTGTGCGTGATGTCCTCCACCGTGATGGTGCGCAGGTCATCACCAATCCAGGGCTTCTCCACGCGTTCACCGAAATAATCATTGGGGCCACCAAGACGCACCCCCAGCGCACCGGCCACACTGCCCTCCGGCCATGCGCAGTTGGGGCTGCTATGGTTTCGGCGATCGCGCCAGCCCACATGCAGCGCCCTGGCCGCGTTCAGTCGGCAGAGCCCGGCAGCCAGGCTCAGCAGCAGCCAGCTCAATCGCGCCGGAACAAAGTTGGCGACGTCGTCAAGGCGCGCGCTGACCATGCCAATAGCACGGTATTTTTCATGCTTGTAGCCGACCATCGAATCCAGGGTATTCACAGCTTTGTAGGCCATTGCCAGCGGCGCACCGCCCAGTAAGAGGAAGAACAAAGGGGCAATAACGCCATCAACCGTGTTTTCAGCCACGGTCTCCACCACCGCGCGGGTAATTTGCGGTGATTGCAGCTGCGAGGTATCGCGCCCCACAATCCACGAGAGCTTTTCCCGGCTTTCGCTTAAGGTGCCGTGGCGTAGTGCCCGCTCCACCTCACGCGCCGCGTCGTCCAGGCAACGGGCCGCCAGCAGGGTGTAGATCATCCACACCTCCACGCACCATCCGAACCAGGGGTGAATGAGGGTGGCGAGCTGTAATCCTCCCCAGGCGACAGCCCAGGTGACACCGACCACGACCAGCCACATTACCCCTCCGCCAATGCGCAGAGCGGTATCGGAATGGCAGAACCGGCGAACGATATGCTGTGTAAGCGTGATCAAGGTGCCAATCCAGCGCACCGGATGCGGCCAGTGCGCAGGGTCGCCCAGCCAGCGGTCCAGAAGCCAGGCCACGCCCCAGGCCAGGATCGTCATACCGCGCTCCTTGCGGCCTTTATCCAGCGGTTAAGCATTTGCGGGCGCTGGGCAAAATGAACGTGCAGGTAGCTGGCGTACGTGTTACCCACCTGCCAGCCACCCTGCCATTTCGCCAGTACTGCATTATCCCGCCTCTTCTGGCAGTCCATCACGGCTTCATGAACGGGGGTAAAATCGGAGTAGTGGAATTCATGCCCGCGCAGCGTTTCACCTTCATCCGCCAGCAGCGTTGGCTGGCGGGCGGTGGCTTCGCAGTAGCCAAAGCGGGTCAGTCGTTTGCCCATCTCGCTGTGACCGGGGATGACGCCCGCCAGGGTATGCATCTGGCCTTCGGCATCACGCAGGGAGGAGCCCAGATACATCAACCCGCCGCACTCCGCGTAAATGGCGACACCACGATGATGTGCATTGCGAATGGCTTCCAGCATGAGGGTGTTAGCCGCAAGCGCGCGAGCATGCAGTTCCGGATAACCTCCGCCAAGCCACAGCATCTGGCACTCCGGCAATTCTGTGTCATGAAGCGGGCTGAAGCGGACAATAGTCACGCCAGCGTTTTTCAGCAGTTGCAGGTTATCCGGGTAGTAGAAATTGAATGCTTCATCATCAGCGAGGGCAAGGGTTAATCCTGCCCCGGCATCCCGGGCAGGGAGCGCAGGCCACTCTCCTTGTGGCAACGTGTCGAGCGCCGTTAACGAGAGGAGTGTGTTGATATCAACCGTTTGCTCCAGGCGCGCGGCGAAATCCTGCCAGGCCTGAGCGTCAACCATCGACTCCCGGGCGGTCACCAGCCCAAGATGGCGTTCAGGTAATACCACCCCGGCGCTGACCGGGATATATCCCAGCACGGGAATACCACAATAGTGCTCAATGGCCTGTTTAAGCAGATGGTAATGGTTGTCGCTGTTAACACGGTTAACAATCGTGCCAACGATGCGTACTTTCGGGTCGAAATGCTGGAATCCCATCACCGTGGCCGCAACGGAGGTAGAGACCGCTTTGCCATCCACCAGCAGAATAACCGGCACGCCAAGTTGTTTGGCCAGTGCCGCACTACTGCAATAATCGGGGTCAACGCCATAGCCGTCATACAGCCCCATTACCCCCTCAATCACCGCCACATCAGTATGTTGCATCTGCTGGCTGAACAGCGCATTCAGGGTGGAGTCGGGCAGCATAAAACTGTCGAGGTTACGGGAGGGGATGCCGGTAATCGCCGTATGCCAGGCGGTATCGAGGTAATCGGGTCCTGCTTTAAAAGGTTGCACCCGCATGCCGCGCTGTTGTAAGGCCCTCAGCAAACCGAGCGTGACGGTGGTTTTCCCACAGCCGCTGCCGGTTCCGGCAAGAATAAAGGCACAACGCTTGTCAGACATCCTTTAAAACCCCGTTAAGGGTGGAAAGGCTGCGTCGGGATGCGCGTGGTCCCAGTGCTATGACTGTACGCGTCTCTGCAACCGACTTCCCACCGAAGTTGTTGAGTGTCACCTGTCAGGTCGGTCTTCTGGCTTAGCGTCATCCTCGCCCGTCCTTCCCGACCCTAAGGTCAGTGGTCTATACGGGGTTGTCGGCATCACAGCAGCGGGGGCTGCGGGGGAGTCTCACCCCCTTCCCTGCCACAAATAGTTGTGGCGAACCTGATGGCTTCATTTTCACGCTTCACCCGATACCACGATATAAGCTCAGGTGAAACGGCAATTTTGCCCTGACTGCAATCTATCGCATCAGGGAAATAAAAACTGGTTGAGTTTATCTTTATGGATGCAATATTTTGTTGCGCTATAACAATTTATTGCGATGCAATATCTTCAAGCCCTTATCAGAACAGCAATTCAGACCATTTCATTACCTTCATCAACAACAAAAAATTGTTCCTGGAAAGTTAATCGCTGTCACCATTCGCATTATTTTGCAGGCGAAAGACCTGCGGTGTGACCTGATAAGTCTGACGAAACACTTTGCAAAAATAGCTGGTTTGAGAAAATCCTAAATTGCGGGCAATACTGGCAATGCTCCAGTCGCTATGACACAACATCTCTTTTGCACTGGCCATTCTCTGCCGATTCACCCAGGCATTAAAACCAATACCCTGATATTTCTTGAACAGTTTGCTGAAATAATAAGGGCTGAGGTAGACATGGGCGGCCACATCCTCAAGACGAAGTTCGTCAGAAAGATGGGCATCGATATAGCGGAGCGCCTTTTTCATCTTACTGTCGTGAGGACCCTGATTACGACTCGTTTTTCCCGCTTCCGGGGATGGCTGCTGATCTTTGATGACGACAAAATTAAGCTGTTTCTTAAGGCAGTTTTCAACGATGAGTTTCAGCAAATCCGCGGACGCCATTACCCGTGAATAGTCCATTTCGGGCACATTACGAAATTCATCCATCAATTTCTGATCGGTTTGCCAGCGGTCATCTGCATTGAGAATATTGATTAACTCCACGCTCTCTCCTTCCCGTAAGCGCACCTGCCCGCACAGCACAAATCCTACGAGGTGACCTGCGATAACAAGGGGAATGGAGAAATCCGTTAATCCCGCATGACAGCGATATATGCAGGGCTGATTTGATTTCGAAGCTTCAAAACCACCGCAGCGATCGCTCATGCGACACCGGGCGCTATGTTGCGGATTCTGCCGCATCAGCTGGCAAAAGGGGGTGAAATTAAAAAGCTCGGAAATTTCTTCGCCGTGGATATTAACGACAACAACGGCCAGACCGGTGGCTTGTGCAAAATCCTGGGCGATTTTATTAATGAGTTCCGAGTTGAGGGCACTCGCAGAAATCATGATAAAACCTCTCAGTTAATTTTAATTTATTGTTATAAAAAACCAGTTCGTTTACAGCTTTTTAATGTTGCTGGTTAATTGTCAACAAGTTAAGCCGATAAACTCAATGCAAGATAACAAAAGTCTCCCATCCCTGGGAGACGATTTCTTACGTTCGTGAAAGCAGATCACGAAATAAATTTTTAACGTTGCTTTAACGGCGCGGAATATTACCCCTCATTATGAGTGCTCTTTTTCCTCTAACGTACAGAGATTACAGGGCAAATTTTTGCCAATAAGGTAGCGATAACATGCGGCACCACCGCAGGCACCCATTATCGGGGCAATAACAGGCACGAGGAAGTAAGGGATATCCCGCCCGCCAGTAAAGGCAATGTCGCCCCAGCCTGCGAAGAAGAGAAAAAGTTTAGGACCAAAATCGCGGGCCGGGTTCATGGCAAACCCTGTCAATGGCCCCATAGAGGCTCCAATCACCGCTACAAGTATCCCAATGAGTAATGGCGCAAGCGGGCCCCGCGGCACACCGTTACCATCATCCGTTAATGCCATGATCATACACATCAGGATAGAGGTAATCACAATCTCAACTAACGCAGCTTCCCATACGCTTAATGCGGCGGCAGGATAGGTGCTGAACAAGCCTGCTAACTGCAGGCTCTCAGTGCTTCCACGAACCAGGTTATGTGCAGCTTCATATTCCAGAAAAACATTATGGTAAAGCAGATACGCTATAGCCGCGCCGCCAAACGCGCCAGCCACTTGCGCCACGATATACGGCAGGACTTTACGCGCCGGAAAACAGGCAAAAAGCCATAACGCGATAGTAATCGCCGGGTTTAAATGTGCGCCTGATATCGCTGCGGTCAGGTAGACTGCCAGGGAGATTCCAAGCCCCCAGATTATGCAGATTTCCCATAGCCCCAGTGATGCGCCGGCAACTTTCATGGCGCATAAACAACCAATACCAAAAAACAAGAAAAGCCCTGTGCCTAAAAACTCGGCGATGCATTGCGCCTTAAGTGAATCATTCATGTGTCACCTTCCAGGTAGAGTCGCTTCTCACCAGCACGCCTGAAGCTGGCAGCAGAGTACAACGTCGCACACTATAGAAATGTGTTATTAAAAAGTGTTGGCAACCTCGCAGACAAAACACCAAAAAAATCGCCTGTCAGTAACATTATTTTGCTATTAAAAATAGCGTTAAAGGGTGCAATGCCTCTTATTTACTGAATATGACTACGATTATTAAATAACAAATTATTGTTATTTTGAATGCAGAGTTTTACAGCCTTGCTCACAAAAAATGCTCGCACGCGCAAATAACACAACATTTGAAGCCTGTCATTCTAAAAAATAAAAATATGAAAATGCGTTTGCAAAAATTTGGCATGCCTGAATATTTAAATAAACCATAAAATTCAATGCATTAAAAATATCCAAGACAATTATTTAGCCTGAATAACCCAGGAAGTTTCGCCGGTAATTCCAAGTCAGCCATTCTTTTTCTTCGCTTATTTGTATATTCAAAAAATCAGGGCAACCCTATCGAGGTCTTTATGCAACAAGAAGCATTAGGAATGGTGGAAACCAAAGGTTTGACGGCGGCAGTTGAAGCAGCTGATGCAATGGTTAAATCCGCAAATGTCATGTTAGTAGGCTACGAGAAAATAGGTTCTGGTCTGGTAACAGTGATTGTTCGCGGTGATGTGGGTGCCGTGAAAGCGGCAACGGATGCAGGCGCTGCTGCTGCCGCTCAGGTGGGAGAAGTGAAAGCCGTACATGTTATCCCGCGTCCCCACACTGATGTAGAAAAAATCTTACCCAAGGGAATTAGCCAATGAGTAGCAATGACCTGGTGGAACAGATCATGGCGAAGGTGATTGCCAAAGTTTCTGCACCGACATCACAGGCCACCCCCACTGTAATCCATCCCATACGAGAGACGGCTATGGCAGAAAAAAGCTGCAGTTTAACGGAATTTGTCGGCACAGCGATCGGCGACACGGTTGGTCTGGTTATCGCCAACGTTGACAGCGCGCTACTGGACGCAATGAAGCTCGAAAAACGGTATCGCTCCATAGGCATTCTTGGTGCACGCACCGGGGCAGGTCCACACATCATGGCGGCCGATGAAGCGGTAAAAGCCACCAACACTGAAGTTGTCAGCATCGAATTACCCCGTGATACCAAAGGTGGCGCTGGTCATGGTTCATTGATCCTCCTTGGCGGGAATGATGTCTCCGACGTTAAACGCGCCATTGAAGTTGCACTCAAAGAGCTCGACCGCACCTTTGGCGATGTGTACGCCAACGAAGCGGGTCACATCGAGATGCAATACACCGCCCGCGCCAGCTATGCCCTGGAAAAAGCCTTTGGCGCTCCTGTTGGCCGGGCCTGCGGCGTGATTGTTGGTGCACCGGCCTCTGTCGGCGTGCTGATGGCTGATACCGCGCTGAAGTCCGCCAATGTGGAGGTGGTGGCATACAGCTCCCCTGCCAAAGGGACCAGCTTTAGTAACGAAGCCATTCTGGTCATCTCGGGTGACTCAGGCGCCGTTCGTCAGGCCGTTATCTCTGCTCGCGAAATCGGTAAAACCGTGCTGGGCACCCTGGGTTCTGAACCGAAAAACGACCGCCCATCCTACATCTGATAACAGAGAGGCTGTTTCATGAGATCGAAAAGATTTGAAGCGCTGGCGAAACGCCCTGTTAACCAGGATGGTTTCGTGAAGGAGTGGATTGAAGAGGGCTTTATTGCAATGGAAAGCCCCAACGATCCTAAACCTTCTATTCGCATCGTCGACGGTGTCGTTACTGAATTAGACGGCAAACCCGTCAGCCAGTTTGACCTGATTGATCATTTTATTGCCCGCTACGGTATCAATCTGCAGCGTGCAGAAGACGTAATGAAAATGGACTCCGTGAAGCTTGCCAATATGCTTTGCGATCCGAACGTCAAACGCAGCGATATTGTGCCGCTGACCACCGCCATGACCCCAGCGAAGATAGTGGAAGTGGTGTCGCACATGAACGTGGTTGAAATGATGATGGCCATGCAAAAAATGCGTGCGCGTCGTACCCCATCCCAACAGGCGCACGTGACTAATGTGAAAGACAACCCGGTTCAGATTGCCGCGGATGCAGCCGAAGGCGCCTATCGCGGGTTTGACGAGCAGGAAACCACGGTTGCCGTCGCACGCTACGCCCCTTTTAATGCTATCGCGTTACTGGTGGGTTCACAGGTGGGACGTCCCGGTGTATTAACCCAGTGTTCTCTGGAAGAAGCCACGGAGCTTAAGCTTGGCATGCTGGGCCACACCTGCTATGCCGAAACAATTTCCGTCTATGGCACCGAGCCTGTCTTTACCGATGGCGATGACACCCCCTGGTCGAAAGGTTTCCTTGCCTCTTCCTATGCCTCCCGCGGTTTGAAAATGCGTTTTACCTCCGGCTCCGGCTCCGAAGTGCAGATGGGTTATGCCGAAGGCAAATCCATGCTTTATCTCGAAGCGCGTTGCATTTACATCACAAAAGCTGCGGGGGTACAGGGTCTGCAGAACGGCTCCGTCAGCTGCGTTGGTGTTCCTTCAGCCGTACCGTCCGGTATTCGCGCCATCCTGGCAGAGAACCTGATTTGTGCCGCGCTGGACCTGGAGTGCGCATCCAGTAACGACCAGACCTTCACTCACTCAGACATGCGCCGTACCGCACGTTTGCTGATGCAGTTCCTGCCAGGGACCGACTTCATCTCCTCAGGTTATTCCGCCGTTCCAAACTACGACAACATGTTCGCCGGGTCGAACGAGGATGCTGAAGATTTTGATGATTACAACGTCCTCCAGCGCGACCTGAAAGTGGACGGTGGTCTTCGTCCGGTACGCGAGGAAGACGTCATTGCCATCCGTAATAAAGCGGCGCGCGCGCTGCAAGCTGTCTTCGCCGGCATGGGACTGCCGCCCATCACCGATGAAGAAGTCGAAGCGGCAACCTACGCCCACGGCTCGAAAGATATGCCGGAACGTAACATCGTTGAAGACATCAAGTTCGCGCAGGAGATCATCAATAAAAACCGTAACGGCCTCGAAGTGGTGAAAGCGCTGGCAGAAGGCGGCTTCCGCGATGTTGCGCAGGACATGCTTAACATCCAGAAAGCCAAGCTAACCGGGGACTATCTGCATACATCCGCCATCATCGTCGGTGATGGTCTGGTGCTCTCGGCGGTGAACGATGTCAACGATTATGCCGGTCCGGCAACAGGTTATCGCCTGCAGGGTGAACGCTGGGAAGAGATCAAAAACATCCCGGGCGCACTCGATCCGAACGAATTGGGCTAAGGGGTGAATGATGGAAATTAATGAAAAGTTACTGCGCCAGATAATCGAAGGCGTGCTGTCGGAAATGCAAACCAGCGACAAACCGGTGTCGTTTAGTGCTGCACCGGCCACCCCGGCAAAACTCGCCACGGGTAGCGAAAGCAGTTTCCTGACCGAAACCGGTGAAGCGAAACCAGGCACCTTACAGGATGAGGTGATCATTGCCGTCGGGCCAGCCTTCGGACTCTCTCAGACCGTGAATATTGTGGGCTTATCGCACAAAAGTATTTTGCGTGAAGTTATCGCAGGTATTGAGGAAGAAGGCGTTAAAGCACGTGTTATCCGCTGTTTCAAATCGTCTGATGTCGCATTTATGGCCGTGGAAGGCAACCGTCTGAGCGGCTCCGGTATCTCCGTCGGGATCCAGTCCAAAGGCACGACGGTTATCCACCAGCAGGGACTGCCCCCGCTCTCAAACCTTGAGCTGTTCCCGCAGGCCCCCTTGCTGACGCTGGAAACGTACCGCCAGATTGGCAAAAACGCGGCGCGTTACGCCAAGCGTGAATCACCACAACCTGTGCCCACGCTTAATGACCAGATGGCGCGTCCGAAGTATCAGGCCAAGTCAGCCATTCTGCATATCAAAGAAACAAAATTCGTCGTGACGGGTAAAAACCCGCAAGAGCTGCGCGTTGCGCTTTAAAAGGATAACACCATGAATGCTGATGCAATTGAATCAATGGTTCGTGATGTGCTTAGCCGGATGAACACTCTGCAAGGGGCGACGCCTGCTGCAGCAGTCGCTCCGCCTGCGAGCGAAACGGCACATCAGGCAAAGGTTAGCGATTATCCGCTGGCGAATAAGCACCCTGAATGGGTCAAAACATCAACCAATAAGACCCTTGATGAACTGACGCTCGACAACGTGCTGAGCGGCAAAATCACCGCCCAGGATATGCGTATCACCCCTCACACGCTGCGTATTCAGGCATCGATCGCCAAAGATGCCGGTCGCGACCTTCTGGCGGTGAACTTTGAGCGCGCGGCGGAACTCACGGCCGTGCCGGATGACCGCATCCTTGAAATCTACAATGCCCTGCGCCCTTATCGCTCCACTCAACAAGAGCTGCTGGACATCGCTGAGGATCTGGAAAGCAGGTACAAAGCAAAAATTTGTGCAGCGTTTGTTCGCGAAGCCGCTGCGCTGTATGTCGAGCGTAAAAAGCTCAAAGGTGACGATTAAATACAGGGATGATTTATGCGTTATATAGCTGGCATTGATATTGGAAACTCATCAACCGAAGTGGCGCTTGCCGTAAAAGATGATGCGGGCACGTTAAAGATTGTGAGCAGTGCACTTGCTGAAACCACCGGCATTAAAGGCACGTTGCGCAATGTGTTTGGTATCAAAGAGGCACTCAACCGTGTGGTTGAAGGGGTCGGTATCTCTGTCAGCGATATTTCGCTTATCCGTATAAATGAAGCAACACCGGTAATTGGTGACGTGGCGATGGAAACCATAACGGAAACCATCATCACGGAATCCACCATGATTGGTCACAACCCCAAAACCCCAGGCGGTATTGGTCTGGGGGTTGGTATTACCATCACGCCGGCGGAACTTCTCACTCATCCGGCGGAACAGCCATACATCCTGGTCGTTTCCGCTGATTTTGATTTTACTGATGTGGCAGAGATGGTGAACGCTGCCTCAAAAGCCGGTTACCAGATCAACGGCATCATCCTGCAACGGGATGATGGTGTGCTGGTCAGTAATCGTCTCGATCGAAAGATCCCTATCGTGGATGAAGTTTTATATATCGAACGTATTCCGCAGGGCATGCTGGCGGCCATTGAAGTAGCAATGCCGGGCAAGGTGATTGAAAACCTCTCTAACCCTTATGGCATAGCGACCGTATTTTCATTAAGCGCCGATGAGACGCGCAACATCGTGCCTGTAGCACGAGCGTTGATTGGCAACCGCTCCGCAGTGGTCGTCAAAACCCCCTCAGGAGATGTGAAAGCACGATCCATTCCGGCCGGAAACATTGAGCTTATCGCCAAAGGCAGAACGTGGCGTGTTGATGTTGCCGCCGGAGCCGATGCCATCATGAAAGCGGTGAATGAGTGTCCGGCGCTGGATAATGTTACCGGTGAATCCGGTACGAATATCGGCGGTATGCTTGAGCACGTTCGCCAGACGATGGCTGAACTGACCAACAAACCGAGCAGCGAGGTCTTTATCCAGGATCTGCTGGCCGTCGATACCGCGGTTCCCGTCAATGTAACCGGCGGCCTGGCCGGAGAATTTTCACTGGAGCAGGCAGTGGGAATCGCCTCCATGGTCAAATCAGACCGTCTGCAGATGGCCATGATCGCTCGTGAAATTGAACAACAGCTGCATGTCGATGTGCAGGTTGGCGGCGCAGAAGCCGAAGCGGCCATATTTGGCGCTCTCACTACGCCGGGCACATCCAGACCTCTGGCTATTCTTGATTTAGGCGCGGGCTCAACCGATGCCTCCATCATCAACCCTCAAGGGGACATTACCGCCACCCATCTCGCGGGAGCCGGGGACATGGTCACCATGATCATCGCCCGGGAACTGGGCCTTGACGATCGCTATCTGGCTGAAGAGATCAAAAAATACCCGCTGGCGAAAGTAGAAAGCCTCTTCCATCTGCGTCATGAAGACGGCAGCGTACAGTTCTTTCCCGAACCACTCCCGCCCACTGTGTTCGCCCGCGTCTGCGTCGTGAAACCAGACGAGCTGGTGCCTTTACCTGGTGACCTGGCGCTGGAAAAGATCCGTTTGATTCGTCGCAGTGCGAAAGAGCGCGTTTTCGTCACCAACGCTCTGCGTGCACTACGCCAGGTTAGCCCGACCGGCAACATTCGCGATATCCCCTTTGTCGTGCTGGTTGGCGGCTCTTCGCTCGATTTCGAAATACCGCAGCTGGTGACCGATGCTCTCGCCCATTACCGACTGGTTGCCGGACGCGGCAACATTCGCGGCGTTGAAGGTCCACGTAACGCCGTAGCCACCGGCCTCATTCTCTCCTGGCAGAAGGAGTTCGCTGATGGAAATTAATCAGGACAGCCCGGTGATAGTGATAACGGCACTGTCGGAGTGCCAGTCGCTCTGGCAGGAAGTGCTGTGGGGTATCGAAGAAGAAGGTATTCCCTGGCGCTGGCAGCAGGCCTCCGGCGTGGACGTTGTTGCCCATGCATGGCAGGCAGCCAATCAGTCGGCGCTGCTGGTCGGCGTAGGCTGTGACAATGAAAAACTGGTGATCCACTACCGAAATTTACCTGCATCAGCGCCGCTTTTTTGCCTGATGCGTCATGAAGATCTCCAGTCCCGGCGAGCCGCGGGTAACAACGCCGCCAGACTGGTTAAAGGGATACCGTTCAGGTAACCCCGTTTATCCATAAACAGGAGAATCGCAGTATGAACAATGCATTGGGACTGGTCGAAACGAAAGGTCTTGTAGGGGCAATTGAAGCCGCTGATGCGATGGTGAAATCCGCCAACGTGCAGCTGGTGGGATACGAAAAAATTGGCTCAGGTCTGATAACCGTTATGGTGCGCGGAGATGTGGGCGCAGTAAAAGCGGCCGTAGACGCAGGTGCAGCTGCGGCCAGTGCGGTGGGTGAAGTGAAATCAAGCCATGTGATCCCGCGTCCGCATAGCGACGTCGAAGCCATTTTACCTAAATCAGCCTGACAGGCAGTCAGAGGAGCACAGCGTGAAGCAATCACTGGGGTTACTTGAAGTTAGCGGTCTGGCACTGGCCATCAGTTGCGCGGATGTTATGGCGAAAGCCGCTTCCATCACGCTGATTGGTATGGAAAAAACCAATGGTTCCGGCTGGACCGTTATCAAAGTTACCGGTGATGTGGCCTCTGTTCAGTCGGCCATCATCACTGGTGCACATTTTGCCAGTGCGCGGGACGGGCTGGTAGCGCAGAAAGTTATCGCGCGGCCTGCAGAGGGTCTTTTGCCAGCGGCACCAGAGGCCGCCCTCATCGCCGATACGCCAACAGAGACGATGGAAGAAGAGGCAGTGACGCCAACAGATACCGTCGCGGACATGCACATCATAGCAGGAGAACCCGCACCTTCACTCCTGCTTCACAACGTGGGAAATCAGGTCACTTGCAATCTTTGTCTGGATCCGGCCTGCACCCGTCTGAAGGGGGAACCACGCACGCTATGTCTTCATAGCGGACAGCGAGGAGAATAACTATGGATAAGCACGTCGTTGAAAATGCAGTAACTCAGGTGCTGGATGAGATGCGGGCGCGTCCCATTCCGTTGGGTATATCGAACCGACATATCCATTTGTCGCCACAGGATTTTGAACGATTGTTTCCAGGGCAATCCGTCACGGTTAAAAAAGCGCTGATGCAACCTGGTTATTTTGCTGCGGAACAAACCGTGACCTTAGTCGGCCCGAAAGGGCAGCTGAAAAATGTGCGCCTCCTTGGCCCACTGCGCGGCGCAAGCCAGGTTGAAATCTCTCGCACCGACGCGCGCACGCTGGGTGTCGCGGCCCTGCTTCGTATGTCCGGCAATCTGGCAGGCACACCGGGCATCAAAGTCGTCAGCCCTTATGCCGAAATCGAGCTGGCGAATGGGGTGATTGTGGCGCAGCGCCACATTCATATGTCGCCGCTGGATGCCTTAGTCCTGCGCGTATCCCACGGTGAAAACGTGAGGGTAGCCATTGAAGGAACCGGACGCCGCGTCATTTTTGATGATGTCGCGGTCCGGGTTTCACCAGGCCTGTTACTTGAAATGCATATCGACACTGACGAAGCCAATGCATCAGGCGCCGACGAACCGGGCGCATTCGCCCGCCTGGTTACGCACGCATGAGCAACGAACAGATGCAGCACCTCGTCGACATCATCGCTGCGCGTCTGCTTGCCCGCGTCAACAATGCTGTTGCCATTAGTCAGGATGCGCTGCGTCACGCCTCAGCGACGGCGCTTTTTCTGAAGCATGACACATTGCATGTGCAGCATACGGACATCTGTTTCTTGCGTCAGTTAGCGGACGGAGACCAGGAGAACACTGCCGTTGCCAATTTGTTCGAAGCGTTTTCATTAGGGATGAAGGTGACCGTCAGTATCAACAGTAGCCTGTTGCGCTGTCTGCCGCTCGCCGGACTGGCAACCCTGCCGCTGTCGCTCTGTGATGAACATGAAAACAGCATCAGGTATTGCAAAAACAAGGTGCTGAGCTATCGGGATATCCTCGGGTTGGGCGGCGGCTGGGTAGTCACATCCCGTAAGACCATTATCACTGTGCTGGCTCGTGAGGCGATGGCAACACAGCACATTCGACTCGTGCAGCAGGAGTAAATCATGCATCTCGCTAAGGTTACAGGTTCGGTGGTTTCCACCCAAAAATCGGCGTCCCTGGTCGGCAAAAAATTGCTGCTGGTTCGTCGGGTGAGTGCCGACGGCACGTTGCCGCCCCACCCCACGCAAGGCGATGAGGTTGCCGTGGACTCCGTGGGGGCTGGCATTGGTGAACTGGTGCTTCTGAGCAGTGGTTCCAGTGCGAGACATGTGTTTTCCGGCCCCAATGAAGCCATCGATCTGGCCGTCGTGGGCATTGTTGACACCCTTTCACGCTAAGGAGACGCGATGGCCATTTATACCCGAACAGGCGACGCGGGCACTACCGCCCTTTTCAGCGGTCAGCGCGTAAGCAAAACCCATCCGCGTGTGGAAACCTACGGCACGCTGGACGAGCTGAATTCAGCCTTAAGCCTCTGTGCCTGCGCAGTGCGTTCGCCTGAAAGCCGCGCTCTGCTGGAAGCGATTGAACTGCAAATTTTCTGGTTCAGCGCCGAGCTTGCCAGCGAAAGTGAGACGCCCTCTCCTGAGCAGCGCTACATCAGCGCCGGGGAGATAGAGGCTCTGGAACGGGCTATCGACACGGCCATGTCTCTGGTCGATAGCGTACACAGCTTTATTTTACCCGGACGGTGTGAAGCCGCCGCCAGATTGCATTTTGCCCGCACGCTTGCCCGGCGAGCCGAAAGACGTCTGGTTGAATTAAACGAGCAGATTAACGTCCGCCAGGTCCTGATGCGTTACATCAATCGCCTTTCCGACTGTTTGTTTGCCCTGGCGCGTCTTGAAGACCATCTCGCCCACCAGGAAAAGGTCATTCGCGAGGTGACGACACGATACCGGGCAGCCACACAACTGCCTGAGAGAAAAGAGGATCCGCATTCGCTTTCCTTTCATGAGCTTCATCAGGTAGTTAAAGCCGCAATGACCCGTGCGGCTGAATTGCACATCCCGGTCGTGGTTAGCGTAGTGGATGCAAACGGGATCGCCATGCTCACCTGGCGTATGCCAGACGCATTACTGGTGAGCAACGATCTGGCCCCCAAAAAAGCATGGACAGCGGTCGCCATGAAATCGCCTACGCATGAACTCTCCGACGCAGTCCAACCCGGCTGCGCGCTGTATGGACTCGAAACGCACATGGACGGCAAGGTCGTGACCTTTGGCGGAGGTTTTCCCCTCTGGCGCGACGGCAACATTATTGGTGGTCTTGGTATCAGCGGAGGCTCCGTTGAACAGGACATGGATATTGCTCAGACCGCACTTGCGGCGATAAATATGGGAACAAAATAATGAATTCATCAGATCTGGAAACGCTCATTCGCGCCATTCTGAGCGAACAACTCGCTCCGGTTGAGGAAAAACAAGCGAGCGCCAGCCACGGGGTGTTTGCCACGCCTGCCGAGGCAATTGAGGCTGCACATCAGGCTTTTTTACGTTACCAGCAGTGCCCATTAAAAACCCGCAGCGCACTTATCAGCGGTCTTCGTGCAGAACTGGCACCACATCTGGCCACCCTTGCAGAAGAGAGCGCCGTTGAAACCGGGATGGGCAACAAAGAAGATAAATTCCTGAAGAACAAAGCCGCGCTGGAAAACACGCCAGGCGTTGAGGATCTCACCACCACTGCCTTGACGGGTGACGGCGGTATGGTGCTGTTTGAATATTCGCCCTTCGGCGTGATTGGTTCAGTCGCACCCAGTACCAACCCGACCGAGACCATTATCAATAACAGCATCAGCATGCTGGCTGCGGGCAATACCATCTATTTCAGTCCGCATCCGGGTGCCAAAAAAGTGTCCCTTACGTTGATTCGTCTGATTGAGGACATTACGTTTCGCCACACGGGCATTCGCAACCTGGTGGTTACCGTTAGCGAACCGACTTTTGAAGCCACTCAGCAGATGATGGCCCACCCCAAAATTGCTCTGCTGGCCATCACCGGTGGGCCAGGGATTGTACTGATGGGTCTCAAAAGCGGCAAAAAAGTGGTGGGTGCAGGCGCTGGCAACCCACCCTGCATCGTTGATGAGACCGCTGATCTTGTCAAAGCTGCCGAAGATATCATTAACGGCGCTTCCTTCGATTACAACCTGCCCTGCATTGCAGAAAAAAGCCTGATCGTTGTGGCGTGCGTTGCTGACAAACTTATTCAGCAGATGCAAGCCTTCGGCGCACTGCGCATCACCGGCAGTGATATCGATAAACTGCGCGCCGTCTGCATTATTGACGGTGTCGCCAATAAAAAACTGGTTGGTAAAAGTCCGGCGACCATCCTGCAGGCAGCCGGGTTAACGGTTCCACCTAAAGCGCCTCGCCTGCTTATCGCTGAGGTTGCCGGAGACGATCCCCTGGTAACCGCTGAACAATTGATGCCGGTTTTACCCGTCGTCCGTGTAGATAACTTCGAAGCCGCACTGGCACTGGCGTTGGTGGTTGAAGAAGGTCTGCACCATACGGCAGTCATGCACTCGCAAAACGTCTCCCGGTTGAACCTGGCCGCACGCCGTCTGCAGACGTCGATTTTCGTGAAAAACGGCCCTTCCTATGCCGGCATCGGCGTCGGTGGCGAGGGTTTCACCACCTTTACCATTGCAACCCCGACGGGTGAAGGTACGACGTCGGCAAAAACCTTTGCCCGTTCCCGTCGTTGTGTACTGACGAACGGCTTTTCGATTCGCTAACCGGAGTGGTTATGAACAGATTCTCGCTACAAACGCGACTCTATAGCGGAGTGGGAAGCCTCGGAGCCTTAAAACGCTTTCGCAATAAGGACATCTGGATCATTTGCGACGGTTTTCTTGCTCACTCGCCGCTGATTGATATGTTGAAGCAGGCGATTGCGCCGGATAACCGACTGAGTGTCTTTAGTGATATTACGCCGGATCCGACCATAGCGACGGTGGTTGAGGGCATCGCACAAATGCAGACGCTCAAGCCGGCTGTGGTCATCGGTTTTGGTGGCGGCTCTGCTCTGGATGCAGCGAAGGCGATTGTCTGGTTCAGCAAACAGCTGGGTATTGATATCGAAACCTGCGTGGCGATCCCTACCACCAGTGGGACAGGATCCGAAGTCACCAGCGCGTGCGTCATAAGCGATCCGCAGAAGGGCATTAAATATCCGCTGTTTGATAACGCACTCTACCCGGATATCGCCATTCTCGATCCGGCACTGGTGGTGAGCGTCCCACCCGCTATTACGGCAAACACCGGGCTCGACGTGTTGACTCATGCGCTTGAAGCTTACGTGTCTCCTGAGGCCAGCGATTTTACCGATGCGCTGGCCGAAAAGGCAGCCCAACTGGTGTTTAAGTATTTGCCGGTCGCAGTGCGCAACGGAGACTGCCTGGCCACGCGCGAGAAAATGCACAATGCCGCCACGCTGGCTGGCATGGCGTTCAGCCAGTCCGGGTTGGGCATAAACCATGCCATAGCCCACCAGTTAGGAGGGCAATTTCACCTGCCGCACGGACTGGCGAATGCGCTGCTGCTGACCCCTGTCATCCATTTTAATGCCAAAGACAAACGTGCAGCCCATCGCTACGCGCGTATTGCCAAAGCCTGCCATTTTTGCCCATCGACGGCTAATGAACAGTTGGCCGTCAATGCTCTGGTGCGACAGATCGAGCAACTGAAAAAGCAGTGCAACATTCCGACCCTTGCGGGGGCGCTCAATACCACCGCTTCTGCTTTTCGCGCGCGCATTCCCGGCATGGTCGACGCTGCTCTGGCAGATGTCACCCTCAAAACGACACCGCGCCATGCTGATGCCAGCGCCATTCGTCATTTGCTGGAGGAATTATTGTGAGTGAAGTCGCCTTTGTCGCCCCTGCGTGGGGAGAGGTTAGCCCTGCCAGCGCAGATGATATTCGTGAAAGCGTCCGTGCTGGAGGCGTGGTTGGTGCCGGAGGCGCAGGTTTTCCCACCCACGTGAAATTACAGGCTCAGGTCGAGATTTTTCTCGTTAACGCCGCTGAATGCGAGCCTATGTTAAAAGTGGATCAACAGCTTATGCCACAGCAGGCCGCGCGTCTGGTGCGCGGCATTCTTTATGGCATGCGCGCGACCGGGGCAACGCAAGGCATTATCGCGCTAAAAGAGAAGTATCACGCCGCAGTCGAGGCGCTAACCCCCTTGCTGCCGCCGACA
This sequence comes from Yokenella regensburgei, assembly GCF_051486985.1. Lineage (GTDB taxonomy): Bacteria > Pseudomonadota > Gammaproteobacteria > Enterobacterales > Enterobacteriaceae > CBFFRJ01. The sequence continues at coordinate 55,659 of NZ_JAHVDV010000006.1, forward strand.
ATCCGTCTGCATATTTTGCCGGATGTCTACCCTGCGGGAGATGAAGTTATCACCATCTGGCTGGCAACGGGTCTGCGGGTGCCTCCGGCGGCATTGCCTACCAGCGTTGGCGTGGTGGTGAACAATGTGCAGACGGTGTTGAATATCGCCCGGGCCGTGGAAGATAACTACCCCGTTACGCGCCGCACGCTGACCGTCAACGGCGCGGTTCATCATCCACTGACGGTGACCGTTCCCCTGGGCATCTCCCTCAGGGAGGTGCTTACCCTTGCCGGAGGAGCAACGGTTGATGCGCCGGGTTTTATCAACGGCGGGCCTATGATGGGAGGGCTTATCACCTCTCTGGATACCCCGGTCACCAAGACCACCGGCGGCTTGCTGGTTCTGCCAGATACGCATCCGTTAATTACCCGCCGCAGGCAGGATGACAAAACGGTACTCAGTATTGCCCGTACTGTTTGCGAGCATTGTCGACTCTGCACCGATTTATGCCCGCGCCACATTATTGGTCATGAACTCTCGCCACACCTGCTGGTGAGAGCGGTCAATTATCAGAATGTCGCCACCCCTTCCACGTTACTGAGCGCATTAACCTGCTCAGAGTGCAACGTTTGCGAAAGCGTTGCCTGCCCGGTCGGCATTTCGCCTATGCGGGTAAATCGTCTCCTTAAAGCCGAACTTCGCGCCAGCGGCGCACGTTATGAAGGCCCGCTGCGTGAGGCTGATGAAATGGCGCGCTATCGCCTGACGCCGGTCAAAAGGCTGATAACCAAACTCGGATTAAACGACTGGTATCAGGATGCACCAATTAAAGCGCTCACCGTTACCCCTGCTCAGGTGGTACTCCCGCTGCGTCAGCACATTGGCACGCCCGCCGTACCCTCCGTAAGGCAGGGCGACAGGGTTTCACGAGGTGAATGCATTGCGGACGTTCCTCTGGGGGCGCTCGGCGTGCCGCTGCATGCCAGCATCGACGGCGTTATTGCGTCGGTGACGGACCAGGCAATTACAGTTGTACGAGGATAACCATGTCACAAGCTATTGGAATACTTGAACTTACCAGCATTGCGAAAGGGATGGAGCTTGGCGATGTCATGCTGAAAAGCGCTAACGTCACGCTACTTGTGAGTAAAACCCTCTGCCCCGGCAAGTTTCTGCTGATGATTGGCGGTGATGTGGGTGCCGTGCAGCAGTCCATTGCGGCCGGTGAGAGCAGAGCCGGCGAAATGCTGGTCGACAGCATTGTGCTTGCCAATATTCATGCAGCAGTCTTACCTGCGATCAGCGGACTGAACGCTGTAGAAAAACGGCAGGCCGTGGGTATCGTCGAAACCTGGAGCGTGGCCGCCTGCATCAGTGCCGCCGACAGGGCAGTCAAAGCAGCGAACGTGACGCTGGTACGCGTACATATGGCTTTCGGCATCGGTGGTAAGTGTTACATGGTGGTTGCGGGCGACATTTCTGATGTTGAAAACGCGGTGACAGTGGCCAGTGAGAGTGCAGGAGAGAAAGGGCTGCTGGTCTATCGGTCCGTTATTCCTCGTCCTCACGAGGCTATGTGGCGACAGATTGTGGAGGGCTAATGGAAACGCAACACACTACGGAACGCATGATCCAGGAGTATGTCCCGGGTAAACAGGTCACACTGGCCCATCTGATAGCCAATCCCGGAAAAGATCTCTACAAGAAACTGGGGTTGAGCGAGACGGCATCGGCGATTGGTATTTTAACCATTACCCCCAGTGAAGCCTCCATCATTGCCTGCGATATCGCCACAAAATCAGGTGCCGTCGAGATCGGTTTTATCGATCGATTTACCGGTGCCGTGGTACTGACCGGGGATGTCTCTTCAGTGGAATATGCCCTGCGTCAGGTGACCCGTTCGCTGGGGGAAATGCTGCGCTTCACCACCTGTCAGGTGACACGGACCTGATGCCATGAAAAGAATGATGTTAATTGGCCCAAGCCAGTGCGGTAAAACCTCACTCACCCAGCGTCTGCGGGGTGAGGCGATTCGTTACCAGAAAACACAAGCTATCGTCTGGTCACCGGAAACGATTGATACACCGGGTGAGTACCTTGAAAACCGTTGTCTCTACAGCGCGCTGCTAACCAGCGCCTGCGAGGCAGACATTGTCGCACTGGTACTCAATGCCGATGCCCGGTGGTGTCCGTTCTCCCCGGGATTTACCTTACCGATGAATCGCCCGACCATTGGCATCGTCACTAAAGCCGATCTGGCTGGTAAAGACCAGACAGACCTGGCAGGTCAGTGGCTGACGCAATCCGGCGCTCAACAACTTTTCATCACCAGCGCGCAGACCGGTCAGGGCATTGCGGCGGTGATTGCTCATCTTCAGTCTCAGGAGTCTTCATGTCCCGCACCATAATGGCGGTTAACGCCGGTAGTTCTTCCCTGAAATTTCAGCTCATTACCATGCCTGCCGGAACGGTACTGTGTCAGGGTTTGATTGAACGTATTGGGCTTTCAGATGCCATCTTTACCCTGAAACAGGGTGAGAAAAAATGGCAGGAGACTCGCGCCATAGCCGATCACAACACCGCGGCGATGCTGCTGCTGGAAACGCTGCTTTCACATCAGATAATCTCCTCATTGGCGGCGATTGACGGCGTCGGGCATCGTGTCGCGCACGGTGGTGAAAGCTTTAAAGATTCGGCCCTCATAACCGATGAGGTGCTGGCAGAAATTGAACGCTTGTCAGAACTGGCGCCGTTACACAATCCGGTCAATGCGGCAGGCATTCATGTTTTTAAGCAGGCACTGCCCCACGCTCCTGCCGTTGCCGTTTTCGATACCGCTTTTCACCAGACGCTGGATCAGGGGGCTTTTATCTATCCTTTGCCGTGGCGTTATTACACCGATCTGGGCATTCGTCGTTACGGCTTCCACGGCACCAGCCACAAATATGTCAGCCAGTTAATGGCAGAGAAACTGGGTGTACCTTTGAGTGCTTTGCGCGTCGTTACCTGTCATTTGGGCAACGGTAGTAGTCTGTGCGCCATTAAAGAGGGGCGCTCTGTTAATACGTCGATGGGCTTTACGCCGCAGTCAGGTGTGATGATGGGCACGCGCAGTGGCGATATCGACCCCTCGATTTTACCCTGGGTGGCACAGCGTGAAGGGCTTACGCCACAACAGCTGAATACCCTGATTAATAATGAATCCGGATTGCTGGGTGTATCGGGCGTGTCCAATGATTTCCGCGATGTCGAAGAGGCCGCCCGGGAAGGCAACGAGCGTGCGGCGCTGGCGTTGACGCTTTTCGTGGAGCGCATACGGGCAACCCTTGGAAGCTACATAATGCAAATGGGTGGGCTGGACGTCCTGCTGTTTACTGGTGGTATTGGTGAGAACTCGGCGCGTGTGCGAGCGGCGGTGTGCCGCGATCTTCACTTCCTGGGAGTGGAGGTTGACGCCGGAAAAAACAGCCGCAATGAGACCTTTATTCAGACGGAACAATCGATGGTAAAAGTCGCCGTTATCAGCACCAACGAAGAGCTGATGATAGCGCGTGATGTGATGCGTATTGCGCTGCCGGAATACGCCGGGGAGTGCGTATGATAGGTAAAGTCTGGCTGGTCGGCGCAGGCCCCGGCGATCCGGGGCTGATGACGGTAAAAGGATTAGCATGTTTGCGCGACGCGCAGGCAGTGGTCTATGACAGACTGGTTAATCCGCTTCTGCTTAAGGAAGCGCCTGATAACAGTGAGTTTTATGATGTGGGCAAAGAAGCCAACTGCCACCCGATTCCACAACCACAGATCAACCAGATCCTGATTGACTGCGCCCGTCGTGGACTCAGAGTGGTCCGCCTGAAAGGTGGTGACCCTTTTGTTTTCGGACGCGGGAGTGAAGAGGCTCAGGCCTTGCATGAAGCAGGGATCGCGGTCGATATCGTACCTGGAATAACGTCTGCCATCGGCGGACTGGCAATGGCGGGGATCCCAGTGACGCATCGCCACTGTGCTTCCAGCTTCCATGTTGTGACGGGTCATTTACAGGATGGCAAAGCCCCGCAGGACTGGAGCGCACTGGCGCAACTGTCGGGTACGCTGGTCATTCTGATGGGTATGTCGCAGATTCATACGATTTGCGATGAACTTATCAGGGCGGGGAAAGCGTCGGCAACACCCGCTGCGGTCGTGATGCGGGCAAGCACCCCCGCCCAGCAGGTACTGACGGCTCCGCTGTCGCAACTTGCAGCAAAAAGTGACGCCGCAGGCTTTTGCGCACCGGCGCTCATCGTCATCGGTGAGGTTGTTTCATTACGAGAAATCCTGGCCTTCAGCGGATCCGCGTGACACTATCCGTCGGTAAGTGCTTTAGTTGAGAGGTAAAGTGTGGCGCTGGCACGGTGTCCCGCATCCTGCGGTGAAATCATTCAGGGTTGGATCCTGGGCAGTGAAAAACTGGTTTCCTGCCCGGTTGACTGGTACAGCGAGGTTGAAATCTCCACTGGTTCACCTTTGCCGACTGAACGCACGCGGATGCGGGCGATGGTTAATCTTGTGCTCCGACACTGGCAACTTCCCTCTTCCTTAAGCCGGGAGATTCGTATTGAGTGCCGCTCGACCATTCCGGTTGCTAAAGGAATGGCGAGCAGTACAGCAGATATTGCCGCCACGGCCGTCGCTACCTCACGGCACTACGGCTATTCACTGGATGAACCGACCCTTGCCCGGCTCTGCGTCATGCTCGAACCCACCGACAGTACCGTTTTTCGCCACCTGACCCTCTTCGATCACAATAGCGCCAGCATGCATATCGCCTGTCACGGTCTGCCCGCAATGGATATCCTGCTGCTTGAAAGTCCGTTGATTTTGCGTACGGAAGATTATCATCGTCTGCCGCGTGAGCCTGTACTGAAAACCCATGCGGCGGAACTGGACAGTGCGTGGCAGCAGGTGCAGCAGGCCTGCGCGCACCGCTCTCCTGCTTTACTTGCCGAAGCGGCCACCCGCAGCGCGATCGCCAGCCAGCGGCTGCTTCCTAAACCCGCCTTTCGGGAGTTAATGTCGCTGGTGGAGAAGTGCGATCTCTATGGCTTGAATGTTGCCCATAGCGGCAGCGTGGTTGGGCTCTTTTGTGACAGGAAAAAGCAGGATGTGGAAAAAGTGTGCTGGCATCTGAAAAAAACGCAGCTATCTGCTCACTGGCCAGAGCAGCATCTGTTACGGCTGGTTGAGGGGGGAGTAAAAGAACGGTGAGGAGTTCCCTCACCGTAATAAGCGTTATTCTGCTTTAAGATCAATGGTTTTTTGTTCGCCCATTGTTTTCAGCTTTTTGGAGATTTCGCGACGCTCTTTAGAAATTTCAGCGTTTTTGATGATGTAATCATCTACGCGATCTTCGTAATCGCTTTTCATGCTGGCGATGATGCCCTGGATGGCTTCAACGCTCATACCCGGTTTGATGTAGTCGCTCAGGTTGTCCAGCAGCAGAACACGCTTCTGGTTGTCACGGATCTTTTTCTCGACGTCCTGGATTTCACGCTGCAGTTTATTCTTACGACGGAACAGACGAACAAACTCCAGAACGTCCTGGAATGAAGGCTTGGTTGTTTCCATTTTGACACCCCTGATAATGTGAGATTCGGATTCGTTAAAGCAACCGCTGAAGGGTAGACCTTACTTTTTGCCGTTGCTGATGACAATGGTTTTATCCTTTTACCTATCATAACCTCAAATCAGGCTGAATCGAAACAACCTCCCTGCTTTTCAGCATCAGATGAGGCTTATTTGCGCAGCGCCCGGCAAATGAGGTGCGACAGTAATTCCAGCTGGCGGGCCAGTTCCATACTCAGCCACACATACCCGTGAATGGAGTTTTCCGCCAGCGCATCACCCTGATGATCGCGCAGAAGCTCGCGCAGCTCGGTAACTATCTCAGTGAGTTTTTCGGTATTAGCTATAATCGGCTGCGGATTCCCTTCGTATAATGCATGCGCAATGGTCAACAGCGTCTGTTGAGTCATCTGCTGCGTTTCACGAAGCGTGTGGGCATTGAGCATCACAAAATGGCTGGAGCGCGATGCCCAGTGGGCGTTAATCTGTAACTCGAGCATGCAAACCAGATTGCGGCTGACCGTCTGAATGGCTTCAAAAATAGCTTTCTGGATGTGAGTCTCTTTGCTCGCAGGGGTGATCAGTCCGCGCATTCTGACGACATCATTAAGGATTTTTTGCAGATGTTTTTCCAGGCGGGGACGTTCAACCAGATTCACTGAGAACCCCGCCTGGTAGACCCGGTTAAAGGCCGTGACATAACCCGCCATCTGAATTCGCCAGTGCAGAAATGCCCGTTGAGGCCAGATGCCGGTAAATAACATGGCCAGAAGAGAGCCAAAAATGACATCACCGCTTCGCCAGAGTGCCGTTTCCATGTCGCCTGCAGGCGCACCCACGACCACTGCCAGCGTAATACCAATAAGCAATGCCTGATAGGGTTTCTTCCCCAGTGCCAGCCAGCCGCAAAGGAACATAGCGGCCGCGCACCAGAGCAGCATGACTGGCATTGAGAGGAGTTCAAGCCGCAGGGCAACCAGGCCCAGAGCAGAGCCGCAGATAGTGCCGCCAATACGGTCAAAGGCCCGGGGAACCACATTCCCCCAAAAGGAGATGGGCCCCATCACGACAACAAGCGTAATCAAAGGCCAGGTCCCTTCAGGGATGTTCAGCAGACGCACCAGTAAAAATGTCAGAACGAAGGCCAGCGCAATACGCACCCCATGCACAACGCGGTAGTGACGATAAAGCCTGATTTCAAAAGGACTGAGTGACTTGTCGGGACGCACACCCGTTCTCCAGCCAAAAACGAAAGCGCGATTGTAACGACTTTTCTGCGGTACAGATCACTGTTCAGGACAAAAAAAGGGTAACTGACCGCATTCTGCGCTTCAGTTACCCGGTACAGGCAAGGCTAACTGTCAGGACTTGGGCTCAACCGGAATGTACATGTCGATTTCCCAGTAGCCATCCTCCTGGTCACCATTGAGGTAAAGCTCAAAGCACGGGCGCAGCGCAATCTGGTAGTGCTCATCCACCAACAGCTCGTCGAAGAAAAGATCCCAGGATTTTTCAAACTCATTGTTATAGACCTTCGCGCGAGCCACGGCGTAGTCCCCACCCGGTAACTCCGTTTTCATTACCCCTTCGCTGTTTTCCGGAATAACAAAGTCCTCGGGCACAGACACCACCACATCACAACGTAACTTGTCCGCCGGAACCTCATCGGGGTTATCGTAGTAAGCGCAAATCCAGTCGATGGGCTGAATGTGCTTATTCTTTACCCACATGTTCAACTGCGCGAAGCCCTGTTTCACCGTGACATCCCACGGCCCCACCAGATGGAACCCGGCGATAGTGCGCGTATCAACCTGCTTAACGTGGTATTCCATGCGACTCTCCTCACTGACACCGATGTTTTATACAGTGTAAATAACGGATGCTCGTCCGCCATCCTGCACGGGTCAATTATGGGAGCAGACTCGTGCACTCGCCACTTTGCCATGTCAGCCTCATTCTGGATGGTGGAAGTAATCGCTCAGACGGGAAAACAGTCCACCCTTGCCCACGTTGTCCAGGGCTACCAGCGGCCAGTGCGCTATCACCTGGTCGCGATCGTAAAGCTGGATCTCTCCTACCCGCTGGTGTGCCGCCATCGGCGCTTCCAGACTCTTGTTGTCCATGATGTAGCGCGCTTTAATATTGGGCAATTCGGCTTTTGGCAGCGCTAGCCAGAAATCATCCTCGGTGCCGACGTTCACCTTTTCTTTATCGCCGTACCAGATACGTTCACTGCCCACCTTTTTGCCCTTGTGCAGAATTTGTACGGTGTCAAAATTATCCTGCCCCCAGTGCAACAATTTACGCGCCTGCTCTTCACGCCCTTTCGGGCTTTCCGCCCCCATGATGACCGCAATCAAACGACGCTGCCCGTCCACACTTGAGGCGATAAGATTGAAGCCTGCGCCAGAGGTATGGCCGGTTTTCAGGCCATCCACATTCAGGGACTTGTCCCATAAAAGACCATTACGGTTCTGCTGGGTGATACCGTTCCAGGTCAGGCTCTTTTCACTGTACATATGATAAAAAGCGGGCTCGCCATGAATGATGGCACGTGACAATACGGCAAGGTCATAGGCCGAGCTGTGTTGGCCCGGCGCATCCAGCCCATGCACGGTTTCAAAGTGAGTGTCTTTAAGGCCAAGTTTGTGCACATAGTCGTTCATCATGGCGACAAATTGCGGTTGCCCACCGGCGACATGGTCAGCCAGGGCAACACAGGCATCGTTGCCTGAGTCGACAATCAGGCCCCGGCTCAGGTCGCGCACCGTGATCCGATCGCCGGGCTTAATAAACATGAGCGATGACCCTTCAAACACCGGATTTCCTCGTGCCCACGCGTCTTTCCCTACCGTGACCACATCGTCAGCACTGATGCGATGGCTATCAATCGCACGGTCGACCACATAGCCGGTCATCAGTTTAGTGAGGCTGGCCGGGTTACGCTGCTGGTGTTCATTGCCTGCGGTTAAAATCTGTCCGGTGGTAAAATCCATCAATACCCAGGCACCGGCCTGAATGACCGGAGGCTTCGGTGCCTGAGGCATCTCATCAGCACAGGCATGATGGACGGCGGCTGACAGAAGAGTGAAGGCAAAAAACAAACGGCATTTCAATGGAATATCCTCATTTACGTCAAATTCGCCGTCCTTTTTACGCAACTTAGTGTGTAGATACTCGGACAAATTGCAAAAAAATGTGACGGAGATCAGCTTTTACCGGCCTGATGGAGGCAAAAAAACGGGCATAGCGGGGTTTTTCTTCGGCAGAAATGGCCTGATGGTTTACCATGCAGGGGTTATTAATGAACAGGATAAGCTCAGTGTCAGATTCCAACGCAGCGCCGACATTTCTCTTCCATGACTACGAAACCTTTGGTACCCATCCGGCGCTGGACAGGCCCGCGCAGTTTGCTGCCATTCGCACCGATGCTGATTTCAACATCATCGGGGAACCTGAAGTTTTCTTCTGCAAACCTGCCGATGATTACCTGCCACAACCTGGTGCCGTACTTATCACCGGCATCACTCCGCAGCAGGCGAAAGCGAAGGGGGTGAATGAAGCCGGGTTTGCCAGGCGTATTCACGATCTGTTTACCGTCCCGAACACCTGCGTACTGGGCTACAACAACGTTCGCTTTGATGACGAAGTGACACGTAACATTTTCTACCGCAATTTCTACGATCCCTATGCCTGGAGCTGGCAGAATAATAATTCACGTTGGGATCTGCTTGATGTCATGCGCGCCTGCTATGCGCTGCGCCCGGAAGGTATTAACTGGCCGGAGAATGACGACGGCTTACCCAGTTTCCGGCTTGAACATCTCACCCGGGCGAACGGGATTGAGCACAGCAACGCCCATGATGCGATGGCTGATGTATACGCCACCATTGCGATGGCAAAGCTGGTGAAAACACATCAGCCGCGTCTGTTTGAATACCTGCTTAGCCACCGAAGCAAGCAAAAGCTGGCCACCCTGATTGACGTGCCGCAAATGGCTCCGTTAGTGCATGTTTCAGGCATGTTCGGAGCCGATCGCAGCAACACCAGTTGGGTCGCACCTCTGGCCTGGCACCCGGAAAACCGCAATGCAGTGATCATGGTTGATCTGGCAGGCGACATGACGCCTCTGCTGGAATTGAATGCCGATGCGCTTCGTGAACGGCTCTATACGGCAAAAGCCGCGCTTGAGGGGAAATCCCCCATCCCGGTGAAACTGGTGCACCTCAATAAATGCCCGGTGCTGGCGCAGGCTAAAACGCTACGTCCTGAAGATGCTGAACGGCTGGGCGTTGACCGCAAACGCTGTCTTGATAATCTGAAAATCCTGCGCGAAAACCCGCTGGTGCGGGAAAAAGTGGTCGCAATTTTTGCAGAAGCGGAACCCTTTGTGCCTTCGGATAACATCGATACACAGCTCTATAATGGTTTCTTCAGCGACGCGGATCGCGCAGCGATGCGCATCGTACTGGAGACTGATCCGCGTAACCTGCCTGCCCTGGACATCACCTTTGCCGATAAACGCATCGAGAGATTACTCTTCAACTACCGGGCGCGTAATTTCCCCGGCACGCTGGATGAAGTTGAGCAGCAGCGCTGGATGGAACACCGTCGCGAGGTGTTTACGCCCGCGTTTTTGCAGGCCTATGCTGACGAATTACAGATGCTGTTTGCACAATATGCGGATGATAAAGAGAAGGTGGCCCTGCTGAATGCCCTGTGGCAGTACGCTCAGGAGATAGTGTAGGGTAAAAAAAACCGGAGGTCAGAGCCTCCGGTTTTTAATGACGCCGTTATTACTGCGGAATGTCTTCGTACTGCGGCACCGGGTTGCGGAAGCTTCTGGTCACGCAGGCCAGATACAACAGACCAATCGCACCCCAGATAAGACCCAGAATCATTGAGCTCTGCTCCAGGTTCACCCACAACGCGCCAACAGTAAGCGCACCACACATCGGCAGTACCAGATACTGGAAGTGGTCTTTCAGCGTTTTGTTACGCTTCTCGCGGATCCAGAACTGAGAGATCACCGACAGGTTTACAAAGGTGAAGGCGACCAGCGCACCGAAGTTAATCAGAGCCGTTGCCGTGACCAGGTCAAAGTTAATCGCCAGCAGCGCAATGGCACCTACCAGCAGTACGTTCCACGCCGGCGTACGCCATTTCGGATGAACGTAGCCAAAGAAACGGGTCGGGAAAACACCGTCACGGCCCATCACGTACATCAGACGGGAGACACCTGCATGAGCAGCCATGCCGGAAGCGAGAACGGTGATGGTAGAGAAGACCAGCACACCGAACTGGAAGGTTTTACCCGCCACGTAGAGCATGATTTCCGGCTGTGACGCATCCGGATCTTTAAAGCGAGAGATATCCGGGAAGTACAGCTGCAGGAAGTACGACGCCACGATAAACACCAGACCCCCGATCAGCGCGGTCAGGAAGATGGCTTTCGGAATCACACGCTCTGCGTCTTTGGTCTCTTCAGACAGTGAAGAGATACCATCGAAGCCCAGGAACGAGAAGCACAGAATGGTCGCACCGGTAATCATCGGCACCACATGCGCACCTTCAGACCAGAACGGACGTGAACTGGTCAGGGTCCCTGCGCCTTCGCCGTGCGCCACACCGTAGACGATCAGGCCAACGATAATGGCAACGATACCCATCTGCAGAATAACAATCAGGGTGTTGAAGTTCGCAACGGACTTAATGCTGCGCAGATTGGAGATGGTCATAAAGGCCACCAGCGCAACCACAAACAGCCACGACGGTACGCTCGGAACCAGCGCTTCAAAGTAAATTTTTGCCAACAGAATGTTGATCATCGGCATGAACAGGTAGTCCAGCAGCGACGACCAGCCCACCATAAAGCCAACAGCCGGGCTAATGGATTTCTGGGCATAGGTATAGGCAGAGCCAGCGGACGGGAAGCGGCGGACCAGCTTACCGTAGCTCAGCGCAGTAAAGAGGATGGCAACCAGAGCAAAGGCATAGGCCGTTGCAACGTGACCATCAGTCAAACCAGAGACAATGCCGAATGTATCGAACAGCGTCATCGGCTGCATATAGGCAAGACCCATCATGACAACCGGAATCAACGTAAGCGATTTACGCAATTCCACGCGAGAGGTTTTTGGAGTAACGTTATGCGACATGATTATCCTCCTGAATGGCGGAAACCATTGCAAATACAAAAAATTGCCCCATTTTTTTCTGTTTCCTCAGCGACAACAACTGTCGGTTTTTAAGTAAATATCTATCCGGTACGAAGCCCGGCCTCTTGGTATTGAATGATGTTTCAAGAATGCAAAAAAATAACCGACGTGTTTACGTCGGCTATTCCTTTTTTGCGGGGCATATTTTGCACCAAACTGAGGCGCAATGACAACCCTGTGAGACGCGGCTCAACCAATAATTTCTGTCAATCGGTTGATTTTTAACACCTCAGGCAGGATTCGGATAAAAAAAAAGCATTTTTTGCAACAAATAAACGCGCCCCCGCAGGGGGACGGTTAGCCCCCTGCGGTTTGGTTAACCCGGTTAGTTCATTGGCATGGTCATCGGGTCGGGGTACTGGTATTCAAAACCCAGTTCATGGCAGATTCGGTTGCCGTCGACAAGTTTGCCTTTTCCCTGGCCGGGAGCGTCAAGAAAGAGAGGTTCAGCCAGACCAAGCTGGCGGGCCATCAGCGGATAAAAAACCGAACGGGCCGGGTGCTGCGGCGCGCAGAGATTATATATATGTCCGCCTTTTGGGGACTGAAGCAGCAATGTAATTGCAGAGATAACATCGTCCAGATGCACCAGATTCACGCCGTGCTGCCCATCCGGTGCCGTTTTGCCTGCAAAGAAGCGTCCGGGATGGCGCCCTGGCCCCACCAGCCCGGCGAGCCGTAAAATATCGACGGAGGTTCCCGGCAGATTATGCAACCAGTCTTCCAGCTCTTTTAGCACCCGCCCGCTCGCGGTAACCGGGTTGCGTGGCATCGTTTCTTTAACACTACCGCTGACATCACCGTAGACCGAAGTCGAGCTGGTAAAGAGTATCCGCGGAACACGCCAGGCCAGCGCGCTGTCGACAATTTCCTGTATCGCCTGCAAATAGAACTCTTCACCCGGACCGCTGCGCCGTGCCGGTAGCGTGATAACCAGCGCATCTGCCTGCATTAACGCCTCCAGATCGTCGGCGTCGCAGACCAGTTCAGGCTCAAGTTTCAGCACGTAGCTTTCGACGCCGCTCATTCTGGCCGCCTCCACCCCGTCCTGGGTCGTTTTGCTGCCGACCACCTGCCAGCCTCGCGCGGTAAGCGACAGCGCTAATGGCATACCCAGCCACCCTAAACCGACAATTGCGACCTTTTTCATCTGTCTCTCCCGACGTTTTGCTGATTCCCTTGTAAGGCTACGCCAGCGGGGCAGAACTGACAATTCATACCCTGAATATGAAATCATTTAATGATGTAAAAAAGCCCTTGCCTTCGTAGGCAAAAGTGGTTTAGGTTAAACGACATCAATGTGAATAAGCATTCAACGAGATTTTTATGACAAGCGTTCAGATTAAACTTCACCACCATCATCATCATCCTGACTAGTCTTTCAGGCGATGTGTGCTGGGAGACGATAAAATCTTCCAGTGGTGCATGAACGCAGAAAAAAGCCCCCGGAAGATCATCTTCCGGGGGCTTTTTTTTGAACCAAATTTAGCAGGATAACGAGGACAACAGAATGTTAGACAACAGCCGTTTACGCATAGCTATTCAGAAATCTGGCCGACTTAGCGAAGAGTCCCGCGAATTACTCGCCCGCTGTGGCATTAAAATCAACCTGCACACCCAGCGTCTGATTGCTCTGGCCGAAAATATGCCGATTGATATTCTGCGCGTGCGTGACGACGACATTCCAGGGCTGGTCATGGATGGCGTGGTTGATCTGGGTATTATCGGCGAGAACGTGCTGGAAGAAGAGCTGCTGACCCGCCGCGCTCAGGGAGAAGATCCTCGTTATTTCACCCTTCGTCGTCTCGACTTTGGTGGCTGCCGCCTGTCACTGGCGACCAACGTAGATGAAGTCTGGGACGGCCCGGCGGGGCTTGATGGCAAACGTATTGCCACCTCCTATCCGCACCTGCTCAAACGCTATCTGGATCAGAAAGGCGTCTCCTTTAAATCCTGTCTGTTAAACGGTTCTGTTGAAGTCGCGCCGCGCGCTGGACTGGCGGACGCTATCTGCGACCTCGTCTCGACAGGGGCTACCCTTGAAGCCAATGGTCTGCGGGAGGTGGAAGTCATTTACCGCTCCAAGGCCTGCCTGATCCAACGTGACGGTGAAATGGACGATGCCAAACAGCAGCTCATCAACAAACTGCTTACCCGTATTCAGGGTGTGATTCAGGCCCGTGAATCGAAGTACATCATGATGCATGCGCCTACCGAGCGCCTGGACGAAGTGATTGCTCTGCTACCGGGCGCTGAACGCCCGACTATTCTGCCGCTGGCAGGTGACCAGCAGCGCGTCGCCATGCACATGGTGAGCAGCGAGACCCTGTTCTGGGAAACTATGGAAAAACTCAAAGCACTGGGTGCCAGCTCCATTCTGGTTCTGCCGATTGAGAAGATGATGGAATAACCCTGCCTTTACGCCCGGTGAAAATGCGCCGGGCCAACGGGTTTAACGTGAGTGGGCCTCAGGCGCTTACAATAAAGGAAAACACTTATGAGCTTTAACACCCTCATCGACTGGAACGGCTGCAGCCCCGAACAGCAGCGCGCGCTACTTATGCGCCCGGCAATGTCGGCCTCCGAAAGCATAACCCGCACGGTGGCGGAAATACTCGAAAACGTCACTGCCCGTGGCGACAGCGCCCTGCGCGAATACAGTGCAAAATTTGATAAAACGGATGTCACTGACCTGAAAGTCACCGCCCAGGAAATCGCCGACGCCAGCGCGCGCTTAAGCGATGATATTAAACAGGCGATGGCCGTGGCGGTGAAGAATATCGACACCTTCCACGTGGCCCAGCAATTACAGACCGTGGATGTCGAAACCCTACCCGGCGTGCGTTGCCAGCAGGTGACCCGCCCTGTCGCCTCGGTGGGTCTCTACATTCCCGGCGGCTCCGCCCCGCTCTTTTCAACCGTGCTGATGCTGGCAACCCCTGCGCGCATCGCGGGTTGTAAAAACGTCGTGCTGTGCTCCCCGCCACCGATTGCCGATGAGATTTTGTATGCCGCGCAACTTTGCGGGGTACAGGAGGTGTTTAAAGTCGGCGGTGCGCAAGCGATTGCGGCCCTGGCCTTTGGCACCGAATCCGTTCCGAAAGTGGACAAAATCTTTGGTCCTGGCAACGCATTCGTGACCGAAGCCAAACGTCAGGTAAGTCAGCGTCTGGACGGTGCCGCCATTGATATGCCTGCCGGCCCGTCTGAAGTGCTGGTGATTGCTGACAGCGGTGCGACGCCTGATTTCGTCGCCTCTGACCTGCTTTCTCAGGCCGAACACGGCCCCGATTCACAGGTGATTTTGCTCACGCCGGATGCCAGCATGGCACGTGCGGTAGCCGACGCCGTTGAACGCCAGTTAGCCGACCTGCCGCGTGCGGAAACGGCACGCAAGGCGCTCTCCGCGAGCCGCCTGATTATTACCAAAGACCTGGCGCAGTGCGTGCAGATTTCCAACCAGTACGGCCCGGAGCATTTGATTATTCAGACCCGCAATGCACGCGACCTGGTCGATGATATCACCAGCGCTGGCTCCGTCTTTTTGGGCGACTGGTCACCGGAATCGGCGGGTGATTATGCCTCCGGCACCAACCATGTGCTACCGACCTACGGTTATACGGCAACCTGCTCCAGCCTTGGGCTGGCGGACTTCCAGAAGCGCATGACCGTACAGGAGCTCTCGCGTGAAGGCTTTGCCGCACTCGCCCCGACCATTGAAACGCTGGCAGCGGCTGAACTGCTGACCGCCCACAAAAACGCCGTCACCCTGCGCGTTAACGCCCTTAAGGAGCAAGCATGAGTATTGAGGAACTGGCTCGCGCCAACGTTCGTGCCCTGACCCCGTACCAGTCAGCGCGCCGTCTGGGTGGTAAGGGTGATGTCTGGCTGAACGCCAATGAATTCCCGACGGCGGTGAACTTTGATTTATCGCAACAGACCCTGAATCGCTATCCGGAAGGCCAGCCGAAAGCGGTGATTGAACATTATGCCCGCTATGCCGGGCTCAACAGCGATCAGGTGCTGGTCTGTCGCGGGGCGGATGAAGGTATCGAACTGCTGATTCGCGCCTTTTGTGAACCAGGCAAAGATGCCATCTTGTTCTGTCCACCAACGTACGGGATGTACAGCGTCAGCGCAGAAACCTTTGGGGTGGAGTATCGCACTGCGCTGACGAAGGACGACTGGCAACTGGATCTGGAGAGCATCTCCAGCCAGTTGGATAACGTTAAACTGGTTTACATCTGCAGCCCGAACAACCCGACCGGGCAGATCATTAACCCGCAGGATATTCGTGATGTTCTTGAGATGACCCGCGGTAAAGCACTGGTGGTGGCTGACGAAGCCTATATTGAATTTTGCCCACAGGCGACACTCACCGGCTGGTTGAGCGAATATCCGCACCTGGTGATTCTGCGTACGCTCTCAAAAGCCTTTGCGCTGGCCGGTCTGCGCTGTGGCTTCACCCTGGCGAATGCCGAGGTGATTGCCATGCTGATGAAAGTGATTGCCCCCTATCCGCTTTCTACACCGGTCGCTGACATTGCCGCCCAGGCGTTGAGTCCTGAAGGGCTGGTGGCCATGCGCCAGCGGGTTGCACAAATCGTTGAAGAACGTGAATTCCTGGCCAACGCCCTGCGCGACATTCCTTGCGTAGAGACGGTATTCAGCTCCGACACTAACTATATTCTGGTGCGCTTTGTTGCCTCCAGCGCCGTCTTTAAATCACTGTGGGATCAGGGCATTATCCTGCGTGACCAAAATAAACAACCCACCTTAAGTGGCTGCCTGCGCATTACTATCGGCACCCGCGAAGAGAGCCAGCGCGTCATTGACGCTTTACGTGCGGAGTCTGTATGAGCCAGAAGTACCTTTTTATTGACCGTGATGGCACCCTGATCTCTGAACCACCGAGTGACTATCAGGTTGACCGTTTTGACAAACTGGCCTTTGAGCCAGAAGCCATTACCGCGCTGCTGAAACTGCAAAAAGCGGGCTTTAAGCTGGTGATGATAACCAATCAGGACGGGCTGGGCACCGCAAGCTTCCCGCAGGCGGAGTTCGACGGCCCGCACAATCTGATGATGCAGATTTTTACTTCGCAGGGTGTGACCTTCGAAGAGGTGCTGATTTGCCCGCATCTGCCGGCGGACAACTGCGACTGTCGCAAGCCGAAAGTGCAGCTGGTTGAGCGCTGGCTGGTTGAGCAGGCGCTGGACAAAGCGAACAGCTACGTCATCGGTGACCGTCAGACCGACCTTGAACTGGCCGAAAATATGGGCATCACCGGCCTGCGTTATAATCGCGAGACGCTGAACTGGACAATGATTGTTGACCAGTTGACCCGGCGCGACCGCTACGCACAGGTTCTGCGCAACACGAAAGAGACGCAGATTGACGTGCAGGTGTGGCTGGACAGAGAAGGCGGCAGCAAGATCAAAACCGGCGTCGGTTTCTTTGATCACATGCTGGATCAGATTGCTACCCACGGCGGTTTTCGCATGGCCATCACGGTGAATGGCGATCTCTACATTGACGATCACCACACCGTGGAAGACACGGGCCTGGCACTGGGTGAAGCGCTGAGGAAAGCGCTGGGTGACAAGCGCGGTATCAACCGTTTTGGCTTCGTCCTGCCAATGGATGAGTGCCTGGCGCGTTGTGCGCTCGACATCTCTGGCCGCCCGCACCTGGAGTATAAAGCCGAATTTGCCTACCAGCGCGTCGGCGATTTGAGTACCGAGATGGTGGAACATTTCTTCAGCTCGCTCTCCTATACGATGGGTGCCACGCTGCACCTGAAAACCAAAGGCAAAAACGATCACCACCGCGTTGAGAGTCTCTTTAAAGCCTTTGGCCGCACCCTACGCCAGGCGATCCGCGTTGAGGGCGATACCCTGCCTTCTTCAAAAGGAGTGCTGTGATGAATGTGGTGATTCTGGACACCGGTTGCGCCAACCTCAACTCGGTTAAATCCGCCGTCTCCCGCCACGGTTATGAACCGCTGGTGAGTCGCGATCCCGACGTGGTACTGCGTGCAGATAAGCTGTTCCTGCCTGGTGTTGGCACGGCACAGGCAGCGATGGATCAGCTACGTGAGCGCGATCTTATCGACCTGATAAAAGCCTGCACCCAGCCGGTACTGGGCATCTGTCTGGGTATGCAGTTGCTTGGCCGTTTTAGCGAAGAGAATACAGGCGTCGACCTGCTGGGCATCATTGAAGAAGAGGTGCCGAAGATGGTCGACGTTGGCTTGCCGCTGCCGCACATGGGCTGGAATCGCGTCTACCCGAAAGCCGGTAATCGTCTTTTTCAGGGCATTGAAGACGGTGAATATTTCTACTTCGTGCACAGCTATGCCATGCCGGTCAACCCTTACACCATCGCGCAGTGCCATTACGGTGCCCCCTTTACTGCCGCCGTGCAAAAAGACAACTTCTACGGCGTGCAATTCCACCCGGAACGCTCAGGCCGTGCAGGCGCACAGCTGCTGAAAAACTTCCTGGAGATGTAATGATTATTCCTGCATTAGATTTAATTGACGGCACCGTGGTGCGTCTGCACCAGGGGGATTATGGTCAGCAGCGTGATTACGGCACCGATCCCCTCCCCCGCTTACAGGATTATGCCGCGCAGGGCGCAGCCGTGCTGCACCTGGTGGATTTAACCGGCGCAAAAGATCCGACGCGTCGCCAGATCCCACTGATTAAAACCCTTGTCGCCGGCGTTACTGTCCCAGTACAGGTTGGCGGCGGCGTGCGTACTGAAGAAGATGTTGCAGCCCTGCTTGAAGCGGGCGTGGCACGCGTTGTGGTCGGCTCAACGGCGGTGAAATCGCCGGAGGTGGTAAAAGGCTGGTTTGAACGTTTTGGTGCCGAGGCGCTGGTACTGGCGCTTGACGTACGCATTGATGCAGAGGGCAAGAAACAGGTTGCGGTCAGCGGCTGGCAGGAAGATTCCGGCGTCTCGCTGGAAGCGCTGGTGGAGACCTATCTGCCGGTTGGCCTCAGGCACGTGCTGTGCACTGATATCTCCCGCGACGGTACGCTCGCCGGGTCAAACGTCTCTTTATATGAAGAGGTCTGCGCGCGCTATCCACAGGTCGCTTTCCAGTCCTCCGGCGGGATTGGCGACATCAACGATGTTGCCGCTCTGCGCAATACGGGTGTTCAGGGGGTGATCGTCGGTCGCGCCCTGCTGGAAGGTAAATTCACCGTAACGGAGGCTATCCAATGCTGGCAAAACGGATAATTCCTTGTCTTGATGTACGCGATGGTCAGGTGGTAAAAGGCGTGCAGTTCCGCAACCACGAAATTATTGGTGATATCGTTCCGCTGGCCAAACGCTATGCAGAGGAAGGTGCCGACGAACTGGTTTTTTATGATATCACCGCCTCCAGCGATGGCCGTGTGGTTGATAAAAGCTGGGTGTCGCGCGTAGCAGAAGTGATCGACATTCCCTTCTGCGTAGCGGGCGGCATTAAGTCTGTTGAAGAGGCGGCAAAAATTCTCTCTTTCGGCGCGGACAAGATCTCTATTAACTCCCCGGCGCTGGCCGACCCGGAGTTAATTACCCGTCTGGCAGATCGCTTCGGCGTACAGTGTATCGTGGTCGGCATTGATACCTGGTTTGATGAGGCGACCGGTAAATATCACGTCAATCAGTATACCGGCGACGAAAGCCGCACCCGGGTGACCCAGTGGGAAACGCTGGACTGGGTACAGGAAGTGCAAAAGCGCGGCGCAGGTGAAATCGTCTTGAATATGATGAACCAGGATGGCGTGCGCAACGGCTACGATCTGGAGCAACTGAAGAAAGTGCGCGAGGTCTGCCATGTGCCTCTGATTGCCTCCGGCGGCGCGGGCACGATGGAGCATTTCCTCGAAGCCTTTCGCGATGCGGACGTGGACGGTGCGCTGGCAGCGTCCGTGTTCCATAAACAAATCATTAATATTGCTGAATTAAAACTTTACCTGGCAAGTCAGGGTGTGGAGATAAGGGTATGTTAACGGAGCTTCAACTCAGCCAACTGGACTGGGAAAAAACCGACGGGCTGATGCCTGCCATCGTGCAGCACGCGGTGTCTGGCGAAGTACTGATGCTGGGTTATATGGATAAAGCCGCGCTGGCAAAAACCCAGGAAACCGGCAAAGTCACCTTCTTCTCGCGGTCGAAAGGCCGCCTGTGGACCAAGGGCGAAAGCTCAGGCCATTTCCTGAATCTGGTGAGCATTGCCCCGGATTGCGATAACGACACGCTGCTGGTCCTCGCAAACCCTGTTGGCCCTACCTGCCACACCGGCAGCTCAAGCTGCTTTGGCGATACCCGCCATCAGTGGTTGTTTCTCTACCAGCTTGAAAAGCTGCTGGCTGAGCGTAAAACTGCCGACCCGGCCAGCTCTTACACCGCAAAACTGTACGCCAGTGGGACCAAGCGTATTGCGCAAAAGGTGGGTGAAGAAGGCGTGGAAACCGCGCTTGCCGCCACGGTGAATGACCGTGCTGAACTGACCAATGAAGCCTCCGACCTGGTCTATCACCTGCTGGTCCTGTTGCAGGATCAGGATCTTGACCTGACGGCGGTGATTGAAAACCTGCGTAACCGTCACAAATAACCCTGCGGGGAGCCTCGCGCTCCCCTCTTCCCTTCGCTAATAAACAGTTATCTTTCTTCCCGGTAGCAGGTATGATCGTCCGACTGGTTCAGCGTTTGCCATAAAACGCTGCATGTTTAGTACCACCAAATATTGAGGTTGAAGATGAAATTTCTGGTCACCGGCGCGGCGGGCTTTATTGGTTTTCATGTCAGCGAGCGTCTTTTGCAGGCTGGCCATCAGGTCACAGGGATAGATAACCTTAATGATTACTATGATGTCAGCCTCAAACAGGCACGACTGGATCGCCTGACGTCAGCACACTTCAGCTTTAAGAAACTTGATCTGGCGGATCGTGAAGGCATGGCCCGGCTGTTTGCCGACGGGAAATTTGATCGCGTCATCCATTTAGCCGCACAGGCTGGGGTGCGTTATTCACTGGAGAACCCGCATGCCTATGCTGATGCCAACCTTATCGGTCATCTGAACGTACTGGAAGGTTGCCGTCATAATCGAGTAGGTCACCTGCTGTATGCCTCCTCCAGCTCGGTCTATGGTCTGAACCGTAAGATGCCATTCTCGACGGACGACACCGTTGACCACCCGGTATCACTCTACGCCGCGACCAAAAAAGCCAACGAACTGATGTCTCACACCTACTCCCATCTGTACGGTTTGCCGACTACCGGTCTGCGCTTCTTCACCGTTTATGGTCCGTGGGGCCGCCCGGACATGGCGCTGTTCAAATTCACCAAAGCGATGCTCGAAGGCAAAAGTATTGACGTCTATAACTACGGCAAAATGAAGCGTGACTTCACCTACATTGATGACATTGCCGAAGCCATTATCCGTTTACAGGATGTTATCCCGCAGGCGGACCCTCAATGGAGCGTTGAGGAAGGTACCCCGGCGACCAGTTCCGCGCCATACCGTGTTTACAACATCGGCAATAGCTCCCCGGTTGAACTGATGGATTACATTACCGCACTGGAAGAGGCGGTCGGCATCGAAGCTCAGAAAAATATGCTGCCTATCCAGCCTGGCGATGTGCTGGAAACCAGCGCGGACACCAAAGCGCTGTACAGCGTGATTGGTTTCAAACCTCAGACCTCGGTGAAACAGGGCGTGAAAAACTTTGTTGACTGGTATCGCGCTTTTTATCAGGTATAAAAAAACGGCCCTGACGGGCCGTTTTCTTTGGAGCGGTTTATGGCTTAGTCGTTGCCGAAAAGATCGCGGGTATAGACTTTCTCCGCCACGTCAGAAAGCTCTGGCGCCATACGGTTTGAGATAATGACGTCCGCTTCCTGTTTGAAGGCTTCCAGATCACGTACCACACGGGAATGGAAGAACTCCTCTTCCTGCATCACTGGCTCATAGACGATAACCTGTACGCCTTTGGCCTTAATGCGTTTCATGATCCCCTGAATGGAGGAGGCGCGGAAGTTATCCGAGCCGCTCTTCATAATGAGTCGATAGACCCCCACCACTTTCGGACGTTTTGCCAGGATGGAGTCGGCGATAAAGTCTTTACGCGTACGGTTGGCATCCACAATCGCGGAGATAAGGTTGTTCGGCACCGACTGATAGTTCGCCAGCAGCTGCTTCGTATCCTTCGGAAGACAGTAACCGCCGTAGCCGAATGAAGGGTTGTTGTAATGGTTGCCAATACGCGGATCCAGACATACCCCTTCAATAATCTGGCGCGTGTCCAGCCCCAGCGTCTCTGCATAGCTGTCGAGTTCATTAAAGTACGCGACGCGCATCGCAAGATAGGTGTTGGCGAAGAGTTTGATTGCTTCAGCTTCGGTAGAGCCGGTGAACAGCACATCGATATCTTTCTTGATAGCACCTTCCTGCAGCAGAGCAGCAAAGCGCTCAGCACGTTCGGAGCGCTCCCCGATGACGATACGCGACGGGTGGAGGTTATCGTACAGAGCCTTACCTTCACGCAGAAATTCTGGCGAGAAGATGACATTGTCGATGCCCAGCTCTTCTTTGACAGACTGGGTGAAACCCACCGGGATGGTGGATTTAATGATCATTACGGCGTTCGGGTTGATGTGGTGAACATCGCGGATAACGGATTCTACGCTGGAGGTGTTGAAGTAGTTGTTTTTGGGATCGTAGTCCGTTGGCGTGGCGATGATGACATAATCCGCATCACGATAGGCGTCATGCTTGTCAGTGGTTGCTCGAAAGTTGAGCGGCTTATTCTGTAAATACTCCTGGATTTCCTTGTCCACTATCGGGGAGATCTTCTGATTAAGCATGTCAACTTTGGCCTGAACAATATCCAGCGCCACAACCTCGTGGTTCTGCGCAATCAGAATACCGTTTGATAAGCCAACGTAACCGGTTCCGGAGATGGTTATTTTCATTAGATAAGCAACTTATGTGGTTTAGGTTTAGGGCGAACGAACTCTCGTTGCCAGATCAATGTTACTATCGAGGGTTCTACCCCCGCTGGTAGTAAGTGTCAAGAAAACAGCGATATTATAAGAATTTACCGAATAAAAATCTCCGCAATATGCAATAAATTGTTTTCATTCAGTGCGCATAAAGGCCAGGTGTGTTGTGGCGGCAGAGTAAATTCACGAAATATCATAAAAAAACGTTGCACTGTAAAAACAGGCGCGAAAGAGGCGGGCTTAAAATATTGTTATCCGGCGAGGGCTTCGCATTCCTGCGCGAAAATATAAACCCATCAAATATAAACACCCTGAATCACATAAAACTCAAATATATTATTGCGACGCATCAGCAAGCCTTAGTAATAAAATACGCTGAACGCAGTGAAGCCAGACCGGCTCAGCGATACGAAATTCGGTTTCATTCAGGAATGTGCATTAACAGGGTATAGCGAACCTGAAAAAAAAGACCATCCTTGCGGATGGTCTTCGATTTAAAACGCCAGGTCGTTACAGCGGAAAATTAATCCAGCCATTCCGTGTGGAATACGCCATCTTTATCAGTACGCTTGTAGGTGTGCGCACCGAAATAGTCACGCTGTGCCTGAATCAGGTTGGCTGGCAGTACCGCAGCACGGTAGCTGTCATAGTAGGCCACTGCAGCGCCGAAAGTCGGAACCGGAATGCCGTTCTGTACAGCGTAAGCCACGACATCACGCAGCGCCTGCTGGTACTCGTCAGCGATCTGCTTGAAGTAAGGCGCCAGCAGCAGGTTAGCAATAGCTGGAGTCTGCGCGTATGCATCGGTAATTTTCTGCAGGAACTGGGCGCGGATAATACAACCGGCGCGGAAGATCTTCGCGATTTCACCGTAGTTCAGATCCCAGTTGTTTTCGTCAGAGGCGGCACGCAGCTGCGAGAAGCCCTGTGCGTAAGAGACGATTTTACCCAGGTAGAGTGCACGACGGACTTTCTCAACAAACTCAGCTTTGTCACCAGCAGGTTTAGCCTGCGGGCCAGTCAGCACCTTAGAGGCCGCGACACGCTGCTCTTTCAGAGAGGAGATGTAGCGAGCGAAGACGGATTCCGTTATCAGGGAGAGCGGTTCACCGAGATCCAGGGAGCTCTGGCTGGTCCATTTACCGGTGCCTTTGTTCGCCGCTTCATCCAGAATCACATCAACCAGGTATTTACCCTCTTCATCTTTTTTAGTGAAGATGTCTTTGGTGATATCAATCAGGTAGCTGCTCAGCTCACCTTTATTCCACTCGCTGAAGGTTTCCGCCAGCTCTTCATTGGTCAGGTTCAGACCGCCTTTGAGCAGGGAGTAAGCTTCGGCGATCAACTGCATGTCACCGTACTCAATCCCGTTATGAACCATTTTCACGTAGTGACCCGCACCGTCAGCGCCGATATAGGTTACGCAGGGTTCGCCATCTTCTGCAATCGCAGCAATTTTAGTCAGGATCGGAGCGACCAGCTCGTAGGCTTCTTTCTGACCGCCAGGCATGATTGATGGGCCTTTCAGTGCCCCCTCTTCACCGCCGGAAACGCCGGTACCGATGAAGTTAAAGCCTTCAGCAGAGAGTTCACGGTTACGACGAATAGTGTCCTGGAAGAAGGTGTTACCACCATCAATGATGATGTCGCCTTTATCAAGATACGGCTTCAGAGAATCGATCGCCGCATCGGTGCCTGCACCTGCTTTAACCATTAACAGGATGCGGCGAGGTGTTTCGAGGGATTCAACAAACTCCTGAACGGTAAAGAAAGGAACCAGTTTCTTGCCAGGGTTTTCAGCAATAACTTCTTCGGTTTTATCGCGGGAGCGGTTGAAAACGGAAACGGTATAGCCACGACTTTCAATGTTAAGCGCCAGGTTGCGCCCCATCACTGCCATACCAACAACGCCGATTTGTTGCTTGGACATTACATACTCCTGTCAGGTGTGATCGCCCGGACTGAAACAGATGGCCGGGTATAAGTATCAGGAATGTTAACTCAATACTGTCCGCCAGCGATAGTCATAGCTGCTCGCCGAAAGAGCAGTTCGTACAGATTACGCAGATTTAGATAAAAGACGTAAGGCACACTGGCAGACAAGCGCCAGAAAACAAAACCTTATACCCTCCAAATTCCGCTCAGTTCATCCACGTAATACGCCGTCGTTTTGGGAGGGACGGCATTATTACTTAATGTGGCGATCCCTATGGTTTGCGCCTCTGTTATTTTTCTCGCCAGATCCTGTTCACTTCCGGCCTCAAACAAAAGCCCGTTTACGCCATGCGTGATAACGGCTGAAATGCCCGGCATATCCGAACCGATGACCGGACATTTTGCCTGTTGGGCCGAATAGATAACTAAAGGCGTATTTTCAAACCAGACTGAGGGAATGATCAGGATATCCAGCTCCTGAAGAATGTCGGTCATCCGGTTGTTAGGAAAGGTGCCGCAGAAGGTAATGGCTTCATTACCTTTGGTAAGCGCGTCAAGCTCTTCCAGATACTCAGGGAACTCATCACCATTCCCATAAATCTTTAAGGTCGCCACGCCCGGCTCAAGATGATTTAACGCTTTTATTAATACGTGACAGCCCTTGTGGGGCGCCAGCGTCCCAATAAAGCCTAATCTCAGGGGCGAACCGGGTTGCGTTTCTTTCACCGGTACAAGGGTGCTGACAGGCTCACACTCAATGCCGAACGCAGACTCATGCAGGCGATGCGTCTCAACACCATAGCGCTGAAAAAGGTCATACATAAATTGGTTTGGCGCCACAATACCCTGCAGACGATTCAGCGCACCCACGGTTGACGCTAAACGAGACGTGACTGCCCGCACCTCGTTACTCATCGGATACTGAAGCACCTTTGCGCCGCGCGTTATTCTGGCGATTTCGCCAAATACCCGGTCAGGCGTGAGCGAAATAACCTTTGCTGCAATGCCATGCACCGCGTCATAAGCGAAATGCTTAACGCAGTTTCCGGAAAGCGCATCGGGGCCCTGGCAGGACGTGCCATCTGGCAAACGTAACTGCGCCGTTGGACAAACCATCCAGAAATCCGTTGGCGTATAAAACTGTGGAATAGCGTTATCGGCCAGCCAGTTAATTAACCCTATTCCCAGGCGATTAAGATGGAAATGGTGTACCAGCTCAACCTTAAAATCATCACATATTTTCCGGAGGTAGCGGACTGCCAGTTGATTTTTATAACCCACTTCAATCATGGAATTTTGCCCGGCCATCGGGACATAGGCGTGATGAAAGCGATAAATATGAATACCTTCATATTCATATTCATCAAAACGTTCATCTTCCGTAAGCACTGCCGTGGAAGGATAACCGGTAAAAATTCGAACATCATGACCGCGCCGAATCAACTCTCTGGCAACGGATAACGTCAGAACTTCAGTGCCTGCTTTATAATCCGGAAAAAATTGATGAACGGTTAATAAAATACGCATTACAGATGACTTATTCCCCGCGGCTTATTTTTCCAGCGATTTCTTCATCCAGCCTGCGGCACGAGACAGGCCATCACGCATGCTGACCTGTGGCTCCCAGCCTAATTCTTGTCTGGCGAGTTGATTACACAGAACGCTGATATCGAGGTCAAAGGTTCGGCCAGGTTTATACTGAACGTCGAGTGGTTCAGGAATAATGTCACCGAGCATCGAAATTAACTCATTCAGGCTCGTCCCCTTCCCTGAGCTAATATTGAAGCACTCTTTGTCGCCGTTATACTCGATGGCTTTGGCAAAGGCATCAGCAACATCGCTGACATGAACATAGTCACGCTGCACGCTGCCATCACCCCAAATTTCAATAGGCTGACCACGTAAAGCACGATGCAGGAAAACGCCTACCGCCCCCTGCGCCGTTTCAACTCGCTGTCTTTCACCATAGGGGTTCGCCACGCGTAAGATGACCGGCTTGATTCCATGTAATTTATGGAACATATGCAGGTATTTCTCAATCGCCAGCTTGGTAATGCCGTAGGAGACAACGGGTTCGGTCGGATGTTTTTCATCAATAGGAATATATTGTGGGCTACCGTAGACCGTTCCGCCGGAAGAGATAAAGACTATCCGGGAGACCTTCATTTCCACCATCAAATTCAGCATGGTGATAGTCGGTACAATGTTCGTCTGAACATCATATACCGGGTCGTCATTCGAGCTTTTCGGCAGCGTGGTGGAAACCAGGTGCACCACCCCTTCCATTCCCTGAATGGCATCCCGCAGATCGTGTGTGCTGCTGAAATCGCCGGTTGTCCATTCAACCTTTTCATTTTCTGCAAATACCCGATAGGGGGGAACGCGTGGACGCTCAAAAATGCGCAATTCATGACCATCAGCCAGCAGCCGCTCACAAATAGCAGATCCGATAAATCCACCACCGCCAAAAACAACAAGTTTCATTTTCCCTCCGGGAGATTACAGTGCTTCACCATGAAAACAGATGATCCCGGAAGCCTTTGCAGACTCCCGGGTCTTTTATTAGTCCAGTTGGTAAAGGCTAAATGTTTCTTTCGCCATGACTTCCGTGGTACGCAAATACTCTGTCGTCAGAGACAGTTTTCGCAGCAACCCGGGCGTTTGCAATACATAGGCAAGTTTCTCGGCAAGGCTGTCGGCATCGCCACGTTTGAAACTGTACCCATTCTCCCCTTCGGTTAGAAACTCTGTCATGCCCTCTACGTCTGAAACCAGCACCGGCGTGTGAGTTGCCAGGGAATTCAGCAGTACCAAAGGACTGTTTTCATACCAGCGAGACGGAATGACAAAGAGATCAAGATCGCGGAAAACCTCCGCAGTGAGCGATTGCTCGAAAGTGCCCATAAAGTGTACACCCTCTACGCCCTCGCTCATTTTGTACAGCTCTTCCATATAGCTCAGCGACTGATTGGTCGGGCCATAAATTTTAAGCACCGCGCTGTTTGCAGGCAGACGTTTAAAGGCCTCAATAATAAGGTCAGTTCCTTTATGAGGCGCAATCTGACCGATATAACCTATTACCGGAATATGGTCGGGACTGCGTTCAGGTTTTGCCTGGCGGTCAATATCCATACCAAACCACAGTTTGGTCATCGGCACGGTAATGCCGTTACTCTCATAAGCTTTTTTAAGGAAGGCGGTGGGCGCAACGGCCCCTTTATACCAGGAGTTATAAAGGTAAGCGAGCGTATCCGGTCGCTGAATTAAATCCTCCGCCAGCCCTTTAAGATGACCATTTTTGAGGATCCCGGCTTTATGGGTTCCGACCAGTCCTTTGGCGATAATTGTCGCCGCGGCGGGCATCGCTGCTTTTTTAAGCCAGCCACTGGCATAACCGTTTTGTGCGGACTCTTTGAGGTAACAGGCAACGCAGTTCGCTCTCGTCGGGGACGGCCCGGTGCACAAATCCCCATTTGCCGCTTCCAGTTTGTTATTAAAACAAAAACCAAAGAAGTCGGTGAACGTCGTATAGGTGGGGATCTTAAGCTTGCCGGTGACTTCAAGCAGCACTGACGTATGGTTTATCAGATGGGTGACATGAACAACATCTGGCTTCAGCTCCGTCAGCACCTCTTCCAGCACATCACGCATTTCCGGCTGGTAGTACGTTTCCTTAATTCTCGAATGCGGGATCGCATTTTTATCAATAGAGACGACCGGAATGTCTTCCCAGGTATAACGAGTAATCAGCTCTGATTGCTTAGGTTCACCCTGAAAAACAGCAGAAACGACAGAGACATCGTGCCCCCATGCACGATAGTGCTTTGCGAGGCCCAGCGTATAGGTTTCCGTACCATAAAAATGGTCAGGAAAAAAACAGTGTACAAAAAATACAATTTTCATAGTTCGCCGTATTATTTTTTCGTCATTTCAGCGTAAAGGCCAGCATAGGCGCTGATCATTGCCTGCACGGAGAACAGCCCTTCCGCACGCTGCTGATGTTCGCGTCCTAATGATGCACGCAACTCATCGTTTTCCAGGACTTCAACCGCAATTTCAGCCAATTTACTGGCATCACCCGCTGGTGCAAGCATCGCTTTTGAATTAACGATTTCGCTGATAGCCCCCACGTCATAACCGATTACCGGTACGCGCATATTCATGGCAAACGGACTGACCTGCCCGAAGCTCTCTTTCCACACCGGGGCAATGAAGAGCGACATACGGCGGTAGTAATCCGGCAGGGTGTCGTAATCGACATAGCCTGTGAATTCGAACTGCGACTCGACTCCAGCCTTTTTCACGGCTTGCTGGAAGGGGCTCAACAAGCTTCCGCCGCCAACAATCAGTATTTTGGTTTGCGGGCGTTTAAGCGCTATCGCAATAAAGGGCTCAATGGCGTGTTCGTTTAATTTATCGCACTCGAGGCGATAGACCATCCCGACACAATCGCCCGGTACCGCTTCACTGTCATCCCGCATGAAGTGGGAGAAGTCAGAGCCAGGGTAGATGGTGACGTGGGAATCGTCAGGTCGACCAAAGACATGACGGACATAATCACTCACGTAGACATAACGCTTCACCGCCGGAGACATGTGCGGGGCGATTGGCGTATTCACGTTTTCAACGACCGGTATATCCAGCACTCTTGCCGCTTCGATCGCCTGAGCATACCAGGGTTCATCCACGTCGCCCCAGTAATGCACATGGACGAAGTCAGGTTGTGTCCGCTTGAAGTAGTTAATAAACGGCGTGATGTCGTTGCAATCACGCTGCTCTTCAATACTCATACCAATATAGGCAGGCGGATTAGGCGCATAGCTGGTTAAAACAAACTGTTCATAGTCATGGCCCAGGTATTCAACTAAATCCACCACCAGACGCGAGGAGCCGCCGGTCATAAAGTTGGCAATGACGTGAGAAATTTTAGGCGCGCCAGGTTTGGTAACCGGCATTTTAATACGATAACCGCTTGAAACTTCAGCTACCGTGGTCGTGGTCTCAGCGCTTTCCACCTTCGCAACCGGCGCCGGCCGACGCGAGAAACGGGAACGCAACCACTGGGTCATTGGCTGCATGGTGCGGCGTAATGCGCGTGGCGTGGCGAGCGAGGCGCCCAGGTAGCCCATATGCAGCACTTTACGCGCCCCCCAGGGCTGATAGAGCATGACGTTACGCAGGCGCATCAGTCGGGTTTGCATAATGGCATTGAGTTGATGAATATTTGCAGCCTGCTCGGCAATGGCCTGATCTTTGAGCTGCAAGGTATTCATCAGTTCAGTAACCGTGGAGTTTAGATCCGCAATAGTGGTGCTCAGATCAACAACGGTGCTGTTCAGATCGGCATTGGTATTATTGAGATCCTCGACCGTAGTACTCATCTCCATGACGGTACTGTTCAGATCGGTATTGGTGTTATTAAGACCTTCGATCATCGCGCTCAAATCAGCAACGGTATTATTTAAATCCGTCACCGTGGTGTTCATTCCCGTAAGCGTCGTATTTTGCTCGGTAATAACAGATTGCAGTGAATCGATAGTGGTGTCTTTCACCGCCAGAACGTGCTTAAGCGCCTGATACTCTTCCTGCTGCTTACGCAATACGTTAGTCTCTTCAACGGCTTTTTCCAGGGACTGCGCGTACTGACCAAGGGAGGCCAACTGGACGTTAAGCACGCTATTTAACGCGCCTTTGGAAGCCGCCTGAGCATGTGGGCTACGGCTTACCTGCAACCACCACCAGGGTTTATCTTTAAAGCTGTCGATGTTCACCAGCGCATAAGCGCAGTTACTTGCAAAGTCGAGGACCGTCGAAAGCTCCGGCAGACCGAATTCGACCGGATCGCTTAAATCACCGAGACTCTTTTTCCAGTCGGTGCTTAGCGCTCTGTGAGCAAAGGCGATGCCTTCAGCCCAGGATTTGGTGGCAGCCTCAACCTCACCTGCATTCAGATTCAAAATCCCCAGATAGAGATAGGACTCCACCACCCGGTTCGCCAGTAACGGGCTAAATTGCAGCGGATCGGTCGCCACACACTGCTCGAATGAGGCTTTCGCTTTTTGATGCAGGCCGGCTTTGAGCCATAACCGCGCCATGACGAAATGTAACGAGACCATCCAACGGATTGCGTGCGGTGTGCTGGGGTTGCTGGCGATATAACTATCAACACGCTCAGAGAACGCCGTCAACCTGTCGAGATCGGTGCCTTTTTTCTCCCCAAGGAGCTGATAGCCCTGAACGCAGAGTGCCGCGCCCGCGTCGGCGCTATTGTCTTTATTAGAAACGTAAACCTGTTCAGCCATCTGCGTCAGCAGCGCTTTATTTTTCTGTCGCCAGCCAATATCAACAATGCCCCGCACTAACCACGGATTTTTATAATCTCTGGCGAAGGCGGTCACATTCCAGTCAGGGTCCTGATAGGTTTTGTGCTGCGTTTCCTGGTAAGGGACATCCTGCGCGGCTAACGGCGACTTCATGCCCACCGCCAGCCACCACTCTGATGGCGGCGCGTCAGATTCGCTGATGTTGGTATCAATACTGTAAATCTCGCGTCTGGCTGGCACCCACTCTTTGCTTCCCGCCGTTTTCTTATAATGGGTGGCGGACTGCACGGTGATATTTTCGATATCAAAATGGGCGTTTATCTGACTGCGAATTTTATCAAGCGTGTAAACGTGTAAATGGAACGGATTCGGATCTTCTCCCGTTTCGTCGCTCCAGTCATTCGGCACGCTAACAATAATACGGCCCGCAGGCGTCAGGATACGCTGGAATTCTTTAAGCACGCCCTGCGGATCAGGGATGTGCTCCAGGGTTTCAAAGGAGATAACCACATCGACAGAGTTGTCAGCAAAACCATATAACGCTTCCGGGAGCATACCGGCTTCAAAGCGCAGATTTTTCACTTCCGGCGCAAAATTGATGTTCGCATAATCGATTGCATAATCACTGCCATCGATGCCGATGGTCTGCTTTGCCATCGTGCCGCACTGAATAAGATAACTGCCATATCCGAGGCCACAGGCCGCATCAAGGACGGTGTCACCGGGGCGAACAAAAGACGCAGCCCACTGATAACGGGCAATATGGGCATCGGAACGCTCCCCGGCTTCACGGGTCATATCCATGTGCAGATCGCGTTCTTCTTTCAGCGCCTCCAGGGGGTAGCGAGACATTGCTTTCTCAGAGACGCGCTCTAAAAGAATAATGGCCTCACCGCTTTCACGTCCCAGCGCTTCGTAATCGTTAATCAGATAATAAG
Organism: Yokenella regensburgei; assembly: GCF_051486985.1. Classification (GTDB taxonomy): domain Bacteria; phylum Pseudomonadota; class Gammaproteobacteria; order Enterobacterales; family Enterobacteriaceae; genus CBFFRJ01. The sequence continues at coordinate 87,663 of NZ_JAHVDV010000006.1, forward strand.
AAGGATGTTTGCGGAAACCTTCGTCAAAGAAAAGGCGTTCCCATGCATTTCTGTCCTGCACGGTACGGGTTTCATTATCCTCAGGGCGTTCAGTCGTGGTAATACGCAAATAGAGAGAGCGACGGGTTACCCGGCTAATCTCTTTAATCACCGCAGCAAGTTGCTCAGGTTCAATATTTTCCAGACAGAACAGGGCTATTGTGGTGTCGATTTCATGGTCACCAAAAGGCAGCTGCTGGTAATCCGCTTGCGTGAAGCGTTCAGGCATAATGCTATTTGCATAGGCCACGGCATCTGCTGAGTCATCTACACCATGTGCGTCCATACCCCGGGAGAGGAACTCCTGAACAAGCTTGCCGTTTCCGGAGCCGATGTGAAGGTAGCGCTGGCCGCCACATGAATTTAAAATTTCACGAGTAATAACATCAGCGTTTTCAAAATTCTTCATTTAAGTAGCCTGTAATTATCAGGTTTATTTCAGAAACCATGTCGTGGTTTTTAAAAAAATCAAAGCAAGTCACTGGTCATGCGCAAATCGGCAACACCACCAAAATGATAAGCCTGTGGATCCGTGTTAACCGTAAAGAATGCAGCCTCATCAATCCAGTGGATCATCCTTTGTTCGGCATAGTACGGTTTTCCTTCTTCGGTAATCGAAACCTGAATTTCGTAAAGATTCGGTCCCATCCCGCAGATGAATTCAAATTTCACGCTGAAGCGGTGATCTGAGTCGAACTCACGGTGCCAGAAAACATCCTGAGCATCAGAGGCACCATTGAGAATGGCCATATCCTGATTAAGGGTACCCCAGGAGTACATCTTCACGCCCTCTTTATTTCGGATACGTAATCCGACATTAAGATGCTTGAGCGCAGTGTGCGTCTTACATTGCACAATAACCGTGACGGGATCGCGAGGATCAAAATTCGAGCAAGGTTCACCCTGGGCGTTAAAGAGGGAGACATCCAGCACTTCTGCGTCCAGATCGCCAAAGGAGAAGGCTTTTAATCTTTCAGACAGTGCAGGCATTGCCTGTCCATCTGCATCAGCCTCAACGGCAGCTTTTGTATTTTCTTCGCCGTTTTTAACCGCCTGCTCCGCTTTCAGCTGCGCTTTCTCATTCATGATTTCGCGCGTCTGACGGGCCTTCTCTTTCAGCTGCTGCGCCGCCTGATTCAAGCGCTTCGATTCCACTTCATGCAGCGATTTACGATATTCCAGCAGCGCATCCGCTGAAGTCCCGGAGAATTTAACCACGCCATGTTCAAGGAAAATGGCCTTGTTCGTCATGGTACGAACAGATTCCTGATCGTGGGATACAAAAAGCAGTGTCGTCCCGTTAGTACGCAGTCGATCCATTCGCTCGAAACAGCGTTTCTGGAATAAGGCGTCGCCAACGGCCAGGGCTTCATCGACAATCAGAATATCGGGTTCAATACAGACCTGAACGGCAAAGGCGAGGCGTACCAGCATACCGCTGGAATAGGTCTTGGTAGGCTGATCGATAAATTCACCGATGTCGGCGAAATTCAGGATTTCGTCAAACTTCTCGTTAATTTCGGCTTCGCTTAAGCCTAATACCGCGCCGTTCATATAGACGTTTTCGCGCCCGGTAAATTCCGGGTTAAAACCTGAGCCGAGCTCAAGCAGGGCCGCTACGCGTCCGTGGGTTTTGACAAAACCAGAGGTCGGGTTGAGCGTCCCACAGATAAGCTGCAATAATGTCGACTTGCCGGAACCGTTCTGCCCGATGATGCCGACTGATTCGCCTTTTAAAATATCAAAGGAGATATCATGCAGTGCCCAGAATTCACGAAATAACGGTTTCGCTTGCTTGCCGACCAGACGGCGAAGCCCGGAATAGATAGATTGTTTTAAACGATCGGAAGGACGATCGTAAATTTGGTAGCATTTACTCAGGTTTTTAACCTGAATGGCAAAATCAGAGCACATCCGCAAACCCCTTACGCGTTTTCTGGAACCAGGCAAAACCGATCCAGGCAATAACAAAAGCAGCAACCCAGTAAATGGCAAGCACACCAAAATCAGGGTGTTTACCCCAATAAAGCGTGTTCCTTGTTTGTTCAATCACTGTGGTTAAGGGGTTGAAGTACATAAGTTGTCTGAACTCAGGCGGGAGAATTTCCGCTGAGTAAAAGACAGGACTGAGAAACATCAGCGCAGTAGTAAATAAGGTTATGAACTGATTAATATCACGCAAATAAACACCAAGCGACGCCAGTATCCAGCTCACGCCCAGGGTGATAATCATCAGCGGTAGCAAGATAAGCGGGAAATAGAGGACCGTCAGGTGCGGTATCCCAAAGAATACACAGTACGCCACCAGCCACACAAACAGGCTAATCAGGGTGTGAAATAACGCTGACCCTAAGGCAACAACGGGTAAAATCTCGAGTGGGTAAACGACTTTCTTCACATAATTGACGTTAGACAAAATCAACTGCGGCGCTTTGTTCAGACACTCAGAGAAAAGGTTGAAGACAATCAGCCCGGCAAACAAAACCAGTGCAAACTCACCTTTTGACGTACTACCACCGTGCCATCTGGCTTTGAATATTTCACTGAAGACAAAGGTGTACACCGTCAGCATAAACAAGGGGTTAATCAACGACCACACTATCCCCATTGACGAACCACGATAACGCCCCTGCACTTCCCGAATGGTCGTAGTTTTTATTAAATATCTGTTTCGCCAAAGAGTCGCCAGCATTTCAAATGGGCTTATTGAAAATAATTGCATTAAAACACCTTATTGATAACGCCTAAAAAGACATAGCTACGTTGCATTAACATCCATCACACTTTTTTTAATAGTGCTGATATAAAAACAGCTAACGTATCCACAGTATTCTGTCTGTAGACACCCAGTTTAAGAAAATAATAAACCCGGGTTAAAATACATTTGTTATGTATTGCCTTAAACCAGGTAAACTTTTCTTGATTTTCCGCCGTGAGCAGCGCCCGGTTTTTATCAAGCTCACGGATATGCAGCGCATTCCAGTTACGATACTGACCCTGAATAATTTTTTTCAGTCTTAACAGACGTGCGCGATAACCAAGGTTGGTGCCAATCAAATTCTCACCGTGCTGTCTGTAAGCCAGCGTCGGTTCAGAATCATAATGAATGGCGCCATTTGCCCCGGAAATAAGGATGTAAATCCACCAGTCATGACTGACCACGTTCACCAGACCTGCCTGTTTGATCAGGTCCCGTGCAGCCTTGTTCATCACCATCGTATTCCCACCACCAATGTTTTGTACTAACGCATTAGAGAATGAGGGCAGACGACGAAACAGCGGTGAATTCCCAAGGCTTTCCTTATCATTATTGACGAGATGCGTCCGGGAGCAATATAAGGCAGGTTTATCAGAGGGTATCTCTTTCAACCACGCCACCGCACGCTCCAGCTTATCATCAAACCAGATATCGTCTTGATCAGAAAAAGAAAAATAGTCAGCTTCAATGTCGTCTCTGAACAGCAACGAGAGAAAATTACTGACGAAACCTTGTCGTGGTCCGTTGACAATATTAACTTTCGCCGGATTCCTTGATGCAAAGTCATGGACCATGTCGAGAGTCTTATCAGTGGAGCCATCATCTGACACTATTAACTGCCAGTTATCGTAAGTTTGTCTTTCAAAAGAATCCAGCTGGTCGCTAATATATCGTTCACCTTGATATGTAGCCATCAGTATTGCAACGCGGTGTTCTTTTGCAAATGTCATTAAAAGTCTTCTCGTTAAAACATCTAGTCAGGCAAGCCAATAACAGCAAAAATCAAATATGAATTTACATCCATTTTTGCACGATACTTCATGACTATTCTTTATTTGTAGCATTCCGCTTCGGACAAAGATTTACCAGACATATCTTTTTGAGATAATTGCAATTCAGGAAGTTCAGGCCACTCGATATTCAGTGTCGGATCGTTCCAGATAATGCAACGCTCTGTCTGCGGCGCATAATAATTGGTTGCTTTATAGAGAAACTGTGCGCGTTCGCTAAGGGTAACAAAGCCGTGCGCAAAACCTTCTGGGATCCACAGCTGGCGTTTATTTTCAGCGCTTAAAACGACGCCTGTCCACTGCCCAAAGGTCGGTGAAGATTTCCTGACATCAACCGCGACATCAAATACTTCACCCACCACGCAACGGACCAGTTTACCCTGCGCACAGGGGTCAAGCTGATAATGCAAACCACGCAAAACGCCACGCTGTGATTCGGAGTGGTTATCCTGCACGAAATCAACGCTACGCCCTACCGCTTCATCGAAAATGAGCTTGTTGTAACTTTCTAAGAAAAACCCACGCGAGTCACCAAAAACATTTGGCTCGAAAATAATAACTTCCGGAAGATCTGTTTTAACTATTTTCATCTTGAGGCCTGACTACTTTTGCAAAATTTCAGTAACGACACGTTCCACACCAACTTCCCATGCGGGCAAAACAACATTAAATTCACGCTGGAATTTTTCATTCGACAGGCGTGAATTCAGCGGACGTTTTGCAGGCGTAGGATAAGAAGAGGTTGAAACCCCTGATAGCGCATTGATTTTTAATGTTTCGCCCTTCTCTTGTGCAAGAGAAAAAATATAGCTGGCGTAGTCGAACCAGTTTGTCACACCGCTGGCCACCAGATGATAGATGCCGTAGTTTGTGGAACCAGAACGAATCGCAATCGCAGTGCAATCAGCCAGTAACTCAGCACCCGTAGGGGCACCATGCTGATCGTTGATGATGGAGAGCTGCTCTTTCTCTTTCGCCAGCCGAAGCATGGTTTTGGCAAAATTGGCGCCGCGAGTGGCGTAGACCCAGCTCGTACGGAAGATAAAGTGGCGAGGGTTAAAGGCAGCGATGGCAACTTCACCGGCCCGTTTGGTCGCGCCATAGACATTCAGCGGCGCGGTCTCCTCATCCTCAAGACGGAAATGATCGCTTAAGCCATCAAAGACGTAGTCCGTGGAGTAATGGATCAGTAATGCACCCAGTTTTGCCGTCTCCTGGGCAATCACAGCGACGCTGTCAGCATTTAAAAGCTGAGCGAGCTCTTGCTCGCTCTCTGCTTTATCCACTGCGGTATGCGCGGCCGCGTTGACAACAACATCAGGTTTCACGGTGCGAATAGTCTGCGCGATGCCTTCAGGATTTGTCAGATCACCGCAAAGTTCAGTGTCAAAAAAATCGACAGCCACCAGTTCGCCGAGCGTAGAAAGGGAGCGTTGCAGCTCCCATCCAACCTGACCGTTTTTGCCTATCAATAAAATCTTCATGTGTTTACAACCGCAGCAATGTCAGGGTTACTCGCTAATCAGGTTTTGCAGATAGCGACCGTAATCTGTTTTGGAAAGGATCTTAATCTGGTCAGCTACCTGCTCTTTACTCAGCCAGCCTTTACGGAAAGCGATCTCTTCCAGGCACGCCACTTTCATACCCTGGCGTTTCTCAATGGTATGAATGAACTGAGATGCTTCAACCAGGCTGTCATGCGTCCCGGTATCAAGCCACGCAAAGCCACGGCCTAACAACTCAACCTGCAGCTCACCCCGATCCAGGTACATCTGGTTCAGCGTGGTGATTTCCAGCTCGCCACGGGCAGAAGGCTTAACCTGTTTTGCCATTTCCACAACGTTTTTATCATAGAAATAGAGGCCTGTTACCGCCCAGTTGGACTGCGGCTTCAGCGGTTTTTCTTCAATCGAGAGCGCTTTGTAGTTGGCATCAAACTGAACCACGCCAAAACGTTCAGGATCCTGAACCTGGTAACCAAAGACCATCGCGCCCTGAGTTAACTGCGCGGCCGCTTCCAGTTTTTTGCCGAAGCTTTGACCAAAATAGATGTTATCGCCCAGTACCAGCGCACAAGGTTCGTTGTTAATAAACTCTTCACCAATAATAAAGGCCTGCGCGAGACCGTCCGGGGAAGGCTGAACCTCATAACTTAAGCGAATGCCGAACTGCTCGCCATTGCCCAGTAGCCGCTGGAATGCTGGCATATCATCAGGCGTCGTGATAATTAAAATGTCACGAATACCTGCCAGCATTAGCACAGAGATGGGGTAAAAAATCATTGGCTTATCGTAAACAGGCAACAACTGTTTAGATACACCCTGAGTAATAGGGTAAAGGCGAGTACCGGATCCACCCGCTAAGACGATGCCTTTCATCATTATTTCCTTTAATTAATCCGCAAGACCTAAACGTTCACCTGCATAAGAACCATCCATTACACGCTGCCACCACTCTTTGTTGTTCAGATACCAGTGGACGGTTTTGCGAATGCCCGATTCGAATGTCTCTTCAGGAACCCAGCCCAGGTCTTCTTTAATTTTGGTTGCATCAATGGCGTAACGCAGATCGTGACCAGGACGATCGGTTACATAGGTAATCAGATCGGCAAAATGCGCGATCCCTTGCGGTTTGTTCTCAATGACCTCATCAAGAATGGCGCAAATGGTTTTCACGACTTCAATGTTCTTACGCTCATTGTGGCCGCCGATATTATAAGTCTCACCGGCTGTGCCACTGGTTACCACTTTGTACAGCGCGCGCGCATGGTCTTCAACAAACAGCCAGTCACGAATCTGTTCTCCGTTGCCATAGACAGGCAGCGGCTTACCGGCCAGCGCATTGAGAATAATGAGCGGGATCAGTTTTTCCGGGAAATGGTAGGGACCATAGTTGTTTGAGCAGTTGGTTACCAGGGTAGGCAAACCATAAGTGCGGCGCCAGGCGCGAACTAAATGATCGCTGGAGGCTTTGGAGGAGGAGTAAGGACTGCTTGGAGAGTAAGGCGTCGTTTCTGTAAACAGCGGCAAAGGTTCGCCAGCAGGAACGTCATCCGGATGCGGCAGGTCGCCGTAGACTTCATCCGTTGAAATATGATGGAAGCGAAACGCGGATTTACGGGATTCATCCAGTTGCGACCAGTATTTACGGGCGGCTTCCAGCAATACGTAAGTACCCACGATATTCGTTTCAATAAATGCAGCAGGCCCTGTGATTGAGCGGTCAACGTGGCTCTCGGCGGCCAGATGCATAACAGCATCAGGCTGATGGGCGGCAAAAATTCGCGCCATCGCCTCGCCATCACAAATATCCGCATGCTCAAATTGATAACGAGAATTATTTTCAATATCAACTAACGACTCAAGATTGCCTGCATAGGTTAACTTATCGACGTTAACGACAGCGTCCTGAGTGTTATTAATGATATGACGAACAACAGCAGATCCAATAAAGCCTGCCCCACCTGTGACCAGTATTTTCACGAGAATATTCCGTTTACTTATGCAAATTTCATCTGTCCCACTGGAAAACAGAGACCAGGACCGTAGACAGTGGTCAAAACAAACCATGCTACCGCCCCTGGCTCATCAGCTACCAGCGTGCTATGTGTGACTACATACAATCAATCTGGATAATGCGTCGGTTACTTAACGTTCAACCTCAACCGGCACAAAATGTTAAAACTATTTTCTGCTTTTATAAGCACTGAAACAAGAAAAATCTCAACGATTTAAATGAGAAAATTCTCATCCCGCTAATTATTACTTCTTGATCTAACAGCAAAAAACAAAAAAAACAGTGGGAATGTTCTGAAGCCAACCGCAGCCCATTACCACTCACCACTGTCTTTTTTTTATAAGTTAATTATTTTGCGGGAAATTTTTGCGCGCTTCACTGCGTTAACAATTTTTGAATTCTCTCCCGGAACTTCTGGCCTTCTTTTAAATTTCTCAGGCCGTAACTGACGAATGCCTGCATATAACCCATTTTTTTACCGCAGTCGAAGCTGTCGCCCGTCATCAGCATAGCGTCTACAGACTGCTTACCGGCCAGTTTGGCAATGGCATCTGTCAGCTGAATACGTCCCCATGCGCCCGGCTCGGTTTGCTCCAGCTCCGCCCAGATATCTGCAGAGAGCACATAACGCCCTACCGCCATCAGATCGGAGTCCAGTGTTTGTGGCTGATCGGGTTTCTCAATGAACTCAACAATACGGCTGACTTTCCCTTCGCTGTCCAGCGGCTCTTTGGTCTGAATCACCGAGTATTCGGAGAGATCGCCGCTCATGCGTTTAGCCAGCACCTGGCTACGACCGGTCTCGTTAAAGCGGGCTACCATGGCCGCGAGGTTGTAACGCAGCGGGTCAGCGGAGGCAGAGTCCAGTACGATGTCCGGCAGAACAACCACAAACGGATTATCACCAACGATAGGACGCGCACACAGAATGGAGTGGCCCAGACCCAGCGGCTGCGCCTGGCGCACGTTCATGATGGTCACGCCCGGCGGGCAGATAGACTGTACTTCGGCGAGTAGCTGACGCTTAACGCGCTGCTCCAGGAGCGCTTCAAGCTCATAGGAGGTGTCAAAATGGTTTTCAACCGCATTCTTGGAAGAATGGGTGACAAGAACGATCTCTTTGATGCCTGCAGCCACAATCTCGTCGACAATGTATTGAATCATCGGCTTGTCAACGATCGGCAGCATCTCTTTAGGGATTGCCTTGGTGGCGGGGAGCAAATGCATCCCTAAACCGGCTACCGGTATAACTGCTTTCAAATTAATCATTATATCTTCCACCTGTAAATGATTGATAAATTATAGACCTTCAACTTTTTTTCGCCAGTAAAGCCATGACGATGCGCGGCGAAAGATGTTACGCCGATTGTCGAAAAATTGCTGTAGATGTAATCCCAGCAGCGGGCGCAAGTCTCCAGGATTCCTCGCATTTCATTGTGAGGTCAGGGCCAGAAAGGGCGCGACGGTAAGCGGAAATTGACGTTTTCAACATTAACGGTATGGTGGTCAACGCGATCGATATCGACAGAATTTTCACCTTTTTCATTCACCGCTTTAATATTTGCCAGTGACAATAACGTATCCTGCTTCGCCATAAAGCGACCGCGCACATCTTTACGCAAATCAAAATTCAGTTTCAGAGCAGCGCCCACTTTGGAATCCTGCATCACATTGATATTCCTGAGAAAGAGATGTTGTGGTTTGTTATGCAGCTCGAGACTGGCGCGGCGTAAATTAAGATTTGTGATGGCTACAAAGGAGGTCGCATTACCTGAAGAGATCTGAATGCCGCGCAATTTATACTCACTTTCACGGTTATCAAGTTTGATGTCATTCAGCTTGAAGTTTTGCGGTATGGACAAATAATCGCCTTTTATGACGCCATAACCGATGAGCATTCCGGCACTGTTCACCATGGTTACATCATCAATCACAAAATTATCACAGCCATAAATGGCAACCGTGGCGTTATCAATACCCGCTTTTTTACTGTAATCGGGGGTAATATTTTTTGCGTTGATATTGCGAATAATGAAATGCTTGCCGTTTTCAACATGGACCAGTTGCCGGCAATGGCTGCCGGTGATATTCGCGACCACAAAGTTTTTTACCGCCTGCGCTTCAGGATACGCATTGTCATAGGTGCTTCCCGCAAGACCAATGCCGATACCCCAGTTAATTTTGCCGTTGGTACAGTCGATATGGTCGATAACATGATCGGAAATCAGGATATCGTGATCGTTGATAGCCACGTTCCACTCAATAGCATCGCCCTGCAGGTAGCTGAATCTACTGTTTGTAATGCGCGCCCCCACGACCTGATTATGAAAGCCCTGCCGCAGGATGGCGTAGTTGGCTTTCGTCACGGTAATGTTATCAATAAGCAGGTTGCGCATCACCTGGGGCTTTTTTCCACCGATATAGATTTGCGTCACCGGCCCATAACCACTCAGGCTAATGCCCTGGATAACGCAGTCCGAGCCCCGGACATCCAGCGTCAGGTTGTAGAGACTACCGCCTTTCTCCCCAATCACTTTACTGCCATCCTGCAGCACCAATCGCCCGCGACCATTACTTTTAATGGCCCCGCGCACTAACAGCGTTTTACCCGGCGGGATAAAGACGCCGGTATTCATATTTTCACACACCAGGTCGGCCGGAATTTCAACCGTCTGCGCCTCACTAAAGCCCTGCTTTAACGCAGCGGGCCAGTCGGTCGTCTGGTAGCGCCGAATGTCGACAGAGTGGCTGCCAGTGGCTGCACGCAGCAAAGGCGCGTGCAGCAGCGGCAGTGCCGCCAGTGCGCTACCGGTTGCAAGGAACTTTCGTCGTGTAAAGACCGTTTTTGCATGTTGTTCAGCCATAAAACCTCTAAGTCAAAGTGCCTGAAGCAGCGTGGCAAGATTCTGATTAATACGTTGCTGATTAAAATCGGTTTCAACTTTCTCGCGGGCAAGGGTAATGACGGGGGCCAGATCCTGACTCAGCATGCCGGAAAAGGCCGCCAGCCGCTGCGCCAGTGCCACGGCGTCGTTTTCTGGTACCAGCCAGCCGGATCTGTCGGCGTCCACCAGTTCAGGAATGCCGCTGTGGACCGTTGAAACCACCGGGATCCCCACCGCCATCGCTTCCATCAGGGCCACCGGGATCCCTTCCATGTCGCCATCGCTACCGGTTACCGACGGCAGGAGGAAGACATCGGCATCGTCAAGAATGGCCTTGACCTCATGGCTCGGTTTAAAACCGGGCATCTCGATCACATCTTCAAGTTCAAACTGCTCGATTAGGGTACGAAGACGACGCTCCCACGGGCCGATACCGAGGATCCGGTAAGTAAAGGAGACGCCCTGCGCCTTGAGTAACCGGCAGGCTTCAATGGCCACATGCAGCCCTTTTTTCTCCGTGAGGCGGGCAACCGAGACGATTTGCAACGGTGTGCCCGGGGTTTTCACCGGTCGCAGGGTGAAACGGGTGATGTCCACGCCCATACGGGAAATGGCAATTTTTTCCTCCGGGCAGCCCATCGCAAGCAGGCGGGAGGCCCACAGCTCGCTGATGGGCAACATTAAATCGCCACGGCGGAAAAGTTGCTGGTACTCCGGGGTGTAGTGGTTAAGCACGTCGCGGTGGGAGACATCAATACCATGAAAGACGGTAGCAATTTTGCCGCGCAACATGCCAAGCTCGCGCAGTTTGGCGGCCGTCACCCCCGCCGGGCCAAAGTGGGCGATAAACACGTCAGCGGTGAACACCCGAGGGGAAAGACCGCAGATAGCCGCCAGGATCAGATTCCGTGCCTCGTCGCCATAGCGCGACATATTCAGGGCTTTCCAGGTGCTGGCTCTGCCCGCCCCGCGCACAATGGCCTTCCCGCGGTAACGCAGTTTTGCAAGCTTGCCTTCCGGCTCATCCAGCAACCAGTGCGTTTTTTCTGCCAGCTGATAGTCCGTCCACGCCGCATGGGTATTGCTCAAATCCCCTTTATGCAAGGCAACGATTTCCACCTCGTAGCCCATATTGATAAAGGCAACAATCTGGTTCAGTACGAAGGTTTCAGAGGAGAGCGGAAACTTCAGCAGGAAAAAGCTGACTTTCATTTCACCTCCCGGATACGGTCCAGCACCGATTTCACCATCACTGCCCCTTTCTCCCGTTCGGCAGCAACCGCAGTTGCAAGGCGCTGGTTTAGTGCGGGGAGCTGCCCGAGAGTGTCGGCGGTCATGGCCGCAAGAGAGCCGTCCAGCAGATGGCGAATGTCGACCGCCATCTCCGGCATGCCGAGCTGCTTCATAATCCCGGCTGATTTATGCTCATAGTTAATAGCAATGGCAGGGGTGCCAAAGTTCATCGAGATAATGGCGGAGTGCAGACGGGTGCCCACCGTTAAGTCGCAGGCTGCAAGAATTTTACCCATCTCCAGATCGTTAAGCTCATCCATCACCACGTGGTAGCGCGAGGGATCGCTGATGTGCTGACGCAGGTTCAGCGCCACCATCCGGTCATCTTTGTTATAACTATCAATACCGGTACAGGTAGAGAGGGCGATGACCTGCCAGCCGGCATCAATAACCCGGTTTACCACGTTGGCAAAGGCGGCTTCATAGGCCTGCTGCGTGGTACCGAGACGTTTATCAAACGGTGCCAGTTCACGCAGGGTGATCGCGACCGTTTTCTGCCGACCTGCCACCTCCAGCCAGTGACGCACCGCATAGCTCGGGGTGAAGTCCTCATCGTCCTCGACCAGCCAGGCGGTATCCACGCCCTGCTCCACTTTCGCGGTGGTGATGTCACTTTTCTTCATCAGGTCAAGACTGACGCTTTCACGCAGGATCAACGCCTCACAATGACCAAAGGCGTAGTTTGCCAGTTGATTAAACTGTGGATCCTGGAACGGCCCCACGCTGTGCCCAATCATATAGAGGGGTTTTTTCGCCATAAAAGTACAGAGGGCATGCTCAAACTGCGGTGCGCCATAGAGGTCGACGAAAAAGGAGCCGCCCACCTGTACGATGGCATCGTAATTCGCGAGCAGGCGCACAAAGTCAGTAAAGCCCTGGGCAATGGCGATGTTACGCAGTTTGCCGCTGTCGGTGACGCGCGAGAGCAGCACCTGATGCTGATAGCGTCGACGAAGAATTTTTTTAACCCGTCCCACCAGTCCCGCCGCCGTGTTGTGAGCTTTCATCTGGCTGTATAACGGGTCACCCATCACCGGGCGGTTAAGCAGCCACGAAGAGCTGACCGGATAACGGCTCATCACGTCAACGTCTGCCTGGGGCTCAATACGGGCAATCGCGTCCAGTAACCCGCGCAGAATGGCGCTGTCGCCACGGTTACCGCAGGTGTGATTACCAAGAATTAATAGTTTCATACTGACCTCTTAAAGTATTCCCCTCACCCTAACCCTCTCCCCTGAGGGGAGAGGGGACTGCATGGCGCGTCTGTTCACCCTCGCCCCTCAGAGGGAGAGGACGGCACGGCGCGTCTGTTCACCTTCGCCCCGCAAAATAGAGGGCCGGGGTGAGGGGGAAATTAATTTCAACCTGCCCGCAGTAGCGTTTTCATTTTCTCGCTGCGGCAAAACTGGCGTTTCAACTCAACCACCAGGGCATTGCGCGACAGCACAATCATCAGCGCAAAGGCCAGCACACCGGCTCCCACCTGAAGCGCGAGTAAGGCGGCTGTCGACAGATGACCATCAAGCGCAAGGCCAAGGCCATAACTCACGACAAGCGTTGGCAAAGAGAGATAGAACGGCAGCCACAGGCTCAGGATGTACTGCCGATAGCTTGAGCCGAGCACCGGTTTTATCATCACGAAGTAGCTGAGAATGGTGTTGATAATCTGCACCAGCAGGAAGCCCAGCGTGACGCCAATGGCCCCCGCCATATGACCACCAATAACAATGGCCGGAATGAACAAAAAGGTTTTGAAGACATTGAATTTAAAGCTGATATCCACCCGTGCTTTTGCCATCAACAGTGAACCTATAGGGTTACCCACAGCCCGTAACAGCCCGACGATGCACAGCAGCTGCAAAATGGGGATGATGCTGTTCCATTTTTCACCGAATACCAGCGGCACGAAATTATTGGCCACCACCAGCAGCCCCAGCAGAACCGGAAAGTTAATGATGCCAACCACGGAAAGTAGCTTGTAGAAGTTGAGGCGCAGCTTTGCGGTGTCATCCTGGATTTTGGCAAAAGCCGGAAACAGGACGCGGGTAATAATGGGGTTGAGCTTCATGGGCGGCACAACCGCCACGTTGTAGGCCAGGTTATACCCCCCCGCCACACCTGCGCCAAGAATACGGGCCAGCACCAGGGTTGAAAGATTGGTATTAACGTAATTAATGATGCTGTCCGCCGTCAGCCAGGCACCGAATTTCAGGTTCGAACTGACCGAACGCAGGGAAAAATGCAGTCCCGGACGGTAAATTTTACGGCCAAACCAGCCAAACAGCAGGGTACGCACGGTGCTGTTCACCAGATAACCGAGAATGGCCGTCATTGCCAGCGGCCAATAGAAGGCACTGATGACGGTGAAGGAGAAGCCTGCCAGCACCGACAGCGTCTCAATACTGCCGATTTTATTGAACTCCATCTCTTTTTGCATAAGTGCACGAAACTGCTGTCCGTGAGGAATTACCACGAACGCCAGCGACAGTGTCCTGATAAGCGGCGCGAGGTCGGGGTTATTCAACACATCGGCAATCAGGTCGCTCAGGGCAAAAATCGCCGCACACACCACCAGCCCCAGCCCCACATTCAGCCAGTAGAGCGTTGTCAGCTCAAGATGGCTTATCTCCTTGCGCTGGATGATGGAGTTGGCAATGCCAAAATCCGACAGCGTGTCCGCCAGGGCAATGATCACCAGTGACACGGTCAGCAGTCCGAACTGATGGTTATCGATGATGCGCGCCAGCACGGTCATCTGGATCAACCCAAGGCCGATGATGGTCAGCGTGGCCATCGCTGACCATTTTGCCCCGCTGATGGTTTTTTCTCTCAGGCTCAAGGCAAACTCCCTAGTAGGCCGCTTTATTAACAAAGCCTTTGAAAATCGTCAGAAAAACAATTTTGATATCGAACCACAGGCTCCACTCGCGGATGTATTCCAGGTCGAATTCAATACGTTTTTCCATTTTTTCCAGCGTGTCGGTCTCGCCGCGCCAGCCGTTAATCTGTGCCCAGCCGGTAATGCCGGGTTTAACCTTGTGGCGCAGCATGTAGCCTTCGATCAACTGGCGGTACTGCTCATTGTGCGCGACCGCATGCGGGCGAGGACCGACAATCGACATCCCGCCCGTCAGCACATTGATAAACTGCGGCAGTTCATCAAGGGAGGTGCGGCGCAGGAAGCTCCCTACTCTGGTCACCCGCGGATCGTTCTGTGTGGCCTGGGTGACCACCTTGTCGTTCTCCATCACTTTCATGGAGCGGAATTTCCATACCATGATGGGTTTACCGTCCATGCCATAACGCTTCTGACGGAAAATCACCGGCCCTGGCGAGGTGGTTTTCACCGCCAGGGCAATCCCCAGCAGCACCGGAGAGATGAGCATCAGAATAAGCGAGGCGAGTACGATATCCTCCAGCCGCTTGAGCACGCGGTTAATGCCGGAAAGCGGGGTGTCATACAGCGGCACGACGGGCACGCCATTCACCTCCTCAATGCGTGAATGGAGGATATTAAAGGTGAAGACGTCCGGGATAAGAATAACGGAGCAGGTGGTGTCGGCGAGGTCACGTACCAGCTTCTTAATGCAGGCCGCGTCATTCATGGACATGGCAATGTAAACGTTATGGATCTTGCCGGCACGGGCGTCATCGAGCAGTTGATCAAAGTTCCCTACCCAGTCATTACTCACCCCGCCGGGTTTTGCATCATGGTAAACCCCAATCACCTCGTACCCCAGCCAGGGTTCATTGCGAAAACTGTCAAGCAGCGCCTGGCCCGCAGGGAGGTCGCCTACTACCGCAACACGACGGGTGTTGTAACCATGATTACGCAGCCAGCCTGCCGCAAAGCGGATCACGCCACGGCAGATGATTAGGCCTGAGCTACTGAGTAAATACCATGCGAAGTAGAGGGCAAAGGTGTTGTTGATTTCGCTGCGAAAGGCCACCAGACCTGCGCTGAAGATAAAGCTGAGCGTCCAGTTTTGCAGCAGCAAAACCAGTTCGGTCATAAAACGCACGCCACGCCATGAACGATAAAAATCGGTCATGCCGCCAATCATCTGGAAAACCACCAGCGTAATCAGGGCCATCACCAGATGCTGATAAAAGAACGGCAACGCATTGAGTCTACAGACCACATATAGCCCACCGAACATGATGGTGATGTCTGAAAATCGCTGCACGATTGAGATTAACGATGCATTCGTTCTGGCCCGGTCGCGCTTTTTTAGATTTGTCATCGTCTTACCTGTTCATAAGTTCTGCCCCCGCCCCTCCCCGCTCATCACGCAGAGGAGGAGGCGTGGGGGAGAAACATGGGTTACTGATTCAGCAGTGCCAGAATGTCCTGTGTTCGCGCCTCCATCAGCGCCACATTGCCACGTGATTCAACGTTGAGGCGCACCACCGGCTCGGTGTTGGAGGAGCGTAAATTAAAGCGCCAGTCCGGGAAGGTCATGCTGATGCCGTCGGTTCTGTCGACACTGAGCGCACTGGCCTTAAAGTGCTGTTCTACCCGCGAGATAGCCTCCGCAGGCTTCACCAGTGTGCTGTTGATTTCACCGCTTGCCGGGAAGGCGAGCATGCGATCCTGAACCAGTTCGGCCAGGGTCTTACCCTGCAGGCAGAGCAGTTCGGCCACCAGTAACCACGGGATCATGCCGCTGTCGCAATAGGCAAAATCGCGGAAATAGTGGTGTGCGCTCATCTCACCGCCGTAAATGGCGTCTTCGTGGCGCATACGCTCTTTAATAAAGGCATGACCGGTTTTCGACATGACCGGCTCGCCGCCAGCGGCCTTAACCACATCCACCGTGTTCCAGGAAAGACGCGGGTCGTGGATGATTTTGGCGCCGGGGTGCTTTTCAAGAAACGCCTGCGCCAGCAGACCCACGATGTAGTAGCCCTCGATAAACTGCCCTGCGCCATCAAAGAAGAAGCAGCGATCAAAATCACCGTCAAAGGCGATACCGAGATCTGCCCGGTGTTCAATCACCGCATTACGGGTGTCATCACGGCACTCCGGCAGCAAGGGATTAGGAATACCGTTGGGGAAGGTGCCATCCGGGGTGTTATGGATTTTAATAAAGGTGACCGGGATGTTCCGGGCCTTGAAACGCGCTTCCAGCGCGTCAATGACCGGGCCTGCTGCACCGTTGCCGGCGTTAATGACCAGTCGTAGCGGCGTGAAATTGGCCAGAGAGACATAGCTCAGCAGATGGTCAATGTAGGCCTCGCGCAGAGAGATTTTCTCATAGCTGCCGCGTTTACCGGGATCGACCAACGGGAAGTCGTTCGCTTCTGCCAGACGCTGGACGTCACGCAGACCGGTGTCGCCACTAATGGGGCGCGCACCCTGACGCACCAGCTTCATCCCGTTGTAATCCATAGGATTATGGCTGGCGGTCACTTCAATTCCGCCATCCACGCCGAGATGGAAGGTGGCGAAATAAATCTCTTCAGTGCCGGAAAGCCCGATATCCAGCACATCAACACCCGCATCCTGCAACCCTTTCGCCAGCGCCAGTTTTAACGCTTCACTGGTTAAACGGACGTCGCCGCCCAGTACGATGGTTTTCGGCTTTAAATATTCGCCGTAAGCGCGGCCAATGCGCCAGGCAATATCTTCATTGAGTTCTGAACCCAGCTTGCCGCGAATATCGTAAGCTTTGAAACAGGTTAATTTTTCCATTATTACCTCGTTTTCAGGCAACAGTCGGCCCTCTCCGCTGCGGAGAATTAATCAAAATTATCAATTTTTTATATCCACTCTTTACGCGTCACTGGTGGGGTGCGGCTCCCTGGCTTCCCGGACGCTCAGTCAACACCGTGACCTGCGTGAGAAAAAGCGCTCCCCCCTGCGGCGTAAAAGAGGTTGGACAGAATCAAATACGTCCGTATCGATCTTCAAAGCGCACAATGTCGTCCTCTTCGAGATAAGAACCCGAACGCACTTCAATCAAATCGAGCGGAATTTTGCCTGGATTTTCCAGGCAGTGCCGGGCACCGAGGGGAATATAAATCGATTCGTTTTCGCCCAGCAGCTTCACCTCTTCATCGATGGTGACTTTAGCCGTCCCCGCGACCACCACCCAGTGTTCTGCCCGATGGTGATGCATCTGCACCGAGAGTCCCTCGCCCGGTTTCACCGTGATCCGTTTCACCTGATAGCGATCGCCGGCATCAATGGAGTCATATTTGCCCCAGGGACGGTAAACTTCGCGGTGAATATGGTGTTCATGACGGCCATCCGCTTTAATCTGCTCGACCACCTTTTTCACGTCCTGAACGTGATTGCGGTCGGCAATCAGCACCGCATCCTTGGTCTGCACCACCACCAGATCTTTCACGCCGACGGTGGTGACCAGACCGGACTCCGCGTAAACGAAGCTGTTTTCCGTTTCATGACTGATGACGTCGCCGTGATGTACGTTTCCCTCAGGGGTATGGGCACTGATTTCCCAGAGCGAGGACCAGGAGCCGACATCGCTCCAGCCTGCGTCCATTGGAACCACCACCGCATCGGCGGTTTTTTCCATTACCGCATAGTCAATGGATTCGTCAGGACAAGCGAGGAACGGCTCCTCTGCTACACGGATGAAATCCAGATCCGGGTCAGTGACGTTCATCGCCTTTTCGCATGCGCTGTAGATATCGGGACGGTACTTTTTCAGCTCTTCCAGATAGCGCCCGGCACGGAAGAGAAACATACCGCTGTTCCAGTAATACTCACCGCTGGCTACGTAGGCCTGTGCGGTGTCAAGATTGGGTTTTTCAACAAATTGTGCCACGTCAAAGGCAACGGCATCTTCCTCGCCCTGCGCCAGGTCGCCACGACGAATGTAGCCATAGCCGGTTTCCGGCATATCCGGCACGATGCCGAAGGTCACCAGTTTGCCCTTCTCTGCCCAGGGCATCGCCTGACGTACTGAGGTACGAAAAGCTTCTTCATCAGCGATAACGTGGTCGGCTGCCAGCACCAGCATCAGCGGGTCCGCCTCCGGGTTGTGCCGTTTTACCGCCATCGCTGCGAGGGCAATCGCTGGGGCGGTGTTGCGCCCGGCCGGTTCCAGAATAATGTTCTCTGTCAGCTTATTAAGCTGGCGAAGCTGCTCGGCAACAATAAAGCGGTGCTGTTCATTACAGATGACAACAGGGCTTTCACACTCCACGCCCTCCAGACGACAGACCGTGGTTTGCAGCATGGTCAGGTCGCCTTTCAGGCACAAAAATTGTTTCGGGTAGAGCACGCGGGACAGCGGCCACAGACGGCTACCAGAGCCTCCGGCCATCACGACCGGGTACAATTGTGTTTGACTCATGATTTATCCCCATTCCCTTCGTAATTCAGCGTGTCACTCTGCGACGAGGCAGTGCGGGCTTCGCCAGCGGCTGGATCACGACGGGAAATATCAGTCATAAACTGGGTTAAGACGCGCTCTTTTTCGAGCGTGTTTTCGGCATATTCACGTGCCACCGTGTTGTTATGCGGCATCAGCAGCGCCTGCTGGATCCCGGCCGTCAGTGCTTCAACGGATTCGGGCTCGACACGCACGGCAATGCCAGGAAAGGTCTGGCAGAGTTCGCCAAGTTCGGTGCCCGCTTCGGCGGTAATCACCGCATTCCCGCCTACCGCCAGAATATTGGTCAGTTTTGAAGGCAATACCGCGTCTGCGGCGCCGCGTTTCTGAATCACCAGATGGCAGTCAGCCATTTTTAACAGCGCAGGCAGTGCGTCGTAGGGCTGCAGAGGATAAAACCTGACGTTGTCGAGCTTTTCTGCCTGCACCTGTTTTTCCAGCCGGGCTTTTCCCCCACCCTGCCCGACAATCACAAACAGCAAAGGCTGCTCGCGTAGCGCAACGGCGGCGGCAATCACATTTTCCAGCCCCTGCTTTTCGCCAATATTGCCGGAGTAAAGAATGATTTTTTTGTCATCCGGCAGACCCAGCTCACGCTTAAGCTGCATGACGCGGGGAGCGTCGACATCACGAAAACGGGCCACTTCAGACCAGTTCGGGAAGAAGATCACGCGCTCGGCGTTGACCCCTTTCTCGCGCGCCTTGTTCATCATGGAGCGGGAGATGGTAGAGACGTTATCGACATTGCGCAGGTTGCTGCGCTCAAAAGCGCTGGCAAGCTTAGCGACAATGCCGCCTTTGCCTTTGCCAGCCATGCCTAAACCGAGCATGGCATCGACTTCATAATCCTGTATATGCACCAGCGTGCGCGCGCCGGTCAGTCTGGCCAGCAGGCGCATACCCGGTATGCAGAACAGGGTCGGAACCACCCCGATGATGCGATCCGGCTTCCAGCTGCGCTGCGCCATCAACGGGAAAAAACTGCTCACGGCAAAACTCGTCAAATGGATAAGCCGCTTGATGGTCGAGGGCTGAGCGGGAACATACAGCGGGCAGCGCCAGACGGTTGCCGCCCCCGTTTCCCGGCGATAGCGCCAGGCTGACCAGGGCTTAGCGACACGCCATTGTGGATAGTACGGCGGCGCTGTAATTACGCGAACGTCATGGCCCTGCCGGGCCATCCACTCCACCATTTCGCCGGTGTATTTCCCGATACCGGTTAATTCCGGCGACGCGTTGATGCCGTAGACCAGAATTTTCATAGCCCCGGCACCCCACGCGCTTCCTGGAAATAGGCGCGGCTGTTGTCGTGTACCAGCGGGTCAGCAATCAGTACATCCGGCGTCAGCCAGCGGTAGTCGTCGTGCTGATCCTGCGGTAACGCCAGGGTGTCCTGATCCACGCGCAGTCTGAACCCCAGCACAATGTAGTGCGTGCTGAAGTCGCTTCCGGAGAAGTTATCGTCGTAGAAGTGTTGCCAGACGCCATAAAATTCCCCGGCAGACATAGGAAGACGCAGGCCCAGTTCGGCCAGCGTCAGGCGTTCAAAGGCGACAGCCAGCGGCTCATCTTTCTGTACCCGCCCCCCTGGCACGAACCAGTACCCCTGCGCGGGGCGGTTGGTGCGCTTACCGACCAGATACTCCCCATGCGCATTCTCAACGATAAGATCGACAGAAATGAGCGGGGTAGAACGTACTACCGTGGCAAAATCGTCCGGACGTAAAAACATAGTTACCCCCTGAACCGCTGCTGGTTTTCAAGGAACCACTGGTAGGTGCTGGCCAGCCCCTGCTCCAGGGAAATCTCGTGATACCAGCCAAGCGCATGCAGGCGTGTGACATCCAGCAGTTTGCGCGGCGTACCGTCGGGTTTTGTGGCATCAAAGACCACGCGCCCTTTGTAGCCCACCACCTGTGCCAGCGTCTGCGCCAGTTCACGGATGGTGCAATCGATGCCGGTACCCACGTTAATGTGCGACAGCATGGGCTGGGTATTCTCCTGCCACACGCTCTCATCAAGCTCCATCACATGGATACTGGCTGCCGCCATGTCGTCTACATGAAGGAACTCACGCATCGGGGTACCGCTGCCCCATACCACCACATCTGGCGCATTGCTGACGGTCGCTTCGTGGAAGCGGCGAAGCAGTGCGGGTATCACATGGGAATTGCTCGGATGGAAGTTATCGTTCGGCCCGTACAGGTTCGTAGGCATCACCGAGCGATAGTCGCGGCCATGCTGACGGTTGTAGGACTCACAGAGCTTGATACCCGCAATTTTCGCAATGGCATAAGGCTCATTGGTGGCCTCAAGGGTGCCCTGCAGCAGTTCGCTTTCAGCGATGGGCTGGGCCGCCAGTTTCGGGTAGATGCACGAGGAGCCCAGGAACAACAATTTATTCACGTTATGCGTGTGCGCAGCGTGAATGATGTTGCTCTCGATCATCATGTTCTCGTAGATGAAATCTGCCGGGAAGGTGTTATTGGCCACAATGCCCCCCACCTTCGCCGCCGCCAGGTAAACCTGATCGATGCGCTCGGTGGCAAAAAAAGCATTTACCGCAGCCGGGTCAAGGAGATCGAGCGCGTCGCGATTACGCAACACCAGCTCCACCTCCTCCCGCTGTTCAAGCTGGCGAACGATCGCCGAGCCGACCATGCCGCGGTGACCCGCGACAAAGATACGTTTTTTCGTCATGCTCAGGACTCCAGCGCGATGGCCACCTCGTAGCCGTGGGCCCGCAGCAACGAGTGTTTTTTCGCTGCTTCAAGATCGTGTGCCACCATCTCGGAGACCATTTCCTGCAGCGTGGTTTCTGGTTTCCAGCCCAGCTTCTCATGCGCTTTCGTCGGGTCGCCCAGCAGGGTTTCCACTTCAGCAGGACGGAAATAGCGTGGATCAACGGCAACAATCACATCACCTGGCTTCACGCCCGGCGCATCATGCCCGGTAACAGAGACCACAATCCCTTTCTCTTCCACACCTTTACCTTCAAAGCGCAGTTTGATGCCAAGCTGAGCCGCCGCCATCTCAACGAACTGACGCACCGAATACTGAACGCCTGTGGCGATAACGAAATCTTCAGGTTTGTCCTGCTGCAGCATCATCCACTGCATTTTTACGTAGTCTTTGGCATGGCCCCAGTCACGCAGGGAGTCCATGTTGCCGAGGTAGAGGCAGGACTCCAGTCCCTGGGCAATGTTGGCAATCGCACGGGTGATTTTGCGGGTCACGAAAGTCTCGCCACGACGCGGGGATTCGTGGTTAAACAGGATACCGTTGCACGCGTACATGCCATAAGATTCACGGTAGTTGACGGTGATCCAGTAAGCGTAGAGTTTTGCCACGGCATACGGAGAGCGCGGGTAGAACGGCGTGGTCTCTTTCTGCGGAATTTCCTGCACCAGACCGTACAGTTCGGAGGTGGAGGCCTGGTAGAAACGGGTTTTCTTTTCAAGACCCAGGAAGCGAATCGCCTCCAGCAGACGCAAAGTACCCATACCGTCAACGTCGGCAGTGTATTCCGGTGATTCGAAAGAGACCGCCACGTGGCTCATCGCGCCCAGGTTATACACCTCATCCGGCTGCACTTCCTGCAAAATACGGGTCAGGTTGGAGGAGTCGGTCAGGTCACCGTAGTGCAGATGAAACTTAGGATTGCTGGCATGTGGATCCTGGTAAATATGATCGACACGTTCAGTATTAAAGGAAGAAGCACGGCGTTTAATACCATGAACCTCGTAGCCTTTCTCCAGAAGCAGTTCCGCCAGATAAGAACCATCTTGCCCGGTTACGCCGGTGATGAGAGCGACTTTTGACATTTTCTATTCCTCTGTACTTATCAGAAATTATTCAGTTTCTACGCGTTCGCGTATCACCACTGCGGGATTGCCCCGGCAAATTTTGTTTGCCGCAAGCGTCTTAAAAACACTGCTACGCGCACCGACGACCGTTCCGTCGCCAATGCAGACACCGGGCGCAACGAAGACATCCGTCGCCAGCCAGCATTTATCGCCAATCACAATCGGCTGCGCATTAATATCAAAATGCGCGCTCATATAATCGTGACTGCCCGTACACAAATAACACTTCTGCGAAATCACCGAGTTAGCCCCAATAGTAATATCGCCTAAGGTGTATAACACCGCGTCATCACCCACCCAGCTGTAATCGCCAAGGGTAAGTTTCCACGGATAAGTAATTTTCACTGAAGGACGTATTACTACGTTTTTTCCGATTTTTGCTCCAAACAGACGTAGCAAAAAAGCCCGCCAGCGATACATAATTTGTGGCGACCAGGCAAATAAGGTTGACTGTACCGCCCACCACAGCTGAACTTTAATAGCATTGCCGCCCCGAAAGCCTTTCGGCACGGAAAATCCTTGTAATTCTTGCATTATTAACCCTTAGCGCTCGGTGCTATTTTTTCTTATCACCAGGATTTGTTATATAAGGCTTTTGTTTTACCGGTAGTACGTAGCCGTAGGAGATAAGATAATTGCGCCCAAAATCCCGGTACGCGTAATATCTTGCGCTGGACATTGCGCGCATCCTGGCATAATTCCAGATTATTCGAGGTTGACACGCCGCCCATAGAGAATTCGGAAATTAATCCCGTCAGGCGTTTAAACGGAAAACCTGCTTTATACATTCTTGCAGCCAGAGCGTAATCGGAAGAAACTTTATATTGTAAGTCGTAGGGGTAGGTTTTCAGCGCACTTACCGGGAAGAATATCGCCTGATGGCTGGCCGGTAAGCTGTGGTAAATATACCAACCGTGTTTAGCGCCACGGCGAATTTTGGTGCCATCGCCAAAATCTAATAACGCATCGGCAATATACATCGCATTATCACGGGCACCGGCAAGCTGGCGAATCACATTTACGCTGTCAGCGTGCAGAATATCGCCAGAGTTCAGGAACAGCGCGAAGCGGCCGTTCGCCATATCGATACCCTTGTTCATGGCATCGTAAATACCATTATCTTTCTCGCTTACGTAACGTAAGTTGTACTGACCCTTAAGGTTTTCGAGAAATTCTACTGTACCATCCTGCGAGCCGCCATCAACCACAACCCACTCGAACGTCACGTCGGTTGCCTCAGCGAGATGCGCCAGTGACGCCCAGGTTTTCACAATGCCTTCGTAATTTCGAAACGCAACGGTAATAATACTTAGCAGCATGTGACGCACCTCATCAGGAACTCGTTATATTCAGCGCTTTGCGCAGAATAAACGGGCAGACAATTAAAAAAGCGTATTCTGGACTAAAAATCGAACCGGTAAAGAACAACGATATCGGCGTAAAGAGATAAAGCTGAACACGATAATTCTGATTATCACCAAATGCGTTCATCATCATCTTCATGACTTTTATCAGATACCACGCGGTTAATATTACAGCGAACCACGAAAAATAAATTATTAACAGATACAGGCCATTGTCTATGGTTTTACCCACATCCGCACCGTTAAAGATTCCGAATGATGCGACATATTCATAAAGTGAGCCAAATCTTACTACACCATCAACATTGGTCAGGGAATATCCCACCATCACAAGCGGACCAATGATGCGATAATAAGAGGATGAGCCTTCTGTTCCTAGATCACCGAGACGTTCCGCAATATAAGGAAAGGCGAAGACAACCCCGACTACAAATACGGCCAATGAAATGATGGCCAAAGGAAGTTTCTTGCGGATCGCCTCTTTGTTCAGATACTGAAAAGCCCACTCCAGTAAATAGAACAGGATAAATGTCATAACCCCGGAAAACGATCCTGAAAGAACTATCCCTGCCAAAATCATAGCATCGGTCTTTGGCGTTTTGATACCAAACTGTTTGATGCTGAGCCAAATTGAGATTAACGCCAGAGCAAAGAATGCCGGTTCGAAATAAAGTGCAGTGGTTCGCTTACCGCCAAATTTGATAAAATTCAGCACGTAACTGTTACTGTAAATCAGATATTTCGAAATTGTCTCCATCAAACTACTGCCGCCACTGAGAATAATTTGCGCCATTTCGGCGGCCGCCAGCATGACAACCAGCCCTACCACCAGCCAGAAAAAGCGCAATATCTTACGGTGGTTATGGGGCGATATCGTCTTAAAGCGAATACTCCAGACCATGCCAATAATGATAACGATATAGACAAACAGCATGGTTGAGGTGACGTACTTACCAGCATTGAGCGACTGACCAAAGAGGTAGTTAAACAGCGTTAACGCTGCCCCTGCTCCCAGGGCAATCATTAACTTCTTCAGGTTAATTTTGTCTACATACAGCAGTAACAGCAGCGGAAGAAACGTCACAATGGTTATCGGGAAGCTTTCGCCAAGCTGGAGAAGTTTGACGTTCACCAGCAGATAGATAAGCGGCAGCAGAAGATAACTACAGATTCTGATAGAACGAGACATATTCCTCCAGCATCTGTTGACCACTGTAGGCGACGCGGCTGCGGGCGCTGAACGCCTCAAGCGACGTGGCAAAAACAGCCTGGGCAATATCGGCTTTAGACTGTTGCACCAGAGGGAGGATCTCCTCAGCGCGGAAGGTTTTTCCCCCGGATTTATGCAGCACCTCACGCGCTGCATCGCTGTGGGTCGCGATGACCGGTACGCCAATCGACAGCGCTTCACACAAAATGAGCGGGTAATTATCCACTCTTGAGGTGAACAGTAACGCATCCATCTGGTTCAGCTCGCTCATCAGTTGGCGTTTATCGGTCATAAAACCATGATTCACCACGTTGGGACCTTCAAAAGGCGAAAACTTACCGAAGGTATGCAGCTCAACGTTTTCGCCGGTGGCGATGACGTCACGCACCAGTTTCTGGTTGGTCTTCCCGTCATAGCGCAGGTCATGGGCCACCACGGCAATTTTCGGGCGACCGCGCGTCACGGTGACCGGCGACAAATCGGCCAGAATCGCTTCGGTAGCCACATCGATGCCGTTATTGATGATGCGGCAGCGCCCTGCGCCGTAAAGGCTGTTAAAAGCGTCGGCAACATGCTGGCTGGGGGAGATAAACTGACAGCCGAGCGCCAGCATTTCACGAAACCACTGCCGCTTTTGCCCTACAAGACGATGGGCACGATCGACCTTCACCGGCGGATAATTGGTCAGCGTCGGACAGGCCTCGCAGCCGGTTTTCCAGCCCTCACAACCATCAGTGAAGGCGCAGCGTCCGGTCACACTCCAGTGATCGTGCAGGGTCCAGACCAGAGTCACATCCGGTTTATGGGTTTTCACTTTCTGACAGAAGGTGACGACGTCCGCCAGATTGAGCCAGTAGCTGTGCATCACATGAAAATGCAGCACTACCGGGCCGCTGGTACGGCTGACCGTCCGGTAGAGGTTGTTAAGGTTGCCAAACAGGTCGCGGTTAAACAGACGAAACAGCGCCAGGTTGGCAAGGGAGGTCAGGCGCGGTGTCTGCTTTATCACCTGGGGGTAATCATTGTGACTGACGCTTTTCTTACCGCCTTTGCCGTACCCATAAACAAAGCGGGAGTGCATCCCTTTTTGTAACGCGCGCTGATGTAAATCCAGCGCTACGCCAGCGGCGCCCCCTTCAGCAAGGCGCACGTTAAATTGTAATATCTTCATTTAATCACCTTCACGCGGGCTTTCTCGCCCACCACCAGCGCGTTGTCCGGCACGCTGTCCAGAACCACGCTGCCCGCTCCGATAACCACGTTATTGCCGATGGTTATCTCTCCCAGCAGGACCACATTCGCCCCCAGCTCAACCCCGTTACCAATCACCGGGCAGGCGAGTGTCTCTGCCCCACGGTTACCGATGGTTACGCCGTGGCGAATGGTGAAATCATCACCCGCGACCACATGCTTGTTAATCACCACGGCATAGCCATGATGAATGGTAAAACGCCGACCAATGGTCGCCGCCGCCTGAATCTCGTAACCGAACAGACATTCGGTAATGAAACGGTAGGCCAGCAGGATCGGAGCTGCCCACAGGTTGTGCAGGACATTTTTTTTTCGCCATACCGAGCAGAAGTGAGCGATGCGATACGCCGCCACCATACAGCACGGACGCAAACTCCAGTGGTTGGCGCGAAAATCTTCCAGACGCATTATTTCCCCCGCAGGCCATCGGCCAGACGCTTACCGTTACGCACGGACAAGAGGGTAAATAAGGTGCGCCAGTTCATGCGCTTATTGCGGATTTGATAAAGCGTAAACAGCTGATATTTCTTACTGGCTCGGTCAAATTTGGCTTTGTGTTTACGGTAAAAATGGAAGTAGCCGGAGAACTTTTTCGGCGACGAGGTGATCTGCATTTCACCGTGATTAATGTGCAGGATCTGAGTGGCCTTTTCGATTTTCCAGGGTTCACCGTACTGCTCTACCATGCGCAGAAAAATGTCGTAATCCTGCGCGGCTTTCAGTTGCGTATCAAACAGGCACTCCTTAAAACGCCATGACCAGCTGAACACCTGGTTGCCAACAATGTTGCGCTTGTAGAACAGCTTGCGGGAAAACGGCGATTTCGGGTACAGCGGCAGGCTGGCAGGCTGCGAGTAAACTTCACCCTGACAGACATAGTCGTTGGCATATAAAAACGCCCGCGTTTTAAGATGATGGCAATGCGCCAGGAAGACCGACAGGCGGTCAGGCGTCCATTCGTCATCGTCATCGATGCCGGTAATAAACTGCCCGGTGGCTTGCATAATGGCCTGGTTACGCACGGCGCATGCCCCGGAGTTAAAAGGATTGCGGGTATAGCGCACGCGCGCATCACCCAGCTCGTTCACAAAGCGCTCCAGTTGTTCAAAGGTCGTTGAGCAGTCATCGACAATGATCATTTCCCAGTGGTCATAATCCTGGCGCAGCACCGATTTAATGGCACGAATTGCCAGCTGCTGACGGTTCCACGTCGGCATATAAATCGAGATTAATGGACGTTCTGTGGTCATTTTTTCCCCGACTGTTTGAAGTGTTGTGCGCATATTCCCCTCACCCTACCCCTCTCCCCTGAGGGGAGAGGGAACGGTTTGCGCCTTTCAGCCTCTCCCTCAGGAGAAGAGGAAACGGTTTCGCCTTTCAGCCTCTCCCTCACGGGAAGAGGAAACGGTTTGCGCTTTTCAGCCTCTCCCTCACGAGAAGAGGAAACGGTTTCGCTTTTCCCCCTCCCCAGTTGAAAAGGAAACGGTTTCGCTTTTCCCCCTCTCCCCTGTGGGGAGAGGGAGGGGTGAGGGGTACAGAGCCAACATGGCTTTATCACTTGTTGTCAGATTTATATTCGTACTCGTAGTACCCGTAATCCTGGTAACCGGTCGCCCGGCGGAAGATAGAGTTAAGAATGACGCCCTTAACGTGGATACCGTTCTGCTCAAAGCGGCTAAGGCTTGTCTGCACCTCTTTCACCGTGTTAACCGCGTAACGCGCCACCATCAGCGTGGTACCGGCATGGCGACCCACAATGGCGGCATCGGTCACGGCGAGGATAGGTGGGGTATCAATCAGAACCAGATCGTAATTTTTACTTGCCCACGCCAGCAGTTGCGTAAAGCGTTCGCTCATCAGCAACTCAGAGGGGTTGGGTGGGATCTGACCACGGGGTACCAGGTCGAAATGGGGAATCGACGTCTGCTTGGCACATGTTTCAATGCTGCCTTTACCTACCAGAAGCTCAGAGAGGCCGTTAACGTTGTCCGTACCCAGCAGCTCGTGGCTATACCCTTTGCGCATATCGCAGTCGATCATCAGTACCCGTTTATTGGCCTGACTAATGACCGCCGCCAGGTTGGCGCAGACGAAGGTTTTACCGATGGAGGGGCTGACCCCGGTCATCATCAGTACATTGTTGCTGGCCTGCATCATGGCAAAATGGAGGCTGGTGCGCAGGCTGCGAACCGCTTCAATCGCCAGATCCGTCGGGTTACCCACTGCCAGCAGCTGGCTCTGTTTGTAACGTTTAACCCCTTTGACGGTTTTGACGCTATCACGGGATTTTTGCCATTCCGACAAGGGGATGCTGGCGTAGACGCTGATCCCCTGCTCTTCCAGCACCTGCGGGCTTTCAATCCCACGGTTAAAGAGCGAGCGCAACAGCACCACCACCACCGACAGAATCAAACCAAGAATGATACTCCCCAGTACGATCAGCGCTTTTTTCGGTTTCAGGACGCCAGGCTGGGTGATAGCGGGATCGACAATACGCACATCGCCCACGGTGCTGGCTTCCGTTATCCGCAGCTCCTGCTGTTTATTAAGCAGTTGCATGTAAACCTGCTGCCCGGACTCCACATCACGCGTCAGGCGAACAATCTCCTGCTGCGTTTTGGGCATTGCGGTGACGCGGTTATTGAGTTTTGTTTTTTCATCTTCCAGCGCCTGGCGCTTTTCAAGCAGCGTGCGGTATGCCGGGTGCGCTTTGGTGTAAAGCTTGGAGATTTCTGCTTCTTTAAAGGTCAGTTCATTTAACTGGGCATCAATATTGACCATCGAATCCAGTACCGCTTTCGCTTCCTGGGGCAAATCGACGGAGTCTTTTTCCTGACGGTAGGTATTGAGTTTGTTCTCAGCCGCGTCCAGCTTCCCACGCACATCAGGCAGCTGTTTGTCGAGGAAGGCGAGGCTTTTCGCCGCTTCTTCTGACTTGCGCTGAATATTCTGCTCAAGGTAGTTCTTCGTGATGCTGTTGAGGATGGCACGGATCTGTTCACGATCTTCACCGGTGTAAGTCAGGCTCAGTACGCCAGTGTCTTTGCCGTTTTCGGTGACGCTGAGATTACTCTGCAGATTGTTGATCATCCCAAGCGTAGAATAGCGGGTGACCGTAAATTCGCTGTCGGTCCCTGCGGCTATCTCACTGACGGTAATGCTTACCCCATCTTTTGACAGCATCTGGCCCACTGTACCTTTGGCGCTAAATCCACCGTCGCTGGTAAGCTGGTACTGTTTCGGGCTGAGCACGGTGAGGGTGAAGGTCTGTTCCGTCATGCCCTTTGGCACCTCAAATTGGGTAACCTTCACGGCCTCATTCTGCCGACCCATCAGCCGATCCCAGCCGGAGCCAAATACCGGAAAGGTATTTTTGGTCACTGCAATATCAAGATCCAGATCGTCGACGGTTTTCCCCAGTACCATGCGGGACTGAATAAGCTGAATTTCAGCCTCCGAGGCGGGCGGTTTATTTGCCAGCGCACTGTTCAGGTTCTGAACCAGCGAGTTTCCACCGTCCTGTTCAATTTGTACCAGCGCATCAGCGCTGTAGATGGGTGTCGCAAACAGGCAGTAGATGATGGCGCCGATGGCAAAGAGTGAGGTAATCGCCAGTACCCACCAGCGGGCTTCCACAACGGTGCCAATCAATCGGCCAATGTCGATCTCATCGTTACCCACCGCCGGGGCGGCAGAATGGTGTGTTTTTTCGGTCATTGTTATCCCTGCTGAGCGTTAAGGGCCTGCGCCCACTGACGGGCAGACTGGTCAATTAAGGTGTAAACGGCCTCGAAAGCGTCACGGCTTTTGCGGTAGGGGTCCGGGATCTCCCGTTCCCCATCCCAGTGACCCAAAAGCATCACTTTGCCGCGCATTTCGGGCGCGATTTCGCACAGTGCGGCAATGTGCCGCTTCTCCATAACCAGTATCAGGTCGTATTCCCGGCACATCTTCCCGGAGATCTGCCGGGCAATGTGCCCCTCAAGGGAGACACCATTGTCCTGAGCCACGCGCGCTGCCTGCGCATCGGCCCCTTTTCCCACCAGCGCCCCTAATCCTGCGGACGCCACCGTTAATGACGGCTGATATTTCTGTAGCAGCCGCTCCGCCGTGGGGGAACGGCAAATGTTCCCCACACACACCACCAGAATTTTATTAAACATCGCGTATCACCAGGTATGAACGTCACGTGCCGTGTCCGTCATATAACGAACGCCATTGATGGTTGGCAGCAACTGGTTGATGAGACGGTTCCAGCGGGCAACCGGAGCGGTTGTGACATACACCACGTCATACGGCTGGAGACGGAATTCCGTTGCCATGACCAGTGAGGTGGCATCGGACATATCAAGCTGATAGATATTGGCAATCTTGCCTTTTGCACTGCCCTCGCCTTTCAACGGCCTGATGACGAAAATACCGCTGGCATTGGAGGTGGTGAGATCGATGCCTTCGGCCTGGCCCAGCGCTTCGGTCAGCGTCATGCCACTGAAGTCCATTTTGAGGGTGCTCTGTTTCTTAACTTCGCCCATAACAAACACTTTCAGGTCGTCGTTACGTGGTACGAAGAGAATGTCGCCGGGGTAAAGCAGGCGGTTCTGGCTCAGATCGCCATTTTGCATAAGTGCCTGCAGGGAGAGGCGTTCCTCTTTCCCGTTATGCGTCAGCACCACGTTGCGCCAGTCTGCCGTATCCGTCAGCCCACCGGCGGCATTGATAGCATCGAGTACGGTGAGCGGCACGTTCGTAATGGCCTGCTGGCCCGATTTTTCAACCTGACCCGAAACATAGGCTTTCTGCGAACGAAACGCAGCGATGTTAACGTCCACCTGCGGGTCAGCGATGTACGTCGCTAAGCGGCCGGTAACATCGCTGCGGATTTCGGCGAGTGTTTTTCCTGCAACATGCACGCGGCCAATATAGGGATAGAACATGGTGCCGTCCGGTTGTACCCAGTTACCGGTGTCGCTTGAGCTGCGGTATTGCCCTGCCGGGGTGGTCAGTTCCGGGTGGTCCCAGACGGTGACGCTCAATACGTCGCCAGGCCCAACGCGATATTCATAGTTGGATATTTCCTGGTCTAAGGAGATATTGGGTTGAGCCACATTGGGTCGCGGGCGTAATTGTTCAACCAATCGTGGCGTCAGTGGGTAAACATTCACCATGCGGTCTAAATCAAAATCAGCATCCTGCTGTTTGATCACATCCTTTCCCATCGTAGACATATTGCTACCGGGAAGTACGGTGCAGCCACTCATCAAGGTCATGGACACCAATAATGGTATCAATTTCGTTTTGGATTTCATCATTGATTAATTATCACTTTTGCAGAGTAATTATCCTGTGTATTTAAATAAGCGCTTGCGTTTCCAGGGAAGCAGAATGCAGTTAATTGAAACTTAAATTAACGGGTATCAGTCCTAAAATTCGCTTATTCAACCACATGCTATTGACAGAATAATCCAGACGTTTCGACACGCTGTCAGGCATGCTACCGCCCTTGGCTTCCAGCTACCAATCTACTGTTTAAACAGTAACTTATTGATTCACACCCCTCGTACCTCAGTCGTTTCACGCATTTTTCTGAATGCGGAAGATTCGGCAGGCATAAGAAATAACGCTGATAAAATGCATTTAAAATAACTTTACGGGTATATTTGAAACAGGCTGGGGGAATTGTTGCAGCTAAGCGAATTACAGGCAAGATAACATCCTGCCAACCACAACTTTTTAAGATTAATATTAAGCGCAAATATTCCGCGTTTTAGGATTTTCTCGATATTGACAAAGCCCTTACTCACTTTTACGTGTGCGAAATATCCGAAAACGAGATTGTTAAAATAAAAAGATTAATCTCACTTTTATTAAGGGAAAATGAAATTATTTATATTATGCCTGTGGAGCAATTATAAGATAAATCGTAGGCTGCCATTGCAATTTAGGTCAGCTTTATCCATGATCTCATTATGACAATTGTCATATTACATAAGGTGTTAAGCATAAGATGGAATGGATTGCCGATCCTTCAATATGGGCGGGGCTGGTCACGCTGATTGTGATTGAGCTGGTGCTTGGTATTGATAACCTGGTTTTTATTGCGATTCTTGCGGAGAAATTGCCGCCAGCTCAACGCGATCGCGCCCGCGTAACGGGACTGATTCTGGCTATGTTGATGCGTCTGCTTCTGCTGGCCTCAATCTCCTGGCTGGTCACCCTGACGAGCCCCCTCTTTTCATTTCGGGATTTCAGTTTCAGCGCCAGAGATTTAATCATGCTGGTGGGGGGGCTGTTCCTGCTGTTTAAAGCCACGGTTGAGCTCAACGAACGGCTGGAGGGTAAAGACAGTGATAATCCCACCCAGCGGCGCGGGGCCAAATTCTGGAGCGTGGTGGCGCAGATAGTGATCCTTGACGCCGTGTTTTCCCTCGACTCGGTGATAACTGCCGTGGGTATGGTGGACCATCTGGCCGTGATGATGGCGGCGGTCATTATTGCTATCTCGCTGATGCTGCTGGCCAGCAAAGCCCTGACCCGCTTTGTGAATAGCCACCCAACCATCGTTATCCTCTGTCTGAGTTTCCTGCTAATGATAGGGTTTAGCCTGATTGCCGATGGATTCGGTGTCCATATTCCGAAAGGCTACCTTTATGCGGCTATTGGCTTCTCGGTGATGATTGAAGCGCTTAATCAGCTGGCAAACTTTAACCGTCGTCGCTTCCTGTCGGCGAACCAGACACTGCGTCAGCGTACCACTGAAACGGTCATGCGCCTGCTGAGCGGAAAAAAGGAAGATGCGGAACTGGATGCCGACGCCGCCTCGATGCTCGCCGACCACGACAACAGCCAGCTCTTTAATCCGCAGGAGCAGCGAATGATTGGCCGGGTGCTCAATCTGAACCAGAGAACGGTAAGCAGTATCATGACCTCGCGCCACGATATAGAGCATATCGATCTTAATGCCCCGGAAGCAGAGATCCGCGAACTGCTCGATAAGAACCAGCACACCCGCATCGTGGTGACAAGCCAGGATGAAAAAGAGGATTTACTGGGGGTCGTACATATTCTTGACCTGCTGGCGCAATCGCTGCACGGCGAGCCGTTGGATCTGAAAGTGTTGATTCGCCAGCCGCTGGTCTTTCCGGAAGGGCTGCCGCTTCTACAGGCACTTGAACAGTTCCGTAACGCGCGCACCCATTTCGCCTTTGTGGTGGATGAGTTCGGCTCCGTAGAAGGGATCGTCACCCTGAGCGATGTGATGGAAACCATCGCCGGTAATCTGCCCAACGAAGTGGAGGAGATTGACGCGCGCCACGATATTCAGAAAAACAGTGACGGGAGCTGGACGGCGAATGGTCACATGCCGCTGGAAGACCTGGTGCAGTTTGTGCCGCTGCCGCTTGATGAGAAGCGTGAGTATCACACTATTGCCGGGTTGCTGATGGAGTATCTGCAGCGTATCCCCGTTCCCGGTGAAGAAGTTGAGGTGGGAGATTATCTGTTAAAAACCCTCGACGTCGAGAGCCATCGGGTGCAGAAAGTGCAAATCTTTGCACGGCACTCCCCTGACGACCCCGACGACGAACTCTGACGCACGCCGGGGAAACCCGGCGTTGAGTAATGACTCAGAGCTTATCGAGTAGTTTTTTCAAATCTTTGCCGTTCTGACTCTCTTTATTGCGATCCGCCCACTCATTGAGTCGGCGTTTCGCCTCCTCCTGCAGATGCTTACGCAGGATCTGATCCACCTGCAGGCTGTAGTTCAGCGACTGCCATTTGCCGTAAACCGTTAACGGGATGGCGGTATTTTTCAGATAGTCAATCAGCTTACCGTCACCTTTCCAGCCCTGGAGCACGCGCACGGCAAAGCGGGTGTCACACTGTTCATTAACCAAATCCAGTTCGCCTTCGCCGGAGAGCGTCAGCAGAGGGGAGGCCCCTTGCATATCACTCATCGTCATGATGCCCTGGTCCAGGGTTAGCCCGGTACGGAAGCTGTCCAGTCGGGTGGTATTGTCATAATTCTGCTGCACCTGAACATCACTACTGCGCGCCACCGCCTGCTGAATCAGCTGCTGGAAATTAAGACCTTCCATGCGGCTGTTTTTCAGCTCGACCTTCGCCGTACCCTGCCAGTTCTGGCGGAAGTCATCAGCATCAATCCGGTTGCCGGAGAAATCACCGTCCAGCGAAAGGTTACCGGTCAGAGAAATGGGGTAACTGAAGGCCTTAAGGATGGTGCCAATCTCAACATTATCCAGGTGCGGCTGGAAGCGGGCCAGGGAGCGCTCGGTACGAACATCAAGCGTACCCGGCAGGGAGATCAGCCCCTCCCCCATTTTCCCTTGCAGGGTAGGGATGGTTAGCAGACCGGCATCATTGGTGAATGTGCCGCTTACGTCGGCAAACTGCATTCCGCGCCACTGAATATGGTTAGCGGAGAGCGAGATGTTGGCCGAGAAATCACGCAGACTGGTGTATTCAGGCGGCACCGAACTGCTGGCAATGACCGGGCGCGGCAAGCGCGGCGGCAATTTTTGCCCCTGCTGAGCACTCTCATTGTTGGTGGAGGGACTGCGCTGCACCGGCAGCAGGTTATCAAGATTGAGGGTGTCAAATTGCACATCGAGCGCCCATTGCGGGTTCCCCGCGAGGGTCACACTGCCTTTACCGCTGAAGGCGCTGTCGTTTGCTGTTAACTGTAATGCATCGAGAGTGACACGCTGGTTGTCGCTCTCCCAGCGGGCGGCAAAGCTCCCCTGACCGGCGATCCCCTGAGGGGGCACGTCGCCGCCCTGGATTTGCCATTGCAGATCGCTGACGGCGGCGCTGAGATTGCGCGGATAGTCGCTGGCGTCAACCTTTGCCTTGAGGGAGAGACTAAGGTCACGCTGATCGCGATTCACCCGGCCAGATACGTCAAGGGTCGCTTTATGCTGATTATCCTGCTCCATCCGCAGATGGATATCACGAACGGTAATCTGTTCGTCACCTTCCTGCTGGACCACCAGCACGCTGTCGGCCACCTGCAGACGCGCGATATCCCATGACCACCCCCGATCTTCGGCCACCTGAGGCAAGGTGTTCTCTTTCGGGGCGACAGGCGCATCCTGCTGAACCACCGCACGCGTCTGCGGGGTCAGTTGAATCACGGCCCCCTTGAGCATGACCTGTTTGACCTGTAACTGATGCGAAAGCAGCGGCAGCAGGCCAACATCAAGCCGCATGTTATCGGCTTTGACCACGGGCCCGGCGGCACCGGGCGCGGTAAGCGCGACCCGTCCGGAGAGGATGCTAAGCTGAGGCCAGACATGCCAGCGCAGAGGGCCGTCAAGCTGCAGCTGATAGCCGCTGCGAGCCTCGACCTGGCGCACCATGTACGCGCGAAAATCATTAGGGTTGACCATTATGACCAGCGCCGAGAGGCCTGCGACAAGCACGACCAGTAGAATCATCAGCGTGGTTAATACTCTTCTCATGGGCAGCCTCAGTGGGGGTGAATCACTCAGTCTTTATCAATACGACTGGCTACAGCGCCTTGTTGATCGCGATATTTCGCATCCTGGCGACGATTGTAAGGACGATCGGCCGGACCTGAGAGGGGTTCAAAGCTCAGTGCGCCAATCAGCATTCCGGGACGGAGCGCCAGCGGCAGTTTGCCGGAATTATAAAACTCCAGCACGATACAGCCTGACCAGCCCGGATCGATACGGTGCGCGGTGACGTGCACCATCAACCCCAGACGCGCCAGTGAGGAGCGCCCGTCAAGCCAGCCGACTAAATCGGATGGGAGCGTAACGGATTCATAAGTCACCGCCAGCGCCAGCTCGCCTGGATGAAGGAAAAAGGCATCGCCATCGGGAAGGACAATTTCATCACTCATCACCCGTTCGAGCGCTGCACTGACCTCATCTTTCGGGCCGCTCAGGTCGATAAACGCGGCGGTATGACCGCGGAATGTACGAAATTTATTACCCAGACGGACGTCCACCGTAGCGCCATTAATGCGCTCTACGGGCGGTCGCGGTTGAATCGACAAACGACCCTGGTCAAGCCAGGCTTCAATATCGCGATCACAAAGACGCATAGCACTCTCTCCTGTCGTGCATCAGGCCCCTGAAAAAACAGGGCCAGACAAATTAACTTAAGGGTACAGCCTAACATGTATTATTCAAAAAACTGGCTGATTTTGGCTTTAAGTATGTCAATCGCAATACGGTTTTTACCACCGCGCGGCACAATGATATCGGCGTACTGCTTGGAGGGTTCGATAAATTGCAGGAACATCGGACGCACAGTTTTTTGATATTGCGCCATCACCGAGTCCATAGAACGACCGCGCTCATTAACGTCACGCTTGATACGACGCATCAGGCAAATATCCAGGGGGGTGTCGACAAAAATGGAAAAATTCATTTCATCGCGCAGACGGGCGTCTGTTAATAACAAAATCCCCTCAAGAATAATGACTTTTTTCGGCTGAATATGGATAGTTTCGGGCGTGCGGGTGTGTTCAACATAGCTGTAGACCGGCAACTCAATGTCCTGACCACTTTTCAGCATCTGAAGATGTTGAAACAGCAGGCTGTGATCCATTGAACTTGGATGGTCATAGTTGGTTTTGACACGCTCTTCCATCGACAGATGGCTCTGATCTTTGTAGTAACTGTCTTCTGGAATAACGCCGATGTGCTCATCGCCGACCTGTTCGCGTAATTCGCGATAAAGCGTACTGGCAATAAGACTTTTACCCGAAGCCGATGCGCCGGCGATGCCAATAATGACGCACTGATGTGACTTATCAGTCATAAATTTAGCGACCTGATTAACCTGGATGTAAAGGAAGGAGACGCCGTGGCGTCAAACGCGGCAATTATAGGGATTTCACCGCCATGATACCAGTCGAATAGGCAACGGATGTTGCAGAACAGAGAAGTTGGCTACTTTCAGCGCGCCGCATGACTTTTCCAAAATTTTAACGGTTAAAATTACGGCGCCCGTGAGCATTTTAACGCGGACTAAGTAATTAATATCCTTATGATGTCAAATTCTGAGCAGACAGCATAGGAATTGTAAATTGTTTGTACTAGCATAACCCGAATTCATCTTTCACTCGTCCGGACCCCGTTCCCGACGGTTCAGGGGTCGGCGGATTAAGCGGTAATGAAGAAACAACATCAGCGAGCTTTGATTGCCACTCCTTTCCCTATTCTGCGTCTTCTCAGTTTGGGGTTGCTGTCGTTCATCTTTACGCTGTTCTCGCTGGAGTTGACTCGTTTCGGCACCGGTCTCGCCCCGCTGTGGTTCCCGACAGCATTAATGATGGTGGCCTTTTACCGCCACGCCGGCCGTATGTGGCCGGGCATTGCTGCCGTCTGTTCAGCAGGGAGTCTTGCCGCATGGGGGGTTTTATTCTCTTTTGCCAGTATCAAGCTGACCTACACCGCCATCAACATTGCTGAAGCGGTGGCCGGGGCCATTCTGCTACGTAAGCTTCTGCCCTGGTATAACCCTCTGCAGAACCTGAACGACTGGATCAAACTCGCGATCGGCAGCGCCCTTGTTCCCCCGCTGCTCGGCGGCCTGTTAGCCTGCCTCGTGACCGGTACGGACGACGTTCTGCGCACCTTTTTTGTCTGGGTACTTTCAGAAGCCATCGGGGCACTCGCGCTGGTGCCTATCGGCCTCTTGTTCAAACCGCATTACCTTTTGCGGCACCGAAAACCGCAACTGCTGATTGAAACCCTGATAACCCTGGCGGTGACGCTGGCGTTGAGCTGGCTGGCATTACACTACCTGCCCTGGCCCTTTACCGCCGTGATTGTTCTGCTGATGTGGAGCGCTATTCGTCTGCCACGCATGGAAGCCTTCCTGATCTTCCTCATCACGGTCATGATGGTATCGCTGTTTATGGCAACCCATCCTTCGGTCGAGGTGACCCCCAAAACCGGTGTGATGCTGAACGCGCCCTGGCTTCCCTTCTTAATGATGCTACTGCCGGCAAACATCATGACCATGGTGATGTACGCCTTTCGCGCAGAACGAAAACACATTACCGAGAGTGAAGAACGTTTCAGAAATGCGATGGAGTATTCTGCCATCGGGATGGCGCTGGTAGGTACGCAGGGGCAGTGGCTGCAGGCTAACAAAGCGTTGTGTAATTTTCTTGGTTACAGCCAGGATGAGCTGCGGTTAATGACGTTCCAGCAGTTAACGTGGCCGGAAGACCTGAACAAAGATCTCGAACAGTTAGAGCAGCTTGTCCGTGGGGAAATTAACAGTTACTCCATGGAGAAACGTTATTACACCCGGAATGGTGACCTGGTCTGGGCGCTGTTGGCGGTATCCGTTGTTCGTCATGCCGATGGCACACCCCGCTACTTCATCGCCCAGGTCGAGGATATCAACGATCTCAAGCAGACCGAATGGGTCAATAAGCGTCTGATGGAACGCATCACGCTCGCTAACGAAGCCGGGGGTATTGGCATCTGGGAGTGGGAGCTTGAACCGGACATCATCAGCTGGGACAAACGCATGTTCGAGCTGTATGAAATTCCGTCGCACATAAAACCCACCTGGCAGTTATGGTACGACCGGATTCTGCCGGAAGATCGTGCAGAGACCGAGCGCGTCATTCGGGACTCGCTGGTCTCCCGCGTCGCCTTTAAGCTCGAATTTCGTATCAGCGTTAAGGAAGGGGTGCGCCATATCCGCACCCTGGCTAACCGTGTGCTGAATCGTAACGGCGAAGTAGAACGCCTGTTAGGGGTCAACATGGACATGACCGAAGTGAAACAGCTGAACGAAGCCCTCTTCCAGGAAAAAGAGCGGCTGCACATCACCCTCGACTCTATCGGCGAAGCCGTGCTCTGTACCGATGTGCATATGAACGTCAGCTTTATGAACCCGGTCGCAGAGAAGATGAGCGGCTGGACGCAGGAGCAGGCTATGGGCCAGCCGCTGCTCACTGTCCTGCGAATCACCTTCGGCGATCATGGCCCGGCGATGGAAAACATTCACAGCGGCGATATGTCGCGCTCGGCTATCGAGCAGGATGTGGTGCTCCACTGTCGCACCGGCGGCAGTTATGACATTCACTACAGCGTAACGCCGCTTAGCACCCTTGACGGGCAGAATATCGGTTCGGTGTTGGTTATCCAGGATGTGACCGAATCCCGTAAAATGCTGCGTCAGCTGAGTTACAGCGCCTCCCACGATGCCCTGACGCACCTGGCCAACCGGGTCAGTTTTGAAACGCACCTTAAACGCCTGCTGCAAACCGTGCAGGAGCTGCATCAGCGGCACGCGCTGGTGTTCATCGATCTTGACCGCTTCAAGGCCGTAAACGATACAGCCGGCCACGCGGCAGGCGACGCCTTGCTGCGGGAAATCTCCTCCCTCATGTTAAGTATGTTGCGTTCCACCGATATTCTGGCCCGCCTTGGCGGCGATGAGTTCGGTCTGCTGCTACCTGACTGCAACGTTGAAAGTGCCCGTTATATTTCCGGTCGTATTGTCCAGGCCATCAACGATTATCATTTTATGTGGGAAGGCCGCATGCACCGGATCGGTGCCAGCGCCGGGATCACGATTATTGACGAAACCAATCATCAGGGCTCTGAGGTTATGTCTCAGGCGGACATTGCCTGTTACGCCTCGAAAAATAACGGGCGCGGCATGGTGACGGTTTACGAACCTCAGCAGGGCACCATGCATCATGAACGCAGCATGATGTCCCTGGAGGAGCAGTGGACGATGATCAAAGACAATCATCTGATGATGATTGCCCGTGGCGTCGCCTCTCCTCGCGTTCCTGAAGCCTGTAATTTCTGGCTGTTGACGCTACGCCTGTGGACCAGCGAAGGTGAAGTTATGGAAGAAAATGCCTTCCGTACAAACCTCAATGAACCGGAACTGATTCGCGCACTGGATCGCCGGGTATTTCAGGAGTTCTTCCGTAACCATGCTGCCGCCGTGGCGGGTAAAGGGCTTGGCGTTGCCCTGCCGCTCTCTTCCGCTGGGTTGTCCAGCCACAGCCTGATTGCTGAGATAATAGACCTTATAGAGCAGGGTCCGCTTCCGGGACGCCTGCTGCACCTGATGATTCACGCCGATGCGTTACTGCGGGAAGGTAAGATCATTAGCGATAACCTGAAGAAACTGCGCCATGCAGGTTGCCGTATTATCCTCAGCCATATCGGTCATGATCTTGAAATCTTTAACCAGCTTGCGCCACACACGGCGGATTACATTCTGCTCGACCAGGAGCTGGTGAATAACGTACATGGCAATTTAATGGATGAAATGATGGTGACTATCATCCAGGGCCATGCCCAGCGGCTGGGGCTGAAAAGCATTGCCGGGCCGACTAACCAGCCCCTGATGATGGATACCCTTTCAGGCATCGGCATCGATCTGATTTATGGTGACACCATCTCTGCGCCGCAACCGCTGGATCTGATGCTCAACACCAGCTATTTCGCTATCAACTGACGTCGTCAGGTTTCCAGCCATCGGTATACCAGATGTGTAATAGCGCATAGGAACGCCAGGGGTGCCAGCGCAGGGCGTAACGACGGGTCTGCGCTGGCGTCATGCCGGCGAAGCGCTGCTTTATCAAATAATCATCAGCAAGAAACACATCCTTCGCCTGCCAGCCGCGCAGGGCGAAGTAGTTTGCCGTCCAGCGTCCGATCCCCGGAAAGGTTATTAAGGTTTTTATTCCCTGCTCAATGTCCTCAGGCGGCGTAAGCGGAAAAGTGCCGTTTTGCACCGCGCGGGCGAGGAAAATCAGGGACTCAGCGCGTTTGACGGGCATACCCAGCGCCTTAAGGGCCAGCGGATCGACGGCTGCAAGCTGGGCTGGTTGCGGAAAAAGCATGAACTGCGCATCAAGCCGCTCGCCGCAGAGTGCGACTACCCGTGACGTCAGTTTTGCCGCCATCGCAACGCTAACCAGTTGCCCTAAAATGGCCCGCACCGCCTGCTCGAAGGGATCCATGCAGCCTGGCAAGCGCAAACCCGGCCGGGCTGCGCCCAGTGTTCCGAGCGCGTCGTTGACGACGTGTGGCATACACTGCAGATCAAACAGTTTCCCCAGGGAGTGTAAACAGGCTGCCGCCACGGGTTGTAGCCCGTCGCTTAGTGTGACGTTAAGCACACCCAGGGCTTCATCTGGTTCTGCACAAAGGGTGCCCCGATATTCACCGAGGGCGAATGAGCGGGTGTAAGCGGTCTCGCTGACTATCTCCACACCCGCCACCGCGCGCGCACGTAAAAAATTTAACATCCATGACCAGTCGTAAGGCGGCTGCCAGCGCAGTTTGTACATAGTGACTCCTGTTATGTA
This sequence comes from Yokenella regensburgei, assembly GCF_051486985.1. Classification (GTDB taxonomy): domain Bacteria; phylum Pseudomonadota; class Gammaproteobacteria; order Enterobacterales; family Enterobacteriaceae; genus CBFFRJ01. The sequence goes on from NZ_JAHVDV010000006.1 coordinate 129,565, forward strand.
AGCCCATGAGCATATAACGGATTATGAATTTCTGCTTTGCGTTGATATTCCGGTTGTCCTGTTTTGCGCATTCCGTTAAAGTCGCCCCCCTTCTTCACCGGCATGGGGATTAAACGTGTTTGTAGGCTTTGATTATGGTACCGCTAACTGTTCCATCGCGGTTATGCAGGACGGTAAACCGTCGCTGCTGAAAATGGAAAACAACAGCACTCTGCTGCCCTCTATGCTTTGTGCACCGACACGTGAAGCCGTCAGTGAATGGCTCTATCGCCACCATGATGTCCCGGCAACCGGTGCTGAAACCCAGGCGCTTTTACGGCGTGCCGTCAGCTTTAACCGCGAAGAAGATATCGATGTCCAGGCCACCAGCGTCCAGTTTGGTCTGAGCGCGCTGCGCCAGTATGTCGACGACCCGGAGGAGGTTTACTTTGTTAAATCACCAAAATCTTTTCTTGGCGCCAGCGGATTAAAAGCTCAGCAAATCGCCCTGTTTGAAGATCTGGTCTGCGCCATGATGGTCCATATCCGTCAGCAGGCCGGGTCACAGTTGCCAGAGGTAATCGATCAGGCGGTGATTGGCCGCCCCATTAACTTCCAGGGGCTCGGTGGCGCAGAGGCCAATGCGCAGGCGCAGGGGATCCTGGAGCGTGCCGCTAAACGCGCGGGCTTTCATGATGTGGTGTTCCAGTACGAACCGGTTGCGGCAGGACTCGACTTCGAAGCAACCTTGCAGGATGAGAAACGGGTGCTGGTGGTGGATATCGGCGGCGGTACGACTGACTGCTCCCTGCTGCTGATGGGACCAAAATGGCACGACCGCCATGATCGCGAAAACAGCCTGCTAGGCCACAGCGGATGTCGTGTGGGGGGAAACGATCTGGACATTGCCCTCGCGTTTAAAAATCTGATGCCCCTGCTGGGCATGGGTGGGCAGACGGAAAAAGGCATCGCCCTGCCGGTTCTGCCGTGGTGGAATGCTATCGCCATTAACGATGTCCCGGCGCAGACCGATTTCTACAGCACTGCTAATGGTCGCAAGCTGAACGATATGCTGCGTGACGCCCGCGACACGGATAAAGTCGCCTTGCTGATTAAAGTCTGGAAACAACGCCTGGGCTACCGACTGGTGCGCAGCGCCGAAGAGAGCAAAATCGCCCTTTCCGACCAGCTGCAGACTCAGGCACATTTGCCGTTTATCGGTGAATCACTGACGACCGCTATTGACCAGATGGGGCTGGAAGCAGCACTGGATCAGCCTTTGCGTCGCATTCTGGAGCAGGTGCAACTGGCGCTGGAGAGCAGCGAAACCTCACCGGAAGTGATATACCTCACCGGCGGGAGCGCACGTTCACCGATTATCAAGAAAGCGCTGGCGCAGGCCCTGCCGGGTATTCCTGTTGCCGGCGGCGACGATTTTGGTTCGGTAACCGCCGGTCTTGCCCGTTGGGCGCAGGTAGTATTTCGTTAACCACCAACGGCTCACCAGACGGCGTAAGTTTTAAGCCCACCGCACAGGAGTATGATGACCCTCTCATCATACTCCTTCGTTTATTAAGACCCTTCCCGGCCTTCATTACCGCGGAAAGACCGGGGCGACAGAGAGTACGTTCTCAGACGATTCCCGACCGTCCTTCATATTCTCTCCATTTTTCTGACGGTCTGACTTACTAAACTAGTATGATTCAGGCAAATGTTTCAGGACGAGATACGTAGAACGATGAAAGGCAAAAAGAGTTCCCGCCAGGTTTTAGCGGCAGCAGTAGTATTGTTGATTGCGGGTATTGCCGCCGTCTGGTACGGATTCGGCCCTCAAACGGATGGGAAAAACGCCACCGCCACCAGCGGACAGCAGCCGCGTGGCAAAGGCCAGAGCGGCCGTCAGGGAATGCGCGCCCTGCCGCCGGTTCAGGCCGCCACGGCAAGCCATGAGTCGGTTCCCCGTTATCTGACCGGGCTTGGCACGGTGACCGCCGCCAGCACCGTGACGGTGCGAAGCCGCGTCGACGGTCAATTACTGGCCCTCCATTTTCAGGAAGGGCAACAGGTAAAAGCCGGCGACCTGTTGGCAGAGATAGATCCCAGTCAGTTTAAGGTGGCGCTGGCTCAGGCCCAGGGGCAACTGGCGAAGGACAACGCGACCCTGGCAAATGCCCGACGGGATCTTGCCCGCTATCAGCAGTTGGTGAAAACCAACCTGGTTTCCCGCCAGGAGCTGGATGCCCAGCAGGCGCTGGTCAGCGAAACGCAAGGCACAGTGAAGGCGGATGAAGCTGCCGTCGCCAGCGCGCAACTGCAGCTCGACTGGAGCCGCATTACTGCGCCGATTGACGGGCGCGTCGGTTTAAAGCAGGTCGATGTAGGTAATCAAATCTCCAGCGGCGACACCGCCGGCATTGTGGTACTCACGCAAACACACCCTATCGATCTTGTTTTTACCCTGCCTGAAAACCAGATTGCGACCGTGGTACAGGCGCAAAAGGCCGGTCAACCGCTCAACGTCGAGGCCTGGGATCGCACGAATAAACAGAAACTCAGTACCGGTGCATTGCTGAGTCTGGACAACCAGATTGATGCCACTACCGGCACCATCAAACTGAAAGCACGCTTTGCTAATCAGGATGATGCGCTCTTCCCAAACCAGTTCGTCAATGCCCGAATGCTGGTCTCCACTCAGCAGAATGCGGTGGTGATCCCGGCGGCTGCCCTGCAGATGGGTAACGAAGGCAACTTCGTCTGGGTACTGAATGAACAAGACCAGGTCAGCAAACACAGGGTAACGACCGGCATTCAGGACAGTCAGAAAGTGGTGATTTCAGCCGGCCTCTCCGCTGGTGACCGTGTGGTCACCGACGGCATCGATCGCCTGACCGAAGGGGCGAAAGTGGACGTGGTTGACGCGTCAAGTGCCGTTCAGATGCCCGCTAAACGCGAACATCCGGCGAAAGGAGCGCAGTCCTGATGCAGTTGCTACCGCCAGGCAGAACCGGCGGGCCGTCCCGCCTGTTTATCATGCGTCCGGTCGCCACCACCCTGATGATGGTGGCGATTTTACTTGCCGGTATAATCGGTTATCGCTTCTTACCCGTTTCAGCGCTACCGGAAGTCGACTACCCCACGATTCAGGTCATCACGCTCTACCCCGGCGCCAGCCCGGATGTCGTCACATCGGCGATAACCGCCCCCCTTGAACGTCAGTTTGGCCAGATGTCTGGTCTCAAGCAGATGTCATCGCAAAGCTCAGGCGGCGCATCGGTCGTCACGTTACAGTTTCAGTTAACGCTGCCGCTGGACGTCGCCGAGCAGGAAGTGCAGGCCGCTATTAACGCCGCCAATAGTCTGCTTCCCTCCGACCTGCCAAACCCACCGGTCTATAGCAAAGTGAATCCGGCCGATCCGCCCATCATGACGCTCGCGGTAACCTCCACGGCGCTGCCCATGACCCAGGTGGAAGATATGGTGGAAACCCGGGTCGCCCAGAAAATTTCACAGGTTTCAGGCGTCGGTCTGGTGACCCTTGCCGGGGGCCAGCGTCCCGCGGTGCGCGTGAAGCTGAACGCCCAGGCAATTGCGGCCCTGGGCCTGACCAGTGAAACCATCCGTACCGCCATCAGCAGCGCTAACGTCAACTCCGCAAAAGGGAGCCTGGACGGCCCCACGCGCGCGGTCACCCTCTCCGCCAATGACCAGATGCAGTCGGTCGAGGAATACCGCAAGCTGATTGTCGCCTACCAGAACGGCGCACCGGTGCGGCTGGGGGATGTGGCCACCATTGAACAGGGCGCAGAAAACCGCTGGCTCGGAGCATGGGCAAACCAGCAGCAGGCGATTGTGATGAATGTCCAGCGTCAGCCTGGTGCAAACATTATTGATACCGCAGACAGCATTCGTACCCTGTTGCCAGCCCTTACTGAAAGTTTACCGAAATCGGTAGAGGTAAAGGTACTTTCCGACCGGACCACCAATATTCGCGCCTCGGTCAGCGACACGCAGTTTGAACTGATGCTGGCTATCGCTCTGGTGGTCATGATCATCTATATCTTCCTGCGCAACATTCCGGCGACCATCATCCCCGGCGTGGCGGTCCCGCTTTCCCTGATTGGCACGTTTGCGGTGATGGTGTTCCTCGACTTTTCAGTCAACAACCTGACCCTGATGGCCCTGACCATCGCCACTGGCTTTGTGGTGGATGATGCGATTGTGGTTATCGAAAACATCTCCCGTTATATCGAAAAGGGGGAGAAACCCCTTGCCGCCGCCCTGAAGGGCGCGGGGGAAATCGGCTTTACCATCATCTCACTGACCTTATCCTTAATAGCCGTCCTGATCCCGCTGCTGTTTATGGGGGATATCGTGGGTCGTCTGTTCCGCGAGTTTGCCGTCACCCTGGCGGTGGCGATCCTCATTTCAGCGGTGGTGTCCCTGACGCTCACGCCGATGATGTGCGCCCGCATGCTGAGCGCCGCATCGTTGCGTAAACAGAATCGCTTCGCCCGTGCCTCGGAGCGGTTTACCGAAAGGGTTATCGCCGGTTACGGACGGCTGCTGGCAAGAGTGTTAAACCACCCGTGGCTGACGCTCGGCGTCGCCCTCGGCACCCTGCTGCTGTCAGTTATGCTGTGGGTCTTTATTCCTAAAGGATTCTTCCCGATTCAGGATAACGGCATCATTCAGGGTACCCTCCAGGCACCGCAGTCGGCGTCGTTTGCCAGCATGGCCGAACGCCAGCAGCAGATTGCGAAGATCATCATGAAGGACCCGGCGGTGCAAAGCCTGACCACCTTCGTCGGTGTCGATGGTACAAATCCGGCGCTGAACAGTGCGCGGTTGCAGATCAATCTCAAACCGCTGGCGGAACGCGATGACCGGGTGTTGCCGGTCATTGAACGTCTGCAGCAGGCCGCCGGACGGATACCGGGTGCGGCGCTCTACCTGCAACCGACTCAGGACTTGACCATTGATACCACTGTCAGCCGTACCCAGTACCAGTTCACCCTGCAGGCTACAACGCTTGATGCGCTCAGTACCTGGGTTCCGCAGTTAACGAAAAAATTGCAAACCCTGCCCCAGCTTGCTGACGTGAGCAGCGACTGGCAGGACAAGGGGCTTGCGGCCTATGTAAACGTGGACAGAGACAGCGCCAGTCGCCTTGGCATCAGTATGGCCGATGTGGACAATGCCCTCTACAATGCCTTTGGCCAGCGCCTTATCTCCACTATTTATACTCAGGCCAACCAGTATCGTGTGGTACTGGAGCATGACACCACCCACATCGCCGGGCTGGATGCACTGGAGAGCCTTCGCCTTTCCGGCAGCGACGGTGCCGTGGTGCCGCTTAGCGCCATCGCCAGGATTGAGCAGCGCTTCACACCACTGTCGATTAACCATCTCGATCAGTTCCCCTCCACCACTATCTCGTTCAATGTGGCTGACGGCTACGCCCTGGGTGAGGCGGTACAGGCGATACTTGATAGCGAGAAAAACCTGAACCTGCCAGCCGACATCACCACGCAGTTTCAGGGCAGTACCCTCGCTTTCCAGGCGGCACTGAGCAGCACCGTCTGGCTGATTGTCGCCGCGGTAGTGGCAATGTACATCGTGCTGGGCGTGCTCTATGAAAGCTTCATTCACCCCATTACCATCCTCTCAACCCTGCCGACCGCAGGTGTGGGTGCGCTGATGGCGCTGATGATCGCGGGTAACGAACTGGATGTGATAGCCATTATCGGCATCATTCTGCTGATTGGTATCGTAAAGAAAAACGCCATCATGATGATCGACTTCGCCCTCGCCGCCGAGCGTGAAGAGGGTATGTCGCCCCGGGATGCCATTTATCAGGCCTGTCTGCTGCGTTTTCGCCCGATCCTGATGACCACCCTGGCCGCCCTGCTTGGCGCCCTGCCGCTTATGCTCAGTACCGGCGTGGGTGCCGAGCTTCGTCGCCCGCTGGGCATTGGTATGGTAGGAGGACTGCTGGTAAGCCAGGTGCTGACGCTCTTTACCACGCCGGTGATCTACCTGCTCTTTGACCGACTCGGGCTCTACGTGCGCAGCCGTTTTCCCGCCCGTGAAGAGGAGGCGTAAGTGAAGTTTTTCGCCCTCTTCATTTACCGCCCGGTGGCGACCATCCTGATTTCACTCGCCATCACCCTCTGTGGCGTGCTGGGCTTTCGCTTGTTGCCGGTCGCCCCACTGCCCCAGGTGGATTTCCCGGTGATTATGATCAGCGCCTCTTTGCCGGGCGCTTCACCAGAAACGATGGCTTCGTCCGTTGCCACGCCGCTTGAGCGCTCCCTGGGGCGCATTGCCGGGGTCAGTGAAATGACCTCATCGAGCTCACTCGGCAGCACGCGCATTATCCTCGAATTCAATTTTGACAGAGACATCAACGGTGCCGCGCGCGATGTGCAGGCCGCGCTCAATGCCGCGCAGAGCCTGTTACCGAGCGGTATGCCGAGCCGCCCGACCTACCGTAAAGCCAACCCGTCAGACTCGCCCATCATGATCCTGACGCTCACCTCCGATACCTACTCTCAGGGGCAGCTTTACGATTTTGCCTCCACCCAACTGGCGCAAACTATCGCCCAGATTGAGGGCGTCGGTGATGTGGCCGTAGGGGGCAGCTCCCTGCCTGCCGTGCGTGTCGGCTTAAATCCGCAGGCGCTGTTTAACCAGGGTGTGTCACTGGATGCGGTGCGCACCGCCATCAGCGAGGCCAATGTGCGCCGCCCGCAGGGTGCAATTGACGATGGCGATCGTCGCTGGCAGGTGCAGGCCAACGATGCGCTGAAAACGGCCGCTGAATATGAGCCGCTGATTATTCATTACCGCAACGGCTCGGCCGTGCGCTTAAGCGATGTCGCCACTGTGACCGACTCGGTACAGGACGTGCGCAACGCCGGGATGACCAACGCGAAGCCGGCAATTTTGCTGATGATCCGCAAGCTACCGGAGGCCAACATCATCCAGACGGTCGACAGCATTCGCGCCCGTCTGCCGACGTTACAGGCGACTATCCCTGCGGCTATTAATCTGCAGATTGCCCAGGATCGCTCTCCGACCATCCGCGCCTCGCTTGAAGAGGTGGAGCAGACGCTTGTCATCGCTGTGGCGCTGGTGATTCTGGTGGTATTCCTCTTTCTGCGTTCCGGTCGGGCGACCTTAATTCCGGCGGTGGCGGTGCCGGTGTCGCTGATTGGCACCTTCGCCGCCATGTATCTTTGCGGCTTTAGCCTGAACAATCTGTCATTAATGGCGCTGACCATTGCCACAGGCTTTGTCGTGGATGATGCCATTGTGGTGCTGGAAAATATCTCCCGCCATCTTGAAGCGGGCATGAAGCCGCTTCAGGCTGCCTTACAGGGCACGCGTGAAGTCGGCTTCACGGTGCTCTCGATGAGTGTTTCTCTGGTGGCGGTATTTCTGCCGCTGCTGTTGATGGCAGGGTTGCCGGGCCGTCTGTTGCGCGAGTTCGCCGTTACCCTGTCGGTAGCAATAGGGATATCGCTGGTGGTCTCCCTGACTCTGACCCCCATGATGTGTGGCTGGATGCTAAAACGGCAAAAAACCCACCCGCCCACGCGCGCGAAAGGCTCTGCTCGCCTTCTGGTGGCTTTACAGCAGGCTTATGCCCGTTCGCTGAAGTGGGTGTTGCGCCACACGCGGCTGGTTGGGCTGGTGCTGATTGGCACCATTGCGCTTAACGTGTGGATGTACATTTCTATTCCCAAAACCTTCTTCCCTGAGCAGGACACTGGCGTACTGATAGGCGGAATACAGGCCGATCAGAGCATCTCTTTTCAGGCCATGCGCGTAAAGTTGCAGGACTTTATGAAAATCATCCGCGACGATCCCGCAGTGGATAATGTTACCGGCTTTACCGGTGGCTCGCGCGTGAACAGCGGCATGATGTTTATCGCTCTTAAACCCCGCGATGCCCGTCATGAAACCGCCCAGCAGGTCATAGATCGGCTGCGCGTTAAGCTTGCGAAGGAGCCCGGCGCGAGTCTCTTTTTGATGGCAGTGCAGGACATTCGCGTCGGCGGCCGTCAGGCCAATGCCAGCTACCAGTTTGCCCTGCTCTCTGACGATCTGAGCGCACTCCGCGAATGGGAGCCTAAGATCCGCAAAGCACTGGCCGCGCTGCCGGAGCTGGCTGACGTCAACTCCGACCAACAGGATAATGGTGCGGAGATGAGCCTGATTTACGACCGGGAGAGCATGTCACGTCTTGGGATCAGCGTACAGGAGGCTAACAGCCTGCTGAATAACGCCTTTGGGCAGCGGCAGGTGTCCACCATTTACCAGCCGCTTAACCAGTACAAAGTGGTAATGGAAGTGGACCCGCGCTATACCCAGGACATCAGCGCACTGGATAAGATGTTCGTCATTAACAGCGAAGGCAAGCCTGTCCCGCTCTCTTATTTTGCCCGCTGGCAGCCAGCCAATGCGCCACTCTCGGTCAACCATCAGGGACTCTCTGCGGCCTCGACTATCGCCTTTAACCTGCCCGGCGGCGTGTCGCTTTCCGAGGCCAGTGATGCTATAAACCGCGCCATGACCCAGCTTGGGGTGCCCTCCACGGTACGCGGTAGCTTTGCCGGAACGGCGCAGGTGTTCCAGGATACCATGAACTCGCAGGTGATTTTGATTCTGGCGGCAATCGCCACGGTCTACATCGTGCTGGGGGTCCTGTATGAAAGCTATGTGCATCCGCTGACTATCCTCTCGACCCTGCCCTCAGCAGGGGTAGGCGCGCTGTTAGCCCTGGAGCTATTCGGGGCCCCCTTTAGCCTGATTGCCCTGATTGGCATTATGTTGTTGATAGGCATTGTGAAGAAAAACGCCATCATGATGGTGGACTTTGCGCTTGAGGCACAACGCAAAGGTAATCTGAGCGCCGAAGAGGCCATCTTCCAGGCCTGCCTGTTGCGTTTCCGGCCAATCATGATGACTACCCTGGCCGCCCTCTTTGGCGCGCTGCCGCTGGTGATGTCCGGTGGGGATGGTTCTGAGCTACGCCAGCCGCTGGGGATTACCATCGCCGGAGGACTGGTAATGAGTCAGCTACTGACGCTTTACACCACGCCGGTCGTCTATCTCTTCTTCGATCGCCTGCGTCTTCGATTCGCACGCCACCGCAGGGAGCCTGTGACAGAGTGACCGAATTTGCCCACAACCTCTGGCGGTTATCGCTTGTCGCCTTCGGCTTATTTTTGCCGCTACGTGACGCCTCCATTACCCCTGGCGCGCTGCCAGCCTTTATCTTTGCCCGTCTCCCGGCGGCGGCCGGGCAGCGTGCCGTGCCCGCCCGGCGCAACAGGAGTTACTCATGAAATTCTGGCGACCCGGTATCACTGCCAAACTCTTTCTGGCTATCTTCGCCACCTGTATCGTTCTGCTGGTAACGATGCACTGGGCCGTGCGCATCAGCTTTGAGCGCGGGTTTATCGACTATATCAAGCACGGCAATGAGCAACGCCTGCAACTGCTGAGCGATGCCCTGAGCGAGCAGTATGCCCAACAGGGAAGCTGGCGCTTTTTACGCAATAACGATCGCTTCATCTTCCAGCTCCTGCGCTCGTTTGAGCGGGAAAATGAGCACAATGAAGGCGGCCGGGATCGTGCGCCACCGCCAGGCCCTCCGCCAGGGCCGGGCAACGGGATGCCACCGCATGGCTGGCGCACCCAGTTCTGGGTAACCGATGCGGAACATAATGTGCTGGTTGGCCCACGCGCACCCGTTCCATCCGACGGTAGCCGCCGCGCCATCACCGTGAACGGCGAGACGGTTGGGTGGGTTATCGCTTCCCCCGTCGAGCGACTGACCCGCAACACCGACATCAACTTCGACAGGCAACAGCGGCGCACCAGCTGGCTTATCGTGGCGCTGGCGACGCTGCTTGCAGCGCTGGCAACACTGCCTCTGGCTCGCGGTCTGTTGGCACCGGTTAAGCGTCTGGTGGAAGGTACGCACAAACTTGCCGCTGGCGACTTTACCACCAGGGTCAACACGGGCAGCGCCGATGAACTGGGGAAACTGGCGCAGGACTTTAATCAGCTTGCCAGCACCCTTGAGCGCAATCAGCAGATGCGGCGCGATTTTATGGCCGATATATCCCATGAGCTACGCACCCCGCTCGCGGTTCTGCGTGGCGAGCTGGAAGCTATCCAGGACGGGGTTCGCCAGTTTACCCCTGAGTCCGTCGCCTCCCTGCAGGCGGAGGTGGGCACCTTGACCAAACTGGTCAACGATCTGCATCAGCTGTCGATGTCCGATGAAGGGGCGCTGGCGTACCAGAAATCCACCGTTGATGTCGTCTCGCTGGTGGAGGTCGCCGCTGGTGCCTTCCGCGAACGTTTTACCGCACGTAAGCTGACGCTCATTCTGTCGCTACCGACGCACGCCTGTGTGTTTGGCGATCCGGACCGCCTGATGCAACTTTTCAATAACCTCATGGAAAACAGCCTGCGCTACACCGACAGCGGCGGCAGTCTGCACATCAGCGGACGTATTGAGGCCGATACGCTGGCTCTTGAGTTTGCAGACAGCGCCCCTGGGGTCACCGACCTTCAGCTTGGCCGCCTCTTCGAGCGTTTTTATCGCGCCGAAGGGTCACGTAACCGTGCCAGCGGTGGCTCCGGGCTGGGTCTGGCCATTTGTGTGAACATAGTCAGCGCCCACGGCGGAAGCGTCAGTGCGGCACATTCGCCATTCGGTGGGGTTAGCATTACAGTAAAACTGCCGCTGGAACGGGAGAAAGCGAAAAGCGTATGAATGAATTACCGATTGATGAAAACACACCACGCATTTTGATTGTGGAAGATGAGCCCAAACTCGGGCAGTTACTGGTGGATTACCTGCGTGCGGCAAGCTACGCGCCGGTGCTTATCAGTCATGGCGACCAGGTTCTTCCCTATGTACGTCAGACGCCGCCGGATATGGTGTTGCTGGATTTAATGCTTCCCGGCACCGACGGGCTGACGTTGTGTCGTGAGATCCGCCGTTTTTCCAACCTCCCCATCATCATGGTGACGGCAAAAATTGAAGAGATAGACAGGCTGCTGGGGCTGGAAATTGGTGCTGATGATTATATCTGTAAACCCTACAGCCCGCGGGAAGTGGTGGCGCGCGTGAAAACGATCTTACGTCGTTGCAAACCTCAGCGTGAGTTGCAGGCAATGGACGATGAAAGCCCACTTATGGTGGACGAGAGCCGTTTCCAGGCGACCTGGCGTAATCAGCCGCTTGATTTGACCCCGGCTGAATTCCGTCTGCTGAAAACCCTCTCCTGCGAGCCAGGTAAGGTTTTTTCCCGCGAGCAGTTGTTGAATAATTTGTACGATGACTATCGCGTCGTAACTGACCGCACCATCGACAGCCATATCAAAAACTTACGTCGTAAGCTTGAGACGCTGGATGAAGAGCAGTCGTTCATCCGCGCGGTGTATGGCGTCGGTTACCGCTGGGAAGCGGACGCCTGCCGGCTGGGATGATCCTGCTGTCGGATATTGGGATCGGTTAGCCGGATGAGACAGACTGACCGGCTTACGTTTGCACGAAGCGCATAAACCACTATGGACATTAAACAGCTCCTGACACACTGGTTCACCGGGAAAGGAAACCCCATGTACGATAACGAAGCGCAGTTACATCAGCAGATCCTGGCACTGCTTGATAAGCCCTGGTGCGGCTATGTCACAACCGGAGGCGACGGCAGGTTCCTGGTTGACGCGCTGCGCGAGCTGACGCGGCACCATAATGGCTATGTCCGGGAAAAAGCGGTTAAGGCACTGGCGTTAAAGCGTGATATCTCGGCGCTCGGAGAACTTATCGTCGCCGTTAATGACTGGGTTGAACCTATTCATCATGCTGCCGATGAGGCCGTCAGAGCGCTGCTGACCGTCGACCATATTCCGGCGTTTATTGACAAGCTACCAGCCATTCGCCAGCTTGCCGGGCGCACGCGCTACGACCATCGTGAATTTGTGGCGGCCGTTTCGACTTTTCTGGTGACCAAAGATCTCCCCGCTTTGCAACAGGCGCTGTGCTCCCCACAACGCGCGGTACGCGATGCGGCACTGCACACGCTGATTGAGCAGGACAGGCTCGATGATGAAGACGCACTGCTCGCGGTGCTTGCCAACCGTGACAGCAACCTGCGCGCACTGGCGGTCGACGACTGGCTGGCGCGTAACCGCGCGCTCTCTGCCGCGCTGCAAATACGCCTGCTTTGCGACCCCTGGGTGCGTATTCGCCGGGCAGTGCTTTTCTATCTTGATGAACATCGGCAATTACCTCCCGAGACGCTGCATCAGCGCTTGTTACTGGATAAAAACGCGCTGATTCAGCAGCGTACACGCCATATGCTCGAAGAGTGTATTGATGCCCGTGCATTCTGGCTAGAGATATTAAATTCCACCGATGCCGCCCCAACCCAACGCCGCGCGGCGCTATATGGGCTAAAAGAGGCGCGTTATCCGGAATTGCTGCCGCTGGCAAAGCGCGCCTGGAGACAAGCGGAACCGGGAGTGCGTAAAGCAGCTCTGCATATTCTTATTGAGTTGCAGGGGGAAGAGAGCAAACCTCAGCTGCTGGATGCGCTGCTACAGCCTTCGCTGTCTATGGCACTGGCTGCACACCATCTGCTCACACGGGCGTCATTTACCCTTACGCCTGATGATGTGAAGCAGCTTTTGAACACCTCCCCCTCTCCCGCACATCGCGCTATCTACTTACGCTTGCTTCGGCAATTGAACAAGTGGGATGGCTTGATTCTGCTCCTGCACCACTCCACCCGATTGACCGCGGATGAGCGCGAAGCCGAGTGCCAGCTGTGGATCAGCCGCTTTAATCAGGCAGGCATCCCCCCTACTTCCGTGCAGCGCGAAACTCTGGCAGCACTGTTGCCGCATGAACCCAAGATAGACAAGATGATATCTGGCTACCTGCCGTAAGCGTTCTAACGACTGGCCAGTGTTCTCTTTCAGGTCAGTTATAACTGGCGATCACTTCCACAGCTGAATTAGCCGTGCCGGGTGCGACGGCCCCCGGTGTGCGGATGTAACGAGCCGCCATTTTAATGAGTTGCGGGGCCGGGATCTCGCCCAGGTTATAGGTTTTTGTGACGTAATCTGAAATAGTGGCGGCATCAACGGCCTGGGTAAAACTCACGGCTTTGGCAGGAGGTGCATTTGTTGTCGGTAAGGTTGAAATATCTCCCCACGCAAGCTGCACACCATATCCGGTTGCCGAACTGGTACCGTCGAGGGTGATAATGCCATTCACCGCATCCTGCACCGTTGCGCCTCTTAACGGCGAGACGGATATGATTAACCCGCTGTTTTTGTATTTTGCATTACTGGTGCTGGCAACCACTGTATTTGAAGAGAGCGTATAGTCAACACCGTAGCCCCTGGCTGCCGGGCATTGCACGGTAAAACTGGCGTCTTTCCAGTCGGATATACCGCCAGTCATATTCATATTGTGGGAACCCATAGATACGGTTTTATTGTTTAAAGAGCAGGTACCGGAGGTAGTGTCCAGTTCCCCTCGAATTTCGAATGAACTTATTGTCCAGCTGTTAGCCAGTGAATAGGTACCATTATTAGGTGAAGTTGCACTGTAATAATCCATCGCACTGTCATTCATTTGTGCGGCGATGATAGTCGCACCGTTAAATAAAACCTTACCGACAGATGGAATTTCTGACTGCCCGCTGATTACCGGAATTTTCCATAAGGATACTTTAAATTTTAGAGGAAAATTACTAAAATTACGGCCTGCCTTTACTGAAAGGGAGGTTTCAAGTTTCAACGGATTTGATGGCGGACCAACTGGGGCATTATTGGTTACAGGAGAGACTGACCCCATGTCACGGAAAGAGAGACCCAGGCCTTTTATTGAGGTTGGAAAGATATAATCACTGCCGTTTCGCAGAACCGTTGTTCCCGGATAGGCTTCAATATAAGTGACGTAATGGGTCGCACCCGCTGATGTTCCGCCTCGTGGGTGACATTCGGCGGCCCTGGTGCTGCCCAGAAACTGTACCCAAGACGCTATTTCACGATACTGCCCAGAGAAACCGGCCAGTCCCGTTGTCATCGATTTTTTGTTCGAAGGCACGGGTAAATTAATGACGGCTTTTGACGCTCCGCTTGAACAATCAATGGCGACTGCAAATGTTTTCGGTACGACCAATAAAGACAAAAAAATTAACAGAAGATATTGTTTCATCGCATATTCCTTTGCTTCCTGAAGGAACCGAAAAAATAAAGACAATAGTTCCTCAAGAAAAGATATATATCTCTTCAAAAAAGCTAAATCCATCCTCCCTCGTCCGTAAAATTTTTACATAACTGCTTGTGTCCTTTATAAATATCAATATTAATCAATAACCTCATAATATAAACTGAATAGCGTTTTTCTGGTTTGTTCTTTATGTTTAATTTCGTAATTTTTTACATCCGTTTTACTCGCTACAAATTCTCAACATAAATGATAAGCCATCATACGTGTCCTGCGTGCCCACGCAGACAAACCCGGTCAAACAGTGGTTTACTCACTCCGTGCGCAGCGCTACAATCCCGCCCTAAATTTATGGGATCTCCCCTACTGCCTCACCTGGTGAGGTGGATCTGACCTGTCATCAGAAAGAGCACATCATGTTTAAACCGGAACTCCTCTCCCCGGCGGGAACGCTGAAAAATATGCGTTACGCTTTCGCTTACGGTGCGGACGCCGTGTATGCGGGCCAGCCTCGTTATTCACTGCGCGTGCGTAATAACGAATTCAATCACGAGAATTTGCAGTTGGGCATTAACGAGGCCCATGCGCTCGGTAAAAAATTCTATGTGGTGGTAAACATTGCACCGCACAATGCCAAGCTGAAAACCTTTATTCGCGATTTGAAACCCGTAGTGGATATGGGGCCGGATGCACTGATTATGTCCGATCCGGGCCTGATTATGCTGGTACGTGAGCACTTCCCGCAGATGGATATTCACCTCTCCGTGCAGGCTAACGCCGTTAACTGGGCGACGGTGAAATTCTGGAAACAGATGGGGCTGACCCGTGTGATCCTCTCTCGCGAGCTCTCACTGGATGAAATCGAAGAGATCCGCACCCAGGTGCCGGACATGGAAATTGAAATCTTCGTTCATGGCGCGCTGTGCATGGCCTACTCCGGCCGCTGCCTGCTTTCCGGTTACATCAATAAACGCGATCCGAACCAGGGCACCTGTACCAACGCCTGCCGTTGGGAATATAAGGTTCAGGAAGGCAAAGAGGACGATGTGGGTAATATCGTGCACGTCCATGAACCTATTCCCGTACAGAACGTAGAGCCGACCCTTGGCATTGGTGAGCCGACCAGCAAAGTGTTCATGCTCGAAGAAGCCCAGCGTCCGGGAGAATACATGACCGCGTTTGAAGATGAACACGGTACATACATCATGAACTCCAAAGATTTGCGCGCCATTGCCCACGTGGAGCGTCTTACCCAAATGGGCGTACATTCGCTGAAAATTGAAGGCCGCACCAAGTCCTTCTACTATTGCGCCCGTACCGCGCAGGTCTATCGCAAAGCGATCGACGATGCGGCTGCAGGTAAACCTTTTGATCCAGCGCTGCTCGATACCCTGGAAGGGCTCGCCCACCGTGGTTACACCGAAGGCTTCCTGCGTCGTCACACTCATGACGACTACCAGAACTACGAATATGGTTATTCCATCTCCGAGCGTCAGCAGTTTGTCGGCGAATTCACCGGCGAGCGTAAAGGCCCGCTGGCCGCCGTTGCGGTGAAAAATAAATTTACGATGGGCGACAGCCTCGAACTGATGACGCCGCAGGGCAACATTAATTTCACGCTGGAGCAGATGGAAAATGGCAAAGGTGAAGCGGTAAGCGTAGCGCCGGGTGATGGTCATACCGTCTGGCTGCCGGTTCCGGATGATGTGCAGCTGGAATATGCGCTGTTAATGCGTAACTTCAACGGGCAGAGCACGCGTAACCCGCACGCGAAGTAGTTCACTGACGTTATTTTTTACCAGCAGAAGAATCTTAGAATCGGATCACATACCGCTGCGCTCAATATGGGTATTATCTTTTTCGCTGAAAAACATAACCCATAAATGCTAGCTGTACCAGGAACCACCTCCTTAGCCTGCGTAATCTCCCTTACGCAGGCTGATTTTTTTCTCCTCTCCTTTTCCATCCGCAGGCACACTTCTCACTCCTGAGATACACTTTCCCCAACAGTGTTCTGATAAGGCAGAAAGGATGAGCAACTTTCCGAGCAGTTTATTGATCCTCAACGGGAAAAGCGCAGGTGACGAACTCCTGCGTGAGGCCATTACGTTACTTCGCAATGAAGGAGTGGCGATCCAGGTTCGGGTGACCTGGGAGAAAGGGGATGCAGAACGCTACGTTGCCGAGGCGATTGCGCTGGGCGTTGAGACCGTGATTGCCGGTGGCGGAGATGGCACCATCAACGAGGTGGCCACGGCGCTGGTCCGCAGCCAGTCTCAGCATGCACCGGCAATGGGTATCTTGCCGCTGGGCACGGCAAATGATTTTGCCACCAGCGCCGGGATCCCAGAACCTCTGGATAAAGCCCTTCAGTTAGCTATCGCTGGCGACGCCGTCTCCGTGGATATCGCCGAAGTTAACGGCAACACCTGCTTTATTAATATGGCAACAGGCGGTTTCGGCACCCGTATTACTACCGAAACCCCGGAGAAACTCAAAGCGGCCCTTGGCAGCGTCTCTTATGTCGTTCATGGCCTGATGCGTATGGATACGGTAAAACCAGACCGCTGTGAAATCACTGGCGAGAATTTTCACTGGCAGGGTGATGCGCTGGTGATTGGTATTGGCAACGGACGTCAGGCAGGCGGCGGGCAACAGCTCTGTCCTCAGGCGCTTATTAACGACGGTCAGCTGGAGCTACGCATCTTCACCGGCGATGAAATTCTCCCGACGCTGTTTACCACGCTGACGCAGCCGGACGACAACCCGCATATTGTAGACGGACAGTCCGCCTGGTTTGAAATTAGCGCGCCGCATGACATCACCTTTAACCTCGACGGCGAACCGCTTAAGGGGCAGAACTTCAGCATTCACATCCTGCCCGCCGCCCTCAAATGCCGCCTTCCTGCCGACTGTCCGTTACTGCGCCAGGCGGCCGTCTGACGCGCCAGAGCTTTCCCGGTACAGGTGCAGGAGAAGTGAACAGGTGCAGCCATCATCACACCGCGTCCCTCCCCCTCACGAGGGAGGGAAAAGTGGCATTACGCGATGGTGACTTTGCTGTCCAGATAGACATCCTGAACGGCATTGATCAGCTTCACGCCATCAGCCATAGATTTCTTAAACGCTTTGCGCCCCAGAATTAACCCCATGCCGCCGGCGCGCTTATTGATAACCGCCGTGCGCACGGCGTCGCTCAGGTCTGTTTCCCCGCCTGCGGCACCGCCGGAGTTGATCAAGCCTGCCCGCCCCATGTAGCAGTTGGCCAGTTGATAACGCACCAGGTCGATAGGGTTATCACTGGTAAGCTTGCTGTAGACTTTATCATCGGTATAACCGAAGTTTACTGCTTTATAGCCACCGTTGTTTTCCGCCATTTTTTGCTTAACGATGTCCGCCCCGATGGTCGCGGCAATGTGGTTTGCCTGGCCGGTCAGATCCGCCGAAACATGATAGTCGACACCATCTTTCTTAAAGGACGAATTACGCAGGTAGGCCCAGAGCACCGTCACCATTCCCAGTTCGTGAGCGCGTTCAAAGGCGGCGGAGATCTCTTCAATCTGACGACGCGACTGTTCAGAACCGAAGTATATGGTTGCGCCGACAGCAACGGCCCCCATATTGAACGCCTGCTCTACGCTCGCATAAAGGGTCTGGTCATACTCCGTGGGATAGCTCAGGGTTTCGTTATGATTCAACTTAACGAGGAACGGAATACGGTGCGCGTAGCGGCGTGAAACCGACGCCAGCACCCCATAGGTGGATGCAACGCAGTTGCAGCCCGCTTCAATCGCCAGCTCAACGATGTTTTTAGGATCAAAGTAGAGTGGATTAGCAGCGAACGACGCGCCGGCAGAGTGCTCAATACCCTGATCCACCGGCAAAATAGACAAGTAGCCTGTCTTCGCAAGCCGCCCGGTGTTATAGAGCGTCTGCATGTTACGCAACACCGCTGGCGGGCGATTGTTATCCATCATGACGCGGGTGACATAATCCTCCCCCGGCAGGTAGAGCTGATCCGCCGCAATGGTGGTGCAGCGGTGTTGTAAAAGCGTGTCGGCATCTTTGCCAAGCAACTGCGCAATATCAGTCATTTTCATGCTCCCGTAAGCTTCGCCCGGCGGCGAAGGTGGTTGTCCTGACCCGATAAATGGGCAGACTAAGCCTGGTACGCATGCCCCCTTTTTGCCACCGCCGCCGCTTTTTTCAGCATTTTCTGCTGGCACGTTTCGGGTATAACGTTACCACCACTGATGAAAATGATGCACCGGGCCCGCGCCGTGACCAACTTCCAGGCTGTCCGCCTGCGCAAGCGCCCCATTAAGCCAGATTTTTGCCGCATCCACCGTTGCGTGCCAGTCAGCGTGACGCGGGCGCAGTGCCGCCAGCGCAGCCGACAGCGTGCAGCCGGTGCCGTGGGTATTTTTGGTCATTATGCGAGGCGCAGTGAAACGGGTTGCTCCCTCGCGGGTAAAAAGCCAGTCCGGGCTTTCGGCGTCATCGAGATGCCCGCCCTTAATCAGCACCGCCTCACAGCCCAGCGCCAGCAGTGCCCGACCCTGTTCATGCATCTCCCGTTCGTTACTCGCATGAGGCGCATCGAGCAGAGCTGCGGCTTCCGGCAGGTTCGGGGTAATCAATGAAACCTGCGGCAACAGATGGTCCCGCAGTGCTCCTACCGCCGAAGGCGACAGCAGAGGATCGCCACTCTTTGCCAGCATTACAGTGTCGAGGACAACGTTTGCTACCTGATAGTGACGTAATCTGGCGGCCACTGCTTCAACGATATCGGTCTGCGCCAGCATGCCTACCTTGGTGGTATCAATACGGACGTCACTGAAGACAGAATCGAGTTGCGCAGCGACGAAGTCAGGATCAATGCGATAAACCGACTGCACACCCCGCGTATTTTGCGCCACCAGCGCGGTGATAACCGAGCAGCCATAGGCGCCCAGCGCCGAAAAGGTCTTCAGATCGGCCTGAATCCCCGCGCCACCGCTGGGATCCGTACCGGCTATCGTCAGTGCATTGATACGTTTCATGCCATTCCCTCCCCGCCCAGGGTATAGAGCGCATCGAGAAACGCAGGTACAAAGCTGCCCGGCCCGCTACAGTTCGTCATCGCCAGGCTCCCCGCCTGCGCCACAAACGCGCATCCGGCTGCGACGTTACAGAGCCGGTCACCGGGCAGCACGCAGCAGGCCGCCACCACCGCCGAGAGTGCGCAGCCAGTGCCAACCACGCGGGTCATCAGCGGGTCGCCTCCGATCACTCGTAGCGTTTGCATGCCATCCGTGATGTAGTCCACTTCACCAGTAACGGCAACCACTGCGCCGGTCTGGCGGGCAAGCGCCTTAGCGGCAGGAAGTGCCGTACTGGCCGCGTCGGTGGTATCGACACCGCGACCACCTTCGCTCATCCCCGCCAGGGCGAGAATTTCAGATGCATTGCCACGGATGGCCGCAGGCTGCAGCATCATAATCTCGTGACAGAATCGGGTACGAAACGACAACGCGCCCACGGCAACCGGGTCCAGTGTCCAGGGCGTTCCGGCTTCGCGCGCGCTATGAATGGCCGACAGCATCGACTGTGCGCGTTCATGGGTAAGGGTGCCCACATTGATGAGCAGGGCATCGGCAAGTGAGGAAAACTGTTGTGCTTCTTCTGTCTCAATGACCATCGCCGGAGAAGCCCCCAGCGCCAGCAGCACATTAGCGGTAAAGGTTTGCACGACGTCGTTAGTCATACAGTGAACAAGGGGAGAACGGGTTCGAAACTGGTGAAGGATTTGCGCGACGTGGGCGCGGTGAAGCAGGTCAGGTTGCATGGTTCGCTCCTGCCAGGCTGTGAAGAAGGGATGCCTGGCAGGCATCTGACTTCCCTACGCTGGCATTATCCAGATCAGGTGGTACGGGTATTTCTCAGCCTTCACAAAGAAGGGCACCCCGAGTCATAGTGATAACATTTATTTATCGGTTAGCAGGTTACGCGAAGTCACGTGTTGACACAAGATTGAGCTTATGAATATTACATTTTCACGCTATCTTACCTTGTACCCCATTTTGTACCCCACAAGAAAACTAAAGAACTTAATGTTTTTTCAAATCAACGTCTGACCTACTCAAACCATTAGCATCTCTACACTCAGTATCAATCAATATATATACGGCGTAAGATTAAATGTGCAAGGGGAGAAGCAGACAACCATGAATCCCCATTAAGCATTAGCATGTAATAACCCATATAAAATACCACTTGCATTAACAATTTATTTTTGTAAAACGGATTTTTTCAATGCCCTCTGGTTATAAAATGCAAAAACCGTTACCAAAAGAAGCTGGTTATGAGTTTTAGTCTGCCGGGGTTTTACTTGTTTTACCTTTCAAGGGATAATCTTGAACCAGAGTAGTATGAACTGATAACCCGTCCTTCTTTTAAAGGGGATTACATCAAACAGGAGTACGAGTTTGATGATAAATACCGTAATCATTATTACGTTAAAGGGCTGAGACCACGACCCTCATATTCGCGTAGCTATGCGTATCAGAATAATCATTCCAATGGATTCATTACGGAAAGACGTATAAGGTATCTTGTTTTCAGAGGCGAAGTCGTGATGTTAAACCGGTACGGTTCGCCTGGAGGACTTTTCTATATTGATGAAGAAGGCTTACTTATCTGTAAGAATTACCAGGCCTTTGAATTGAATGGTGCTGAACAGATCCTGAAAGAGTACCGGAATTCTGTAGGATGCAGATACTACCGTTCAGGAAAGCCCCGCCCAACTTCGTTTTTACTGTCGTTCTCCGGGGGAACATCAGCACCAGCTTCTGAGCAGACATACCAGACGATTAACAGCAAGTCCGCAGGACGTTTACTGGCTGCTGGCGGTGTTTATAATGGTAATGTTGAGGGCTTCAGGAAAACAGCAGAGCAGTAAGGCGGAGACGCAGTAAAGGGTTATGATCAAGTACTGAATGAACAAACGGCTGGTACAGCTATTGCGGCGGCTTCAATTCTGTTAGCGAAACGACCTAATAGTGATTCTTTAGAAGGGGTATATAATTACTTAGATAAGGTAAGGGGAGAGACGAAAGTATTAAACAATATAGAAGTGAAAGAAATAAACTATATAAAACGTGATCCTCCTGAAACTATGTTGCTGAGGAAAGAATTTAATAATACAGTGAGGAAGAAATTTCTTAATCAATTATCAGATTCTTCTGATGCAGCTAACGTCTTCAAACCTTCAGATTTGTTCAAAATGAGTAAAGGTACAGCACCAAATGGCTGGGAAGTTCACCATAAATTACCTTTAGATGATGGTGGAACAAATGCTTTTGAGAATTTATCTTTAATTGAAAAAGAGCCGTTCCATAAGGTGTTAACAAATATGCAAAGAACATCGACAAGAGGTATGCTACCGGGAGATAGCAAAGTTACTCCATGGGTTATGCCTACCGGCTCGATTTATCCGCTTAAATAATTTGATGGGTATAAAAATGAATTCAGATGTAATAAGCATGCTAAAACAATTGAGAACGATGATGACCGATTTGGAGTACCCAATCGAACAGCCCATTAACGCATCATTTCTTGATGATTTAAAAAAAGGATGTGAAAAAACGGCATCATCAATACTTAATCAAATTGGAAATGAAACTCGTCTTCTTCTAGTAAATCAACCTGATTATAAGACATTGATAGAAACGATGGATGGGTTTGAATATAACGGGCTTACAATGTTCAGTTTATCAATTCCAGGACCAATAGTTAAAAATTTATTCATCATGAATGAGTTTTATCGAAATAATGATTATTTAGATCCTGAATTACAAGAACGCTTAGTTATTGGCGAGGATGGCATATCATTATTTACATATGATACACAAATGAATCTATTTGAAATTCGTGATAATGCCTCTACAGAATCGATATACGGTTCATTTGATAACTTTAGTGATTTTTTAAAAGAAATACTCGATGCAGTCAAATAAACACTTTCCTTGTAAATCCATATGTAAGTGGCTTTATGTAGGCCACTTTGCTTCTTCTGAATTAATTGGTACATAGGTTCTTATGGTCACGGTAATCTTTATGCCTGGAGAGAGTATGATCCATCAGTACCTGCAAGAGATTTATTATCCAAATATGAGAAAGTATTAGGGAGATTTCAGAGATGATAAAATATTTTTTTGTTCTTCCAATAGTTATATTGCTAACTGGATGTCTAGGAAAAGGTCGAGAAGGGGCGGAAACAGGTGAACGGCAATCAATCTATATCGATAATGGGCGGGTTTGTTTTACCGTAAATAAAAAAGATATACTTAGCCGTTATGTTCTTTCTACAAATGGAAGTAATTATAAAGAATTACTGGTTGGTGATAGGGTTCGTCTTTCATATCCAGATAGTTGCTTTTCAGTAAGTTTAGAGAAAGGTATTATATACGGAGTAAGCTACACCCTGAATGGAAAAAATTATTACTACACATTCATTCTTGATAATGATGGAAATGTTCTTGATCTAAATGAGGAGTAAAGGTTACTTCTGTTACCTCTTGTATATAATGCCCTACAATAAAACCCTCTATAATAGAGGGCCTTATATCTAAATAATTATTAATAGCTTTCCTATACCATAGAGATGAGAGCTGTTAAGATTACTTGCCTTCAAAACACAAAATAACTGAAACCCTGCCCATCCATTTTTTGCTAATAAATCCAGGTATTCATTTACTCAGAAAAAAGTATAGCCAATTTTTATCGCCTAAATTAAAATCTCGTTCACTCGAGCCGCTTCAACCCCGCCTACAGAATGCCGTGTACTCAGATTACAGAATTAATCTTTCCACTAACCTGATATCGACTAAAACACAAACGTTTAAAAATCTCTTCGGGGTACACCCTGTCGATACTTTAATCACAACCTATTTTGGCAATGGTAACTTCTCATTAATAAAATATGAGAAAAAGGGTTTAAATATGACGTTATTTTAGGGTGTCCACTACCGGTAAGTAGATTAAAAAGACTTCGTACGGAATGCCAGGCTGGTCACGCACACCAGCAAATTCTTTACTGTTAGTGCTTCTCCCGTAAATAGCCAACCCTCCGCCGTTCCTGCATTACCAATTCCTTTTACAATCGCAGTGCAGCGTGCCAGATATTTTCTGACAGAAACCCAAAAATTAAGAAGCCCCCGCCGTTGATGCGCGACGGGGTGCTTGATTACCCGATCCTTTACACGTGCATGCCGCAAGGATGGAAGTGAAGGCATGACTTATTCACTCCACCGTGTTGGCATCCCCTTCAGCCTTGAGCAGAGCAATCCTTTGTCGCAGATAACGCCGTTCTTCGTCGAATTCCCGCGTCCTTTCGTTATCAATCAGATCGGCAATGCAGTTAACCTCTTTGATGATACCGTCATCCAGCGCACTGACGCGTCCTCCCCTGCGGGAGGCTATTGCCTCCAGGTGCCTGCTCTGTTCTTCCTTTAGAAGGAGGATTGCTTGCAGCAGTGTCTTACGTAATGCCGGCATCTTTTTGCTTCTCTCGACCAAGAGTTCCCGCACTTTAGGTGTCAGCGCAGGGTTACCCAACAGATTAGCCAGTACGCCAGCCTGAGTGCTTTTCGCGAGCATAATTTGTACCGACGGTGCCAGCGACGGGTTTGTGGCTAACTGAGGGTGGACTGTAACACTGCTTTCGAAAAGACGCATTTGCACCTCTTCATCACAGGCAGGGTTCATTGCAAGGTCGGTGAAATTCGTCTCACTGGCCACCAGTTGCTTTAGCTGCTCCGCGTGCAGATGCGGGTTTTGTACCAGCGCCATGCGATTTTTATTTTGTTTTGCTAAATCGTTAAACAGCTGAGGTGCCAGATTGGGGTTGAGGCACAATGCGGCATTAACCGTATCATCGTCGTAATACCGGAATAAAATTTCCTGATTCTCCGGAGTCAGCGCCGGGTTTCTTGCCATCAGCACTGTTGCGGTCGTCAGCGTCCAGAAATTATCAATGATGTGCTTTTGGTGTTCAGGAATGAGATTGGGGTTCAGCGCCAGCCCCTTAACCACATCCTCAACATCGTCTTTTATCACTTTATCCTGCACCGCCTTGCTCAGCGTCGGGTGCAGCATCAGCGCTACTTTGGTTGCGAGCACACCGGTGTCGTAGAGGTACATTTGCAGCTCTGGCGTCAGGGAAGGATTGGTTGCAAGAACATTGCGCACCTCAGCCGGACACTCCTGGGCGATTTTCCGCTGCACGTCGGCGGTAATGCTTGTATTGGCCGCCAGGGTAGCTAATACGGCTTCATTGCTACTCTCACGGATAATCTGCAACTGGACGTCGCATGTCAGCGTGTTCTGCCCGGCCAGCGCCACCAGACGCAGCGGCGACAGGGTGTCCAGACACTCACGTACCGGCGCGGTCTGACCGCTCGGGTCGGCTGCTTTCATCGCCGCGATAAACGCATCCCGTACCCCGATATCATCATCGCGGGAAAGCTCTACCCGGGTCGCTTCATTAAGGTGGCGGTTATAGGCCAGCGCGATACGCACGTGCGGATTGCGATCGCTAAGTAAGATCTTCTGCTCTTCATCCGTAATCGCCGGGTTACTGGCGAGGGCTGAACGGAACGCTTCGTTATGGTCAGCAATATGGTTAGCGCGCAGCGTGTGGGAACAATGAGGATGGCGTAAAACCGCAGCCTGCAACGCCTCATCCCCCGAGCGGAAAACATCCTCCAGCAATAACTTACTGCAATGAGGCTGCTCAACCAGGGAAAGCAGCAGACTGGCCGGCAGCATATCTTTACTGATGAGCGAATGCATCAGGCTCTCCGGCGCGTTGCGATGCAGGCAGGCGATGCTGAACAGGTGGTCGACCGGCGCCCCCTGATCGATAGGTTCCAGATAGGTACTCAGAATAGAAGACGGGCAGTCGGGATTGTTAAACACCGCATTGCGTACCTCCTGATGATTGTCGCGCGACAGTTTGATAAACAGATCCACCGAGCACTCTTCGTTACGGGCCACCCGCACACGTTCGTAAGGGTTAGGATCGTCTGCCAGCGCAATCATCTGCGCGAGACTCAGACCTTCATTACGCGACGCGGCCTTAAGCTTCATCTTTTCAAACAACGTTTCATAATGATTCACCTGGTCGCGCAGGGTTTCACGCAGCGGCACGGTATGATCAATGGCTTCCCGCAAATGGGAGAAACCTATCTCCTGCCCGGATAAAAACGCCGCTTCCCGCGCTTCCATAACCGCGTTACGGATGTCTGCTCCGGCAAAGTCACGACACTTCACCGCCAGTTGTCGCTGGTCCTCTGCACTCAGGTTCCGCCACACGTCCTTCAGGTGAATGCTGAGGATCGACATGCGTTCCGAGATATGCGGAAAACCGACGTAGAACACATCGTCAAAACGCCCTTTACGTAGCAGCTCCGGTGGCAATGCCGAGATGTTATTCGCCGTGGCGACCACAAACACCGCCCCGGTTTTCTCCTGCATCCAGGTCAGAAAGTAGCCCAACAGGCGTGAAGTGACCTCCGAGGTGTTGTTGCCTCCGATACCAACAAACGCCTTTTCCAGCTCATCCACCCACAGAACGCAGGGACTGATGGACTCTGCCATTGCCAGCGCACGGCGCATGTTGTGCTCACTCTCGCCCACATATTTGCCGAGCAGCGAACCGATATCCAGGCGTAGCAACGGAAGCTGAAACAGGTTCGCGACGGCTTTAGCGGTCAGGGATTTTCCGCATCCAGGCATCCCGGCTACCAGGACACCACGCGGCGACTGTAATCCTTTGCTCTCGGCTTCAGCCAGACGGTGAAGCACGCCAGCCTTGCGTTTGAGCCAGGCTTTAAGGTTTTCTAACCCGCCAATATCATCAAGATTCTCCGAAACTTTCACCATCTCCAGTACGCCACTCCTGGCGATTTTCTGCTCTTTTTCCGCCAACAGTGTCTCAAGCGCAGTCTCGTCCAGCCCCCGGTGATGCGCCATCGCCACGGCCAGCGTCTGGTGGATTTCGCAAACGGTTAATCCCGTCAGGACGGCACCGATTCTCCCAATCAGGGTTTCATCCAGTACCAGGCCCTGCGCGTTGGCAAAACGTCCGATCAGGACAGCTATTTCATCACGGGTCGGCAGGGAAATCGTCACCCGCGTGATCAGCGGTTCGATAAGCGCCGGGATCTCGACGCGTTCATCAAGCAAAATCACACAACTTTCGCCGCAGTGGTGGCGCTGTACACGCAGCAGTAGCTGTTGCAGACGCGCCACCGCTACCGGGTTCGTGGTCAACGCCTCGCGGGCGTTTTTTATCACAATCAACCGATTTTCCAGATCCTCGTCCAGCAGTCCGGCCAGATCGGCGCACAAATCCGGCAGATAGTTATCCTGCTCACGGATTGGCTGTTTATTCCCCGCACTGACCCAGCCCCATGCCTGGTTCCACTCCAGCAGGTTAAAACCGGTCTGCGTCGCCAGTACGGCGAGCAAATCATTAATCCGATCATCTTCATTGCTTTGCAGATAGAGTCCGGGATGCCCGGCGTTAATCCATGTTTTCAGGCGTGTCGCCAGAATTTTGTCCACTCTTTATTACCTCACCCGAAGAGCTTTGCAAACGCACGCCCGGCTTTTTTCACACCTTCCCAGCCTGCGGAAACCGCTCGCCCGACGGTTTCCACGCCGGTTTTAATCAGGGCTTTGCCCGCATTGTATAATTTGTCAGCGATGGCCGACCCGGCAATACCCCCGACAATTCCCCCGGCCAGCCCCCCGGCAAACGTACCGACGGGTCCAAATACCGATCCCCAGGCAGCGCCGAACGCCATGCCTTCTCCGGCGGCCATCAGCCCGGCCGCCGAGGTCAGGGTGGTATGAGCCATCTGATCGACAGCCTCCTGCTTGCCAATCTGCCCGCGCGCAAGGCGGCTCAGCACTCGCAGATTATCTACCGCTACTGAGCCAATCATCGCAATACGTCCGGCCGGGCTGTTTTTTAGCAACTCTCCCAGCAGCCCGCGTTTTGCCGCCACCATCAGCGCGCCCGAGACGGCCACCGTCACCGCGGTACTGGCCCCGGTCTCAATGGAACGGGTCACAAACTCTTTTAGATCTTCCCCTGGCGTGGCGTTGGGCTTACCGGTTAATGCATTCCAGCAACGACGCGCGATGATACGTCCTCCCTGAAAGGCCACGCCCAGACCGGCGGCCATCGCCGCCTCTTTACCGATACGTTTGCTGATTGCACCCGCATCAGCTGTTTTCCAGTCAAAGCTGTCAATTTTCCCGCTGCGCTGCGCCTCATTCTGCTGGCGTTTAGCCTCTTCTTTGCTGTACCGCCTGGATTGAACGCCGTCATATTCAATGGTTTCAGTGGCCTTGCGCTTCATCTCGCCGGCATGATCTTCGGGCACCAGCGAACGCTGCCCCTGATAGTTGCCTTTATTAAAGAGATCTTCTGTCGCCCCGGCGTCTTTACCGTATTTCGCCTGGTAGCGACGCACCACCTTGCCGTTAGCGTCTTTAATCTGCACATCAACGGAGTTTTTGGGAAAGCGTTCACCGGGGCGAATAACCAGTTCCGCTCTGGCCCCGGAGCCTGCCGCAGCGGCATTAATGTTAAAGGTACTGACGTGATGAGCTTCGGCGATAAAACCGTCCAGATTGCGCGCCTGGCTGACAATGCCGTTTTTGGTCAGGATAATGTCCTGCATCTGCTGGTTAGTCTTTTTCAGCGCAGTATCAATAACCTGCCCGTACTGGCTAACATTCAGCGTGCCATGACGTGTCGCCGCATCACTCAGTTGCCTGGCAAACCAGTTGCTGGCGCTTTTGCCGCTGTTTTGTGCTGCCTCAAGAGACTGGCGCAACGTCTGCTGCCGTTGTGCGGTTTCAACAATCGTGTTCGCATCGCGCAGCAGGGTCTCATCGTTATCCCACAAACTGGCATGATGGCGAAAACGCGTCACCAGCCAGTGGTGTAAATCCGCATGTTCAGTGCGCGGCAGGTCAACAACAAATTCGGTAATAAGCGATGAGGTCTCCAGCGCCTGATCCGGGGTGATACTGCCCGTCTCTGCATCGCCCTGCAGGAGATCGATTTGTACCTCATCCTGATGTAATGCTGCCACCAGCACACTTTTCGCGTCCGGGGTCGTAGTTTGTTCTTCATTCAACATGCGTCATGCCCTGCCCTTCGCAAGAAAGTGCTTCCAGCGCCTGCCGGAGCTCCCCTTTCAGTTTTTCAGTGAGTGATGCCGGGGTCTGGATTTTAAGATGGGGTAGCCAGTAGCGGATGACAGACAAAATCTGGCGGTCATCCGCTACCCGCGTAGACAGCAGCAGGCTGCCATCTGCTTCCCGGCGCAGGATCTGCTGATGCGGCAAAAGATCCCTGCGCAGAAAGTATTCAGCCGCCGCGGCCGCAACCGTCAGGGTGACTTCAAATTTCTCAAGGCTGAACCATGCCTCTTCTTCATCCTGAATGGTCTTCAGGACCGCCGGGTCTGGAGTGAACACCTCACGCGTCACGGTCAGAAATTCAATCAGGCTCAGCCGGAAAGCTTTGAGCTGGTTATCTTCAATAGCCGCCAGATACCAGATGTTTTTGATATTTCTGAGCTGGTAAGGATGGGCCTGCCGTGGCTTCCCTTTGTAGTTAAAGGTGCAGCAGCGATGGCTGTCGACAGCACTCTGCAGCAGAGTAAAGTAGCGGTTTATCGCTTCCCCTGCCGCATGCTCGGCATTCAGCGTTTTGACGAAATAGCTGTTCTGGTGTGAAGCTAGCGAGCGCATCACCCTGGCGTCCGGCATCGAAAAATGGCCCGCGCCGCCGGTAAGATCAATGACCGTTTGCAGTATGCCCGCCTGTAACCGCTGACGGTACTCGTCCCGCAACCGGTAACGCTCGCCGCCGATATGCTCGATGACGCCTTCAAAGCGGCTAAGGTCCCGAAATACCGTCCTGTCACTGACGCTGAACCGTTCGGCAAGATGGGTGCGGGTAACCGAATCATTTTGTTGTAATACCACCAACGTCTCTGCCAGACGCCGCGCCAGCTTCTCACTGTTTTCAGAGCGTTTATTCATAACATCTCTCCCTGTATTTATGAGACTTATCTTAACGAAACGGAATGACAGGGTGTGTCATTGATGCCATGAATTGAAAAATATTTTCCCGCCTGTCAGAGATCTTCCCTGCACTACCCGTACTCTCAGCACGCGCTTTTACCAGCCTGGTACGGTAGCGAAAGGGGAAATAACATTGACGTCTTTACACGGTGAGACGAGGGAAAGGGATTTACGACCGGCGCCGTATTGTTAACTGCAATGTGTTGCGGCAAACCAGGGGCCGGTTGCCGGCCCCTGACGGTTACTTATTTCATCAACTGATGTGCTATTGCCTGTAACTGTTCAGCAATGGCCTGCAGGTTGGTCGCTTTGCTCTGCAGCGGCCCGGTGGAATGGCGCACAATCAGGCGCGCCGGTAACACTGATGATGTGCGCGCCGTATCACTATGTCCACTATCCAGCAGCCGGCGAACCGCCTCTTTACCCTGTAGGTCGAGATCCAGAGAGACGGTGGTGAGTGCCGGGTAAAAAAACGAGCTCTCGTAAGTGTCATCGTAACCCACTACGGACTTCTCGCCCGGTATGGCGATGTGGTGCTGATGAAAAGCGCTCAGGGCACCCAGTGCCATCTGGTCATTGGCCACCAGCACGGCGGTGAAGTTCGGCGTCTCGCGCAGCATCTTCAGGGCGCCCGCATAGCCGCTTTGCGCATCCCAGTTGCCGTGAAAAATCAAAGCCGGTTTCAGCCCATAACCACTGAGAGTTTCAACCCAGCTTTTGAGGCGCAGATTAGCCGAGACTGAGTCCTGTGGCCCGGCAAGCAGCGTAATCTCCCGATGCCCGTGATCGTAGAGATGCTTGACGCTGGCGCGGGTGCCATCAGCAGGGTTAAACGAAACGTTAAACACCGAACTGTAGGGGTCGACATCGAGAAACAGACACACAATATCATCGTTGTCCGCTGCGATTTTTTGCGCTCTTTCGGTCTCCAGTGGGACGTTGATAATCATCTTATCGACACGCTGAGACTTAAGCTCGTTGATGGCGGCCTGGATATGATGATTGACGTTCTCATCAATCATTGAGATCAGGACCTGATACCCGTCCAGATTAGCATAGCGTTTTACCGCTGCGGCAACCTGAGAAGGGGCATGTAACGCCAGAGAGGTGGTCACTAACCCAACGGTCTGACTCTGCTTACCTACCAGCTGTTGAGCGAGGCGGTTAGGCACATAGCGTAGTAGCTCAATGGACTTCTCTACCTTGAGACGTGTGGCTTCGGATACATTGGCAGATTTATTGAGTACCCTGGACACGGTCTGATAGGAGACACCCGCATGACGGGCAACGTCTTCTAAGGTCGCGCTTTTAGACTTCATGGTCCGGTTCCTTATGTTGTTATGCGCCAATTGTAACAGGGGCCATTTAAAAAAACGCTCACTCCGCTTTTCCTCGGTTAAAAAACGATAACTAAGTATCACGCTCACATTACATGACATCGTGAACGCATTCTCTTTTTGTCACAAAAAAGACTGATTTATTTGCAGTTAATCACACAATTGCAATCGTTAGTTTGCCAGTTTTTACATTTAGGCATTTTATGGCAGCGTTTATGTGAACGTAATACAAAACTATAAGAGGAATGATATGAACACTACGCTACGCACACTGACGATAGCGTTAGCCGCTGCGCTGACTTCACCTTCATTACTGGCCGCGTCATCTGTCCCTATCGACTTTCACGGCTACCTGCGTTCCGGCATCGGCGTCTCCGGCGATGGCGGAATGCAGGAGTGGCAAAAGAACAAAATTGGTCGTCTGGGTAACGAAGCAGATACCTATGGCGAGCTTGAGTTAGGCTCTGAGGTCTATAAAAAAGACGAAGTGAGTTTTTACCTGGATACGATGGTCAGCATGGTATCCGATGGCTCTAATGACAGTGAAACGACCTTCGGCGACGATGCTGAATTCGGCTTACGCCAGTTAAACCTGCAGATTAAAGGCCTGATCCCGGGCGATCCTAATGCCGTGATTTGGGGCGGTAAACGCTACTACCAGCGTCATGATCTGCACATCATCGACACCAAATACTGGAATATTTCAGGTGCAGGGGCAGGTATTGAAAACTACAGCGTCGGGCCAGGCGCCGTCTCTGTTGCCTGGATCCGGGGTGATGCCAACGACGTGGACTATCGCGTGGATGGTGATAACGATGTGAACATCAACTATATCGACCTGCGCTATGCCGGCTGGAAGCCCTGGTCTGGTGCATGGACGGAGTTTGGCGTGGACTACGCCATGCCAAACCCAACCGACAAACAGAAAAACTATGGCGGCCTTTACGAAGCAGATAATGGCGTGATGGTCACCGGTGAAATCAGCCAGGACATGCTGGGGGGTTATAACAAACTGGTGTTGCAGTACGCGGATAAAGGTCTGGCACAGAACATGGTGTCTCAGGGCGGTGGCTGGTACGACATGTGGCACTATGTTAACGATGCCTCCGGCTACCGCGTCATTAACACCGGGCTTATCCCGATCACTGATAAGTTCTCCTTTAACCATGTGCTGACTTACGGTTCCGCAGACGATATCACCGATTACACCGACAAATCTCGCCTGGTGTCGCTGGTTGGGCGCGCGCAGTACCAGTTCACTGACTATGTGCGTCTGATTGGCGAGGTGGGTGGTTTCTACCAGAAAGACACCTACAATAACGGCACGCATTACAAACAGAGCGGTGAGAAATATACCCTTGCCCTGGGGCTGGCCGATGGCCGTGACTTTATGTCGCGCCCGGAACTGCGTGTATTTGCCTCTTATCTGAATGATTCAGAAAACGGCAAATCGTTTGATGATCACACCGCCAATAATACCTGGAACTTTGGTGTGCAGGTGGAAGCCTGGTGGTAATACCCGCATCGTTCACGTTGCAAGTGTGCTGGCTGCGTTTGTTTATCCCGTCATGTTATTCAGGGGATTCTCGCTCTCGCCGGTTTATGCAACGCGCATGAATGAGGGTGAATATTTTTTGTATTTACTGCGCTTAAACATCGTTATTTATCTCCGGGATCTGGCCGTTAATTAGCGGGTAGTGACCTTTATTTCCCTGGATTTACTTATTGACTATTCTGGATGCCCTTTCGGGCATCCTTTTTTATTTAACGTCGGGAGGTAAAATGCTCATCCAGTAATTTCCTCAGCGCATCTGACTGCTTACCAAATATCGCATGAACCTGTTGACCGAGAATAATAACCCCTAACGCCCCTTCCTGTTGCAGCGCCTCGGAATCCACCAGCGCAAGATTATTTACCGTGACGCGCAACCGGGTAATACAGGCGTCCACGTGACTGATGTTCTCTTCACCACCGAATGCGGCAATCAGACGCTGAATAGTCGCCACCTCGCTGTCGCTGAGTGGTGTACTGGACTGAGGTTGAGAGAAGTAGTGCAGAAACGATTTAAGGCTCACCATGACAATTGTCTCCTGATAATCAGCAGATAAAAAAACGCCTGCTCAGGTGAGCAGGCGTGGTAGGAATACTCAGGCTTTACGGCGAAGGATACGGCAGTCGAAGGCAGAGAGAACCAGCGGCGCAGTGACAGGTGCGCTGGAGAGACAGTCGGTGTAACCCTGCGGTAACGTCACCGTCTGTGACTGCCGGGAATAGTTCTGGATAAACACGAAAGTGGCCTCACCGTCGGTACGCGCTGTCGCTACAACCCCAGGCGGGAAGTCAGCTTCCACCGCGCGCGGCAGGCCCAGCGTATCGATAATATGACCGAAGAAATCACGCTGGAAAGCGAGATCGTTACGCGAAGCCACATGCCAGGCTTTCCCCTGCCCAAAGGTATTGACCGTAACCGCCGGGCGACCGGCGTAGAAATCATCACGATAGATAGCAAGCGAGATGGCGCTTTCCGTGTGGATCAGTTCACACAGGTGGCGTACCTGGTACGGCCCCTGAAGCCCGACTTCATTCCCTGCCAGGCCCTGAATCAGATTGCTTTCGCCCTCCGCCAGACAATCGATCTCCTCAGCCCAGATGCCCAGCAGCGGGCGCAGTGGACCAGGGAAGCCTCCGGTAAAGCAGAGATCGGTATCATTGACTATCCCGCTCCAGTAGGTGGTGACCAGATGCCCGCCCTGTTTAACGAACGTTTCCGCCCGCCCGGCAAAGCCTTCACGCACCATATAGAGCATTGGCGCGATGACAAGCGCGTAGCGGCTTAAATCACCATCCGCATCAATAATGTCCACGGCAATGCCTTTCTCCCAGAATGCCCGGTAGTGCTCATTAACCGTTTTTTCATACTCCATGCCGACGTTGCGCGGCCCCTGCGCATCATCCAGCGCCCAGCGGTTCTGCTGATCGAAGATGATGGCCACTCGCGCGTCAGTGCGACAACCCATCACCCCGGACAGGCGGCTTAAGATATCACCCAGTGCCGACACTTCACGGCCGACACGGGTATCCAGATGCCCCACATGGTCAATGATCGCTCCGTGGAACTTCTCCACCGAGCCACGGCTTTTACGCCACTGGAAATACTGCACCGAATCCGCACCGTGCGCCACCGCCTGCAGGGAGGAGAGAATGTGCATCCCCGGTTTTTTCAATTTGCTGGTAGGCTGCCAGTTGGTGACGCTGGGCGATGACTCCATCAGCACGAAAGGCTTCCCTCCTTTCAGGGTGCGCATCATGTCGTGGTACATCGCCGTGTAACAGGCAAGCGTCGAATCGTCTTTATCACGATGCCACATCGGGTAGCTGTCCCAGGAGATAAAATCCAGAGGTTCTGCTAACTGCCAGTAGTCGTAATCGTAGAAATACTCCATAAAGTTGGTGGTGACCGGCAGCGATGCGTTCGCCGCTTTCAGGGGCACGATTTCATGGCGACAGAAGTCAGTTACCTGCGCCGTATTAAAACGACGCCAGTCCAGATTCAGACCATGAATGGAAACCTCCCCCTGCGGCGCAGGGGACTGAACCTGCGACCAGTCGCTGTAGGTGTGGCTCCAGAAGTCGCTCCACCAGGCATGGTTGAGGGCATCAAGGGTCTGATAACGCGCTTTCAGCCAGTCACGAAATTTTCCCTGACACAGTTCGCAGTGGCATTCGCCACCGTACTCGTTCGACAGGTGCCAGCCGAGCACCGCCGGGTGCTGGCCGTAACGCTCTGCCAGCAGGCTGTTAATCTTCAACGTCTTTTCACGGTAAACCGGCGAGGTCATACAGTGGTTATGACGACCCCCGTGCAGCGCCGGTACACGGTCACGCCCTACCCTTAAGACTTCCGGGTATTTTTGCGACATCCAGGCCGGACGCGCGCCGCTTGGCGTTGCCAGAAATACATGGATCCCCGCCGCATAAAGTTTCTCCAGGATGTTATCCAGCCAGCCAAAATTAAATACCCCTTCCTGCGGCTCCAGTTTCGACCAACTGAATATACCAACAGACATGACATTGCATTTTGCCTGTTTCATCATGGCAATATCTTTATCAATAATATCGGGGTAATTCTCCCACTGCTCCGGATTGTAGTCAGCGCCATGCAATAGCGTGGCGACCTTCGGACTCAAAGGCGCAAATTTATTCATATTAAAAATCCTTCAAAATTGACAGCGTATACCCTAAATAATTCGAGTTGCAGGACAAGGTACTGGTGCCTTGAACAGCGCTTGCGCAGGCCCCAAAGGGACGAGGTCAAAGGCCGAGTAATGCCAACGCACATGCGACTTGAAATATGACGGGTAAAATTAGTTAAAGACTTTTACCGACGGCAGAACTTTCCCATTGCAATCAAATAACGCCTGATTTTCACGGGCATTCCCCTCTTTCCACTGGTCGTTGATATATTTCATTCCGGCCTGAGTAGCCCAGGTATTTCCACCAACTGCAATCCAGGTTGGCTCCCAATAAAAAATGCCTTTCCCGCGATGATCCTGAACATTTATAACGGCCTGCATTAAGTCATGAATATAGTTATATTGTCCCTGAACGGTGGCGGGATAACCGCCGTCTTTTTCCTCTTTCGCCTGGAAACTGTTTTCTGCGTTATCGCAATTTTGCAGGGTATAAGCGTAGGCCGCCTC
Source organism: Yokenella regensburgei (assembly GCF_051486985.1). Lineage (GTDB taxonomy): Bacteria > Pseudomonadota > Gammaproteobacteria > Enterobacterales > Enterobacteriaceae > CBFFRJ01. The sequence continues at coordinate 165,001 of NZ_JAHVDV010000006.1, forward strand.
CACCACAATCACGTCTTTGTTATAACGTTTACTGATGTCATCCATGTTGTTTTTCAGCGCGCTGAGAGGACCGTTCCAGTAGGTGTACATCGACAGGCCAATGACATCGAAGGGCACATTGCGTTTAGTGATTTCATCAAACCACCAGCGGAAGGTATCGTTTTTTGTGCCTTCAGCCAGGTGAAGCATGATTTTGACCTGCTCACCACCCTTAAGGTTCTCTTTGAGGCCATCGATAGCAGAATTCAGCAGGCCGGCCAGACGGTCGAACTCACCGCCACCCTGCCCCCAGCTTTTACCTTCCGGCCACAGCATCCCGCCGTTGATTTCGTTGCCAATCTGCACCATGTCCGGCAGCACACCTTCCTGTTTAAAGCGCGCGATGGTATCGCGGGTGTAGTCATGGATAGTGGTTTTCAGCTGCGGATAATCCATTTTCTCCCAGGCCTTCGGTTTAAACTGTTTGCCCGGATCGGTCCAGAAATCGCTGTAGTGGAAATCCAGCAGCAGCTTCATGCCCTGCGCTTTTGCCCGTTTTGCTAGTGCAATAGTGCTGGCAAGATCGTTATCACCGCCGCCATAGGCTTTGCCCTGCGGGTCCTTAGGGTCAACCCACAGTCGCAGGCGCACGTAGTTGACGCCATTCTCTTTGAGAATGGCTATCGCATCCTGTTGCTGATTTTGGTCATTCAGGAACCTCGCGCCGTGCTTTTCCGTATCCAGTAACGTGGAGATATCAGCCCCTTTGATAAAGTCCGCTGGCATGGCGTTAAAGGGCCGTGTGGTCAGGGTCTCAGCGGCCAGCAGGCTGGCGGAAAAACTGCAGCTCAGGCAAACAGCAAGCAAAGCGGGTGCAAACCTTTTCATATGATCATCCTTTGGTACTGCCGGAGGTCAGGCCGGAGACGAAGTACTTTTGTAATGCCAGGTAGAGGATTGCCACCGGCACGGCGATAAGAACCGCTCCCGCCGCATAGGTGGTGTAACTGGCGCCCATTTTTTGCGCCACCAGGTTATAAAGCCCGATGGGCAGCGTGAATTTGTCCGGAGTACGCAAAATGGTGCTGGAGAGAATGAAATCCCCGAGCGGCCCGGTAAACGAGAACAGCGCCACCACTGCCACAATAGGTTTAGAGAGCGGCATGATTATCTCGATGAAAATACGGAAGTTGCTCGCCCCGTCCATGCGTGCCGACTCATCCAGATCTTTCGGAATGGCATCAAGATAGCCCTTCATCAGATAGGTATTCATCGGGATCATCCCGGCAACGTAGATCAGCACCAGCGCCAGATGGCTGTTAATAAGGCCCAGCAGTTGCGAGAGCACAAAAATGGCAATCAGCGCGGAAAACTGCGGGATCATCTGCAACAACAAAAACAGCATCAGCCCATTCTGCCGCCCCTTAAAGCGAAAGCGGGAGAAGGCGTAGGCGGTAAAGCTCACGCTTATCAGCGTCAGTACCATGGTCATGAAGCTGATTTTCATCGAGTTCCAGTACCATGTGAGGTAGTTCACCTGACCGTTAAACAGATCGGCATAGTGCTGGAAGGAGACGTTTTCCGGGATTATCGAGGTGCTGAGCAGGCTGTTACCCGCGTTCAGCGATGCCCCGACCGTCCATACCAGCGGGTAGATGATAATCAGCGAAACCAACACGATAATCAGCCAGGAGAGAGAGAGGCGAACCCACTTCTCACGACGAATGCTTTGTGATGTAGCCATTTTTCTTCCTTATGCCATGTCGTCGTTTTTGAAGGATTTGGTGGCGCGGAACTGCCACAACGCCAGGCCGACAACAAAAATCGACAGCAGAATGGTGATGGTCGCGGCAATGGCGTACTGCGAAGAGGACATGGTCAGCTTATAGATCCACGATACCAGGATGTCCGTTCCGCCTGCGTTTGACCCCGCCACCGCCGGGCCACCGTTGTTAAACAGGTAAATGATGTTGAAGTTATTAAAGTTGAAGGTGTACTGGGTGATGATGATGGGTGCAATTGAGTAGAGCACCAGCGGCAGCGTAATCGTGCGCAGCCGAGTCCAGGTACCCGCGCCGTCCATCTTCGCCGCTTCATACAGGTCATCAGGAATGGCCTGTAACACGCCGGTCGTCATCGCAAAAACAAACGGAAAGCCGAGCCAGGTCTGCATCATGATGAGCGCCGTTTTGGTCCAGAACGGGTCGGTCAGCCAGGCTTTGGGGCCAATGCCAAAGAAGGCGAGAATCGCATTATTGATAACCCCGAAGGTGTCGTTAAACATCCCGGCGAAGACCAGAATGGTAACAAAGCCCGGCACCGCCCACGGCAGAATAAAGATGGTTCTGACAAGCGGCTTAAAGCGAAGATCCTTCTGGTTCACCAGGATGGCGAGCAGCACCCCTACCGTGCATTGCAGCGTGGTGGCAAGCAGGGTCCACACTACCGTCCACTGCAGCACGTCAAGGAAGGTTGAGCGCCAGATGGAGAGCGTGAAGATGTTGACGAAATTTTTCAGCCCCACCCAGTCCACCAGTTTCGCTGGGGGCGTGTGGTAAAGGTTGTAGTTGGTAAAGGCGATAGCAAAACCAAAAAGAATCGGGAATATCACCACAAACACCAGCAGGATGAAGCCTGGCGTTATCATCAGATAGGGAAAGCCGTCGCTTAAGAGCATCTGGTACTGCTTACGCACGCTGTTGAGCTGATGGCCTTCGTCGCGTTTTTTCCCGTTCACCCAGGCATCACGCAGCGAGAAGTAATACACCGTGACGCCAAAGGCGATTATCAGGACGCTGATTATCCCTTCCGCGAGCAAAAAGATGGAGTTGTCGCGCGGAACCTCTTCCCCCAGGGTATAAAGCCCCCAGAGACCTTCGCGCAGAAAATCATAGAAAATGCCCATAAAGCTGCTGAGCAGCACCAGGAAGATAAGGCCTTTTAACCACTGGCGGTGATAAAACTGGCCAAAGCCCGGCACAATAGCCAGCAGCAGCCCACACCACGCGTGCCGTCCGGCACCACGCGCTTTCGCAAAATTTTCGCTGGGACTGATAATCACGTACGACTCCTTCTGAAAACGGGAGGAACGCCCTCCCGTTTAATACTTCTTTATTTACGCTATGCCCTTAAGACGTCCTGTTTCAGTCTGGCGCCAAGAGCGTGCGCTCCCGGCACGCATAGGTTGGCAACCGGGAAAAACGCCGCCATACACCTGCAACCTGAAGAGTGATGAGCCTTTATTGGTTGCTGGCCTGCATGGCTTCAACCTGCATATGGATCTGTTTCGCAGCACCGTCCAGCGCCGCTTTTGGCTCCTGTTTTCCGGTCAGGCTCAGTTCCAGCGCGGCGTTCGCCGGTCCCCAGACTTCGCCCATTTCCGGAATGCCTGGCATCGCGGTGGCGCGGGCAGCCTGGACCGCGACCGCACTGGCTTTTTCATCATTTTTAATCATCGGATCGTCGATCATGGCTTTCTGCGCTGGGATCTCACGGGTTGAGATGTAGCGGATTTTCACGTACTTCGGCTGGTTGATAAACTCGATGAATTTCTGCGCCATCGCTTTATCCTTACTCCAGGTGGAGACCACATAGCCTTTCACCCCGAGGAAGGAGCTCATCGGTTTGCCGTCCGGCAGCAGGGGGAGTGGCGCCACGCCGTAGTTGATCCCGGCCGCTTCATACGGCTGGAACGCCCACGGGCCGTTGATCACAGCCGCCGCTTTCTTTTCCGTAAACAGAGAGTCGATAGCATTCAGGCCGTTGTCACCGAGGATCCCTGATGGGAAGACGCCTTCGGAATAGAATTTTTTCAGGAACGTCACGGCGGCCACTGCACCCGGCTGGTTGAGGCCAATGTCGGTTGGGTTGTAGCCGCCTTTGTCGTTTTTACCGAACAGGTAGCCGCCCATCGGGCCAATTGCGCCCCAGCTGTAATAAATCTGATCAAACTTTGCCAGCAGGCCGTACTTGTTTTCTGCACGCTGTTTTTTCGAGTAGTCGAGCCAGGATTGCAGGCTGTCCAGCGGTTTGTCGATCAGATCCTTGTTGTAAATCAGCACCAGGGTCTCAACGGCTTTTGGTACGCCATAGAGTGCGTTATCCATGCGAAATGCGTTGATTGAGGCAGGCGTGAAGGCGTCAATCTGTTCTTTGTCCAGATTCAGGGGGGTCAACAGACCTTGCACAACGGCACCGCCGACCTGATCATTGGGGATGACCAGTACGTCCGGGCCAATGCCCGCCGGGCCATCCAGGCGTAATTTTTCCAGCTGCTGGGCGAAAGGCATCTCCTGCACGTTGACCTTCACGTCGTTCTCTTTTTCGAAATCCTTGATGGCATCCTGAATGCCAACCGATTTCTTAATGTCCTCCCAGACGTTCAGTTGGGTGGTGGCATGTGCCTGAAGGGTCAGGCTCTGACCCACGGCCAGTGCGGAGAGGATCAGTGCAGTAAGGGTGTTCTTTTTCATTATCAACCTCATGTCAAGGTATAACAATTTCATGGTTTTTATGGCGCGCTACCTGATGTCGTTACAACAAAACCACCTGATATTGCGTGAGTTAAAGCGTATTCACTCGCTTTATTGATTTTGTTATACGCTACACTTGAGGTCGCAATAAAACGAGAATTAACTGCCAGTTGTGTGACAAGTACGACAAAATCGAAAATTCGATATAGGGCGCGTAAATGCTGGAAGTTATAGTCTGGCCATGAATTATCGCTGTTGAATGGCATTATCGCTGGCTTGTTATACGTAAAACAAAACCACACTAAACAGCCTGATTAGCAACAGCCACTAACCGCTACCAACTCCGGGGAAACTTGATGTCCAATATACGACTGAGGAATGTCACCAAACGCTTTGGCGACACTGTCACGCTGCACAATGTGAATCTGGATATTGAAGACGGCGAATTTGCCGTGTTTGTTGGCCCGTCCGGCTGCGGGAAATCTACGCTGCTGCGCATGATTGCAGGCCTTGAAGAGGTGAGCGACGGCGAGGTGTTGATTGGCGATGAGGTGATGAACGATGTCGCCCCGGCGCACCGTGGCGTGTCGATGGTGTTTCAGTCTTATGCGCTCTATCCCCACATGACGGTGGCAGAGAACATGGGCTACGGCCTGAAAGTCAACAAAGTGCCGAAAGACGAAATCCGTCGCCAGGTGGAGATGGTAGCGAAAACCCTCCAGTTAGTGCATCTGCTGGACCGCAAACCTAAACAGCTCTCCGGCGGGCAGCGCCAGCGTGTGGCCATTGGCCGCGCCATTGTGCGTAATCCGCGTGTATTTATGTTTGATGAGCCGCTTTCAAACCTCGATGCGGAACTGCGCGTCGACATGCGTCTGCACATTGCCCGTCTTCACCATGAACTCAAAACCACCATGGTCTATGTGACGCACGATCAGGTTGAGGCCATGACCCTCGCGGATAAAATCGTGGTGATGAATTACGGCAACGTGGAGCAGATGGGCTCGCCGATGGAGCTTTACTACAACCCGGTGAACAAATTTGTGGCCGGGTTTATCGGCTCGCCGAAAATGAATTTCCTGCCCGCGACCGTCACTCAGTGGCAGCCGGGCGAGCTGACCCTCACTCTGGCACAGGGCCATAGCCTGACGCTGGGCGTTACCACATCGCCACTGGAGTCGGGCGCCAGCATCACGCTCGGTATACGCCCTGAACATCTGGCAACCGACACCACCCGCGATACCCAACTTGAATTCCAGTGTGAAGTGGTGGAGCGTCTGGGGAACAATACCTATCTTTTTGGTCAGAGCTATGGCCATGACAACATCAAAATCCTGCTACCGGGTGATGTGCATTTCCGCCCCTGGCAGAAGGTGACCCTCTCCTTTGAAAACCGGCATTGTATGATTTTTGATGATGAGGGTACGCGCATAAGTGCGGGTATTGAGGTGCCGCACGCGCACTGAGTAGTCGGGGCTGTGGTGCAGAGGCATTGGTTTAATCGGTATAGGGTTTCGCTAACGGTAAGCGGCAGCGTTCCCTCTGCCAGGGGAAGGGTTCCGCTTATCATGGTGGAGTCGTTCCGTTCACCTTGCCTGTAAAACCAGGCATGCTTTTCCCCCTCGCCCCTCCGGGGAGAGGGTCGGGGAGAGGGGAACAGYGGGTGACWGGCTYAAAGGGTTTCAGCCGTAAAAAGCGCGGTTCCGCTAACCGCCGGTGGAACTGTTCCGTTCACCTCACATGCAAAACCGGGCACGCCTTTCCCCCTCGCCCCTCCGGGGAGAGGGTCGGGGTGAGGGGAACAGCGGGTGACTGGCTTAAAGGGTTTCAGCMGTAAAAAGCGCGGTTCCGCTAACCGCCGGTGGAATCGTTACGTTCACCTCATGTGCCGCACTCCCGTGCAACACCTTCACCCGTGAACGTGTTAAGGGCGTTCTCCGCCACGCCCTTAACAATCCCGGCTCCCGGCACGAAAACTGCCGCTTCGCGGTGACCCTCCGCTTATTTCTCCGGGCTTACCGGGACCGGGCGCGATGCAGCGTCCCTGCAACGCGCGCCCTC
>NZ_JAHVDV010000007.1:0-150152 GCF_051486985.1 Yokenella regensburgei
ACCTGATATTCACCCAGCAGCGTTTTCACTATCTGCACCGCCGTCTGACCCTGGAAAATGCGCAGATTGCGGTCACGCTTCATCGGCCACAGGTCCGGTTCAACGGTAAGCTGGTACACCGCATAGCGGGTGCCGGAAAGCTCCACGGCACTCACCGCCACACGGGTGATTTTCCCGTTAAGATAGCGCGGGGCCCCCGCCGTCCGGGTCGGGATGGAGACGGTCGCAGACTGACCGAGCAACTGACTGCGCTCCAGGCGCGCATCAGTGCCAAGCAGCGTCAGCTCCAGCGCAAACGGCTCTGACAGGGCTTCCCGCCCGGAGAGTTTCCAGAAAAGCAGCCCCTCAACCGGGAGTTGTACGGTTATACGATTAAACATATCAGTGCATCCGAAAAGTTATATCGTTCACAATGACCAGCGGACGGTGCGCCTACCCCCTCCTCCCGACGCGTCGGGGTGAAGGGGTAAGGGGCTACTTTCCGCGATGAAATTTAATCCCCTGAATGGTGTCCTGATACTGCTGCTGGTGGTGAAGGCTGAACTCATCCATGCAGGTCGCCACATAGCTCACCAGTTTCTTTTCGCCATTTGGCGAGTCGATAAGGATAAGGGTCTGGCGCTGGAAGATGATGTGATTGTCATTTCTGAACTGGTAAAAGAGTTCAAAAGCAGGATAGCTATCCACCGTCAGCATTTGCGTTGATTCAAGATAGAAGTCCGTCAGCGTTTCATTCAGTTCACGTAGGGTACGGGCAGCAATGTCATGCACTTTATCGTCAGGCTCCGCACGCGTGCGTGAGACGACAAAGGTAAATCCGCCACTGCCATCATGGCTTTGTCTGAGTACATTCATCATTTATTCTTAGCATCATTGCGCAATGCCGTTGAGAGTAAGTCACCGCTGCGGGTTCACAAGCCAGGTTCCGGCGCTGGCTATCGTCAGTGTCTGGCTACGGGACTGGCCGTTACCCTGAAGCACAAGCTCATAGCGTCCGGGCGGCAATTTTACGGTCGCAAAACCGCTGGTCGCGGGGCTGACCGACTGTGCTTCACCATTAAGCGAGAGGGTTTCCCCTTCGTTCATCCGCACGTAGACCTGGGCTACAGGTGCTTGCGGCGCGACGGCAGCCGACGGCTGCACGACGGGTTCTGGCTGGCCTGGCGCTGTTGCGGGCGGTGTGTTCTGCGCGGTAGCACTGACCGGCGGTTGTGCGGGTTCAGGCGTCGTGGCGGTACCTGCAACCGGTGCCTCCTCTGACGGGCTGTGGTCGGCCTGCGCGGTCGTACTCTCCGGCGCGGAGTCCTGATGGAAGAGGATCCCACCGGCAATTAACCCAACCAGCACCCCTGCGGCTATCAGCCCTGGCACCTTGTAACGTCGCCAGTCCAGCATGCCCGGTTTTTCTTCCACCTCTTCAACGGGCACCAGCATGGTGCCGGGCTTTTTAACGCTTACCACGTCATTCATCCCGGCGACGGGCATCTCGATCAGGGCGGCGAACTCATCGATGGTTTGCGGCCTGTCTTCCATCTTCAACGACAGGGCTTTATCTACCGCGATCAGTAATGGCGCCGAATACCCCGGCAGATGGCGGCTTATTAACGGCTGGTAGCCATCCTGAATACTGCGCACCACGCTGACCGGCGGCGGGGAGCCGACAATCAGCGTGTGAAGTACCGCGCCCAGCGCATAGATGTCTGTCCACGGCCCCTGCTCGCTCTCGTTATCGTCGGTGTACTGTTCGATGGGAGCAAACCCGGGGCGCAACATGGTCTCAGTTTCATCGGAAACCGAGCCTATGCTGCGGCGTGCGGAGCCAAAATCAAGGAGTACGGGCAGGCCGTTATCCTGGATCTGAATATTATCCAGGGAAATATCCCGGTGCAGATAGCCTTCGTCGTGAATAGTTTTGATTGCCCCCAGCAGCATGGGCAGCATACGGCGAATCCACGCCTCGTCGACAACGTGGGGGGATTTCTCCCGCAGGCGCGACAATGTTGTACCGCTGTAAAATACGGTGCCCATGTAGGCAGTGTCGTTCTGAACCCAGAAACGGAGCACGTGCAGCAGGTTGGGATGGTTAAAGCGGGCCAGCAGTCGCGCTTCCTGAATGAAACTGTTTAACCCGGCAGAAAAGGCTTTACTGAAGCGGTCGCTGCGTAAGACCAGCGTCATATCATCGTTTCGTACCGCTAAAGAAGAGGGCATGAACTCTTTGATAGCTATAGTGCGCTCAAGCTGATGATCCCAGGCACGATAGACAATGCCGAACCCGCCCCCGCCAATCACCTCTTTGATTTCGAACTCATTGAAGCGGTAGCCGGGTGGCAACGCGTTCGGTACCGTCCGGTTGTTATCATTTTCCGTCATTAGTCAAACTCTCCTGGTTGTTGCATCAGGCCGCAAATTCACACTGGAATTCGCCCTGTTCAAAGGTAATACGTAGCTGCCGGAAACGCTCATCACGCGCGCTGGCATCCAGTAAAATCTGGCTCATTTGTGGCAGGAGCGTATTGGTCAGAATGGCATCCACCATACGGCCACCCGATTCGACATCGGTACAGCGCTGGACTATCTGCGTCACCACGCTGTCGTCCACCTCGCAGACAATCCCGTGATTATCGGCCAGGCGTCGTTGAATACGTTTCAGCTGCAGGCGCACAATCTGTGCGAGCATGGTGTCGCTGAGCGGATAGTAAGGCACCACCAGCAGACGACCCAGCAGCGCCGGGGGGAAAACCTGAAGCAACGGCTGGCGCAGCCCGTCACGCAGCGTCTCAGGGTCCGGCAGGAGCTCAGGGTCAGCACACAGGTTCGTGATGTACTCCGTACCCACGTTAGAGGTCAGGATGATGATGGTATTGCGAAAATCGATGTGCCGTCCTTCGCCATCCTCCATCCAGCCTTTATCAAATACCTGGAAGAAGATCTCATGCACGTCCGGGTGCGCTTTTTCGATCTCATCCAGCAGGACCACGCTATAAGGACGACGACGCACGGCTTCGGTGAGTACGCCGCCTTCACCGTAACCAACATATCCCGGAGGCGCGCCTTTCAGGGTCGATACCGTGTGCGCTTCCTGGAATTCACTCATGTTGATGGTAATGATGTTTTGCTCACCGCCGTAGAGCGACTCTGCCAGCGCCAGTGCGGTTTCGGTTTTACCCACCCCCGATGGACCACAAAGCATAAACACGCCGACGGGCTTGTTCGGATCGTCCAGACGCGCACGCGAGGTGCGTACACGGCGGGCAATCAGCTCCAGCCCGTGCTGCTGACCAATAACCCGCTCTCCCAGCGTATCCGCCAGCCTGAGCACCGCGTCTATCTCATTTTTCACCATCCGCCCCAGCGGAATACCGGTCCAGTCGGCGACCACGGCGGCCACAATATTGGCATCGACGGAGGCAAAGAGCAGCGGCGTGTCGCTCTGCATCTCCCGCAGTGCCCGCAGGCTCTGCGCCAGCGTTTCCCGCAGCGCGTCAGGCGACGGGTCGCTTTCATCGCGTAACTGCGCGCGCATGCGGATAATGTCATCCACCAGCGCCTGCTCCTGCTGCCAGCTCTGCGTCAGTCTGTCCCGTTCGGCTTCCAGCGCCGTGCGTGCGGCTTGCAACTGCACGACGCGTGCTCCGTCGCCTGCTGCCATACGCTGCTCGCGGCTGGCAATATCGATTTCCACCTCCAGCGCCGCAATGCGGTTCAGGCAATCTTCCAGCATCGGCGGCGGCGAGCTCTGGCTGACGGCGACCCGTGCACAGGCGGTATCCAGCAGGGCGACGGCTTTATCCGGCAACTGACGTGCGGGAATGTAACGATGTGAAAGCTTAACGGCAGCGACAACGGCCTCATCAAGCAGCAGCACGCGGTGGTGTGTTTCCAGTGCGGAGACAGTGCTGCGTAACATCAGTACCGCTTTTTCTTCGTCCGGCTCCGCCACCTGCACGGTCTGGAAACGCCGGGTCAGCGCCGGATCTTTCTCAATGTATTTTTTATACTCAGCCCAGGTAGTCGCGCCAATGGTGCGTAGCTGCCCACGGGCCAGCGCAGGTTTGAGCAGGTTAGCGGCGTCCCCTGTACCCTGCTGACCACCAGCGCCAATCAGCGTGTGGATCTCGTCAATAAACAGCATTACTGGCGTCGGGCTGGACTGGACCTCATTAATGAGCCCCTGAAGGCGCGCTTCGAATTCGCCTTTCATGCTTGCCCCGGCCTGCAACATGCCGATATCGAGCAGCCAGAGTTCCACGTCGCGCAGCGGCTCAGGCACGTCACCGGCGGCAATACGCAGCGCCAGCCCCTCTACGACTGCGGTTTTACCGACCCCGGCTTCCCCTGTCAGCAGAGGGTTGTTCTGCCGGCGTCGCATTAAGATGTCGATCATCTGGCGGATCTCTTCGTCACGTCCGACGACCGGATCAATTTTACCTTCACGCGCCCTGGCCGTGAGATCCTGACCGTACTGCGCCAGGCTCCCCTTCTGCGCGGGTACCGCCGCGCTGTTCTCCGGCGCAGTGAAGGTTTGCGTCGCCTCTTTGCTCTGCGCAAAAATCTGGTCGAAATCGTCCAGTAACGTATCGACACGAATACGCTCAAACTGCGGAGAGATGCCTTTGAGCACCGTTGCCAGGCTCCAGGTTTTCAACAGGCCAATCAGCAGATGCCCGCCACGAATGCGGGTCACGCCAAATTTCAGTGAACCGTAGACCCAGGCGCGCTCCACGGCGGTATCAATATGCTCCGAGAGATCGGAAACCGATGTGGCTCCGCGCGGCAGGGCGTCCAGGGCCCGAATGATATCGCGACTGAGCTCCTCTTCACTGAGATTGAAATGGTGAATGACCTGTTGCAGGTCGCCCCTCTCCTGCTGCATCAGCGCATGCAGCCAGTGGACCAGTTCCACATAAGGATTACCGCGCAGTTTGCAAAACGACGTAGCACTTTCCAGCGAAGTAAATAACAGCGTATCCAGTTTGCCGAAAAGCACGGCACGGCTAATTTCTGACATGATCGATTCCGTGAATGAATGAAATTGCGTTGGACGGAGCTCAGTGCTCCGGGCTGAAAACCAAATCGCCGCGTGGAACGGCCTGCGGCTGCGTACCAAGCCAGGCGCTGTAGCCAAGACGTTCGCTGCCGCCCAGCGCCGCCCCGGTGACATCCTCATGTTGTAACCACACGCGCAGTGACCATTTATATTCAATGCCAAGATACTGGCGGACCCAGTCACGCACGCGCTTTTCCGCATCATTGCCGGGCAAAAACTGGCGGTAGGAGGCCTGGTTCAGGGGGCCGATATCGATACGAAAACAGTGCGTAACGTCGCGAACGGCTTCGCCGAGAAAGGCCGATTCGCCCAGCCGAGGGGCATGACGCCCCCCCTGCAATCGCGCCCGCTCACGTGGGCTCAGCGGCATCCATTGCGGCACGTTTTCAACGACCCTGACCGGTACACCAAAATAGTGACGGAGAATTTTTTCCAGCCCTTCAGGATCGCGTCCGTTACGGGTCAGGTGGCCTGCCAGCGCAAAACGCGCGTGGGGGCTGAGACTGCCTTTGTGCAGTTGCCCGGGCTGGCCCATGCCGATTAAGGAGGCAACATACTGTTCAAAGCGGCGATTGTCGGCACGATCCAGTGAGACCGTAGGCTGCGCATCGGCCCAGGCACGGTAGAACAGTAAGGTCAGGCGGTGATGAAAAAGATCGGTGAATGCCGTTAAGCTCTCATCCTGATGATGATCGATACGCTCACGTGCATACTCCGTTAAATGTACCGGCAGTGGGCCATTCGGCCCGAAGAGACCAAAACTCAGAATAGATACATCATAAAGCGTCGAGGCGTCCCGTCTGCTCACCCCGGCCAGGGTTGAAGGGGCAAAACCCAGCGAAGGCTTTTGCCCGATACGTAACGGCTCAAAGCGCGGTAGCGGTGCGCGTCCGAGGGGATAACGTTCTCCTGCCTGCGCGTCGATGCGCCGTAGCAAACTGAAGAGATCGTAACGCCAGGGCGCCACCATGACGTTTTGCCAGAAACCGTCAGGTAAGGCTCTCGCACGCCGGATAGCAGCATGAGGTGTGACGACATCGGTCATAGTAATGCCCTCTTGCCCATCCGTGGGGGCCAGTAGCCAATTTCACCCCGTTGCAGACTGTTCAGGGTAAACTCGGTGAAACTGTTCATCGCCACAAGGCGCGAAAACACGCGCTCCAGAACGCTACCAAATAACCAGGGGCTGAAGCCGGAAAAGGCCTGTTCATCAACCGTCAGGCTGATGCCAACCCCGCGGGCAAAAACGATCGGACCCGGTTCAGGCACCCGCCGGTGTACCGGCTGCAGGAGGCATTCGCGTACCCCTTCAATCTGTCGCGCCACCGGGGCTTCTGCCAGCCGGGTATAGAGTCCAAGCAACTGGCGTAACGCTGCAGCCCCCTGTCCATCCTCACCGTCCATCAGGCTTAAATAGTTCATCTGCAGCTGGCTTATCAGTTGCCAGGTACTCAGCCCTTCGGCCAGGGCGGGACGCGGAGGCGTCGGGCCTTTGCGCAGGCGCGGCGTTTTTACGGGCAGCGAATCGGGAAGCACAAACTGCCCCAGCTCCTGTTGTAACAACAAAGGCAGATCGCGGCTGGTACAAAGGACGTCGGCGGTGATATAGCGCAGACTTTCATCCCAGGGAGCGTGCTGTTCATCAACCAGCGAGGCAAACACTTCTGATCCCATATATCCGGTGCGGGTGCCGTAACGCTGGGCATGCTCAGAGAGCGCGCGCTGCTCCCGACGCAATGAAAAGTAGGCTCCGTAGTTACCATCATCCTGATTCACGCTGCGCCAGAACGGGCGAAAAATCTGGTCATCACGCTGCCCGTCGCGGCTGGCGTAGATTTTGTTTACTGCATAAATTTCGTAATCCAGCGGGCGGATGTTGTCCACCACCAGATGGTACTCATACTGGTTCTCCTGCAGCTTTTGCCGCTCCGCCGTTTTACTGAACAGATTGATAACCGGCGTGCAGTGCAACGCCAGATGGCTTTTATCGACCACCCGCTCCAGTTGCGCATCGGCTTTATCCAGCAGGATTATGATGTCAAACGACTTCGCCTCTTTGCAGTCTGCCAGCAGCGGGCGCAGACCCTGAATACTGAAAAACAGAAACCGTGACGGAAAGGCGAAATACTCCTGCAGCAAACGGTAGCCATCAAAGTTGCGTAAATCTTCAGGTAGCAACGCCTGATCGGAGTCAAAACCTTCGTGACGCAGCGCCCCGGTGCCAAGGGATATCGGCGCGTTGTCGCTACCGGGGATGAGCGCAACCGCCCCAACCTGATGCGCCATCAGCAGTTCCAGCAGTTGTAGCGCCTGCATGTCCGGCCCGCTTAAAAAAAATGACACCCGATCGAAGTCGAGATGAGCCAGTTTTGTGGCCCCCTCACAGGAGAGGCGAATACGCAGCGCACTGGCCGCGCCGCTTTGCGAAAGTCCGCAGCGGGCCAGTGGCAGATCCGCCGGAACGCCACCAAGCTCAGTGAGCGTAATGGAGAGCGGCAACAGAGTGACATCATGGGCGGTGGTGTAACTGCAGGTGACACCGTTTTTTTTCAGCGCCTGGCTGTCCATCATGGTCCCCCTCGGAACCACAAACCCTTTGCTTAAATCGCCCTTCATGGCATCAGGCTGAAATTCAGCAATCGCCATAGAGGGAGTGGGAGCCAGATAATTGGGGGCAATCATCTCCATCAAACGTTCGGAGAAGCGCGGAAACTCGGCGTCCATTTTGAGCTGCACACGGGAAGTCAGAAAGGCAAACCCTTCCATCAGACGCTCAACGTAAGGGTCGGCCACATCCATGCCGTTCATGCCCAGACGCCCCGCCACCTTTGGATAACGCCCGGCGAACTCCTGGCCCATCTCCCGCAGCCACGCCAGTTCGCGGTTATAGTATTCGAGCAGTTTGCTTTCCATACTTACCCTTCATCCCTTAATTCGAAATGGCCGTTTTCCAGATCCACATCGGTACGGAAAAGAAAGGTCAGCGGATAGGGAACGCACCACAGGCGACCTTTAATTTCTATCGACAACACGTTATGCAGATCCAGAGACTGGGTATCGGAGATGCAACGTACCGACAACCCCTGAGGCAGGATCCGCGGTTCGAAATGGAGGATGGCCTGCGTGAGTTTCTGCTGGATATCCTGCCATTCAATATCAGACATCCGTTTACCAGCCAGCGGTGCGACACCAAAATTCACCACCGAACGGCGAACGTGGTGCAGGCCACTGAGATCGTTTTGCGCTTCGTTATTGATGGTGTTGAACAGCCATTGCAGATCGCGAAGTACGTGGCGACGCAGCGCGGCGTGCGCAATCAGCGTGCTGTTACGCGGTTCCTGACGCTTTTCCGGCGCGTCGTCGGTGAGTCTGTCCAGCAGCGAAGGCTGCATTTTGTCCCGGCTGCTGACGTTCTCTTTGTCCCGTCTTGCCCGCCAGCCGTTATGCAGCAGGTTACTGTCATCCTGTGCCGGGTTACTCATGGTCGGTTGCCTCATCAAAAGAGACGACCGCCAGGTCAAGCAGCGGAAACTCAGCGGTATCGTTCAGCCAGACTTTTTGCCCCTGTCCCAGGTAGTGCGTCTCATCAGCGGACACCGCCAGCCACTCGGTGGTGCGTGACAAACGGAAACGGTCCTCAGCCCCGGCGTCGAACGGGTAGCGAACCGGGATCTGGCAGACCTGTTCGCTGCCATCCTGTAAACGAATCAGCGTATGACGCCATACCAGATCGGTTACGCTTGCAGGCGGCTGAAAGGTCATCTGTTCAATGGCGCTGAAGGGTAGCCAGCAGTAGCGGCCATTAACGATGGTTTCACACACCGGTCCAAAGCGACAGTCGCCATCCATGAGCCAGTCAAAACGCCGGGTCTCGCCGTTGTGCAGCGTTAACTCGCCGGCAACCGCATCGGCGTGTTCAAGCGCCATCATTCGCCGCGCGCTGGCCTCAGCCCCTGCGTCTGCCAGAGAGGCGACCATCGTCTCCAGCCACGGCCACTGGTGGGCTGGCATCATGGGACGCGCCCGGCCTGCTAAAACGTCTGCACGCACTTTTTCGCCGTTAATCGCCTGCTCAAGCAGGGTAATGGTGGGCTGCGCCTGCGGGGTAAGTGCCAGCCAGCTTTTCAACTGCGCCAGCGCGCGTGACCAGTTCCCTTCCAGACACAGCAGCTGGACAAACGCCGCGCGCAGGTCTGCGTCGGCAGGTCGCGTACGAATTTGGTTTTCCAGATTCTCCAGGCTTACCTTCAGGGAATCCCCTGCGAGTAGTGCTTCAAGCGTATTCATAAACGCTCCAGTGGGTTGGATTAGGCATGGTGAGTCGTGGTTACCCTCTGCCTGAGACAGCGGGCAAGGCGCCAGAATGTGCCCCTTTGTCCCCTCGTCCTGCGCCGATGCGTCAGGATGAGGGGAAGATGTCGGACAGGGATTAATGCGTCGGCGTGTATTTGCCTACCGCCGGGTCGCGTAACTGCGGGCGCAACGCATCAATCAGCACGATGTTAAGGCGCGTTCCCGGTGCAAACCACGGGGTCCAGTTTTCACGGACTTCGTCAAGACGGGCGCGCAGACGCCCCTCATCGCTGAGCAGTTCCCGGGGCACCTCCACGGCGATGGTGCCGTTTGCCTGCCAGGCATTCAGGCTGGCATCATAAGGCAGCAGCATCCAGCTCTGACCGGAACGCCCTTCGCTGACCACCATGCGCTCATTATTAACCGTCGTGATCAGCAGTCGATCGGCATCCGCGCTTTGGTTAAGGCCGCTTACCGGAAAACCGTGCACAAAGGTCATGGATACTCTTTTTTCACCCTCTTTGCTCAGTTGAACCACTTCGCTGCGGCCGTTGAGCCAGCCGCCCTTTTCACACTTTCCATCCTCTTTAGCCGGAATGAAGAGTGCGGAGGTGCTGCTGTCGCCCTGCCAGTAAGTGCGTAAATGACAGCCGTCATGCATGGTGAACTCCTGCCAGGGCGTGCGATTTGCCGCCACGGACATCTCCTCCGGTCGACCTTCCGGGAGGGTATAAGCGGGCGCGGTCGTTGGTACGGTAGCGTCTGGCGTCACGGGGGTGTCGCTTGTGGCAGGGGTGGCGACTTCAGGCACCCAGTCTTTGGATTTTTTTGCCGTCCCCTCTGCCAGCGTGACGTTTTTTGCATCCGTCATTTTCCAGTTGACCTGGGTAAGCGCGCCACACTGGTTCTCCAGCAGTGCGCCGAGACGCGGCATAAAGGTGTCAAGCACAGTGACTTTCTTGTCGCCGTTGGCGACGATACGCAGCGGTAAGGTCTTCGCACACCAGCTTTGAGGCGAGTTATCCACAATGTTGTCGATCCAGATATCCAGTTTTTGCGAGGGGGATTGCACAATGCGATAATTTTCCGCCTGGGCACAAAAACCCACGGTCAGCAGTGCCAAACCCGGAAGCCAACGTTTCATAAAAATCCTTGTCAGTCTGTATCAGTCACGAAGAGGGAGAAATTGCGCCGCTTGCGCCAGTGAGTGCAGGAGCGTCGTATCCTGCGGTGCGCCAACCCATACGGCCACCGCGCTGTAGTTATCCTGCTGGCCATCGCTCTCCACGTTGTTTCGCAGCAGGATCTGATTCATTAGCGTCAGCCAGTCACCAGGGGTATTGACCATATGCAGTGACTGCTTCATCAGCTCTTCACTTACCCCATGCCAGAAGCCATCGGTGCAGAGTAAAAATACGTCACCATCCTCAATAGGCACCACATCGCTGTAGCTGGCTTCGCGCTGATCGTCACCCAGACCCAGCGCGAAATAGAGTAAGTTGCTGTTTATCCCCTCCGTCTGATGACCTGCGTCTTTCAT
The DNA here is from genome assembly GCF_051486985.1 of Yokenella regensburgei. Lineage (GTDB taxonomy): Bacteria > Pseudomonadota > Gammaproteobacteria > Enterobacterales > Enterobacteriaceae > CBFFRJ01. The sequence goes on from NZ_JAHVDV010000007.1 coordinate 10,884, forward strand.
TTGCTGAACCAGACTGTGATCGGTGGTGACGTGGTAGAGCCACCCACGGCGAAAGAGATATAAACGGCTGTCACCGGCATGCGCCCAGTAGGCCAGATGAAAATCCCGGTCAATGAAGAGACTGACCAGGGTGGTGCCCATCCGGGCGTTTTCATCTCCTGCTTTCTGCTCGGTGCGGATAGCCTGATTAGCACCATTTACATAGTGGCGGATGGACTGCGCATTGAGGTGCTTTTCACCGTCGAAGCCAGTAATAATGGCGTTGCGGGCCAGGGCGGCCGCCACATCGCCACCGGGCAGGCCAGCGATACCATCGCAGACCACAAAGCAGGCCGCGCGATCGCCAATGGTTTCGCCGGTCTGATCCTGGTTGCTGGATCGTCCGCCCTGTCGGGAGAGGGAGGCTGTGCTGATATTCATTATTCTTCCGATCCGCTCTGTGAGTCTTTGTACTGGTTTACCTCCATGTCGTAGGCGTGCAGGAAGGCTTCGCCAAACAGAGTATGGAAGTCGTCATCAATCTCACCGGCCGTCTCGGCATAACGGCGTACAAAGTAGTCCCACAATGCCGCCTTACGGTTGGAAAGCATGCCAAGACGTGCCAGGGAACCGTCCCGTTTTGCCTCTTCTTCCAGCAACTCAGGATTAAAGGACTGCAACATGGCCGCGATAATGGCGCGGATGCCGGAAATCATGCCTAACTGGTGTGCCTGAAGGTCAATGAGAGCGTCACGAACGGATTTTTTCGGCGGCATAAAGCCCGGCATACGGGTGCCGTACATCTGCATCAACACGGTTTTACCGGACGGCAGGAGTTTGAAAGGGTTATTGGCGTCGTCTAACACCATCGTCATGTCGGCCTTGACGCCACGCTTCAGAATGGAACGTGACGAGAGCAGCGCCACCGTGCCCTGAGAGAACATACTGAGCATCTGCCCGAGCTGGCGCATATTTTCTTTGTCAAACTGTGGCGTTGGCTGCATGTCGCCAAGCCCCATCCCTTCGAGCAGGGCATCGAGCAGTTCGCCCTTCAGAACATCACCACTGTCGTTTCCTGACGCAGGGGCAGACTCACTGCGCACCGGGTCGATGCGTAAGCGCCCTTTCGGCGTCTGTACCGCCGCCCGCTGTACCGTTTGCGGTGTGGGGAGCGTGATCGGCACATAGTCAGGCAGTGGCTCGCTGAACGGGGGCACCTCTGCGCTCTGCGCCGTCTGCATCACCTCAGGTTCTTCCGCTCTGGGTTGCGATTCCGGTTGCGGCGACCCAGCTGGCAGGATGTCGTCAGTATGCGCCAGCGGCACGGCACCGCTGAGCAGGCCAAGGGGATCATCGTCGCGGGTGGTTGCTGCCCCACCGCCTGCACCGCCGAACAGCGCCAGGGGATCGAGTTCATCCTGCGTGGCGTGGTTGTCAGCCGCGGGCTGCCCTGTGGGCGGTACCAGAGTCGAGGGGGTGGCATCAGCAAAAATGCTGTCACCTTTAAACGGTGTGTCGTCGGTAAAGAGAGTGTCCGTGTTTACCGTGCGCGGCGCGATGACTGGATCCGCTTTACCCAGCAGAGCGAGCGGATCTTCCGGGTTACGTTCCGGGGCATCCGGAGCGGCAAAAGGGTTTGCCGCCGGGGTGTCCTGCGGTTTGGCCCGCCCGCGGGAGATGCTGTCCGAGATGGAAAACTCCTGCATCAGGCTGTCCCAGATTTCGGTGGGCACGGCGGCAGGCGTCGCCTCTGTTTTGCTGGTTTCTTCGGGCAAGGGCTCCGGCGTCAGTCCAGCCTGTACGTTGGCAGCCATACGGCTTACCGGCTGCGTATCAAGGATAAGATCACTGACTTCAATTCGGTATTCGTCAATGCCAAGAATATCACCATCCTGTAACTCCACCTGGCGCCCGCGCTCCAGCGGAATATCATTCAGCACCACGCGTGTTACGTTGCCACGGTTGGTGATACGGCACTCTCCGTTCCCCGAAATATGGACAATAGCCTGTAAGCGGGAAATGGCCCGATCGTTATCGGGCAAGACCAGATTGTTGTCGGTTCCCCGGCCAATGGTGCCCCCCGGCGGGTAAAAATCGCAGCGGCTTTGCACGGGTTGATGGCCGGGTTTATTGGTGACTATTGTGAATCGCATAGCGTTTTCCTGCTGGAGTTATTCGCGCTCAAACGGCGAAATTTGCCTTAAACGGTGGCGTTTGCCTGTCTGGAGAGTCAAGTTTTGCTGGACCGGTCATTCTGGAACCGGTTCAGGTACAGGTTTCGGCGCGCAAGCTTTTCCGTGGCCGACGCGCAAGGATTCAGAACGCATCCAGGCTGTGAGACAGCACCTCAAGCCGATCCTGCATGGATTTCTGCAGGCAGGTTTTATCGTCGGCGCAGCCATTTCGTTGCGCCAGCCATGCTTTTTGCCCGCTAATCAGGGAAGCCTGCAGGTCGCTCTTGTTGAGTCGGGCGGCTTCCTTGCGATATCTCTTCCATGCGCGTGATACGCTGACATCAAGTGAGGCCAGGGAAGGATTGTCACAAATGGCTTTTTCGCTCGCTGTCGCGGCGTTATCGCAACTGAAGGATGCGACGGGTTTGCCATGCTGTTCTACCGCTTTCAGGCTCAGAATCGTGCCATCTGTCCAGTTCAGTAGCACCTTATTGCCCGCGAAGACAATATCGACCGGCGTGTTGCCATCACCATTGGTGAACTGCCCCGTTTTACAGTCGAGGGTGGTGACGACCGCCTGTTCAGCGCCGGCGATGCCAAGCCCATAATTTTTAGCATTCGCATCGTCACCGGTCCCAAATACCCTGGTAATCCAGGTATCGAGTTTTTCATTTTTTTGTGTATACGATGGCGACTGGCAATGCGCACCACTGGGTAAGTCTGTTGCGATCGCATCGGGAGTGAGTGTTAAAAAGCGCCCGACCAGCCGATCGTCATCACTCTCATAGGTCAGCGTTCGCCCGGAGAGATCGTTAATCGCTACGTCAGAAACCTGCCAGACGCCGAGCGGTGATTTTTCAGTAACTGCCAGACTACTGGCCGTGAAAAAGCCCGCGTTCAGGATAAGGGCGAGGGTAACGACTTTCGGCACGTTCATCTCTTATGTTCACTTTGTAATCAGGGTGCCATACCCGTGATAAACGGGGCCAGCAGCAAGGTATATCTGCGCGCAATTACGCCTCATCACATCTCTCTTTTGAGGCAATAACGCCGCGGCTGGTTAAGCGGCGGGCTCATGCGCCAACACACTTAAACAGAATAGCTTTTTATAAAGTATTTAAGGCCAGGCATTCCCCTGGCCTGTTAGCACGTCATACATTAATACGTATTACGCTTCTTTGTTCTCTTTAATGTTCCAGCCTGAGCTGGTTTCCGCACCTTTACCACCTGCGGAAGATTGCTCCCAGTATTGTTGTTTCACTTTCGCTGCCTGGAAGGCATAGGTTACGCCGACGGTATCACCATTATCGGCACCGGTATATTGCACAGACGTCACCAGAACTTCTTCCAGTGTAATACGTGCATATTCCACCTGCTGCCCACCCGCTTTGCAGACGGACAATTCCACTTTGCTTAAGTGTTTACCGCTGGCGCAGTGTTTGAGAATAGCCGTCGTGGCCTTATCAATGAGCGCATTAATATGAAGATCGTTGAAGTTAACTTTACCGGCACCACCGCCGCCGCCAACGCTCATATTTCCCGGTTGGGACGCACCCCAGGAAAAAGAAGTAATATCTGTCCATCCAGTGTGATTAGAATCTTTTGATTCACCCGTCACACCGTCGACCTTCAGGAACATATCAATAGCCATAATATCTACTCTTCGTGGTTGAACAATATTGCTTTCGAAAAAGCACTTATATGGCAAAAAGGAAAGCATGGGGCCAAATAAAACCATCCATATTTTACCTCTGCCTCGGTTCTGAATAGTTAAACTATTCAGTATTCTTTGTCGCCTGCATAAGGCAGGTAACAGGAAACCTTGCGTCAAAACTCATCGCGTTAGCGCGCATGTTGTTTTATTCTTCGGCCATGACCGTTGATAAATGTGAGATAAGGTAACGATCGTGAGCAAAAGGGTTTTGCTTATGCTGCTGATGCTATCCATCGCCGCTGGCGTATATTCATTTATCGATCTCAGCCGTTCTCTCTGGCTGGTACTGGAGTACGAACCGTTGATGGCCTGTTCTTCAGGTGCCTTGCTCGGAAAATTTCTTTTTTTAGTCTGCACGCTGTTGGCGTTTGTTTTGATATACCGCAGGCTCAGACATCGGTGCTGAAGTTGCGCTGGCGCTTCGCTTATTCACTCTGCACGCGCCAGCAGCCGGGATAATTAATTCAGCTCCCAAAACCAGACTTCTTTGCAGTCAAAATAACAGTTGCTGTTGCACTGAAACATATTATCTTTATCCGGCTCCAGCATATCGATGTGCCCGCCACCATAATCTACAATTTGATGAAAATAGATCACCCCTTTGCGATTTTGTAGTTTGCGTGCGGCCTCCTGCAAATCCGAATAGAGTTCGGCCTTACCAAACACATCCGGGCGGTAAAGCTGATCGGCCAGCAGTTTCGCTCCCGTTTCAATTTTCTTGCCTTTGTAGGGGCCTGTTTTAATCGGCAGACGCCCCTGGAAGGTGATGTTGCATTTTAAAAGAGCCAGGCTCATCCGTACTGCACATGTATTTTCATATGCAGGGCTCATTTTCAACATTTCTTCCAGGGTGTAACCAATTTCAGGATACACATTTTCGCTATCGACAAACCCCTGACGGTAGGGATTGGATGAGTAATGGTTCTTTTTAAGCTGGGCATACAATGGTTTCATGACTGCGGTCCCTTTTGACAGGCGTGATTCTGGATCATCGCTTCAAGAATGAGCGTCGAGGCTCGCTCTTTTAAGCGCTCCGGAGGTAACTTCTTAAAATAACGATGCACGACTTCATGTACCGTAAAGATTTTAAGCGTCTTGTAATCACACCAGATTTTCCCTTCCGTCGCATCCAGCACCCCCAGCAGATATAAATCAGCTTTCAGACGTTCCGGGTTTTCTTCACCTGAACGCCATGCCGTTAAAAATTTTTCACCCGTCAGGTTGACGTTGGCAGGCCAGATCAGCGAAGGATCTTTTGGGAAAGTACTGTTCGAAATAGATTCTGCCGAGGCATCCAGCGCCGGGGTCAGCATGGTGGTCAGAGCAAGAACGAAAAGCAGGGACGACCGTGTTGTCCTCATTTTCAGGGAAATCTCCTTAACAGGGCCGGCATCATGCGGCTTACCATTACAACCGCTATCAGCCTGATGCCAGGCAACATGAACAGTGATGACTTTTACCAGGCTGCCGGGAAACCCCGCGGCAGCCTGATGCGGTTACGCCTCTTTCGTTTTCAGCGACGGCAGTTTTGACACCAGGCGCAGTGAGACGGTCAGCCCTTCCAGCTGATAGTGCGGGCGCAGGAAGAATTTCGCCGTGTAATAACCGGGGTTATCTTCAATTTCCTGAACCTGTACTTCGGCGGCCGCCAGCGGTTTACGCGCTTTGGTCTCCTGAGAAGAGTTTGCCGGATCGCCGTCTACATAGTTCATCACCCAGTCGTTGAGCCAGCGCTCCATCTCATCGCGCTCACGGAATGAACCAATTTTGTCGCGCACGATGCACTTAAGGTAGTGCGCGAAACGGCAGCAGGCAAAGAGATACGGCAGGCGTGATGCCAGCCGGGCGTTAGCGGTGGCGTCAGCATCGTGGTACTCGGTCGGTTTTTGCAGCGACTGTGCGCCGATAAAGGCAGCAAAGTCGGAGTTTTTACGATGGATCAACGGCATAAAGCCATTTTTGGCCAGTTCAGCCTCCCGACGATCGCTGATAGCGATTTCTGTCGGGCATTTCATGTCTACCCCACCGTCATCACTCGGGAAGGTATGGCACGGCAAGTTTTCCACCGCGCCGCCTGACTCCACGCCACGAATTGAGGTGCACCAGCCAAACTCTTTAAAGGAGCGGTTGATATTGGTTGCCATCGCGTAAGCGGCGTTGGCCCAGGAGTAGTTGCTGTGGTTAGCGCCGTCAGTCTCTTCTTCAAAGTCGAAGCTGTCCACCGGGTTGGTGCGAATGCCGTACGGCAGGCGCGACAGGAAACGCGGCATGACCAGCCCCAGATAGCGCGCGTCTTCAGATTCCCGCAGAGAGCGCCAGGCGGCATATTCGGTGTTCTGGAATATTTTGGTCAGGTCGCGCGGATTGGCGAGCTCCTGCCAGGATTCCATCTGCATCACGCTCGGCGCCGTGCCGGTAATAAAAGGACAGTGTGCGGCCGCACCGATACGCGCCATCTCTCCTAACATCTCCACATCCTGCGGGCTATGGTCGAAGTAGTAGTCACCCACCAGGCAACCAAAGGGTTCGCCCCCGAACTGACCATACTCCTCTTCGTAGATCTTTTTGAAGATGGGGCTCTGGTCCCAACCCACGCCTTTATAGCGCTTCAGCATCCGCCCGAGTTCCGGTTTCGCGATGCTCATAAAGCGAATTTTCAGCATCTCATCGGTTTCAGTGTTGTTAACCAGATAGCTCAGGCCGCGCCAGGCGCTTTCCAGTTTCTGAAATTCCTCATGGTGGAGGATCTCGTTTACCTGCCGGGAGAGTTTTTCATCAATGCCGGCAATCAGGTTCTGAATGGTGCGATAGGTGTCGGAGGAGAACGTCACGGTGTTTGCCAGCGCCTGCTGCGCCAGCGTCTGCACCGCCGTTTCCACTGCCGAGCGGGCCTGTTCGGTTTTCGGGCGGAACTCTTTGTTCAGCAGCGCGCTGAATTCGTCCTGGCTGAAGGTTTCTTCGCGCTGAAGTTCATGCTGTTGTCCTGGATTGCTCATGATTTACTCCTCTTTCCCTTGCGCGCTGTCGTGGTTGTCTGGCAACTGGCTTAACGATTTGAGCAGCGTCGGATCTTTGAGGATGTTGGCAATCAGCTCCTCAGCACCGTTTTTGCCGTCCATGTAAGTCAGCAAATTGGAGAGTTGCGTGCGCGCCTCCAGCAGTGCGTTCAAGGGTTCAACCTTGCGGGCGATCGCATCCGGCAGGAAATCTTCCATGCTGTCGAACGTCAGGTCGACGCTCATCTTCCCTTCGCCGGTGAGCGTATTATCGACCTGAAACGCCACGCGGGGTTTGAGGGCTTTCATTCGCTCGTCGAAGTTATCAATATTTATCTCATGGAATTTGCGCTCTTCAATAGAGGGAAGGTTTTCGAGCGGTTTCCCCACGAGGTCAGCCATTACTCCCATCACAAAGGGAAGCTGGATTTTGCGCTCCGCGCCGTATACTTCCACGTCATACTCAATTTGTACGCGTGGCGCGCGGTTACGCGCGATAAATTTTTGCCCACTGTTACTTCTTGCCATGATGTTCTCCGTCGAAGGTGCGCGGTGACGCTATCGGGATGATTTCACCCTGTTGTCAAAGGTTATGAGTGACGCCCAAAAATGTTTTCCAGTTGCTGGACGCCATCCGGGGCGAGGTCGCGAATGATCGCCATAAAATCCTGTTCAATGAGCCGCTGTACGCGATCGATCATGAGCGGCGCCGGGTGGCTGGGTTCGTGCCGGGTAAAGTAGAGTTTTACTTTTTCGAGCATCAGTTGTGCATCGGCCCGGCTGGTTATCTCCGTGCTTCGCCAGTCGCTGCGCGCGGGCTGCGGGGTGACCAGTGCGGCTTCAGGAGCAGCATCCGCTGGCGTGACAGGTGCCTCATCCAGAGGTGCGGTGGAGACGCTGGTGATGAGGGCTGTCGTTCTTATCAACTGATCCATTTCCGGCGCGCCGCTCTCACTCAGTTTGTCTACCAGTCCATCGCGAAGGGCAATAAGGCTCAGGTGGATGCGCCGCATAATACTGTTGTCACCCTCGCCGGTGCGGGCCAGTTCATCCACCAGCCGGGCGCGGCCGCCGGGAAAACCAGCACACTCCGTTTTGCTGCCATCCAGTAACGCCTGCGCATCGCGCACGCTTATCTCATCGCCGTTGCTGCGCAGCAGCACACACTGGCGCAGCGTGGTCGTCAGGGCCGATTTGTCACCGATGCTTGCCAGCGCGTTGATGCGGTAAAAAGGATCATACTCACCGTTTTCGGTGAGGGCGGGCCACAGTGCTTCCCAGTAGATCTCCAGCGCCTGTTCAATCAGCGACAAGCCGTTGGCATACCCTTCCAGCCCCTGACGACGGGTCCAGGCATGGGTTAAGGCGACCATTACCCGCAGATCTTTAGTGCGGGAAAGGAGCGCCGTCGCCAGTTTTTCCACCCGGTTCCAGTCCGCAGGTTCGGCCGGAATAATCGTGTCGCCAAATTGTTGCTCGGCTTTTCCCTGGCTTGCCTGCTCCAGTGCCTGGAACTCGGCGTCATACTCCAGGTTCTCGCCGCAGGGCTGCTCTGGGTTAACTGGAGCAAGTAAAGTTTCAATGGTCATGGTCTGCTCCCTTATTCAAACATCGGCGGATAAAGTCCGTGTCGGCCCGGTCGCGCCCCGCCTGCCGGGTCAAACAGCAACGTGAACAGCTGTCCGGTGAAGTTTCCGCTGTGCACGTGGGTATAGAGCGGATACCCGTCACAGCGGTTGGTCCACCAGAAGCTGGTCTGTCGCTGCGGGTCAAAACAGTCGGCAGCCTGCTGCCAGCCGAGGGTGGATTCTGCGTCGCCGTCGTAACCGAGGACATCCAGAATGTCGGAACGGTTTTCCACTTCCCCCGTCTGCGGCGTGGCTATCGACAGTAACGCCTGATCCAGTTGTTCAGGTGAATAGCTGTTTTTAACGCCATGCAGAAGGGTGCGCCCCAGTTGCTGATACCAGTCGCCAGAGAGACTCAGCTGGCGGGGTGACCACTCCTGAGGGTTTATTGCCAGCAAGGCGCAGACCGGATACTGTCGCCCGACGCTGTCGCGTCCCGGCAGTAAGCAGCCCATCTGCACCTGCTGGCCGCCTAACATTGGCGGTACCACGAAGTTCCAGACTGGCGCACTTCCGAACTTGCGCTCCGGGGTACTGTCAGCCTCTTTCTGCCAGTTCAGCAGGCCCAGCTGAAACCAGTGCGACCACTGACGTTGCAGGGCGTCCGGGAAACGTCGCTGGAGAAAATCGCCGGCACTGGGTAGTTTTCCGTACCAGCTTAATAATGAAGATGTTGTCATTCGGCTTTCCTTGCTGTTAGGGACACGCGAAACGGGGAAGCTGAAACGGGTTACGAATGCTGCCGGGAATAAACTCCAGCGTGACCTGATGCCCGTCGACGTTAAAAGTGGCCTGGCGCGCAAGACCGCTGCTGCCGGCACTTACCCGCGCCTTATCGACAAAACGGTTCAGCGCCCAGGCACCGTTACTGACCAGCGTCGAGGTGGTGCCATTGGTCAGTCCCAGTTGCATACGCACCTGATTGGTGCCACCAGGGCCTGGCCAGTTGATCACCTGTACCGCCTGCGGACCGTGGCTGTAACGGAGGATCTGTCCGTCAACGTCAAGCGTTAAGTTGAGGATGGCGTTGTCCATTTGTACGGTGCGCACGGTGGTACGAAAAGAGGGGGTCGTGCTGCCGTTGGCAAAAAACGCATCCCGAATGGACTGTGCCTGCTGGAACGGGGCCAGTAACCCCTCACTGCCCGGCAGGGTTTTCCCATCGATGCCCGGCGTAAAGCGCCAGGGTGACTGGGTGGTATCCACTTTATTGGTCAGGTTGTCACGAAAGAAGCTGTCCATCAGGCCGCTGCCAGGAGCAAACATGCGGGCCAGATCGTCGGGGGTGACTTCGGCGCTTGCATTGCGTACCAGCGGGTAACGTCCGGCGATCGCCTGACGGCAAAAACTGCCCACTTCGACGCTAATGCGCTTTCGTACGTTATCGAGCTCCCTACGCTGGGTATCACTGCTTGCACCAACGGCCATGTTGCTGAACATCGACTGCAATCCGCCGGGCAGACGGCCTGCGCTGGCCTGCAGACGGCTTATCGCCTCGCCGCCTGGCGGTGGCATTCCGCTGTTAGCGGCATCCTGTACCGCGGTCAGGTATCGATAAAGCTCATCCACCTGTTTGAGAAAATCATCAATCACCAGTGCCTTGCCCCCCTTTTCCAGCGGCTCAGCCAGCGCAATAACCGGGGCGTAATAGTCGGTGACCCGCTGCTCCGGTGATGCATTTGTCGCCGCCACCGGCACATTGTCAGCAGAATCGCGATGCCCGAAAAGGACATCCAGGGTACGACTGGTAGAGCTGGTTTCGGTGGCTTTTTTCTCGCCTTCCTGCGGTAAATCACGCGTCAGGGTTAACACTTTACTCAGATTAACTACCAACTGGCGTAACGGTGAGGCGTTGCCGGAGAGCAGGCGCGCGGTGTTGATTCGCTGCGTCAGGTTGGCGCTGTTATTAAGCTGAATGTCGCTTAAGAAATGGTCCCACTGCGTAATAAAGTCGCGGGCGTAGAGCTGGCGCACCGCCATATCGGTTTCCTGCGAGATCTGCGCCTGTGAGCTGCCCAATACCCACATGTCATCATCATGCAGCGCTTTAGTGACCGGACCAATTTGCGGATCAACATGCTTCCAGTAACCGTCCGGGGTGAAGAGCCCCGGCACGCCCTCGTTGAGCGAAGTCCCGCTTTTTCGTGAGAAAACCAGTTCACTTTGCGGCCCGCCCAGACTTGCCAGCGAGACCGGTTTGAGATTTTCATCGGCCGCGAGCAGGCGTTTAAGGCGACCATAGACGCGGGTTGCCAGGGGTTGCTGGTTAATCAGTGCCTGCTCCCTGGCAATCAACGCCTCATCTTTGGCATAGGGCGAGGATTGAATTTGTGGCTCCAGCAGCTGCGTCAGGTGCCACGCCATACGGCGAAGCTGAGCCTTTGTCATCGTCGCCGGCAGGTTACGCTCCAGGTTGAGCATGACCCATGCATGAAGGAATTTACCGTCGTAATGTTTCGGCTGATACAACATCTGATAAGCCTTCAGCGCTTCGTAGCTGTACTCTGCGTCCTGTCCGTTATCGCTGCGTAACCACTGGGTGATACGGGTTGCGACATCCGGCAGCAGTAGCTGATCGAGCGCTTTCTGGTACAGCGTTTGCGAGGCATCCGCCACGTCGTGACCACGGTAGAGCCCCATGCGACGGGTTAACGGAGGATCGTTTACATCAAAGGCTTCGCTTTGCGGCAGTTCGCTCAGGCTGTCGAGCAGGGGGAGCAGCGCAAAAAGATCGCCCTGCGTCCGGGCTCGCAGGGCTTTTACCTGCTCACTGATACCCGGCACTTTGGCATCCACTTCCGCAAGATAGTCCTGGTTGTTGTTATAGCTGGTAAGCCACAGCCCGCCGATTACGACAAGCAGGGCCAGCAATGCCGCATAGCCTGCCCACATCACCGCCCTGTTGCGCATCTCCCACCAGCGGTTTTGCCCGGCAATCCCCGCCTCCTGGAAAATGACGTTCTGCAGCAGGTTTTTGATAAAGAAACTCTGACCTTTATTGCCAGGCACCGGCTCTTCTTTGCTAACCGTATCCCAGCTCTCAGCACCTTCCCCTCTGGGCAGCGACAGTGAACGGGCAAGTTCCCCCATCACCCTGTCAAACGGCAACCCTTCCTGCGTACCGCTGGCAAGATAAATACCGCGGGGAGAAAATTCGGTTTCAAAGTTTGAGCGGGCAAACAGGGTTTGCAGGTAGTCAGCCAGTAAAGGACGCAGGGCCGCGAACTCCTGCGGGAAGAGATAACACTCCGCCCGCGCTTCGGCATCGCTCTCTTTTAACAGAATGTCCGGCAGTGCGGCATCCAGACGCTGTTGCAGCAGTGAATATTCCTGACTGAACCGTCCGTGAAGATCGAACCCGGCCTGTTTCCCCTCTTCCCACGGAAACGTGAAGCCCCAAATCTGATCGCGCTGGGCCTTGTCAAACCCGGCGAAATAGGCACGAAACCCTTTAAGGAGATCGGCTTTGGTCACCAGTACATAGACCGGAAAACGAATACCCAACTGCTCATGAAGCTCGCTCAGGCGCTGGCGCAGATTTTGCGCCTGTTCGCGGGAGGCTTCCGGCGACTGCGTCAGCAAATCTGCCACGCTGACGGTGACGATGACGCCATTGATGGGCTGTCGGCGACGGTATTTTTGCAGCAGGCCGAGAAATTTCAGCCACTCGCTGGCGTCCTGAGCCTGTTCACTTTGCTGCGTACTGTAGCGCCCGGCGGTATCCAGCAGTACGGCTTCGTTGGTAAACCACCAGTCGCAGTTACGCGTGCCGCCAATCCCACGTAGTGCCGTCTTGCCGAACTTATCCGCCAGCGGAAATTGCAGCCCGGAATTTACCAGCGCAGTGGTTTTCCCGGCACCCGGAGCACCAATCATCACATACCACGGCAGTTGATAGAGGTACTGGGTGCTAAAGCGCTGTGTCCACGCAGTACCACGCTGTCCTGGCTGATTAAAATGCGCTTTTTTGAGGATTTGCGAAGCTTCCTCAAACCTGTCGGTCAGGATCTGGTCTTCATTGCTCAGACGCTTGCTGTCGCCTGGCGTTGCGGCCGCATTATCACTTTTCAGGTTGTCCATCAGTTTGCGATTGAGCCAGGCGTTGTACAGACGCGGCACAATGTGGCTTTGCATCCAGATGAAGTACATTACTGCGATAGTAATAATGCGGTTTTGCTCAGACTCCAGCGGGCGGGAGTCAACTACCGATAACAGCGGGCCAATCATCCAGACCACGGCTGCCAGCGCCGTCATGCCAAGAAAACCCCACAATATGCGGTTAGTCAGAATAGAAAGCAGACTCATCATCCTTAGTTTCCTTGTGGCAGTCCGTTCAGTTCAGCGGCCGTATTTTCCGGGGAGACCAGTAGCGTCACCTCCACCCGGCGGTTGCGGGCGCGATTTTCTGCCGAGTTATTCGGCGCGATGGGGTTCATCTCCCCTCGCCCTTCGGCTTTAACCCGCCCCGGCTGGCTTAGCTGTTTTTCCAGAAGCGACTGCACCGAGCGGGCACGCTCAAGGGACAGTTCATAATTGGAGGCAAAGCGTGCGCTGCGAATAGGCACGTTGTCGCTGTAACCAACGACCAGAATTTTTCCGCTGACGTTATTCATCGCCTGCGCCACACGGGCTATCACCGGCTCGTAAGAGTCACGCGCCACCGTGGAGCCGGAGGCAAACAGACCATCGCCTTTTAACGTCACTACGCTTCTGTCCGCACCATCCCGCACCGCAACCAGTCCTGCATCGATTTCCGGTTTGAGGAAGGCACGCAGGTTAAGCACCGGTGGCAAGGCGGGTGCCGGTTGTGCGATGGCGGCTTCCGGTAGCGTAGTCTGATAAATCTTCGCCAGTACCGGATTGGTGCCATCGCCCAGACGCCAGTTAAGGCCAATGAAGAATAAGCAGGCGATAAAACCCGCCAGCGCCACGCAGGCCCAGAGAGGGATAACCGGACGCCAGAGTTTGCGCAGAACAGGCCGGTCTTCAGGATGCGGTGAGAGCGGTGGCGGGTAACTCCCGCGCACGCCCCGGATCATCTGCCAGAGGCGCTGTTTGATGGTGTCCAGTTGGGTACGCCCGTTATCCATGACCCGGTAACGTCCTTCGAAGCCGAGTAACAGGCAGTAATTAATTAACTCCAGCAGAACCACATGTTCGCGCGGGTTTTGTGACAGTCGAGCCAGTAGCTGAAAGAATTTTTCGCCGCCCCAGGTTTCGTTATGAAAGGTGACCAGAAGACCACTTCCGGACCAGACACCACGGCTTCCCCAGGGGGTCAGCGCCGCCGCTTCATCCAGCGCTGTGCATAAACAGTAGCGGGCACCCACAATCACCTCATAGGCCAGGCCGGACTGTTGGCAGCGCACTTCGAAACGGCGAATTTCATCAATCAACTGCTGTCGTAACCCGGCCTGATCCTCATGTGACACCGAGTGGCGAATCTGGGGGATTGCGTTCAGCAACGGGTTTGCAGCAACCACCAGCGGGTTATTACCACTCGCGGCTGCGGTGGCGTCACTGCCATTGAACGTCTGTTCCTGCATGTCTGCGCTCGCTATTGATCACGTTGTTGCCGGATGGCCCAAAACTCCATGTCCAGCCCCGGGAATTCACCGGCCAGGTGCAGAGCAAACGCACCGGACTTTTCCATTTCGCTCCACAACTCTCCGCCCTTTTCCAGCTCGAAATAGTTGTACCCGGCGTGCCAGGGGATCTGGGGCGGCGCGACGGACATCGCACGCAGTACCATACCTGGCAGTTGCAGCTGTACCAGATCGCGGATTTTGGTCACCGGGGCGACTTTCATCTGCGCCGGGAAATGAACCTGTAGCACCTCGCCTGGTACATTGGCTTTTACCGCCAGCACGAAGCCAAACTCTCGCGCCATGCTGGTGCTTGGTAACGTTGCCACGTTCAGGCCGTGGGTACGCTCCGTTAGCGGAATCTGGATAGCATGTTCTTCCATCACCAGCGACAATCCCTGTCGCAGCATCAAGACCAGTTCATCAAAACAGACGGCGAGATTGTCATGATCATAAATCGGTAAGATCTCCTGAGGCGCGCGCGCTGAGGTCCAGGTGGCGAGCTCAGTGGCAAAGGCCAGCCACTCACGCCAGAGGTCTTCGGGGTGCAGCAGCGGCAGGGTTTTCAGGTGAGAAATGAGTCCGATATGGTGGTTGACCAGCGCCAGAAGCGTAAACTCCACCATTTCAGAGGTGTTAAAGCGGCCCGGCTGACGTAGGCGTTGGGCAAGTTGCTGGCTACGCTGGGTCAGGAGGCTTTGCAGGTCGTTCATCATCGCGTAGAGCAATGGGTTATTGGTGGCATTAAGCATGGGCGGAATGTAGCTGCTGTCGTGCCGGATATGGTTGTCGCTGCGTTTTTCCAGCACCTGCACGACGCCCATCGCTGTCCATTCAGCACTGAGATCTTTTTCCAGCATCAGTTTCAGTCGCAGACGGCCGAACTGCAGAGCCGCCGGGCCCACCGATAACGCATTGTCATCATCCACTTCGGTTTCAAAAGTGACATAGCGCGCCAGCGAGTCTTTCTCCTCGCTGAAAATAACTTCGTCGCGGCCACCGCGTCGGGCCGGCAACGCCAGTACCACACGTGCATTGCTGAGGTTGTCTGGAATTAACAGTGGCGTTGGTGCACTACGGGCATCGCGGAACGAAAAAAACGTGCCATCCGGTAACAGTCCGCTGGCATAGCTCAGTGCGATACAGCCCTGACGAAGCATCGCCTCATCGAGTTCAACATCGAGAAATCCCCAAAGAAAGGGACGCTGTAGCGATCCCCACTCCCGGATGTGATGTTCTAGATGACTTTCCGCACGCTGGAAGTGATGAGGGCGCAGAAACATACCTTCGGTCCATACGACCTTTTCTGCCTTGTTCATTCTGATTTCCTGTTGAGACTGGCGCTATCGTGAAACGGCACGAACACCGGTTGCGTCAAGGACAATGTCGGCTTCCAGTGAATCCGCTGACGTTGTCCAGAAGGCATAAAATGGCGTTTCGCCCTGCACCGGGATGGGGACCGAGATCCGCCATTTTTTGCCGTCAAGCGACTGATATTCCGCCATGATGCCCACATAACGCGCCTCAGGCGGCGTCTGGCCTTTCAGCACCTTAGAGAGCTGTCCGGGCATCAGGAAAAATTCATCGCTATTAAGCACATTTGCCCCGAGGGCACTGTCAGCATTGTTTTGTAGCGACCAGAAATCCGCCGACATGAAGCTGGCGTCAGATTTCAACAGCAGGACCCTGACCTTCAGCGGCGCAGACGCATTTACCTGCGGGTTCGCCTGAAAGCGGAGGGTGTAATTGCCAGGTACGCTATGTGGAGTCGATTCACAACCGCTGACCAGGGCGGTCAGCGCAAGGAGAAACGCCAGAAAAATCTGGCGTGTTTGCCCGGTAATGTTCATTTTTGCATCACCTGTCAGGACGAATTAGTCGATTATCCAGGTGCCTGAAGATTTATTTTTACAGGCTTTGCTGCTGCCATCGACGTTAACGCAGGTCTGCTTTTGCCGGGGCTTCAGGCGCGGGGTCTGTTTACGCACCGTCTCTTCATACAGTTCACTTTTCACCACGGCACGCATAGGCACATATCCAATCAGCTCCTCCTGCCCCTCTTCTGCCAGCGCCATCCAGAAGTGTTCAACCTGCCCCAGTACAACATAGGTTTTGCCATTTTCCAGCTGGCGTACCAGTTTGCCGCCGTAGTCTGGCTGGCTCATCAAGGATGCGGGGTACAATGCCCGATAATTTTCATTAATCGGCTGGAACGTTTTCGGCGGCTGAATGGCATACCGGTGCGTCAGGGTGACGCCGTTGACCTCGCTGGTTACGATGGTGTCATCCGTTGGGGCGGGCGGCGGCGGCGCTTTACAGGCAGAAAGTGTAAAGACAAAAAGCAGCGCTAATACATTTCGCATTTTCATAACGGTAATTTTCCATTGCAAATATATTACTGTGGCGATCTGGAACCTTTCGGAAAGAATGATTTGAATCTTTCAAAATCACCCCGTTCATTTTCCTGCTGTATCCCGGATTAATTTATTTTGGGCATAGCTACCGCACGAACCCAGGCGCAAACCAGGCACTATTCATGACGTCACTAATATCCGGCGAGGCGTAATCTTACAGATTGAGCAATTCAATTCAATATGATCTCCGACCACTTGAAAAATGAATATTCAATTTTTCTGTAAATTAAGATAAATCTCAAGAAATAATTTCATTTAAGGTCAATCCCTTATGAATTGCCTTAAACAAGCGTTACTTTCACTTAACTAAATCACCCACTTGGTTGAATTTAAACATTTTTATTTGACCCCTATGGGGATAGCATCTTTCACACCAATAGAGATAAGATTAATCTTAAAAGGGCATATTTTTGATAATACCCCTAAATATTAGTAGCATCAAAACCGTAATAGTATAAGGGGTATTATTACAAAGGTGATTATTCAGCAGAGGAAAAATCTAACCCATTAAATATACCCGTTATTCATTACGAATATTCCCGCCCTTTCATATGAAAATAAAGTCACCGCGTTAAAACCTTATTTAATCACCGCTTAAATCTATGTTTGCCGCACGACAACATGTAGCCCTGCTTACGGCTCATCAATAACCATTAACGGAATCAATTCAGCAAATTTGACCTGTATCAATTATTCCGTCCGGTTATTAATAAAAGAAATTGATCATATCGATCATTTTTATTTCATTAATGAGTAAATTCTTACGCTGACATTATTCAGCTTTAATATTTGCCGCCTTCGACATAAGAAAAAAAGATGAAGGTAGGTGCGATGTCGCGCGCATGCTTTGTCGGCCAGCAGGGGCCAGGAAAAGGGGCTCTCCAACGTGTCAGGTAAGCAGGGCAAGGTTAAATTGTCTGTAAGCACGCAAAATGCCACATCCGGCACGCTACGCTGCTCATATTCGACTAAGGTTTTCACTAGGTTGGCTACAGCGGCCCCGCATTTTACCCGCAAAGGAGAATCGTTAATGACAAGACCTGATCTGCGCCGTCAGCGCACCCTGTATCTTGCAATGCACATCGCGTTGGGTGGTGCGTTGCTCTCATTTCTCCCCTCGGCCTTTGCGGCTGATCCACAAAACGCGAAGCCGTCGCCGGATGTGCTCCTTGGGCCACTTTTCAGTGATGTGCAAAGTGCCAAGTTGTTCCCCGATCAGAAAACCTTTGCCGACGCTGTACCGAAAAGTGACCCGCTGATGATCCTTGCGGATTACCGGATGCAGAAGAACCAGACCAGCTTTGACCTGCGCCATTTTGTGGACGTCAATTTTGATTTGCCAAAAGCAGGCGAAAAGTACGTCCCCCCGGAGGGAGAAAACCTGCGTGAACATATTGATGGGTTGTGGACGGTTCTGACGCGCACAACCGACCATGCCAGCAAGTGGGATTCATTACTCCCCCTGCCTAAACCTTATGTCGTGCCGGGTGGCCGGTTCCGCGAGGTTTATTACTGGGACAGTTACTTCACCATGCTGGGGCTGGCTGAAAGCGGCCACTGGGACAAAATTGAAGACATGGTGGCCAACTTCGGTTATGAGATCGACAGCTGGGGTCATATTCCCAATGGTAACCGCAGCTACTATCTGAGCCGTTCACAACCGCCATTCTTTGCCTTTATGGTCGAGTTGCTGGCAAGCCACGGTGGGGACGATGTGCTTAAAACCTGGCTGCCACAGATGGAAAAAGAGTACCAGTACTGGATGGACGGCGCTGATACGCTGCAGAACGGACAAGCAAACAAGCGTGTGGTGAAACTGGATGACGGTTCAGTGCTGAACCGTTACTGGGATGATAAAGACACCCCCCGCCCGGAGTCCTGGCTTGATGATGTGACGACGGCAAAAAACAACCCGAATCGTCCGGCGACAGAGATTTACCGCGATCTGCGCTCAGCGGCTGCTTCTGGCTGGGACTTCAGCTCCCGCTGGATGGATGATCCCAATCAACTGGGGACAATTCGTACCACCAGCATTGTGCCGGTCGACCTTAATGCGCTGATGTTCAAGATGGAGAAAATGATAGCCCGTGCCAGCCAGGCCGCCGGTGACAGCGCAAAAGCCAGCAAGTTTGAAGCGCTTGCCAGCGCCCGCCAGAAGGGTATGGAAGCCAATCTCTGGAATGATAAAGAGGGCTGGTATGCCGATTACGATTTGAAAACCAAAAAAGTGCGTAATCAGTTGACCGCTGCGGCTCTCTTCCCGCTCTATGTCAACGCGGCCGCCAAAGACCGCGCTGATAAGGTCGCCAGCGCCACGCAGTCGCGCCTGCTGAAGCAGGGCGGATTAGCCACTACTACTGTTAACAGCGGGCAGCAGTGGGATGCGCCAAACGGCTGGGCCCCGCTGCAATGGGTTGCTACCGCCGGGCTTCAGAATTACAACCATAAGAAACTGGCAATGGATGTCACCTGGCGCTTCCTCTCCAACGTTCAGCACACCTATGACCGGGAGAAGAAGCTGGTGGAGAAATATGATGTCAGCACCACCGGCACCGGCGGTGGCGGCGGCGAATATCCCCTCCAGGATGGCTTTGGCTGGTCAAACGGCGTCACCCTTATGATGCTGGATTTAGTCTGTCCTAAGGAAAACCCCTGCGACAGCCTGCCAGCCACCCAACCGGTGGTCGATACGCCACCTGCGCCTGCGGCAAAACAGGTCGCGCAGTAAAAACAAAACCCGGCGGAGTATGCTCTGCCGGGTTTATTCATAGACGGGTTTAAAGGGGAAAACAGGTTAATCCCTGCGGATCATCCGGAATACCGCCAGCACCACTATCGCACCGACGACGGCAACGGCGAAGCTACGGATATCAAAGCCGGTGATGTCCCCACCCATACCAAACATGGTGGCAAGCCAGCCGCCGACGACTGCGCCGACAATCCCAAGAATACAGGTCAGAATAAAGCCACCACCATCCCGTCCTGGCATAATGAATTTAGCTATAATCCCTGCGATGAGTCCAAAAATAATCCACGCGATGATGCTCATGTTGCTTTCTCCTGCTCAAACGTCATACCGCTGCGCCGTCCACCATGGCGACGCGCTGCGTAAAGTATAGGTGATAGTGTGAAAACTGATTTGTTCTCACGGACTTAATCGAAACTTTTGTGAAAATAATTTCGCTTTTGTCTGAAGTAATTTCGGCAATTGCCGATAGACAATTCATACGGTCTGTCAGTTACCAAGGAGCCTTTAGGCGTGAGTAAGTACAGTGAGCAGTTCCTGAAAAATAGCCCCTTAGCGGTGCTTGGCGTGATTCGCGACCTGCAGAAAAATGATGTTCCGGTCAGAATTACCTGGGCGAGTGGTCAGTTCATCAGCAAAATTCTCGAGGTTACGCCGGAAATGCTGGTGATGGACTTTGGGAGCCAGGAGTTTGAGAATACCGCCGTACAGCGTGCCGGAAAGGTGACCATCACTGCCGAAACGCAGGGGGCAAAAGTGGAATTTACCCTGTCCAGACTCGAAAGCGGCAACTGGCAGTCCCTGCCAGCCTTCATCTCTCCACTTCCCGAAACCCTCTTTTTTATTCAGCGTCGCGAATATTTCCGCATTAATGCCCCGCTGCATCCGGCCTATTTCTGCAAAGCCGTCATGCCAAACAAGTCTGAACTGCGTTTTCGCCTTTTCGACCTCTCCCTTGGCGGTATGGGGGCGCTGCTGGATAGCGCACTGCCGGAAGGATTACAGGCTGGCATGCGTTTTTCACAGGTAGAGTTAGATATGGCGTCCTGGGGGCAGTTCTATTTTGACGCCCAGCTGATTTCCATTGGTGAGCGTAAAGTAGTGGACGGCAAGAACGAGACGATTACGACGCCACGCCTGAGCTTTCGTTTTCTGAACGTAAGCCCTGGCGTGGAGCGCGAACTCCAGCGCATCATTTTCTCACTGGAGCGCGAGGCGCGCGAACGCGCCAGCCGGGTGCGATAATTACATCGCATCCATCGCTTTTTGTACTTTCCAGATATAGCGCGGCGCCTGAGGCGCCGGGTGGTTCTCCACGATATGGTCGAAGAAGTCGTCCGCGCTCAGGTCGTTGATTTCACGAATCGCTTTCTTCCTGTCGGACGAGAAGGTGCGTAACAGCGCACCTGCACCGTTGACATAGGAGACCACCAGCGCGTATTGCATCACCTGCGGATCGCGGATACCCGCAAGCGGCCCGTGCTCCAGAATGCTCAGGTAGGCAGCCCCCATAGAAATATTGCGCTCCGGGTTTTTTAACTCACTGGTGGTGGGTTCCCCTTTCCATCCCATGCGCTGATAGACTTCACGCCCGGCGGTGGAAGCTTTTAACTGCATCAGCCCTACCGCATTTGATTTACTCACAAGCGTTGGATTCCCCCCCGATTCGACAGCAATCATCGCGGTGATTAAGCGTGGACTGACGCCCCAGGCGGCCCCTGCTTTTTCACTGATGGGTAGCCACTGCATGGCCCGTTTAACCGGCACCTTCGGATCCCAGTCCGGATTACGGTAATCGTGCTTTGAACTACAGCCCGCCAGCAAAACCACTAAAAAAGCAAACCATCTAAATTTCACACGTTATCCTTCTTGAGTGAATACATCGCTATGGATGACAACGAACAGGGTAAGCGGCATGATAACGATTTCCGATCAGATGTCAGCAAGGAATTGCCATGTCCAGGTTTCATTTAATCGCGCCGTCCGGCTATTGCATTAATCAGGCCGCTGCGGCGCTGGGAGTTCAACGTCTGGAGGCAATGGGTCACCAGGTGGATAACCGTCAGGTGATCGCCCGTCGGGATACCCGTTTCGCCGGCAGCGACCCGGAACGCCTTGAGGATCTGAATACGCTTGCGGGCTTAGAGGGGGACAATCTTATCGTGCTGCCCGTGCGCGGTGGCTATGGCGCCAGTCGCCTGCTGGACAAGGTGGACTGGCCGGCGCTGATTGCGCGCCAGCAACAGCAGCCGCTGCTGATTTGTGGTCATAGCGATTTTACCGTTTTTCAGTCAGGACTACTGGCTCTTGGAAAGGTCATTACCTTCAGTGGCCCGATGCTGGCCGCCAATTTCGGCGCCCCCACCCTCGACGATTTCACACTGGATCATTTCTGGCGCGCGTTAAGCAACCCGACGCTGGTGGTGGAATGGGAGGGAGACGGGCCGCGTTGTAAAACCGACGGGACGCTGTGGGGAGGCAATCTGGCGATGCTGACCTCGCTACTGGGCACCCCCTGGTTTCCGGCCATTGATGACGGCATTCTTGTTGTGGAAGACATTAATGAGCATCCCTTCCGTGTCGAACGCATGGTCATGCAGTTACTGCATGCCGGTGTACTGGCACGTCAGAAGGCACTGATTCTGGGTAGTTTCAGTGGCGTCAGACCGAATGAGTACGATGCAGACTACACTTTACTGACGATGGTGGACTACCTGAGAAGCCGACTGACTATTCCGGTGATTACCGGGCTGGCATTCGGACACGAGCAGCAGACCGTCACCCTGCCTTTGGGCGCCCACGCGGTATTGCACCATGAGGCGACATCAACGCTGACAATCACCGGTCATCCTGTGCTGTCTGCATAAAAATATTATTCATTCGGCTTATTAATTCATTTTTTCTGCCGTTAATATAAAGAGGTTTTCAACCCCGTGCCCTTGCAGGCTGCCGGTGCGCGGGTCTTTTGGTGGAGCGACGTCGAGAGGAGAAGCACGACATTGGACGCTGAGGCAGTAATTAGTCTGTTTATTTTGGGTTCTGTCCTTGTAACCTGCAGTATTTTATTAAGTTCTTTTTCGTCCCGTCTCGGTATTCCTATCCTGGTTATCTTTCTTGCCATTGGTATGCTGGCTGGTATTGATGGTATTGGTGGTATCCCGTTCGACAACTATCCGATTGCCTATATGATCAGTAACCTGGCGCTGGCGGTGATCCTCCTCGACGGCGGGATGCGAACCCAGGCCAGCTCCTTTCGCGTGGCGCTGGGACCAGCGCTGTCGCTGGCGACTGTGGGGGTACTTATCACGTCGGGTTTAACCGGCATGATGGCCGCGTGGTTGTTTCATCTGGATCTGATTGAAGGGCTGCTCATCGGGGCAATCGTCGGGTCAACGGATGCCGCAGCCGTCTTTTCGCTGCTGGGCGGTAAAGGGCTCAACGAACGTGTGGGCTCAACGCTGGAGATAGAATCCGGCAGTAACGATCCGATGGCGGTATTTTTAACCATCACCCTGATTGAGATGATTCAGCAGCACAATCTGGGCCTGAGCTGGATGTTCGCGGTACATATTGTGCAGGATTTTGGCCTGGGTATTTTACTGGGGCTTGGCGGCGGCTATTTTTTACTGCAAATGATAAACCGGATCGACCTCCCGGCCGGACTCTATCCTTTACTGGCCCTGAGTGGCGGCATTCTGGTGTTTGCGGTGACCACTGCCATTCACGGTAGCGGTATTCTCGCAGTCTACCTCTGTGGTTTTGTGCTGGGTAACCGCCCGATCCGCAACCGCTATGCGGTTCAGCAGAACTTTGACGGCCTGGCCTGGCTTGCACAAATCGGTATGTTCCTGGTGCTTGGGCTGCTGGTGACGCCGTCCGATCTGTTGCCTATTGCCGTGCCTGCGCTGATCCTTTCCGCATGGATGATCTTTGTGGCCCGTCCGCTGTCTGTCTTTGCCGGACTGCTGCCGTTTCGCGGTTTCACGCTACGCGAACGGGTATTCATAAGCTGGGTGGGGTTACGCGGCGCGGTGCCCATCATTCTGGCGGTTTTCCCGATGATGGCAGGGCTGGATAATGCCCGTCTGTTTTTCAACCTGGCCTTCTTCGTGGTGCTTATCTCGCTCTTATTCCAGGGGACATCGCTCTCGTGGGCTGCCAGAAAAGCCAGGGTCGTGGTGCCACCTGTTGGCATGCCGGTTTCGCGGCTTGGCCTGGATATCCACCCTGAGAACCCGTGGGAACAATTTGTCTATCAACTGAGTGCTGACAAATGGTGTGTGGGTGCCGCCCTGCGTGATCTGCATATGCCTGCTGAAACGCGCATTGCAGCGCTGTTTCGCGATAATACCCTGCTCCACCCGACCGGCAGCACCCGGCTGCGTGAAGGGGATGTGCTCTGCGTAATCGGTCGGGAAAAGGATCTGCCGGCTCTTGGCAAACTGTTCAGCCAGACGCCTCCTGTCGCCCTTGACCAGCGCTTTTTCGGCGATTTTATTCTGGAAGCCAGCGCGAAATTTGCCGACGTTGCCCTGATTTATGGTCTGGAAGACGGGCTGGAGTACCGTGACAAGCAGCAAACGCTCGGAGAAATTGTGCAGCAACTGTTGGGTGCCGCTCCCGTGGTTGGCGATCAGGTCGAGTTCGCGGGTATGGTCTGGACGGTTGCGGAAAAAGCGGAAAACGCGGTTCTCAAGGTAGGGGTTCGCGTGGCAGAAGAGGAGGCGGAGTAACCGCCCCGGCCTGAGTTACACCGTCACTACTGGCACGCGTGGGGCAAGCGCGCACATAAGCTCATAGCCCACCGTGCCAGCGGCAGACGCCACTTCGTCTATCTTCACCTCCCTCCCCCACAATTCGACCGGCGTGCCAATGCCTGCCTGCGGGCAAGGGGTAAGATCCACCGTAAGCATGTCCATCGAAATGGCCCCCAGGGTCACAGAGCGAATGCCGTCAACCATTACCGGCGTTCCATTTGGCGCAAGTCGTGGGTAACCATCCGCATAGCCGCATGCCACCACCCCGATGCGTTGCTCCCTGCTCGCCCGGTAACGACTGCCGTAGCCGACGCCATCCCCCGCCTGAAGGGTTTGCACGGCGATAATCTGGCTGGTGAGGGACATTACCGGGCGGATACCGCTGTCAGCCACATCCTGCCACTGCCCCGATGGCGACGCGCCGTAAAGCACAATGCCCGGACGCACCCAGTCAGCATGCACCTCCGGGTGCCAGAGCGTGGCGGCCGAGTTGGAAAACGAGCAGGTGCACGCCAGCCCATCGGTGGCGCGCGCTATCCGCTCGCTCGCCTCAGTGATGCCTTCCGGCAATTCGGCGCTGGCGAAATGGGCCATCAGGGTCATCTCACCGACGTTTTTCATTTCACGAAGCTGACGCCAGATGCTTTGCACCCGCTCAGGCTGGAAACCGAGCCGGTTCATGCCGCTGTTCATTTTGAGGTAGACATCCAGCGGCGCATGGAGCTGCGCGTCCTGCAGAACTTTCAACTGCCAGTTGCTGTGGACGCTGGTTGTCAGACGGTACTTGTCAAACAGGGGCAACTCATCGGCATGAAAGAAGCCTTCCAGCATCAGAATGGGGCCTTTCCACCCGCGCTCGCGCAGCAGGATGGCCTCCTCAAGGTTGAGAAGCGCAAACCCGTCCGTGCCCTCAAGCGCACGCCAGACCCGGTCAATACCGTGACCATAAGCATTAGCTTTTACCACCGACCAGACACGCGAGGCGGGTGCGGCACGGCGAACGACCTGGAGATTGTGGCGCAGCGCGCGCAAATCGATCGTGGCCTGAACAGGACGTGACATTCTCTCTCCTTGCGTTAGTTATGCGCGCCATGCAGTTGCTGATGACGGCCTGGCATAAACCCTGGTTGATATCTCGCTACGCTTAAATCTTCCCAGGGGATAGCCGGGGTCTGCCCTGAAATCAAATCGCTAAGCAACTGACCAGAGCCACAGGCCATCGTCCAGCCGAGCGTACCGTGACCGGTATTGAGCCACAGGTTTTTGAAGGGTGAACGCCCGACAATGGGTGTGCCGTCTGGCGTCATCGGGCGCAGCCCCGTCCAGAAGGAGGCCTGTTCGATATGCCCGCCGTGCGGGAAAAGATCCTTGACCACCATTTCAAGCGTGGCACGCCGGGGCTCGCGTAACAGGGTATTAAACCCAACGATTTCGGCCATGCCCCCTACCCGAATACGTTTATCGAAGCGGGTAATAGCAATTTTGTACGTCTCATCGAGAATAGTAGAAACGGGCGCGCCCGCCTCATCCGCAATAGGTATGGTCAGGGAATAACCCTTAAGGGGATAGACGGGAATATCGACGATACCTTTCAACATGGAGGTGGAGTACGAGCCGAAGGCCATCACATAAGCATCCGCTTTAACTATCTCGTCACCACACTTGACTCCATAAATTTGCCCGCTTTCATACAGCAGCCGATCCACCGGCGTTGAGAAGCGGAAGATAACCCCCTGCTGTGCGGCCATGTCGGCAAGGTTGCGGGTGAAGAGCTGGCAGTCACCGGTCTCATCATTGGGCAGACGCAGCCCGCCGCTGAGTTTATGCGCCACGGAGGCCAGCGCCGGTTCGACCTCCGCCAGGCGGGACGCTTCCAGCAACTGGTAGGGAACACCCGCATCTTTGAGCACGGTAATATCTCGGCTGGCGTTGTCATACTGCTCGGCAGTGCGAAAGAGCTGTAACGTGCCGCCCTGCCGCCCCTCATACTGAACGGCGGTTTCGTCGCGCAATCGCTTCAGGCAGTCGCGGCTGTACTCCGCCAGTCGGACCATCCGGCCTTTGTTTTCCATATAGTGGCGGGTGTCGCAGTTGCGCAGCATCTGCCACATCCATTTGAGCTGGAAAGGGGTGCCATCAAGGCTTATGGCCAGAGGTGCATGGCGCTGAAACATCCATTTGATGGCTTTTAAAGGCACACCGGGTGCAGCCCAGGGTGCCGCATAGCCGGGGGAAATCTGGCCGGCGTTGGCCGCACTGGTTTGCAGCGCGGGCCCGGGTTCTCTGTCGATTACTGTCACCTCATGACCTGCCTGGCGTAAATACCACGCGCTGGTGACCCCCACTACGCCTCCTCCCAGTACCACAACTCGCATAGCCTGCTCCCATGAGTAAAGCACAATCATCTGATTACAAATTGATAACCCAGATGAAAATGTTATTCAACATATGCCTTTTTTATGGTGATACTTCTCACACCTTTCGGTAAATAAAGGTATTCATAAAGTTGGCATCTCCTGCTGCGCACTCTTTCGCCTTAGCATAAAATGCTAAACAGATGGCCGAAATCGCGTCATTCCCCGGAAGAAATCGTGAAGAAAAAAATGCCGCTAACCCACAGTTTTTATTGTGTGTTCTATCATTGAAATGAGACCTTCCATACAGAGAGGGTTGTTAACAATGAGGGCGCGCTAATGGCTACGATTGATTCCATGAATAAGGATTCTGTACGTCTCAGTGATGGACCTGACTGGACTTTCGATCTGCTGGATGTTTATCTCGCCGAGATCGATCGGGTGGCGAAACTCTACCGCCTTGACACTTACCCGCATCAAATCGAAGTCATCACCTCTGAACAGATGATGGATGCCTATTCCAGTGTCGGGATGCCTATTAACTATCCGCACTGGTCATTCGGTAAAAAGTTTATCGAAACGGAACGCCTTTATAAGCATGGCCAGCAAGGCCTGGCTTACGAGATAGTCATCAACTCCAATCCCTGTATCGCCTACCTGATGGAGGAGAACACCATTACCATGCAGGCGCTGGTAATGGCACATGCCTGCTATGGTCATAACTCCTTCTTTAAAAACAATTACCTGTTCAGAAGCTGGACTGACGCCAGCTCCATTGTTGACTACCTTATCTTTGCCAGAAATTACATCACCGACTGTGAAGAGCGTTATGGCGTAGAGGAGGTGGAAAAACTCCTCGACTCCTGCCATGCCCTGATGAACTACGGGGTCGATCGCTATAAACGGCCGCAAAAAATTTCGCTACAGGAAGAGAAAGCCCGCCAGAAAAGCCGTGAAGAGTATCTGCAAAGTCAGGTGAACACGCTCTGGCGCACCCTGCCGAAACGTGAAGAAGAAAAAGCAGTGGTTGAAGCGCGCCGTTACCCCTCCGAACCGCAGGAAAATCTGCTCTATTTTATGGAGAAAAACGCGCCGCTGCTGGAGCCCTGGCAACGTGAGATATTGCGCATTGTGCGCAAGGTCAGTCAGTATTTCTACCCGCAAAAACAGACGCAGGTTATGAACGAAGGCTGGGCAACGTTCTGGCACTACACCATCCTGAACCATCTGTATGATGAAGGTAAAGTCACCGATCGCTTTATGCTGGAATTCTTACACAGCCATACCAACGTCGTTTTCCAGCCCCCTTATAACAGCCCCTGGTATAGTGGCATTAACCCTTATGCCCTGGGTTTTGCCATGTTCCAGGATATCAAACGCATCTGCCAGTCACCCACGGATGAAGATAAATACTGGTTCCCGGATGTTGCAGGTTCCGACTGGCTTGAAACATTGCATTTCGCCATGCGTGATTTCAAAGATGAGAGCTTTATCAGCCAGTTCCTGTCGCCGAAGGTGATGCGGGATTTCCGCCTGTTTACGGTGCTTGACGACGATCGCAACAACTATCTGGAAATTTCCGCTATTCATAATGAAGAAGGCTACCGGGAAATCCGCAATAAGATGTCGTCACAATATAATCTGAGTAATCTCGAACCTAACATTCAGGTGTGGAATGTGGATTTGCGTGGCGACCGCTCGCTGACATTGCGCTATATCCCGCATAACCGTGCGCCTCTCGATAAGGGGCGTCGTGAAGTGCTTAAGCATGTACATCGTCTGTGGGGGTTTGACGTTACGCTGGAACAGCAAAATGAAGATGGTAGCGTGGAGCTGCTGGAACGCTGTCCGGCGCGTAGCAACGTCCTGTAGCGTATTGTAAAAAACCCCTCGAATGAGGGGTTTTGCTGTTTTATCGCCCGTGCATAACCAGATCGCCCGGGAGGTTTTTATGCATGCGCTGCCAGATTTCACCGCTATCATGCCCGTATTTACGCACGGTTTCATAAACCTGGTCATGCAGCTTCTGCTCGCACAACTCCCCCAGTCGATGATAAAAGCCGAGCGCCAGGCTACGGGCTTCCGGGCTCGCAAAATAGTGACGGCCAATACGCGTGTAAAGGCCTTTCATGCCGTTCAGGATCAGGCCATAAATAGGGTTACCTGACGCAAACGCAAGACCACGGAAAATATTGTAATCAAGCTCGGCAAAAGCATCGCCGTGATCTTCTACTTCGCGCGCTCTGGCCAGCACTTCCAGCGCCTGGTCCGGGTGCTGGCGAAAGGCCGTGCGGATAAAGATGGTGGCGATATTAGTGCGAACGGAGAGGAGATTGTCGATAAGCTGCGGAACACTCTCATGATCCAGTCGCGCCAGTGTTTCCAGAATATTCAGCCCGGAGGTTTCCCAAAAGTTATTCACTTTTGTCGGCTTACCATGCTGAATCGTCAGCCAGCCATCGCGAGCTAAACGCTGTAACACTTCACGCAAAGTGGTCCTGGTGACGCCAATCAGTTCGGAAAGTTCGCGTTCTGCTGGAAGAATCGACCCGGGAGGGAAGCGGCTGTTCCAGATACTTTCGATGATATACTCTTCCGCGAAACCCGCCGGGCTCTGCGCCTTTATGACCATAGTGAGATTTCCATTACAACTAAGCAAATATCACTCATCATACCAGACCCGCTCTGGGGCAGATAGCTTAGGGGCTTAAGAAAAAGGGGATCGGCTACCCAATTTACAAGATTCATCCGCCTGGCCTGCTGTTCTGAAGAAAACCGTGCACGCGCGTCAGATTGCCATGTAGCCGAAGGTGCTATTAGCGCTTTGATTACATTGTTTACGAAACCGTTTAACACCCTGCCTGCTAAACATCCAATTACGTATTATTTTCTTATGTGATAGTGGTTTGCGAAGGGAATTCGTTTACACTGCGTTGTCTACGCGTGTCCCAGGGAAATGATTATGTTGCGATACTTAAACCAGTGCTCTCGCGGGCGCGGCGCCTGGCTGTTGATGGCGTTTACTGCGCTGGCACTTGAACTTGTGGCGTTATGGTTCCAGCACGTCATGCTGTTGAAACCCTGCGTTCTTTGTATTTATGAGCGTTCGGCGCTCTTTGGCGTCATGGGGGCGGGTCTGGTAGGTGCGATTGCGCCGAAATCCCCGTTACGCTATGTTGCGATTGCCCTATGGCTCTATAGCGCCTGGCGCGGTATCCAGTTGGCCTATGAACATACCATGATTCAGTTACACCCCTCCCCCTTTATGACCTGCGATTTCGCCGCCCGTTTTCCGACGTGGTTGCCGCTCGATAAATGGCTGCCTCAGGTATTTGTCGCCTCTGGCGACTGCGCTCAAAAACAGTGGGAATTTCTTTCGCTGGAGATGCCGCAGTGGCTACTGGGTATCTTTGTCGCCTACTTTATCGTTGCCGTGCTGGTGCTGATTGCCCAGCCCTTAAAACCGAAAAAACGCGACCTTTTTGGTCGATAAGAAAAGCGCCTCAGGGCGCTTTTTTTTGTCTGCCAATTGCGAATCGTTCTCATAAGTTTTATTTTAAATGCAACTTTAAAGAGGAGGTTTTTATGTCGCATTTACTGATTCCTGCCAACTGGAAAGTAAAACGCTCTACACCCTTTTTTACTAAAGAGAATGTGCCAGCTGCGCTACTCTCACACCACAACACCGCGGCAGGCGTATTCGGGCAACTGGTGGTGATGGAAGGTACGGTCACCTATTTCGGGTTCGCCAATGAGCAGGCGACCGAACATGAAGTAAAAACGGTAATTAATGCAGGCCAGTTTGCCACCAGCCCGCCGCAATACTGGCATCGTATCGAATTAAGTGAGGATGCCCGTTTCAACATCAACTTTTGGGTTGCAGAAGATAACGGGAGCGATGAACTGTTCCAGGCGAAAAAGGGGTGACGGCTTCACTGCGCCCAGTCAGGCTTGTTTAAAATATGGTCCTGCCAGTCGCGCACTTCCGACTCTTTGACCGCAATATGACGGACGGTGATGCGCTGTTTGTGCATCATCTCCTTCGAACCGGTCCGCAGCGGATGCCAGAGTGGTAAGCTTTGCCCTTCAGCCAGCAGCCGGTACGCGCAAGTCGGCGGCAGCCATTCAAACGTAGGAAGATTGTCCCGGGTCAGTTTGATGCAGTCCGGCTCGTACTCAAAACGCCGTTCATAATTTTTACACTGACAGGTTTTGATATTCAGCTGTTGGCAGGCCACGTTGGTGAAATAGATCTCATCCGTATCCTCATCCATAAGCTTATGCAGGCAGCACTGGCCACAGCCGTCACACAGTGATTCCCACTCTGCGTCTGTCATTTGCTCAAGCGTTTTGCTTTGCCAGAAGGGTGTGTCGTTCATCAGTCAGTTCGCCATTTAAAACCAGGGTGCACCTTATAACCAGTCTGGCAGAGGGATGCAAGTTTTGCCGCCCTTTTGCGGCGGCAAAGAGAGTCAGAGGACACGGGTGGTAAGGGAAAGTCCGTTAAAACTGATATCCAGTTCATCGCCGCTGTGAAGCGGGCCGACGCCGTCCGGTGTGCCTGTCAGCACCACATCGCCCGCTTTCAGGGTGAAGAAACGGCTGATGTAGGCAATAAGCGGCACTATTTTGTGAATCATGTCAGCGGTCGTGCCCTGCTGGCGCACTTCCCCGTTGATTTTCAGTCCAAGCGGTATGTTTTGCGGATCACCGTTAAATTCCGCCGCCGGAATGAAACCCGAAATCGGGCAGGCGTTATCAAAGCCTTTTGCTTTCTCCCAGGGCTGCCCTGCTTTTTTCATTTTACCCTGCAACTCACGCAGAGTAAGATCCAGCGCCACGCCATAACCGGCAATCCCTTTCTGAACATGGTCTTCCGTAGCCTGGCGCAATGTCGCGCCAATCAGCACCGCCAGCTCCACTTCATGATGCACAGCGCCAAGCCCCTCTGGTAAAACGAGAGGCTGGCGAAGATCGCAAAGCGCGGTTTCAGGTTTAATGAAAAGCACCGGCTCCTCCGGCATAGCGCTGCCCATCTCTTTAATATGCCTGGCGTAGTTGCTCCCCACACAGACGACTTTACTTACCGGATAATCCAGCAACGCGCCCTGCCAGTTATGATGCTGATACATAGTTTTCCCCTGAGTAACATACTGAACATGAGAGAAAAATGACTATCCGCGCAGCCTGGAAGTTTGTCAAATATCGAAACGGGCCGGGAAAAAGGTAAAAAGAGGGGGGAGATGTGGCGGAATCGATCCACCACATTGATATCGACAGGTTTTAGTCGTTTAAGGAAATATGCTGTTTTAACAAATCTTCTGGCGGCGGAGGTAACTGTAAATAAAAACCCTGTTCAGTCAGCGCGTTTTTTACTTTTTCCAGTGAAGCATTCGCCAGTTTTTTGCGCCCGTCCAGCGGCAGGATCATCGCCAGCTGCGGACGGCCGAAACTTTTCATTAATTCTTCCGGCACGCGGCTAAAATCGTCTTTTTTTTCGACATACAGATATGTCTCATCACGCAGGGGACTTCGGTAGATCACACAAAACATACATAATTACTCTGAATTAATGGGTGGTTACTTGCCTGAATATAATAGTGACTATAACATGCTTGATAGTCTTCGGAATATCACTCGGTTGGCAGTGATAATAGCAAAATGAGTAAGGTCAGGATGTCAAACGCGCCCATCGAGCTAAAAGGCAGTAGTTTCACCTTATCAGTGGTTCATTTGCATGATGCAAAGCCCGAGGTTATTCGCCAGGCGTTAGAAGA
Source organism: Yokenella regensburgei (assembly GCF_051486985.1). Taxonomy (GTDB): domain Bacteria; phylum Pseudomonadota; class Gammaproteobacteria; order Enterobacterales; family Enterobacteriaceae; genus CBFFRJ01. Next base: position 43,008 of record NZ_JAHVDV010000007.1, read on the forward strand.
CAAAATCGCTCAGGCTCCCGCATTTTTAAATCATGCCCCCATTGTTATTAATGTTTCCGCTCTCAGTAATCCGGTCAACTGGCCGCCTTTGCAACAAGCAATAATGGCGACTGGCTTGCGCGTTGTTGGTATCAGTGGTTGTCAGGACAGCGAACTGAAAGCGGAGATTGAACGCGCGGGTCTTCCTCTTCTAACCGAAGGGAAAGAAAAAGCACCGCGCCCGGCCCCCGAGCCGGTCGCTGCGGCCCCGCTTGCCTCGACGGTAACCAAAACGCGCCTGATAGATACCCCCGTTCGTTCCGGGCAGCGAATCTATGCGCCTGACAGTGACCTGATTGTCACCAGTCATGTCAGCGCGGGTGCAGAGCTTATTGCTGATGGTAATATCCACGTATATGGCATGATGCGTGGACGTGCGTTGGCAGGGGCAAGCGGCGCACAGGATTCACAAATATTTTGTAGTCACCTTGCGGCGGAACTGGTCTCCATCGCAGGGGAGTACTGGCTGAGCGATCAAATCCCGGCCGATTATTATGGCAAAGCGGCACGCTTACTCTTGGTGGGTAACGCTTTGACTATTCAACCGTTAGATTAAGCCCTTTTTAACAAGGAACTCCTATGGCACGCATTATTGTTGTTACTTCGGGTAAAGGGGGCGTTGGTAAGACAACCTCCAGCGCGGCCATCGCTACTGGTTTGGCCCAGAAGGGAAACAAGACCGTTGTTATCGATTTCGATATTGGCCTGCGTAACCTCGACTTGATTATGGGCTGCGAACGCCGTGTGGTTTATGATTTTGTTAACGTCATTCAGGGTGATGCGACCCTGAATCAGGCGCTGATTAAAGATAAGCGCACCGAGAATCTCTATATTCTCCCCGCCTCTCAGACCCGTGATAAAGACGCACTGACCCGCGAAGGCGTGGAAAAAGTGCTGGATGAACTCAACAAAATGGATTTTGCGTTCATCATTTGCGACTCACCGGCAGGCATTGAAACCGGGGCGCTGATGGCGCTGTACTTCGCCGATGAAGCCATCATCACGACCAACCCGGAGGTCTCTTCCGTGCGAGACTCTGACCGTATCCTTGGTATTCTTGCTTCGAAATCCCGTCGAGCGGAAAATGGTCAGGATCCCATTAAAGAGCATCTGTTGTTAACCCGTTACAACCCAGGGCGCGTTAACAGAGGTGATATGCTCAGCATGGAAGATGTGCTGGAAATTCTGCGCATTAAACTGGTTGGCGTGATCCCGGAAGATCAGTCTGTGCTTCGTGCATCCAACCAGGGCGAGCCGGTTATTCTGGACGCCACTGCCGATGCCGGTAAAGCCTACGCCGATACCGTTGATCGCCTGTTGGGAGAAGAACGCCCTTTTCGCTTCATCGAAGAAGAGAAGAAAGGTTTCCTCAAACGCCTGTTCGGAGGATAAGTTATGGCATTACTCGACTTTTTTCTCTCACGAAAAAAGAACACCGCCAACATCGCGAAAGAGCGACTGCAAATTATTGTTGCTGAACGTCGCCGGAGCGATGCAGAACCACATTATTTGCCGCAGTTGAAACGCGATATTCTGGAAGTGATTTGCAAATACGTGCAAATTGATCCTGAAATGGTCACCGTTCAGCTCGAGCAAAAAGGTGATGATATTTCCATTCTGGAACTAAACGTCACCCTTCCGGAACCGGAAGAGACAAAATAACTTTTTGGCAACGACAGTTGTCAGAGGTAAATAAAAAGGCAGATATCCTCTGCCTTTTTTTATTGCCGCATGTAAAAAGCCTGTATTTATTTACAGGGATTACCGGGGATAATCTGCTAATACTTTTTTAAGTTGATCGGCCATCAATTCTGCACGCCAGCCACTGATTAATTCCGGCAGCGTGGTGGTCGTTTTTAACTGCCAGTGCCAGTTCAGTAACTGATTAATCTGCCGACGTGACGCCAGTAATTCCGCACTGAGACCTGAGGTTTCGCTGACTTTTTGCACCAGCGCTTTAATGTCTTTAAACGCTTTACGGTAGCCGGGCATATCAACAAGATTTAATAGCGGTTCAGGCAAGTCGGCATCCGGCAGGGCCTGCGCCTGCGCTACCAGTGCTAACAGGGTTTTACCATGAAAACGGATTTCACTGCCTGACAGCCCTATGCTATCCAGCTCACCCATGCTGCCTGGCATGTAGCGTGCGACTGCCCAGAGATTCTCTTCGCGCACTACAAAGTTCACCGCAAGATCGCGTTCCCGCGCCTTACGCAGACGCCAGTCCGCCAGCAATTTCAGGCACCCCAGCTGTCGCGTACGCAGCTGCCACGCGTTACTGATATCACGCCAGGCGTCTTCCGGCGCAAGGATCTCCTGGCGGCGTTGCATCATCAGACGGCACTCGTCAAGCGCGGCCTCCTGCCAGCCTGCCTGCGCCGTTTCCGCCATAAGCTTGTGTGCAATCGGCAACAGATACCAGACATCGGCGGCGGCGTAATCACACTGACGGTCGGTCAGGGGACGCGCGAGCCAGTCGGTGCGGGATTCACTTTTATCGATGGCAAGCCCGGTGAACTCCTCTACCATCGAGGCAAAGCCCCAGGAGAGCGCCCGGCCACAGAATGCCGCGAGGATTTGAGTATCAATCATCGGTTGCGGCAACATGCCAAAGGCATTCAGGAAAACTTCAAGATCCTCACTGCCGGCATGAAGGAATTTGGTTACGCGGGTGTCGCCAAGCAGTGTGCGAAACGGTGCCCAGTCGGTAATGGCCTGCGGGTCGATCAACGCGAGTTGTTCACCGTCGAACAGCTGAATTAATCCAAGCTGCGGGTAGTAAGTACGGGTGCGGACAAACTCGGTGTCGAGGGCGACAGCATCTTTTGCACCCGCAGTTTCACATAGCGCCGCCAGCGCCTGGTTCGTGGTGATCATCTGGTAATTCAAATCATTTTCTCTTAAGTTTGCGCCCATAAAAAACGCCGGATTAACCGGCGTTCAGGCGACTAACGCATAGCTCAGGCTTTATTGTCCACTTTGGCGCGGGCTTCGTCACGTAATTCTCGTCGTAAAATTTTGCCCACGTTGGATTTTGGCAGTTCAGTGCGAAACTCCACTTTTTTCGGCACCTTATAGCCAGTGAGCTGACGGCGACAGAAGGCAATCAGCGCCTCTTCGGTCAGCGAGGCCTCTTTTTTCACTACAAAAAGCTTAACCATCTCGCCGCTGTTTTCGGAAGGCACCCCAACGGCAGCCACCTCCTGCACTCCGGCATGTTGCATTACGACGTCTTCTATTTCATTCGGATAGACGTTGAAACCTGACACCAGAATCATATCTTTTTTGCGATCGACGATGCGCATAAACCCTTCGTCATCCATCACCGCAATATCACCGGTATATAACCAGCCGTCTTTGATGATTTCGTCCGTGGCATCCGGGCGCTGCCAGTAGCCGAGCATCACCTGAGGCCCTTTTACGCAAAGCTCTCCTGGCTGGCCGTGAATGACTTCGTTGCCCTCGTCATCGACCAGTTTTACTTCGGTGGAGGGCACCGGCAGACCAATGCTGCCGCTGTGGTAGTCGATATCATGCGGATTCACGCTCACCAGCGGGGAACATTCAGTCAATCCATATCCTTCCAGCAAATACTGTCCCGTCAGTTTTACCCAACGTTCGGCAACCGCCTGTTGCACCGGCATTCCGCCGCCGGCAGAAAGATGGAGGGTGGAGAAATCCAGTTTGCGGAACTCTTCATTATTCAGCAGCGCATTAAAGAGCGTGTTAACCCCGGTCATGGCGGTAAAGGGGTATTTCGCCAGTTCTTTGACGAGGCCCGGTATATCGCGCGGGTTGGTAATGAGAAGGTTCTGCCCGCCGAGCTCGATAAACAGCAGGCAGTTCATGGTCAGGGCGAAAATATGGTAGAGCGGAAGCGCGGTTACCACCAGTTCAGTACCACGGTGCAGTAACGGGCCGTAGGTCGCATTGACCTGCTCAAGGTTTGCCAGCATGTTCCGGTGAGTCAGCATCGCCCCTTTGGCAACGCCCGTTGTACCGCCGGTATATTGCAGAAAGGCCAGGTCGTCTGTGACCACATCAGGCTTGATATACTGCTGTCGGTAACCGGTTTGCAGAGCACGACGAAAGGAGATGGCGTCCGGCAGATGGTATTTCGGCACCAGGCGTTTAACGTACTTAACCACGAAGTTGACGAGGGTGCCTTTGGCAGGAGAAAGCTGATCGCCCATACGGGTCAGAATCACATGACGGACCTGAGTCTTATCAACCACTTTTTCCAGGGTATGAGCAAAGTTGGAGACAATGACAATCGCGGCAGCGCCACTGTCGTTGAGCTGATGCTCCAGTTCACGCGGCGTATAGAGCGGGTTAACATTCACCACCACCATACCAGCCCGCAGAATACCGAACAGCGCGACCGGGTATTGCAGAAGGTTTGGCATCATCAATGCCACACGATCGCCCTTTTTAAGCCCCAGGCTTTGCTGCAGATAGGCGGCGAAGGCCCGGCTACGCTCTTCCAGTTTGCGGAAGGTCATGACCTCCCCCATATTCACAAACGCAGGCTGATCCGCATAGCGCGCCGTGGCATGTTCAAAAAGTTCAACCAGAGATTGATAACGGTCGGGGTTGATTTCTGCCGGAACATCGGCGGGATAACGGTTTAGCCAAACCTTCTTCAATGCATCACCTCTAAAATGGATATTTGACGTCATCTCAACCCCGTTAAATAAACAAGTCGTTAACATAATATTAACTCAGCGTACCAGTTTATTAATTGTGCAAACTGAAGGTTGCGAAGCGCGTCACTAATTATTTTTCTTATCGACATTCAAATAAAGAAACAGCGGACCAGCCGCTGTTTTGTTTGCCAGGCAGAACAGAAAACTACTCTGTTACAATGCTTTGCTCGTATGCCGGGCCAGGGTTATACCAGCCCCAGCCACCGTAGCCATATCGCCACGGATGCGGCCCCATCATCCAGGGATCCATCGGCGCCGGAGGCAACACCACCTGTTTAGCTATATGCCAGCGTTTATACCCCTGCGCATTTACCACCAGAAACGTGTAGGGCGCGCCCCCCACCTGGCCGTCGTAGACGCCGGTAATCGGCCCTACTATCGTCACCAGGTGATTCTGGAAATCAACCGGATCGATAAAGCCGTTTACGTCAGCATAAATACGGCCGAACGAGGTCGTACCAAGGCGCGGACGCGCCCCGCTGTCCAGCGGCACGGCGGCGATCTCCAGTCGGGTTTTGCCTTTCTGATTAATCACCTTCACAACCTTGCCGCCAAAACGTGACTCCTGGCCGATATAAAGCTGGGGCGCGTTCATCACACGGACCAGATCCTCCTGCGGCGTCGGACTGTTTCCTTTGATCGCGTCAGGCACAGAGACACAGCCACTGAGCACCAGCGCCACAATACCTGCGGACAGCCAGCGCAAAACCCTTTTTTGATTCGCCATGATGCGACTCCTGAAACGTAGCTCGTACTACTGAGATTCATTCACGGCCGGGAAGTTTCTTCCATGCCACTTCGTTTCGCAAATAAACAGGTTCTGAGTGTTCAACGGCAACGGTGCGCCCCTGCGCCAGCAGGTGTTGGGCAATAGGCAGCATATCTTCTGCCGTCGGCAGTTCGATATGGCCGTCGGTAAGCGTAAGGTGAGTGACAGCACCCATTTCCGGCCAGGCTTTCCAGCCGGTCCCGACCGTCGCCCAGCTTCCCTCCAGTGCGGCCAGACGCGACACAACCGCCTCAGGCTTGAGCACAGCTTCGGTCTCTTCGCCCTGCCAGATGCCGTTTTCGTCACGCTGATACTCGGCCCAGTAGACCTCTCCCATGCGGGCATCAATCGCGGCGAGCACGCGCGTAGCGCCGGTTTTGCGCCATGCTCCCTCTGCCATCGTGGCCAGGGTCGAGACGCCAATCATGGGCAGTTCCGCGCCAAGTGCCAGCCCCTGGGCGATGCCGATACCAATACGAACGCCGGTAAAACTGCCCGGACCACGGCCGAATGCCAGTGCATTGAGAGAAGTTAAGGTCACCCCGCTTTGCGTGAGCACATCATTGACCAGCGGCAGGATGCGTTGTGTATGTTCGCGAGGGCAAAGTTCGAAGTGAGCAAAGGTTGCTCCGTTGTCGTGCAGGGCAACGGAGCACGCTTCAGTGGCGGTATCAATAGCCAGAATACGCATGGGTAATAGACGTCCCGGTAATACAAAATGGCGCGTATCTTAACACAGTCTCCGGCAAATTACTCCGCTTCGCCCGCCGCCAGAAATGCCACGGCGCGCTGAATATCACGGGTACGTGGCGCCGGGGGGAGGCTGGAGAGAAACACGGCGCCATAGGGACGCATGACCAGACGGTTGTCGCAAATCACCAGCACACCGCGATCGTCCACATCACGAATCAAGCGCCCTACTCCCTGTTTGAGGGTGATAACCGCATCCGGAAGCTGGACTTCATCGAAGGGATCACCTCCACGCAGACGGCAATCCTCCATACGGGCCTTGAGCAAAGGGTCATCCGGGGAGGTAAAGGGCAGTTTGTCGATGATAACCAGTGACAGGGCATCGCCGCGCACATCCACGCCCTCCCAGAAGCTGCTGGTCGCCACAAGCAAGGCGTTCCCGGCGCTGACGAACTGCTGGAGGAGTTGCCCCTTGCTGGTTTCTCCCTGTAACAGTACCGGGAGGGTCATGGTGGCGCGAAACTGTTCGGCCAGATCACGCATCATGGCGTGGGAGGTACAGAGCATAAAGCAGCGGCCATTATTCGCTTCGATAATCGGCCTCAGCATGGCAGCCAGGTGGCGGGCCGCCCCCGGCTGATTGGTTTGCGGCAGATTGCGCGGCACGCACAGCAGCGCCTGACTGGCATAATCAAAGGGGCTAGGCAGCAGTAAGGAGTCCGCGTCATTGATGCCTAAACGCGCGGTGAAGTGGTGAAGATCATCATTTACCGAGAGCGTGGCGGAGGTGAAAATCCAGCTGCCTTTCTTTTGTGCCATCACCTCCTGGAATTTATCGGATACCGACAGCGGGGTCAGCGCGAGGGTGAAATGGCGGGAGGTGCATTCATACCAGTAGCTGTACCCGGTCTGGTTATAGTCCTTTAAGCGCTTAAGTCGGGCCCGGTAGAGGGTGGCGCGCTCAAAGGCGGCATCGAGGAGAGCAGAACGGCCCAGGGATAATTTCGCGACGTCGTAGCAAAGCTCCAGCGCATCATCGAGCAGCAGCAAGGCGCGCTGGATATGGGCGTCTGCCAGTAATTCACGCAGATTACCGCGATAACCCGGTTCGCCGAGCTGCAGGCGAAAATCCTGGGTACTTTGCGCGAGCCTGTCGGCGCATTTCTGCAGCTGTTGCGTGTCTTTAAGCTCCGTGCGGTAGGCGATGGTGAAATCTTTAGCCAGATCGAGCAGTTGTCGGCTGGAAAGCGACTGACCAAAATACTGGCTGGCAATGTCCGGGAGCTGATGCGCTTCATCGAAAATCATCACATCGGCTTCGGGAATGAGTTCGCCGAAACCACTCTCTTTGACCACCATGTCGGCGAGAAAAAGATGATGATTCACCACCACCACATCCGCATCCATGGCTTTTTTACGTGCTTTGACCACAAAGCACTCTTTATACATCGGGCAATCGCTACCCAGGCAGTTATCGTTGGTGCTGGTGACCAGTGGCCAGGCGGCTGAATCTTCCGCCACGCTTGCGCAGGTGCTGATATCACCGTCCACGGTATTATTCGACCAGGAGCGCAGCATAATGACATCGCTTAAGGTCTGCACGGGCAAGTCGCCGCCAGCGAGAACCTGCTGTTCCAGCCGCTCTATGCAGAGATAGTTCGAACGCCCTTTTAACAATGCCGTTCTTCCGGCGTAAGCCAGCGCTTTTGCAACCGTTGGCAGGTCGCGGCTGTAAAGCTGATCCTGCAGGGCTTTGGAGCCGGTGGAGATGATCACCTTTTTACCTGCACGCAGCGCAGGGGCCAGGTAAGCATAGGTTTTCCCGGTACCGGTTCCCGCTTCAACCACCAGCGGTTGCGTTCGTGCGATAGCCTCACTAACCGCCCGGGCCATCTGGCGCTGCGGCTCTCGCGGCTTAAAGCCTGCTATCGCTTTGGCCAACTGACCGTCTGTTGCAAAATCGTCCGTCACACTGCCCCCACACTGGATAAATCGCCAGCGATTATGTCAGGGCATTGGGTTTTACGCCAGTCTGTGGCAGTCTTCTGCCTTCATAAGAAAAAGCACGAGGAAAAAAGTATGACCATTACCCGCATTGACGCTGATGCCCGAATGTCTGACGCCGTAATCCATCATCAAACGCTTTACTACACTGGCGTACCCGAAAATCTTGATGCCGACGCTTTCGAGCAGACGGCCAATACGCTGGCGCAAATTGACGCGGTGCTGGCTAAACAGGGCAGTGACAAGACCCGTATTCTGGATGTCACCATTTTTCTGGTTGAGAAGAGTGATTTTGCCGCAATGAACAAGGCCTGGGATGCCTGGGTCGTGGCCGGACATGCGCCGGTACGCTGTACCGTTCAGGCGGGATTGATGAACCCGAAATATAAAGTCGAAATAAAGATTATTGCCGCCGTCTGACAGACACCTTCCGGCGCACACCCGGCGCCGGAATTTACTCCATATCCAGGAAGTCGTCCCGCTCAAGATAATGATTAAGCGCCCGAATGATTTCAGCATCGCTGGCATGGGGTTTTTGCGCAATCGCCAGTTCCACGACAGACTGAAAATGCTCGCCCATGCAGGCGAAGTGAGGGTAGCGTCCCGTAGGCATTGCGTCCTCATCGTCATCGCCGCCCGCCACAAAGAGCACATCCCCCTCCTGTAACGCCCCCTCCCGCATGGAGTAGAGGCTGTAGTCAAGCGTGGTCCCTTGCCCGGCCTTCACGCAGGCAATCAGCGCCCCGATGCCGAGCGCGATATTCAGTCGCAGCGTTTCAAGCGCCGGGCCGATGGGCTCAAAGATGAGGGTCGCGCCGGTGTCCTGTAGCGCCCGCTCCAGGGGGCGCAAGCGCAGTCGATAGTCCTCGCCCACACATACGGGCAGGCTGGCGACGAACCCTAACGCACCGGCAAGCGGCAGATTAAGCGCTTTTCTGAGGACGTGAACCACCTTAAGCTTCTGCGGCCCCGTCCCGGTGATAAGAAGGCGTCCCGCCTGCCAGTCCAGGGGATCGACGCGAGTATCGCTATCTTCTTCATTCTCCTCTGACAGCCACGTTTCCCGAAGTTCGCCCCAGAAGCGGCTCTCAGGTTCAGTATGAGCGTCCAGTAACGCCAGTGCGGTCGCCTCGTCAGCATGATGCAGTTGCGCAAGCAGGGTGTGAAAGGCGTCCAGGTTGGGGGCGATGCGTTCTGCCTGCCAGCTACCCGCACCGTGCGCCGCGTAATAGACCGGATAGCCCTGCGCGGCCTCGTCAAGATTGATAAAAAAAGGATCGTCCAGCCCGTTAAGCGCAATCAGATACCAGCCAGGCTGCCACATACCGGGAGTCTTCGCGACAAGATTTTCCCCGGTAATGCCGTGCCAGCGGTAACCGCTATGCCATGCATGCCATTGCGCTGGCTGAGGGTAGTGAAAGGGAAGCAGTATGTCGCCTGGCGTCACTGCCGCGGTGATAAATGCCAGAATTGCATCAGGTATCTTCTCCGGCATGTTATTTTCCATTTTCTGCCTCCATGTTCCGGCGGTTACTCGTCTTCGTCTTCGTCCTCAAAACGCGCCACGATGCGTTCCCCTTTGTGGCTGGCGCGTAATTCATTAGCTACCTGAGTGATAGCCTGCCCGCTGCTCATGCCCTGCGACATCAGCTCATGGATGCGCTCAACGGCTTTTTGCTGCTGTTCATGACTAAGGGAAGGTAAACCTGCAAACATGGGTAACTCCTGCTAAATTATTGGCGCTAATTATTTCATGCGCCGTGGCTATGCGCCAGCGCTGGCGTTAAGAGCCAGGAACAATGAACTCAACAACACCTGCCATTATGGCACTACCCTGGCAGTCTGATGCTGCCGAATACTATTTTTCTTCCTTCCAGCATTTACCCTGGGCCATGCTGCTGCATTCAGGGCACGCGGAGCATACCTATAACCGTTACGATATTCTGGTGGCAGACCCGCTCTCAACGCTTGTGACCTCAGGGCAAACCACACATATTCACGATAGCAACGGGAGTCATACATCCACCGAGGATCCGCTGACCCTGCTTTGCCGCAGTCTGGAGGCAGCACCCTTTAAGCCCGACCTTTGCGAGGGACTGCCTTTTCAGGGCGGCGCATTGGGGCTGTTTGGTTACGATCTGGGGCGTCGCTTTGAGACCTTACCCGCTCAGGCGGAACGCGACATCACGCTGCCTGATATGGCAGTAGGCATATACGACTGGGCAATCATTGTTGACCACCACCTGCAGCAGGTCACGCTGCTGAGCTATCAGGATGTTGAGGCACGCTACGCCTGGCTTATGCAGCAGTCTGCCGTCGCGTCGCAACCTTTTCGCTTAACCTCCCCCTGGCAGTCAAATATGGATAGCCAAACCTACGCAGAGAAATTCCGCCAGATTCAGGCATGGATACGAAGCGGCGACTGCTATCAGGTCAATCTTGCTCAACGCTTTCAGGCGCGCTATGAAGGAGATGAGTGGCAGGCATTTGTGCGCCTTAATCACTCAAATCGCGCGCCGTTCAGCGCCTTTATCCGTCTTGATGATGGCGCGATTTTAAGCCTTTCACCTGAACGGTTTATTCAGATATCCGGTGACCGCATCCAGACCCGGCCGATTAAGGGCACACTGCCTCGTCTGAACGATCCGCAGGCAGATATCCAGCAGGCGCAAAAACTGGCAGGGTCGCCAAAAGACCGCGCTGAAAACCTGATGATTGTAGATTTAATGCGGAACGATATTGGTCGTGTGGCCGTGCCGGGTAGCGTTCGCGTCCCGGAACTTTTTGTGGTCGAGCCTTTCCCGGCGGTACACCACCTTGTCAGCACCATTACCGCGACGCTGCCGCCAGAAAAGCATGCCAGCGATCTCCTGCGTGCGGCCTTTCCGGGCGGCTCGATTACCGGTGCGCCAAAAATTCGGGCCATGGAAATCATTGACGCGCTGGAGCCACAACGGCGTAACGCGTGGTGCGGCAGCATTGGCTACCTCAGTTTCTGCGGCACGATGGATACCAGCATAACCATCCGAACCTTAACGGCATGGCAGGGTCAGCTCTACTGTTCAGCGGGGGGCGGCATTGTGGCCGACAGTAATGAGGAGGCGGAATATCAGGAGACTTTTGATAAGGTTAACCGCATATTGCAGCAACTGGAGAAATGAGAAGATGACGCAGCCTGCTCTGACGCTGGAGGATTTCTTATCCCGTTTTCAGCTTTTACGTCCGCAGATGAACCCTGTTATTGCCAATACGCGACAGGCGGCCGTTCTGGTGCCCGTCGTTCGTCGCGAACAGCCTGGTCTTTTGCTTACGCAGCGCTCCGCGCGGCTACGTAAACATGCCGGTCAGGTTGCTTTTCCTGGCGGTGCAGTGGACGATACCGACGCTTCACTGATTGCTGCGGCGTTACGGGAGGCGCAGGAAGAGGTGGCAATCCCCCCCGACGCTGTTGAAGTAATAGGTGTGTTGCCTGCCGTCGACAGCGTGACCGGTTTTCGTGTCACCCCGGTTGTGGGCATCATCCCGCCCGATTTGCCTTATCACGCCAGCGAGGATGAGGTGGCCTCCGTCTTTGAAATGCCACTGGCAGAAGCGTTGCGTCTGGGGCGCTACCACCCTCTCGATGTTCACCGCCACGGCAATGCCCATCGGGTATGGCTCTCCTGGTATCAGCATTACTTTGTCTGGGGTATGACCGCGGGCATTATTCGTGAGCTTTCGTTGCAGATTGGCGACAGACCTTGACTATACTTTAGTCATTGTAATCAATCGCTGACAGCGTTCAGCGGCCCGGCATAAGAAAAATCGCTGTCAGCCATTAGTTTAATTCATGTGAATAGTTGAACCGCGAAATTACTTCCCTCTTACACTATGCGCAGTTATTACATCGTTACCGGAACCCCGGTAACCCTGTCAGGAGTGTTAATGTGATTAGTATATTCGACATGTTTAAAGTGGGAATTGGTCCTTCTTCTTCCCACACTGTTGGCCCGATGAAGGCCGGGAAACAGTTCGTCGATGACCTGGTCGAAAAGGGATTGCTGGAGCGCGTAACCCGCGTTGCGGTGGACGTCTACGGTTCACTGTCATTAACGGGTAAAGGCCACCACACCGACATCGCCATTATTATGGGCCTTGCAGGAAATGAACCTGCTACCGTGGATATCGACAACATTCCCGCGTTTATTCGCGATGTTGAAAACCGGGGCCGCCTGCTGCTGGCCTCTGGTCGTCAGGAGGTGGATTTTCCACCCAATGACGGCATGCGTTTTCACAGCGATAACCTGCCGCTGCATGAAAATGCCATGAGCATTCATGCCTGGAGCGGTGAGAAAGAGATTTACAGTAAAACCTACTACTCCATTGGCGGTGGTTTTATCGTCGATGAGGAGCATTTTGGTAAAGAGACCGTTGCCAGCGTGACCGTTCCCTACCCGTTCAGGTCGGCCAGCGAGATGCTCGTTTACTGCCAGCAGACCGGCCTTTCTCTGTCCGGCATGGTCATGCAGAACGAACTGGCGCTGCACAGTAAACAAGAGATTGAAAGCTATTTTGGCCACGTGTGGGCTACAATGCGTGCCTGTATCGATCGCGGTATGAATACCGAAGGCGTGCTGCCGGGGCCGTTACGCGTACCCCGTCGTGCTTCAGCGTTGCGTCGACTGTTGGTTGCCAGCGATAAATTATCTAATGACCCCATGAATGTTGTGGACTGGGTCAATATGTTTGCCCTGGCGGTGAACGAAGAGAACGCTGCTGGCGGGCGTGTGGTTACCGCGCCGACTAACGGCGCATGTGGGATAGTCCCGGCGGTCCTGGCTTATTACGATCACTTTATCGAGCCGGTAAGCCCGGATATCTATATTCGTTACTTCCTTGCTGCCGGTGCCATTGGCGCGTTGTATAAGATGAATGCCTCTATCTCCGGCGCTGAAGTGGGCTGTCAGGGTGAAGTCGGCGTTGCCTGTTCAATGGCCGCCGCCGGGCTTGCTGAACTGCTGGGCGCAAGCCCTGAGCAGGTCTGCGTGGCTGCGGAAATCGGTATGGAGCATAACCTGGGCCTGACGTGTGACCCGGTGGCAGGCCAGGTACAGGTGCCCTGTATTGAACGTAATGCGATAGCCTCGGTAAAAGCCATCAATGCGTCCCGTATGGCGATGCGTCGTACCAGCGCTCCGCGCGTATCGCTCGATAAAGTTATCGAAACGATGTACGAAACAGGCAAAGACATGAACGCCAAATACCGCGAAACCTCGCGCGGCGGCCTTGCCATCAAGGTTCAGTGCGACTAATACGTCGTCATAGCCCTTCTGCAACGGAAGGGCTAATTTCCTGCACCGCCTCTTCTCTTTCCTGAATTCCCACTACACTTTGTTTGTTCTGGCGATCGTTCCAGGCCAGTGGCTACACAGGCGGTCACGGCATGCAAACAGCACAGCAAATCATTTCAGGATACCGGCGCAAACGCATCATTGTCTGCGCCCTGGTCGCTATTGCTGTTTTTCTGGCAACCCTGGCGGTGCGATTTATTTTGGAGCGCAATTTAAATGAGCGCAAAATTGCAACCTTTACGGCCCATGCCGTGCAGACCCTGGACAAGTTGCTCCTGCCTCTTGAACTCAGACGCAGCGATCTTATTCCTCTGGTAGGACAGCCCTGCGCAAGTGCCCATTTTTTGTTGCGTAAACAAGCTGCCAGCCTGCAGACCGTGCGCTCTGTCGCCCTGATTAAAGACGGTATCCTTTATTGCTCAAGCATATTCGGTTATCGCGATGTGCCAATTAACCAACTACAGCCCGCGCTGCCTTCCCCTACTCCCTTGCTGCTGCTCTCAACCGATCAATCGTTGCTGAAGAATTCGCCAGTGATGATCTTTTGGTATCCGACAACACCAGAGGGGCAGAGTGGCATTATTGAAGTCATTAATATTGATCTGCTCACAGCCTTTACTCTTGAGCCTGATTCCCCGCTTATCAGCGGGGCAAGCCTGAGCGTCGGACAGCGGCATCTGGTCTATGGGCAGGGGGTGGTCGGGGCCCTTCCCGCCCTGAAGGGGGAGGAGCGTTATCAGAAAGCGTCGGACCGGTTCCCGTTCAGTGTTGCTGTTGTCAGCCCCGGTGCGGCGCGGCTGGCATGGCGTTATCTCTCCTCTCAGGTTCCTCTTGCGCTGATGCTAAGTCTGCTGATGGGATACATTGCCTGGCTTGCCACCGCGAGTCGGATGAGTTTTTCATGGGAGATCAATCTTGGCATGGCTGCGCGGGAGTTCGAGCTGTTTTGTCAGCCTCTGCTGGATGCCGGGACCAACAGGTGTGTCGGCGTGGAGATCCTGTTGCGCTGGAATAACCCCCGTCAGGGATGGATTTCACCGGAAGTGTTTATCCCCATCGCGGAAGAACACCATCTCATCGCTCCCCTTACCCGCTATGTCATGGCTGAAACGCAGCGTCAGATCGGGTTGTTCCCGGCCGACACTCATTTTCAGATTGGCATCAATGTGGCACCGAGCCATTTGCGTAATGGTGAATTACTAAAAGATTTAAATACGTACTGGTTCAGCGCCCGTCCGACCCAGCAGCTCACCATTGAGATCACCGAACGTGATGCGCTGCAGGATGTGGATTACCGCATGGTGCGCGAGCTGCACCGTAAAGGGTTAAAAATCGCTATTGATGATTTCGGCACCGGCAACAGCTCACTCTCATGGCTGGAGCGGTTACGCCCGGATGTGCTTAAAATCGACAAGTCTTTTACCACGGCAATCGGCACCGATGCGGTGAACGCCACGGTCACCGATATCATCATTTCGTTGGGGCAGCGTCTTAACATTGAACTGGTGGCGGAGGGGGTTGAGAACCTCCGCCAGGCCTCGCATCTGCGCCAGCGGGGAGTTCATGTCCTGCAGGGTTTTTTATACGCGAAGCCGATGCCGGTAAAAGAGTTTCCGCGCTGGCTGGCGGGATGGTCGCCCCCTCCCGCCCGCCACACTAAACTGATGACGCCGTTTATGTCGCTTTGAATTACTCTTCTTCGTCGTACAGCGGTTGCTCTTTAACAACACGAACCAGATCCACGCGATAATCGTTGGCTTCCACTACGGTTATCTGCAGCGGCTTCAGTTCCAGTACGTCGCCAGTACGTGGGATCTGACCATTAATCGCAATGACCAGGCCCGCAACGGTAGCAATGTCTTCCTCTTCATTGACCAGCGTATCGAGTTGCAGGGTATGCTGCAGCGCATGCAGATCCGTCGCCCCTTTCACCAGCCAGCCGTCACCGTCAGCGACGATTTCCGGCGTTTCGTCTGCATCGGGGAATTCACCAGCGATAGCTTCCAGCACATCCAGCGGCGTAACCAGCCCCTGCACGACGCCAAACTCGTTGGTGACAATAACAAAACTGCCACGTGCGCGACGTAACACCGCCAGAAGCTTAATAGGGTCCAGGGTTTCAGGGACGACGATAGCTGGCGACATGGCCGCAATGGCGCCTACGTCCCCCCCTTCTTCCAGCGCCACCAGCATCTCTTTGGCACGTACAATACCAATTACCTCATCCAGCTCTCCACGGCATACCGGGAAAAGACTATGCGGTGAAGAGAGCAGTTGCTGACGAATCTCGTCCACACCGAGGTTTGCATCCACCCAGCTTATCTCACCGCGTGGCGTCATGATGCTGCGCAGTGAGCGTGAGGCCAGGGTAAGCACACCATTGATCATGTAACGTTCTTCTTCCGCAAAGGCCCCTTCCGGCACCGGCACAGCCGCCGGGCTTTCAGCGTCCTGGGGCTGATTCGCGCGGCGCTTGCCCCCCATCAAACGGAGGATGGCATCAGCGGTACGTGCGCGCAGCGGCACCGCTGACTGGTGGCGAATAAAGTTGCGACGGGCAATCTGGTTAAAGAGCTCGATAACGATAGAGAAGCCTATCGCGGCGTAGAGATAACCTTTTGGTATATGGAATCCAAAGCCTTCCGCGACCAGACTCAGACCAATCATCAACAGGAAGCTCAGGCAGAGCACAACTACCGTTGGATGCTGGTTCACGAAGCGGGTTAACGGCTTTGAGGCAAGCAGCATGACGGCCATAGCAATCACCACAGCGGCCATCATGACCGGCAGATGATTCACCATACCGACGGCGGTAATGACCGCATCAAGAGAGAACACCGCATCAAGGATGACAATCTGAACGACCACTACCCAGAAACTGGCATAACCTTTCCCCTGACCGCCCTCAAGTTGACGGTTTTCCAGCCTTTCATGCAGTTCAGTGGTGGCTTTGAACAGCAGGAAAATACCACCAAACAGCATAATGAGATCGCGACCGGAAAAGGTGAAATCCCAGACGCTGAATAACGGCTGCGTGAGCGTCACCATCCAGGAGATCAACGACAGCAGCCCCAGACGCATGACTAAGGCAAGCGAGAGACCAATGAGTCGCGCTTTGTCACGTTGTTTAGGGGGAAGCTTATCGGCCAGGATGGCGATAAAGACCAGGTTATCAATACCAAGAACAATTTCCAGGACGACAAGCGTCAACAGGCCCGCCCAGATTGAGGGGTCCATTAAGAATTCCATGGGTATCTCCTGCTCAACATAAGGCCAGACAGCGCGCGTGAACGCACAGGCGTGATGACATTAAAGGGGGTCGAAGTACAGAAATGGTTGGCAATGGGTTGCCAGAGGGTTAACTGACGTCGGTGACGGTCCATACGGTGGGCTGCAGCCCTTTACTCCTGAAATATTAAACGGAAGGTAAACATATCAAAGAGAGTTTGTCTTTGGCAAAGATTTACCTGAATTTGCATTTAACGACTTTTTCACGCCGCGAGGCTTCTTCGGTTCTTAAGCTAAATTACGGATCTTCATCACATAAATTATTTTTTCGCTGTCTAAAATAAATCCCGGAAGTCTTAGTTTTTCCTCGCTTATATTAATCGATTCACTGAATGGCGAGGTTCTCAACAGACCTTTTACAGGTGTGTTAACGACAAAAACGAAGGAGGTAGCAAGTGACCATTGCTATTGTGATAGGCACACATGGTTGGGCTGCGGAACAGTTACTCAAAACCGCTGAAATGTTATTAGGCGAGCAGGAGAATGTGGGTTGGATTGATTTCGTTCCTGGGGAAAATGCCGAAACCTTAATTGAAAAGTACAATGCTCAACTGGCAAAACTCGATACCCACCAGGGCGTGCTGTTTCTGGTTGATACCTGGGGCGGCAGCCCATTTAATGCCGCCAGCCGCATTGTCGTCGACAAAGAACATTATGAGGTGGTTGCCGGGGTAAATATCCCCATGCTGGTCGAAACCTTAATGGCGCGTGATGACAACCCCGATTTTGACGAACTGGTCGCGGTGGCGGTTGAAACCGGACGTGAAGGCGTGAAAGCGCTGAAAGCGGCTCCGGTCGCCAAAGCGGTGCCTGCCGCTCCCCCTAAAGCACCGGCTCCTGCCCGCCCTATGGGCCCAAATGACTATATGACCATTGGTCTTGCACGCATTGATGACCGTTTGATCCACGGACAGGTCGCGACGCGCTGGACAAAAGAAACCAACGTGACGCGCATCATCGTCATCAGTGATGAGGTCGCCGCCGATAATGTACGCAAAACGTTGCTGACCCAGGTAGCCCCTCCGGGCGTAACAGCGCACGTTGTGGATGTAGCCAAAATGATCCGTGTCTATAACAACCCGAAATATGCCGGTGAGCGCGTGATGTTGCTCTTCACTAATCCGACAGATGTGCTGCGTATTGTTGAGGAAGGGGTGAAGATTACGTCCGTTAACATCGGAGGCATGGCGTATCGTCAGGGAAAAACTCAGGTGAATAATGCGGTGTCGGTGGATGAAAAAGACATTGAGGCGTTCAAAAAGCTTAATGAACGCAACATTGAGCTGGAAGTTCGCAAGGTTTCTAACGATCCGAAACTGAAAATGATGGATTTGATCAGCAAAGTGGCGAAGTAATCACGCGCTTTCTTTGACGCGATTTCACATATACGTTTGTTTTAGCATAGGAGAAGTACAATGGAGATTACCACTCTTCAGATTGTGCTGGTGTTTGTCGTGGCGTGTATTGCCGGTATGGAATCGGTGCTTGACGAGTTCCAGTTTCACCGTCCGTTAGTGGCCTGTACGCTGGTGGGTATTGTCCTGGGAGATATGAAAACAGGCATTATCATCGGCGGTACGCTGGAAATGATTGCGCTGGGCTGGATGAACATCGGTGCTGCAGTTGCACCGGATGCCGCGCTGGCCTCCATTATCTCGACCGTGCTGGTTATTGCAGGCCATCAGAGCATTGGCGCTGGCATCGCGCTGGCAATCCCACTTGCCGCTGCTGGTCAGGTTCTGACTATCATCGTGCGTACTATTACCGTTGCCTTCCAGCACGCCGCAGATAAAGCCGCCGAAAATGGCAACCTTACGGCCTTGTCCTGGATCCATGTCTCTTCACTCTTCCTGCAGGCAATGCGTATCGCCATTCCGGCGGTTATCGTTGCTATCTCTGTAGGTACCAGTGAAGTTCAGGGCATGCTTAATGCCATCCCTGAAGTGGTCACCAGCGGTCTGAATATCGCCGGTGGCATGATCGTGGTGGTCGGTTACGCGATGGTCATTAACATGATGCGCGCAGGCTACCTGATGCCCTTTTTCTACCTGGGTTTTGTTACCGCGGCGTTCACCAACTTCAACCTGGTGGCGTTGGGCGTTATCGGTGCAGTGATGGCTGTTCTCTATATTCAGCTTAGCCCGAAATATAATCGCTCAGCCGCCCCTGCGCAGGCTGCAGGTTCCAACGATCTTGATAATGAACTGGACTAACAGGTGAACGACATGGTTGATATGACTAAAACTACCCCTGAGAAAAAGCTGACCCAGGGCGATATTCGTAGCGTGTTCATCCGTTCTAATCTCTTCCAGGGGTCATGGAACTTTGAACGTATGCAGGCGTTAGGTTTTTGCTTCTCCATGGTACCGGCGGTAAAACGCCTCTATCCGGAAAACAATGAAGCGCGTCGTCAGGCGATTAAACGCCACCTGGAGTTCTTCAATACCCATCCCTATGTTGCCGCGCCCGTACTTGGGGTAACGCTGGCGATGGAAGAACAACGTGCCAACGGTGCCGAAATCGACGACGGCGCCATCAACGGTATTAAAGTCGGTCTGATGGGGCCACTGGCAGGGGTGGGTGACCCGATATTCTGGGGCACCGTACGTCCGGTCTTTGCTGCCCTCGGTGCCGGTATCGCCATGAGCGGGAGCCTGCTTGGTCCACTGCTCTTCTTCGTGCTGTTTAATCTGGTGCGTCTTGCCACCCGTTATTACGGCGTGGCTTATGGTTATCGCAAAGGGATCGATATCGTTAAAGACATGGGTGGCGGCTTCCTGCAAAAACTGACGGAAGGGGCCTCTATTCTCGGGCTGTTTGTCATGGGGGCGCTGGTTAACAAATGGACGCACGTCAATATTCCCCTTGTCGTGTCGCGCATCACCGACCAGACGGGCAAACAGAACGTGACGACGGTCCAGACGATTCTTGACCAACTGATGCCAGGTCTGGTGCCACTGCTTTTAACTTTCGCCTGCATGTGGCTGTTGCGTAAAAAAGTTAACCCGCTGTGGATTATTGTCGGCTTCTTCGTCATTGGTATCGCTGGTTATGCCGTGGGCCTGTTAGGCCTGTAAACCACTGTGCTATAACCGGGGCCTGGCCCCGGTTTTTTACTTTCAGGAGCAACAATGACGCTTACGGACAGCATTCTGGTACTGTTTATTGCAGCCCTTCTGGCTTACGCCATTTATGATGAACTGATCCTGCCAGCACGTCATGGTGAAAGCCTGTTGACCCTCCCTCTTCTACGCCGCAGTCGTGTGGATGCAAGCATTTTCGTAGGTTTGCTGGTGATTCTTATCTACAACAATGCGGTCAATGGCGGTACGACCTTAACCACATGGTTATTGTGTGCGCTGGCGTTACTGGCCATTTATCTCTTCTGGATCAAGGTGCCCAAAATCCACTTCAAAGCTCACGGCTTTTATTATTCTTCTGTCTGGATCAAATATGACCGAATTAAAGAGATGAATTTATCGGAAGATGGGGTGCTGGTGATGCAATTAGAGCAGCGCCGTTTGCTGATTCGGGTGAAAAATATTGATGACCTTGAGAAGGTTTATCATGTTCTTGTGAAACATCAATAACATAAAAATAACCTCATCAAAGATATCCGTATATTTATTAGGCATCAATATAGCCATTGCTATATTAAAGGTGCCAAAACCTCTTCACTCTATATAGATTACAATCACCACTCAAACCAAATGAAAATCGTTATCAACTGGAGCACGGAATTAACTTTCAGTTGTTGTTTTATATTCAATAAATATGTTAAGGTTGCGCCCGTCATTGGGGAGTAGCCGATTTCTGTTATCCCGGAAATGTACGTGTCAACATACTCGTTGCAAAACGTGGCACGTACGGACTGATCCTTCTCAGTCAGGCGAGACCATAGACACATTCACTGCTGTTTACTGGGGGCAGTGGTGTGTTTTATGGAATTCCCGGTCAGGACGCTCGCATGAATCTATCCGCTACTCTTTTCCTCGCTTTTGGCATGTCTATGGATGCTTTTGCTGCTTCCATAGGAAAGGGTGCCACGCTACATAAGCCTAAGTTTTCAGAAGCTCTGCGTACCGGTCTCATTTTTGGGGTTATCGAAACGCTGACCCCGCTCATTGGCTGGGGAATGGGCATGCTGGCCAGTCAGTTCGTGCTTGAATGGAATCACTGGATTGCGTTTATCTTATTAGTCTTTCTGGGCGGCAGAATGGTGCTGGAAGGCTGCCGTGCCGGAAGTGAAGATCCCCTGCACGCTCCCTGTCGGCATGGTTTTTGGTTACTGGTTGCCACTGCTATCGCCACAAGCCTGGACGCTATGGCTGTTGGCGTTGGGCTTGCTTTCCTTCAGGTCAATATTATAACTACCGCCCTGGCCATCGGTTGCGCCACTCTGCTTATGTCCACACTGGGTATCATGATTGGTCGCTTTATTGGCCCGCTGTTGGGTAAACGTGCCGAGATCCTGGGCGGGATTGTACTGATTGGAATTGGTGTACAGATCCTGTGGGGGCATTTCGCCCCTTAATCAACACGTCTGAGGCAGTGCACGGTAAAATCCGTTTCGCAGGTAAACTGCGCTTTACCAGCCAGTGCCTCCCACACCTCTGGTCTGGCACGCCAGGCAAAAGGCGTCATTTGCAGTAATGCCACGGCTTCTTTTCCGGTGAGGCTCATCTCGTAGGCAATTGACTGCTGTTCAATAACCTCAAAACCTTCAATCTCGCCCGCATCCGGAGCATGTAACTGTACTTCCTGATAAATCAGGCCCTTCAATGCTAACAAATGTCGGGGTCCCGGCGAGGCAGTGATGATAATACCTTCTGGTTTGACAACCCGTTTTAACTCTTCTGCTTTACAGGGCGCATAAATCCTTACTACCGCATCAATGCTGCTTTCCTTAAAGGGAAGACGATGGCTGGAAGCCACACAGAACATTGCTTCGGGATAACGTTTTGCCGCCGCGCGAATAGCAGCCTTTGAGACGTCAAGCCCAACCATTTTCGCCCCTCTGCTGGCCGCCACACTCGCAAAAGCACGGGTGTAGTACCCTTCCCCGCAGCCGATATCGAGTAAAGCTTCCGCGCACTCCGGCAGAAATTTATCAAGCTTTGCTGCGATGGCGTCACGGAGTGGCTGATAATGGCCGGCATCAAGAAAAGCACGCCTGGCCTGCATCATTTCTGCGCTGTCGCCCGGATCGCGGGAACGCTTATGCTGTACAGGCAGTAAATTTACATACCCTTCTTTTGCAATATCAAACTGATGGCGGTTTACGCAGGAAAAACTGTTTACTGAACGATGCAAAGGCGCGTGGCAGAGTGGGCAACTGAAGGGCATAACAACTCCGGAACTCGAAAAAGGGCCAAAGTGTACCGCCATTCCTGCCCGCGGGGAATGCGGAGCAGAAATTAAAAAGCCCCGCACAAGTGCGAGGCTTTCCGCTGACATTGATACGCCGCTGGCGTTTCAGGATCAGTGGTTTTGAAATCAGATGGCTGTTACGTTTACAGCAGCCGGGCCTTTCTGGCCATCCTGAATTTCAAACTCAACGTTCTGACCTTCAGCCAGGGTTTTGAAGCCATTACCCTGAATTGCAGAGAAGTGTACGAACACGTCTTTGCTGCCATCAGCAGGAGTAATGAAACCGAAGCCTTTAGACTCGTTGAACCACTTCACTTGACCTTTAATCTTTGCCATTTGCAATATTCCTTAATGTATATACTTTGCCCGCAGGCATTCACTGAGATAAAACTGAGACATTACTGCTTGAGGCACTAATATAAGGTTCGGCAGAGAAGCGGTATTCAACGAAAACGTGTTTACTCAGGACTTCTTTACTGAAAATGCCACACATAAACAGAACTGTACCTCGTTTGACCCTAAACGTGTTATCACATACAACGTTAATTATGGCAAGCCATTTTTAAACATGTCTGGATCCGTCGCACAAATTAACGGGTATTCGCCCAAGTAATGCACATTTAAGCAATACCTTATACGCTAAATGATTCAGCAGATTCCATCACACTGTATGCAAAAAACACACGAACTAACCATAGCGCAACATGTCAGGTTAGTCTATGTAAGCACTTAAATTTATTCAAATATAGCGTATATCATTCGTATGATTTAAGCGTGGCTTTATCATTAATACTGATGAGTTAAGTGTGCGAACTTCTTGAACAGTAGTAAACCAAATGCAACTGTTAACTATCGAGTAATTCTTGTGCAAATAATTCAGCCACTGCACCAAAATAATGAATGCTTGATGACAACGCCTCATAAAAAGGCAATAAAAACGTTTCGACGGTATTAACAACCTTTTAATTATTAGAAATAAAAAAATAGTATCAATAAGTGCTGCTTTAACCTTGCAAAGTCAAATATTGACCAATTTTGAGAATGTTGAAATTTGAGAACCCTGTCACCGTTTCGTTTAATGCGTTTTGCAATTCGTTTACAGGTTCATCTAAAGATTCATCCGCGAGTTCAAATACTCCCCAGTGAATGGGAAATGCGCGGGGTTGCCCAAGTTGACGCCACAAATGTACAGCTTGCTGCGGATCCATATGATTAGAAGCCATAAACCAGCGCGGCGCGTAGGCCCCAATGGGCAAAGCAGCAAGAGTAATGTCCCCCAGTCGCTGCGGGATTTGTAGCAAATCGGACGAGTATCCGGTGTCGCCAGGAAACCAAAAACGCTGACCGCAATGCTCAATAACCCAGCCGCACCACAACGATGCATTACGATCCCAAAATGTTCTCATACTCCAGTGCCGGGCAGGTACAGCTGTAAACGTCATTCCATGAAAGGTTTCCGCTTCCCACCAGTCACGTTCAACCACCTGCCTCGCCCCACGACGCTGTAGCCATTTACCCAGGCCAAGCGGGGCAAATATCGTTACCTCAGGAAAGCGCGCAACCAGCTGCCGAATCGTTTTATCATCCAGATGATCGTAATGGTTGTGTGAAATGACAATAGCGTCAAGGGAGTGAAGTTCGTCGACGGACAACGCTGGCGGCGTACGCCGTAAGGGGCCAGCAAAGGAAAGCGGTGAGGCGCGCTGCGATAAGACAGGATCTGTCAGAATAAACCGGTTTTGTATCTGCAAAAGGATCGTGGAGTGACCCAACCACCAGATTTTATCCTCTGTTGCTAAGGGATCGAGTTCCGCCTTCTGCCACCAGCGTGCAGTAAACTGCTCATAACCACCGGCGGGGGGCAGCGGAAGTCCTGCGGCTTTACGCTCCCTTCGCCAGCGCTTAACGTCACCCGGTTTATGGCCGCCGGGACGCATGTTCTTGAAGCCGTCGGAAGTATGATGAGGGAGTGAAGCATTAAACCAGGGATTTTTATGTGCCATGTCACTCCCCTTATCAGCAACTGTTCGGCTAATCAGCGCTCGGCAACCAGACGAATGAACTCATCGTCTTTACTTTTAGCGCTGCCAGGCTGCTCAACGGGCTGCTCTTTCTCTGGTTCATTCGCTTCACATAAGCGACGTAACAGTGCAGTCTGACGTTTTTGCTGATCGAGCATCGCTTCCAGCAGCTCAATGTGCTCATTGGTGCGCGAGCTGGCACGGTTAATGAAGAACCACAATACCAGGCCGACCAGCAATACCACTACTGAAACCATCAACGCCGAAAAATTAAGCGCTCCAGAATTTATCACTTCGTTCATTTCACCACCTCAACCAAAACGCAGTATTCTACCACTGGCGGTAAAGAAGGGTATCGCTTCACGAAAAAAAGCAGTTACCAGGGGATAAATTTATTTATGACGCAAATACCGCTGTAAAACTGAACACCTTCATCGCACATCACATTTAGCGTTTGAGTCCAGAGCAGCAGGCAGATTGCCAGCACGGCAACCAGCAACAGCCATCTAAATTTTCTCACTCCACTCTCCGATACTTACCCGAATGTCATAACGTTAGCATGACAACCTTAAACCGCGACTAACTCTGTAAGGTTGATTTTTAGGAATGCTCAACTTGCGGCTCACCGTGATTACGGTAGCCTTCCAGAGAATATTTTCAAGCAAGGAAGAGCGATGCGAACACTTATTCGTACAATTATTTTACTCGCGCTGGTATGGGTCGGTATTTTACTGAGCGGCTACGGTGTGCTTATCGGCAGCAGTGAAAATGCTGCGGGGCTGGGTTTACAGTGCAAGTACCTGACGGCGAGAGGCGTGAGTACAGCGCAATATGTGCACTCATCCAGCGGGATCATCGGTTTGACTCAGTGCCCGATTCTTCGAAAAAGTGAAATAGTCGTCGATAACGGTTAAGAAAGCGCCGCAAATATGCGGCGCCTGTCTATTAAAAGGGATAAGCCGTGTAACCCATCTGTTCTGAAATTTTGCGGGCTGCCTGATGAAGCATTTCAACATACTCATGCAGGCGCTCTTCGGAAAATCGCAGGGTCGGGAACGAAATACTCAGACCGGCAATGACAACGCCAAAACGGTCAAAAACAGGGACGCCGATGCAACGCAACCCCTCTTCCTGTTCTTCGTTATCTTCACCATAGCCCTGCTCCCGAACCACATCAAGCATACTCAGCAGCGCTTCAGTGCTGGTGATGGTGCGCTCTGTGCTACGTTTATACTCCACGCCTTCAAGGATTTGCCGCACTTCATCACGCTCACGCCAGGCTAAAAGCACTTTACCAATCGCGGTACTGTAAAGCGGGTTACGACGTCCAATTCTGGAGTACATGCGCAGGTTATACATAGAGTCAATTTTATGGATGTAGACAATGCTGTCTTCATCCAGCGCACCCAGGTGGATGGTTTCTTTAGTCAGACGAGAAAGCTCACGCATCTGGATGTCCGCACTGCGAATTAAATCCACATTTTGCAGCGCCCGCGCGCCCAGTTCGAAGAGTTTAAGCGTTAATGAATACTTTTCAGACTCACCTTCCTGGGCGACATATCCCAGTGATTTCATCGTCTGCAAAAAGCGATAAACGGTGCTTTTAGACATCATAACGCGCTGCGACAGCTCGGTGATGCCGATTTCGCGTTCCTCGCCCAGCGCCTGCAGAATGCCAAATACCTTTAATACAGAAGAAACAGAATCCGGCTGCTTATCCAAATCTGCGATTGCCATTACTCACCTCATCGCCAGTGTTTTATAAAAATTAGAATAGGTTTTTATTATAAATTTCTCACCAGTCGGTCGCAATGCACGATTACCGACTTCGTAACAAATCTGCGATATAAAACCGGAATCGTGGTTTGCCCTTTCACCCGACAGTAAGAGGATGAATTAGTGCTTAACACACTGCCTTTGAATGAGTGGCGCTTAAAAAACGTGTTGCTGCCTGTTGTGGGGTATAAAAAAAAGCGCGTCAAAGACGCGCTTTTTTAGCCTGCTCATCGCTTATTTCAGATACTCACCGCTACGCAGTGCTTCGATACGTTTATCCAGTGGCGGGTGAGTCATAAAGAGCTCACTCAGGGATTTAGATTTACCATTGATGCAGAAGGCCATCATGGTGCTCGCTTCCTGAGGTTCGTAACTGGTTTTTAATCGCTGCAGCGCAGCAATCATTTTCTCACGACCCACAAGTTTCGCAGAACCGGCATCCGCATGGAATTCGCGGTGACGCGAGAACCACATGGTAATAATGCTGGCCAGAATACCGAATACCAGCTCAAGCACGGTCGCGACTACAAAATAGATGAGTGGATTACCGTTGCTCTCTTCACCTTCATCGCGGTTCCCCCCCATGAAGCCTGCTGCAATCTGCGCCAGGATGCGGGAGATGAAAATGACAAAGGTGTTAACCACGCCCTGAATCAGCGTCATGGTGACCATGTCACCATTGGCTATATGGCTGATCTCATGAGCGATAACCGCTTCCGCCTCGTCACGACTCATGTTCTGCAGCAGCCCGGTGCTTACGGCGACTAAGGATGCATCGCGCCGCGCGCCGGTAGCGAAAGCATTGATATCAGGCGCATGGTAGATAGCCACCTGTGGCATAGCAATGCCCGCCTGACGGGACTGGTTAGCGACGGTATCCATCAGCCAGCGCTCCATATCATTGCGTGGTTGTTCGATAACTTCACCGCCAACCGATTTGAGCGCCATCCATTTCGACATCAGTAGCGAAATGAACGAACCGCCAAAACCAAACAGCAGTGCCATTATCAGCAGTCCCTGCACGCTGCTCGACCGAATACCCGTCAAACTGAGCACCAGGCCGAACACCAACATCACGGCCAGGTTAGTTAACAGGAAGAGCGCGATTCGCATCATAATTTTCTTTTAACCTCTGTTTAACAAAACGCACTATGCGATTACCCACATCGTATGGGTAATAACGCTATTTTCAAGCATCAGAATGCCGTAAGTGACCAGAAAGACACAACTTTACATTTTGTAGCATCATGCTTACGCGATGCTGTTGTTGTTAAAAAAACAGGCACAATTTCTTGTGCCTGGGAAGGAGTTATTTCGCGGGGGCCGGCTGAGCTGCCGGGTTATCTTTTTCCATCGCGGCGAGATCAATCGCGATGTGAACCGTCTCATCAAGATAAGGATCTGGCTCTTTGTAATCTTTCGGCAGGTCGTCCAGTTTTTTCAGCGACGGCTTACCTTCGCGCTTGAAGCGATCGTTAAGACGCGCCAGACGAATAGCATCGTCTTCGGCATTCTCTTTCTCACGCTGTGCAAGGTTCAAAGAGACCTGATTACGTTTATCTTTCAGCGCATCGAAGCGTGCAATGTCCTTCAGGATGTACTGGAACTCAGGATCTTTAGCGATACGTTCATCATGTTTTTTCAGCAATGCGGGTCCAAACGGCTTCATATCACCCGAGCGGGTAAAGCTGGCTGCATTAATGCTGTCCCACGGCAGAGCGTTGTCTTCGAATTTCTCACCCGTTTCGGTCTCCTGCGTTCCCGTCGGCATGATGATATCCGGTGTAACACCCTTACGCTGCGTACTGCCGCCGTTGACGCGATAGAACTTCTGAATCGTGTACTGCACGGAGCCCAGCGCTGGCCATTCAGGTCGAAGCATCTGATCGTAAATACGATTCAGAGAACGATACTGCTGTACTGTACCTTTGCCGAAGGTAGGCTCGCCTACCACCAGCGCCCGACCATAATCCTGCATTGCAGCGGCGAAGATTTCTGAAGCAGAAGCACTGAAGCGATCAACCAGCACGACCAGCGGCCCTTTGTAATACACCACGCCATCAGTGTCGCTGTCTTCGCGCACTTTGCCGTTGTTATCACGCACCTGAACGACCGGACCGGAAGGGATGAACAGACCCGACAGTGAAACCGCCTCTGTCAGCGCACCACCACCGTTGGTACGCAGGTCAATCACAACGCTGCTTACGTTCTGTTTTTCCAGTTTCTGCAACTGAACTTTCACGTCGTCAGTCAGCCCGACATAGAAGCCAGGAATATCGAGTACGCCAACTTTCTCTTTACCGACGGTTTTCACGGACATTTTAACCGCGCGGTCTTCCAGACGAATACGTTCACGTGTCAGGGTAATGGTGCGCGTTTTGGTCCCTTTTCCTGCAGGCAGGATCTCCAGACGTACTTTGCTGCCTTTAGGCCCTTTGATGAGAGCAACGACGTCATCAAGACGCCAGCCGATCACATCAACCATGTTTTGCCCTGTCTGACCCACACCCACGATACGGTCGCCAACGCTTATCGCTTTGCTCTTCGCGGCTGGTCCACCAGCAACCATGGAATTGATGACGGTATAGTCATCATCCATTTGCAGCACCGCCCCAATCCCCTCCAGAGACAGACTCATCTCGGTGTTGAACTGTTCGGTATTACGCGGCGATAAGTAGTTAGTATGCGGATCGATTTCACGGGCAAATGAAGTCATTGCCAGCGAAAACACATCTTCACTGTTGGTTTGTGCCAGACGACGAATCGCAAATTTATAGCGACGAGTCAGGGTTTCACGTATTTCCTGATCGTTCTTGCCTGTTAACTTAAGGCTTAACTGATCGTATTTAACCTTGCTGTCCCATAACGCATTCAGCTCAGCCTCATCTTTTGGCCAGGGCGCTTTACTGCGGTCAAGGTTAAAAACATCATTACCCGAGAAATCCATTGGCCGCTCCAGCACTTTTAGCGCGTACTGGTAACGTTCAAAACGGCGTTTTTGAGCAAGATTATAAAGATCGTAAAAGACATCCAGTTTTCCGCTACGCAACTCGTCACCAAGCAGCGTTTTTTTCTGCGCAAACTGTTCAACATCGCTGGCTAACAGCACATTGTGACTGTAATCGAGAAGATTCAAATAGCGGGCGAATATTTTGGCCGAAAAAGCCTGATCCAAATCGAACTGGCGGTAATGCGAACGCGTAAAACGTGACGTTACCCGTTCGCTGACCGTGGCGTGCTGCGTCTCTTCCTTTAATACGGGAATCTGATCGGCACGCGTAATATCTTCTGCTGCGAATACCTGGCCTGTTATTAACAACAGGCCAGCCAACGCGGTGCGCTTAAACAAAGTGTTCATGCCAGGCCAGGCCTCCGTTTCAGAACATCAAATGTTCTGCGCGTACAATCATCGACATACCCGAAGTAAGCTGTACGCGAACGCCATCTTTGGTGATTTCCGTTACGGTAGCGTCCATCGCATTATTACCCGCTTTTACCTTCAGGCTCTGGCCTACGCTCAGTACAGATAAGTCTGAAACTGGAGTGTGACGCTCTTCTTTAGGTGCGCGTTGGGGTTTTGCTGCAGGTTTATCAGCGCGCGCTTTTTGCTCACCACCCTCTTTACGACGGGGCGCTGGACGCGGTTTACGCTCACGGCGCGGCGCTTCTTCTGTCTCTCCGGCGGCAGCAGCAGCTTCACGTTTTTTCGCTTGTTGTTCTGCGCGCTGTGCCTGAACACGAGCCTTCGCTTCTTCAAGCTGCTTACGCGCATGTTCGACATGTTGCTCATCCAGCGCACCACAGTCATTACCGTCGAGATCAACACGGATCGCGCCAGCTTTGATACCGTAGAGATAGCGCCAGCTTGATGTATAAAGGCGTAAGGCTGAACGAAGCTGAGTTTTGCTGAGGCTCATCTCACCTTCAACACGTTCAACAAGGTCCTGAAAAATACCAATTTTCAGGGGACGCGCTTCGCCTTCTGCACTGAAACAGTGAGGAAAACGTTCGGCCAGAAACGCGATAACTTCTTTACTGCTATTCAACTTAGGTTGATTTTCCATGAAATTTCCTGATTACAACGGACGTTGCCAACAAGCGCAGGCATGAACAGGCGTCATTATAATGACGCTATCAGTAATTGCTACGTTATCCGTTGATTATCCTGCGACGTCCGTAAAGAATTTTTTGTGATCGGTGTTTTCGAGAACGTTTTGAAGGTGTGAAACCAGCTCACGTAAACCACTTTCATCCTCATGAGTAAAACGAGAATATTCAACGCTGTCGATATCCAGTACGCCAATAATTCTATTATTCACCGTAATTGGTAAAACGATTTCGGAATTACTGGCGGCATCGCAGGCGATATGACCATCAAACTGATGCACATCTTCCACACGCTGCACCTGGTTTTGCGCAACTGCCGTACCACATACACCCCGACCAACCGGGATACGCACGCAGGCCAGCTTGCCCTGAAACGGCCCGAGAACAAGCGTATCGCCTTCAAGAAGGTAAAATCCTGCCCAATTTACGCCACTCAAGCGCTCAAACAGCAATGCGCTGGTGTTCGCCAGAGTAGCCAGAAAACTGGTTTCTCCTGCCATTAACGCCTGAAAATCACGGTTTAAATCCGCGTAAAATTCTGTTTTGTTCATTTTCCAGTCACTTTAAGTCTTGCGATGTCTTACTGCATAGCCTATTAAAATAAGCATTAAATGCGTTGATGCTCAAGAAGTTCCAATCATGAGTTAAGATAGTAGCATTCCTGAATTTATCATTTGCTTGCAATGGCCCTTAAAAACCGACAGATAACGCCTGCTAAAAAGATGGCCGTCCATGCCATTGGCGACCCATTGCCACGCGCACACTATCAGCGATGCCCGCAATGCGATACGCTTTTTGCATTGCCGGTGATGAAATCGCACCAAAGCGCCTTTTGCCCGCGCTGTGACGCCAAAATCCGTGACGGGCGGGACTGGTCATTGACTCGTCTGGCCGCCATGGCGATCACCATGCTGCTATTAATGCCCTTTGCATGGAGCGAACCACTGCTACATCTCTATTTGCTTGGCGTGCGTATTGACGCAGACGTGCTGCAAGGCATTTGGCAAATTGTAGCCCAGGGCGACCCCTTAACCGCAGCTATGGTGCTGTTTTGTGCAGTAGGCGCCCCGCTCATTCTGGTCGCGGCGATTGCCTATCTATGGCTGGGAAACATTCTCGGCATGAATCTTAGACCCATTTTACTCATGCTGGAGAAGCTGAAAGAGTGGGTCATGCTGGATATCTACCTCGTCGGCATCGGTGTCGCCTCCATTAAAGTGCAGGATTACGCTTACCTGCGTCCTGGCATCGGTCTGATTGCGTTCATCGCGCTGGTCATTCTCAGCATCATGACCATTATTCACCTTAACGTTGAGCAACTTTGGGAGCGTTTCTATCCCCAGCGTCCCGCCCGGCGCCCTGATGAGAAACTACGGGTCTGCCTGGGATGCCATTTTACCGGCTTTCCCGACCCGCGAGGCCGTTGTCCCCGCTGCCACATTCCTTTACGCGTTCGCCGCCGTCAAAGTGTGCAAAAAAGCTGGGCTGCACTCATCGCCTCGATGATTTTTCTCTTTCCGGCCAACCTGTTGCCCATATCCGTGATTTATATAAACGGTGCCCGTCAACAGGACACGATTATGTCGGGCATTATCTCGCTTGCCGAAAGCAATATCGCCGTCGCTGCCGTGGTATTTATCGCCAGTATTCTGGTGCCATTTACCAAAGTTATTGTGATGATTACACTGCTGCTTAGCATCCACTTTAAGTTTGAGGAGGGGTTGCGCGCGCGCCTCACCATGTTACGTATCGTCACATGGATTGGTCGCTGGTCCATGCTTGATTTGTTCGTCATCTCGCTAACGATGTCACTGATTAATCGCGATCAATTGCTTGCATTTACTATGGGACCCGCTGCGTTTTACTTCGGCGCAGCGGTAATATTGACTATTCTTGCTGTGGAATGGCTGGACAGCCGCTTACTTTGGGATGCACATGAGTCAGGAAACCCCCGCTTCGCCGACAGAAGCGCGCATTAAAACCAAACGTCGCATTTCGCCTTTCTGGATTCTGCCGGTTCTTGCACTGCTCATTGCCGGCTGGCTCATCTGGAACAGTTATGAAGATCGCGGCAATACCATCACAATCGATTTTATGTCGGCAGACGGGATCGTTGTTGGCCGCACGCCCGTTCGCTATCAGGGTGTGGAAGTGGGTACAGTTGAGGACATTCGCCTGAGCGAAGATCTGAAAAAGATCGAGGTACGCGCCAGCATTAAATCCAATATGAAAGATGCGTTGCGTAATGAAACGCAGTTCTGGCTGGTCACGCCAAAAGCCTCACTGGCTGGCGTTTCCGGGCTGGATGCGCTGGTCGGCGGCAACTACATCGGCATGATGCCAGGCAAAGGTGAACCGCAGGAGCATTTTGTTGCGCTGGATACCCAGCCCAAATATCGGCTCAATAACGGCGAGTTAATGATTCACCTTCATGCTCCCGATCTCGGTTCCCTTAACAGCGGGTCGCTGGTTTATTTTCGCAAAATCCCGGTCGGTCGCGTTTACGATTACTCGATTAATGCCAATAAACAGGGCGTGACCATTGATGTACTTATCGAAAGACGCTTTACCAACCTTATCAAAAAAGGGAG
The DNA here is from genome assembly GCF_051486985.1 of Yokenella regensburgei. Taxonomy (GTDB): domain Bacteria; phylum Pseudomonadota; class Gammaproteobacteria; order Enterobacterales; family Enterobacteriaceae; genus CBFFRJ01. Next base: position 75,699 of record NZ_JAHVDV010000007.1, read on the forward strand.
CCGTTTCTGGAACGTCTCCGGTGTGGATGCTGATCTGAGCCTGAGCGGAGCGAAAGTAAAACTTGAAAGCCTAGCGGCACTGGTCAATGGCGCTATTGCATTTGACTCCCCGGAAGGCTCTGCCCATGCCGATCAGGATGATGAATTTGGCCTCTATGAAGACCTCGCCCATAGTCAGCGCGGGGTGCTGGTTAAGCTGGATTTACCCGACGGGAAAGGCCTTAAGGCAGGCTCTACCGCGCTAATGTACCAGGGGCTGGAAGTGGGTGAGCTGACCAAAATCAACCTCGACCCGGGCGGCACCGTTACCGGTGAGATGACGGTCGATCCGGGCATTGTTAATCTGCTTCGCGACAATACGCGAATCGAAATGCGCAGCCCTAAACTTTCGTTAAACAATGCCAGCGTCAGTTCACTCCTGACGGGTACCACGCTGGAACTGGTGCCAGGCGAAGGCCAGCCGCGAAATCATTTTGTGGTGTTGCCTTCGGATAAAACGCTGTTACAGGAACCAGGCGTCGTAACCCTGACGCTTAAGGCCCCCGAAAGTTATGGTATCGATGCCGGGCAACCTCTGGTGTTGCATGGCGTACAGGTAGGTCAGGTACTTGATCGCGATCTCACCAACAAAGGCGTCTCCTTTGCTATCGCCATCGACCCGCAGTATCGCGACCTGGTGAAGGGTGACAGTAAGTTTGTGGTAAACAGCCGGGTCGACGTCAAAGTAGGCCTGGACGGCGTTGAGTTTCTAGCCGCCAGCGCGAATGAGTGGCTCAGCGGGGGTATTCGTATATTGCCTGGCACCAAAGGCGATATGAAGCCTGACTACCCGCTCTTCGCTAATCTCGATAAGGCTCTGGAAAACAGCCTCAGCGATCTGCCGACCACGACCCTCACGCTGACCGCCGATACGCTGCCTGATGTTCAGGCCGGTTCTGTTGTGCTTTATCGTAAGTTTCAGGTCGGCGAAATCATTACCGTTCGCCCTCGCGCAAATGCCTTCGATATTGAAGTTCATATCAAACCCGAGTATCGCTCACTGTTGACCAACAACAGTGTGTTCTGGGCTGAAGGGGGAGCGAAAGTACAGCTCAACGGTAGCGGTCTGACCGTGCAGGCATCGCCGCTGTCGCGCGCCATCAAAGGCGCCATCAGCTTCGATAACCTTAGCGGTGCCGGCGCCAGTGCGCGCAAAGGCGACAAGCGTATTCTTTATGCCTCCGAAACCACGGCGCGTGCGGTAGGTAGCCAGATAACCCTGCATGCCTTCGATGCCGGCAAGCTCGCAGCCGGGATGCCGATTCGTTATCTGGGTATTGATATCGGGCAGATCTCTAATCTGCAGCTCATTACCGACCGGAGCGAAATAGAGGCAACCGCCGTGCTGTATCCGGAGTATGTGCAGAAATTTGCCCGTAACGGCACCCGTTTCTCGGTGGTCACACCGCAAATCTCCGCTGCGGGCGTCGAAAATCTTGATACGATTTTGCAACCCTATATCAATGTCGAACCCGGTCATGGCGAGACGCGCAGAGAGTTTGAGATTCAGGAGGCGACAATCACTGACTCACGTTATCTCGATGGCCTGAATATCGTGGTTGAGGCACCTGAAGCTGGTTCACTGAACATCGGCACGCCGGTGCTTTTCAGAGGTATTGAGGTTGGCACCGTGACGGGGTTAATGCTTGGTTCCATGTCTGACAGAGTGATGGTCGGTTTACGCATCAGCAAGCGGTATCAGCATCTGGTGAGAAACAACTCCGTCTTCTGGCTGGCGTCAGGTTATTCCCTGGACTTTGGTCTGACAGGCGGCGTGGTTAAAACCGGCACCTTCAACCAGTTCATTCGCGGTGGCGTGGCCTTTGCTACTCCGCCTGGCGTGCCGCTTGCGCCAAAAGCGCAACCGGACAAACACTTCCTGTTGCAGGAAAGCGAACCGAAAGAGTGGCGGCAGTGGGGGACCGCACTGCCCCGCTAATTAACGCTTTGCTCCGGCGTGCCTGCGCCGGAGCGAGTGTGTTACACTGCGCGCCTCTTCGATTCCTGTGGTATTCCTCGTGGCTCAAAACGCTGTATATCTCCCTGATGACTTCCTGGCTCAAATGCGTGACGCCATGCCTGCCAGCCTCTCCTTTGACGACTTTATCGCTGCCTGCCAGCGCCCGTTGCGTCGGAGTATTCGTGTCAATACTCTCAAAATTTCTGTTGAGCGCTTTCTGGCGCTTGTTGCCCCTTACCAGTGGCACCTTACGCCGGTTCCCTGGTGCGACGAGGGCTTCTGGATCGAGCGGGAAGATGAGGACGCCCTGCCCTTAGGCAGTACCGCAGAACATCTCAGCGGGCTGTTCTACATTCAGGAAGCCAGTTCCATGCTGCCGGTAAGCGCGCTATTCGCCGATGGCGAACTGCCGGAGCGGGTCATGGACGTTGCCGCAGCACCAGGATCAAAAACCACCCAGATTGCAGCGCGCATGGGTAATAGCGGCGTGATTCTGGCCAATGAATACTCTGCCAGTCGTGTGAAGGTATTGCACGCTAACATCAGCCGCTGTGGGATTACTAACGTTGCCCTGACCCATTTTGATGGCCGCGTCTTTGGCCCGGCGTTGCCCGAGGCTTTTGACGCCATTCTGCTCGATGCTCCCTGCTCCGGCGAAGGTGTAGTGCGCAAAGATCCGGATGCCCTGAAAAACTGGTCTCATGCCAGTAATCTTGAGATTGCTGCCACGCAACGGGAACTTATCGACAGTGCTTTTCACGCGCTACGCCCTGGTGGAACCTTAGTCTACTCAACCTGCACTCTGAACCGGGACGAGAACGAAGCTGTCTGCCACTGGCTTTTGCAGCAGTATCCTGACGCAGTCGAGTTTGTGCCGCTGGGGGACCTGTTTTGCGGAGCCGGGAAAGCATTAACCGCTGAAGGCTTTCTGCATGTCTTTCCTCAAACCTATGACTGCGAAGGTTTTTTTGTTGCCCAGCTACGTAAACGCGCCGCTGTCACCCCGCTTCCCACGCCGCAGTACAAAGTGGGTAACTTTCCGTTTACTCGCGTAAAACCGCGTGAATCCAGCCAGATGATAGCCGCCGCTGCCGCTGTTGGCCTTCGCTGGGAGGACGAATTACAGCTCTGGCAACGCGATAAAGAGATTTGGTTATTCCCGAAAGCCATCGATGCTCTGCTCGGAAAAGTCCGTTTTTCACGTATCGGCCTGAAACTTGCCGAAACCCATAATAAAGGTTTTCGCTGGCAGCACGAGGCCATTGTTGCGCTGGCCGATGTCACTCATCCTTCAGCCTTTGAGCTATCGCTCACGGAAGCGCAGGAGTGGTACCGTGGGCGCGATCTCTATCCACACGCGGCTTTGGCGCAGGATGACGTGCTCGTAACCTATCAGCATCAGCCTTTGGGGCTGGCGAAAAAAATCGGTTCCCGGCTTAAAAACAGCTATCCGCGTGAACTGGTACGCGATGGTCGTTTGTTTGCCGCCCCGGATGAGTCGTAGAAAAAACGCACGATTCGACTGGCATCTTGTCATTTGTTGTACCAGGCTAAAAAGTGGACGGCTTTACTGGTCGTACCACATTTTTCCATCAACGGAGAGCATTATGACGAAGACCAGCGTGCGTATTGGCGCATTTGAAATCGATGATGCCGAGTTGCAGGGCGAAACTCAGGGTGAACGTACTTTGCGCATCCCCTGCTCATCCGACCCGGATCTTTGTATGCAACTTGATGCCTGGGACGCGGATACCAGCATTCCGGCGATCCTTGACGGCGAACATTTTGTACTGTACCGCGAGCATTACGATCAACAATCTGACACCTGGATCATGCGCCTTGCCTGATTCATCGGGAACCCGTCCGTAAGACGGGTTATTTACCCGCTTCATTTCCCCTGTCACCGTTCATCCCCTACACTTAGTCCAGGTTGTCATGGTCTGAGGATGTAATGTTCGCGCTGGTTCTTTTTGTTTGCTATCTGGATGGTGGATGCGACGAAATCGTCGTTGATGTGTTCAACACTGAGAAGCAGTGCATGGTGGCAATGGACGTTCAACGTCTGCGCTATGGTGGATGCTTTCCGGTTGAAGATTTCATTGATGGTTTCTGGCAACCCGCACAGGAATACAGTGATTTTTAACTACTGCACGCGCACCAGCGTCAGCGCGCCGCCAAATACGGCTCCGGTGTCGATATAGTGCTGGTTTTCCACATCAAGCCGCTGTTTCAGCGGCGTATGGCCGAACCAGAAGTGTTCGGCACCATAGATAAACTCCCCCTTGCCGGCGAGATGCCGGGTTAGCCGCTCCCGGTTCCACAATACCGCCGCTTCGTTGATTGTCTGTTGCCATTTATAACGTGGTGCCGGGTAGTCAGCATGGGCAATAATATGAGTGCCGCTCTGGCTATGCAGTTCAATAATAAGCGGCCACGATGCGCTGTCGAGCAGGAGCGCCTCAGCCTGCTGTTTATGCCCGGAACTTAACGTTGTAAACCAACTGCCACCATTCAAAAGCCATAAGGTTTCATCACCTTTCTGAAGTGCCTCCATCGCCATCTGTTCATGGTTGCCGCGCACGGTTCTGAACCAGGGTTTTTTTATTAATTCCAGACATGCGAGGCTCTCCGGACCACGGTCGATGAGATCGCCCACAGCAATTAACAAATCCTGCCAGGGATCGAAGTGCTGCTCGCGTAATTGCTCAGTCAGTTGCCTCAGGCATCCGTGCACATCACCCACAATCCAGATATAACGCCATCTTTTACCGTCGATACGCAGATACATATTTCTCTCCCCCTGATATTTAGTATAGAGAGAGGTCTTGACTGTGCCTGTTTATTAAAAAACATGCGATTAACCTCAATCTCCCCTAAACGAACCGGAAATAAAAGTCAGCACCGCTTCAGTTTATAATTCTTCACTCTTTAGAATGGTATTTGAAACATTGAGAGGTGCTTATCGTGTCAAATATCAGTCTGCAAACAAAAACGCTGCCATCAACCCGCAGACAAATTATCAGTGAACTGGTTACCGGTCGTTTAATTCCTGGGCCTATCTGGCGTAAGCGAGAGTATCGTTTTAAGTTTTTATTGCGCTCACTGCTGTTCTGGCCCTCGACCGTCAGGATGCTCAGCGCACTGGCACAGCGCCCCAATTTTGAAGAGATGCTTCATGCGCAGGTTACCCTTCCGAGTAAATCTCACCGTCAGTATCTGACTCTGGGTCTGAATGCTTCGCGCCGCGCCGATGCGATTGTGAGCCATTATGCATGGCTTGATTCGCAACTCTCTGCCCGGGCTGCAGACGCGCTGACGGCAACAGCGCCACAGCAAATCCTGCAGTTTACGGGGCGCAATGAAGCCCATTTTTACGTATGTGCCTCAGGGGCGCACAAAGCAGAGCGTGAAGGTGAAAGCACGCTGTGGCTTTATGACGGTAACGATGCGCTGCTGGCAAGCGTGACGTTCAGCGTGACGGTTGAAAAAGGTATTCGCACGTTAATGATTGGCGGGCTGCAGGGACCACGCAAAAATGTTTCTCATGAGGCCATTAAAATTGCGACCAAAGCCTGCCACGGTATATTCCCCAAGCGTTTACTTCTTGAAGCGTTATGGCAGATGTGTGCCAGCACCGATATTAAAGCAATGTATGGCGTGAGTGATAACGGTCATGTCTTTCGTGCGTGGCGATACCGTTTCAGTAAAGGCCGGGATTTCCATGCCAGTTACGATGAATTCTGGGCCTCCATTGAGGGTATCAAAAGTGATAAATATCGCTGGCGTTTACCCATGCAGATGGCGCGTAAGCCACTGGAGGATATCGCCAGTAAAAAAAGAGCAGAATATCGCCGACGCTTTGAATTACTCGATGAAATACAGTCCTCACTGCATAATTTTTTCTAAGCAATACTGATAAGGCACGTTACGGTGCCTTGCCACCATCATTTATTTCTGGGCCGCCTTCGCCTTCCAGGATATATCGTTACGCGGCGCTATTTAATGTTAGGGTATTCATTCCATTCCACGGCCCGGAGGGGCTATTTCAAATTTAAAATTCATTTGCCCGGTTTGCGGCGGCAATCATTTTTTCTTTACACAGTTTTGCCCTGAAAAAACTCATTTACATGGCGCACTATGTTCAGTCTGCGGCGCGAGGGTAACGTTAAAAGCCTGTCTGCCAAAAAGACGTCGGTGGGTGAAACCGGTTTGTTGAAAGTGAGGATAGCCCCGCACACAGGCACCACACTGAAGCAGCATTAAAAGCCGCACCCGGAACGGATGCAGCAGGAAGGATTAGTAAAATTGCCTGATTGCCTGTTCCGTCTCACGGGCGCTGACCAGGTCAGAAAACTTTGCAATGAGGAATTCTTCCCCATCAAGCACGTAGGTTTCAATCGGGAGATCCAGGAAGGATCGCTGATCGTTTCGATAGCTGACTTTCTTCAGGTCATCATCAACAGAAAGATGTTCGACCTTGCCACCGGGGAGTATTACCACAACATCTTTGCTCATGTCGTTATCCTCAGTTTTGTTTAAATTGCATACGACAGTAGCACACCTTTTCGACCACCGTCTCTTGTTAAATTGTGCTTCGCCAGTTCGCCAGCCCCACCCGTTGGACAAAATAAAAAACGCTGGAGGTTTTCAGGCCAGATTGTGGTATGTCTAGTGTGCAGGTTTGGCACCATTGCCGGGTTGAAAATAGAAAACCTTGCAGTTCAGACGTATAAAAAAGACCGGCTACGATTCCTATCAAGGTTGCTTCCTATAAATCTCTTTCAATATCATTAAGTTAAACCGCTACACCTCTTGAAAACACTCTCCAATGCTTATCATTGCATCCATTCAGGATCAAACACTTGTGCTATTTTTTGAGTCTCCCTCGGAGTAATCTCGTGATCTGATTTAGATCGTCAGATCAGCAGCACTAGCTACACTTGCAGAAATAAACTGGAGGTTCTATGTGCGGACGTTTTGCTCAAGCGCAGACGCGTGAAGAATACCTGGCCTACCTGGCAGATGATAACGATCGCGATATTGCCTATGACCCCGAACCCATTGATCGTTACAACGCAGCCCCTGGCACAAAAGTATTGCTGCTGAGTGAACGCGACGAACTACTGCATTTGGACCCGGTCCACTGGGGATATGCGCCTGGCTGGTGGGATAAGCCCGCATTAATAAATGCACGTGTCGAAACTGCGGCTACCAGCAGAATGTTTAAGCCACTATGGCAGCACGGCCGGGCGATCTGTTTCGCAGATGGCTGGTTCGAGTGGAAGAAGGAAGGTGATAAAAAACAGCCCTACTTCATCCATCGTGCCGACGGTGAGCCAATTTTTATGGCTGCAATTGGCAGTACGCCGTTTGAGCGAGGCGATGAAGCTGAGGGTTTTTTGATTGTGACCGCAGCCGCTGATAAAGGGCTGGTCGATATTCATGACAGAAGACCGTTGGTATTGTCACCGGACGCAGCCCGGGCATGGATGCGGCAGGATATTGGCGGAAAGGCAGCGGAAGAGATAGCAGCCGACGGCGCAGTGACGGCTGACAAATTTATCTGGCACGCCGTCACGCGTGCGGTCGGGAATGTGAAGAATCAGGGGGCGAACTTAATCGAACCGATAACATAAATCATCAAATAACCGGGCAACCGTCCTCATCCGCCCGGTCTACAAAAAACGTGACCAGACCGATCACCTGAGTTCCCTCCATACCCTCGCCCTCGTAAACGTCACCATCAGGCGTGACGAACGCCTGTCCATGCAGTCGTACTAACTGAAATCTAATGCTCCCTCCAATAAGCAGAGTATCCCCCTGCTCGATTCTGGTCGGTTGCGTTTCCACAATCGCGTACCCGGTTGCGGTGTCTGTCACTCCGGTTGTGGGGTTAACCGCAGACTGTATTCAGGTCTCTTCAAAATCAACATTCGGGAATAAGCGCTCACTACAGAAGCAAGGAATCGTCCTTCTTCTCAATCAATAGCAGGTTCTATGAAGACTCAGTTATCCCTGTCCCTTGCCATCGAACTGGCACCATCAATCACCGCGATTGTTAAGAGAGTCTCCCTGGCAATCAGTTTTTGGCTTCTTTATCGCTGCTCACTATTAAAGCCCCTCAGTGAGGCACTTCTGTATTTGATGGCAATAAAAGCCACCAGCGGATGCCAGTGGCTTGGTACAACCCAAATGATTACTTAGTCAGTAGTAAGCATTACATACTCAGAAATCAATAGTGCCTTTTGCGAATACTCTGTTGCCAGCCGCTCAAGTTCATTGGCATCCATCTTTCCAGACTGTGAGTTTTTGATATAAGCAGCTATTACACATTCATGCAGCAAGATATAAGGGTTCTGGTTGATTATCTCTTTTATGGCCAGAAAAAATGTTGCCAGATCATCGGTTTGCCCCGTATGCCAGGTTGGACGATTAAGCCATTCGTTTAACGCATCAAGACCCTTAAGCATAAGACCTCCTGTTTGTGGAATCCCATTCTCCCACCAAAGCAGTTATATCAAAAATTTTTTTGCATTATCACAGGCACTCATTGAATGCCTGCTGTAATGCTTGACAAATTTTATCAGTGATCACTTTCCTGAGAGGCCGGGTTATAGTGTTTTATAACCCTGGAGGAGCAATGAAAAAATGAAATGCATTCCACAGTGAAGGATTCATTGCCAAAAGACCTACCGAAAGGAATGAAAATAGACATAAAGATGCCAAAAATATTAAAACTTTCTTTTTAAATAGGCTCCACTTTGAATAGATGAAATATGTAACTCCAATTATTATTACTGCCTGAGCAATATACGGCGTCCATGACAACGGGTAACCAAACATAAAATGGGGGAAAAACAGGATCACATTATTAATGTAAGAATAATCCCTGCCCCGCAAAACACGTTATCTGTAAAGGAAAGCAGTTCGGACCACACCCGCCGCCTTATCATGAGATCAGGAGTCTGGCCACCAGAGTGTATTAAAAGGAGCGTGGAGAAGAATTCGCGCAGCGATTACTCGGATATAAAAACATTGCTATGACAAAAAAATACCTGGACGCTCGCGGTGCGGAGTATGTTATGGTTTAGCCCTAGTATGTAGTTTTCGAGTAATTTTCGTGGAATTTCGAGGGAAGCGATAAAAACACGTTAGAAAACATACATATAAAAAAAGACCGAATACGATTCCTGTATTCGGTCCAGGGAAATGGCTCTTGGGAGAGAGCCGTGCGCTAAAAGTTGGCATTAATGCAGGCTAAGTCGCCTTGCACTTTAAGAATAGATGACGACGTCAGGTTTTCCAGTTTGCCGCAAAAGCACGCTGAAAAATTAGGTTATCGTCACGCTTAAAAATGTTAAAACCGCAAGACTTCTTGATTAAGCCTTGCGGTTTTTTATTGTAAATCAAAAAGTTGAATTGTTTTTTTAACAAAGCGTCTCTGCTCGGGCAATAAAAGGCGCCAGGCTCATTTTTTCACCCGCACGGGCCGGATTATCGACCTGAATGACAGCGATTGGTTGTGCTGTCGTCTTACCGCTTTTCACCTGTTCTTCGGCTATATCATTCAGCGGATATTGCACCAGCGTGCTCGGGTTAATCACATACAACGCCTTGCCCGGACGACAGGTAAGCATCACCTCTTCGCGGTTAAATGCCCAGTTGTCTTTCCCCATCTCAAAACGGCTCACCGTAATAACTGATGGTGCCGCAGAGGCTGCTGCAGAAAAGGCCATTAATAATATCAATAGATTCTTTTTCATCGTTTCCCCGTCTCAGAAGGGTTCCCAGGTAGCAAACAGACTTACCGCGCCCAGTACCAGCGCGCCCAGTACTACCTCAGTCCATGTCATAAAAATGAGTGTTTGTTGCGCAGACGAAGGTTTCCGGCTCAGACGCGGCACCAGAACATACCTGTTCACTAACGCAATTGCCACCATTAGCAGGGCCAGCGCACTTTTGATCAACAGCATACGCCCCCAGTCAGTGCTCCAGGGCCATGAGATGCCCTGAATAAAGATCGTGTTCACTACCCCCGTTATCAATACACCTGCTACCGCCAGATGGCCGTACCGGGAGAATCCCATCAGCGCTGAAACCGACTCATGTTGCCAGCGTCGTTGCGTAAGGCTCATACAATAAATGACTGGCAACAGACCTCCAAACCACATGGAGGCGCAGAGTAAATGAACCGCATGATTAGCGCGCTGCAGCAGGCCTGGCAGGCCATCCAGCATCGCGGCATGCCCGACGCCTGCCATTAACACTAACTGAGCGGCGCATAGCAGCATGAGGTTTCGCTGCAGCCAAGGGCGCATCATTGCAACGATCAGGGTGAAAACAGCAATGACTATTTGCCAGAGCCACACACCGCCGAACCGGGTGCCCGCTAAGGCGAACCACGTTGCTGGCTGCCAGACATCCTGCCAGCCGTCCCCCATGATACCAGCCTGCAGAGGGTACATCAGAAGCGCACTCAGCGCGGTTAATACCAGGCAGATGCGTTGCAGCGTCCTGAAATCCCTGGCCATGACGCTCTGTAAAGCAGCAGGGGCCAGACGATTGATATAAAACGCTACGCCGAAACTCAGCATCAGAGCGCTGAAATGGATGAAACGCAACACCACATAACCTGAACTGAGCATGGGTTACTTCACGGTAAAGGAGTAAGTTCCACGCGTTTTGTGACCATCAACCGAAACGACATGCCAGTCAACGTTATACACCCCTGGTTGCAGGCTTTGCTCCAGAGGGACAACAAGCTGTGTGTCGTTATCTTTATCATGGGTGGCTTTGCCGGTTCTGATGGTCTGCTTCTTGCTATCCGTAAGCGTTAAGCCACTGAATGCAGGTTCAATCCCTTCAGAAAAGTTGAGGGTCAGCGCCTTTACATTCGTGGTCGCTTGCGAACTGGCGGCCGGGATCTGCGTTTTTAAATGCGCATGAGCAAAGGCCAATGGTGTAGTCAACAGCATACTGACAAGAAGCAGAACATGACGGGTGCCTGCGGCAGTGAAGACCATATTAGTCATTCCTTTACGTTATGTATTTAGGGTCGAGGATAACGCTGTATAATGTGTGCGTCGAGTATGATCATCTGTGCTCTTGTCTTTCTGCGACGGGCTTAGTACCTTTTTCGGCGTGAACTCAGGAGAAAAGAATGAATACGAATCTGGCCCATCTCTCGCAAGAGGAAATGGACAAAGTGAATGTCGATCTGGCAGCGGCGGGTGTGGCGTTTAAAGAGCGCTATAATATGCCGGTTATTGCTGAAGTGGTCGAGCGGGAGCAGCCCGAACACCTGCGCACCTGGTTTCGCGAACGACTCATCGCCCACCGTCTGACATCTGTGAACCTTTCCCGCCTGCCTTATGAGCCGAAATCGAAATGACTACGAGTAGCGTGTTAAGGGTTATCGATACCGAAACCTGTGATTTGCAGGGCGGTATTGTTGAAATTGCCTCAGTGGATGTGGTGGACGGGCAAATTATTAACCCGCAGAGCCATCTGGTGCGCCCGGACAGACCCATCAGCCAGCAGGCGATGGCTATCCATCGCATCACGGAAGCGATGGTTGCGCATCAGCCGTGGATTGAAGAGGTGATCCCTCACTATTACGGTAGTGAATGGTATGTCGCCCATAATGCCAGTTTTGACAGACGCGTACTTCCCGAGATGCCCGGAGAATGGATATGCACCATGAAGCTGGCCCGCCGGTTATGGCCCGGCATTAAGTACAGCAATATGGCGCTCTATAAATCCCGCAAGCTGAGCGTACAGACGCCCGCAGGGTTGCATCACCATCGGGCATTATATGACTGCTACATTACGGCGGCTTTACTGATTGATATTATGAATACGTCGGGCTGGACGCCAGAACATATGGTGACGGTAACGGGTCGCCCTGCATTGATGACCACCTTTACCTTCGGGAAGTATCGCGGTAAAGCGGTTTCCGAAGTCGCTGAACGCGACCCCGGTTATTTGCGCTGGTTGTTTAATAACCTTGATAAGATGAGTCCTGAACTGCGTCTCACGCTAAAACACTATCTCGGTGAGCATTAATCCTGGCGTGAAGCTTTCAGGGTTCCCTGCGCCAGCCCGATAAGAAATGCATATTCCATCGCGACACCTTCCCAGGACTTAAACCTCCCCGATTTTCCGCCATGCCCGGAGTCCATATCGGTACAGAGCAGCAGAATATTGTCATCGGTTTTGAGCTCGCGTAATTTTGCCACCCATTTCGCCGGTTCCCAGTACTGTACCTGAGAATCGTGCAGACCCGTGGTCACCAGCAGGTGGGGGTATGGATGCGCGCCAACGTTATCGTAAGGACTGTAACTCTTCATATAATGGTAAAAAGTTTCATCCTGAGGATTGCCCCACTCTTCGAATTCACCTGTTGTCAGCGGGATAGATTCATCCAGCATCGTGGTCAGGGTGTCGACAAAAGGCACCTGCGCCACCACACCATGAAACAGCGAAGGACGTTCATTGATAACGGCACCCAGAAGCAGTCCACCCGCGCTCCCGCCCATACCGTAGCAGTATAAAGGGGAGCCATACCCCTGCGCGAGCAGGGAATCGGTGACGTCTATGTAATCATGGAAGGTATTTTTCTTCTTAAGGAATTTGCCGTCTTCATACCACTGCTGACCTAACTCCCCTCCTCCACGAATATGGGCAATGGCAAAAACAAAGCCGCGATCCAGTAAGCTCAGCCGGCTACTACTGAAATCTGCATCCATGCTCGCACCATAGGATCCATATCCATAAACCAGGAGTGGGTTCTCCCCTTTTCGGAAATACTTGTGGTTGTAGACAAGCGATACGGGGACTTCGACGCCATCACGCGCGCGTACCCACACATGTTCACTGCGATAATTCGACGCATCAAAACCGGCCACTTCCGACTGCTTAATGACACGACGTTCACCCGTATCCATATCCAGTTCGAACAGCGTGTCCGGCGTCGTCATGGAAGAGTAACCGTAACGCAGGCGCGAGGTTTCCGGCTCGGGATTATAGGCAACCCAGGTAACATACGCGGGATCATCGAAGGCAATTCCCGTTACCTCCCGCGTTTTACGGTTGATTTGACGAAGGCTGGTCAGCCCACGCTGACGCTCTTCAACCACTAACCAGTCGGTAAAAAGGGTAAACCCTTCCAGCATAATATTTTCGCGCGCCGGGATAAGCACTTCCCAGCGCCTTTCGTCACGGACTTTCGTCCGGTAGAGGCCGAAATTTTTACCGTCGCGGTTAGAACGCAGATAAAAGGTATGCTGGAAATGATCGAGGCTGTACTCATGGTCTTTGCGGCGTGGAAGAAAACAGAGTGGTTGCGCATCGGGCAGCTCCGCATCCAGGAGTAATACCTCACTGGTCGTTGCACTCGACAGATGAATAATGATGTAGTGCTGTGAGGTGGTTTTACCTAAGCCTACATAAAACGTATCGTCTTTTTCTTCGTAAATAAGCTCATCGGCGCTGGAAGGGGTGCCTACCGTATGCCGCCATACCTGATAAGGCAGCAGGGTTACAGCATGCTTTCGCACGTAATAGATTGTTTCTGAGTCATTCACCCAGACAAACTCAGGCGCGACATTGTCGAGCATTTCCGGGTACCAGTTCCCCGTTTCCAGATTACGAAACCGTAAGCCATACTGCCGTCTCGACAGATAATCCTCTGCCAGGGCCATTATTTTGTTGTCCGGGGTAATAGCAAAGCCCCCCAGCGTATAAAAATCACTATGGGCTGCACGTTTATTACCATCGAGCAGAACCTGCCACTCATCCCACTCAGCAGACAAGACAGACTGACGCTGGTAGATGGCATATTCACAGCCAGGTTCATAGACGTGTCTGTAACGATATCCATTTTTCACATAAGGAGCTGACACCTCACGCGGAGGGATACGGGCAATGATTTCCGCGAGCAGTTTATCCTGCAACGCCTGCTGGGACGCCATCACACGGCGACCATAATCATTTTCATCCCGGAGGTAGTCCAGCACTTCTGGCTGCGTTCGGGTATCGTCCCGTAGCCAGTAGTAGTTGTCCAGGCGCGTGTCACCATGCAGTGTCATGGTGTGAGGAAGTTGTTTAGCTTTCGGCGGCATAACATTTTACTTATTTATTCGACACTCTATAAGGTTGGCAAAAGCTGCCGCCGATGCAAGCGAAACGTGACAACAAGGTTACTGTGGCAGTGCGCGCTTCTGCTCCTGAAGATCGGCTTCAATGCCCTCGCGAACCTCCTGAGGGATCTTCAGCGCATCGCCTAATGCGGCGAGATAGCTACGCTCCATAAAATGGTCGATATCAATGGCAGCGCAGCTCAGGAAGTACACCTCCAACGCCTCTTCTTCATTTTTGATATCCCGGGCCAGGCGCTGAGGGTCCAACGGTTGTTCTATAGCCTGCGCCACCAGTAACCTGCCCTGTTGTTCCACGCCGGCTTCGCGCAGCTGCTGTTCAATAGCGGCACGTTCTTTATCATCAATGTGCCCGTCACTTTTTGCGGCGAACACCAGCGCAAGGATCAATCGTTCCGTTCGGACATCCAGCGGAGAGCTCGTCTGCCCGAACTGGGGTTCATCTTTATGCGCTGCCCTCACTTTATCTTTGTATTTGTTCCATAAAACAGTACCGGCGACCGCACCGCCTCCTGCCAGAAGCGCACTGGTGCCATATTTTGTGAGTAGCTTACGTGATGATTTACTCGAGACCAGTAAACCGGCGAGCCCGCCGAGTGCGCCGGGTACAAGCAGTTTTCCGAGCCCCTGATCGGTAGATGGTGAGCCCGACGCACTTTTTTGGCCGAGCAATGACTGGAGTTGATTTAACCAGTTTGACATGATGTCCCCCGCTTAAGCGATGCCAGAAAGGTTCAGCGTAAGCGAGGGTGTGTCAGGAAATGTCTAAGTCTGCAAAAGAAAAGAAAATTCTGTACGCTTACTGGTGCTGATATTCTGCTTTTCCCGCTTTACAGTCTACCTGGACGAGATAGTGAATATCCGTATTCTTACCGCGCACGGTCAGGGGCACGCGCCATTTATCTTCTTTACCCTGCACGGCTTTTGGGCTAATCCAGGCGACCGGATCGGCCTGCCCAAGTTTTTGCTGATCATCAGCCCAGCGAACAATGCGGTTTTGCAGATAGTCACGCTTGACGCTGGCAGCAATGCCCTCAGCGTTCATTCCCTCACAACCTGGAAAGGTTACTGATTTTTGGTTATCAATGGTGACCGTCTTATCGTCTGCCGCTGAAACCACGAAACTCCCTGCCAGTAACACCGTACCCATTAACACTCCTGCTAATTTCATGCTTTTCTCCTGTGCATATAGCCCATACAAAGCATGGTACAAATTACTGGCAGTGCAAGGTGAATCAGGCAGCAGAGCGCTTCGCTGCGCGTTTGATATCTACAGCCTGGCTTTCGTTATCCGCTTCAGCGGAAACAGCAGCCGACGGGGTGTCCTCTGCTTCAGCCGAGGGGAGCTTACCCGATCGGAAGATGTGGCTCAGAACATCTTTTTGCTCTGCAAGCCACATGGCCATTTGATCGCGCTGCACATCCTCAAATGCAACAGGTGCTTCGCCAAGCCAGGTCTCAAGTACCTCAGCAAGATCAAGCATTTTGTCGTAGGCATCCGCTTCCTTTTTGCTGGCAAAAGACATTTTTTCCTCACCGTTACGAATCACAACATATTTGACTTCAACCGCCATGATACAGCCCCTTACCTGTTTATATATACAGTATATTACCGCACCACTGCCCTGGATGCAAGTCGCAAAAGACATGCGCAAACGTTTTCGTATATACTGCGGCCAGGTTTTTTTGAGGGTGAAATGACGATGACTTGTTTAGGTACTGCGCTGCGTCCGGCAGCAACACGTGTGATGTTACTGGGTTCAGGAGAGCTCGGGAAGGAAGTGGCCATCGAGTGCCAGCGGCTTGGGATTGAAGTCATTGCCGTAGATCGCTATGCCGATGCGCCCGCCATGCAGATTGCGCATCGTAGTCACGTGATTAACATGCTTGACGGCGACGCGCTGAAGGCCGTCGTGGCGCAGGAAAAACCGCACTATATCGTGCCGGAAATTGAAGCGATTGCCACCGATATGCTGATTGAGCTGGAGTCTCAGGGCCAGCATGTCGTGCCGTGCGCCCGTGCGGCAAAACTGACCATGAACCGTGAGGGTATACGCCGTCTTGCTGCTGAAGAGCTGGCACTGCCAACCTCGAGCTACCGTTTTGCTGATAGCGAAGAGGCCTTCCGTGAAGCCGTCAGTGAAATAGGTTTACCCTGTATTGTTAAGCCGGTGATGAGTTCATCAGGCAAGGGTCAGAGCCTCATTCGCACCGCCGGACAGCTGGAAAAAGCCTGGGAGTATGCGCAGCAAGGTGGTCGTGCTGGTGCCGGCCGTGTCATTGTGGAAGGCGTCGTCAATTTTGATTTTGAAATTACCTTATTGACCGTCAGCGCCGTGGATGGCGTTCATTTCTGCGCCCCGGTGGGTCATCGTCAGGAGGACGGCGATTACCGCGAATCCTGGCAGCCGCAGCAGATGAGCGACGTGGCGCTCAAGCGCGCTCAGGAAGTGGCGCGCAAAGTGGTGCTGGCGCTTGGCGGGCATGGCCTGTTCGGCGTAGAACTCTTCGTGTGCGGCGATGAGGTGGTCTTCAGCGAAGTCTCTCCACGTCCCCATGATACCGGGATGGTAACATTGATTTCGCAGGACGTTTCAGAGTTCGCACTTCACGTGCGCGCCTTCCTGGACTTGCCGGTAGGTCAGATTCGCCAGTACGGGCCATCAGCCTCTGCGGTGATTCTGCCTCAGCTGAAAAGTAAGAATGTCACCTTTGATAACCTGCAGAATGCCGTTGGCGCAGGCCTGCAGGTGCGTCTGTTTGGCAAGCCGGAAATTGACGGGACGCGGCGTCTGGGCGTAGCGCTGGCGACAGCGAATTCCGTTGAAGAAGCGGTGGAACGTGCGAAGGCGGCGGCTACAGCGGTAAAAGTTTTTAGTTAACGCGTACCCTGGGATCATTCCCCGGTGCCGCGACTCCCGCGGTACCTTTCTGCCAACCCCGGTGCCGCTACGGGATAGTATTCCGCCATGAGACGCTGAAATCAGCCAGTGAAACGCGGTCAGCGCCGTACAGGGTATCGCCAGCCTTACTCCGGGCGCAGCAGGTTCTGTTGCCTGTAAAAAAGCCGGTGCAATGATATGCACCGGCTTTTATTTTTAACCAGGAACACAACCCGGGTTAAATAAACTTATTTCGCGCCTTCTACCGCTTCGCGAGCCAGTTTAGTAATACGGTCATAATCGCCAGCTTCAAGCGCATCGGCCGGAACCAGCCAGGAACCACCGATACACAGCACGCTTTTCAGCGCCAGATAGTCACGGTAGTTAGCCGGCGAGATACCGCCGGTCGGGCAGAAGCGCACCTGCGAGAAAGGACCTGCGATAGCCTGCAGCGCTTTGGTGCCGCCGTTCGCTTCAGCCGGGAAGAATTTGAACTCTTTCAGACCGTAGTCCATGCCCAGCATCAGTTCCGAAACGGTGCTGATACCCGGAATCAACGGGATGGTACCTTCCGTCGCGGCTTTGAGCAGCGGCTCAGTCAGGCCCGGGCTTATGGCAAACTGTGCGCCTGCTTCGGTCACTTCTTTAAGTTGCTGCGGGTTCAGCACGGTCCCGGCACCAATAATGGCATCCGGCACTTCTTTAGCAATCGCGCGGATAGCATCCATAGCGCATGCGGTACGCAGCGTCACTTCCAGCACGCGTACTCCGCCAGCTACCAGCGCTTTCGCCATCGGGACGGCGTGTTCCAGTTTGTTGACAACAATAACCGGCACAACCGGACCCGTTTTCAGGATTGCTTCTGCACTCGTTTTCCAATTTTTCATCAGAGTTTTTCTCTCGCCAGAACGAATAATCTTGTCGTTTTAAAAATCGATACAGGTTGCGCCCTGTTCCGCGCCGGACAATTTTTCCCGTAACGCGCCGAACATTTCGCGCCCCGTGCCTACGCGCATTGCGCTCAGGTCAGGAATATGTGGCTGACGTGCGGTCAGTTCGGCCTCATCGACCAGCAACGTAAGTTCGCCAGTTTGGCCGTTTACGCGAATCATGTCGCCATCACGCACTTTTGCCAGCAGCCCGCCGTCATACGCCTCAGGCGTGACATGGATGGCGGAAGGCACTTTACCTGATGCGCCGGAGAGGCGTCCATCGGTAACTAACGCTATTTTGAAACAGCGGTCCAATAATACACCAAGTGGCGGCATAAGTTTATGTAATTCTGGCATGCCGTTCGCTTTTGGTCCCTGATGGCGCACAACCACCACGCAATCCTTGTCCAGCAGCCCTGCCTCAAAAGCAGGTAACACGTCATGCTGGCTTTCAAAAACCACAGCCGGCGCTTCGATAACCTGATATTCAACCGGCACGGCGGAGGTTTTCATTACCGCACGGCCCAGGTTACCACTAAGCACTTTAGTACCGCCGTGGCGGGAGAATGGGGCATCGACCGTAGCAATGACCTGTGAATCGAGAGGGGCCATAGCGCCGTCGCGCCAGGCCAGTTCGCCGTTATTAAGCCACGGCTCCAGGGTGTAACGGGAGAGACCAAACCCAGCGACGGTATTGACATCTTCATGCAGCAAGCCGCCTTTGAGCAGCTCACGCATCAGTACCGGTACGCCGCCCGCCGCCTGGAAATGGTTAATGTCGGCCGGGCCGTTCGGGTAGAGTTTCGCCATTAATGGCACGACCTCAGAGAGCTCTGAGAAGTCATCCCAGTTGATAATGATGCCTGCCGCGCGGGCCATCGCAACGAGATGCATGGTGTGGTTTGTCGAACCGCCGGTTGCCAGCAGTGAGACAATGCCGTTCACCACGGCTTTTTCATCAATCATTTTACCAATCGGCATCCATTCACTGCCGTTACCGGTCAGTCGGGTCACCTGACGCGCGGCAGCGCTGGTCAGTGCTTCGCGAAGCGGCGCATCCGGGTGAACAAAGGAGGAACCCGGTAGCTGCATCCCCATAAACTCGATAACCATCTGGTTGGTGTTGGCGGTGCCGTAGAAGGTACAGGTGCCCGGTGCATGGTAAGAAGCCGCTTCGGACTCCAGCAGCGCCATACGATCGACCTTCCCTTCCGCATAGAGCTGGCGAATACGCACTTTCTCTTTATTGGGCAACCCGCTGGCCATCGGGCCTGATGGGACAAACACCGCCGGTAGGTGGCCAAATGAGAGGGCAGCCATTGCCAGACCCGGTACGATTTTATCGCACACGCCAAGGAAGAGTGCACCGTCGAACATGTTATGCGACAGACCCACCGCTGCTGACATGGCAATCACTTCACGACTCAGCAAAGAGAGCTCCATCCCGTCCTGCCCCTGCGTGACACCGTCACACATTGCAGGTACACCGCCCGCAACCTGACCAATCGCATTCACTGAATGCAGCGCCTTGCGAATAATGTCCGGGTAGGTCTCATAAGGCTGGTGTGCGGAGAGCATGTCGTTATAGGAGGTGATGATGGCAATATTGTTACGCAGCATGCTTTTCAGGCCCGCTTTATCTTCGGGCTGGCAGGCCGCGAAGCCATGCGCGAGATTGCCGCACGCCAGCGACGAGCGGTGCACTGTTTCGCTCTTCGCCTGTTCAATGCGTTTTAGGTAGGCTGACCGGCTTTCGCGGGAACGCTCTGCAATACGATTTGTTACGCGTAACAATACTGAGTTCATAAAAGCTCCTGAAAATTTATCTGTCCGGCGCTACGCGTTGCAGGCATTACCAGGGTGGATAAGATCACCGGGATTACTGCATCCGCGCGCCCCAAAGGCAAAATCGCTTCAGCCAGTGTAATAAAAAAAGCCCCGCTGGTGAATCCAGGCGGGGCTTGAAAGATGAAAAATTATCCGGAATTCTGTGTTAGATCATGTTACCGGTAAAATAACGTAACACACCTGTTCAGCCGTTACTCAAACTCGTTCCAAGAACGGCCATCACGGGTAATCATCGCGACGGACGCAACGGGTCCCCAGGTTCCCGCCTGATACGGTTTCGGAGAGTCATTATCCATCGCCCAGGCTTCCGTAATGGAATCCACCCATTTCCAGGCCTCTTCCACCTCATCACGACGAACAAACAGAGCCTGAATCCCACGCATGGTTTCCAGCAGCAGACGCTCGTAAGCATCCGCAAGATGCGTTTCATTAAAGGTTTCGGAATAACTCAGATCCAGCTTGGTTATCTGCAGATTATGCTTGTGATCAAGGCCCGGCACTTTATTAAGTACCTGAATATCTACACCTTCATCCGGTTGCAGGCGAATGGTCAGTTTGTTTTGCGGCAGATCCTGCCATGACTCTTTGAAAAGATTCAGTTCCGGCGTTTTAAAGTAGACGACAACTTCAGAACATTTGGTGGGCAGACGCTTACCGGTACGCAGGTAGAAAGGCACGCCCGCCCAGCGCCAGTTATCGATATCGACGCGAATAGCCACAAAGGTTTCAGTGTTACTGGACTTGTTCGCCCCCTCTTCCTCAAGGTAGCCCGGCACTTTTTTGCCCTGCGCAAAGCCCGCTGAGTACTGACCACGTACGGTTTTTTCACGCACGTTGGTGCGATCGATACGACGCAGTGATTTCAGCACTTTCACTTTTTCATCACGAATAGCGTCGGCGGTAAGGTCGGACGGCGGAGACATGGCAATCATGCACAGAATCTGCAGGAGGTGGTTCTGGATCATATCGCGCATCTGGCCGGCCTGGTCAAAATAGCCCCAGCGCCCTTCAATGCCCACCTCTTCGGCGACAGTGATTTCGACATGATCGATGGTGCGGTTATCCCAGTTATTCACAAACAGAGCATTCGCAAAACGCAGAGCAAGCAGGTTCAGGACGGTCTCTTTGCCAAGATAGTGGTCAATACGATAGACCTGGCACTCTTCAAAATATTCACCCACCTGATCGTTAATTTCACGTGAGGTGGCAAGCGAAGTGCCTAACGGTTTTTCCATCACCACGCGCGCAGGTTTGGCATTCAGTTTTGCTTCACCAAGACCTTTGCAGATGGCGCCAAAGGTGCTGGGCGGCATGGCGAAATAGTTAATGGTGGTACGTTCTTTCTGATTAAGCATTTTACCCAAGCGGGTAAAGGCTTTAACGTCGTTTACATCCAGGTTGCAAAAGTCCAGGCGCCCGCTCAGCGTGTCCCATAAACCTTCATCAATTTTCTCTTTCATGAAGGTTTCGAGCGCTTCACGCACGACTTTGGTGTAGGCTTCTTTATCCCAGTCCGCGCGTCCCACACCCAGGATGCGTGTATCAGGATGAATCTGCCCTGCTTTTTCAAGCTGGTACAGGGAAGGCAGCAATTTTCGGCGTGCGAGATCGCCTTTCGCGCCGAAAATGACCAGGTCACATGCCTGGGCTGTTTGCGTTACCGCCATGTCATTCTCCTCAGTTGGCTTTCCTGGTGCTTATGCCAGGCCTTAGTTGTAATTTTATTACACTGCACTGTACTGCTTTTACGTAAATCACGAAACCGCTAACGCTTATCATGCCGTGCGTTCTTTAATCACCCGGCTGAGATCTGGGTTTTCGCCCGGAAAACGCTGGATGTTTGCCAGATGCCGTGATGGGAAAATCCGACTGTGATCATGTTATGAAAAAAAACAACAACATTTCACGTTGTTACTTACCTTTCCACTACGCGGGGAGGTATATTCTTGCTAAAACGCTTTACGGTTTTACACTCCAGTGGAACCGTTTTACTGATGAGCACGCTGCTAAATGAACATGCTGGAAAAAATCCAGTCCCAACTGGAACACCTTAGCAAATCCGAGCGTAAAGTGGCGGAAGTGATTCTTGCCCTTCCGGACAAAGCCATTCACTCCAGTATCGCCGCCCTCGCTCAGGAAGCGGGTGTCAGTGAACCGACGGTCAATCGTTTTTGCCGCAGTCTTGATACCCGTGGATTTCCCGACTTTAAATTGCATCTGGCACAAAGCCTTGCCAACGGCACCCCCTATGTTAATCGCAATGTCGATGAAGATGACAGCGTAGAAGCATACACGGGGAAAATATTTGAATCCGCAATGGCAAGCCTGGATCATGTTCGCCAGTCGCTGGATATGGCTTCGGTAAACCGGGCTGTTGACCTTCTCACTCAGGCTAAAAAAATCGCTTTCTTTGGCCTCGGTTCCTCAGCGGCTGTCGCACATGATGCGATGAACAAATTTTTTCGCTTTAACGTTCCTGTCGTCTACTCCGACGACATCGTCCTGCAACGCATGAGCTGTATGAATTGCAGTGATGATGATGTGGTTGTGCTGATCTCCCATACGGGTCGTACTAAAAACCTTGTTGAGCTGGCGCAACTGGCACGTGAAAACGATGCCATGGTGATTGCGCTGACCTCCGCCGACACGCCGCTCGCCCGCGAAGCTACCCTTGCCATCACTCTGGATGTGCCTGAAGACACGGATATCTATATGCCGATGGTATCGCGCCTGGCGCAACTGACGGTGATTGATGTACTTGCGACGGGTTTCACATTGCGACGGGGCGCAAAATTCAGGGATAACTTGAAGCGTGTCAAAGAAGCGCTCAAAGAATCGCGCTTTGATAAGGAGCGTTTTATCACAGGCGATAAACATTAATAGTAATAACAAAGTTGTAACATCTTTAGCTATTCGGTTAAATTCATTGTTCGCCGCTCTGGCGTAGCACGAAACCGAATTCATGTTCACGCAACACCTGGTTGTTCAGACAACGGAGTATTACATGTCCAGAAGGCTTCGCAGAACCAAAATCGTTACCACACTTGGCCCGGCTACTGACCGCGACAATAATCTTGAAAAAGTTATCGCTGCGGGTGCCAACGTGGTGCGAATGAATTTTTCTCACGGCACCGCAGAAGATCATAAATTACGTGCAGACAAAGTACGTGAAATTGCGGCAAAACTGGGACGCCATGTCGCTATCCTTGGCGATCTGCAAGGGCCAAAAATCCGTGTGTCGACCTTTAAGGAAGGGAAAGTCTTCCTCAATATTGGCGACAAATTCCTGCTGGATGCCAACCTTGGCAAGGGCGAAGGCGATAAAGAAAAAGTCGGCATTGACTATAAAGGCCTGCCCGCTGATGTTGTCCCTGGCGATATCCTGCTGCTTGATGATGGCCGGGTGCAGCTTAAAGTGCTGGAAGTTCAGGGCATGAAAGTTTTCACGGAAGTGACCGTAGGCGGGCCACTTTCCAATAATAAAGGCATCAACAAACTGGGCGGCGGTCTTTCTGCTGAAGCACTGACGGAAAAAGATAAAGCAGACATCGTGACAGCGGCGATGATCGGGGTTGATTACCTCGCGGTCTCTTTCCCGCGCTGTGGGGAAGACCTGAACTATGCGCGTCGCCTGGCGCGGGATGCAGGATGTGATGCCAAAATCGTCGCCAAGGTTGAACGTGCGGAAGCCGTTTGTAGCCAGGATGCGATGGATGACGTGATCCTCGCCTCCGACGTTGTGATGGTCGCGCGTGGCGATCTGGGGGTGGAGATCGGCGACCCGGAACTGGTCGGTATTCAAAAAGCATTGATTCGTCGTGCCCGTCAGCTTAACCGCTCCGTCATCACGGCAACCCAGATGATGGAATCGATGATCACTAACCCGATGCCAACCCGTGCAGAGGTTATGGACGTGGCTAACGCCGTGCTGGATGGTACTGATGCCGTGATGCTGTCTGCAGAAACCGCAGCTGGCCAGTATCCGGCTGAAACCGTTGCCGCCATGGCGCGTGTATGCCTTGGCGCGGAAAAAATTCCGAGCATCAACGTCTCCAAGCACCGCCTGGACATTCAGTTCGACAACGTAGAAGAAGCGATTGCGATGTCTGCAATGTACGCTGCTAACCATCTGAAAGGGGTGACGGCGATTATCTCGATGACAGAATCAGGCCGCACGGCGCTGATGACATCGCGAATCAGCTCCGGTCTGCCGATTTTCGCCCTCTCCCGCCACGAACGTACGCTGAACCTCACGGCGCTTTACCGTGGCGTTACGCCGGTCTACTTCGACAGCGTGAATGAAGGCGTTGCCGCCGCTAACGATGCGGTCAATCTGCTGCGTGATAAAGGCTATCTGATTTCCGGCGATCTTGTCATCGTCACCCAGGGTGACGTAATGAGCACCGTAGGTACAACCAACACCACCCGTATTCTGACCGTAGAATAAGGGCAGTGAAAAAAGCCCCGCACGCTGCGGGGCTTTTTTATCTCTTCTACTTCTTCGGAAAGAGCTCTTTACGTTTATAAGGCTCTTTATCTCCGGGTTTTCGCGTTTTAAGCAACTTTAAAATCCAGGTGTACTGTTCGGGGTTCGGCCCTACCAGTAATTCCACCTCTTCGTTCATACGACGGGCAATGGTGTTGTCATCCGCGCTATTCAGATCGTCCATTGGCGGGCGAACATGAATAGTGAGACGGTGTGATTTTGCGTCATAAACGGGGAACAGCGGCACAATACGGGCGCGGCATACTTTCATCAGGCGACCAATCGCCGGAAGCGTGGCTTTGTAAGTGGCAAAGAAATCCACGAACTCACTGTGCTCCGGCCCATGATCCTGGTCGGGCAGATAATAGCCCCAGTACCCCTGACGTATGGAGTGAATGAAGGGTTTGATGCCGTCATTTCTGGCATGCAGACGTCCACCAAAACGGCGACGCACGCTATTCCAGACATAGTCAAATACCGGGTTTCCCTGATTATGAAACATCGCGGCTATATTGCGCCCCTGCGACGCCATTAGCATCGCCGGGATATCGACGCCCCAGCCGTGTGGCACAAGAAAAATGACATTCTCGTTGTTTTCCCGCAGTTCATCGATAATGGCCTGCCCCTGCCATTTCACACGCGGCAGCACTTTTTCCGGTCCGCGCAGTGCCAGCTCCGCCATCAACACCATCGCCTGAGGTGCGGTGGCGAACATGTCGTCGATCAACGCCTCACGTTGCGCATCGCTTTGCTCAGGAAAACAGTACAGCAGGTTAATTTGCGCGCGACGGCGCGCACTTTTGCCAAGCTTACCGGCAAGACGTCCAAGCTTACCCAACAGCGGATCGCGCAGCGAAGGGGGGACCATAGCAATACCTGCAAAGGCCAGCACGCCCAGCCATGCGCCCCAGTAACGCGGATGGCGAAATCCCTTTTCAAACTCGGGTATGTATTCAGAATTATTTTTCTTGGTTTCCATGCATATTCCGCAGGCAGACAGGTATCAAAATAAAAAGTAGGCACAGTGTAGCGAGGCGCGCCGGATCCTACAAAAGAAAAAGCCGGCGCGCATGCGGCCGGCTCTCCGGGATGCAACCCTTAATCAAAGCGGAGCTGTGGGAGCACTTCTTTAACCTGCGCCAGGTAATCGCGACGATCTGACCCTGTCAGACCCTCCGTTCTTGGCAGCTTCGCGGTTAACGGGTTGACGGCCTGCTGGTTAATCCACACTTCATAGTGCAAATGTGGTCCGGTAGAACGTCCGGTATTACCAGAAAGCGCAATGCGATCGCCACGCTTCACTTTTTGCCCTTCTTTGACCAGCAGTTTTCGCAGGTGCATGTACCGCGTGGTATAGGTGCGGCCATGACGCACGGCAACGTAGTATCCTGCCGCGCCGCTGCGTTTCGCCACTACCACCTCACCGTCACCGACAGAGAGCACCGGCGTGCCTTGCGGCATGGCGAAATCAACGCCTTTATGCGGTGCAACCCGCCCGGTTACGGGGTTGAGTCGACGTGGATTGAAGTTAGAGGAGACGCGGAATTGTTTCGACGTCGGGAAACGCAAAAAGCCCTTCGCCAGGCCCGTGCCGTTACGATCGTAGAATTTGCCATCTTCAGCGCGAATCGCGTAGTAATCTTTGCCATCTGAGCGCAGACGAACACCCACCAGCTGGCTTTGTTCCTGCTTGCCCTGAAGCATTTCGCGGGACATCAGTACCGAAAATTCATCGCCTTTTTTCAGCTTACGGAAGTCCATTTGCCACTGCATGGCTTTAATAACCGAACTGATTTCGCCACTGCTCAGGCCCGCATCACGGGCGCTGCTGACAAAACTTCCCCCGACAGTCCCTTTCAGCACTGAATTAACCCAGTCTCCTTTCTGAAGTTCGCTGGTCATTTTAAAACCGCCATCAACGCGGTCATACGTGCGGGTTTCGCGGCGGGACATCTCCCAGGTCAGTCGCTGAAGATCGCCTTCGGCCGTCAGGGTCCAGGAGAGTTGTTGACCGATTTTCATATTTCGCAGGTCTTTATCAGCGGCAGCAAGCTGGCTGATATCACCCATCTCAATACCGTACTGATTCAGAATGCTGCTGAGGGTATCACCGGTAGAAACAACATATTCGTGCACGCCCGCTTCGTTCGCGGTTTTATCATCAAGCTCGTCCTGAGGAATGTCTTCAACTTCATCCGGCATAGACTGGTCTATTGGTTCGCTCGCCTCAGGCAGCAGCGATCGGATTTCATTCTTTTCAAGCGTAATGGCTTTGACGATAGGGGCAGGTTCGGTGTGTTCAGGGTGGTAAACATACGGACGCCAGACGGCGACCGTAAGGGTGAGAACTGTAAGTGACCCCAGCATTACGCGGTGGGGTCGGGGCAGATTATTAAATGCCAGGGCGACAGAGCGGGCTATCTGTTGCACGTATCCACTTCCTCGTTAATCTCCTTTCAGGCAGCTCGCATACTGGCTCGACAGCAGGGTCAGGAACTTTGAATAGCTCTCTTTACCAAGCTGGACAGGGGTTCCCAGGGGATCCAGGGTGCCCATTCGGACAGAGGTCCCTCTGGCAACCGCTTCAACGACGGCTGGCCTGAACTGTGGCTCAGCAAAAACGCAGGTTGCTTTTTGCTCAACCAACTGTGTTCTGATTTGATGTAAACGCTGCGCACCGGGTTGAATTTCAGGGTTGACGGTAAAGTGACCCAGCGGGGTCAGCCCGTAATGTTTTTCAAAGTAGCCGTATGCGTCGTGAAAAACGAAATAACCCTTACCCTTCAACGGTGCCAGCTCGCTACCAACCTGCTTGTCGGTCTGAGCTAAGTTTGCCTCAAACGCTTTCAGATTGGCATCCAGCCGGGCTCGGCTTTGCGGCATAAGTTCCACTAATTTATCGTGGATTGCAACCGCCGACATCCGCGCAATCTCCGGTGAAAGCCACAGGTGCATGTTGTAATCACCATGATGATGATGCTCGTCACTATTTTCATCGCCATGATCGTGTCCGGCATGATCATGCTCGTCGTGATCGCTCCCTTTCATGAGCAGAGGTTTCACCTCCGGCAGTGTCGCCATGACCACTTGTTTAGCGGCGGGTATCTGTTGGGCAGATTTGTCCATGAAAGCTTCCATGTCCGGGCCGACCCAAAAGACTAACTCCGCGTTATTTAAGCGTTTTACATCGGATGGGCGCAGAGCATAATCATGTTCTGAGGCGCCATCCGGAAGTAAAACTTCGGTCGTAGTAACCCCATCAGCGATAGCGGAAGCGATGAAGCCAAGCGGTTTCAACGAGGCGACAACGGCGGCGTTTGCGGTGCCTGAAACTGCCCCTAACAGAGCGGTGGAGAGTGTTGCGCAAAGAAGCGTATTTTTATGTAACATAGTGCGACTAATTATCGTAATGAATGGGTGGTATGTGATATTATAACATTCTATCACTTGTGCAACCCCTTAAACGCTATGACTAATTTGATAACGCTTGAAAATGTCTCGGTCAGTTTTGGTCAAAGACGCGTCCTGTCTGATATTTCGCTCAATCTGGAACCGGGTAAAATATTGACCTTGCTGGGTCCAAATGGGGCGGGGAAATCGACGCTTGTACGTGTCGTGCTGGGACTGGTAGCACCGGATTCCGGCACTATCAAGCGCGGCCCTCGACTACAAATCGGCTATGTGCCGCAAAAATTATATCTGGATGCCACCCTCCCCCTGACCGTCGGGCGATTTATGCGGTTGCGTCCGGGTACGCGGAAAGCCGATCTTCTGCCGGCGCTCAAGCGCGTTCAGGCAGCACATCTCATTGATGCGCCAATGCAGAAACTCTCCGGCGGCGAAACCCAGCGCGTTCTGCTGGCGCGCGCTTTGCTTAATAAACCGGAGCTGTTGGTATTAGATGAACCCACGCAGGGTGTGGATGTTAATGGCCAGGTCGCTCTCTACGATCTTATCGATAAGCTACGTCGCGAGCTCCATTGCGCTGTGTTAATGGTTTCCCATGATTTGCATCTGGTAATGGCAAAGACCGATGAAGTGCTGTGCCTGAATCATCATATCTGCTGTTCGGGTGCGCCAGAGGTCGTCTCGATGCATCCCGAATTCATCTCTATGTTTGGCCCGCGCGGCGCTGAGCAACTGGGTATCTATCGTCACCAACATAACCATCGCCATGATTTACAAGGGCGCATTATTTTACGTCAGGGAAATGGACGCGAATGATTGAATTACTGTTGCCCGGCTGGTTTGCCGGGATTCTGCTTGCCTGCGCTGCGGGTCCCCTGGGTTCTTTTGTCGTCTGGCGTCGGATGTCTTATTTTGGCGATACCCTCGCACATGCATCGTTGCTGGGAGTGGCCTTTGGCCTGCTTCTGGATGTGAACCCTTTTTATGCCGTTATCGCGGTAACGTTACTGCTGGCAGCGGGCCTCGTCTGGCTGGAAAAGCGACCGCATCTGGCGGTGGATACGCTGCTTGGTATCATGGCTCACAGCGCACTCTCGCTTGGTATGGTGGTAGTGAGCCTGATGTCGAACATTCGTGTTGACCTGATGGCTTATCTTTTTGGAGATCTTCTTGCCGTTACCCCGCAGGATCTCATTGCCATTGCGCTTGGGGTCTCGGTGGTTATCGCTATTCTTCTCTGGCAATGGCGCAGTCTGCTTTCCATGACTATCAGTCCGGAACTGGCCTTTGTTGACGGGGTTAAAATTCAGCGTGTGAAATTATTACTGATGCTGGTGACGGCCCTGACCATCGGTGTGGCAATGAAATTTGTCGGCGCACTGATTATCACCTCACTGTTAATCATCCCCGCCGCTACAGCCCGTCGTTTCGCGAAGACGCCTGAACAAATGGCCGGTGTGGCGGTAGTCATAGGGATGATTTCTGTTACCGGTGGATTAACCTTCTCGGCCTTTTACGATACGCCCGCAGGCCCTTCCGTGGTGCTGTGTGCGGCGCTGATGTTTGTGCTTACGATGGTGAAAAAGGCAGCCAACTGAATTTCAACTCCCTTTAGCAGAACCTCCCCGCCCACGCGGGGAGCCTGCCTGTCGCGCGCCGAAGGATATCTCATCCTCCTCCCCTTGTGGTTTTAAATTTGCACCCTGTGATCTTTTTCTCACTTCGGGACTTCTCTGACGGTGCGCGCACCTAAGCCCTTCTAAAGTTTAATCAGGGAGTTACTTCAAAGGGTAAGGAGAGGCCAGCCAGACGGGAGGTGCATATGCTACTCATCGGAACAGGCATCCTTTTGTTAATTATCCTGCTGGCGGTCGTGGTTTCCCGATCAGCCATGCAGGATATAGAAAATGACTATTGACCGCCTGAAGGGCGTTTCAGGGGAGTGCGGGCGGGGTAATACCGAAGTGGTTCCAGGCACGTACCGTGGCCATACGCCCGCGCGGCGTGCGCTGCAAAAAACCCTGCTGGATAAGATAAGGCTCAAGCACGTCTTCAATGGTTTCGCGCTCTTCGCCAATGGCGGCGGCGAGGTTATCCAGCCCTACCGGTCCGCCGAAGAACTTATCAATCACCGCCAGAAGCAGTTTACGGTCCATATAATCAAAGCCTTCAGCATCCACATTCAGCATATCCAGCGCCTGCGCCGCCACATCCACCGATATGGCACCATCATGTTTCACTTCAGCAAAATCCCGCACGCGGCGTAACAGACGGTTGGCGATACGTGGGGTCCCGCGTGCGCGTCTGGCCACTTCCAGCGCGCCATCGTCGCTCATATCAAGGCCCATAAAACGTGCGCTTCGCCCGACGATATGCTGCAGATCGGCCACCTGATAAAACTCAAGGCGCTGAACAATTCCGAAACGATCGCGCAGCGGCGAGGTTAAGGAGCCTGCCCGTGTGGTCGCACCAATCAGCGTAAAGGGGGGTAAATCGATTTTGATTGACCGCGCCGCCGGCCCCTCACCAATCATAATATCGAGCTGGTAGTCTTCCATTGCGGGGTAGAGCACTTCTTCGACGACCGGCGAGAGCCGATGAATTTCATCGATAAACAGAACATCATGCGGCTCAAGGTTAGTCAGCATTGCGGCGAGATCGCCCGCCTTCTCCAGCACCGGTCCGGACGTGGTACGCAGATTGACGCCCATCTCATTAGCCACGATGTTTGCAAGCGTGGTTTTCCCCAGACCCGGTGGGCCGAAGATCAACAGGTGATCCAGCGCATCACCGCGCTGTTTCGCCGCCTGAATGAATATTTCCATCTGCGATCGCACCTGTGGCTGACCGACATACTCAGCCAACATCTTCGGGCGAATAGCTCTGTCCGCAACCTCTTCCGCAGTCATACTGCCAGGGGAAATCAGACGGTCTGCTTCTATCATCCTTTACCTCACAACGCGGCGCGTAATGCTTCGCGGATTAGCGATTCACTGCTGGCATCGGATTTAGCGATTTTGCTTACCATCCGGCTGGCTTCCTGAGGTTTATAGCCCAGCGCCACCAATGCCGCAACGGCTTCCTGTTCCGCATCATCCGCCGTCGGACCTGATGGCGAAGTCAGTACCAGATCAGCTGCCGGCGTAAAGAGATCGCCATGCAGACCTTTAAAGCGGTCTTTCATTTCAACAATCAGACGCTCAGCGGTTTTTTTGCCGATACCCGGCAATTTTATCAGCGCCGCAGGATCTTCACGCTCCACCGCATTAACAAACTGCTGTGCGTTCATACCGGAGAGAATTGCCAGTGCGAGCTTTGGCCCGACGCCGTTGGTTTTGATTAACTCACGAAACAGCGTGCGCTCCTGCTTATTGTTAAAACCAAACAGCAGATGCGCGTCTTCACGCACCACAAAATGGGTGAAGACCACCGCCTCTTTACCGGCTTCAGGTAGTTCGTAGAAGCAGGTCATTGGCATATGCACTTCGTAACCCACGCCTCCGACTTCCATCAATACCAGAGGGGGCTGCTTTTCAAGAATAATGCCTCTGAGTCTGCCTATCACATGACGCTCCTGCGTAAGGGCCGAAGAAAATATGGGGTATCATAAAAAAAGGCTGGATAGATATCCAGATGAAAAACAGCGAATCATGGCGCGAGCGTGAATTAACCCGCCGTTTCTACCCTACCCTGATGCGATAACGTCGCGGTGCTGGCCCATCAGGGGCCCTTTTTCTGGCGCACATGATAGGTAATACAGTCCACCCTGCACATTTTGCGCCCAGACCTGACGCGTTCACAGGTGCGGAATGTTGCGCATACGCGATACCTGTCACCAATGAATCGCTGCGCTTCATCGCCATCTTCCGTCTCCAGCAGGAGCTGACGTTTGGGGGTACAAACCCGGAAAATCAGCCTCTGCGCCCTCCTGCGCCTCGCAAAGCGATGTATCAGCCAGGTAAAACTGACGAAAGCCAGGATTGCCCATGCCATGATGAGCGCCGGGATCCGGCTTGGAATAAAGAAAAGGTCGTCGCAGGGTTTGGCAATAGCGGGACGGTTTTGCACGACGTGCATGCAGAGTAGCGCATCCGGCGGCAGGCGCGCTTTATCAACGTGCCAGTGCCAGGTTTTCGCCCCAGCCCGCCAGCTGACATCGTACGCATATTGCGCCGAGCAATCTTTTCTGCCGCGAAAATAAGTGCAGGTGTCATACCATTGCCGCTCGGCACTGCTGGTTACTTGCAGCCCGGACACCCTGGCCATGGAAACCGTACTGGTTCGATACCAGGGATACTCGGACCAGAACACATACCCGTTCAGAACGAGGAAAAGAATAAAAAGCGCTTTTATTACCCGCGACATCGCTGACCTCGTCACAACAGGGTTTAGCGCAGCCGTCCCCGCGCCAGATTCAGCCGGGAGTCGCTCATCTGCATCGCATTCTGACTGACATGGCAATGCGTAATCGCAATGGCAAGGGCATCGGCAGCATCCGCCTGCGGGTTCGCCGGCAGCTTCAGTAGGGTACGCACCATGTGCTGAACCTGCGTTTTTTCTGCACCACCGTTCCCGACCACCGTCTGCTTGACCTGGCGAGCGGCATACTCAAAAACGGGCAGGTCCTGATTGACGGCGGCAACGATGGCCACGCCGCGCGCCTGGCCAAGCTTCAGGGCTGAATCAGCATTTTTGGCCATAAAGACTTGTTCGATAGCAAAATAATCGGGCTGGAACTGGGTGATGATTTCCGTCACCCCTGCGTAAATCAGCTTCAGGCGCGAGGGTAAATCATCGACTTTGGTACGGATGCATCCGGAGCCCAGGTAGGACAGTTGCCTGCCTACCTGGCGGATCACACCGTAACCGGTGACGCGCGACCCCGGATCGATACCGAGAATAATAGACATCACGCATCTCCTTTTAACGGTTCAGAGCGTCTCATTACAGCGTTGCTGCAACCTCATCAGAGATCTCACCGTTATGGTAAACTTCCTGAACATCGTCGCAGTCTTCAAGCATATCAATCAGACGCAGCAGTTTTGGTGCCGTTTCTGCATCCATGTCCGCTTTGGTTGAGGGGATCATTGACACTTCAGCCGCGTCCGCTTTCAGGCCCGCCGCTTCCAGCGCATCACGCACTGTACCCATCTCTTCCCAGGCCGTATAAACGTCGATTGCGCCGTCATCATAGGTCACCACGTCTTCGGCACCCGCTTCCAGCGCCGCTTCCATGATGACGTCTTCGTCGCCTTTCTCGAAGGAGATAACGCCTTTTTTACTGAACAGATATGCGACTGAGCCGTCAGTGCCCAGGTTACCACCCGTTTTGCTGAAAGCGTGACGCACTTCGGCAACGGTACGGTTACGGTTATCGGAAAGGCACTCCACCATCACCGCTGTGCCGCCAGGACCGTAACCTTCATAAATGATGGTTTCCATGTTTGCATCTTCATCACCGCCAACGCCACGCGCAATGGCGCGGTTCAGGGTGTCACGCGTCATGTTGTTGGACAGCGCCTTATCAATCGCCGCACGCAGGCGTGGGTTAGAGCCCGCATCCCCGCCGCCGAGACGGGCCGCGGTGACCAGTTCACGAATGATTTTAGTGAAGATTTTACCGCGCTTGGCATCCTGTGCCGCTTTGCGGTGCTTGGTGTTGGCCCATTTACTATGACCTGCCATAACTATTTCCTCAAAATTATCCTGCGCCTTTCAGCTACCAGATGCGTTGGCTACGACCGCTCATACCTGTCACTTACCACTGTAAGCTCCTGGCGATTCGCGGTCTTGCCGCCTTCCTGGAAACCGGATGGTCTGGAAATTAATTAACGTTAATTACAAATTCTTCAATTGCCTGCCGGTTACTCCATGATTTGGTTAATGCAGCCGCTTCTGGCGCATCAACCCAGCGGTAAGCCAGGTGTTCTGTAAACACGATGGCGCGCTCATGGGGAAGCGCAAGACAGAACCAGGATTCTGTATTGCGCTCAATACCCGGGGCGTATCGATGACGTAAATGACTAAAAATTTCAAACTCCACCGTGCGTTGACAGTCCATCAAGGTCAGTTGCTCTTTCGCAACGTTAATCGTGACCTCTTCCTCTACTTCGCGCACGGCGGCCTGCGACGGGAGCTCCCCCTCTTCCAGACTTCCGGTAACCGACTGCCAGAAATCAGGATCGTCACGTCGCTGTAGCATCAGCACCCGCTTCGTGTCCTGAGCATAGATAACAACCAGCACAGAAACAGGGCGCTTGTACACTTTATCCTTCACACTGCCTCGTTGTTGGCTGCCCTCGTTCATCCCATTTACATAGTCATCTATGCTCATGAGAATTCACTCAGTTGCCGCCGCGATGCAGGGCGAAGGATTTCGTGTAGATAAGCCATATCAGTTTTTCTCTTCCTTTTTCACCACTTCGATACCCAGCTCGGTTAAAGATGCCGGGTTAGCAAAGCTCGGTGCTTCTGTCATCAGACAAGCAGCGGCGGTGGTTTTCGGGAAGGCAATCACATCACGAATGTTGTCGGTTCCGGTCAGCAGCATGGTCAGACGGTCAAGACCGAAGGCCAGGCCCGCATGCGGCGGGGTACCATATTTCAGCGCATCAAGCAGGAAGCCAAATTTCTCACGCTGTTCCTGCTCGTTGATGCCCAGGATGCCGAACACGGTCTGCTGCATCTCACCGCTGTAAATACGTACGGAACCGCCACCCACTTCATAACCGTTGATGACCATATCGTAGGCGTTAGCCACCGCTTCTTCCGGTGCTGCTTTCAGCTCGGCTGCGGTCATGTCTTTAGGTGAGGTGAAGGGGTGGTGCATCGCCGTCAGGCCACCTTCGCCATCGTCTTCAAACATCGGGAAGTCGATAACCCACAACGGTGCCCATTTGTTTTCATCGGTCAGGCTGAGATCTTTACCCAGTTTCAGACGCAGCGCGCCCAGCGCATCGGCAACCACTTTTTTGTTGTCAGCGCCGAAGAAGATCATGTCGCCATCCTGCGCACCGGTGCGTTCCAGAATGGCTTCCACAATCTCTGAATTCAGGAACTTGGCTACCGGGCTGTTAATGCCTTCCAGCCCTTTAGCGCGTTCATTAACCTTGATGTACGCCAGTCCTTTCGCGCCATAAATCTTCACGAAATTGCCGTACTCATCGATAAGCTTACGGGTCAGGGCCGCGCCACCGGGCACACGCAGAGCCGCCACGCGTCCTTTAGGATCGTTGGCCGGGCCTGCAAAGACAGCAAACTCAACGGATTTCAGCAGATCCGCTACGTCCACCAGCTCCATCGGGTTACGCAGATCCGGCTTATCGGAGCCGTAACGGCGCTCGGCTTCAGCAAAGGTCATGATCGGGAACTGCCCCAGATCCACGCCTTTAATATCCAGCCACAGCTTGCGAATCAAATCTTCCATCACTTCGCGTACCTGCGGTGCGGTCATGAAAGAGGTTTCGACGTCGATCTGGGTGAACTCCGGCTGGCGGTCAGCACGCAGGTCTTCGTCACGGAAGCATTTAACAATCTGGTAGTAACGGTCAAAACCGGACATCATCAACAGCTGTTTGAACAGCTGAGGTGACTGCGGCAGTGCGTAAAACTTACCTTTATGCACGCGGCTTGGCACCAGGTAGTCACGAGCGCCTTCCGGCGTCGCTTTGGTCAGCATCGGCGTTTCGATGTCCAGGAAGCCGTGGTCATCCATAAAGCGACGCACAAAGCTGGTGATTTTCGCTCGGGTTTTCAGACGCTGCGCCATTTCCGGGCGACGCAGATCGAGATAGCGGTATTTCAGACGCGCTTCTTCGGTGTTGACCTGATTGGAGTCCAGCGGCAACGGCTCGGAACGGTTGATAATGGTGAGTTCTGTGGCAAAGACCTCGACTTCACCCGTTGCCATGTCGCTGTTGACGTTTTTCTCGTCGCGCGCACGCACCGTGCCGGTGACGACGATGCAGAACTCATTACGCAGTTCAGAGGCCAGCTTAAAGGCTTCTGCATCCGGATCGAAGAACACCTGAACGATGCCTTCGCGGTCACGCATATCGATGAAAATAAGGCTGCCGAGATCACGACGACGGTTGACCCAACCACACAAAGTCACCTGCTGCCCGACGTGGGTCTTACGCAGTTGCCCGCAATATTCTGTACGCATGAGATATCCCTTAACTTAGCCGCAGGCTGTTTGTTGCCTGCCCTGCAGGCGACGTTATCGCAGCTTTAGCTGAATGTCACAACTGGATGAAAAAAGGCGGCTATTATACTGGAAATAATGGCTGACGATAAGCCCGATACTGCCTGTACGCGCGTTTGCTGCACGCTTAGCGGCTATTCTCACAAAAATTAACAAAAATTGTAAACCGTGCAGGAGTGCGTACCGGGTAAGGTAATGTGATGCCGTTCATATTCCAGGAGTAATTATGCTGCAACTTGATGCCACAAAAACCGCGCTGGTCGTTATCGATTTACAGGAAGGTATTCTGCCTTTCGCCGGCGGACCCTATAGCGCAGCCCAGGTGGTCTCCCGCTCCGCTAAACTGGCGGATAAATTCCGTGCCGCAGGTGCGCCCGTTATGCTGGTGCGCGTGGGCTGGTCGGCGGATTTTGCTGAAGCATTAAAACAGCCGGTGGATGCTGCAGCAGGCGGACATGCCCTGCCTGAAAACTGGTGGGACTACCCCGCGGCTTTGGGTAAACAGGAGAGCGATATTGAAGTGACCAAACGCCAGTGGGGGGCTTTTTACGGCACCGATCTTGAGCTGCAACTGCGCCGCCGTGGCATTGAAACCATCGTGCTGTGCGGTATCTCAACCAACATTGGCGTCGAGTCAACTGCCCGTAACGCATGGGAACTGGGCTTCAGTCTGGTGGTTGTCGAAGATGCCTGTGCCGCCGCAACCGCTGAACAACACCAGGGGAGCATGACAAACATCTTCCCGCGCATTGGCCGCGTTCGCACAACAGACGAGATCCTCGCCGCGCTATGATCTATCTTGGCCTTCCACAGTGGTCGCACCCCAAATGGGTGCGCATGGGTATCACCGGGCTTGAAGAGTACGCCCGACACTTTAACTGCGTGGAGGGTAACACGACGCTTTACGCCCTGCCGAAAGCAGAAATCGTTCAGCGCTGGCGGGAACAGACACAAGATAATTTCCGTTTTTGCTTTAAATTCCCGGCCACCATTTCCCATACCGCCTCGCTGCGCCAGTGTGGCGATTTGACGCTGGAATTTTTTACCCGCATGACGCCTCTGGCCGATCGCATCGGCCAGTACTGGTTACAGCTTCCGGCTACGTTTGGTCCGCGCGACATGCCTGCGCTTTGGGCTTTTCTGGATAGCTTACCGGCGGAATTTACCTATGGCGTGGAAGTGCGCCACCCGTCGTTTTTTGCCAAAGGCGATGATGAACGCTTTCTCAACCGTGGGCTGCATCAGCGTAACGTCAACCGCGTGATCCTCGACAGCCGCCCGGTTCATTGCGCCATACCGCATAGTGAAGCGGTGAGAGAGGCGCAACGGAAAAAACCGAAAGTCCCGGTGCACGCGCTGGTCACCGCACATAACCCAATGGTGCGCTTTATCGGTAGCGATAACATGCTACAGAACCGCGAATTATTTGCGGTCTGGCTGGAAAAACTGCCCTTATGGGAAAAGACCACCACGCCTTATCTCTTTCTGCATACGCCGGATATTGCCCAGGCTCCTGAGCTTGTGGATACCTTATGGCACGATTTGCAGCAGGCCGTGCCTTCTGTTGGCACTCCTCCGTCCATCCCTTCGCAATCTTCTCTTTTCTGAATGGATTACCTATCATTGTAAAGCCATCAGGTATTAAAGGGAGTTTGTATGGTTAGCGCGCTGTATGCCGTGCTGGGTGCGTTACTGCTCATTAAGTTTTCTTTTGATGTTGTTCGTCTGCGGATGCAATACCGCGTCAGCTATGGCGACGGTGGGTTCAGCGAGCTGCAAAGTGCAATCCGCATTCACGGAAACGCGGTGGAGTACATCCCCGTTGCGTTGATCCTGTTGCTGTTTATGGAAATGAATGGCGCCGAAACCTGGATGGTTCATGTGTGCGGCATTCTGCTGATTGTCGGGCGACTGATGCACTACTATGGTTTTCATCATCGCCTGTTTCGCTGGCGGCGTTCAGGCATGAGCGCCACCTGGTGTGCCCTGCTGCTGATGGCGCTTGCCAACCTGTGGTATATGCCGTGGGAGTTGGTTTTCTCCCTGCGTTAGCGCACAATACGCCACTTTGTTTTCCCAGGTATTTACATTATGTCTAACCGCGACACGCTTTTTTCCGCGCCTATCGCCAGCCTGGGCGACTGGACTTTCGATGAACGGGTAGCTGAAGTCTTCCCCGATATGATCCAGCGTTCCGTTCCGGGTTACTCCAACATTATTTCGATGATCGGCATGCTTGCCGAACGCTTCGTGCAGCCGCAGACGCAGATTTACGATCTGGGTTGTTCACTGGGTGCGGCCACGCTGTCGGTACGCCGCAACATTCATCATGACGGTTGCAAAATTATCGCCGTGGACAACTCCCCTGCAATGGTGGAGCGCTGCCGTCGTCATATCGACGCCTATAAAGCGCCAACACCCGTCCAGGTTGTTGAGGGTGATATCCGTGATGTGACCATCGAAAACGCCTCGCTGGTGGTGCTGAACTTCACCCTGCAATTCCTTGAGCCAGCAGAGCGTCAGGCACTGCTCGACAAGATTTATCAGGGGCTGAACCCAGGTGGTGCGCTGGTCCTGTCCGAGAAATTCAGCTTTGAAGATGAAACCGTCGGTGAGTTGTTATTTAACATGCATCACGACTTTAAGCGCGCCAACGGCTACAGCGAGCTGGAGATCAGCCAGAAACGCAGCATGCTGGAAAATGTGATGCTGACGGACTCCGTCACCACCCACAAATCACGCCTGCGCAGCGCCGGGTTTGAGCACAGCGAAGTCTGGTTCCAGTGTTTTAACTTCGGTTCACTGGTGGCTGTTAAAGCAGGGAATGGCGCATGATTACCTTTGAGCGTTTTTATCAGCAAATTGCCGTCAGCCCGCTATCACACTGGCTGGAAACCCTGCCGGCACAAATTGCCAGCTGGCAGCGTGAATCGGTGCACGGGCAAGTCAAGCAGTGGACCAGCGCGATAAACTATCTGCCTGAGCGAAAACCGCACCACCTCGATCTGCTTAATGGTGTCATTGCATCAAGTGAAGCGCCATTAAGTGCCGGTGAACTGACCCGCATTGAAACTCATCTGCGCAATCTGATGCCGTGGCGTAAAGGCCCTTTCTCTCTTTACGGGCTGCAGATCAACACTGAGTGGCGCTCTGACTGGAAATGGGATCGCGTTTTACCTCATCTTTCCGATCTGCGTGGCCGCACAATCCTCGATGTGGGGTGCGGGAGCGGTTATCACCTGTGGCGCATGATCGGGGCCGGGGCAAAATTCGCCGTGGGTATCGACCCGACACCGCTGTTCCTGCATCAGTTCGAAGCGGTGCGTAAGCTGTTAGGTGACGATCGCCGCGCCCATCTGTTGCCGCTGGGCATTGAGCAGCTTCCTGCCCTGAATGCTTTCGATACCGTCTTCTCAATGGGCGTGCTCTACCATCGTCGATCTCCGCTGGAGCATCTCTGGCAGCTTAAAGATCAACTGGTGCAGGACGGCGAGCTGGTGCTGGAGACGCTGGTGGTCGAGGGTGACGAGAATACCGTTCTGGTACCAGGCGATCGCTATGCGCAAATGCGCAACGTCTATTTCATTCCCTCCGCCGCCGCGTTGAAGAACTGGCTGGAAAAGTGCGGTTTTGTTGATGTGCGTATAGTTGACGTCTGCACAACGACGGTCGAAGAGCAGCGCCGTACCGACTGGATGATCACCGAATCGCTGGCCGAATTCCTTGACCCCAACGACAGCAGCAAAACCATAGAGGGCTACCCCGCCCCGGTTCGCGCCGTGCTGATTGCCAGAAAGCCCTAATCTCTGTTCAAACCAGCAGCAGAGGCATTGCAGCAACGCAGCGAGTTCCCGGGAGTTTAGACCGGGGCGAGCGAGGAGAGCGAACGCCGCTGCGGGCCGGAAGATGCAGGGGAAGCCTTCTCCACAATAGTCCGGTTTGCAGCAACGCAGCGAGCACCCTGAAGTTTACAGAAGTAAATGACCGGGGCGAGCGAGGAGAGCGAACGCCGCTGCGGGCCGGAATATGCAGGGGAAGCCTTCTCCACAATAGTCCGGTTTGCAGCAAGGCAGCAACGCAGCGAGGACCCGGGAGTTTACATAAGTAAATGACCGGGGCGAGCGAGGAGAGCGAACGCCGCTGCGGGCCGGAATATGCAGGAGAAGGACAAAAAAAGACCCCTGTTGAAATTGCAGGGGCCTGGTACAAATAAGCATCATATTGGGCGACATGATGCTGCGGTAAAATCGGTTACTTCGCGTGACGGGCTATTTTTGCCTTCATCGCCGCGACGGCGTCGCCATCCACCCGGTAACGGGAGTACTCATCCGCTGTGGGGTCTGCCGACATCGATAATCCTGGGTTGCGATAACGCATAGGGGACGGTGTTAGTTGCCCCGCCGAGCTGTGTAGCTCCCGGATGCCGGCAGTCAGGAAGCAATCCAGATTGCTTTCTCTTACTCCTGCACCCGCTATTATTATTGGAACACCTGAACGGCCATTTAGTTCCGTAATTAATGAAATACCTTTTTCGGCACCAGACTGCTGACCCGATGTCAGAATGCGTGCCACACCCAAATGGCCCAGAATATCAGCGGTTTGATAAGGGTCAGCACACATATCGAAAGCACGATGAAATGTCACTTTCATTCCCTGTGCGGCATGCATAATCTGCTGCATCCGGGTCACATCGACGTTGCCCTCTTCGTCCAGTACCCCCGTGACCAGCCCTGGAAAGCCCAGTTCACGCATGACCTGAATATCTTCCAGCATGACGGCAAACTCTTCGGCGTCGTAACAAAAATCGCCACCGCGTGGGCGCACGATAGGATGTACCGGAATGGTCACCGTCTGGCGAACCCGTTTAAGCACCCCGAGTGACGGCGTCAACCCGCCCTCCTTTGGTGCCGCGCACAATTCGATACGGTCGGCCCCATGACGCTGTGCCGTTAATGCGCAGGCTGCGCTGTAACAACAGATCTCCAGTAACGTCATTTTTCCTCCTTTCAGGCTTCCTGCTCGCTGGCTACAATGGCCTCAATGCTCCAGGGGTGAAACTTCACCGTCACTTTACCGTCTGTCACCGCCAGAGTGGGATTAGGCAGACGCTCGCGCTCTCCCCTGGGTGAGCTGGTTTTCACAAAAATGCCCGCCTGACGCAATCCCTCATCGGACAGCAGCGCCAGCGCGCGAGCGTTGAGCGTTTGCGGATCGCCCGGTAGTACAATCTCAATGTGCTCCCACCCCTCATGCGGGTAGCGCTTTTCCCCCGGCCACGGCAGTTCAACCACGCTAAAACGCCAGTGGGCAACACAAACGGGCTCGCGCAATCTGAACAAACAGATAGGGCGACCATTAATCAGGGTTTCAGATAGCAGTTCACCACACTGCTCAAGACCGCGACGCCAGCGTTCAGCCGTGGCGTTCTGGTGGCAGCGTAACGAGATGTGGTCAGCCTCAAGCGGTGCAATGTCCAGCCCAAGGCGTGTTATTAGTTGGGAAAAGTCAGCGCTAAATCGTGGCAGGTCTGCGCAAATGTCCTTCAGTTCTTCGAGTGTCTGCCAGGTGGCCATATGTGATATCCGTGCGGTGAGTAAGGCGGCTAATCTACCCTGTTCTGCTCCACAGACCAACCGTGACACCCAATCATTAACCACTGCGGTTCCCCTGCTGACGACATGGGGCAATTGCAGTATACTCCCGCCTTTCATAATCAACACCCGGACGCAGCCGCACTCGTGCGTGTTGTGTCGACAATGTAAGGTATCCCGGTGAATATTCAGACGCTTCTCTCAGAAAAAGTCAGTCAGGCGCTCATTGCCGCAGGCGCGGCAGCAGATTGTGAACCTCAGGTTCGT
Source organism: Yokenella regensburgei (assembly GCF_051486985.1). Taxonomy (GTDB): domain Bacteria; phylum Pseudomonadota; class Gammaproteobacteria; order Enterobacterales; family Enterobacteriaceae; genus CBFFRJ01. The sequence goes on from NZ_JAHVDV010000007.1 coordinate 117,473, forward strand.
CAGTCAGCTAAAGTCCAGTTTGGCGACTATCAGGCTAACGGCGTGATGGCGATTGCTAAAAAACTGGGTATGGCCCCCCGACAACTGGCAGAGCAGGTTCTGACCCATCTCGACCTCAACGGGATTGCCAGCAAGGTTGAGATAGCGGGCCCTGGTTTTATCAATATCTTCCTGGATCCCGCATTCCTTGCCGCGCACGTCAGCGAAGCGCTGAAGTCAGACCGTCTGGGCGTTGCAAAACCGCAGCCGCAAACCATTGTGATTGACTACTCTGCGCCAAATGTGGCCAAAGAGATGCACGTGGGCCACCTGCGTTCAACCATTATTGGTGATGCAGCCGTCCGTACTCAGGAGTTTCTTGGTCATAAAGTGATCCGTGCGAACCATGTGGGCGACTGGGGCACACAGTTCGGCATGCTCATCGCCTACCTGGAAAAACAGCAGCAGGAAAACGCCGGTGAAATGGCGCTGGCGGACCTCGAAGGCTTCTACCGTGAAGCCAAAAAACATTACGACGAGGATGCCGAATTCGCCGAACGCGCCCGTGGCTACGTAGTGAAATTGCAGGGCGGCGACGAATACTGCCGTCAGATGTGGCGCAAGCTGGTTGACATCACTATGGGTCAGAACCAGATTGCCTATCAGCGTCTCAACGTGACCCTGACCCGTGACGATGTGATGGGTGAAAGCCTCTACAACCCGATGCTGCCCGGCATCGTGGCCGATTTAAAGGCCAAAGGACTTGCGGTGGAGAGCGAAGGCGCAACGGTGGTCTTCCTTGATGAATACCAGAACAAAGAAGGCGAACCTATGGGAGTCATCATCCAGAAGAAGGATGGCGGCTACCTTTACACCACCACGGATATCGCCTGTGCGAAATACCGTTACGAAACCCTGCATGCCGACCGTGTGCTCTATTACATCGACTCACGCCAGCACCAGCATCTGATGCAGGCCTGGACCATCGTGCGTAAAGCCGGTTACGTGCCGGAAAGCATTCCGCTGGAACACCATATGTTTGGCATGATGCTCGGCAAGGACGGTAAACCTTTTAAAACCCGCGCTGGCGGTACCGTAAAACTGTCCGATCTGCTGGATGAAGCACTGGAACGCGCCCGTCGCCTGGTGGCAGAGAAGAACCCGGATATGCCTGCCGATGAGCTGGAAAAACTGGCGAACGCCGTGGGTATCGGTGCGGTGAAATATGCGGATCTATCCAAAAACCGTACCACGGATTATGTGTTCGACTGGGACAATATGCTGGCATTCGAAGGCAACACCGCGCCTTATATGCAGTATGCCTACACCCGCGTGCTGTCCGTGTTCCGTAAGGCCGGAATCGAAGAGAGCGCCCTGCTCAACGCACCGGTAATGATTGCAGAAGATCGTGAAGCACAGCTGGCAGCCCGCCTGCTGCAGTTTGAAGAGACGCTGAGCGTGGTTGCCCGCGAAGGGACACCACACGTGATGTGTGCCTACCTCTACGATCTGGCGGGCCTGTTCTCCGGCTTCTACGAGCACTGCCCGATCCTCAGCGCCGAAAGCGAAGCGGTGCGTAACAGCCGTCTGAAACTGGCGCTGCTGACCGCGAAGACCCTGAAACTTGGGCTGGATACTCTGGGTATCGAAACCGTCGAACGCATGTAACAGGTCTCTTTTACATTGAAAACCGACAAGCCGTAGCGGGTGACGCTACGGCTTTTTTATTGCGCCTTTTGACCGGAAATCATCCGTCTTTTCCCTGTACGCTTTTTAACCACCCTGCGCTTTACCTTCTGTCCCACACGCCCATATAGCCTGTTTTTGGCTAACTTTAAGAAATCCTACCAGTTTTAGGGGTATCCAGACTCGGAATGGTCCGAAGTTTTAGGACTATTCCCCCTTTCGTCGTAACGCAAATAACTAAACAATTTTACAAAAAATCACATTAGATCCTTTTTACTTACACGGCACGGAATGACCGATGACTCTAAGACGTAATCTCGCCTTCATAATTTCGGCGACAGCCCCTTTTTCTGTTGTTTACAGTGTTCATGCTGCCCCTCCTGAAGATCAGTTCATTATTCAGCAGCAGCGCCAGAGAGCGCTGGAACAACAAATTACGCCACCGACACCGGATGTCAGGTTAACGGAACCCACTTCCAGCTTTGGCCGCATCCCCTTCCCCACTGAACGCCCGTGCTTCCCGATTAATCGCGTTGAGCTGAGCGGGCAGGATGCGCTGCCACACTGGTTACCGCTACAACGCCTTGCGGACCAGGCTCAGGGCCAGTGCCTGGGCGGGAAGGGAATCAATCTGTTGATGAGTACGCTGCAAAACAGACTGGTCGATCACGGGTGGATAACGACCCGTGTTCTGGCTCCGTCTCAGGATTTGAAAAGCGGAACGTTAAAACTGGCGATTGTGCCAGGCTACGTGCGCCAGGTGAAACTCACGCCTGAAAGCGATAACTATATCCAGCTTTACAGCGCCTTCCCTGCCCATGAGGGCAATCTGCTGGACTTACGCGACATCGAACAGGGGCTTGAAAACCTGCAGCGCCTGCCCACCGTCGATGCCAGTATGGAAATTCTTCCGGGTGATAAGCCGGGTGAAAGCGATATCGTTATCACCCGTAATCAGCGCAAAATGTGGCGTCTCGGGTTGTCGCTTGACGATTCTGGCACGGAAACCACCGGGCGCTATCAGGGCGGAGCGACCCTCTCGCTGGATAATCCCTTCTCACTGAGCGACCTGCTGTATGTCTCGGCCAGCCATGACCTGAATGACAGTGGCGGGAAAGGCAGCAAAAACGTTACCGCGCACTATTCGGTGCCGCTGGGTTACTGGATGTTTGGCATTACCGGCAGCGATTACGATTATCACCAGACGGTGGCCGGGCTGAACCAGGACTACCGTTATAGCGGCAAAAGCAAAAACCTTGATGTCCAGCTTAGCCGCGTGCTGCACCGCAGCGGCTCGCAGAAAACCACTTTCACTTACGATGTGCTGGCACGCGAAACCCGTAACTACATTGATGATACCGAAGTTGGTGTACAGCGCCGCCAGACAGCAGCCTGGCGTCTGGGGCTACAACATCGTCACTATATTGGCCAGGCTACGCTGGATGCTGGCGTCAGTTACCAGCGCGGGACCCGCTGGTTTGGCGCCCAGCCTGCGCCGGAAGAGTACACCGGTGATGCCACTGCGCTGAGCAAAATCCTTGTTCTCAACAGCCAGCTCGATCTGCCTTTCGACATCGCAAACCAGCACTTTCGCTACAACGTGCAGTATCAGCGGCAGGTCAGTAACACGCCGCTGACTCCACAGGATCAATTCGCCATTGGTAACCGCTGGACGGTACGTGGGTTCGATGGCGAACGCACGCTTAACGCCAGCCACGGCTGGTATGTACGTAACGATCTGGGCTGGAGCACACCGCTGCCTAATCAGGAGTTGTATATCGGTGCTGATTACGGCGAAGTCGGCGGTTACAGCTCAGATTACCTGATTGGTAAACACCTGGCAGGCGGCGTCCTGGGCCTGCGTGGCAGCGCTTTTAATACCGCCTATGACCTGTTTGCTGGCACGCCTTTCTCGAAACCGGACGGTTTTCAAACCAGTTCCGTTACCCTGGGTTTCAACCTGAACTGGAGCTGGTAATGCGCATTGGCGAGTACAACATCAAGGCTCCGCTGTTTCTCAGCGAAGAGGAGAACGAAGCCGAGGTGCTGGGGGCAAGCGTCTGGCTGTGGATGCACTCACCCATGCATCGCGATGCCCCGCTTCATGCGCTCCCCACACTGCTGTTACCGATTATTAAACGCCGTCAGTACGTGCTCGTTGCACGGGACGCCGAACCTGTTTTCTTTCTCAGCTGGGCCTGGCTTGATGAGGAAGCGGAAAGCCGTTTCCTTACCCGTCCGTCGATTGAAATGCGTGAAGCGGACTGGCAGAGCGGCGACCGTCTCTGGTTTTGTGACTGGATAGCGCCGTTTGGCGATACCGTCGCCATGCATAAGCTGATGCGTAATGACTTTTTCTCCGGGCACTGTGCCCGCGCACTCTATCACCGGGGTGCCGAGCGCGGTAAGCGCGTAGTGATGTTTCATGGCAACCAGATAAGCCGTGAAGACGCGCACGAGTGGCGGCGGAAACACCCGCTCACCGTCAACCTGCCGGAAGTGTTTAAAGGAATGAATGATGAATAAGAACCTGTACCGTATCGTCTTTAACAAAGCGCGCGGCATGCTTATGGTCGTGGCCGATATTGCCCGCTCTGGTCGTGCGGGTTCCGCACGCGCCTCCGGTATTGGCCATACCCATAGCCGTCTGGTATGTAAGCTCAGTGCCATGAGTCTGAGTTTGTGGCTGGCGATGGGGGTCATACAAACGGCGCAGGCCAATATTGTCGCGGATGTCAACGCCGCGAAAAATCAGCAGCCAACCGTGCTACAAAGCGCTAACGGCACGCCGCAGGTCAATATTCAGACACCGTCAGGCGCAGGGGTTTCGCGCAATAATTACACCCAGTTTGATGTGAATCAGCAGGGGGTCATCCTCAATAACTCGCATAAAAATGTGCAAACCCAACTGGGCGGGATGGTTGCAGGTAACCCCTGGCTTGCTAAAGGCGAAGCGAAAGTCATTCTGAACGAAGTCACTGCCCGCGATCCCAGCAAACTCAACGGTATGATTGAAGTGGCAGGCCAGAAAGCGCAGGTCGTCATTGCTAACCCGGCGGGGATCACCTGTAACGGCTGCGGTTTTATTAACGCCAATCGCGCCACCCTGACCACCGGCCAGGCCCAGCTGAACAATGGCAATCTTACAGGCTATAACGTTGAACGCGGCGAAGTGGTGGTTGAAGGTGCCGGGATGGACACCACCGGCGCCGACTATACCGATATCATCGCCCGCTCAGTAAAGGTCAATGCCGGATTATGGGCCAACGATCTTAAGGTCACCACAGGGCGTAACAGTGTTAACGCGGCCCATGATCAGGTCACCAAAGGTGCCGATGAGGCCAGTACACGGCCACAGCTGGCGGTGGATGTCTCCAGCCTTGGCGGCATGTACGCCGGCAAAATTCGTATGATCGGCACCGAAACGGGGGTGGGTGTGCGCAACGCAGGCGCAATGGGCGCGCAGGCGGGCAGCGTCACCCTCACCGCGGATGGTCGCATCGAAAACAGCGGGACCGTCCGTGGCAGTGAAGATGCCATCCTGCAAACGGCAGGCGAGTTTCGTAACAGTGGCATCGTGACGGCGGGAAATAACGTGCAGGCGCACGCGGCGACCCTCACCAGCGACAGTAACAGCGTGCTGGCAGCCGGGGTGGGAAATGACGGAAAACTGGGTTCTGCGGGCGAACTGCAGCTATCCACCGACGGCCAGCTTAACGCGCATGGCCAGACGCTGGCGGGGGGAACGGTCGCCATTTCGGGTCAGGGCGTCGACCTGAGCGGCAGCCAGACGCAGGGCAAACGGATGTTACTGAACGCCAACAGCGGTGATCTCAGCACCCGACAGGCCCGTGTTAACGCCAGCGAACTCTCTGCCAGTACCGCCGGAACCGCCAGTAATGACGGGGGTAATCTCAGCGCTGATACACTCAACCTGAGCGCCCGGCATCTTTCTAACCAGAAAGGCACTATTGTCCAGAGCGGAAAAGGTACTCTGACGGTTGCGTTACCGGGAAAACTCGATAACCAGCAGGGACAGATTGCCAGCAATGGCGATCTGAATGTCACCGCGCAAGCCCTCAATAACAATGGGGGACAACTGCTGGGCGTGGAGGGAAATACGCGTCTGAACACCGGCTCGCTGGACAACACCGCAGGCCTGATTTCTGCGACCGGCGGTGACAACATCATTCAGAGTCGCGATGCGGTCAACAACACCGGTGGACGCATTGAGGCTGCCCGTACCCAGCGCCTTGAAGCTACCGGGCTGAACAACCAGAACGGGGTCATTGTTGCCCGGGGTGCCAGCCTTGCGCTTCAAAACGGGGACTTTAACAACCAGTCAGGCTCCCTGCTCTCTCAGGGGACGCTCGACATTCAAAGCGGCGATCTCAATAACCAGAGCGGCTTTCTTGCCAGCAACGGTGCATTGACCTTCTCCGGCGGCGATGTGGATAACCGTCTCGGACAGTTTGGCACTGACGACACGCTGAATGCCCACTTCGGCACACTCACCAACCAGCAGGGCGCGCTGACAGCCGGCACCGGCATGACCTTAGACGGGGAGAGCCTGAACAACGATAACGGCGGCCTGATACACAGCGGYGGCGCGCTTGATGCCCGCGTCGCCACCCTTACCAACCAGCAGGGCGCGCTGAAAGCCGGCACGGGCATGACCTTAGACGGGGAGAGCCTGAACAACGATAACGGCGGCCTGATACAAAGCGGCGGCGCGCTCGATGCCCGCGTCGCCACCCTTACCAACCAGCAGGGGGCGCTGAAAGCCAGCACGGGCATGACCTTACGCGGGGAGAGCCTGAACAACGATAGCGGTGGCCTGATACAAAGCGGCGGCGCGCTCGATGCCCGCGTCGCCACCCTTACCAACCAGCAGGGSGCGCTGAAAGCCGGCACGGGCATGACCTTAGACGGGGAGAGCCTGAACAACGATGGCGGCGGCCTGATACAAAGCGGCGGCGCGCTGGATGTCCGCGCACAACGTATCAGCAACCGCAACAGTGGTGACACGGGGGGCATCCTCTCTCTCGGCGAGACCTCCCTGAATGCCGATGCACTGGATAACAGTAACGGCGTGGCCTACTCCGGCAATGCGATGACGCTGCGCGGGCAGACGCTTGATAACACCGCCGGGCAACTGGTGGCAAACGAAGGCCTTACGCTCAATCCGGCGTTGACGCTGAATAACCAGTCCGGGCTGATACAGGCTAAAGGGATCCAGGCCACCACCGGTGTACTGAACAATGTCGATGGTACCCTGAACAGCCTGGGTGAGCTCAACCTTGCCGCCGACACGCTTGATAATCAGGCGGGAACCCTGGCGGCCACGGGAAATGCAGTCATTGCGGCCGCCCGACTAACTAACCGCGACGGCGGACGGGTGATCGGTGAAGGCCAGACAACCATTAAAACCGATAGCCTTGCCAACAATAATGGTCAGATCCAGTCCGTTGGCGATTTAATGGTTGAGAGCGCGAAAGGCGTGGTAGATAACACCGCCGGCCTTATCCGCAGCGGGAATGACCTCAGCCTGGATGCCGCTACTCTCACTAACCAGAACACCCTGACCGACAATAAAGGTCTGGAGGGGCAGCGCGTCAGCCTGAAGACCACTACGCTTGATAACCAGCGCGGCTCTCTTCTTGCCAACGAGGCACTGGAAATTCAAAACACCGGTGAACTGAACAACAGTGGCGGTGCGCTGGCCGCCACCGGCGTGCTGGAGGTGAGCGGCGAAACGCTCTCCCTCATCAACCGCGACGGTACGCTCAAAGCCGGTAAAACGCTGAAAGTGGATGCCGATAGGCTCGATGGCAGCGGCCAGCTTTTGTCCCTGGGTGATATGACGCTACACAGCGCACAGGCTTTTGACAACAGCGGGTCAACTATCGCCAACGGCACCCTTGACCTTACGACTCAGGGTGACCTTACCAACAGCGGCAAACTGCTGGCGGGTAAGGCGCTCAACGTCCAAAGCGATAACCTGACTAACACCCAGGACGGCGAAATCAATGCCGGTCGAAACACGCTCACCACCACTGGTACCCTGCTTAACCGCGGCCTGATTGACGGCGGTTACACGCGCATCAATGTCGACACCCTGACCAATATCGGTAGCGGACGTATCTATGGTGACGCCATCGGTGTCAATGCCACGACCTTCAGTAATCTCGCGGAAAATGGCACGGCGGCCACGCTTGCGGGACGGGAGCGCGTTGATCTTGGCGTCAACACCCTTAATAACAGAGACCACGGCTTAATCTACAGCGCCGGAGAGATGGAGATAGGTGGCACTCTCGATGATAAAGGGGCAGTGACCGGGCAGGCAGCGACTATCAATAACCATAGCTCTACCATCGAATCGGCTGGCGATATGGCCATTAACGCTGGTCAGATCAATAACATCAACGATCGCTTCTCAACCGAGATCGTGACCGTTTCACAAGAGCCGCTGACGGAGTATCAGCACTCCGGCTCAACCAACCGCTGGAAAGCGGGCACGGAAAATGTCTTGGTAGATGGCAACTCTTCAGACGGCTTACGCAACCTCAGCACCCCGGAGCGCCCAGGCGGCGGTCATGATAACTTTAACCAGTATGACTATACGCGCACGGTTGAAGAGACCCGCATCAAAGAGAGCGATCCGGCTAAAATCCTCGCTGGCGGAAACCTGACCCTTAGCGGTGACACGCTGAACAACGATAAGAGCCAGGTGATTGCTGGCGGTACCCTGAGCACCGACGGTCTGAAGAGTCTGCGCAATGAAGATGTGACCGGCGAACGTCGGACAACGGATGTGGGCACGGTAACCCATTACTATCGCATCCGTCACAAAGGCGATGATGAACAGGGTCGCGACAGGACGAACTACACCCCGCCGACCGCCATCCAGTCCATCAAACTTAAACCCGGACAACTGATCAGCAACGGCACCGTCGACGGGAGCAATCTCACCCTCTCGCCGCTGGTGTCGCAGGCGACACATGTGACCATCGCCCGAACGGCAGATGTCGCCACCGGGCAGACCGAAGTGCCTGTCGCGCCACCGCAACAGTCGGTTTCTCCTGATGAACCTGTTACGCCTCCAGCCGGGCAGCAGTTTGAAGTGAAGCCAGCAGGTGGCCTTATCCGTATCGTTGGCCCGAACACCAGGCTACCGGACAATAGCCTGTTTAAGGTTAATCCGGCAGCCGATGTGCCGTTTTTGGTCGAAACCGACCCGCGCTTCACAAATGAAAGAAACTGGCTTGGCAGCGACTACATGCAGAAGGCCTTCAGCGATGATGGCGACAACACGCAGAAGCGCCTCGGCGACGGCTACTATGAGCAGCGCCTGGTGCGTGAGCAAGTCATCGGCGTGACGGGGCAGCGTTATCTTGACGGTTATTCCAATGACGAAGAGCAATATAAGTCATTGATGGATAGAGGCATTACATTCGGCAAACAGTACGATCTCAAGCTGGGGGTAGCACTGACGCCCGAGCAGATGGCGTTGTTAACCGGCGACATCGTCTGGCTGGTCAACACCCGCGTGAAGATGCCGGATGGTTCAATGCAAACGGTGCTGGTGCCGCAGGTGTATGCCAAAGTTAAACAGGGCGACATTGACGGCTCCGGCGCATTAATTGCAGGCAACAATGTTTCGCTGAAACTGAACGGCAGCCTGTTTAACAACGGCACCATTAGTGGCCGCCGCGTGCTGCAGCTTGACGCCGATAACATCACCAATCAGGCAGGGACTATCCGGGGGGCAGATGTCAATCTTCTGGCCCGCACCGATATTACTAATAATGGCGGCACGGTGGTTGGCGAGAACAGCGTAGTTGCGAACGCCGGACGCGATATCACACTCACCACCACCACGGCCAGCGCAGAAAGCGTTAATGGTGAAAACCGCTTTAGCCGCACCACTATCGACAGCGTGTCGGGGATCTATGTGCAGGGTGAGGACGGGAAGCTGGCGCTACAGTCCGGCAGGGATATTACGCTACGCGGCGCGCAGGTTATCGCCAGCGGAGAAAACGGCAAAGCACAGCTGGTGGCCGGCCGCGACCTCACGCTCGACACCGTGACCACCGCCCGCAGTGACAATCTCATCTGGGACGCTGACAACACTCTTCGGCAGAGCAGCCTTGAACACAACGGTACGACCGTTAATGGTAACGGCGGCGTAACTCTTGCAGCGGGTAATGATATCGCCGCTTACGGCGCGGCGGTGAAGTCCGATGGCACCCTGGCGCTGCTTGCCAGGAATGATATCAAGGTCTCCGGTGTGCTTAACGAAAACCAACTCGACGAACGGCACAAAGTGACAGGCGGTAACGGCTGGCTGTCAAAAACCACCCGTACCACGCGTGACACCATAGATCGACAGAGTGTTCAGGGCAGCGAGCTGAGCGCAAACATGCTGAAAATCGATGCGGGTAATAATGTGACCGTTGCGGGCAGTAGTGTGGTCGGCACAGGAAATGTTGGCGTGCGCGCCGGCAACGATTTAACCCTGACCACGATGGGGGGACGTAATGAAGAGACGCACCTTAAACAGGAGAAAAAATCGGGCCTGCTGAGTTCGGGCGGCATCGGTTTCACGGTGGGTTCACGTAAAGAGACTACCGAGCAGGCAAGCCAGGCGCTTTCCGGCCAGGGCTCAATGGTTGGCAGCCTGCAGGGAGACACGGTATTGCTGGCGGGCAATGACTATCGCCAGACCGGCAGTACCGTCGCGTCGCCTGAAGGCAATGTGGGCATCCAGGGTAAAAACGTCACCATTGAGGCCGACGAGAACACCTACGCGTCTCAATACAAACGTACCCTGGAGCAAAAAGGCTTTACGCTGGCCGTCAACGTGCCGGTGGTGCAGGCAGTACGCGGGGCAATTCAGAGCACGCAGAATGTGGGCAAGAGCAATGACGATCGCATCAACATGCTGGCAGCCGCCAACGCCGCATGGGACAGCGCCCGCGCGGCCAGTGCAATGATGAATATGTCGCAAGGTCTGATGGAAAACGGCGCCCAGGCGGCGGCGCAGAACGTCAGCGTGTCGCTCACCTATGGCCAAAGTAAACAGACTAATACCGAAAACACCAACAGCACCAGCGCACTGGCAAGCAAAGTCAACGCCGGGCAAAACGCAGTGGTGGTGGCGACCGGTGGCAAGCAGTCGGACATTAACATCATCGGCTCTGATGTCAGTGGCAAGCAGAGTACGACTCTGTTTGCTGACAACGACATCAATATCGTGGCCGCGCAGCAAGAGCGCCATGAACGCAGTGATAATAAGTCCAGCGGCTGGAACGCAGGCGTTGCGGTGAGCTATGGTCAGGGTGGTGCTTCGTTTGGCGTCACGGCCGGTGCCAACAAAGGCAAAGGCTATGGCAACGGGGATGAACGCTCCTGGCGTAACAGCCATGTCGGGGATATGGACGGGCAAACTACCCTCACCAGCGGCGGCACGACCACCCTGCGTGGCGGTCAGCTACTGGGTAAAGGGGTCGATATTACCGCCCAGGATCTGAATATCGAAAGCCTTCAGGACACCATGCAGTATGACGGGAAACAGATGAACGTCGGGGGTCAGGTCACCGTGGGCTACGGCTTTGCCGCCTCCGGTAACTACGGGCAGTCTAAGGTGAACGCGGATTACGCCTCCGTGCAGGAGCAGTCCGGAGTCTTTGCCGGTGCTGATGGCTATAATATTAATGTTAAAGACAATACCGATCTGGTCGGCGGGCTTATTACCTCCAGCGAGAGCGCAGAACAGGCGGGTAAAAACCAGTTCAGCACCGGCACAATCAGCTGGCGTGATGTTCATAACAACGCTGATTATGAAGGCAACGGCTTTGGCGTTGGCGGCTCAATGAGCATGAACACGGATATGGGCCTTGGCAAAAATGCGGCACCACAAAGTAGCAAAACCGTGACGGATAAAGACGGGAATACCCATCTTGCGGACGGCTATGCCTCCCTGGACAGAGATATCACCTTTGGCATTGGTCATGACAGCGGTAGTGAGAACTCAGTTACCCGTAGCGGCATCAACACGAGTAATGTCACTGTCACCCGTCCTGATGCGCAGCAACAGGCCGTTGATGGTATCAAAACCGACATCACGACCGAGACCGCCGCCGCCAACTCCGGTCGTCTTGAACATAACTTCGACAAAGACAAAGTCCTTAAAGAGCTGAACCTGCAGGTTCAGGTGACCCGCGACTTTAAAGAGAACGCCAACCGTCAGATTGGGGTGCTGCTGGATGACAAGCAAGCAGCCGCCCGCAATGAACTGCAAAAAGCGATTAAGTCAGGTGACGTGGCGAAACGCGATGCCGCACTGGATGAGATTTATAAAATTCAGTATCAACGCCGCCTGCTGCAGACCGTCGTTGGCATCGTCGCCGGCTCCCCGGATGCCGCTATCACCCAGGGCACCCTTGTCCTTGCTGCAACCAAACTGCGTGAAGAGACAGCCAGAAACTCAATGCTGTCGCCGGGTGTGGTCGATAAATCTACTGGTAATGTGCTAAGCAACATATCAGCGGTAAGTGGCGCCTATGATGGGCTGAAACTCGGCGGCGTAAGGGTTGGCTTAGATATCATTTGCGGCTCAAATAATGAACGCTGTGATACTAAAAAAGACGCGAACGGTAAATTGGTGCTTGATTATGATGCTGAAGGACGCGTGAAATACAAAGGTGATATCAATCACCCGACGTTAACCTCTCTACTGGAAGATAAAGAAATCGCGGCTGGACTTTATGGCTACACGGGCGGGCTTCAGGGTGTCGAGGGGCTTTTTGGCGACACGCCTTATGCTCCCGGCACGCTGAAAGGCGATTTCTTCGATACCACGGTGGAAAGCTTCGCCGGTTCACACGATTTCATCGGCGGCCAGTTACCGGGCTTCTATGATGAAACAGGTAACACCTCCCGTAACCGATCGGATTTCACCAAAGTTGCGGCAGAAGTCTGGACCTATGCGGCGCTTCCGCAGGCTGCACCTTTCGCATTAAGCGAGGTAGTCTCACCGGAACTGCTGGAGTTCATTTTCGCAACCAACAAATAACAGGATAAAACATGGTAAAGATGTCAGGCATTATCGCGAGTCTGTTTATGTTATCCGGCTGTGTCGTTGCGGATTTGGACTCGTCGAATTACAGGTACGTGCCCTGGGTACAGGTATTTCAGAAGCCGGAGGCATCGGGCCGCACCAATGAGGCTCAGCGTAAAGCCGATCTGTACAGCTGTGGTGTTGATCGTAAGGAGAATCTTGACGATCCGCAATGGAGTCTGAATACCACCAACCCTGGTGAGACGTACGAGCAATCCGTAAAACGAAGGGATAAAGTAATAAGTTGCATGGAAAGCAAAGGCTACAAGGTTTACGGCTTTGACCAGTGCGGCCCGCTAAAAAAACCTACCGGGTTATGCCCGAACTAATCGGCCAGTCAATCCCCTGCTAACCTGCAGGGGATTTTTTTACCTACAACACCGTGCCTCTCATCCCCTGCCTGACAAGCAACGAGCGCCGCTGCCGCTTACTGGCAGCAAAGTTAAAATAGAAAGTATGTTGTAACTAAAAGTGTGTCGCGCTGACCGATATACAAAAAAAATCCGTAACCCCGCAGGATTACGGATATGTCGCCGGCCCCGTCAAAAATACTTGCGCAGGTATTCCGTCAGGCACAACATGGCCATAGCCTGACCATAGGGCATGGAGGTCAGCGGGATCTGGCGATAGAAGTCTAAATCGCTCCCCATCCCGGTACCAAAGGAGACCTGCAGCAGCTCCCCTTCTGCTGAGATGTTCTGCACCACCGCCTTGATTGCTTTCTCAGCCACCTGCGCATATTCCGGTCCGACATAGCGCTTGCGAACGGCTTTAAGGATGCCATAGGCAAACCCGGCGGTGGCGGACGCTTCAAGATAAGAGTTCGGATCGTCAAGCAGCGTATGCCACAGTCCGCTCTCATCCTGGCACTTCGCCAGCGCGGCAATCTGGGCATTCAACACCTGCACCAGATAACGGCGCACGGCGTTGTTTTCCGGCAGATCCACCAGCTCCAGGAAGTCCGGGATGACAATCGTCAGCCAGCTATTACCCCGTGCCCAGCGGGCGTGGGCAAAGTTATGGTTGCCTTCATAGCTCCAGCCGTGAAACCACAACCCCGTCTCGCGGTCCATCAGATTCTGCACATGCAGCAGGAACTGATACACCGCTTCTTCAACGTAATCCGGGCGATTAAGCAGCTTGCCGATTTTCGCCAGCGGCAGGACGGTCATCATCAGCGTGTCATCCCACATCTGCTGATGGTTCTCTTCCGCCAGCGTAATGTGCTGCATGCCGCCGTGCTCGGTGCGCGGCATTTCGCTCATCGCCCATTCAGCCCAGGTTTCCAGCCACGGCAAATAACTGGCCTCACCGGTTTCTTCGTAGCGATACGCCAGGGTCAGGAACGGCGCCATAGTGTTGACGTTTTTGGTGGTCGCGCCTTCAGCGAAACGATCGGCAAACCAGCTGTCGATAATATCGCGAACGGTTTTATCCCCCGTCTGACGGTAATACTGATACATGCCATAAAGTCCGACACCGTGGGTCCACTCCCACCCTGCCCATCCTTTGGTATCAATCACGCGTCCATCATCAAGCCGCAGTAAAAACTCACCAGAGGTATCATGAATATTAACCAGATTATGCGTCACCTTCTGGATCAATGCTTTAAGCTCATCGCGGGCGATAAAACGCTCGGGCTGGCAAAGTAACGGGCTGTGTTTAACAGGCCAAACCTTCATATTCTTAACCTCAGTTGTAAGTCGATTTCAGTGACGCGCGTTCTTTCAGTGACGGCGCGGCAGGTTTATTACGATTCAGATAGCCAATGTTGTTATTGCCCCACAGGGTGTCATACGGCATACCTGCCAGCATTTCGACGGTCGCACGGGCTTCAGGCGTTGCGGTTTCCGGCATGGCGCGACCGGAAGAACGCATTTTTGCCGTCTCTTCACGCAGGATGCTGTGGGTTTTCAGGTTCAGTTTGAAGCGCAGGGAGACCAGGAAGCCGCAGCACAACACCGCCACCGTGCCAACGCTTAAGATAAGCAGAATGGTATGGCTGACTTCTGGCACCTGAGTTTTCTGCCCGGAGACAAATCCGGACATCTGCATCACAATCCCCACCAGCATCACCGCACCGGCCTGAGACGCTTTACGGGTCAGGGTCATGATGCCCGCGAAAATCCCTTCACGACGCTGACCGGTGACCACTTCATCAATATCAGCAATGTAGGTATAGGTGTTCCACGGTACGTAGTTGATACCGCCACGGCCCAGGCCCGCGACCGCAGAAATCAACAGCAGCAGCGAGTAGACATCACTCAGGCCTGCCCAGTAGAGCACCGCGTAAGAGACTGCACTCAGACCAAACAGCACCACCACCATGCGGTAAGACGGCGCAGGTCCGAAGCGGATGCACAGCGGGATCATGGCGATAACGGCAATGAACTGGAAGATGGCCATGGTGCCCAACAGGCTGGAGGCCATAGAGGCTTCCTGCATCAGCACGAAGACCACGTAGTAGGTAAAGACCGCGTTAAAGACGTCCTGGGCAATATAACCGCCGAGGTACATGCCAAGGTGCTGACGGAAAATTTTAATGCGCAGCGTCGAGCTTAATTCCACGAACAGACGGCTCATGCTCTGACTAAAGGTCAGGCTTTTCTTCTCTTCTTCTGCACGCAGCGCGGCTTCAGTCCAGTCTTCACGCGGACGCTCCCAGGTAAAGCACCAGACAAAGGTCAGCATGATGGCGCACAGTACGGAGAAGACGAGGCTTGCATAGAAGAAGGAGATGGGGTTGTCTTTACCAAAATGAGCCAGCAGGATGCCCGGCAGGAAAGAGGCCAAAATAGCCGACATCTGCGCCATTGAGATGCGCGCACCCGAGAATTTGGTTTTCTGTTTAAAGTCATCGGTCATTTCCGGCACCAGGGTTTCGTAGGGTACCAGGATCATGGTGTAGACGATGTCAAAAATCAGATAGGTCACCAGGTAATACCAGAAGTTCATGTCCCCTACCCACATAATGGAATAGCTGAACACGCAAGGAATACCCAGCATGATAAAGAATTTGCGACGCCCAAAACGTTTACCCAGCCATGTTGACCCGAAGTTGTCGGTCAAAAAGCCCATCAGCGGACTGACAACGGCATCGAGTACCCTTGCGGCGGCAAAAATAAAGGTCGCTTCGATAGGTGTTAACCCGCAAAACGTTGTGTAGAAGTACAGAAGCCATGCAGCGGTCAGTGCCGTGGTGCCCGCCCCCAGAAAATCGCCTGAGCCGTAGGCGAGATAGTTAGCTAAACCAATTTTACGTGTTTTCATTGCCGTTAACCCTGTTCATTAGTGAGGGACCTCTGGCAATCCTTTCGCCAAAGGTGGTTCTTACACGGCTAAAGTAAGAGTATGCGCATTCTGAAACCTTCCTGTTTCTGCCACCAAAGTGGGCACAATGGCAAAAAAGCAAAGAGTCTCATTACGTGCGTCACTGATTTATAAAACAGTGTTTCTACTGCTTCAAAAGTGAGGGTCAAAATTTGCGAGCGAGTCATCATAATCCATGAAAAGAGAACGATGACTGCTGAAAAGACGAGCGTTTAGCGGTAGTTAACGATGACCTGATTACTGCGAACGTTCAGCGCGGGTATCAAACGTCCCCCGCCAGGAACCTCCCAGACAAAGCGCATAGGTTCAATAGCCGGTACACCGGCAAAGCCTACGGTGCTCCCGCTTTGACCATCAAGCTGAACACAGCGGGTCTGTGAGCAGAGGCGCACATTTAATCCCGCCGGTGTTGGCCCGTTAAGTTCATAACGCCAGACGACAAGGGTCATCAGCCCGTTGACAGGCTGGGATGGCGCAAGCACACGCGATGACGCAGCCTGCCCCCGGTGACTTAAAATAATACCTACGCTGCTGTCCTGCCAGGCGCCTTCACCGGCAGCCTGGCCGAACAACGGTATTAACAGAAGCAGGCCCGCGAGGCGTCGCATCATTTACCTCCGATGGTCGCCGTCATACGGATATGGCGATTATCAGACATTTCAAGATTCGACAGTACCACCAGCTGAGGCAGGCTACGACGCAGGAACCGCGACAGCAGCGGACGCAACGCATGGTTTACCAGCAGGACAGGCGGCGCGCCCATCATCTCCTGGCGTGACAGCGCTTCCTGAGTCTGGGCCAGCAGACGATCGGCCAGACCCGGCTCCAGCCCGCCACCGCCCTGCAACGCCTGGAGTAACAGACGCTCAAGCGGGGTATCGAGGCCAATGACCTGCACCTCGCCCGTGCCAGGGAACCACTGTTGGGTGATAGCTCGGCCGAGCGCAACGCGTACCACGGTCGTCAGTTCGTGCGGATCGTTTTGTACCGGCGCATGTTCGGCCAGGGTTTCCAGAATGGTACGCATATCGCGGATCGGTACTTTTTCTGCCAGCAGGTTTTGCAGCACCTTGTGCAGGGTGGTCAGCGTTACCACGCCCGGCACCAGATCTTCCGTGAGTTTCGGCATCTCCTGGGTCACGCGATCCAGTAGCTGCTGCGCTTCCTGGCGCCCAAACAGCTCAGGGGCAAACTGACTGATCAGATGGTTAAGGTGTGTTGCGACCACGGTACTGGCTTCCACCACGGTGAAGCCCTGAATCTGCGCCTGCTCTTTAAGGGCGCTCTCAATCCAGATAGCGGTCAGACCAAACGCCGGATCTACCGTCTGCTCGCCCGGCAGCGTGCCTGCGGCGGTGCCAGGGTTAATCGCCAGCCAGCGTCCCGGATAGGCTTCACCGCTGCCTACCTCCACCCCTTTCATCAGGATGCGATAGCGCGCCGGTGGCAGGTCCATATTGTCACGAATATGGACCACCGGGGGCAGGAAGCCCATATCCTGGGCAAATTTCTTGCGGATACTGCGGATACGTCCGAGCAGCTCGCCATCCTGCTGGAAATCGACCATTGGAATCAGGCGATATCCCACTTCCATACCGAGCGAGTCTTCCAGTTGCACATCGTTCCAGGTGGCTTCAACAGCCTGGGTGTTTTCCGGCATTTTGACCGGTGCGACTTCCGCCGGTGCTTCCTGCTCCTTGCCCCGTAGCCACCAGGCAAGGCCCAGCAATGCCCCGGTGAACAGCAGGAAGACAAAGTTCGGCATACCGGGTACAAGTCCCAGCAAACCAAGCACGGCGGCACTGAGCAGCATGACGCGCGGGTTGGTGAAAAGCTGCCCCACCATCTGCTGGCCGACGTCCTGATCGGTGGCTACACGCGTAACGATAACGCCTGCCGCCGTCGAAATGACCAGCGCCGGAATTTGTGCGACCAGACCGTCACCGATGGTCAGCAGCGTATAGCTTTCTGCCGCGTGGCCTACGTCCATACCATGCTGCAACACGCCCACCAGCAGGCCGCCAATCACGTTGATAACCATAATCAGGATGCCTGCAATGGCATCCCCACGCACGAATTTACTCGCACCGTCCATTGAGCCGTAGAAGTCGGCTTCCTGAGTCACTTCAGAACGGCGGCGCTTGGCCTCATCTTCACCAATCAGGCCCGCGTTAAGATCGGCATCAATCGCCATCTGCTTACCGGGCATACCGTCAAGAACAAAACGCGCACCGACTTCCGCAATACGTCCGGCACCCTTGGTAATAACCATGAAGTTAATGATGACGAGGATGATGAACACCACGATACCAATCGCGAAGTTCCCCCCGACCAGGAAGTGGCCGAACGCTTCGACCACCTTACCTGCCGCCGCACCGCCGGTATGCCCGTCCATCAAAATAATACGCGTGGAGGCCACGTTCAGCGCAAGGCGCAGTAAGGTGGTGAACAGCAAAATGGTGGGGAACGCAGCAAACTCCAGGGTTTTCTGGGTGAACATTGCCACCAACAGCACCATGATCGACAGCGCAATGTTAAAGGTAAAAAGCAGATCCAGGATGAATGATGGCAACGGCAATACCATCATCGACAGGATAAGCAGGATCAGTATGGGTCCTGCCAGAATCTGCCATTGCGTTGATTTCAGGTTGGCCGGCAGGCGCAACATGGAGACCAGATTAGCCATCAGTATCCTTCTCGTTCAAAAAATCCAGCGCCTCAGGCACAGGTAAATTTGCAGGTTTAACCGGCCGCTGACCGCCCGTCAGACGCCAGCGTTTCAATTGCCATACCCAGGCCAGCACTTCGGCAACGGCCGCATACAGCTGCCCGGGAATTTGTTGACCAATTTCAGCATGGCGATAAAGCGCACGCGCCAGCGGCGGCGCTTCAAGCAGCGGAATTTTGTTTTCCGTACCAATTTCACGAATGCGCAGCGCAACGAGACCGGAGCCCTTCGCTACCACTTTTGGCGCACTCATTTTGTTCTCATCATATTGCAACGCGACGGCGTAGTGGGTCGGGTTGGTCACAATGACATCCGCTTTAGGCACGTCGGACATCATGCGGCGACGCGCGGCATCACGCTGCAACTGCCGGATACGACCCTTAACATGGGGGTCGCCTTCCTGCTGTTTAAATTCATCACGGATATCCTGACGCGACATGCGTAATTTTTTAATGTGGCTGTATATCTGGAAGAAGACATCAAAGCCGACCATCGGGATAATCGCCAGCACCACCAGAATGCAGCACATGCCAGCAATATTGAGCGCGCTGGCCATCGCGGTAACCGGCGCTTCCGTCATCAGTCGCATCACGTCCGGCCATTTATGCCATAAATAGAGCCCGGCCACGCTTCCCATCAGCAGCGCCTTCATGACCGCTTTCACCAGCTCAGCGACCACCTGTGCCGAGAAGAGACGTTTGATGCCGCTAAGCGGATTCAGTTTTGAAAACTGAAACTGTAACGATTTCCCGCTGAGCACCAGTCCACCCAGCATCAGTGGACCCACTATAGCCATGATGACAACCCCGCTGATAAGCGGCAGTAACGCAAACATTGCATTTTTGATCAGCAAAATTATCTGACTGAGGATCAGATTCGGATCGTTGACAATGTTGTGGTCAAAACGTAACCCCGCCGTCAGCATCATCGACAAGCGACGTGCAAAGTCCTCCCCACCCATCCAGATAATGCTGACACCCACCAACAGAATCAGTACGGAGGTCAGCTCTTTCGATCGGGGAACCTGCCCTTCTTCTCGCGCCTTTTCTAGTCGGTGCGATGTGGGGGCTTCTGTTTTGTCGTCGCTATCTTCTGCCACGGCTTAAATCCACGGGTGGAGGTTTGACGACATATTGCCAGAGTCAAGTCTGTCTAATGGGCGGAGTAAGGCATAAAAACGGGGGGTTTTCGCGATTTGAGAAAAGCGAATCACAGCAGGGAGAGAAAAATGTCTCCTGTCTGAATGTGCAATAGCATGCGTTATGCCAGTCAGACGCAAGCGCCTTACCCGGCCTACAGGGCTGTAGACCGGGCAAGTGAAACGCCATCAGGCACGCTCTAGGTTTATCAGAAACCGAGGCTGTCCAGCAGGTCGTCGACCTGATCCTGGCTTGCCACCACACCGGCTTTGGTGGCGTCAAGCTGCGGACCATTGAGCAGGCCTTCGTTTTCACGTTTCGGACGTGAGGAAGGATCGGGCATGTTCTCCAGCAGCACCATCAGCAGCTGACGCTCAATCTCCTGAATCACGTCCATCATACGCTTGATAACCTGACCGGTCAGATCCTGGAAATCCTGCGCCATCATGATGTCCAGCAACTGGGCGTTAGTGAAGCTGGTATGGCCCGGTACGTCACCCAGATATTTGCGGGTATCGGTCACCAGTTCACGCGCGTCACTCAGTTCGATCGGATTTTCAAACCACTCATCCCACCGTTTAGAAAGCGTTTTGGCCCCTTTTTCCAGCGCATCCTGATGAGGCTGGGAAGCTTCTACGCTATTGAGCGCACGCTCGGCGGCCTGCGCTGTCATCTGCACCACGTAATCAAGACGATCGCGGGCATCGGGAATCGCTTCTGCCGCCTCCGCAATCGCCTGATCGAGGCCTAACTCACGCAGGCTGTCACGCAGCATACGGGTCAGGCTACCGATCCGGGCAATGATGTCGGTAGGTGAATGCTCTTCCACAGGTTTAATAGAAGGTTGAATCATCGTCCAGTCCTCACATGCCGAGTTTCTCGAAGATCTTACCGAGTTTCTCTTCCAGGGTTGCAGCAGTGAACGGTTTCACTACATAGCCACTCGCACCAGCCTGTGCCGCTGCGATAATGTTCTCTTTCTTGGCTTCTGCCGTTACCATCAGTACCGGTAATGTCGCCATGTTACCTGACGCGCGGATGGTTTTAAGCAACTCAAGGCCATCCATGTTCGGCATGTTCCAGTCAGAGATCACAAAGCCAAAGCCGCCGGCCTGAAGTTTATTCAGCGCGTCAACGCCGTCTTCGGCTTCCTCAACGTTGTTGAACCCCAGCTCTTTTAACAGGTTGCGCACGATACGACGCATCGTGGAAAAATCGTCAACAACCAGAAATTTGAGCTCTTTATCCGCCATAAAACTTCACTCCTCGTTAAATACGTATTGCCTGTCCGGCACTGATTTTCGCCAGCATCTGCTGGCTAACCTGACTGAGATCGACCACTTCGCTCACGCCACCCATATTGATGGCTTCGCGCGGCATGCCGAACACCACACAACTTGCTTCATTTTGCGCGATGGTCCAGGCCCCCGCCTGATGCATCGCTAACATTCCTGCCGCCCCATCATTGCCCATCCCTGTGAGGATAACGCCAACGGCGTTACGCCCTGCATGCTTGGCGACCGAATGAAATAGAACGTCCACGGCTGGACGATGCCGATTTACCGGCGGACCGTCGTGGATTTTTATCTGGTAGTTCGCGCCGCTTCGCGCAAGCTCCATATGTTTATCTCCCGGGGCAATATACGCATGCCCTGGCAGTACACGCTCACCGTCTTCCGCCTCTTTCACGCTTATCTGACACAACTTATTCAGACGTTCAGCAAACGAGCGGGTAAAGCCCGGCGGCATGTGCTGTGTAATCAGAATACCCGGACTTGAGAGGGGCAATGGCTGGAGTACATGACGAATTGCCTCTGTTCCTCCGGTTGAAGCCCCAATTGCCAGCAGTTTTTCCGAACTTAACAGCGGCCCCGACTTCATCAATGCCACTGGTGCGGCCGTTGGATGATGCGCGGCCAGGCGGGCACGAGAAGCCGTGCGTACCTTTTCAGCAATCATCTCGCTGTAGGCCAGCATTCCTTCACGAATGCCCAGCTGCGGTTTGGTCACAAAATCGATGGCTCCCAGTTCCAGCGCACGTAATGTGACTTCAGAACCCTTACCGGTCAAGGAAGAAACCATCACCACCGGCATGGGCCGCAGGCGCATCAGCTTTTCGAGGAAATCCAGCCCATCCATGCGGGGCATTTCCACGTCCAGCGTCAGCACGTCGGGGTTATATTTTTTTATTAAATCCCGGGCAACTAACGGATCCGGTGCCGTAGCGACCATTTCCATATCGCTATGACTGTTGATAATTTCGGTCATGATTTGACGCATCAGTGCCGAATCATCAACAGACATTACCCTGATTTTACTCATGCTTTTTCCTTACTCAGCGCATAAACGGTTTGGCCACGCAGGCTAAACTCACGCACGAGGTTGCTGAAATTCTCCGAATGCCCGGCAAAGAGTAATCCGTCAGGCTTAAGCATTGGTGCGAAACGGTGCAGTATGTCCTGCTGCGTCGTTTTATCAAAGTAAATCATAACATTACGACAAAATATCGCATCGAACGGCCCGGGGACGTTGTACTGTTTATCGAGCAGGTTCAGCGGCATAAACTCCACGTAATTTGCCAGCTCCTGGCGTACACGTACTAAACCGGAATGCGGCCCGGTTCCGCGCATGAAATAACGCTGTAGCTGCTGAGGCGACAGGGTTTTCAGCTCATCCTGGCGATAAATACCGCTGCGCGCTTTTTCCAGCACTTCCGTGTCGATGTCGCTGGCGATGACCTTAAAGCGACCTGGTGCCATGCCTAGTGCGTCCGCAAGGGTGATGGCAAGCGAATAAGGCTCTTCGCCCGTAGAGGCTGCCGCACTCCAGATACGGTACTCACCGCTGCGCTTGCGCGCATGTTCTGCCAGTACCGGGAAGTGGTGCGCTTCCCGGAAAAAGGCGGTGAGGTTGGTGGTCAGGGAGTTAATAAACGCCTGCCACTCGGCACTGTTCTGGTTCGCTTCAAGCATACTCAGGTAGCGACCAAAATCGTCCAGCCCAAGCGTGCGCAAACGGCGCACCAGACGGTTGTAAACCATGTCCCTTTTGTGATCGGCGAGCACAATCCCGGCTCGCTGATAAATCAATTGACAGATTCGACGAAAATGCGCGTCAGACAGCGCGAGGCGCTGGGTCATCTGTTGCAATATGGATGACGATTGCCCACTGGGCAGCGATGTTGTCATGGCGCGTTCTCACCTGGTTTATGATGCAACAGGCACGCCCTCAGGCGGTGCCACTTCGGGTGCTGAAACATGGTTTTCAACTTTAAATACTGCAACCAGCGAGGTCAGATGATCCGCCTGGTGGGCGAGTTGATCGGTCGCTGCAGCCGCTTCTTCAACTAACGATGCGTTCTGCTGTGTGACCTGATCCATCTGACTGACGGCCAGCGCGACTTGCTCAATGCCACGGCGTTGTTCATCCGATGCTGAAGCAATGTCGCCCATGATGTCGTTCACCTGCGTGACCGAACGGACAATTTCCATCATGGTTTGCGCGGAGGTATCCACCAACGCTGACCCTTGCTGCACACGCGAGACCGAGTCTTCTATCAACCCTTTTATTTCTTTTGCCGCCTGTGCGCTTCGGCTGGCAAGGTTACGCACCTCACCGGCCACCACGGCGAAGCCGCGGCCCTGCTCACCGGCACGCGCCGCTTCCACTGCAGCGTTGAGTGCCAGAATGTTTGTCTGGAAGGCGATACCATCAATCACGCTGATGATGTCGCCAATTTTTTGCGAGCTGGTGGCAATCTCGTGCATGGTGTTTGCCACATTAGCCGCCTGTTGCCCGCCTTTACGTGCTGTCTCGGCAGCCCCCTGTGCCAGGCCTGACGCCTGACGGGCGTTGTCGGCATTCTGACCGACGGTCGCCGTTAACTCTTCCATGCTTGCCGCAGTTTGTGCGAGCGAAGCGGCCTGCTGTTCGGTGCGTGCCGACAGGTCATTATTCCCCGCAGCGATTTCCGAAATACCGGTATGCATTGCATAGCTGCCGTGCCGGACGTCGGTTACCGTCGTGCGCAACGACGACTGCATTTTTTTCAGGCTGGCAAAAATGGCGGAAATTTCATTTTTACCAAATACCGCAATCGGACGCGCCAGATTCCCCTGCGAAATGCTGTCAAAGTGGCTGCTGATGATTGCCAGCGGCTGCACGATCATTTTGCGTGACCAGAACAGTGCGCCGGAGGTCAGCAGCGCGGCCAGAATCACCACCACCACAAAAATCACGGCGGAGCGCTGGTAATTATTCTGTCCGTCCGCTTTCGCTGTCCGCACAAAGCTGTCGATATGCGTCTGCCAGGCAGCAAAATTCTTATCAAATGCCTCCTGCGATTGTTGCACCGGCGCGGTCATAAAATCTGACAGCTGGTTATTCTCAAGCCAGGTCGCCTGGTGCTCCAGATCGCCATGCCAGGCGCTGTAGGCCACTTTTGTGACCGCCTGCAGGGTTTTGCCATCTTCGGTTAATACCGGAATGGCAAGGAATGCCTGCAGTGTTGCGTCCGCCTGCGAAAGAAAGCCTTTGGCCTGCGCCATCAGACCCTTAACCTCCTCCGGTGGGTAGGCCAGCGCGGTCAGGGTTCCGGCTTTGTTCAGTGCCGTACTCGCCTGCAACAACAGTGAGCGCGTCATCATCAGGGTACTGCGCTGCTGGTTACTTTTTTCGAGTTCTTCCAGATGGCCAGTACTTTCACGAAACGCCCAAAACGATAGCCCGTTACTCCCAACCTGCAAAACGCCACAAATAATCAAAATCAGAAAAAGTGTTGTCGAGATACGAATACGGTTTAACATCCACGCTCCCATCAGGCGGCATCCGACCGCCGTGATTATCCATTAAAAGGTTTCCCAATTATCATCTTGTCCGGTTGAGAGCTGGCGTGGTCTGGCACCTGTCGGAACGTTAACAGCTGCCGGATTAAGCGAACGCTGAGCCGGGGTTCCGGGTACAGTAGAGAGTCTGAAAGCGGAGACCGTCCTGGTCAGGCGGCTGGCTTGTTCTTCTAATGCTGCAGCGGCAGCTGCAGATTGTTGCACCAGTGACGCGTTCTGTTGCGTGACGCGGTCCATTTCAGACACCGCCAGCGCAACCTGATCGATGCCCCGGCTCTGTTCATCAGACGCCGACGCAATCTCACCCATAATGTCGTTCACGCGGGTCACCGCACTGACGATATCGTTCATGGTCTCCCCGGCGCTTTCCACCAGTTCCGAACCGGTATTCACGCGGGAGACGGAGTCCTCAATTAAGGCTTTAATCTCTTTTGCGGCCTGAGCACTGCGGCTGGCGAGATTTCGCACCTCACCGGCGACCACGGCAAAGCCCCGTCCCTGCTCACCGGCGCGGGCCGCTTCTACCGCGGCATTAAGCGCCAGGATATTGGTCTGGAAGGCGATACCATCGATGACGCTGGTGATGTCAGAAATTTTCTGCGAGCTGGCGGCGATGTCGTGCATGGTTTTTACCACGCCATCAACCACTTTTCCGCCGTGCCCGGCGGTATCCGAGGCGCTTTTCGCCAGCAGCGAGGCCTGACGGGCGTTTTCGGCGTTCTGTTTCACCGTCGCTGTCAGCTCTTCCATGCTGGCGGCAGTCTCTTCCAAGGCTGACGCCTGCTCTTCCGTGCGGGATGAGAGGTCGTTATTGCCGGCGGCAATTTCGCTGGTCCCGGCGTGGATGGCATCAGAACCGGCACGAACGCTGGTGACAGTGTCAATGAGCGAACGCTGCATATGATCCACGCTGTGAGCAAGATCGGTAATTTCGCTGCGCCCTTCCACCACCAGGTTATGCGCCAGATTGCCGCCTGCAATTTCACGGATGTGCCTGATTACGGCACTTAACGGAGCCAGCAGAATGCGGCGAATGCCCTCCCAGACCAGAATCAGCACCACAACTAACGCCAGCGCCAGCGCAGCCATCTGCCATTTTGCAAACTGGTAATCGCTTACGCTTTCGTCATAAGCCTGGTGGTAGAGGGATTCACTGAGCGTTGCATAATTCTTTAAGGCTTCACCGAGGCCATTTTGCATACCCTGAGTCGGCTGGGCGAAATACCCGTCCATGTTGCCGTTTTCCAGGAACTGCACCAGTTCGGTGAGGCCGGCAGCATAGGTTTTGTACTTTTCATCAAGCGTCTGACGGGCCTGATCCATTTCAGCGACCACCGGCAAAGCGCGGAAGCGGTCGTAGTGTTTGCCGGCTTCAGCAAGACTGCTTTTCGCGCTGTTGAGAAGGTCGGTTTTGGCACTGCTCTGCTGATTATTCGCATCCATCATCATGCGTGCGGATGAACGGCTGAGGTTGATACGCGTCTGCAGCATCAGCTCCCATGTTTTACCGAGTTCAGTCTGCTGCTCCCTGAGATCGTTGGAGACCGCAAAGCTTTGCTGATTTTGTTTAAGCGACGAGAAAAAAAGGCCGCCAGAGAGCAACTGGAGCAGCGCAAAGACAACCAGCACACTCATCAGCATTGTGACAACGCGAATACGGTTCAACATATGACACCTTCCCGAAAACTTGTTATCGAGGTTATCGGCAAAGGCCAACGGAACTTTACATTTGCGAAAAGGAATTACATATAGGCTGCATTATCTCCAGGACAGGTTATCTTCGCCTGCCCCGGAGATGAGGGATTAAAGGCCGATATCGATGGTCAGCGTGTCGCTGTAGACGCCTCCGGGCGGGGTTATCTGGTTCGGCAGGACCTGCGCCGTATAGTTAAAGGTGCGCAGTGTGCCATCGCTGCTGACCGCCGATGAGATTGCGCTGGCCCAGCGCTCAGAGCCAGTCGATCCCCAGCGCGATGTGGTGCTGCCTTTATAAATTTCATAGCTCAGACGGTTGGTCGCCCCGCTCGCCATTCTGCGCACGTTACCGCTGGCGTTCAGGCCATTGTTGATGCCGACCGTGTAGGCATAATCTTTGGTGCAGGTGACCCCTACCGACTGCGAGATGGTCGGGAAACTTTTTGCCACTGGCGCGCTCCCGAAGGCAACCGCCGGAGCGGTAATGGTCGTGCAGTCATTGGCGACGGTCATGTTGACCGTGAGCGTCAGGGGGAGATTACCCACCTGATTAGTGGCGCAACCAATCACCCCTTCGGCGCAGATACTGTAATAAAGATTTAACGTCATCACACCCTGGTAAGTCCCTGCCGACACGGTCTGCCCGGTCACCGTGCGTAAAAAGAGGGGTAAGGTGTAACGTTTTGAGCCAAGCAACGTCAGTAGCACGCCGCCGGTCCAGGTATACCCCTTAATTCGCGATATCTCACTGGCGGCGCTGCAGGTATTAAGACCGCATAATCTAAAGGCGATGGCGTCGGTCGAGGCGGTGGCATCCGTGCGTCTCATGACGGCCCGATCGCCAACAAACGGCGTCGGCGAGATGGCGGTTAAGGTCACGGAATCATTAGTGAGCAGGGTTAAGGTGCTGTCGCAATCGAGAAGTAAGTTGAGGGTTGTCGTCTGCTCGTTGGTATTGAGCACAAAGGAGCTGACCTGGGTTCCCAGCGACGGGCTGGCATTAGAAAAGTTAGCCCGACAGGCGGACCTGGCGTGTGGAATGCTGATGAGCAGCAATACCAGGGTGAGGAATACCTTGCGCATCAGTTGCTCCTCCTGCAGGTCAGGGGTCCGTAGGTTTGTAATTTATGCTCCGGGTTCGGGTCGAGCGTAAAGCGGGCGACACAGCGCGAACCGTCCGGCAGCCTGACGTTAAGCACGCTGGACTCCTCCAGATTTTCAATCCACGCAATGCCATCGTAGCCCACGACCGCCGTTGGCTTCCCTTCCCGACTGACCTGGCTTGTCACCGGTACAGGGTCACCCTGCTCATCATGCAAAATAACGTTTGCCACCCGCTCCTGCTCCATCGGGAACTCAACCAGATACCCCGTGTGACGACGTAAGGCCACACGGCGTTCGGTCTGGGCGATGCTGGTATCTGCGGGTAAATTCAGGGTGTTAATGCTGTAGGTTGCCGGATAATAGGACGACACGCCGCTTATCAGCAGATACCCATTTTTGTTGGTTTTGCCCACGGGCTGATTCTCGTAATTGACCGGAATATCAGGCTGTCCCCCGGTACTGACCACCACAAACGCATCATTGATTCTATTGGCGGCCAGCAGCTCATTGTCCATCATAACCAGCGATCCCATCACCTCTCCCCACCAGGTACGCATGCCGGTGTAGCCATACAAGCCCCCTTGCATCTCCACATTGTTGTTACGCCAGCCGAGCGTCCCCTGCTGGTAGCTATCACCTTCACTCTGGCGACCTAGCGACAGGTTCCAGCTCAGTCCCCCGTCGGATGGCATCGAATGGCTGTAATTCACACGCTGCGCATTGCCATAATCGGGCGTTTTTTCGAGGCTGAAGGTGGCGTTATCTCGTTCACCCAGTGGGATCTGAATCGCCATCGCCATCGTCCAGTCCCCACGCTGCTTATCATGGCTGCCGGAAACATAAAGGCTACTGGCGCCCCAGAGACTCTTGCTCCAGGAGAGGTTGAGCAGTTCAGTTTTGCTGTTGTCAAAGCTTTGCACCCCGATCCAGGCGGCACCGACTGTGCCATAGTCACCGAGAGTAAAAGAGAGTGAATACTGGTCAGTATTGCGACTGAGACTGGCGACGGGCTGGGCGCTTCTGTTGGTGGCGCTGGCGTAGTAATAGTTCTGGTCATAGAGCGCCAGGTTGCCAAACCCACGATCGCGCCGGATATGCTGGGTGGCAATACTAAAGGCGCTGGTACTGTACTGATAGCCCCAGTTGAACTGGCTACCACTTTCTTCACGCATCCGGCTTTCTGTCCAGGCGGTGTTCACTACCCCAAGACGCCCTGCTTTGATGACCGCACCGGCCCCGCCCAGCGCCAGCTCCTGGGCACCTTCACCATGTGCTTCAAGCGTCAGGTAGTCGGTCAGTCCATAGCGGTAAGAGCCGCTCCCCACCAGCGGGCCGTAATCAAAATTATCAAGACCGTAGTTGCGGCGCAGGCTGCCTACGGTCAGCGCACCGTCGTGAAGCCCGGCTTTGAGCAGATCGCTTGCGACATAAAAAGGCATGGTGGTACTCACCTGCCTGCCGAGCGCATCCGTGGTGACCAGAACGGCATTGCCTGCCCCGTTAATGTAGGGGAGATTCGTCAGGGTAAAGGGGCCGGGCTCAAGCTGTCTTGAACCGGCGCGGTAGCCGTTAATGAACACATCCACCGAGGTTGGCACCGCAGCCTCCCCGGAAAACGACGGAATCGGCCAGGTAACTAAATCAGGGCGTAAGGAAAAATCACGGCCGTAGCTTATGCCGCCCACGCGCACGCTGCTGCTCCAGCTCAGGGCATCTGAGATAACGTCCCCCACGCTGATTTGCGTGGCATTATCTTCGTTGGTAAATAACAGCGAGGTGTCGTAACGCGTGTACCCCTCCTGTTGTGCAGCGTCACCCGACAGACGGGAAATCCAGGTACCGGTGGTCGAAAGCGAAGCATTGCCTGCAAAAAAGCGGTATTCATGCCACAACGAGGCCTGACCACCGATCTGTTCGGTATTGCTGGTGTAGAAGTCGTAGTTCAGCAGGGAACCACGGCCATAAAACAGCTCGCTCCGCTCCTGTTCACCATTAAACGCGGTAAAGCGTTCAGGCAACCATTCACGAGGCATAAAGAGCAATAGCCGCTGCCCTGCACTGTCGTAGTCGGTACGGACGTTCGCTAACGCCGACACATTGACCTCCCCCTGTGGCAGATGTTCAGCCGGGATCCCTGCGCGTTGCAGGTCGGCGCTGGCAACAAAATACGCCCCCGCTCTGCGCGTTACCGGGACGACCTGCTGTGTATCGTAATGGTTCAGCACCAGGTTTAAATGAAAAACGGCGTCTTCATTTATCGCCTGGGCATCGGGAGGCGGTGGCAGTGCGTCATCCCCTTCCTGCGCCTGTACAGAGACTGCATGAACCAGCAGGAGCATCGCCGGGATAATTACCTGGCGGAGGACTGCCATTCACTATCCCGCGCATTGATTTTTGCTTTCAGCTCAACCGGGGCTGGCAAATTAGCCGGAAGCGGCCAGGTGCGCGTGCCGCCGGGCAGAACGTAGCCCAGAAGCCCCTCGGCAACCGGGCGTAATTGTCCCCCCTGCCGCCCTGTAACGTCCGTCAGGCGGACGTGAACCTTGCCGCTGTTGCGTACCTCAAGCGCAGGCCTACCGTTATCCCTAACCACCTGCCAGCTCAAATCCCCAGCTTCAACCAGTGCATGACTGGCGCTGTCCGGGTAAGTGGTAATGCCCTGACCATAAACAAAGAGCGGGATCGAATAGCGCATCTGCAACTTGATGCCAATCTGCGGCGTGGTGGCGTTAACTGGCTGAGGGATTTCGTCAACAATAATCCGATACGCCTGTTCAACACCCGCCGGAACCTGGGTCTGTTTAATCAGGCGGATAAGCTGCTTCGATCCCTTCTGAATGGTTACTATCGGCGGACTGGCCACTACATCGGTTTGCTGTTCGTAACGTTCGTTGCCCGCAATCTGCTGCCAGCGCACAATGCGCACCTGCATGGTTGCCGGGCTGTCGCCCTGGTTCTGGATCCACAATTCCGTGGCTTTGGTCTCTGCGCCAAGCCAGGGATCAATGGGCCAGAGCAAGATTGTGGCCGCCGCCTTTGCCTCTCCTGTCGCGATACTCAGCGACGCCACCAGTAACCATCCAGCCGCACGTGCGGCGCCCGAGGTGACGCTCATATCCCTTCTCCCTTATTACCATGACAAGGTCACGGTCAGTTGATCTGTATAGGTTCCCGCAGGCGTTAATGCGGTAAGCTGCGCAGCGCCAAAGATGCTGAGCGCAATCGCGTTGGCATCGGTATAGCTAATCGCGACGGGCTGTGTTGTGATTTCCGAGTTGGCTGCCAGTGAACTGCTGGTGTAAAGCCTGTAGGGCACACGCTGTGTTCCCCCCGCGCGTTGTAAATTGCGGACCGAAGCGTAATTGACGCCATTATCAATTGTCATGCTGAGCGCCACTCCCGGCGTACAGGCGAGAGACAACGCCGCATTTGGTACAAAACTGGTGCTTACTCGTCCGCTTTCAGCCCCGGTATGGGTGCCAAAGTTCAGGCTACCCAGCACGCCGCCCGCGCCGCTGGTAACGGAACACCCTGGGGTGATGGTTGCCCCCACAGTAAATGTCTGCTGTGAAATCGTCAGGGCGACTGCATTCTCCGGCCTTACCGTCATGCATATGACCAGCCCGAAAAAAAGGTGCAGCAATCTGTGGCTTCTCACGCAAGAAGCACTCTTACCTTTCACCCACATTGTGGTGTTATCAGTACGTCACGTTCACATTCAGGGTATCGGTGTAGGTACCAGGAAGGACCGTTACGCTGTTTCCGCCCCCCTGAATACGGCCGTACAGCGTGTAGGAGTCAATGCCGTTAGCGGTTGAGGTACGTGGAATATTGGTGTTATTGCCAATTTCATTACTGAATGCGCTGTCGCTGTAGACGCTATAGGCCACGCCCTGGGTATTTGCCGCCGTGCGCAGGTAACGTGGCGTCGCGCCCGGTGTGCCCACCGTCGACCCTGGGGTGGCCGAGTTGGTATTGCCAATAATCTGCACCGTGTAACTTGTGGTGGTGCACTGAATGGTAAAGGTGCTCCCTCCTGCACCCGTCGCCGATAATTGCGTTGTTAATTCGCTGAAGGTAGCGGGATGCTCACCGAAGTTCAAAGTACCGAAGTTAATGCCCGATTGAGAAGGAGAGCCATTTATCAGGCAACCATTAGAAAGCGTTAGGGTCGCGCCAATGGTGCCTGAGCTGGTGACAGCGCTGGCATTATTTACCGAGAGCGCAACCATCCCTACCATCATAACAAAGCGTATTCTTTGCATTCTGAACCTCCGAAATGACGCGTGTTTATTTTAAAAAATACTTTCAAGCGGCGAACACGCAATTTACCAGCAGCAATAACAAAATTTAGTTGAATAACGGGAGAACAACCACTGCGCGGGAATAGAAAGCGATGCGGCACGACTGAATTTAAAAATCATATCAATCAATGTATTAGCACCATTTAAAAACCACATGTGCGTCCATGCAAAAGATATATCTCAAACCATGTGACCTTTATCACATTAAATCACCTCTGTAATAAAAAGGAAGTAGCCTGAATTCATTAAGTCGTAGTGTCACTTAAATTAATTATTTTTTATCCCTCAGTCATGTCATCATTAATGCTTATTGACGGTCACATCATATATTTTAAATTGCGATTAACTGAGAATAGTGCAATTAATTTACCGGGAGGCTGACGCGGATCATACGCTCTGAGTAGTGCTTCAGCTCCCGGTGAAGAAAGGGTATTGGCAGCGGTTAATTATAACTTGCCACAATCTCTATCGAAGAATTCGCCGTCCCTGCCGAGACCGTTCCCGTGGTGCGAATGTAGCGGGCAGCCATTTTAATGGTCTCAGTCGTGGGCGTACTGCTGCTGGAGTAAGTTTTTGTCGTATAGCCCGTGGCTGCAATATCACCCGGCTTGACGGGTTGATTAAATGTTACCGGACTTCCCGGCGTTAAGCCTGTTGACTGGGAGGTCGCTCCCCAGGCGAGCTGAATACCAAAGCCTGTTGCCGTACTGCCACTGTCCAGCGCAATAACGCCACTGTTGGTGCCGACC
>NZ_JAHVDV010000008.1:0-143640 GCF_051486985.1 Yokenella regensburgei
GACAGTCCGGATGCCCAGCTCTTTACAGGCACGCAGAATTCGCAGGGCAATCTCGCCACGGTTTGCGATGACAATTTTTTCCAGCATCTTCGCCTCGTTATTCGATGATGACCAGCGGCTCGTCGAATTCGACAGGTTGACCGCTCTCGATCAGGATGGCTTTCACCACGCCCGCTTTATCAGCTTCGATCTGGTTCATCATTTTCATCGCTTCAACGATGCAGAGCGTGTCGCCCACGTTGACTTTCTGGCCCACTTCGCAGAATGCTTTCGCATCCGGGCTCGGGGTGCGGTAGAAAGTCCCGACCATCGGGGAACGTACGATGTGACCACTGATTTGTGCAGGTGCAGATTCCACTACTGCCGGAGCGGCAGACGCTACTGCGCCAGCAAGCGCAGGCGCTGGCTGCTGCATAACCGGTGCCGCATAAGCCTGCTGCATCATCGGATAAGCGGGTGCTACCGGTGCGCGGCTGATACGTACAGACTCTTCGCCTTCAGAAATTTCCAGTTCAGCGATGCCTGATTCTTCAACCAGTTCGATCAGTTTTTTAATCTTACGAATATCCATGAGTGGGTTCCGTACTCTTGTTTAGTTTGATTGTGACAGGCGTTTTACCGCCGTCTGTAACGCGTTTGAATAGCCGCAAGCGCCGGATATACAGGTGGCACTTACAGCGATACCGGAGAGAAGCATGGTGGCAGAGCGGGTGACAATACCGGTTGGCGTCAACGCGGCCGTATTGATCAGGGTAGAGTCGATACCATCTTTAGCCTGATGAATTCGGTCGATGAATACTTACCCGGTGTCGCCTTACCCATGCTTGCCCGTCCCTGACACAATAACGTCAGAAGGCAGGGACGTGCAATCAGCAATTTAGCCGACAACGTGCTGCTATCTCCTGCAAACTTCCGGTAAAATACAAAATATACCTAAGTTGCATGGTTGTCACTCATTCAGGGTCTTAAAAACCCTGACGGGAAAACCAAAGTCGCACATTATAACGATTTCGTAGCATTTGGCAGCTAAATACTGGTCTTATCAGGGAAGATTATCAACCGCCAGCATTACTCTGCCGGTTGAAGAGTACGCATTGAGGGGCCGTCATGCCCCGGCAGGATTATCGCCACCACTGGCGGAACTTCTTGTATCGCCACGCTAAAAGTACAACGGCGAAGGCAGCGTACAGAAGGGGCTGCGGGGATATTATCTTCACGGACCACAGGTAATGGATGGGGGCCAGGATCGCCACCAGATAAACGAAGTTATGCAATTGTTGCCAGCGTTTGCCTAATTTTCGCTGCGCCCATTGGGTTGAGGTGGCGGCTAAAGCAAGCAGTATAAGCCAACTGACAATCCCCAGCATCAGATAGGGTCGTGTGGTCAATTCCTGGGCTAACAGTGTCAGGTTACTGAGGCCAAGCTCAAGCAGAGCATAACTGGTCAGGTGCAGCGTGGCCCAGGCAAAACACCATAAACCGAGTAAACGGCGCGTGCGAATCAGGAGCGGTTGACGACCATAGCGCGCCAGTGGCGTAACCAGAAGCCCCGCAAGAAGAAACTTCAGCGCCATTCGCCCGGTAAAATGCTGAATATCTTTGGCAGGATCGGCACTGAAATAGCCCTGGGAGGCTGCCCAGAACAGCCAGACAACCGGCAGAAATCCCGCAAGATGCAGCGCCACTTTAAGGCAGGTGATGTGCTTCGCTGTTAATCGCACTCAGAAATTCTCCCGCAGATCCAGACCCCGGTAAAGTGAGGCCACTTCATCGGCATAGCCGTTAAACAACAGGGTGGGCTGACGTTTCACATCCAGCACGCCGCCTGAACCAATGAAACGCTCTGTCGCCTGCGACCAGCGAGGGTGATCAACATGCGGGTTTACGTTAGCGAAGAAGCCATATTCGTCAGGTGCCGCAAGATTCCATGTCGTCGGGGGCCGTTTACTGGTCAGTTTAATGCTCACGACAGATTTAATACCTTTAAAGCCATACTTCCAGGGGACCGTCAGACGAACAGGTGCGCCGTTTTGAGGCGGTAGTGCTTTGCCATAAACTCCGACCGATAGTAGCGTCAGAGGATGCATCGCTTCATCTATACGTAATCCTTCCACATACGGGTATTCAAGACCGCCGCCGATGAAACGATCTTTCTGACCGGGCATCACCTCCGGGGAGTACAACGTCTGAAAAGCCACATATTTAGCATTGCTGGTGGGTTCAACCAGTGCCAGCAGTTTGTGAAGCGGAAAACCTATCCAGGGAACGACCATCGACCAGGCCTCCACACAGCGCATCCGGTAGATACGTTCCTCAAGCGCAAAGCGCTTGGTTAAATCATCTTGATCAAGCGTTAAGGGTTTAGCCACCTCACCCTCAATCTTTAGGGTCCAGGGGGATGTTTTCAGGCTGCCCGCATTGGCGGCAGGATCGGCTTTATCCAGACCAAACTCATAAAAGTTGTTATAGCCCGTGACCTTATCTTCCGGCGTTAAGGTCAAGGCATTTTGCCACACCGGAGGTCTGGAGAACGTCAGAGGTTGGCCGGCAGGCGCTTTGGGTCGGTCATTGCCCTTAAACCAGTCCAGCAGATCGGCATGCGCACGGGGAGAGAGGCTGAGTGCCGCCGCTCCGATCCCCAGCGTCTTTAAGATCTGGCGGCGCCGGAGCATAAATACGGATTCCGCCGTTACGTCAGCTTCAGTGAGTTTTTTCTTTGGCATGTGCATGGTGTCCCCCTGTTTTTATTACTTGTAGCACGGGGTGGAGACATGCGGAGGAATATCACGAAAAATTGAACTCCTGATGCTGGTCACCTTCGCTCTTTCATCACTCGTACCGATGATTGGCAAAAATTTTCTGAAGGCTATACTCGCATAGGCGGTGGGAATAGCCATTGCCAGAAACGCTAACCCTGCTAGTATGCCGGGCTCGTTTTGCTCGTGAGCGCTTACTCAGTTTTCACCCGAATAAGTCGCGCCTCGTTCTTTCACACTACGGAGTTAACACAAGGATGCGATTAACGACGAAATTTTCAGCGTTTGTAACCCTACTGACAGGCCTGGCGATATTTGTCACCCTGCTTGGGAGCTCGCTCAGCTTTTATAACGCGATTCAGTCAAAGGTCGCTAATCGTGTGGAATCCGTCGCCGCCGTTGTTGACTCTCGTCTTATCTTTACCTCTCTCCCTGCGCTAAAACCTCAGCTTGATGAATTAATGGTGCCTATTGACATCGTGGGCATTGAGATTCGTCAGGGCAAAAAAACGGTACTTGAGCATACCCGCAAAAGCAGCTATCGCCCGGCGGGCAGCAATTATCAATACCGTGAGCTGAAGATTGGCTCGCTAAAAAATCCCGGTATGACCATTACTATGGTTTATCAGGATCCGATGGCGAACTACTTCCGCTCGCTACTGACCACGGTTCCGCTCACGGCGGCGATAGGCTTTATGGTGGTCATCATTTTCCTCTCCGTGCGTTGGCTACGTCGTCAGCTCGCCGGGCAGGAGCTGCTTGACATGCGCTCGGCGCGGATTCTGAACGGCGAACGGGGAGCAAAAGCGCGGGGGTCCGTTTATGAATGGCCGTCACGCGCCAGCAGCGCACTAGATATTCTGCTGGCTGAGATCCAGTTCGCCAGCGATCAGCGTAGCCATATTGATACCATGATCCGTTCGTACGCCGCCCAGGACACGAAAACCGGACTCAATAATCGTCTCTTTTTTGATAATCAACTGGCCACCTTGCTGGAGGATCAGGAAAAAGTGGGCGCCCACGGCGTAGTGATGTTAATACGTCTGCCTGATTTTGATTTACTCCGGGATAACTGGGGCAGGGCCGTTGTGGAAGAGCATCTGTTTATGCTCATCAACCTGCTCT
The DNA here is from genome assembly GCF_051486985.1 of Yokenella regensburgei. Taxonomy (GTDB): domain Bacteria; phylum Pseudomonadota; class Gammaproteobacteria; order Enterobacterales; family Enterobacteriaceae; genus CBFFRJ01. Next base: position 3,882 of record NZ_JAHVDV010000008.1, read on the forward strand.
CTACCTTTATTATGCGCTACCCGGGCTCCCTGCTTGCGCGCTATCACCGTAGCGATTTTGCGGTTCTGCTTCCTCATCGCACGTTAAAAGAAGCGGAGAGCATTGCGGGGCAGATTTTAAGAGCCCTTGACGGACTGCCGCGAAGCAAAATGCTCGACCAGGAGGACATGATGCACATCGGCGTCTGTGCCTGGCGCAGCGGACAATCAGCGGAACAGGTCATGGAACATGCGGAAGTGGCTACTCGCAATGCCGGTCTGCAGGGTGGTAACAGCTGGTCAGTATATGATGACTCGCTGCCGGAACAGGGGCGAGGCAATGTACGCTGGCGGACCCTCATTGAAAATATGCTTAGCCGTGGCGGGCCGCGGGTGTATCAGAAACCGGCGGTCAATCGCGATGGTCAGGTACACCATCGTGAGCTGATGTGCCGGATTTACGATGAGGATCAAGAGGTCATTTCTGCGGAATATATGCCCATGGTTTTACAGTTCGGATTATCAGAAGAGTATGACCGCTTACAGATCGGCCGACTCATTCCCTATCTGGGTTACTGGCCTGAAGAAAACCTCGCCATGCAGATTACCGTTGAGTCCCTTATTCGCCCGCGTTTTCAACGCTGGCTGCGTGACACCCTGATGCAATGTGAAAAATCACAACGAAAACGGATTATTTTTGAACTTGCAGAGGCAGATGTCTGTCAACATATCGGTCGCTTACAGCCCGTTGTACGGTTAGTTAACGCCCTGGGGGCGCGAATTGCTGTTACGCAAGCGGGTTTAACTCTGGTGAGCACCAGTTGGATTAAAGCCCTGGACGTGGAGTTATTGAAGCTTCATCCAGGGCTGGTAAGAAATATTGAAAAACGCACGGAAAATCAATTGCTGGTACAAAGCCTGGTGGAGGCCTGCAAAGGAACGCGTACACGCGTATTCGCCACCGGCGTTCGTTCACGTAGCGAGTGGCAGACATTGATTGAACGTGGGGTTTCAGGCGGTCAGGGCGATTTTATTGCCGCTTCTCAGCCCCTTGATACCAGTGTGAAAAAATATTCTCAAAGTTACTCGGTTTGAACTGCCGTTTAAGTCGTTTTCACGTAGAATAATGCGCGCTGTGTCCAATGGGGGTGTGCTTGCCTGCCCGCCAGAATGTTACAGCACAAACGCGAGTTTTAACCTTTGACAGGTTGCAATCATCGGGCATGGAGTGCTCCCGCTACTGGCAAACCCTGAAGGAGTCAGGTTGTTTGTAACAAAGGAAACAAACTGCACTAATTTTCACCGTAGCAGATGATTTTTGCGCCTTGTCGCTGCTACGTGTGGTTGGTAAAGTAAGCGGATTTTATTTTTCCGCCCCAGCTTTCAGGATTATCCCTTAGTATGTTGAAAAAATTTCGTGGCATGTTTTCCAATGACCTGTCCATTGACCTGGGTACTGCGAATACCCTGATTTATGTAAAAGGACAAGGCATCGTATTGAATGAGCCTTCAGTAGTGGCCATTCGTCAGGATCGTGCCGGCTCACCGAAAAGTGTCGCCGCTGTAGGTCATGACGCGAAGCAAATGCTTGGGCGTACTCCGGGCAATATCGCTGCTATTCGCCCGATGAAAGATGGTGTCATCGCCGACTTCTTCGTGACGGAAAAAATGCTGCAGCACTTTATTAAACAAGTCCACAGCAACAGCTTTATGCGCCCGAGCCCGCGCGTGCTGGTCTGTGTGCCGGTTGGTGCAACCCAGGTTGAACGTCGTGCGATTCGTGAATCTGCTCAGGGCGCAGGTGCCCGTGAAGTCTTCCTGATTGAAGAGCCGATGGCGGCCGCCATTGGTGCAGGCCTGCCGGTTTCTGAAGCAACCGGTTCTATGGTGGTCGATATTGGTGGCGGTACGACTGAAGTTGCCGTTATCTCCCTGAATGGCGTGGTTTACTCCTCCTCCGTGCGTATCGGCGGTGACCGTTTTGATGAAGCCATCATTAATTATGTCCGTCGTAACTACGGCTCTCTGATTGGTGAAGCGACCGCAGAGCGTATCAAGCACGAAATTGGTTCTGCCTATCCGGGCGATGAAGTGCGTGAAATCGAAGTGCGTGGGCGTAACCTGGCAGAAGGTGTTCCTCGCGGTTTCACCCTGAACTCCAATGAAATTCTGGAAGCGCTGCAAGAGCCATTGACGGGTATCGTGAGTGCCGTGATGGTGGCCCTGGAACAGTGTCCGCCAGAACTGGCTTCTGACATCTCCGAGCGCGGCATGGTTCTGACCGGTGGTGGTGCGCTGTTGCGTAACCTCGACCGCCTGTTAATGGAAGAGACAGGGATTCCTGTCGTAGTTGCAGAAGATCCACTGACTTGCGTAGCGCGTGGCGGCGGCAAGGCACTGGAAATGATCGATATGCACGGCGGCGATTTGTTCAGCGAAGAATAATCTGCGTCAGACTCGGGGCGTATCACGTCCCGGGTTTCCCTGGCCTGAGAATACGCAAAGCCTATGAAGCCAATTTTTAGCCGTGGCCCGTCGCTACAGATTCGCCTTTTTCTGGCGGTGATTGTGGCGCTGGGCGTTATCATTGCAGACAGCCGCCTCGGTACGTTCAGTCAGATTCGAACGTATATGGATACTGCCGTCAGCCCTTTCTATTTTATATCTAATGGTCCCCGCGAATTATTAGACAGCATGTCGCAAACGCTGTCCTCGCGCGATCAACTCGAACTGGAAAATCGGGCATTACGTCAGGAGCTACTGCTGAAAAACAGTGAGCTGTTGATGTTAGGTCAATACAAACAGGAGAACGCGCGACTGCGCGAGCTGCTGGGTTCGCCCCTGCGTCAGGACGAACAAAAAATGGTGACCCAGGTTATCTCCACGGTTAACGATCCTTACAGCGACCAGGTGGTGATTGACAAGGGCAGCGTCAACGGGGTGTATGAAGGCCAGCCCGTCATCAGTGATAAAGGCGTAGTCGGCCAGGTTGTTGCGGTGGCTAAGCTCACCAGTCGCGTTTTACTGATTTGCGATGCCACCCATGCGCTGCCTATTCAGGTGCTGCGTAATGATATTCGCGTCATTGCGGCGGGTAATGGCTGTACTGATGACCTGCAACTGGAACACCTGCCTGCCAATACGGATATCCGCGTCGGCGATGTGCTGGTTACCTCAGGGCTTGGCGGGCGTTTCCCGGAAGGCTACCCGGTGGGCGTTGTGTCATCCGTCAAACTGGATACGCAGCGTGCGTATACCGTTATACAGGCGCGTCCAACGGCGGGCTTGCAACGCCTGCGCTATTTGCTGTTGCTCTGGGGAGCCGACCGCAATGGTACCAATCCAATGACACCTGAAGATGTACATCGTGTGGCTAACGAACGCTTAATGCAGATGATGCCGCAGGTGCTTCCGTCTCCTGATGCAATGGGGCCACCGGCGCCGATGCCAGCACCGGCAACGGGTATTGCTGCACCGCCTGCTTCTGGTTCCGGGGGAGGGCAATAGTGGCAAGTTACCGTAGCCAGGGGCGCTGGGTTATCTGGCTCTCGTTTCTTATCGCACTGTTGCTTCAGATTATGCCCTGGCCGGACGACATTCTTGTCTACCGGCCTAACTGGGTCCTGCTGATCTTACTTTACTGGATTCTGGCACTGCCGCACCGCGTAAATGTGGGTACAGGTTTTGCCATGGGTGCCATACTGGATCTCATCAGCGGTTCCACGCTTGGCGTGCGTGCATTGTCTCTTAGCATCGTCGCCTATCTGGTCGCACTAAAATATCAGCTGTTTCGTAATCTGGCACTCTGGCAGCAGGCGTTGGTCGTCATGCTGCTGTCCTTAGCTACTGAAGTGGTGATCTTCTGGGCTGAGTTTTTAGTCATTAACGTCTCTTTTAAGCCCGATATTTTCTGGAGCAGTCTTGTTAATGGCGTGCTCTGGCCGTGGATATTCCTGTTGATGCGTAAGATTCGTCAGCAGTTTGCCGTGCAATAAGGTTTTATATGACAACTCTCTGGCTTGCCTCCGGTTCCCCACGTCGTCAGGAACTGCTCACCCAATTGGGGGTGAGTTTCGAACGTATCATCCCCGGTATTGAAGAGCAGCGTCGGGCGCAGGAGAGCGCCCACCATTACGTGCTTCGACTGGCCCGTGAAAAAGCGCAGGCAGGTGTTGCGATGGCCACGCGCGACCTGCCGGTTCTGGGGGCCGATACCATTGTGATATTTAATGGTGAAGTGCTTGAAAAACCGAATGACTCCTCGCATGCTGCTAAAATGTTACGACAACTCTCCGGTCAAACCCATCATGTGCTGACCGCGGTAGCGCTGGCGGATCGCCAGCATCTGCTGGATTGCCTCGTGGAAACGGAAGTGACTTTCCGTGCGTTATCTGACGATGACATCGCAAACTATGTGGCGAGTGGCGAGCCGCTGGATAAAGCCGGGGCATATGGAATCCAGGGGGCTGGTGGCTGTTTTGTCCGAAAAATTAATGGCAGTTACCATGCCGTCGTCGGTTTGCCGCTGGTGGAAACGTGGGAACTGTTGAGCAACTTTAACGCACTTCGCGAGGGAAAAAAGAATCATGACGGCTGAATTGTTAGTCAACGTAACGCCATCAGAAACACGCGTGGCTTATATCGATGGGGGGATCCTTCAGGAGATCCACATTGAACGTGAAGCGCGTCGCGGGATCGTAGGCAATATCTACAAGGGTCGGGTAAGTCGGGTACTTCCTGGAATGCAGGCGGCATTTGTAGATATTGGCCTGGATAAGGCGGCGTTTCTTCATGCCTCGGACATTATGCCCCATACCGAATGCGTGGCAGGCGAAGAGCAGAAGAACTTCACGGTGCGTGATATCTCTGAGCTGGTGCGTCAGGGCCAGGATCTCATGGTTCAGGTTGTCAAAGATCCGCTGGGGACCAAAGGCGCGCGCCTCACTACCGACATCACGCTTCCTTCCCGCTATCTGGTGTTTATGCCCGGCGCATCACACGTGGGTGTCTCTCAGCGTATTGAAAGTGAAGCCGAGCGTGAGAGGCTCAAGAGGGTCGTGGCGGAATATTGCGACGAGCAGGGGGGATTTATCATCCGTACCGCCGCCGAAGGCGTGTGTGAAGACGATCTCTCTTCGGATGCCGCCTACCTCAAGCGCGTCTGGACGAAGGTGATGGAGCGTAAAAAACGCAACCAGACACGCTACAAACTCTACGGTGAACTGGCGCTGGCGCAGCGTGTTTTGCGTGATTTTGCGGACGCCCAGCTTGACCGTATTCGTGTCGACTCCCGCCTGACCTATGACATGCTGCTGGAATTTACCGCCGAATATATGCCGGAAATGACCAATAAGATTGAGCATTACAGCGGCCGTCAGCCCATCTTTGATCTCTTTGACGTTGAAAATGAAATTCAGCGCGCGCTGGAAAGAAAGGTTGAGCTGAAGTCGGGCGGTTATCTGGTCATTGATCAAACGGAAGCCATGACCACGGTGGATATCAATACCGGTGCCTTTGTGGGGCATCGTAATCTTGACGACACCATTTTCAATACCAACATCGAAGCGACGCAGGCCATCGCCCGTCAGCTACGTTTACGTAATCTGGGCGGGATCATCATTATCGATTTCATTGATATGAATAATGAAGATCATCGTCGCCGCGTGCTGCACTCTCTTGAGCAGGCGCTCAGCAAGGACAGAGTAAAAACCAGCATCAACGGTTTCTCACAACTGGGCCTGGTTGAGATGACACGTAAACGCACGCGCGAAAGCGTTGAGCACGTGCTCTGCAATGAGTGTCCAACCTGCCACGGGCGCGGCACGGTGAAAACGGTCGAAACCGTCTGCTATGAAATCATGCGGGAGATTGTCCGTGTACACCACGCTTACGATTCCGATCGATTCCTGGTCTATGCTTCTCCTGCGGTGGCTGAAACCTTAAAAGGTGAAGAATCCCATGCGCTGGCTGAAGTTGAGATCTTTGTTGGCAAGCAGGTCAAAGTACAAATTGAACCGCTCTATAATCAGGAGCAGTTTGACGTGGTAATGATGTAAAACCCAAGACGGGTTTCAGACGTTTTGCTGACAAGGAGAGGTGCGTGAGGCGATTGCCGGGGATTTTGCTGCTTACAGGGGCAACGCTTATCGTTTTCGTGGCGCTGTTAGTCAGCGGCCTGCGTCTTGTGCTGCCTCATCTGGACAAATGGCGCCCTGAAATCCTTGCCAGAATCGAGGCGCAGGCCGGCGTTGCCGTAAAGGCGAATTATCTGCATGCCAGCTGGGAGAATTATGGCCCTAATCTGGAGGTGCGTGACGTCAGCGCCGCGCTGAAAGATGGGGGCAGTCTGTCGGTTAAACGCGTCACCCTGGCGCTGGATGTCTGGCAAAGCCTGCTGCATATGCGCTGGCAGTTTCGCGATCTCACCTTTTATCAACTGGCGGTGCGCACCAACACCCCTCTGCAACGTAACAACGACGGCGACAGCATTGAAACCAATCGCATCAGCGATCTCTTTCTTCGTCAGTTCGATCACTTTGATCTGCGCGACAGTAGCCTCAGCTTTCTCACCCTTTCAGGCCAACGGGCCGAGCTCTCAATTCCTCAACTGACGTGGCTTAACAGTAACGACAGACATCGTGCAGAGGGTCAGTTAAGTCTCTCCAGTTTGACCGGCCAGCATGGTCTGATGCAGGTTCGTATGGATCTGCGTGACGATAATGGCATTTTAAATAATGGCAGGTTGTGGCTGCAGGCCGATGACATTGATGTTAAACCCTGGCTGGGGAAATGGATGCAGGACAACGTGGCGCTGGACTCCGCCCGTTTCAGCCTGGAGGGGTGGCTGACCCTCAGCAAAGGAGATGTTGAGAGTGGCGATGTCTGGCTGAAAAAAGGCGGCGCCAGCTGGCAGGGCGATAAAAAGGTGCACCAGATGACGGTGGATAATCTCACTGCCCATATCTCGCGTCAGCAGCAGGGATGGCAGTTCGATATTCCACAAACCCGTATTACCCTGGACGATCGCCCCTGGCCTGAAGGGGCGCTGGCGTTTGCCTGGGTCCCGGCGCGAGAAGCCGGTGAGTCTGCCGGGAGCCGTAGTGATGAACTACGGGTACGCGCCAGCCGCCTTGAGCTCGACAGCCTGGAAGGCTTACTGCCGATTGCCGAAAAGATTTCACCGGAGCTGGGCAACATCTGGCGCACCATGACGCCATCTGGGATGCTGGAAAAACTGGCACTCGACATTCCGCTTCAGGCTACGGATAAAACACGTTTTCAGGCGAGCTGGAAAAACATCGCCTGGAAGCAGTGGCAACTCCTGCCTGGCGTTGAAAACCTCGCCGGTACGCTTTCCGGTAGTATGGAAAATGGTCGCGTAACGGTAGAGATAGCCCAGGCAAAAATGCCTTATGCCACGGTTTTTCGTGCCCCTCTGGAGATAGAAAAAGGTGTTGCCACGCTCAACTGGCAGCGAGATGCGCGCGGGCTGCAACTGGACGGGCGCAACATAGATGTTCAGGCCAATGCCCTTCGCGCTCGTGGTGACTTCCGCTATCTGCAACCGGCGGGTGATGAACCCTGGCTGGGTATTCTTGCCGGCATTAATGTCAGCGACGGGGGACAGGCGTGGCGCTATTTCCCGGAAAATCTGATGGGCAAGGCGCTGGTAGATTACCTGAGCGGCGCGATCCAGGGCGGGCAGGCGGAAAACGCGACCCTGGTATATAGCGGTAACCCGAAGCTGTTCCCGTATAAGCACAATGAAGGGCAGTTCGAAGTGCACGTGCCGCTGCGTAATGCGACCTTTGCTTTTCAGCCCGACTGGCCTGCACTGAAGCAGTTCGATATCGAGCTTGATTTCATCAATGATGGGCTGTGGATGAAGACGGACGATGTGGCGTTAGGAGGCGTAAAGGCCAGCAACCTGCGCGCGGTTATCCCGGACTATCTGAAAGAAAAATTGTTGATTGATGCCGATATCAAGGGGCCGGGTAAAGCCGTAGGACCTTATTTTAAAGAGACGCCGTTGAAAGACTCGCTGTCAGCGGCGCTCGATGAACTCCAACTCGATGGAGAGGTGAATGCTCGCTTACATCTCGATATTCCGCTTGATGGTGAAATAACCACCGCGAAAGGTGACGTCACGCTTAATCACAATAATCTGTTTATTAAACCCATTAACAGTACGGTTAACGATCTGCGCGGTAAATTTAGCTTTGTGAATGGCAACCTGAAAAGCGAGCCGCTGCAGGCTACCTGGTTTAACCAGCCGTTAAATATCGACTTTACGACCACTGAGGGCGAAAAGGCCTATCAGGTGGCGGTCAATTTAAATGGAAACTGGCAGCCAGCGCGGACCGGCGTATTACCGCAGCAGCTGAATGATGCGCTCCGCGGCAGCGTGGGCTGGAAGGGGAAGGTGGATATTGAACTGCCTTACCGCTCCGGGGCGCACTATGCCGTTGCGCTGGACGGTGATTTAACCAATTTAACCAGCACATTACCCTCACCGATGGATAAGCAGTCGGGCAAAGCCTTACCGGTGAAGCTTAAGGTTGATGGAAATTTGCACCGGTTTGACCTGACCGGTAACGCGGGAAGCAACAATCACTTCAACAGTCGATGGCTGCTGGGTAACAAGCTGACGCTCGATCGCGCTATCTGGACGTCGGACAGTCATACGGTTCCGCCTCTGCCTGATAAAGAAGGCGTGGAGCTTAACCTTCCCGCCCTGGACGGCGCACAATGGCTGGCGCTGTTTCGTCAGGGGGTCGCCAGCAACGTCAGTAACGCGACCTCATTCCCGTCAAGAATCGCCTTACGCACGCCGCTGCTCCTGCTGGGCGGCCAGCAGTGGAACAACCTTAGTCTGGTCTCGACACCTCAGCCTGACGGCTCGGTCATTGAAGCGCAAGGGCGCGAAATCAATGGTACGCTGACCATGCGCGATAACGCGCCCTGGCAGGCGGCGATCCGCTATCTCTATTACAACCCATCAGCAACGGCTGCGGGCGAGAATGACATTTCGTCACCCACTACCCTGTTACGCGATAATTCGCAGATAGATTTCACCAGCTGGCCTGATGTGCAACTTCGCTGCGCGGAGTGCTGGCTGTGGGGGCAGAAATATGGCCGTATCGATGGCGATGTCAATATCAAAGGAGACACCCTGAGCCTGACCAATGGTCTGGTGGACAGCGGTTTTGCTCGCCTGACGGCAAATGGAGAATGGGTGAACCGCACGGGGGCAGAGCGCACTTCTGTTAAAGGGACACTGAAGGGAGAGAAAATCGATGCGGCGATGAACTTCTTTGGTATCACCACCCCGATGCGAAACGCCTCATTTGATGTGGATTACGATTTACACTGGCGCAGCACCCCCTGGCAGCCGAAAGAGGAGTCTCTGAACGGGATCCTTCGTACCCGTTTGGGTAAAGGGGAGATTACAGATGTCAGTACCGGGCATGCAGGTCAATTGCTGCGCCTGTTCAGTGTCGATGCATTGCTGCGTAAACTGCGTTTTGACTTCAGCGATACCTTCAGTAATGAAGGGTTCTATTTTGATTCGATCCGAAGCGCGGCCTGGATTAAAGATGGCGTGCTGCACACGGATGACACGCTGGTCGACGGGCTTGAAGCGGATATCGCAATGAAAGGCTCCGTTGATTTGGTGCAGCGTCAGCTCAATATAGAAGCTGTCGTTGCGCCTGAGATCTCTGCAACCGTCGGCGTCGCGGCGGCCTTTGCGGTTAACCCTATTGTCGGGGCCGCCGTGTTTGCCGCCAGTAAGGTGCTGGGGCCACTCTGGAACAAAGTTTCCATTCTGCGCTATCAGATAACGGGCCCGGTAGACCGACCGCAGATCAATGAAGTGCTTCGTCAGACCCGCACTGAGAAAAAGCAATGATTTGACGGCATCTAAGAATTGCCTCAATCTTCTTATATGACATTTTACTGCCCCACGGGGCGGCAACAACGAGTAGCTAACGATGAGTCTGAACCTGGTAAGTGAACAATTACTGGCAGCAAATGGCCTGAGCCATCAGGATCTGTTTTCCATTCTCGGCCAGCTGACTGAACGTCGACTCGACTATGGCGATCTCTATTTTCAGTCGAGCTATCACGAGTCCTGGGTGTTAGAAGACAGCATCATTAAAGATGGCTCGTATAACATCGATCAGGGTGTTGGCGTGCGCGCCGTGAGCGGAGAAAAAACAGGCTTTGCCTACGCCGATCAAATCAGCTTGCTGGCGCTGGAGCAGAGCGCTCAGGCCGCACGCACCATCGTGCGTGATGCCGGTGACGGGCGTGTGCAGACACTGGGGGCGGTTGAACATAGCGGCCTCTACGCCAGTATTGATCCGTTACAGAGCATGAGCCGTGAAGAGAAGCTGGATATTCTGCGCCGGGTAGACAAGGTCGCTCGTGCGGCGGATAAACGTGTTCAGGAAGTGACCGCCAGTCTGACCGGCGTTTATGAACTGATTCTGGTTGCGGCAACTGACGGTACGCTGGCTGCCGATGTTCGCCCGCTGGTTCGGCTTTCAGTCAGTGTCCAGGTGGAAGAAGAGGGCAAACGCGAACGCGGCTCAAGCGGTGGCGGCGGACGTTTCGGCTACGACTGGTTCCTGAAGGACGAAGAGGGTGATGTGCGCGCCGATGTCTGGGCGAGAGAAGCCGTGCGTATGGCGCTGGTGAATCTTTCTGCGGTGGCCGCGCCTGCCGGTACTATGCCGGTGGTACTGGGTGCCGGTTGGCCTGGCGTGCTGCTGCATGAAGCGGTTGGACACGGGTTGGAAGGGGATTTTAACCGCCGCGGCACCTCTGTTTTCAGTGGTCAAATGGGCCAGTTGGTCGCCTCAGAACTTTGTACCATCGTGGACGATGGCACCATGGCCGATCGCCGTGGTTCCGTGTCTATTGATGATGAAGGCACGCCGGGCCAGTACAACACCTTGATTGAAAATGGCATTCTCAAAGGCTATATGCAGGATAAGTTAAACGCGCGTCTGATGGGCGTTGCGCCGACCGGTAACGGGCGTCGTGAATCTTATGCTCATCTGCCGATGCCGCGTATGACCAACACTTATATGCTGGCGGGTAAATCGACGCCGCAAGAGATTATCGAATCCGTTGAGTTTGGTATTTTTGCTCCCAACTTTGGCGGAGGCCAGGTGGATATCACTTCCGGCAAATTCGTCTTCTCTACCTCCGAGGCTTACCTCATCGAGAACGGCAAAGTCACCAAACCGGTGAAAGGGGCAACCCTGATCGGTTCCGGTATTGAAGCGATGCAACAGGTATCGATGGTAGGTAACGATCTGAAGCTGGATAAAGGTGTAGGCGTCTGCGGTAAAGAGGGCCAGAGCCTGCCGGTGGGCGTCGGTCAGCCGACGCTGAAAGTCGATAACCTGACCGTCGGTGGTACTGCCTGATTTTCGTTTTACATGCCCTCACCCTGTAGGCTGAGGGAGCCCCCACAAATTAATATGAGCACGGAAAGTCCCCTCTTTGGAGAGAGGGTGAGGGTGAGGGGGAACATGCGGCGCTGAGGGGTATTCCGTTCACCTTATGTTCCTTGCTTTTCTGTAGTGCCAGAACCCGTGAACGTGCCAGGGCGGTTCGCCGCCACCGCCCTGGCGACCCGGGCTCCCGGCCAGGAAAATCGCCGCTGACGCGGTCCACGCAGCTTCTCCTTCAGGCTTATCGGGGACGGGCGAAGGAAACGTCCCTGTAAAGTCGCCCTCGCCGCGCATCCCTGCGCGTCGCCCCGGCCTTACGGATACGCTTCGTCGATTTTCAGCCGGACCCTGTCATCGCTTTAACTGTTGTGTTCTCATTGCGCAGTGTTATCGCTGTAATACGTAATATTACTGGGGATTCCTCAGCCTGTAGGTGAGGGCATTACAGCCCACGCCCCTGCATTCCCTGATACAGCTTCGCCACCTCCACAAAATACTCCGTCAGATAGTTTATACAGACCTGTACCTTCAGCGGCAGCTTGTCCTTTTCAGTATAAAGCGCCCATACCGGACGTGGATCGGACTGGTAGCGGGTGAAAAGGATCTCAAGATTGCTTTTATTGATCTCTTCGATCACCCACATCAGCGGCACGTAGGCGATCCCTGCACCGGCAATCAGCCAGCGTGAAAGCGTCATGGGATCGTTGGTGACAAATCTCCCCTGCGGGATCAATCGCGTTGAGATGCCTTCCGGCGCAATCAGCTCAAATTCATTATCCGGGCGCACGCTGTATTCCAGCCATGAATGATTCACCAGATCGGCCGGTTTTTCAGGCACGCCATAGTGCGCCAGATAGCTTTTGGCCGCGCAGACGACCATCGGCATCGCCCCCAGCCGACGGGAAAAGAGGCTGGAGTCCTGCAATGCGCCCACGCGAATGACCACGTCCAGGCCATCGGCAATGAGATCCGGCGCCGGAATGCCTGTCACCAGGTTTATGGAAAGGCCGGGGTACTCTTTCAGCATCTCGGCGGTCATGTTGGCGAGAACATTTTGTGCCATGGTTGAAGAACAACCGATACGTAACGTCCCGATAGGGGTGTTATTAAACGCGTACAGTTGTTCGTGGACATCCTGCACTTCAAAGAGCATCCGCCGACAGCCCTGATAGTAAATTTTTCCGGCTTCGGTCAGACCCAGGCTACGTGTGCTGCGGTTTAGCAGCTTAACCTGCAGCTCATCTTCCAGCTTAGCAACCGTCTGGCTGATGGAGGAGACGCTCATCTGGAGCTGGCGTGCAGCGGCCGTAAAGGAGCCTTGCTCCACCACTTTGGCAAACACCGACATGCGTTTTAATCGTTCCATTATTCACTCTGGCTTAAAAGTGATTTAGATCACATTATATAGATAACAGCATAACAGTTACGTTAATATACTATTCGCTGAATAATTAACGTATCGCTCTCGCCTGGCCTGCTCACTGCTCCGTAGCGGTACGGATAAGAAATATTGTCGCCTGCATTCTCTCTAATCAAGGTCAACATGAGTCTGTTTCCCGTTATCGTGGTGTTCGGTCTGTCGTTCCCACCGATTTTTTTCGAATTGCTTTTGTCACTGGCGATCTTCTGGCTGGTGCGCCGCATGCTAATCCCGACCGGGATTTATGATTTTGTCTGGCATCCGGCGCTGTTTAATACCGCGCTTTACTGCTGCTTGTTTTATCTGCTGTCGCGTCTGTTTGCTTGAGGTAGAAGTGAAAACACTAACAAGAAATCTCTCTCGTACTGCGATTACCGTTGTGCTGGTCATCCTGGCGTTCATCGCTATTTTCCGCGCCTGGGTTTACTACACCGAATCTCCCTGGACCCGTGATGCCCGCTTTAGCGCCGATGTGGTGGCGATCGCGCCTGACGTGGCGGGATTGATCACCGCGGTCAATGTTCATGATAACCAACTGGTTAAAGCAAACCAGGTACTCTTTACTATCGATCAGCCTCGTTATCAGAAAGCGCTGGAAGAGGCCGAAGCAGACGTCTCTTACTACCAGGCGCTGGCAAGTGAAAAGCGTCGGGAAGCAGGGCGCCGTAATCAACTGGGCGTTCAGGCTATGTCCCGCGAAGAGATTGACCAGGCCAACAACGTACTGCAGACCGTGTTGCATCAACTGGCGAAAGCGCAGGCGACCCGCGACCTGGCGAAGCTTGATCTTGAGCGTACCGTAATACGCGCTCCGGCAGATGGCTGGGTGACTAACCTGAACGTGTATGCCGGAGAGTTCATCACCCGTGGTTCGACGGCGGTGGCGCTGGTCAAACAGAATTCATTCTACGTGCTGGCCTACCTGGAAGAGACCAAACTGGAAGGCGTGCGTCCAGGCTACCGGGCTGAGATAACACCGCTTGGCAGCAATCATGTGCTGAAAGGCACCGTCGATAGCGTAGCGGCCGGGGTGACCAATGCCAGTAGCAGTAGCGACAGTAAAGGCATGGCGACCATTGACTCCAACCTGGAGTGGGTTCGTCTGGCCCAACGCGTGCCGGTGCGTATTCATCTTGATGAGCAGCAGGGGAATCTGTGGCCTGCGGGCACAACCGCCACGGTAGTCGTCACCGGCCCGAATGATCGTGATGAAAGCCATGATTCGTTCTTCCGCAAGCTGGCGCATCGTCTGCGGGAAATGGGTTAATTACGATGGGCCTGTTTTCCATTGCCACCCAGCATATTCGTTTCGCTTTAAAGCTGGCCTGCGCCATCGTACTGGCACTATTTGTAGGATTTCATTTCCAGCTGGAAACACCGCGCTGGGCAGTGCTCACGGCGGCTATTGTGGCGGCAGGTCCGGCCTTTGCCGCAGGGGGTGAGCCCTGGTCGGGGGCTATCCGTTATCGCGGGATGTTGCGAATTATCGGTACCTTTATCGGTTGTATTGCCGGACTCGTCATTATCATGGCAATGATTCGGGCGCCGTTACTGATGCTGGTGGTCTGCTGTATCTGGGCGGGATTCTGTACCTGGCTCTCCTCGCTGGTGCGTGTGGAAAACTCCTACGCCTGGGGGCTGGCCGGTTATACCGCTCTTATCATCGTGATCACTATTCAAACCGAGCCGCTGCTGACGCCACAGTTTGCCGTTGAGCGGTGCAGCGAAATTGTTATCGGGATTGTTTGTGCCATCGTGGCCGATCTTCTTTTTTCACCGCGCTCCATTAAGAAAGAGATAGACCGCGAGCTGGACAGCCTGCTGGTGGCGCAATATCAACTGATGCAGCTTTGCATCCGGCACGGTGAGCCCGAGGATGTCGATAAAGCATGGGGCGCGCTGGTTCGTCGGACGGCAGCGCTGGAGGGCATGCGCAGCAACCTGAAGATTGAATCTTCACGCTGGGGCAAGGCCAACCGCCGTCTGGAGGCGATTAACACTCTCTCACTGACGCTGATAACGCAGGCGTGTGAAACCTATCTTATTCAGAACACCCGCCCGGAGCTGATTACCGGCACGTTTCGGGAGCTGTTTGATACGCCTGTCGACACTATTCAGGACATTCATAAACAGCTAAAACGGATGCGTCGCGTCATTGTCTGGACAGGTGAGCGTGATACGCCGGTAACCATTTACAGCTGGGTAGGAACGGCGACGCGCTATCTGCTGCTCAAGCGCGGCGTCACCAGTAACACCAAAATCAGCGCCACAGAAGATGAGGTGCTGCGCCGTGAAGTGGTGATAAAACCCGCGTCGGCGGAGCGCCACCACGCCATGATTAACTTCTGGCGTACTACGCTCTCCTGTGTGCTGGGCACTTTGTTCTGGCTGTGGAGCGGCTGGACATCCGGTAGTGGAACCATGGTAATGATTGCCGTGGTGACCTCGCTGGCAATGCGTCTGCCCAATCCTAAAATGGTCGCGATTGATTTTCTCTTAGGGACGCTGGTGGCGTTGCCGCTTGGTGCGCTTTACTTCCTGGTTATCATCCCCTCTACGCAACAGAGCATGCTGTTGTTATGTATCAGCCTGGCGGTGCTGGCATTCTTTATTGGTATCGAAGTGCAAAAACGGCGGCTGGGCTCGCTCGGCGCGCTGGCGAGCACCATTAATATTATCGTGCTGGATAACCCGATGACCTTCCACTTCAGCCAGTTTCTTGACAGCGCGCTTGGGCAAATTGTGGGATGTGGCCTGGCGCTGCTGGTTATCCTGCTGGTGCGCGATAATTCGCAGGCTCGCACCGGGCGCATGCTGCTCAACCAGTTTGTGCTTGCGGCTGTGTCAGCCATGACCACCAATACTGCCCGGCGCAAAGAAAACCATCTTCCCGCCCTATACCAGCAACTGTTTCTGTTGCTGAATAAATTCCCGGGCGATCTGGCGAAGTTCCGGCTGGCGCTGACGCTGATTATTGCCCATCAACGTCTGCGGGATGCGCCGATACCTGTTAATGACGATCTTTCTGCTTTTCATCGGCAGCTACGACGCACGGCAGATCAAATTATTTATGCCGGCAGCGACAGTAAGCGGCGGCGCTATTTTTCTCAGCTCCTTGCAGAGTTAGACGTTTATCAGGAAAAACTGCATTACTGGGATGCCCCACCGCAGGTGACGGACCCCGTCCAGCGGCTCACCGGGATGCTGCATAAATATCAGCACGCGCTGACCACCCGTTAAACCTGAAACCGACGCGAAAAGCGTCGGTTTTTTTATGGCTATACTTTATGGGAGCTTTTGTAAAACACCGTTCAGGAGGACAAATGACTACGCAGGCATTGCAGGACAGTGAACTGTTTCAGACGGGCTATCTGGTGGATGGCGTCTGGAAAACACTGGATACGACATTTGACGTCTACAATCCGGCGACGGGTGAAGTGATAGCAAAAGTGGCGAAAGCGGGGAAAAAAGAGACGGAAGACGCTATCGCGGCGGCCAGCAAAGCCTTCCCCGGCTGGCGTGCTAAAACCGCCAAAGAACGCTCTACTATTCTTTATCGCTGGTACGAACTGCTTATCGAAAACAAGAGCTGGCTGGGCCGGCTGATGACCACCGAGCAGGGCAAGCCGTTGAAAGAGGCGGAGGGCGAAGTGGAGTATGCCGCCAGCTTTATTCAGTGGTTTGCTGAGCAGGCAAAACGTGCCAACGGTGAAATCATTCCTCCCGCCAAACCCGGCTCGCGTATTTATGCGACACGGGAACCGATCGGCGTCGTGGCGGCGATAACGCCCTGGAACTTCCCGATGGCGATGCTTACCCGCAAACTGGGGCCCGCGCTGGCGGCGGGTTGCACGGGCGTCATCAAGCCAGCCAATAATACCCCTCTTAGCGCATTTGCCCTACTGGCCCTCGCGAAGAAAGCTGGCGTGCCGGATGGCGTGCTGAATGCGGTTGCCGGGACAACGTCTGAAATCAGCGATGCCATTATGGCCAGTCAGGAGGTGCGTAAAATCTCCTTCACCGGTTCCACTGCGGTAGGTAAAACGCTGGTTCGTAACGCCGCCGACACCATGAAAAAGGTGTCAATGGAGCTGGGGGGAAATGCCCCTTATATCGTGTTTGAGGATGCGGATATTGATGCAGCGGTCAAAGGTGCCATTGCCAATAAATTCCGCAATGCCGGGCAGGTGTGCGTGAGCGTTAACCGCTTCTACATTCATGAGTCGGTGTATGAGACCTTCACGCAGAAACTGGCCAGCGAGGTAAACGCGCTCAACGTCGGCAATGGCCTTGATGACGGTGTGGTGGTCGGCCCGCTTATTGAAGCTTCTGCGGTGGATAAGGTTCGGGAACATGTTGAAGACGCCGTCGCGCATGGCGCTAAAGTGCTGGCGGGGGGGAAAGCGCATGAGCGGGGAGGCAACTTCTGGCAGCCTACGGTGCTGGGTAATTGCAGCGAAGGAATGAAACTTGCGAAAGAAGAGACCTTTGGTCCGGTCGCCGCCTGTTTCCGTTTTACCTCTGAAGATGAGGTCATCCAGCGCGCTAATGCTACGCCCTTTGGGCTGGCTGCCTATTTCTATACTCAGAATCTGTCGCGGGTCTTCCGGGTATCTCAGGCATTAGAGAGCGGTATGATTGGCATCAATGAGTGCGCTGTCTCGACGGAACTTGCCCCGTTTGGCGGGGTAAAAGAGTCGGGTCTGGGGCGCGAAGGGTCGGTACTGGGACTGGAAGAGTTCATGGAAGTCAAAACCCTGCATATCGGGGGATTATAAGCGTACGGGGCGGTATCACCGCCCCTTTGGCAGGATGGCGGATAATGAATATCTACACCTTTGATTTTGACGAAATAGATGACCAGACGGCGTTTTTTCGTGACTTTTCCCGCCAGCTATCTCTTGAGGGTAACGAGGTCAGTGATTTGGATTCACTCTGGAACACTGTGACAAACGGGTTACCCTTGCCGGTGGAAATCGAGTTTATCCATCTGCCCGAGAAATTACGCCGACGTTTTGGGGCGTTGATTCTGTTGTTTGATGAGGCAGAAGAGGAGCTGGAAGGACAGTTGCGTTTCAATATTCGTTGACCGACAGGCATAAAAAAGCCCCTGTCATGCAGGGGCAAGTCGTAGGACATTTACGACGAGGGTTTATTTATACAGTTCAGCTGTGGCGTGCCAGGTGTCGCCTTCCTGCAATTCGGTTACGCGATAGCTGGAAGCGCCTGCCCGATCGGCTTTAGCTGACAGTTGCTCACGGATGCTCATGGGTGAACTGGCCGTCTGGGAGATGGAGACACTGCCCATCGGCTGAAGATTTTGTGCCTGGTCGGCGGAGATCTGCGTTGCGGCGCTGGCACCGAATGAGAGCAGAGAAGCCAGACCAAGGGTAGCGATGATAGTGTTACGTTTCATATTCTTTCTCCTTAAATCCCAACGGCGAGAAGGGTTAAACTGCTATTTTTATGCCTGTGCCGTTGAGCGATCTTTCTTAAAGGTACGTTGGTATAGCGGTGCGTCGGTACAGCTTATTTATAGAGTTCAGCCGTGGCATGCCAGTTGTCACCGGTGCGGGCTTCAATGATGCGGTAAGCTGAGGCACCCTGTTGTTCCGCTTTTTTGTTCAGCTCGGCACGCATATCCATGGGTGAAGAGCTAATCCCACCGACGGAAATGGTTCCCATAGACTCGCGATTCTGCGCTTGCCCGGCACCAATGGAGTCAGCGGCAAAGGCGCCAAAAGAGAGAACGGAAAGAACGCTGAGTGCTGCTACAGTAGATTTGATATTCATGATATTTGCCTCGTCACATTTTCTTTTGGAGAGTCTTATTTCGTGACCCTCATCACAAAATCAAGTATACACTAATCACCCGAAAAATTAATACCAGACTAATTATTTCCAATGTAAGTAAGTGGTAAGGAAACGGTTTTTTATATCAAATAATGTATAAAAATGACTTTTTACGCCGTTAAAAACCAATAAAATCATTAGGATATTAGGATTTGATTTTTTGTGCGGAATGATAGATTTGGTGAATGTGATGTAGCGTAAAATCGCACAATGTGTCAAAAAAATGGCAGGGTGATGACAAAACAGCGATGAACAAGAGGAGCCCCTCGCAGGGGACGAGGGGAGAGAAGTGCCGTGTCAGAGCTCTTGTTCGAATAAAACGAGGATAGCTTCGTAAAGCTCTTTTACCGTAAAACCATTGGCTGGGGTGGTGAAAATGGTGTCGTCCCCTGCAATGGTGCCCAGAATTCCCTCTGCTTTGCCCAGAGAATCCAGCAGACGCGCAATAAGCTGCGCCGCGCCAGGGCTGGTATGAATGACCACAACGGCAGAGTTGTAATCAATGTCCAGCACCAGGTTTTTCAGCGGGCTGGAGGTGGTAGGGACGCCGAGTTCTGCCGGCAGGCAGTACACCATCTCCATTTTGGCGTTGCGTGTCCGTACTGCACCAAATTTGGTGAGCATCCGGGAGACTTTGGATTGATTGATATTGTCAAAACCTTGCTCCTGCAACGCTGAAACAATTTCTCCCTGAGAGCTGAATTTCTCTTCTTTAAGTAGGGCCTTAAAGGCTTTAACTAATTCTTCTTGTTTTGCCGAGCTTCGCATAAGTCACCCGTATCAGGTCGTGAAAACTACATTATTATGCATATGGATGAATTTTTATGCAAATAATCTACCGTGGAAAGATCTAAAATACTGTTATTTAAGAGACAATTATTAATTTCTCTGCACTGCAAGGGATGGGATTTGCTTGTGTCATATGTCGCAAATTTAAGCAAAAGTAAAATAAATGTTATGCATTTGGTGTTATTTTGATGGTTGGCGAGTCTATATTGTAAACACTCAGTGGTAATCGCTGAGTTTGTTTGTCAGTCGATCGGAAAAGCCCATTATAATATTTTAAAAGCGTGCCGTGCCGCAGAATTTTGGTTTGCATGATGCCATAATTATCAGGGTGAATTAAGGTCGCCGCAACGGAGTAACGAAATATTTAGCTAACCATAATAAGGAGTTTATGATGAAAGTTGCAGTCCTCGGCGCAGCTGGTGGCATTGGCCAGGCGTTAGCTCTACTACTGAAAACTCAACTGCCTTCAGGTTCAGAACTCACTCTGTATGATATCGCTCCTGTCACCCCTGGAGTCGCTGTTGACCTCAGCCATATTCCTACCGCGGTGAAGATTGAAGGTTTTTCCGGTGAAGATGCAACGCCAGCCCTCCAGGGTGCAGACGTTGTCCTTATCTCAGCTGGCGTGGCCCGCAAGCCCGGTATGGACCGGTCCGATCTTTTTAACGTCAATGCCGGCATCGTGAAAAATCTGATAGCCCAGGTCGCGACAACCTGTCCGAAAGCCTGTATTGGGATCATTACTAACCCGGTCAATACCACCGTTGCCATCGCAGCAGAAGTGCTGAAAAAAGCGGGTGTGTATGACAAGAATAAGCTGTTTGGGGTCACTACCCTGGACATCATCCGTTCCAATACGTTTGTTGCTGAGCTTAAAGGTAAGCAGCCGACGGATATCGAGGTCCCCGTTGTGGGGGGGCATTCAGGTGTGACTATCCTGCCTTTACTGTCGCAAATCCCGGGCGTGAGCTTCTCTGCGCAGGAAATTGCCGATCTGACAAAACGTATTCAGAATGCCGGCACCGAAGTGGTGGAAGCGAAAGCGGGTGGCGGCTCGGCAACGCTGTCTATGGGGCAGGCGGCAGCACGTTTTGGTCTGTCGCTGGTAAGGGCGTTGCAGGGTGAGCAAGGCGTGGTGGAGTGTGCTTACGTTGAAGGTGACGGGCAGCATGCGCGTTTCTTCTCTCAACCGCTGCTGTTGGGCAAAAATGGTATTGAAGAACGCAAGGCAATAGGCTCATTGAGCGAGTTCGAACAGCAGGCACTGGAAGGGATGCTGGATACGCTGAAAAAAGATATCCAGTTGGGTGAAGACTTCGTTAACAAATAATGACTGCAGCCACCTGGTGTGCCGCTTGCCATCAGGGGTAAGCACAAAAACCGGAGCCGCATGCGCTCCGGTTTTTTTATGCATTAGCTGGTCGCCGGATATTCCTGAATGGTGACCTGCAATTTGAGCTTTTTATCTTCCCGCATGACTTCAACCGGAATTTCTGAACCCGGACGTATCTCTGCAACCTGATCCATGGTTTCCAGCGCGGAAATCGCCGGTTTACCATTTACCGAGACAATAACGTCATTCACCTGAATCCCTGCCTGCGCGGCGGGGCCATCCGGTGCCACCTCATTAACCACGATGCCCTGGATCTGATCGATAGCGCCACCCTGAGCATGCATTGGGGCTATCTCTCTTCCGCCAATCCCAATGTAGCCACGGATCACGCGCCCATCGCGGATAAGCTTATCCATAATCTTCGTGGCAAGCTGGAAGGGGATGGCAAAACCAATCCCTTCCGGCGTTTCACCGTCGTTACTCTTATCAAAAGAGAGCGTATTGATTCCCATCAACTCACCCAACGAGTTGACCAGCGCCCCCCCTGAGTTGCCATGGTTGATCGAGGCATCGGTCTGCAGAAAATTCTGGCGGCCAGAGGGATTCAACCCGATTCGGCCTGTCGCACTGATAATGCCTTGCGTGATGGTCTGCCCAAGGTTGTAGGGGTTGCCAATAGCCAGTACGACATCACCAATGTGCGGGATGCGTTGCGTATTAATCGGTATCACCGGCAGGCCGCTGGGAGCATTGATTTTTAAAACGGCAATATCGGTAAGGGTGTCCGACCCGACCAGCAGGGCTTCAAACACCCGGCCATCCTGCAAGGCGACAATAATCTGGTCAGCATCATTGATGACATGCTTGTTGGTAACAATGTACCCGCGCTGATCCATGATGACCCCTGAACCCAGGGTACGTATCTCAAGACGATTGTGCGAAGCGTTATTCAGACCCCGGTTGTAAACGTAGACTACCGCAGGTGCGGCGCGACGCACTGCCGCATTGTAGCTGGCGGGTGTCTCACCTGAGCTATCAAACTGCGGTGTCGATAACATGATTTTTTGACGTAACGAGGGGACGGCGGCGAGGATCAGGCCACCGACAATCAAACCGATTACTACCGAGCGTAAGAACTTCAAAAACATGATGCGGGCGTCGTTGTTAAGGGATCGGCAGCAGCATAGCATGAGTTATCCGGACATCACATGCAGCGGTGATGTCCGGGATCGCATTTGCTTAACGTAGCAATAAATAAAGCGTTTCGTTGCCGCGAATGATTTGTAACGCGATGATGCCGGGTTTGGTTTCCAGTACTTTTCGCATTTCTGCGATAGATTGCACCCGGATACGGTTAATGCCGATTATCACATCATCTTTATGTAAACCGGACTGGGCTGCGGCGCTGCTCTTCTCAACGTTTTCAATCGTGATGCCTTTAGTGCCATCTTTGAGCTGACCATCACTAAGGGAGGCGCCCTCAAGTGCGGGTGAAATCAGCTCTGCGCTGGCCGACGAAGAGGTGCTTTTGTCCAGCGTAACTTCCACATCCAGTGGCTTACCTTCCCGCAACAGGCCCAGTTTGACTTTGGTCCCCGGCTCAGTTGTCGCGATTCGGGAACGCAGTTCTGCAAAGCTATTCAGAGGCTTGCCGTTAAGGCTCACAATGACGTCACCGGATTTGATGCCCGCCTTCGCTGAACCCGAATTGGGCAGCACTTCGCTCACAAAGGCACCGCGCTGGACATTGAGATTAAAGGCTTTGGCGATGTCCGCACTCATCTCGGTGCCTTTAATACCCAACAACCCACGTTTGATCTCACCAAACTGGATTAATTGCTGAGAGAGGGTCTGTGCCATATTGCTGGGGATAGCAAATCCTATACCTACGCTACCGCCGCCCGGGGCAAGAATGGCAGTATTAATACCAATCAGTTCACCATTAAGATTCAGAAGTGCACCGCCGGAGTTTCCCCGGTTGATGGAAGCATCGGTCTGGATGAAGTTTTCCAGCCCCTCAAGGTTTAACCCGCTTCGTCCCAGCGCCGAGACGATGCCGGATGTGGCGGTCTGCCCAAGGCCAAAGGGGTTACCCACGGCGACAACAAAATCGCCCACGCGCAGTTTGTCTGAGTCGGCGATAGCAATCTGCGTAAGGTTAGTTGGATTCTGTAACTGCAGCAGGGCTATGTCACTCTGATCATCACCACCAATAAGCTTTGCTTCAAATTCACGCCCGTCATTAAGCTGCACATTAATTTTTTGTGCTTCATTGATAACGTGATTGTTCGTCAGTACGTAACCTTTCGCCGCGTCGATGATGACCCCTGACCCCAGACCTTCAAAAGGTTGAGCCTGTTGATCGGGCAACGCTTCACCGAAAAATTTCTTTAACTCCTCAGGGACTTTTTGCCCCTGAACCGCCGTACCTTCCACCTGCACGCTGACCACCGCAGGCAGTACTTTCTCCAGCACAGGCGCAAGGCTTGGCAGCGCCCCCTGGCCTGGAACCTCTGACGGCATTGCCGCCACGGCCGGGAAGGGTGCCGAGAGAGATAACCCGACACTTAACGCTAACGCACTCAACAGCAGGGTTTGTTTCTTCATTGATGCTGGCTCTCGTAACCTAAAGTGAAAGGGGGAAAACGACGTTAAACAGGTTGATGTTATTGAAATTTCAACCTGGTAACAATGCGGATATGCCTAAATAATAGCTGGGTTTATTAAGACAGGACGGGCGCAACATGTGCGCCCGTTAAAAATGCAGGATAAAAGAGGATTATTTACGGGTCGCGCCACCACGCAGTAAACCCGAAGCCCCTTCGGAGTAATCACGCGGGATTTGCACCGGGGCCTGATCGTTACCGGCTTCAGACTCTGCCAGACGGTTACGGAACGGGTTTTCTTCAGCGGACATCTCTGGCAACAGGCTGCTGGAGCTTTTCGCCATGTGCTGATAGAGCTGACGATAATCATCCGCCATGTTATCCAGTAGCTCTGCGCTGCGCGCGAAGTGGCTCACGAGCTCTTCACGGTACTCTTCAAGCTCAGCTTTGTTCTTTTCCAGCTCGTATTGCAAAGCCTGCTGCTGACGTAATTTCCGGTTTCCAAAACGCATGGCCACGGCACCAATTATGATACCGACAACTAACCCAATTAGCGCGTATTCCCAGGTCATGTACTTCTCCCATTGTCTTATGATTCCGTAGGGTGGTGGCTGCAAGCGCCTTGCCCACGCCTGATTATGCCACTATAACCGCTAATCGCGCAGAAGTGGAATCCCGGCGCGGCATCGCGTAGGGTAGAGCGACCTTTTTTTGGTCAACCCTGTGGGCAGGATCGATTTTCAAGGAACAACTTTAACGATATGCAGAGTCTTTCCCCAACATCGCGTTATATCAATGCCCTGAACGAGGGTAGCCATCAACCGGATGATGTGCAAAAAGAGGCTGTCACCCGGCTGGATGAAATTTATCAACAGATTGTGACTAAAACAGCGGTCGCGCCGGAACCTGGTGGTTTATTGGCAAAATTTGGCAAGCTACTGGGTAAACGTGAACCTGTTATGCACGCGCCGGTGCGCGGGTTATATATGTGGGGTGGGGTCGGGCGTGGTAAAACCTGGCTGATGGATCTCTTTTACCACAGCCTGCCAGGAACGCGTAAACAGCGGCTTCATTTTCACCGTTTTATGCTGCGTGTGCATGAAGAACTTTCAGAATTACAAGGGCATAGCGATCCGCTGGAGAGTATTGCCGATCGCTTTAAAGCCGAAACGGATGTGCTCTGTTTTGATGAGTTTTTTGTATCAGATATCACGGATGCCATGCTGCTGGGCGGCCTGATGAAAGCGCTGTTTGCCCGTGGTATCACTCTGGTGGCGACGTCAAACATTCCTCCTGACGAACTTTATCGTAACGGTTTGCAACGGGCGCGTTTTTTGCCGGCCATTGACGCAATTAAACAGCATTGCGACATCATGAATGTGGATGCCGGCGTTGATTATCGTCTGCGCACTCTGACGCAGGCGCATCTGTGGCTTTCACCGCTCAATGACGACACCACCCAACATATGGATACGCTCTGGCAGGCCCTGGCGGGAACGCCGCGCGGGGAGGCTCCCACGCTGGATATTAACCATCGACCTCTGGCGACATTGGGTGTCGAAAATCAGACGCTGGCCGTCTCTTTTACCACCCTGTGCGTAGAGGCTCGCAGTCAGCATGACTATATTGCCCTCTCTCGCCTGTTCCATACGGTGATGCTGTTTGATGTCCCTGTGATAACGGCGCGAATGGAAAATGAAGCGCGCCGATTTATCGCTCTGGTTGATGAATTTTATGAGCGCCACGTGAAACTGGTCGTCAGCGCACAAGTGTCATTACATGAGATTTACCAGGGCGAGCAGCTTAAATTTGAGTTTCAGCGCTGCTTATCGCGTTTGCAGGAGATGCAAAGTGAGGAGTACCTCAAGCTTCAGCATATGCCATAACTGCCACGCTCTCTTTGGGGAGAGCCGCAGCGGCTGAGGCACCAGGCCGCCCTCCTTGCCTGGCGTAAAAACCCGCTTCGAATCACAATTAGGGGTCGATCTTTGACCCCGACTTCTCTATAATCTTGCGACCCCACGTTACGAGAAGGTTTTTTTCCCGAAACTTTCTAGTGTCGGCATTGGCTATTCGAAGGGGTAGGTTTGCCGGACTTTGTCGTGTGAACCTCAACTGACTAAACGTTTGGGTGTTCACCAACGTGTAACTTATTTATTTGGGTAAGCTTTTAATGAAAACTTTTACAGCTAAACCAGAAACCGTAAAACGCGACTGGTATGTTGTTGACGCGACCGGTAAAACTCTGGGCCGTCTGGCTACCGAACTGGCTCGTCGCCTGCGCGGTAAGCACAAAGCGGAATACACTCCGCACGTTGATACTGGTGATTACATTATCGTTCTGAACGCAGAAAAAGTTGCTGTAACCGGTAACAAGCGTTCTGACAAAATGTACTACCACCACACCGGCCACATCGGTGGTATCAAAGAAGCGACCTTTGAAGAGATGATTGCCCGCCGTCCTGAGCGTGTGATTGAAATCGCGGTTAAAGGCATGCTGCCAAAAGGCCCGCTGGGTCGTGCTATGTACCGTAAACTGAAAGTTTACGCGGGTAACGAGCACAACCACGCGGCACAGCAACCGCAAGTTCTGGACATTTAATCGGGATTATAGGCAATGGCTGAAAATCAATACTACGGCACTGGTCGCCGCAAAAGTTCCGCAGCTCGCGTTTTCATCAAACCGGGCAGTGGCAAAATCGTTATCAACCAACGTTCTCTGGAACAGTACTTCGGTCGTGAAACTGCCCGCATGGTAGTTCGTCAGCCGCTGGAACTGGTCGACATGGTTGAGAAACTGGATCTGTACATCACTGTTAAAGGTGGTGGTATCTCTGGTCAGGCTGGTGCGATCCGTCACGGTATCACCCGCGCTCTGATGGAGTACGACGAGTCTCTGCGTTCTGAACTGCGTAAAGCTGGCTTCGTCACTCGTGACGCTCGTCAGGTTGAACGTAAGAAAGTCGGCCTGCGTAAAGCACGTCGTCGTCCGCAGTTCTCCAAACGTTAATTTGTTCTGCGCAGGCAGAGCGATTGGCGCAAAAACCCGGTTTATGCCGGGTTTTTTTATGGATAAAAATCACGTTATCCACAGTAACGAGTTGATTCCCTCTTCTTTTTCAGCATTTCCGGAATCCCCTCACCACAAAGCCTTCAAAATCTGGTAAACTATCATCCAATTTTCTGCCCAAATGCCTGGGATTGTTCATTTTTTGTTTGATTTTTGAACGAGAGTGACGGTGCGCGTGGGTAGGTAACTAACATCTGGCCAGTCGCAGTAGGGCTGGTAGCAGTAAAATTCTGAATATACCTGGAGGTTTTCATGGCTGTCGCTGCCAACAAACGTTCGGTAATGACGCTGTTTTCTGGTCCTGTTGATATCTATAGCCATCAGGTCCGTATCGTGCTGGCCGAAAAAGGTGTCAGCTTCGAAATTGAACACGTGGAAAAGGATAATCCTCCGCAGGATCTGATTGACCTCAACCCGAATCAAAGCGTACCGACTTTAGTCGATCGTGAACTCACTCTGTGGGAATCACGCATTATCATGGAATACCTGGATGAGCGTTTCCCGCATCCACCTTTAATGCCGGTTTACCCGGTAGCCCGTGGCGAAAGCCGTCTCTACATGCACCGTATCGAGAAAGACTGGTACTCCTTGATGGAAGTCATCAAGAATACCAGCGGTGCGCAGGCTGATAACGCCCGTCGCCAGCTGCGTGAAGAACTGATGCAGATTGCCCCGGTGTTTGGTCAGAAGCCTTATTTCCTGAGTGATGAATTCAGCCTCGTGGATTGCTATCTGGCACCGTTGCTGTGGCGTTTACCGGTTCTGGGTATCGAATTGAGCGGTGCAGGTTCTAAAGAGCTGAAAGGGTATATGACACGCGTATTTGAGCGTGACTCCTTCCTCGCCTCTTTAACTGAACCAGAGCGCGAGATGCGCCTTGGCCGGGGTTAACTGATGGACTTGTCGCAACTGACACCGCGTCGTCCTTATCTGCTACGCGCATTTTACGAGTGGCTGCTGGACAACCAGCTCACGCCGCATCTGGTCGTGGACGTCACCTTACCTGAGGTGCGCGTGCCGATGGAGTATGCGCGTGACGGGCAAATCGTTCTCAACATTGCGCCACGCGCAGTCGGTAATCTTGAGCTGGCCAACGACGAAGTGCGCTTTAACGCGCGCTTTGGCGGCGTTCCGCGTCAGGTTTCCGTCCCGCTTGCTGCGGTACTGGCGATTTATGCGCGAGAAAACGGTGCCGGTACGATGTTTGAGCCGGAAGTTGCCTACGACGAAGACGTGGTCAGCCTTAACGATGAAAACGATGCCACGCTCTCTGAAGACGAGGCGGTAACATCGGTAATGTCAGTGATTGATGGTGATAAACCCGATCACGAAGACAACAACGATCCTGATGATGATCCCCCACCCCGTGGTGGACGCCCTTCGTTACGCGTCGTGAAGTAAAATCCAGGCAGGGCCAGCAGGCCCTGCTTTTTTTATGCCTGCGCGCCTGGCATCAGCCAGCAGGCAATGGTCTCCCGCATCACCTTCCTTCGGACCGCCAGTGCTTCCGGTCGTTTCAAATCCTGCTGATAAATAATCGATAGCGTTGACTGGTTAATAAGATAGAAAAATCCCAGTGCCGACATAGTGATATTAAGCTGCATCGCGTCAATTCCGGGCCTGATCGTGCCATCTTCCTGCCCGCGATCGAGAATACGTTGGGTGATCGCAAGCCAGGTGCTGTTAATCGGCACGATGGTATCCACCTCTTTGAGGTGGCGAGCTTTCAGCTGGTTCTCGCTGTTAAGCAGCTGAATAAATTCCGGATTTTCGAGGTAGTAATGCCAGGTAAAATCCATCAATTCGAGTACCGCATCGCGGGCCGGCAAATGATCCAGCTCCAGTGCCGCCTCTTTGGTACGAATATCCTGATATGCCGCCTGTAAAACATGGGTAAAGAGGGTGTCTTTGTTGTCGAAATAGTAATAGATCAGCTGCTTGTTCACTTTTGCCGTGGCAGCAATCTGATCAATCCTCGCGCCATCGAAACCCTTTTCGGCAAACTCCTTCTTCGCCGCGTTCAGGATCAGGCATTTTGTGAGATCAGGATCATGTCTGCGCTTTGTTCTTGATTCCCCTTTCATAGAATCTCCATTCAATTTCTTGTTTTAATTGTAGTTTTAAATAAATCAACCATCTGGTTGATTTTGCGAAGTCGATCATGATTTTAATTTTTGACTCTTCCTATACTGATTTGGCAGTTTCAACTGATTAGTTGAAATCCATCGTTCTCAGCAGGGAGTATCCACATGATCCATTCGCAGCGTCCGGTAGCACTGGTAACAGGCTCGACACGGGGAATTGGTAAAGCCTGTGCGCTCGCGCTGGCCAGAGCCGGGTTTCATGTCGCCATCAACGGACGTGATACCGAAGAAGGCCGTGCCCGGCAACAAGCCATGGTAGCGGAATTAGAGGGATTTGGCATTGAAGCACTGGCACTGCCAGGCGATGTGGCCGACTTACCCCTTCAGCAGCCTATGTTTGACAAGGTGTTAGCCCGCTGGGGACGGCTGGATTGCGTTGTTAATAACGCCGGAACTGCGGCGAAGCAGCGCGGCGACCTGCTGGAGGTGACGCCAGAGAATTATCAGTATTGTCAGGATGTTAACACCACGTCCATGTTCTTTTTCTGCCAGAAGGCAGCGCGTGCCATGCTGCAACAGGGGGAACTGAACGGGCAGCACCGCTCTATTATTAACATCACTTCCTGTAGCGCCCATAGCCTGTCGATATCGCGTGGGGAATATTGCGTATCAAAAGCGGCGGCAAGCATGGTGACGCAACTGTTCGCGCTACGTCTGGCTGAAGAGGGGGTGGGCGTATACGAACTGCGCCCCGGCATTATCGCCACCGACATGACCAGCGGCGTAAAACCTAAATATGACCAGCTTATTAATGACGGCCTGGTACCCATGAAGCGCTGGGGTCAGCCGGAAGATATCGCGACTGTCGTTGATGCACTGGCAGGCGGCAAACTCCCCTTCACGGTCGGCCAGATTATTGATGTGGACGGCGGCCTGAACAAATCCCACTTTTAATCACGAGGCACAGCAATGGCTACCATTTCCGTTGGCATTATCATGCATGGTGTAACTGGCCGGATGGGTAAAAATCAGCACCTGATCCGTTCGATCGTCGCGATTCGCGAGCAGGGGGGCGTGCTGCTGGCAAACGGCGATCGTTTGCTGCCGGATCCCATCCTGATTGGTCGTAATGAGGAAAAAATTGCCGCGCTGGCACAACAGACCGGCATTACCCGCTGGGGCACCGACCTTGATGCAGCGCTTGCCAATCCCAACGACACTATTTTCTTCGACGCGGCGACCACCCAGGCGCGCCCCACATTGCTGAAAAAGGCGATTGCCGCCGGGAAACATATCTATTGCGAAAAGCCGGTGGCGGTCAGCCTGTCCGAAGCGATGGAGCTTTACCACTATGCGGAACAGCAGGGGGTATGCCACGGCGTGGTGCAGGACAAACTCTGGTTGCCGGGGCTGCGCAAACTGCAGATGCTCAATCAGGCGGGCTTTTTTGGGCAGGTGCTGTCGGTGCGCGGTGAGTTTGGCTACTGGGTATTTGAAGGGGATTTGCAGCCCACCCAGCGTCCGTCCTGGAATTACCGCCAGGAAGATGGCGGCGGCATCATCCTCGACATGATTTGCCACTGGCGCTACGTCGTCGATAACCTGTTTGGTGAAATCAAGAGTATCAGTTGCCTGGGCGCAACCCACATTCCTGAACGTTTTGACGAGCAGGGCAACGCTTATAAAGCCACCGCCGATGACGCAGCCTACGCCACCTTTGAACTGAAAAACGGCACCATTGTGCAGATTAACAGCTCTTGGTGCGTACGCGTGCGCCGTGACGATCTGGTGACCTTCCAGGTGGATGGCGTAAACGGTTCTGCGGTGGCGGGCCTCACCGACTGCCTGACGCAATCCCGCGTCAATACCCCGAAACCGGTCTGGAACCCCGATGTTCGCCAGACGCATAACTTCTATGAAGACTGGTCGCCGGTGCCGGATACCACGACTTACGACAATGCTTTCAAAGTGCAGTGGGAGCTTTTCCTGCGCCACGTGCATGGAGAGGGTGATTTCCGCTGGAACCTGCTTGAAGGGGCGAAAGGCGTGCAACTGGTTGAGCTTGCCCTGCAGAGCTGGAAAGAGCGTCGCTGGGTTGATGTTCCATCGCTGGTGCGTTGAGGAGGCGTTATGCAACAACCGGATCCACGGCGTTTATCGCTGAACACGGCTACCGTCCGCCAGCAATGGACGCTGGATAAGATTATCGAGGGTTGCGCCCGCCATGAAATTCGTGGCATCTCGCCCTGGCGCGATCAGGTGCAGGCGCTCGGGCTTAAGCGTACCGCTGAGCTTATCCGCACAAATGAACTCACCGTCAGCGGCTACTGCCGTGGCGGGATGTTCCCCGGTATCGACGAGGCGGCAAGGCGTGCGGCCGACGACGACAACCGACGGGCCGTTGATGAAGCGCTGGCCGTTAACGCTGCCTGTCTGGTACTGGTGGTTGGAGGGCTGCCGGGCGGGTCAAAAGATCTCGCCGGCGCACGCAGTCAGGTGCGCGACGGGTTGGGACGCTTACTGGAATATTCGCGCAGCGCGGGAATGCCGCTGGCCATTGAGCCGTTGCACCCGATGTATGCTGCCGATCGTGCCTGTATAAACACGCTGGAACAGGCAAACGATCTTTGCGATGAGCTGGGAGAGAACGGGCTCGGCATGGCGGTCGATCTCTACCACACCTGGTGGGATCCCAAATTTTTCCAGCAAATTAGCCGCGCCGGTCGCAAACGGATCCTCGGATTTCATATTTGCGACTGGCTGGTGCCAACCAATCATCTGCTGCTCGATCGCGGCATGATGGGCGATGGTGTGATTGATATACGTGCCGCCCGTCAGGCCGTCGAAGCGCTCGGCTACGACGGGGCGCATGAGGTGGAAATTTTCTCTGAACATAACTGGTGGCAGCGCGACCCGGATACGGTGCTGGCTACCTGCAAAGCGCGTCATATGACGCATTGTTAATCAGATTTTGGCTGTATCTGATGTCTCGTCAGTCTTACCAGGTTAGTCGAGGGAAATATGAATACAGATACAAAAAAGATGATACTGGTGTCGGTTCTCTGCGGGCTGGGCTACATGATGTACTCCGTGGATCGCATGACCGTCTCCTCTGCAATCGGCCTCATCGCAACAGATTTCGGGCTGGGTAAAGGCCAGTCCGGCATTCTGATGAGTTCGTTCTTCTACGGTTTTATCGGTTTTCTTTTCCTGTCAGGCATTATCGCCGACAAGCTCAGCGGTAAACCGGTGCTGATTTTAGGCCTGGTCATGTTCTCCGTGGCCACCATGCTTACCGGGATTGCCGGAAGCCTGACGTCGCTGATTTTTTATCGTGTGATGACCGGCATCGGGGAAGGGGTGTTCTGGCCTGCCGCCTCGCTGGAGGTGGCGAACGTCACCACTGAAAAACAACGCACCACCGTAATGTCCCTCTACTGGATGGGCTACCCCATCGGCGGCTTTTTTGGCACCTGGCTCGGAGCGGTTCTCGGCCCGGAATATGGCTGGCGCGTGGTGTTTTATGTTGCCGGGGGGCTGGGTATCCTGGTCGCTATTGCCTACGCGATGCTGGTGAAGTCTGAACCGAAAAAAGCAGTCGCCGTTGCGAAACACGAGAAAGTGCCGTTGAAGCAATTGTTTAAAAACCAATCCGTCATGCTGATGGCGTTTTACTACTTCCTGCTGCTGAGCGGCTGGTGGATTGTACTGCTCTGGGCACCGACATTCCTGATGAATGTTAAACAGCTCACTATCGGCACCGCAGGAACGATTGCCAGTCTGCTGGGGTTAACAGGGGCATTGGGCGGCTTTTTGCTGGGCCGCATTTGCGATGGCGGCGATTTTTCCCGTAAACGCAGCATCCTGATAGGCATCACGGTGGCCAGTAGCCTGTTGATGGCGGCAATGGTGTTACAGCTGCCCGTTTTTGCGGTGGTTATCCTGGTTCTGCTGCTTGGCCTGCTGGGTTATCCCGTCACGCCGCTGGTGCTCTCATTTACCGCAGAACTGGTGCCACCGCAGCTGCGCGGTTCAGCCATTGGCTTTGTGATGAATGTCGGCATGACCGCAGGGGGGATCTCGCCGGTACTGGCCGGATATTTTGCCGACAAATACTCCATGTCAGCGGTGTGGTTTGTGGCGGCCTGCGTCATGGTGGTGAGCTCGGTGTTACTGCTGGGCGTACGTAAAGCACCTAAGCCTGTCAAAGAGATGGGCATGTCCGGGCTGTCATCACGTATTTAAGGAAGGAAAACATGGCAATAACGATCCCGCAGTCAATCCTGGAAAATCTGACCAACGTGACCATGCCGCGCCATGTTTTACAGGCGGAGCCGCAGCAGCGCATTGAGATTGATGGATTTCGCATTCCGGTTTATGAGAGCGATGCGCTGGTGGTCGGTAGCGGTGCGGCCGGGCTACGTGCCGCTGTAGAACTGAAACGCAGAAAAATGGATGTGCTGGTGGCGACACAGACCTTATTCTGGGGCACCTCAGCCTGTTCCGGATCGGATAAACAGACGCTGCACACCGCCTCAACCAGTTTCAGAGGTGACAATTTCACGGCGCTTGCTACTGCCATTGGCGCGGGCGGGGCGATGGATGCGGACACGGCCTATGTCGAATCGGTGGGGTCGGTGGAGGCCTTTATCGGCCTGAAGAGCATCGGACTGCCGTTGCCGGAGGACAAATATGGCGCGGTATTGCGTTATCAGACGGATCACGATGAGGTGGGACGAGCCACCAGCTGTGGCCCACGCACCTCAAGACTAATGGTTAAAGTTCTGGCAGAAGAGGCGGTACTGCTGGGCGTGCCCTTTGTTGACCATGCTACGGCGGTCAGGCTACTGACAGAAGGAGAGGGTGAGCAGCGACGGGTGGCGGGGATCCTCGCCATTGTCAAAGGGGCAAGAGCGGAGGATAACCCGTGGGGGCTGTGCCTGATGCGTAGTCCGACCGTGGTGCTCGCGGCAGGTGGCCCCGGGGAGCTCTTCAGGGACAGCGTCTACCCGAAACGCTGCTTTGGTTCACTCGGACTGGCGCTGGAGGCCGGGATTGCCACCGTCAATCTGACGGAGCATCAGTTTGGCATTGGTACCCGTCGCGACGAGTTTCCCTGGAATCTCTCCGGCACTTACGTGCAGAGCATGCCCTACATCTACTCTATGGATGCGCACGGACAGGAGCACAATTTCCTTGCACGGTACTACCGCACCACCCGCGAGCTGGCCTCAAACATTTTCCGTAAAGGATATCAGTGGCCCATTCACGCCACGCGTATGCTGGACTTTGGCTCAAGCCTGGTGGATCTGGCGATTTATAACGAATCTCAGGCCGGGCGAACCATTCTGATGGATTTCAACCGCAACCCGTTGCCGGTGCCGGGCGATGAGCCTTTTGCCATTGGCAATCTGGATGAAGATGTTTATCACTACCTGCGCAACAACGATGCCTGCCTTGAATTGCCCATCGCACGTCTGCAGCGCATGAATCCGCTGGCTATCGAGCTTTATAAGCATCACGGGCACGATCTCACCACCCAGCCGCTGCCTTTTAACGTCAACCATCAGCATATGAATGGCGGTATCGCGGTGGATGTCTGGGGGCAATCATCGCTCAACGGCTGCTACGCGGTGGGGGAAGCGGCGGGAACGCATGGCGTGACGCGCCCCGGCGGGGCCGCACTGAATGCCGGGCAGGTGTTTGGTTTGCGCTGTGCAAAGCATATTGCAGCGACGCCGCGCAGCCCATCAACGGCTTTATTCGAAACACAAACGGCAGCACTGCTGCGCCAGATCCAGCAGGACAGTAGCCATCCTCAGGCGTTATCCATCAACGATGTGCGCGCTGAAATTCAGCAGCGCATGAGTGAGCGGGCCGGGTTTATCTGTGATGCAGCACGTGTGCCGGGGGCGCGTCAGGCCGCCCATCGTCTGAATCAGCGTATTGCCCAAAGTGGCATCGCCATCACGCACCCCCATCAGGCAGCGTTCAGTTTGCAATGGCGTCACATGGCGCTGGCATCAGAGGCACTGCTCGTGGCGCTGGAGGTTTATATTGCCAACGGCGGCGGCAGCCGGGGAGCGCGCATGCTGTGTTCGTCGCAGGGGGATGTGGTACCGCAAACCCGTGAGGGCGAGCTGTCTGCCTTTCGTTTTCTGTCGGAGAAGCCTGAACACCGGCAGGAACAATTGCAGGTCGTCTGGCGGCATGGCGAATTCCAGGTAGAGACCAAGCCGCTACGCACGCTCGACGATCTTTCAGCCATTTTCTTTGAGAAAAACTGGCCGGCGTTTCTCACGGATGAGATCTATCGGAGCTAAGCGTGGAAGCGGGATGCTTCAGGAAGCGACGGGAGAGAAAAGAGGGCTGTACCAGCGTTAGCCGGATGACGGGATAGCCCCTCATCCGGCACGCTGTTTTACACTTCCAGCCAGTTCATAATGCCATCGGCCGCTTTACGACCTTCAGCAATCGCAGTCACCACCAGATCGGAACCGCGCACAATATCGCCACCGGCAAAGATCTTCGGGTTGCTGGTCTGGAACGCATTGTCGCTACCTTCCGGCGCAATGATGCGGCCCTGAGAATCCAGCTCCACGCTATGTTTCGCCAGCCATTCCATGCTGTGCGGACGGAAACCAAACGCCATCACGACCGCGTCTGCCGGTACCACATGCTCGGAGCCAGGCACGATTTCTGCGCGACGACGGCCTTTCGCATCCGGCTGACCCATTTCGGTACGCGCCATTTTTACGCCGCATACTTTACCGTTGGCGTTGATTTCCACACCGAGCGGCTGCACGTTGAACTGAAACTCGACGCCTTCTTCACGCGCGTTTTTCACTTCACGACGGGAACCCGGCATGTTTTCTTCGTCGCGACGGTAAGCACAGATAACGTGCTTCGCGTTCTGACGGATGGAAGTACGCACGCAGTCCATCGCGGTATCCCCACCGCCCAGCACCACGACGCGTTTGCCTTCCATGCTGGTGTATGGCGCTTCTGCGGAGTCGCCAAAGCCCATGATCTGGCGGGTGTTGGCAATCAGGAACGGCAGCGCATCAAATACGCCATCGGCGTCTTCATTTTCCAGACCGCCGCGCATGGACTGATAAGTACCCACCCCCAGGAAGACGGCGTCGTAATCGTTCAGCAGGTCGTCGAGCTGCACATCACGGCCCACTTCAGTGTTCAGGTTGAACTCGATCCCCATACCGGTGAAGATTTCGCGACGACGGGTCATCACCTCTTTCTCCAGCTTGAAGGCCGGGATACCAAAGGTCAGCAGGCCGCCGATCTCCGGGTGACGGTCAAACACCACGGCTTTTACGCCGTTACGGGTCAATACGTCCGCGCAGGCAAGGCCTGCCGGGCCCGCACCGATGATGGCAACACGTTTGCCGGTTTGCTTCACGCCGGTCAGGTCAGGACGCCACCCCATTTCAAACGCTTTATCGTTGATATAGCGTTCGATGTTACCAATGGTCACTGCGCCAAACTCGTCGTTCAGGGTACAGGAGCCTTCACACAGTCGGTCCTGAGGGCAGACGCGCCCACAGACTTCCGGCAGGGTGTTGGTCTGATGCGACAGCTCTGCCGCCTCAAAAATACGCCCCTCGTTGGCCAGCTTCAGCCAGTTCGGGATGTAGTTGTGTACCGGACATTTCCACTCGCAGTACGGGTTACCACAGGAGAGGCAGCGATCTGCCTGCGCCTTGGCCTGGCCTTCTGAAAACGGCTCATAGATTTCTACAAATTCAATTTTACGGATCTTCAGCGGTTTCTTCGGCGGATCGACACGCTGTAAGTCTATAAACTGGTATACGTTCTGACTCATTGCTACCCCTTACTGCGCCTGCACCCGCAGCTCAGCTGCGGAACGACTACGGTGACCTAACAGAGCTTTCACATCGCTGGATTTTGGCTTCACCAGCGCGAACTTCGTTGAGAAGGTCGGCCAGTTCGCCAGAATCTCTTCACCACGTGAAGAACCGGTATGTTGTACGTGCTCGGTGATAAGACCGCGCAGATGTTCTTCATGGATAGCAAGGTCATCAACGCTCAGGACTTCCACCAGTTCCGGGTTCACGCGTTTGCGGAATTCACCGTCTTCATCCAGTACGTAGGCGAAGCCGCCCGTCATGCCTGCGCCAAAGTTGACGCCCGTTTTGCCGAGGATACAGACGATACCACCGGTCATGTATTCGCAGCCGTTATCACCAATACCTTCAACCACGGTAATCGCGCCGGAGTTACGCACGCCAAATCGCTCACCTGCGCGGCCTGCGGCGTAGAGTCGACCGCCGGTTGCGCCATAGAGACAGGTGTTACCGATAATGCTCGCTTCATGGCTACGATAAGCCGAGCCCACTGGCGGACGAACCGCCACTAAACCACCTGCCATGCCTTTACCCACATAGTCGTTGGCATCGCCGGTCAGATACAGTTCTACGCCGCCCGCGTTCCACACGCCGAAGCTCTGGCCTGCGGTGCCGCTGAAGTGCGCGGTAATCGGGTCAGACGCCAGACCCTGATCGCCATGATGCTGCGCGATATAGCCGGACAGCGATGCACCGACGGAGCGGTCCGTGTTGCGAATGTCAAACCAGAAGGTTTTGCTCTGGCGTTCGTCCACAAACGGTTTTGCCTGTTGCAGCAGTTGCGCATTGAGCACGCCATTATCAAACGGCGGATTGTTCTCGGTGCAGAACAGCGCTTTGCCCGGATGCGGTTCGGCGGTTTCCAGCAGTTTCGACAGATCCAGTTTCTGCTGTTTGGCGGTGAAACCGTCCAGCTCTTTGAGCAGATCGGTACGACCAATCAGATCGACCAGACGTTTGACACCCAGCTGCGCCATTAACTCACGCACTTCACGGGCGATAAATTCAAAGTAGTTGGTCACTTTGAACGGCAGGCCGTGATAGTGGTTTTTACGCAGTTTCTCGTCCTGAGTTGCCACACCGGTTGCGCAGTTGTTGAGGTGACAAATACGCAGGTATTTACAGCCCAGCGCCACCATTGGACCGGTACCGAAGCCGAAGCTCTCGGCACCTAAAATAGCCGCTTTAATGATGTCCTGGCCGGTTTTCAGCCCGCCATCGGTTTGCAGACGGATCTTGTGACGCAGGCCGTTGGCGACCAGCGCCTGTTGGGTTTCCACCAGCCCCAGTTCCCACGGGCAACCGGCATATTTCACGGAGGAGAGCGGGCTTGCACCCGTACCACCGTCATAACCGGCAATGGTTATCAGATCGGCGTAGGCTTTTGCCACACCGGTCGCGATGGTGCCGACGCCCGGTTCAGACACCAGCTTCACGGAGATCATCGCTTTCGGGTTGACCTGTTTAAGGTCGAAAATCAGCTGCGCCAGATCCTCGATAGAGTAAATATCGTGGTGTGGCGGAGGAGAAATCAGGGTCACGCCCGGCACCGAATAACGCAGTTTGGCAATGTACGGGGTCACTTTGTCACCCGGTAACTGACCGCCTTCACCCGGTTTTGCGCCCTGAGCCACTTTAATCTGGATAACGTCAGCGTTGACCAGGTACGCCGGGGTTACACCGAAGCGACCGGACGCAACCTGCTTAATGCGTGACACTTTATTGGTGCCATAGCGCGCCGGATCTTCACCGCCTTCGCCGGAGTTTGAGAAACCACCGAGGCTGTTCATGGCTTCTGCCAGCGCTTCGTGGGCTTCCGGGCTCAGTGCGCCGATGGACATCGCCGCGGTATCAAAGCGTTTGAACAGCTCACTTGCCGGTTCAACGTCGTTGATGCTGACGGTTTCGCCGTTCGGCGTGATGGCCAGCAGGTCCCGCAGCGTTGCAGCCGGACGCTCATTCACCAGTTTGGCGTACTGCTGATAATCGCTGTATTCGCCACTCTGCACCGCCTGTTGCAGGGTGCGCACCACGTCCGGGTTATAGGCATGGTATTCGCCGCCGTGGACGTACTTGAGCTGTCCACCCTGATCCAGCGGCTTACGTGCCAGCCAGGCGCGTTTTGACAGGTTCAGCAGGTCCTGCTGGAAATCAGAGAAGCTTGCACCGCTGATACGGCTGACCACGCCCTGGAAGCACAGACCCGACACATCTTCATGCAGGCCGACCGCTTCAAACAGTTTTGAACAGCGGTAGGAGGCAATGGTCGAGATGCCCATTTTGGACATGATCTTATACAGACCCTTATTGATGCCGTTACGGTAGTTCAGCATCACGGTACGGTAGTCTTTCTCGATAGCCCGGGTGTCGACCAGTTTTGCCAGGGTTTCATAAGCCAGGTACGGATAGATGGCGGTGGCACCGAAGCCCAGCAGCACGGCAAAGTGGTGCGGGTCGCGGGCACTCGCTGTTTCTACGATGATATTGGCATCGCAGCGCAGGCTCTTATCCACCAGACGGGTCTGAATCGCGCCCACGGCCATTGGCGCCGGCACCGGCAGGCGGTTTTTAGCAATTGCACGGTCAGACAGCACCAGCAACACGGTGCCGTCGCGGACCATCTGCTCGGCTTTATCGCACAGCGCTTTGACGGTCTCTTCCAGCGTGGTTTGGGTCACGTCGAAAGTAATATCCAGCACATCCGCACGATAATGCTCCTCTTTCATCGTGGTGAGCTGAGTGAAGTCGGAGTACAGCAGGATGGGCGATTTGAAGCTCAGGCGGTGTGCCTGACCTTCCGCTTCGCAGAAGACGTTCATCTCACGGCCAATGCTGGTCGCCAGCGACATCACGTGGGCTTCACGCAACGGATCGATAGGCGGGTTGGTCACCTGCGCGAACTGCTGACGGAAGTAATCGTAAATGATACGTGGCTGGCTGGAGAGCACGGCAAACGGGGTATCGTCACCCATTGAACCCACCGCTTCCTGGCCATTTTCGCCGAGCACACGGATAACGGAGTCCAGCTCTTCAAAACTGTAGTTAAACTGCTTCTGGTAGCTGGCGAGCAGGTCGTCATCCATTTCACGGGTGCCAACCTGATCGTCTGCCAGCTCTTCGAATGGCACCAGCCGACGAACGTTTTTCTCCATCCACTCTTTATAAGGATGGCGGCTTTTCAGATCGTTGTCGGTTTCAGCGGAGTGCAGAATTCGACCACCACGGGTATCAATCACCATCAGCTCGCCCGGCCCAACGCGGCCTTTCTCGACCACTTCGTCAGGCTGATAATCCCAGATCCCGACTTCGGAGGCGCAGGTGATCAGTTTGTCTTTAGTGATGACATAACGCGCCGGGCGCAGACCGTTACGGTCCAGGTTACAGGCGGCGAAACGTCCATCGGACATCACGATACCGGCCGGGCCATCCCACGGCTCCATATGCATGGAGTTAAAGTCGAAGAAGGAGCGCAGGTCGGGGTCCATATCCGGGTTGTTCTGCCATGCAGGCGGAACCAGCAGACGCATGGCACGGACGATGTCCATACCACCTGCCAGCAGGAGCTCAAGCATGTTGTCCATTGAGCTTGAGTCTGAACCCGTTTCGTTCACGAAGGGTGCAGCATCGTGCAGGTCCGGGATCAGCGGCGTCTGGAACTTATAGGTACGGGCACGCGCCCACTGGCGGTTACCGGTAATGGTGTTAATCTCGCCATTGTGCGCCAGGTAGCGGAACGGCTGTGCCAGCGGCCAGCGCGGCACGGTGTTGGTGGAGAAGCGCTGGTGGAAAAGGCAAATGGCCGATTCCAGACGCAGATCCGCCAGGTCCAGGTAGAAGCGCGGCAGGTCAGCCGGCATACATAGACCTTTATAAATATTGACCAGGTTCGAGAGGCTACAGACGTAGAACTCTTTATCCTCCTGGAGGCGTTTTTCAATGCGGCGGCGGGCGATGAACAGACGGCGTTCCATATCACGCGGACGCCAGCCCGCAGGCGCGTTAACAAAAATCTGTTCTATACGAGGCAGCGAGGAGAGGGCGATTTCACCGAGCACCCCTTCGTTCGTTGGCACATCACGCCAGCCAACAATCGACAGGGTTTCGCGCTGAAGTTCTTCTTCAACGATACGGCGTGAGGCGGCCGCTTTTTCAGGATCCTGATTCAGGAACAGCATACCGACAGCATAGTTCTTGGCTAAACGCCAGCCGCGTTCCTGCGCAACGATACGAAAGAAACGATCGGGTTTTTGCAGCAGCAAACCACAGCCGTCACCGGTTTTACCATCGGCGAGGATAGCACCACGGTGCTGCATACGGGCCAGTGCGTGTATAGCGGTGCGCACTACCTTGTGGCTAGGTTCGCCTTCTATGTGGGCGATCAGGCCGAAACCACAGTTATCCCTCTCAAGGGATTTATCGTACAACATATCAGTGAACCTCCCCAGGCTCTACGGGACCCCCTCCTGACCGACGCGCACAGGCGCAAAAAGAGCATGGCGACGGGGCATATGCCTCGAATGTCGCCCTCTTTAATTTCCTTTTCGCATCGGTACACAAGTGTTGAGGACTTGCTTAAGAGGGAATCACAATAACTGCATAAATATGATGAGCAGACCGCTCATCCAGAAAGCTTCCAGCGGATTTCCAACTTATCGGGAATCCTTATTCAGGTCAAATGCCAGGCTTATTTATACAAAAATGTGCTATGAGTTAGTTAATTATTTGAAATATAAATATATTTAACCTTTTTTACATTGCCAGAGCGCAGCGATAGCCCATTTCTTTCTGTGATCTGACTCACTATTGAAAAGCCCGCTTAATGCGTTACCGTACTAACTAAAGGGGTCATAGCAGATTTTTATGCTACTGAAGGGGTTGCGGTCGCATAAACTCACTGTTTTTCACAGCCGCTACTATTTTTGCAAAATAGAGGCCGAACATAAGGAAAAGTAATTGGCATCAGCGTGAATGAAAGTGCGGTAATAATGATTTTTTATGCAGTAAATAAAAGCGTTGCCGGGCGATTGATCCACATCATCGCCGTCGAAAGCTAAAAATGGCAGGCTTGGCCCCTTTCAGAGCACGGCCTCTCAGATTATGCAGTTACAGAAATTAGTCAATATGTTTGGTGGGGATCTTGCCCGCCGTTATGGTGAAAAAGTCCATAAGCTGACCTTACATGGCGGTTTTAGCTGCCCAAACCGCGACGGCACCATCGGGCGCGGGGGGTGTACCTTTTGTAACGTAGCCTCTTTTGCTGACGAAGCGCAGCAGCACCGTTCCATTGCCGAACAACTTACCCATCAGGCCCATCTGGTTAATCGCGCAAAGCGTTATCTTGCCTATTTTCAGGCCTATACCAGTACCTGGGCGGAAGTTCAGGTGTTGCGGTCTATGTACCAGCAGGCGGTAAGCCAGGCCAGTATCGTGGGTTTATGCGTGGGCACGCGGCCAGACTGCGTGCCGGAAGCGGTGCTTGACCTGTTAAGTGAATACCATGAGCAGGGTTTTGAAGTCTGGCTCGAACTGGGGTTACAGACGGCACATGATAAAACGCTGCATCGCATTAACCGTGGCCACGATTTCGTCTGCTACCAGCGTACCACCCGGCTTGCCCGCGAGCGTGGCCTGAAGGTCTGTAGCCATCTGATTGTCGGCCTGCCGGGAGAAGGTCAGGCTGAATGCCTGCAAACGCTCCAGCGCGTCGTAGATACCGGTGTGGACGGCATTAAGCTGCATCCTTTGCATATTGTTAAGGGCAGCATTATGGCGAAGGCCTGGGAAGCGGGCAGGCTAAGCGGCATTGCGCTTGAGGATTACACGCTGACCGCCGGGGAGATGATTCGCCATACGCCGCCGGAGGTGATTTATCACCGTATTTCCGCCAGCGCCCGCCGCCCTACGTTGCTGGCGCCGCTGTGGTGTGAAAACCGCTGGACGGGGATGGTGGAACTTGACCGCTATCTGAAGGCGCACGGGGTGCAGGGATCGGCGCTGGGACAGTGCTGGACGCCTGAATGCACCGCCGCCTCCAAATCATTCGCTGAATGAATGCCAAATCTCAATGATTGCCGCATTTTTCGCACAACCTTCAACGCCTTGCTCAGAATTGAGTATTATTGAGCGGAATCGTTTGAGGAAATCGTTATGAAGCAAATCCGTTTACTGGCGCAATATTACGTCGACCTGATGATGAAGCTCGGCCTGGTACGTTTCTCCATGCTGTTAGCACTGGCGCTGGTGGTGCTGGCCATTGTGGTACAGATGGCGGTAACGATGGTGTTGCAAGGCCAGGTGGAAAATATCGACGTTATCCGCTCAATTTTCTTTGGCTTACTGATAACCCCCTGGGCGGTCTACTTCCTGTCGGTGGTGGTAGAGCAACTTGAAGAGTCTCGTCAGCGGCTGTCCCGACTGGTTGATAAGCTTGAAGAGATGCGTAACCGCGACCTTAAACTCAATATACAGCTTAAAGAGAACATCACCCGACTCAACCAGGAGATGGCCGACCGTGAGAAAGCCGAAGCTGAGCGGCAGGCTACCTTTGAACGGCTCAAGATTGAGATGCAGGAGCGTGAACAGACGCAAATACAGCTCGAACAGCAGTCGACCTTTTTGCGCTCTTTTCTCGATGCCTCGCCCGATCTGGTGTTCTATCGTAATGAAGATAAAGAGTTCTCAGGCTGCAATCGGGCGATGGAACTGCTGACCGGGAAAAGTGAGAAACAACTCATCAACCTCAAGCCGCAGGATGTCTATTCAACTGAAGCGGCTGAGAAGGTGAACGAAACTGATGAGAAAGTATTTCGCCATAACGTCTCGCTTACCTACGAACAGTGGCTGGATTACCCGGACGGGCGCAAGGCCTGTTTTGAAATTCGTAAGGTTCCCTATTATGACCGCGTAGGCAAGCGCCACGGGCTGATGGGCTTCGGGCGCGATATTACCGAGCGTAAGCGCTATCAGGACGCCCTTGAGCGTGCCAGTCGCGATAAGACGACCTTTATCTCCACCATCAGCCACGAGCTACGCACGCCCCTGAATGGCATCGTTGGCTTAAGCCGGATCCTGCTGGACACCGATTTGACCAGTGAACAGGAAAAATACCTCAAAACTATCCATGTCTCGGCCGTGACGTTGGGCAATATCTTCAATGACATCATTGATATGGATAAAATGGAGCGCCGTAAGGTTCAGCTTGATAACCAGCCTGTCGACTTCACCAGCTTCCTGGCCGACCTTGAGAACCTCTCCGGATTGCAGGCTCACCAGAAGGGACTGCGGTTTGTGATGGAACCGACGCTACCGTTACCGCATAAAGTGGTCACCGATGGTACGCGGCTGCGGCAGATCCTCTGGAATCTGATTAGCAACGCCGTCAAGTTTACCCGCGAAGGCCAGGTGACGGTGCGTGTGCGCTATGAGGCGGGAGATATGCTGCGCTTTGAGGTCGAAGATTCTGGTATCGGTATTCCGCGTGAAGAACTCGATAAAATCTTCGCCATGTATTATCAGGTAAAAGACAGCCAGGGCGGGAAACCGGCGACCGGAACCGGGATTGGCCTTGCGGTCTCCCGACGCCTCGCAAAAAGCATGGGAGGTGACATTGTGGTCACAAGTGAGGCGGGCAGAGGCTCTCTGTTCACCCTTACCGTACATGCGCCTGCGGTTGCAGAAGAGGTGGAAGATGCCTTTGAAGATGATGATATGCCGTTACCAGCCCTTCATGTGCTGCTGGTGGAAGACATTGAACTTAACGTCATTGTCGCCCGTTCCGTGCTGGAAAAACTGGGCAGCAGCGTGGATGTGGCGATGACGGGTAAAGAGGCGCTGGAGATGTTCAGGCCCGGTGAATATGACCTGGTGTTACTGGATATTCAGTTGCCTGACATGACAGGGCTTGATATCTCCCGCTTACTCACCAGTCAGTTTGCCCGTGAGGAACTGCCTCCGCTGGTGGCGTTGACGGCTAACATGCTGAAAGATAAAAACGAGTATCTGGAAGCCGGAATGGACGATGTGCTGAGCAAACCCCTGGCGGTGCCCGCCCTGACCGCCATGATTAAGAAATTCTGGGATACCCGCGACGATGAGGATGAAACGATGACTGCAACGGATAACAAATCACAAAACCTGCTGGACGTAGCGATGCTCGAACAGTACCTCGAGCTGGTGGGGCCAAAACTCATTACCGATGGACTGGCGGTCTTTGAGAAGATGATGCCGGGCTATCTTAGCGTGCTGGAGTCGAACCTGACGGCGCGGGATCAGAAAGGGATCGTGGAAGAGGGGCATAAGATCAAAGGGGCGGCAGGATCGATCGGACTGCGTCATCTTCAACAGCTAGGTCAGCAGATCCAGTCTCCCGATCTTCCTGCATGGTGGGATAATGTCGGTGAATGGATCGAAGAGATGAAAC
This sequence comes from Yokenella regensburgei, assembly GCF_051486985.1. GTDB lineage: Bacteria > Pseudomonadota > Gammaproteobacteria > Enterobacterales > Enterobacteriaceae > CBFFRJ01. The sequence goes on from NZ_JAHVDV010000008.1 coordinate 48,782, forward strand.
AGGAGTGGCAGCATGATGTGGCGGTGCTGAAAGCCTGGGTAGCGGACGCTGGAAAAAAATGACCCCGGATAAACCGGGGTGCGCGAATACTGCGCCAACACCAGGGAAAACGTGGCTGCGCCGTGAAGTTATAGTTTTTTTACAAGGGCGCAGTCTGAAAATTTGAACTGCACGCACATAAGATAGCAAATCTTAAATGATTTGTTACGTCAATCAATGAAATGTGTGAAGCATAGCGCCCTTATCAAAATTTTTAATTATCTACATGACATTGCATAAAGGATGAGCAGAATGAAAAAAGTCGGTGTCGTTCTCAGCGGAGCAGGGGTGTATGACGGTTCTGAAATCCATGAAGCGGTGCTTACGCTGCTTGCGATCGCCCGCGAAGGGGCCGAGGCCGTCTGCTTTGCACCGGATAAGATCCAGACCGATGTGATTAATCATCTGACCGGGGAGCCGATCAATGAGAGCCGCAATGTATTGATCGAAGCGGCACGCATTGCCCGTGGATCCATCCAGTCGCTCGCGCATGCATCAGTAAAGGATCTGGATGCCCTCATCGTTCCCGGAGGATTTGGTGCGGCAAAGAATCTCAGTAACTTTGCCAGTGAGGGGAGCGCATGCGCCGTTGATGCGCAGCTAAAGCATCTGGCGCAGGAGATGCACCAGGCGGGTAAACCGCTTGGTTTTATCTGTATCGCGCCGGCAATGTTGCCAAAAATTTTTGATTTCCCCCTGCGTCTGACCATAGGTACGGATATTGATACCGCTGAAGTCCTGGAGGATATGGGGGCTGAACATGTCTCCTGCCCGGTAGACGATATTGTGGTCGATGAGGAGAACAAAGTTGTCACCACGCCTGCTTATATGCTGGCGCAAAACATCGCCGAAGCGGCCACCGGTATCGAAAAGCTGGTGGCACGCGTGCTGGTGCTGACGGAATGAAAGTGCGGCGTGGTCCACTAAAAGTTCGTCTTAAGCGACTGATTTTACGGGCGGTGCTGGCACTTGCCATTTTTTGGGGTGGCGGCATTGTCCTGTTCAGCTTTCTGCCGGTACCCTTTTCTGCGGTCATGGTAGAGCGGCAGTTGGGTGCCTGGCTTACCGGCGATTTTGGCTATGTTGCGCATTCTGACTGGGTCGGCATGGATGATATTTCCCCCTGGGCTGGGCTGGCGGTCATTGCCGCTGAAGATCAACGATTTCCCGAGCACTGGGGGCTTGATTTTGGCGCGATTGAAAAGGCCCTGTCTCACAATGAGCGGCATGAAAACCGGGTCCGTGGCGCATCGACAATTTCTCAGCAAACGGTAAAGAATCTGCTGCTGTGGGATGGCAAAAGCTGGGTGCGTAAAGGGCTGGAAGCGGGGCTGACGCTCACGACGGAGGTCATCTGGACGAAGCGCCGGATACTCACCGTATACCTGAACATTGCGGAGTTTGGGGAGGGGGTGTTTGGCGTTGAGGAGGCTTCACAGCGCTATTTTCACAAGCCAGCCAGCAAACTCACCATGTCGGAAGCGGCGCTGCTGGCGGCTGTTTTGCCTAACCCGTTGCGGTTTCGGGTTGACGCGCCCTCGGGCTATGTTCGTAGCCGGCAGGCGTGGATCCTGCGTCAGATGCACCAGTTAGGCGGGGAATCATTTCTGGAGAGTAACAGGCTGCACTGACACTCCTCTCCTGGGCGGGAGAGGATTACTCTTCGTCAAATCCGGCGTTAAACAGCGCGATAACTGCTGCCAGCGCCTCTTCTTCCTGCGGACCATTGGCTTCGATTTCGATTTGACGCCCTTTGGCTGAATCCAGCATCAGCAACGCAATGACGCTGCTGGCTTCAGCCTCGGTTCCTTCATCATTGCGTAACAGCACCTCTGCATCAAACCCCTGAACCAGTTCGAACAGCTTCATTGCCGGGCGCGCATGCATCCCCAGCTTATTGGTGATTTCGACGGTCTGTTTTACGGTCATGTTTTACGTTTTTCCAGCGTACGATGACGGGACTGAACATTTTTCCCGCGTGAGCGGAAATAATCAGCCAGTTGTTCAGCAACATAGACGGAGCGATGTTTACCACCGGTACAACCAATCGCGACGGTCAGGTAGCTGCGGTTATTGGTTTCAAGCATCGGGAGCCAGAGCTCAAGATAGCTGCGGGTCTGGTAAATGAAGTTGTGGACTTCAGTATGCCTGTCCAGGAAAGCCGCTACGGGTTTGTCGAGGCCGGTCATCGGGCGCAGCTTGGGGTCCCAGTGCGGGTTTGGCAAAAAGCGGACATCGAAAACGTAGTCGGCATCGATGGGAATACCGTGCTTAAAGCCGAAAGACTCGAAGACCATCGTCAGCTCACGTTCACGCTTGCCGAGCAGTCGGGTACGCAGCATTTCAGCCAGCTCATGGACTGACATTTCAGAGGTATCAACAATGAGGTCAGCGCGTGAGCGTAAAGGTTCGAGTAAATTACTCTCTTCATCAATGGCGCTTTCCAGCGATAAATTTTTACTGGAAAGGGGGTGCAGACGGCGGGTGTCGCTGTAGCGACGAATTAACGTGTTTCGGTCTGCGTCGAGGAAGAGGAGCTGGGGAGAGAACTCTTCGGGCAGGTTACTCATCGCCTGTTCAAAGATTTCCGGTGATTCTGGCATATTACGCACGTCGATGCTGACGGCTGCGGAAGTCTGTCTGTCGGCAAGCGTTCTCGCCAGCTCAGGAAGCAACACGACCGGCAGGTTGTCGACACAGTAAAATCCCATGTCTTCCAGCGCACGCAGGGCGACTGATTTGCCGGAACCCGAACGACCACTCACGATCATCAGGACCATGGAAAGTTTCTCCTCACAGCGCCTGGCGCAACAGTGAATACAATGTTATGCATCGTCCTGTTCGCCTTCTGTCAGCGTGATGATCTTATACAGTTCTTCGTCGCTTTGTGCAGAACGCAGGCGACGACAAATCGTTTTATCCGCCAGTCTTTTCGCCACTAACGACAGCGTGTGCAGGTGCGTTTTGGTCTGGTCGGCAGGAACAAGCAGGGCAAACAGTAAATCAACCGGTTGATTATCAATGGCATCAAAGGCAATCGGCGTTTCAAGCTGTACGAACACGCCTACCGCGCGAAGGGTGTCTTCTTCCAGTTTGCCGTGAGGGATAGCTATCCCGTTGCCAATACCGGTACTGCCCATTTTCTCGCGTGTGAGAATGGCTTCGAAAACGACCTGGGGCGGCAGACTCAGCTGTTTTGCGGCAAGTTCACTGATTATCTCCAGGGCACGTTTTTTGCTCTGGCAGTGAACGCCACTTCGGGTACATTCCTGGTTAAGGACATTGCTCAGTTGGAGAGCGGAATCGTTATTCATCATAATTTCACCTAAGCGTCGTCGGAGATAAGCCCCCGACCGGGTTGCGGTAGGGGGCTACGCGCCAGACGACCGCCCGGACAATTAGTGTTGTTTCAGTTTATCTTTATGTTTTGTCAGCTGACGCGCCAGTTTATCAATTAAACCGTCGATGGCAGCGTACATATCCTGACCTTCCGCACTGGCGTGAATTTCACCACCATTGACATGCAAAGTCGCATCCGAGGTATGAGTCACTTTCTCCACTTTCAACACAATATAGACCTGATTAATCCTCTCGAAGTATTGTTCGAGTTTCGCGAATTTGGTGTTAACAAAGTCACGCAGGGCTTCGGTGATCTCGACGTTTTGTCCTGTGATGTTAAGCTGCATAGTGTCTTCCTTATCGGTTGGGTCAGACCAGCTGTTTACGCTGATTTGACGGCGGAATGGATAAAGACTCTCGGTATTTTGCAACGGTTCGCCGCGCTACCATGATACCTTGATCGGACAGCATGGAGGTTAATTTGCTGTCGCTCAATGGTTTCGCAGGATTCTCTGCGGCGATTAATTTCTTCACCAGTGCACGTATGGCCGTTGAGGAGGCTTCCCCTCCGCCTTCGGTACTCACGTGACTGGAGAAAAAATACTTGAGTTCAAAAATACCCCGTGGACTATGAAGGTATTTCTGAGTTGTGACACGGGAGATGGTCGATTCATGCATCTCCACCGCCTGGGCAATATCAGCCAGCACCATGGGTTTCATGAACTCTTCTCCCTGTTCGAAGAAGGCTTGCTGCTGTTCGACGATACAGCGACTGACCCGTAACAGAGTATCGTTACGGCTCTCCAGGCTCTTTATAAGCCACTTGGCATCCTGCAAATTACTGCGAATAAACTGGGTATCCGCATCGTTTCGTGCCCCACCACACATGGCGGCATAGTGCTGGTTAATTTGCAGACGCGGAATACTGTCGGCGTTCAGTTCGACGACCCAGCGCGTATTATGTTTGCGAACCAGCACATCCGGAATGACATACTCAGGTTCCCCTGTCTGGATCGACTGACCTGGACGCGGATCGAGCGACTGAATCAGATTCACCGCTTCTTTCAGTACGTCCTCTTTCAGGCGAGTGACACGCATCAGGGTGCGGAAGTCATGGTTCGCAAGCAGATCAAGGTGATTGCTGATAATGAGCTGAGCTTCCTCGCGCCACGGTGTCTCTTTTGCAAACTGGGAAAGCTGGATAAGCAGGCAGTCACGCAGATCTTTTGCCGCTACCCCTACCGGGTCGAAACGCTGAATGCGCTTAAGTACCGCTTCGACTTCATCAAGGCCTATGTCCTCGTCGCCCATACTGTCGAGGATATCTTCCAGTGACACGGTCAGGTAGCCAGTGTCATCTACGGCATCGACAATCGATGTTGCGATGGCCCGGTCTGTGTCTGAAAAGGGGGTGAGCTCCACCTGCCACATCAGGTAATCCTGCAATGACTGCGTGGTTTCACCCTGATAAACCGGTAATTCATCGTCAATGTAATCGGTACTGCTGCCGGAAGGTGTGCCCGCCGTGTAAATCTCATCCCAACTGGCGTCGAGGGGCAATTCGTCGGGCATCTCTTTTTGTTCGAGTGCGTCTACGGTGTCGAGACTTTCGTTATCCTGAGACTGTTGTGTATCCACTTCTTCATGAAGATCGGTTTGTTCCAGCAATGGGTTACTCTCCAGCGCCTGCTGAAGTTCTTGCTGAAGTTCCAACGTAGACAGCTGTAACAGACGAATAGCCTGTTGCAGCTGCGGCGTCATGGCCAGCTGTTGGCTAAGCCTTAATTGCAAACCTTGCTTCATATTCAGAGCAGTCTTCTCCGACTAAACACGTCAATAAACTCTACCCTATCAGAGTCTGAAGTCTTCCCCAAGATATACGCGCTTAACGTGTTCGTCTTCAAGGATTTGCTGCGGCGTACCGTGGGCGATTAAGTGGCCCTGGCTTACGATATAAGCACGCTCACAGACCGCCAGAGTTTCTCGTACGTTATGGTCGGTAATTAACACGCCGAGCCCACTATCACGCAAATGCTCGATAATGCGTTTGATATCAATAACGGAAATCGGGTCGACGCCTGCAAACGGCTCATCCAGCAGAATAAATTTAGGATTGGCCGCCAGTGCGCGGGCGATCTCTACGCGACGACGCTCACCGCCGGATAATGCCTGCCCCAGGTTATTGCGAAGGTGCTCAATGTGGAACTCTTCCATCAGCTCATTGGCTCTGTCCATACGCTGTTCTGCGCTGAGATCATCGCGAATTTGCAGCACTGCCATCAGATTATCGAAGACACTGAGGCGGCGGAAAATAGACGCCTCCTGAGGCAGATAGCCAATACCGCGACGCGCGCGCGCATGCAGCGGTAACAGGCTTATGTCTTCATCATCGATAATGATGTTGCCAGCATCCCGCGGCACAATACCCACGACCATGTAAAAGGTGGTGGTTTTACCCGCCCCGTTCGGGCCAAGCAGGCCAACAATTTCACCTGAATTCACGGTCAGGCTCACGTCTTCCACAACACGGCGGCCTTTATAGGCCTTAGCGAGATTCTTTGCAGTTAATGTTGCCATAACGAATTAATTACTCTTTTTTTGCGCCGGGGCCGGATTCTGATTGTTGCTCTTATCCTGCAACTGAGACGGTACCAGAACCGTTGTCACGCGTTTACCTTTCTCGCTAAACGCCTGCATTTTTTGTTCTTTCACCAGATAGGTGATTTTGTCGCCTTTAATGTTGCTATCAAGCTGCTCGAGATAAGCATTACCCGTCAGAATCACAAAGTCTTTTTCCAGTTCGTAATGCATCTGCGAGGCATGGCCTTTCACGGGTTTGCCATTGTCCTGCAACTGATAAAAGGTGGCAGGGTTGCCGAAGCCATCAATGACCTCTTTACCTTGCTGTCCACCGGGCCGGGTCACCACCACTTTATCGGCGTTGATCTTGATAGTACCCTGGGTGACGATAACATTACCGGTAAAGGTCACCACATTGCCTTGCATGTCCAGCGACTGTTGGTCCGAGTCGATGTGAATAGGTTGATCGGTGTCGCCGGTCACTGCCAGCGCCGGTAGGCTGGCAGCAAAGAGGGCACTGGCCAGGACAACATTAAGGCTGAGTTTGTTTGTTTTGAATTTCATATGAGCTTCTAACCTTTTCAATCAGCTCTGCGGTTTTGCTGCGTAAGTTGCCGCGCATTTTCAGGCCGGTGGAATTAAATGTTGTTCCGTATAACGTCACCTGGTCATCGGAGGTCACATCCTGCGTGACCAGATTTATCTGGGCGTTATCCGTCGTAATTTTTTGCAACTGAGCGTCTGGCGTCAGCGCGTTAACTTCAACATGGCCATAAAGATAAAGCATTCGGTCATTGGTTAACTTTGCTTTATCGGCCTTAATGGACCATCCTGGAATTTTATCTTTATCAAATGTCGTCAATACAGGTTGGGTGAACCATGTGATGGCTTCAGCAGAAAAATACTCTACATGCTCGGCAATCAGTCGATAATTCAGTGCACCCTCGGGGCTGTATACCACCGTGTCGGTGTGCTCACTTTTATAAGTTGGATCGCTGCTGTTTGTGCTCACCGGCGCCAGAGATTCCCGGTCAGCCAGATTCACACCAATCAGTACCAGGACGATAAGTGCCAGCAAAATGATGACCCAACGTCGGGTTTTACTCATATCGATTGCCCTTTGGCCTCATCAAGTTTACCTTGCGCGAGTAATAATAAATCGCAGACTTCACGTACAGCCCCCCGCCCACCAGCGATACGCGTGACATAGTCCGCGCGCGGAATCAAAAGCGGATGGGCATCGGCGACGGCAACGCTCAGACCAATTTCCGCCATGACCGGCCAGTCGATCAGATCATCGCCCACATAAGCAATCTGCTCAGGTTGTAAGGAAAGTTTGGTTAAAAGCTCGCGGTACGCCAGCAATTTGTCCGATTGCCCCTGGTAAAGATGTGTAATGCCCAGGGTTTCACAGCGATTTTCTAACAGTTTAGCTCTACGCCCGGTAATGATGGCTACCTCAATGCCTGACGTTAATGCACAGCGGATGCCATACCCATCACGAACATTAAACGCCTTTAACTCTTCACCGTCGTTTCCCATGTAGATGAGACCGTCAGATAAAACACCATCAACATCAAGAATTAACAGCCTGATTTTTTCTGCCTTCGCCATAATCTGTGTGCTAACGGGACCGTAGCAGGTTGCAAGCGACGCACCAACATTACTCATTATTTCATCCTTTTTTATACTACGCCCGCGCGCAGCAAATCATGCATATGTACCACACCCAGCAGTTGGTCGCCATCGGCAACCAGGACGGAGGTGATATGGCGGGATTGCATCAAATTCAGGGCTTCAACAGCCAACATATCAGGTCTGACGCGTATGCCGCCTGGGGTCATCACGTCAGCGATGCCGAGGTTACGGACGTCTGCACCTGTATCAAAGACGCGCCGTAAATCACCATCAGTAAAAATGCCTTCGATTTTCATCAGGTCGTTGCAAATGACCGTTAAGCCAAGATTTTTACGGGTAATCTCCAGCAACGCGTCACGAAGCGATGCCTCTTTGCTCACATGAGGGATTTCATCACCCGTGTGCATAATATCGTGAACGCGCAGAAGCAGTTTACGACCCAACGCCCCGCCGGGGTGCGAAAGGGCAAAGTCCTCGGCAGTGAATCCACGTGCTTTCAGCAGTGCGACTGCGAGTGCATCACCCATCACTAAAGCGGCCGTGGTGCTGGAGGTAGGTGCCAGGCCAAGCGGGCAGGCTTCTCTGGGTACTTTTACGCACAAATGGATATCCGCAGTCCGACCCATGCTGCTGTCCGGTCGGCTGGTCATGCAAATCAGATAAACGTTCAGTCGCTTTAATACCGGAATAAGGGCAAGAATCTCATTTGACTCACCCGAATTAGAGAGCGCAATTACCACATCCTGTGCGCCAACCATGCCCAAATCGCCATGTGCGGCTTCGCCGGGATGCACAAAAAACGAGGGGGTGCCCGTACTGGCAAAAGTGGCCGCCATTTTTCTGCCGATATGACCGGATTTACCCATCCCCATCACTACCACTTTGCCGCTGCAGTAGAATATTTTCTCGCAGGCTAATGCAAAATCCTGATTGATGTACTGATCGAGATGCGCAAGGCCTTCACGCTCAACGTTAAGAACGTCTCGCCCGGCTTGCTGAAAATCAAACCCTGGTTCCAGATCAATAAGCGACATAATGCGTCTCCACCTAGCCCGTCAACCGTGGCGTTACCCAGAACAACAACGCCAGCCATATAAAGAATCCTGCCAACAACAGTGCCCCCGGCCCTCTGCCAGACTGTTGCTTACGTCGCCAACAGATAAAGGCGAAGATAATGCTCACCAGCAGCATGACGCCGTAATCCCGCGAAAAGGCGAGAGGGCTAAATGTGCCAGGGGCAATCAAGGCGGGCAGCCCCAGCACTAACGTGATGTTGAATATATTCGAGCCGATGATATTACCGATGGCAATATCGTCTTCCCCTTTACGCGTCCCGGCGATGGCGGTTGCGAGTTCTGGCAATCCCGTACCTATTGCTATCACCGTCAGGCCAATGGTTAGCTCACTCATGGCAAAATAATTCGCCATGACAGTGGCATTATCAACCACCATCCGGGTAGCCATAGGCATGATAATCAGCGCGACCCCCAGCCAGAGAAACGCGACCGACAGGCTACCGCCGCGCGGTAACTCAGCCAGCTGTTCTCGTGTCAGGCTGTCGTTCCCCTGACGCTCGGCCAGACGGGCGATTTTAACAATGAATACCAGCCAGAGCACGGCAAGAAGCAGTAAAAAAAAGCCTTCTGTTCTGGAGAGTTGCCCATCAAACAGAACCAGCCCTGCCAGCAGGCTGGCGATCAACATTAGCGGTAACTCACGGCGTAAGATATCGGAATGGACGGTAAATGGATGTAAAAATGCGGCGAGGCCCAAAATCAGAAGAATGTTGGTGATGTTAGAGCCAATAGCCGTGCCAATCGCCAAATCGAGCTGACCATGCAGGGACGCGGCCACCGAAACGATAATTTCCGGTAAAGAGGTGCCAATGCTGACCACCGTCATGCCAATCAGCAGCGGTGGTATCCCCAGATTTCGGCACATGATTGAGGCTGCAAATACCAGGCGATCGGCGCTGTAGACCACCAAAAGTAAACCAATTATTAATAGCGCCGTCGCTAAAAGCATCTAACATCCTTTCTTAAGGTATAATCTGCCGGTCCGCAGGCTGCGATCGCCGGGAAAACCGGGAATGTAGAGCGGCGTAATGAAGTCTTAATTTTGACTTTATGCGGCTCAAAAGTAAAACAAATGCCAGCTTTCGCTAACTCAAGCAGGTAATATTCTGTAAAAATGTTGGGTTCTTGATGTTATCGACCATGATGCAATACCCGGCAGGGCTTATAAGGATGAAAGAATGAGCCAGACAGCGGCGAACCTCGTTGATATCCGTGGCGTGAGTTTTTCACGTAGTAACCGTCCTATTTTTACTGATATTTCATTGACGGTGCCACGTGGAAAGATCACTGCGATCATGGGGCCATCCGGGATTGGTAAGACGACGCTTTTACGTCTTATAGGCGGCCAGATCCCCCCCGATAAGGGAGAGATCCTTTTTGATGGTGAAAATATTCCGGAGATGGGGCGCTCCCGGCTGTTCACCGTAAGAAAAAGAATGAGTATGTTATTTCAATCCGGCGCGCTCTTTACCGATCTCACCGTATTTGAAAATGTGGCTTACCCCTTGCGTGAACATACCAACCTGCCTGAGCCGCTGCTCAGAAGTACGGTGATGATGAAACTTGAAGCGGTTGGCTTACGTGGCGCAGCCAAACTGATGCCATCAGAACTCTCCGGCGGGATGGCGCGTCGTGCGGCACTGGCACGCGCCATCGCGCTTGAGCCGGATTTGATCATGTTCGACGAACCTTTTGTCGGGCAGGACCCCATTACTATGGGCGTGCTGGTCAAACTGATTTCCGACTTAAACAGCGTCCTGGGTGTGACCTGTATCGTTGTCTCGCATGATGTGCCGGAAGTCCTGAGCATTGCTGACTACGCGTATATCGTTGCGGATAAAAAAATTGTTGCTCATGGTAGCGCTCAGGGGCTGCAAGAGAATGGCGATCCACGGGTTCGTCAGTTTCTTGACGGCATCGCTGATGGGCCGGTTCCCTTCCGTTATCCCGCTGGTCAATATCAATTCGATTTATTAGAGACAGGGAGTTAAGCCACTCATGCTGCTTGAAGCACTGGCGTCGTTTGGCCATCGCGGGATCAAAACGATCGCGACGTTTGGGCGCGCCGGTTTAATGTTATTTAATGCCCTCGTTGGCAAACCCGAGTTCCGCAAGCATACGCCGTTGCTGGTACGCCAGCTCTACCACGTGGGTGTCTTATCGATGCTCATTATTTTGGTTTCCGGCGTGTTTATCGGCATGGTGTTGGGCTTACAGGGTTACCTGGTGCTCACAACCTACAGCGCAGAAACCAGCCTTGGCATGCTGGTGGCGCTCTCGCTTCTCCGTGAACTGGGGCCGGTGGTTGCCGCACTGCTGTTTGCGGGTCGCGCTGGTTCTGCACTCACGGCTGAAATTGGTCTTATGCGTGCAACCGAACAGCTTTCCAGCCTTGAGATGATGGCGGTGGACCCGCTGCGCCGCGTCATCGCGCCGCGCTTTTGGGCCGGTATCATCTCCCTGCCGTTGTTGACCATTATTTTTGTTGCTGTCGGGATCTGGGGCGGTTCGCTGGTCGGGGTCAACTGGAAAGGAATCGACTCTGGCTTCTTCTGGTCGGCAATGCAGGATGCCGTCGACTGGCGTCTGGATCTGATTAACTGTCTGATTAAAAGTGTCGTCTTCGCCATTACTGTAACCTGGATTGCATTATTCAATGGTTACGATGCGATTCCGACTTCTGCCGGGATTAGCCGGGCGACAACACGTACCGTTGTGCATTCTTCACTGGCTGTCCTTGGCCTTGATTTTGTGCTCACCGCATTGATGTTTGGGAATTGAGTTCATGCAAACAAAGAAAAGTGAAATTTGGGTTGGCATTTTTGTTTTGGTCGCGCTGCTGGCTGCGCTCTTCATCTGTCTGAAAGCGGCAGATGTTGCCTCGATGCGTACAGAGCCAACTTACCGTATTTATGCGACCTTCGATAACATCGGCGGCCTGAAGGCGCGCTCACCGGTTCGTATTGGCGGAGTGGTAGTCGGGCGTGTTGCAGACATCGAACTTGATCCGAAGACCTATCTGCCTCGTGTTTCGCTGGATATCGAAGAGCGATACAACCAGATCCCGGACACCAGCTCATTAGCGATTCGTACGTCAGGGTTGTTGGGTGAGCAATATCTGGCACTGAATGTGGGTTTTGAAGATCCTGAGCTCGGAACATCTATGCTTAAAGAAGGCAGTACTATCCAGGATACAAAATCCGCGATGGTGCTTGAGGATCTGATCGGACAATTCCTTTACAGCAGTAAGGGAAGTGACAATAAGAGTTCCGGCGATGCTCAGCCGCAACAGCAGGACGATACTTCTACCGCACCGTCCGCGGGTTCGATGAATTAACGAGGAGAATTGACGCATGTTTAAACGTCTATTAATGGTTGCCATGCTGGTCATTGCCCCCCTGGGGCTTGCCAACGCCGTAGAACAGAGCAACCCGTATAAAGCAATGCAGGAAGCCGCGCAAAAAACCTTTGATCGTCTTAAAAATGAGCAGCCGAAGATTCGCGCAAACCCTGACTATCTGCGTGATGTGGTGGATCAGGAGCTGTTGCCTTATGTGCAGGTGAAATATGCCGGCGCACTGGTACTGGGACGTTATTACAAAGAGGCGACCCCGGCGCAGCGTGAAGCTTACTTTGCCGCGTTCCGCGAATATCTCAAGCAGGCTTATGGGCAGGCGCTGGCGCTTTATCATGGGCAGGGCTATCAGATCGCACCAGAAAAACCGCTCGGTGACGCCTCTATTATTCCTATCCGCGTCACTATTACCGATCCGAATGGTCGACCGCCTGTACGTCTTGATTTCCAGTGGCGTAAAAATACCCAAACGGGTAACTGGCAGGCTTATGACATGATTGCTGAAGGCGTGAGCATGATAACGACGAAGCAGAATGAATGGAGTGATTTGTTACGCACCAAAGGCGTTGACGGTCTGACCGCGCAGTTACAGTCTATTTCTCGTCAGAAAATCACACTGGATGAGAAAAAATAATGACCGCTCCGCTTAGCTGGGCGCGGGACGGCGAAAAGCTGGTCGTGCAGGGTGAAATTGATCAGGACGTATTAAATCCCTTGTGGGAAGCGCGCGTTGAGGCGATGAAAGGCATAACCTGCATCGACCTGAATGGCGTTACCCGGATTGATACCGCTGGAGTTGCCCTGCTCATCCATCTTATCGACCTGGGTAAAAAGCAGGGGCATCAGGTTTCGCTTGAAGGTATCAGCGAAAATCTGAGAACGCTTGCGCAGCTGTATAATTTGCCCCTGGACGTATTGCCTCGCTAATTTTTTCAGTACGTTACTCTTTAAAGCCTCGTTTGATCTATCAACGAGGCTTTTTGCTTATTTAAGACCGCGCCACTTTCCTCTAAGATGTGGGGCTGTTTTCACTATCAGATGAAATTAACGCCCATGGAAAATCATGAAATTCAGACAGTGCTGATGAATGCACTCTCTCTCCAGGAAGCCCACGTCTCTGGCGATGGCAGTCACTTTCAGGTTATTGCTGTGGGTGAGGTATTCGAAGGGATGAGCCGCGTCAAGCAGCAACAGGCGGTTTATGGCCCGCTTTCGGAATACATTGCGGATAACCGCATCCACGCTCTGTCGATCAAAACGTATACGCCGCAGGACTGGGCGCGCGATCGCAAGCTAAATGGTTTTTGAGCTACGGGCCCGGGCCCGCAGCGCGTGTGAATTTTTAACAGAGAACAGATGAATGGATAAGTTTCGTGTACAGGGGCCGACACGGCTCCAGGGCGAAGTCACAATTTCAGGCGCAAAAAACGCCGCGCTGCCCATCCTCTTTGCCGCATTGCTGGCTGAAGAGCCGGTAGAAATCCGCAACGTTCCGAAACTGAAAGACATCGATACCACCATGAAGTTACTCAGCCAGCTGGGTATGAAAGTGGAACGTAATGGATCCGTTTGGATCGATGCGAGCAAGGTTAATGTTTTCTGTGCCCCTTACGATCTGGTTAAAACCATGCGTGCTTCCATCTGGGCGCTGGGACCGTTGGTCGCACGTTTCGGTCAGGGTCAGGTTTCATTGCCCGGCGGCTGTGCTATCGGCGCTCGCCCGGTTGACTTGCATATCACGGGTCTGGAGCAGTTAGGCGCAGAGATTAAGCTGGAAGAAGGTTACGTTAAAGCCAGCGTGCAGGGCCGCCTTAAAGGCGCGCACATTGTGATGGATAAAGTCAGCGTAGGCGCAACGGTGACTATTCTTTCTGCGGCAACGCTTGCAGAAGGCACGACCGTTATTGAAAACGCGGCACGTGAGCCTGAAATTGTTGATACCGCGAACTTCCTCAATGAGCTCGGCGCGAAAATCACCGGTCAGGGTACCGATCGTATTACGATTGAAGGTGTTGAACGTCTGGGTGGGGGAACCTACAGCGTGCTGCCGGATCGTATCGAAACGGGGACCTTCCTGGTCGCAGCCGCGATTTCGGGCGGCAAGATTTTATGTCGTAACGCTCAGCCGGATACGCTGGATGCCGTTCTCGCTAAACTGCGCGAAGCGGGGGCGGATATCGAAGTGGGTGAGGACTGGATTAGCCTTGATATGCATGGTAAACGTCCTAAGGCTGTCACCGTTCGTACCGCACCCCATCCGGCGTTCCCTACAGATATGCAGGCCCAGTTCACCCTGCTCAACCTGGTTGCCGAAGGGACGGGTGTTATCACCGAAACGATTTTCGAAAACCGCTTTATGCACATTCCTGAACTGATTCGTATGGGCGCGCACGCGGAAATCGAGAGCAATACGGCAATCTGCTACGGCGTTGAAAAATTATCCGGGGCGCAGGTAATGGCAACGGATCTGCGCGCATCTGCAAGCCTGGTGCTGGCAGGTTGTATTGCGGAAGGTACCACCATTGTTGACCGCATTTACCACATCGACCGTGGCTATGAACGCATTGAAGACAAACTGCGTGCGTTGGGTGCAAACATCGAACGCGTAAAAGGCGAATAATCGTTCACGCGCAACAGAGCCCCTCTCAATTCTGACAGGGGCTTTTTATTGTTTATTTCATATTTTTTTTCCGCATCATGCTGGTTCGGTTTATGAACTCATGCGTCACCGGATCATGATAGCGGGAGGGCCATATCACCCAGGGCTCTGTTTCCAGTGCCCGGGCAATAATGAGTTCACCCTTCGGCCAGGAGCGACTTAACGCGTTGGCGAGCGTTGAAGAAGACAGCCCATTTTTTCGCGACTCCGCCGCCAGGGATGTCCCTTTTTTATGCAGCCCGGCGATGATATCGGCATTGTGCCAGTCAATGAATTTACTCTCCATCATTCCTCCCTGGAAAAAACCTGTTACTACATGACAGTAAGTCTGTGCATTTACTATACGCATATAAGAGCTATTGCTCTAAAAAGTTCATGTAAGATTTTTAAATTTAGGATTCTATCAAGGCTCAGATATTGAGGTGGAAAAAGAGGCGGAGAGCTTGCTAATGAGAACTTATTGAAACTTTCCCGTCGGATGACGGGAAAGTTGATGGAGCATTAATGATCGCGTTGAACGGCGATATGAGCCAGCCCGATAAGCGCCTCGCGCCACGGGGAGTCTGGCAAAATCTGCAAGGCGCTGATGGCTTTGTCAGCCTCTTCTTCTGCACGCTGGCGCGTCCACTCAAGAGAACCGCACTCCGCCATTGCCTGCAGTACAGGTTCAAGCAGATGTCGACCATTGCCATTTTCAATCGCGTCACGAATCATGCCTGCCTGCTCAGGCGAACCATTGTGCATGGCATGAAGTAGCGGGAGAGTTGGCTTTCCTTCGTTAAGATCATCGCCGGTGTTTTTTCCGAGTGTCTCGCCGTCTGCGCTGTAATCCAGAAGATCGTCGATCAGCTGAAACGCGGTTCCCAGATAGCGGCCATAATCCTGAAGGGCTTTTTCCTGAGCGGGGCTGCACGCTGCCAGCATGCCAGAACATTGCGCCGCAGCCTCAAATAAACGCGCTGTTTTACTGTAAATGACGCGCATGTAATTTTCTTCAGTGATGTTCGGATCGTTGACGTTCATCAACTGCAGAACTTCACCTTCAGCAATGACATTGACCGCTTCTGACATCACCTCAAGTACACGAAGTGAACCAAGGCTGGTCATCATTTGAAACGCACGGGTATAGATAAAGTCACCGACCAGCACGCTGGCCGCATTTCCAAAGGCGGCATTGGCCGTCGCCTTTCCACGCCGCATATCGGATTCATCCACAACATCATCATGAAGAAGCGTTGCCGTGTGGATAAATTCGATCAGCGCAGCAATGGTAACATGCGCATTGCCTTCATATCCCACCGCTCTTGCAGCAAGCACGGCGATCATCGGACGGATGCGTTTACCGCCACCGCTAACGATGTAATAACCCAACTGGTTGATTAACTGAACATCCGAGTTGAGCTGCTGCAGGATTGTCGCATTAACACCCGCCATATCTTGCGCGGTTAACTCATTGATTTTTTCTAAATTCATCGCAAAAGCCGGGCTTTCAGTCCTGTTTACCACATATCAAAATGGGATAACGAAGGGTTACGGGTTAGAATAGTATTGCTGATTGTACTGAAAAAACGCGACAGATAAACGTTGCCGTACAGGTTGTGTTTTTTTTCTTCATGGAGTGATGCAAGCACTTGTCAAAGGCTCGCGTTTTGCGTAATATTCGCGCCCTATTGTGAATATTTATAGCGCGCTCTTAATCATTCATAAGGTGTGCGCAGAAGCGGAGTTTTTTATGTACGCGGTTTTCCAAAGTGGTGGTAAACAACACCGAGTAAGCGAAGGTCAGACCGTTCGCCTGGAAAAGCTGGACATCGCAACTGGCGAAACTATTGAGTTCGCTGAAGTTCTGATGATCGCAAACGGTGAAGAAGTCAAAATCGGCGTTCCTTTCGTTGATGGCGGCGTAATCAAAGCTGAAATCGTTGCTCACGGTCGTGGCGAGAAAGTTAAAATTGTTAAGTTTCGTCGTCGTAAACACTATCGTAAGCAGCAGGGCCATCGTCAGTGGTTCACTGATGTGAAAATCACTGGCATCAGCGCTTAAGACAGGGGAGCAGATTAAATGGCACATAAAAAGGCTGGCGGCTCGACTCGTAACGGTCGCGATTCAGAAGCTAAACGTCTGGGCGTAAAACGCTTTGGCGGCGAAACAGTTCTGGCTGGTAGCATCATCGTTCGTCAACGTGGTACTAAATTCCACGCTGGTTCTAACGTTGGTTGCGGCAAGGACCACACTCTGTTTGCTAAAGCAGACGGTAAAGTGAAATTCGAAGTTAAAGGCCCGAACAACCGTAAATACATCAGCATTGTTGCTGAGTAAGTTTTTCGTGGTCCGGTAACGGATTAAAGCCCCGCAACGTGTTGCGGGGCTTTTTACATTAAGAGTCCGGTGAAATTCTGACAGGGAATACGGGCATGAAACAGCAGGCAGGCATTGGTATCCTTTTGGCGCTGACTACCGCGATGTGCTGGGGAGCATTGCCAATTGCGATGAAGCAAGTGCTGGAAGTGATGGAGCCTCCTACGGTGGTCTTTTATCGCTTTTTAATGGCAGGAATAGGGCTTGGTACTATTTTAGCGTGTAAACGCAAGCTGCCTCCCATGCGTATTTTCCGTAAGCCCCGTTGGTTGCTCTTGCTGGCAATCGCCACCGGTGGCCTTTTCGGTAACTTCATCCTTTTTAGCTCCTCCCTGCAATATCTGAGCCCCACAGCATCACAGGTTATAGGTCAGCTTTCTCCGGTTGGAATGATGATAGCAAGTGTCGTCATTTTAAAAGAGAAAATGCGCGGTACGCAGGTGGTGGGTGCAACAATGCTGCTTTGTGGGCTGTTGCTCTTTTTTAATACCAGTTTAATTGAAATTTTTACCAGACTGACCGACTACACATGGGGTGTAATTTTTGGCGTGGGTGCTGCAACGGTTTGGGTGAGCTATGGGGTGGCGCAGAAGATTTTACTGCGTCGTCTGGCCTCACAGCAGATCCTCTTTTTGCTGTACACTTTGTGTACAATAGCGTTGTTGCCCCTTGCGAAGCCGGAAGTGGTCTTGCAACTGAGTAGCTGGCAAGTGGCATGCCTGATTTTTTGCGGCCTTAACACGCTGGTAGGTTACGGTGCGCTGGCGGAAGCCATGGCGCGCTGGCAGGCAGCGCAGGTGAGTGCGTTAATTACCCTTACTCCCCTGTTTACGCTGCTATTTTCAGATTTATTATCAATGGCCTGGCCCGATTTTTTCGCCAGACCGATGTTAAACCTTATCGGTTATCTCGGTGCGTTTGTCGTGGTTGCGGGAGCGATGTATTCCGCCATTGGCCATCGTCTCTGGGGACGATGGCGTAAGCGTGAAGTGATCGCCACTTTGCCCCGCTCAGGCGAATGAGTAACGGAGAGTAAAATGAAGTTTGTTGATGAAGCGACCATTCTGGTCGTGGCAGGTGATGGTGGCAATGGTTGTGTGAGCTTCCGTCGCGAAAAATATATTCCGCATGGTGGCCCTGATGGCGGCGATGGCGGCGATGGTGGTGACGTCTGGCTGGAAGCGGACGAAAACCTGAACACCCTGATAGACTACCGTTTTGAAAAGTCTTTCCGTGCTGAGCGTGGTCAGAATGGTCAGAGCCGCGACTGCACCGGTAAGCGCGGCAAAGATGTCATTATTAAAGTGCCTATGGGAACGCGCGTAATTGATCAGGGCACTGGCGAAACCATGGGCGACATGACCAACCATGGTCAGCGTTTGATGGTGGCGAAAGGCGGCTGGCATGGTCTGGGTAACACCCGCTTTAAATCCTCTGTTAACCGTACACCGCGCCAAAAAACGATGGGTACTCCGGGTGATAAACGCGAATTAGCGCTGGAGCTAATGCTGCTGGCGGATGTCGGTATGCTGGGTATGCCTAATGCCGGTAAATCGACCTTTATTCGCGCCGTGTCAGCGGCAAAGCCAAAGGTAGCTGATTACCCGTTTACCACGCTTGTTCCGAGTCTGGGCGTGGTGCGTATGGACAACGAAAAGAGCTTTGTTGTCGCCGATATTCCAGGACTGATTGAAGGCGCTGCTGAAGGTGCCGGACTCGGTATTCGATTCCTGAAACACCTTGAGCGTTGTCGCGTCCTGCTGCATCTCATTGATATTGATCCTATCGACGGCTCCGATCCGGTTGAAAACGCGCGCATTATTGTGGGCGAGTTGGAAAAATACAGCGAGCAACTGGCAGCTAAACCGCGTTGGCTGGTTTTCAATAAAATTGATCTGATGGACAAAGCGACAGCGGAAGCAAAAGCAAAAGAGATCGCTGATGCTTTAGGCTGGGAAGGCGAGTTTTATCTCATCTCCGCTGCCAGCCAGCAAGGGGTGAAAGAGCTCTGCTGGGATGTCATGACCTTCATTATCGAAAACCCGGTGGAGAAAGCGCAGGAAGCCAAACAGCCTGAGAAAGTCGAGTTTATGTGGGATGATTACCATCGCCAGCAACTCGAAGAAGCCGAGATTGAAGAGGACGATCTGGACGATGACGACTGGGATGAGGACGACGAAGAAGGCGTCGAATTTATCTATAAGCGTTAATCTGATACCGGACGTGTAAATCCTATCAGTGTCTGATGAAAAGCCGGGTAAGCAGTGCGACTGCTACCCGGCTTTTTTATTAGTTATTCTGATAGATATCTTTGTAGAGGCGGCTTTCAAAACGAACCAGCGGGATGCGGCGATTACGCTGATTGGCAGGCTCGACAGCATAACCAGAGAGGTATTGTACAAACGCCATTCTCTGCCCACTTGAGGTAGTGATAAAGCCCGCAAGGTTATACACCCCCTGTAGCGAGCCCGTTTTGGCCGACACCTTTCCATCGACCCCCGCTTCGTGCAGACCCGCACGGTATTGCAATGAACCGTCATGGCCGGCGAGCGGCAGCATTGAGATGTAGTTAAGTTCGCTATCGTGTTGCGCGATGTATTGCAGGACCTGCATCATCGTAGAAGGCGCAATCAGGTTATGGCGCGATAGGCCCGAACCATCTGCGATAATGGTATTGCCGATGTCCACGCCCGCCTGCTGGCGCAGAATTTGCCTGACGGCATCTGACCCGGCCCTCCAGGTGCCAGGCACCCCAAAGCGTGCATGACCAATCATCCTGAAGACGGTATCGGCAATCATATTGTCCGATTTTTTCAGCATGATTTTAAGTAAGTCGTGTAAAGGAGGGGACTGCGTAGTCGCAATGACCGTACCGGGTTCATTGACCAGCGTCTGGCGTAACAGAGTGCCTGAATAGGTAATGCCAGCCTCTTTGAGTTCCGCCTTCAGGATAGCGCCCGCATAACTGGCTCCGTCCTGGACTGCGAATGCAAGGGGAAGTGGCTCCGCACGTTGCGGCAGGCAGCCCGTTAATGTGTAACGGTTAAGATCGCCGGGCACCACATCAAGCTCACAGTACTGGGTTTCTGCTGAACCGCGTGCGAGCGTCCTGACCTGGCTAAACATATTCACGGGATAGTAAGAGGCGACGCGGATGAAAGCCAAATCCCCTGCTTTTTGCGCGCTGTAAAGCGAGATGGAGAAACAGTTGCGATCGACAATGGCGGCAGCGGGTGGTGCGCTGAAACACTGCGTCATGTCATTCCAGGGCCAGCCCGGTGCTTTATCATGACTGGCAAAAACGGAGGTATCGATCAGTACGTTCCCGTCGATTTTATCAATCCCCGATTTTTTCAGCATCGCGACCATATTGCGAATGTTCTGACGTTTTAGCGTCGGATCACCCCCAAATCGCGCAATAAGATCACCTTTTAATGTACCGCTGTTAACGTTGCCTTTAGTCTCTAAGGTCGTCGTAAAACGGAAATCCGGACCAAGTTGCAGTAACGCAGCCAGCGCCGTGATGACTTTCTGCGTACTCGCCGGAAGCGCCATTTGCTTGCCGTGATAATCTATCTCCGGCTCCTGGGCACCCACTTTTTGTACCATTAACGCAAGGTTCGCGCCGTCAGGAAGCTGATTAATGTACTCGTCGACATTCGCGGCCTGGGCATTCAGGGCTATACTGGTGGTCAATCCGATGATAAATCTGGAAAATCGCATAATCTCGCGCTAACAGCCTGGAAACAAGCCGTCATACTACGGTGCATCGACCCGGAAAGTAAACGATGACCCATAGTGAACTTCCGGTTAAAATGCGTATCAAATTGAAAAATTGTCGCTGACCTGGAGCTTTGTCCCCGGGTCAGTTTTCTTTTGCTTCTGACCCGGGGCTGTGAGCTTTTTTTGGTCAGACATAGCAACCGGGGCGGAACAACTGCTCCCTACAGGAATGTTTAAGAGGTATACAAATGCAAGCTATTCCGATGACCTTACGTGGTGCCGAAAAACTTCGTGAAGAGCTGGACCATCTGAAGTCCGTGCGTCGCCCGGTAATCATTGCCGCCATTGCGGAAGCCCGTGAACACGGCGACTTGAAAGAGAATGCTGAATATCACGCAGCACGCGAACAGCAGGGTTTCTGCGAAGGTCGAATCAAGGATATTGAGGCAAAATTGTCTAACGCTCAGGTCATTGATATTTCGAAAATACCAAACAACGGACGCGTTATTTTCGGCTCAACGGTTACCGTGCTCAATCTCGACAACGATGAAGAGCAGACTTACCGTATCGTCGGCGATGATGAAGCTGACTTTAAGCAAAATCTTATTTCAGTGAACTCGCCGATTGCCCGCGGTCTGGTCGGCAAAGAACAGGACGATGTCGTTAATATCCGTACCCCTGGCGGTGATGTTGAATTTGAAATTATCAAGGTTGAATACCTGTAATCGCTTCGCGTTCGTTGATTGTTGACGTATTGTAAAGAAAAGAAAAAGGCCGCATGGCGGCCTTTTAACAACTCCATGAGCATGGCATTTTGCTCGTCTACTGTCGAAAACCCCTCGTTTTACACAGATTTTGTGTTCAATTAAGGATATCCTTAGCGCGGTAGCGAGATTTTGCGCTCTTTAGCAGGACGATAAAGCACCAGCGTTTTACCGATGACCTGTACATTACAGGCGCCGGTTTCGCGCACGATAGCTTCCACGATCAGGGTTTTATTCTCGCGGTCTTCGGTAGCGATTTTGACCTTGATAAGCTCATGGTGCTCTAACGCTTGTTCGATCTCGGCCAGCACCCCTTCGGTCAGACCATTGTTGCCAAGCATAACAACTGGCTTGAGCGGATGTGCCAGACCTTTCAGGTGCTGTTTTTGTTTAGTACTAAGATTCATCGTATATTTTGCTTACGTTGGGATTGAAAACGGGTCATTCTACCGCCATCTCCCTAATATCACCAAATCGCTGCGTGGAATTTTACGTTGCTGTATATGATGAACCCGGACGGAATGTTAAATGACAGGTAAAAAGCGTTCTGCCAGCTCGAGTCGCTGGCTTCAGGAACACTTTAGCGATAAATATGTTCAAGAGGCACAGAAAAAGGGGTTACGTTCCCGTGCCTGGTTTAAACTTGATGAAATACAGCAAAGTGACAAACTTTTTAAGCCGGGAATGACCGTAGTCGATCTCGGCGCTGCGCCCGGCGGTTGGTCTCAATATGCCGTGACGCAAATCGGTGGGACGGGCCGCATTATCGCTTGCGATCTTTTACCTATGGATCCAATCGTTGGTGTGGACTTCCTCCAGGGCGATTTTCGTGATGAATTAGTCCTTAAAGCGTTACTGGATCGTGTCGGTGACAATAAAGTACAAGTTGTCATGTCTGATATGGCACCAAACATGAGCGGTACCCCGGCAGTTGATATTCCCCGGTCGATGTACCTGGTTGAACTGGCACTGGGAATGTGTAGGGATGTGCTGGCACCAGGCGGTAGTTTTTTAGTGAAAGTGTTTCAGGGCGAAGGATTTGATGAGTACCTAAGAGAAATTCGCTCTCTGTTTACGAAGGTGAAAGTTCGTAAGCCGGACTCTTCTCGTGCCCGTTCACGCGAAGTGTACATTGTAGCGACCGGGCGAAAACTATAGTAACCTGCCGCTGTTTTTAACACAGTTGTAATATGAGGTTAATCCCTTGAGTGACATGGCGAAAAACCTAATACTCTGGCTGGTCATTGCCGTCGTGCTGATGTCAGTATTCCAGAGCTTTGGGCCCAGCGAGTCTAATGGCCGTAAGGTGGATTACTCTACCTTCCTGCAAGAGGTCAATCAGGACCAGGTTCGCGAAGCGCGTATCAACGGACGTGAGATCAACGTTACCAAGAAAGATAGTAACCGTTACACGACTTACATCCCGGTTAACGATCCGAAACTGCTTGATAACCTTTTGACTAAAAACGTCAAAGTGGTTGGCGAGCCGCCGGAAGAGCCTAGCCTGCTGACTTCCATCTTTATCTCCTGGTTCCCGATGCTGTTGCTGATTGGGGTCTGGATATTCTTTATGCGCCAAATGCAGGGCGGCGGTGGCAAAGGTGCCATGTCGTTCGGTAAGAGCAAGGCGCGTATGCTCACTGAAGATCAGATTAAAACCACTTTTGCTGACGTTGCAGGCTGTGACGAAGCAAAAGAAGAAGTGGGTGAGCTCGTTGAATATCTGCGTGAGCCAAGCCGCTTCCAGAAGCTGGGTGGTAAAATCCCTAAAGGCGTTCTGATGGTCGGCCCTCCGGGTACAGGTAAAACCCTGCTCGCAAAAGCTATCGCGGGTGAAGCGAAGGTGCCGTTCTTTACCATCTCCGGTTCTGACTTTGTGGAAATGTTTGTTGGTGTCGGTGCATCTCGTGTGCGTGACATGTTCGAACAGGCCAAGAAAGCGGCGCCGTGCATCATCTTTATCGATGAAATCGACGCCGTAGGTCGCCAGCGTGGTGCGGGCCTGGGTGGCGGTCATGATGAGCGTGAACAAACGCTGAACCAGATGCTGGTTGAGATGGATGGTTTCGAGGGCAACGAAGGCATTATCGTGATTGCCGCGACTAACCGTCCGGACGTGCTTGACCCTGCGCTTCTGCGTCCAGGCCGCTTCGACCGTCAGGTTGTGGTTGGCTTGCCGGATGTCCGCGGTCGTGAGCAAATCCTGAAAGTGCATATGCGTCGCGTCCCACTGTCTCCGGACATTGATGCTGCGATCATCGCACGTGGTACGCCTGGCTTCTCCGGTGCCGATCTGGCGAACCTGGTAAACGAAGCAGCCCTGTTTGCTGCGCGCGGAAACAAGCGTGTGGTATCGATGGTTGAGTTCGAGAAAGCGAAAGACAAAATCATGATGGGTGCGGAACGTCGCTCCATGGTGATGACGGAAGCGCAGAAAGAGTCCACGGCTTATCACGAAGCAGGCCACGCCATTATTGGTCGCCTGGTACCGGAACATGATCCTGTACACAAAGTGACGATTATTCCACGCGGTCGTGCGCTGGGTGTGACCTTCTTCCTGCCAGAGGGCGATGCTATCAGCGCCAGCCGTCAGAAGCTGGAAAGCCAGATTTCGACCCTGTACGGTGGTCGTCTGGCAGAGGAGATCATCTACGGTGCGGAACATGTTTCTACCGGTGCGTCCAACGATATTAAAGTGGCGACTAACCTGGCGCGTAACATGGTGACTCAATGGGGCTTCTCTGACAAACTCGGTCCGCTGCTGTATGCGGAAGAAGAGGGTGAAGTTTTCCTGGGCCGTTCTGTAGCGAAAGCCAAACATATGTCCGATGAAACAGCGCGTATCATCGATCAGGAAGTGAAATCGCTTATCGAGCGTAACTATGCTCGTGCTCGTCAAATCCTGAATGACAATATGGACATCCTGCATGCGATGAAAGATGCGCTGATGAAGTACGAGACCATTGATGCTCCGCAAATTGATGATCTCATGGCGCGCCGTGACGTTCGTCCGCCTGCTGGCTGGGAAGATCCCGGTACCAGCAATTCTGACAGTAATGGTACGCCTCGTGCGCCACGTCCTGTTGATGAACCACGTACGCCGAATCCAGGTAATACGATGTCAGAACAGCTGGGTGATAAATAAGTTACCCGCTGTTGATGATCGGTTCTGCTGATGAAACCCCGGGGTGCATGCTCCGGGGTTTTTCTTTTTTGACTTATTAAACCAGGTTCAACCATGAAACTTCATGCACAGGGCACCGCCCTCGATCTTTCGCATCCGCACGTAATGGGAATTTTGAATGTTACGCCAGACTCATTTTCGGATGGTGGCACACACAACACGCTGATTGATGCGGTGAAGCACGCTAATTTGATGATCAATGCAGGCGCTACGATTGTTGATATTGGCGGGGAATCGACCCGACCCGGCGCGGCGGATGTCAGCGTAGAAGAGGAGCTGGAGCGGGTTATCCCGGTGGTTGAAGCTATTGCTCAACGTTTTGAAGTCTGGATTTCAGTGGATACATCCAAACCTGAAGTGATCAAAGAATCAGCCAGGGTTGGGGCTCATATTATCAATGATATTCGTTCATTGTCACAGCCGGGGGCGCTGGAAGCAGCCGCGCAAACCGGTTTGCCCGTCTGTCTGATGCATATGCAGGGAGAGCCCCGGACGATGCAGGAGGCACCTCGCTATAAGGACGTCTTCGCTGAGGTAAACCAGTACTTTATTGACCAGATTGCACGTTGTGAACAGGCGGGTATCTCAAAAGAGAAATTGTTGCTCGACCCGGGATTTGGTTTCGGTAAGAATCTCTCCCACAACTATGCGCTGCTCGCCCGTCTGGCTGAATTTCATCATTTTGACCTACCGCTGCTTGTTGGAATGTCGCGTAAAACGATGGTAGGTCAGTTGTTGAACGTAGGACCTACAGAGCGACTAAACGGCAGCCTGGCCTGTGCCGTGATTGCGGCGATGCAGGGCGCGCATATTATTCGGGTTCATGATGTAAAAGAGACGGTCGAAGCCATGCGGGTGGTCGAAGCCACATTGTCAGCGAAGGAAAAGAAACGCTATGAGTAATCGCAAATATTTTGGTACCGATGGCATTCGTGGTCGCGTGGGCGATGCCCCGATCACCCCCGATTTTGTATTAAAGTTAGGCTGGGCGGCGGGCAAAGTGCTGGCACGGCACGGCTCACGCAAAATCATTATCGGCAAAGACACCCGTATTTCTGGCTATATGCTTGAATCAGCTTTGGAAGCTGGGCTTGCAGCTGCCGGACTGTCTGCTTCGTTTACAGGCCCTATGCCGACGCCGGCTGTGGCCTACCTGACCCGCACCTTCCGTGCTGAAGCCGGTATCGTTATCTCTGCCTCACACAACCCGTTTTATGATAATGGCATCAAGTTCTTCTCCATCGACGGCACGAAATTACCGGATGCGGTCGAAGAAGCGATTGAAGCCGAAATGGAAAAAGAGCTCACCTGCGTGGATTCTGCAGAGCTTGGCAAAGCAAGCCGTATCGTTGATGCGGCTGGTCGTTACATTGAATTTTGCAAAGCCACCTTTCCAAATGAGCTAAACCTCAATGCTCTCAAAATCGTTGTCGACTGCGCCAACGGTGCGACGTACCACATTGCGCCGAGCGTGTTCCGTGAGCTCGGTGCGAAGGTAATTGCTATGGGATGCGAGCCAGATGGCGTCAACATCAATGAAGAGGTAGGGGCGACCGACGTTCGCGCCTTACAGGCTCGTGTTGTTGCAGAGAAAGCCGATCTTGGGATAGCTTTCGACGGCGATGGCGATCGGGTCATCATGGTCGATCATGAAGGAAATAAGGTCGATGGCGATCAGATCCTCTACATCATCGCGCGTGAAGGGTTGCGTCAGGGGCAACTACGTGGCGGCGCTGTCGGGACGTTGATGAGTAACATGGGGCTTGAGCTGGCGTTAAAACAGCTGGGCATTCCCTTTACCCGCGCAAAAGTGGGCGACCGTTACGTCATGGAGAAGATGCAGGAAAAAGGCTGGCGCATTGGTGCAGAAAATTCCGGGCATGTCATCTTGCTCGATAAAACCACGACGGGTGATGGCATTGTTGCCGGGTTGCAAGTCGTTGCCGCAATGGTACGTAACCACATGACATTGCATGACCTGTGTAGTGGAATGAAAATGTTTCCGCAGATTCTGGTAAATGTACATTACACCGCAGGCAGCGACGATCCGCTTGAAACCGAGTCCGTAAAAGCTGTTACGGCTGAAGTGGAAGCGGCTCTGGGAAATCGTGGTCGCGTTCTGCTGCGAAAATCCGGAACCGAGCCCCTTATTCGCGTTATGGTCGAAGGTGAGGACGAAGCTCTGGTTGTGGATTATGCAAACCGTATTGCCGATGCCGTTAAGGCCGTTTAACCTAAGTTAAGTGTCTAAAAAGGCGGCTTTTGCCGCCTTTTTTATGCGCAAACAAAGCGTTTTTGCTGTTTTTTTCCGCACTTGATACAATGCGCTAAAATTGCCCTTGCGAAGGTCATTCGCTTTGGTTAGTATTCACACCCGCTTCTAGTGGGAAACGCTAACAGCCCCGCTTTAATTGGTTTGAAGCATTGAGATGCGGCAACACCGCAAGGAACAGGTTGATTATGTACGAAGCTCTTTTAGTTATTTTCCTTATTGTGGCAATTAGCCTGGTTGGTATGATCATGCTGCAACAAGGTAAAGGCGCTGATATGGGAGCCTCATTTGGTGCAGGCGCTTCGGGTACGCTGTTCGGTTCAAGTGGTTCTGGTAACTTCATGACCCGTACAACAGGTATTCTGGGCACACTGTTCTTCATCATCAGCCTGGTGTTGGGCAACATCAATACCAACAAAACCAATAAAGGAAGTGAATGGGAAACGCTGAATGCGCCGGCTAAAGTCGAGCAAAGTCAGCCAGCCGCTCCGGTACAGCCGAGCAGTGATATCCCTAAATAAGAAGTAGTCGTGCTGAGGTGGTGGAATTGGTAGACACGCTACCTTGAGGTGGTAGTGCCCTAACGGGCTTGTGGGTTCGAGTCCCATCCTCAGTACCAATATTCCGAAAAAAAGACGCTGAAAAGCGTCTTTTTTTTGCCTGTCATTTAGCAAACCGCACCTGTTCAACGCATTGTTAATGCCGCTCACTTACAGGCCAAAAAAAAGCCGCTTTCGCGGCTTTCCAGTTTTTGTTTAAAGCTTACTTTGCTTTATTTTCCAGGTTCTCTACCTGCGGTAGCCCTGTTGCTGAAGAAGCGGAAAGCAGGCCCGACTGAGCGTAACCAAACAGCTTCTCACGGGTATCGGTAATGTCCAGGTTACGCATGGTCAACTGACCAATACGGTCGTCTGGCGAGAAGACGGACTCACCTTTTTCCATCGTCAGACGTTCTGCTTTGTAGGTCAGGTTATCTGAGACCGTATTCAGGATGGAATAATCATTGCCACGACGCAGTTCCAGTGTGACTTCACCAGTAATTGCGCTTGCTACCCAACGCTGAAGCGCATCACGCAGCATCAGTGCCTGAGAGTCAAACCAGCGACCCTGATACAGGAGACGGCCTAACTGACGACCGTGCGCGTGATACTGCTCAATCGTATCTTCGTTATGAATGCCGGTCAGCAGACGTTCATAAGCAATGTGCAGCAGCGCCATCCCCGGGGCTTCGTAAATACCGCGGCTTTTCGCTTCGATAATACGGTTTTCAATCTGATCGCTCATGCCAAGACCATGACGGCCACCAATACGGTTAGCTTCCATCATCAGTTCAACATCGTCGCTGAAGGTTTGGCCATTCAGCGCCACCGGATGGCCCTTCTCGAAACGGATGGTGACTTCTTCTGCCGGGATCTTCACGTTCTCATCCCAGAATTTAACGCCCATGATCGGATTAACGATTTTAACGCTGGAATTCAGAAACTCTAAATCCTTGGCTTCATGGGTCGCGCCGAGCATGTTTGAGTCGGTGGAGTATGCTTTTTCAACAGACATCTTGTAGTCGAAACCACATTCAATCATAAATTCGGACATTTCCTGACGGCCGCCGAGTTCATCAATGAAATCGGTGTCGAGCCAGGGTTTATAAATTTTCAGTTCAGCGTTGGTCAGTAAGCCATAGCGGTAGAAACGCTCGATATCATTGCCTTTATAGGTGCTACCGTCGCCCCAAATGTTAACGCCATCCTCTTTCATGGCCGCAACCAGCATCGTTCCGGTGACCGCACGTCCTAATGGCGTGGTGTTAAAATAGGTCAGGCCACCTGTTGTGTTATGGAATGCACCACACTGGATGGCAGCAATCCCTTCAGCTACAAGCTGCTTACGGCAGTCGATCAGGCGGGCATTCTCCGCGCCATATTCTTTCGCACGACGAGGAATGGCGTCATAGTCGTCTTCGTCCGGCTGACCCAGATTCGCGGTATAGGCGTAAGGAACGGCACCTTTTTTGCGCATCCACAGCAGCGCTGCGCTGGTATCCAGTCCACCTGAAAAAGCGATACCGATACGTTGACCTACCGGCAGATGCTTGAGAATTGTCGTCATAAAATAAATCCCTGCTTGATAAACCTATGGAGAGAGACTTAACAGCCACGCCATGATGTTTTTAAACCAGCCACGATAAGAATATTAGTGAATGGTTATGCAAAATAAATGAGTTTTCATTTAAACATCTTTTAACGGCGACAGGAAGAGAAGAGTACTATTTTCAGTGCTAAATTAGCATGGATTACCGTTGCATAATGAGCAAGGCGCCTGGTCAGGTGATTCTTAAACCATGCGCATAACGGGCAAACTGCATGTGGTTGACAGTGACTGAGGTTTATCAATATAATAGACGCTGATTTTACGTCCCGTCTTCGGTACCAAATCCCAGCATTATTTGCAAATCTTCTGCTAACCGAGTAGAATTTGCCACGTTTCAGGCGCGGGGTGGAGCAGCCTGGTAGCTCGTCGGGCTCATAACCCGAAGGTCGTCGGTTCAAATCCGGCCCCCGCAACCACTTTCCCGAAGTGTTCTTTTTCAAATATACTATGAAGACTTTATGCCTTCGTCGCTGGATTTGAAAAAAATACTCCCGGAAGGTTCTCCAGGTCGCAGTTGCGACTTTAGGGTTCAGTTATTTAAAGCCCCGATTTATCGGGGTTTTTTGTTATCTGACTACGAAATAACTGGGCTATATGCCCTTTTTTTATGTCTTGGGGGTGGGCTTGTCCACATTAGAGCAAAAATTAACAGAGATGATCACTGCACCAGTCGAAGCACTGGGCTATGAACTGGTTGGCATTGAATTTGTGCGTAGTCGCACATCTACGTTGCGCATCTATATTGATAGTGAAAATGGCATCACTGTTGAAGATTGTGCTGATGTAAGCCACCAGGTCAGTGCAGTGATGGATGTTGAAGATCCCATCACGGTAGCTTACAACCTGGAAGTGTCCTCACCAGGTCTTGAGCGTCCTTTATTTACGGCGGAACACTACGAGCGTTTTACGGGCAACGAAGTGACACTGGTCCTGCGTATGGCGGTACAAAACCGTCGTAAGTGGCAGGGCATTATCAAAAGTGTCGATGGCGAGATGATCACCGTTACGGTCGAAGGTAAAGATGAAGTGTTCGCATTGAGCAACATTCAGAAAGCGAACCTGGTCCCCCACTTTTAACAGTCTGGATTGAGGTGAAAGGCCCCCGATGAACAAAGAAATTTTGGCTGTTGTTGAAGCTGTTTCTAACGAAAAAGCGCTGCCGCGTGAGAAAATTTTCGAAGCGCTGGAAAGTGCTCTGGCTACAGCAACCAAGAAAAAATATGAGCAAGAAATCGACGTGCGCGTCAGCATTGACCGTAAAAGCGGCGATTTCGACACGTTCCGTCGTTGGGTTATTGTCGAAGAAGTAACCCAGCCTACTAAAGAGATCACCCTTGAAGCCGCCCGCTATGAAGACGAAAGCTTCAACGTTGGTGATTATGTTGAAGATCAGATTGAATCGGTAACCTTTGACCGTATTACAACCCAGACGGCAAAACAGGTTATCGTACAGAAGGTTCGCGAAGCTGAGCGTGCAATGGTTGTTGACCAGTTCCGCGAGCATGAAAGCGAAATCATCACCGGTGTGGTGAAGAAAGTTAACCGCGACAACATTACGCTCGATCTGGGCAACAATGCTGAAGCCGTCATCCTGCGTGAAGATATGCTCCCGCGTGAGAACTTCCGTCCGGGCGACCGCATTCGTGGTGTGCTATATGCCGTGCGCCCGGAAGCGCGTGGTGCGCAGTTGTTCGTCACTCGTTCAAAACCGGAAATGCTGATCGAACTGTTCCGCATTGAAGTACCGGAAATTGGTGAAGAAGTGATTGAGATTAAAGCAGCCGCCCGCGATCCGGGCTCTCGCGCAAAAATCGCAGTCAAAACCAATGATAAACGAATCGATCCGGTAGGTGCTTGCGTAGGCATGCGCGGTGCGCGTGTACAGGCGGTTTCTACGGAACTGGGTGGTGAGCGTATTGATATCGTCCTGTGGGACGACAACCCGGCACAGTTCGTGATTAATGCGATGGCGCCAGCGGATGTTGCTTCGATTGTCGTTGATGAAGACAAGCACACCATGGATATCGCCGTTGAAGCCGGTAACCTGGCACAGGCAATTGGACGTAACGGTCAGAACGTCCGTCTGGCTTCGCAATTGAGTGGTTGGGAACTCAACGTCATGACCGTTGATGACCTGCAGGCTAAGCATCAGGCTGAAGCACACGCAGCCATTGATACCTTCACCAAATATCTCGATATCGATGAAGATTTCGCGACTGTACTGGTTGAAGAAGGCTTTGCCACGCTCGAAGAGTTGGCCTATGTGCCAATGAAAGAACTGTTGGAAATCGACGGCCTTGATGAGGCTACCGTTGAAGCGCTGCGCGAGCGTGCTAAAAACGCACTGACCACTCTGGCACTGGCCCAGGAAGAAAGCCTTGGTGATAACAAACCAGCTGACGATCTGTTGAATCTGGAAGGATTAGATCGCGAAATGGCCTTCAGACTGGCTGCCCGTGGTGTTTGTACGCTGGAAGATCTCGCCGAACAGGGCATTGATGATCTGGCTGATATCGAAGGGTTGAACGACGAAAAAGCCGGTGAGCTGATCATGGCAGCCCGTAATATTTGCTGGTTCGGTGACGAAGCGTAATAAACTGTAGCAGGAAGGAACAGCATGACAGATGTAACCGTAAAATCGCTGGCTGCAGAGATACAGACCTCCGTGGATCGCCTGGTACAGCAATTTGCTGATGCAGGTATCCCGAAGTCTGCGAATGACTCTGTATCCGCACAAGAGAAACAGACTTTACTGGCGCACCTGAACCGTGAAAACGGTTCTGCGCCGGACAAATTGACATTGCAGCGTAAAACGCGCAGTACTCTCAATATTCCAGGTACCGGTGGAAAGAGTAAATCGGTACAAATCGAAGTCCGCAAAACACGCACCTTTGTAAAACGCGATCCGCAAGAGGCAGAACGCCTTGCCGCGGAAGAGCAGGCGCAGCGTGAAGCGGAAGAGCAGGCCCGTCGTGAAGCAGAAGAAGCTGCTAAACGCGAGGCGCAACAAAAAGCTGAACGTGAGGCCGCAGAACAAGCGAAACGTGAATCCGCCGAGAAGGCGAAACGTGAAGCTGCGGAAAAAGATAAAGTGAGCAATCAACAAACCGACGATATGACCAAAACCGCCCATGCTGAAAAAGCCCGCCGCGAAGCGGAAGCTGCTGAGCTGAAACGTAAAGCTGAAGAAGAAGCACGTCGTAAGCTTGAAGAAGAAGCTCGCCGTGTTGCTGACGATGCGCGCCGTATGGCTGAAGAAAATGCTGGCGTCTGGGCTGAGCAAGAGAAAGTGGAAGAAGATAAGAGCGATTATCATGTCACTACTTCTCAGCACGCTCGCCAGGCGGAAGATGAAAACGATCGTGAAGTTGAAGGCGGTCGTGGTCGTGGCCGTAATGCAAAAGCAGCGCGCCCGGCGAAGAAAGGCAATAAACATGCTGAGTCGAAAGCCGATCGTGAAGAGGCCCGCGCTGCCGTTCGTGGCGGTAAAGGCGGCAAGCGTAAAGGTTCTTCTCTGCAGCAGGGCTTCCAGAAGCCAGCGCAGGCTGTTAACCGTGATGTTGTGATTGGCGAGACCATCACCGTTGGCGAACTGGCTAACAAAATGGCCGTTAAAGGTTCTCAGGTCATCAAAGCGATGATGAAACTGGGCGCCATGGCGACCATTAACCAGGTTATCGATCAGGAAACCGCACAGCTGGTTGCTGAAGAGATGGGCCATAAAGTCACCCTGCGTCGTGAGAACGAGCTGGAAGAAGCGGTAATGAGCGACCGTGATACGGGTGTGGCGGCAGAGCCGCGTGCACCGGTTGTGACCATCATGGGTCACGTTGACCACGGTAAAACCTCTCTGCTGGACTACATTCGTTCAACGAAAGTGGCTTCCGGTGAAGCGGGCGGCATTACTCAGCACATCGGTGCGTACCACGTTGAAACTGACAACGGTATGATCACCTTCCTGGATACCCCGGGCCACGCCGCATTTACCTCTATGCGTGCTCGTGGTGCACAGGCGACGGATATCGTTGTTCTGGTCGTTGCAGCAGACGATGGCGTGATGCCGCAGACTATCGAAGCAATCCAGCACGCGAAAGCGGCGCAGGTGCCGGTCGTTGTTGCGGTCAACAAAATCGACAAGCCAGAAGCCGATCCGGACCGCGTGAAGCAGGAACTCTCCCAGTACGGCATCATGCCGGAAGCATGGGGCGGCGAAAGCCAGTTCGTCCATGTATCTGCCAAAGCGGGTACCGGCATTGATGAACTGCTGGATGCTATCCTGCTGCAGGCTGAAGTTCTTGAGCTGAAAGCCATTCGTAATGGTATGGCGAGCGGCGCGGTCATCGAATCCTTCCTGGATAAAGGTCGTGGTCCGGTTGCAACCGTTCTGGTACGCGAAGGTACGTTGCATAAAGGCGATATCGTTCTGTGTGGCTTCGAATACGGTCGTGTTCGTGCAATGCGTGACGAACTGGGTCGTGAAGTTACCGAAGCTGGTCCATCTATCCCTGTAGAGATCCTTGGTCTGTCCGGTGTTCCTGCTGCGGGTGATGAAGCAACGGTTGTTCGTGACGAGAAAAAAGCGCGTGAAGTTGCACTGTACCGTCAGGGTAAATTCCGCGAAGTTAAGCTTGCGCGTCAGCAGAAATCTAAACTTGAGAACATGTTCGCTAACATGACCGAAGGCGAAGTTCACGAAGTGAACGTCGTACTGAAAGCGGACGTTCAGGGTTCTGTTGAGGCTATCAGTGACTCTCTGCTGAAACTGTCTACCGATGAAGTTAAAGTGAAGATCATTGGTTCCGGCGTAGGTGGTATCACTGAAACCGACGCCACCCTGGCTGCTGCATCTAATGCTATTCTGGTCGGCTTTAACGTTCGTGCGGATGCTTCTGCCCGGCGCGTGATTGACGCTGAAAGTCTGGATCTGCGTTACTACTCCGTCATCTACCATCTGATTGACGAAGTGAAAGCGGCGATGAGCGGTAAGCTCTCTCCGGAACTGAAACAGCAGATCATCGGCCTTGCTGAAGTTCGTGACGTCTTCAAATCACCGAAATTTGGCGCTATCGCAGGCTGTATGGTTACCGAAGGTACCATCAAGCGTCACAACCCAATCCGCGTTCTGCGTGACAACGTGGTTATCTATGAAGGCGAGCTGGAATCCCTGCGCCGCTTCAAAGATGACGTTAACGAAGTCCGTAACGGCATGGAATGTGGTATCGGCGTGAAGAACTATAACGACGTTCGCGTTGGCGATATGATCGAAGTGTTCGAGATCATCGAAATCCAGCGCAGCATCGATTAATCCACCGCTTCTTTTGAGCTTCGCTTAAAACCTGAAGTGGAAATATGTCGGCCGGGTAAGCGGAGCGCCACCCGGCAAGAAATTTAAAAAGGGGCTTTTGGCCCCTTTTTTGTCTTTATTCTGGAGAATTTATTATGGCGAAAGAATTTGGTCGCCCGCAGCGTGTATCACAGGAGCTGCAAAAAGAAATTGCAATTATCCTGCAGCGCGAAATCAAGGACCCGCGTCTGGGCATGATGACCACGGTTTCCGGCGTCGAAGTGTCCCGCGATCTGGCTTATGCAAAAGTGTTTGTCACCTTCCTTAACGATCAGGATGAAGCGTCTGTAAAGGCCGGTATACGTGCACTGCAGGATGCATCAGGTTTTATCCGCACATTGCTTGGAAAAGCGATGCGTCTACGTATCGTGCCGGAACTGACCTTCTTCTACGACAACTCGCTTGTCGAAGGGATGCGCATGTCCAACCTGGTGACCAGCGTTGTAAAACACGATGATGAACGTCGTGTGAATCCGGATGAAAGCGGCGATAGCAAGGAGGACTAATGAGTCGTCCTCGTCGTCGTGGTCGCGATATACATGGCGTGTTATTGCTGGATAAGCCGCAGGGGGCATCCAGCAATGACGTGCTGCAAAAAGTGAAGCGTCTGTTTAATGCCAACCGCGCCGGGCACACGGGCGCGCTGGATCCGCTGGCAACAGGTATGCTTCCTATCTGTTTGGGTGAAGCGACCAAGTTTTCCCAGTATCTGCTTGATTCAGATAAACGTTATCGCGTGATTGCCCGGCTGGGGCAACGCACAGACACCTCTGACGCAGATGGTCAGATTGTTGAAGAGCGACCGGTGACGTTCAGTGCTGAGCAACTGGCTGCTGCGCTGGAGAGCTTCCGGGGCGAAACCGCGCAGGTTCCTTCTATGTATTCCGCCCTGAAATATCAGGGAAAAAAGCTGTACGAATATGCGCGCCAGGGCATTGAAGTGCCCCGTGAAGCCCGCGCCATCACCGTGTATGAGCTGTTGTTTATTCGTCATGAAGGCGATGAACTTGAACTGGAAATTCACTGTTCAAAGGGCACCTACATCCGCACCATCATTGATGATCTGGGTGAAAAACTGGGATGTGGTGCACACGTGATTTTCCTGCGCCGTCTTGCCGTCAGCAAATACCCGGCTGAGCGAATGGTGACGCTGGAGCAGCTGCTGGAGCGGGTTGAAAAAGCGGAATCGCAAGCTGTTCCGTCAGCAGAACTTCTGGATCCACTGCTGATGCCGATGGACAGTCCGGCGGCGGATTACCCGATGGTTAATATTTCGTCTACGGTAGCGGCCTACTTTAAGTTGGGTCAGACAGTTCGTACGGATATTACGTCGCTGGATGGTCTGGTAAGGGTGTCGGAAGGCGATGACGCGCAGTTTATCGGCATGGGTGAAATGACCAATGACGGCCGTCTCTCGCCACGTCGACTGGTGGTTGAGTATCCTCCAGCCTGAGCCCCACCTTGCGATAAACAGACACTACGAGTAGAATATTGCCGCTTAATGCCGTGGCAATTGTTTAACAATGTGTTGGCATTACACTGGGGTTGCTGAATTAGAGATCGGCACCCTTTCATTTTTTTATCACTGGAGTTCAAAATGTCTCTAAGCGTTGAAGCTAAAGCAAAAATCGTTTCCGAGTTTGGTCGTGGCGAAAATGACAGCGGTTCTACCGAAGTTCAGGTTGCCCTGCTGACTGCTCAGATCAACCACCTGCAAGGTCACTTTGCAGAGCACAAAAAAGATCACCACAGCCGTCGTGGTCTGCTGCGCATGGTTTCTCAGCGTCGTAAACTGCTCGACTACCTGAAACGTAAAGATGTTGCACGCTACACTGCGCTTATCGAGCGTCTGGGTCTGCGTCGCTAAGTCTGGCGAGTTTCAGAGAAAGGGGCCGTAAGGCCCCTTTTTTCAACCAGACGGCAGCAATTAACGGTACAATAATGTATTGTTGCTAAGAATGATCTTCGTTGCAGAGGTTCGCGCGGCTAATGAGAGGCTTCACCCGGAGAACACGGGTTAGGGTTGTCATTAGTCGCGAGGATGCAAAGAGGATCGGGTTTTAACGACAGCACTCTAAAGATGTGCTGCCATCCATTAAGAAAGGACAATACTTTGCTTAATCCGATCGTTCGTAAGTTCCAGTACGGGCAACATACCGTCACGCTGGAAACCGGCATGATGGCGCGTCAGGCCACTGCAGCCGTTATGGTTAGCATGGATGACACTGCGGTATTCGTAACCGTTGTTGGCCAGAAAAAAGCAAAACCAGGTCAGGACTTTTTCCCGCTGACCGTAAACTATCAAGAGCGTACCTACGCTGCGGGTAAAATCCCTGGTGGATTCTTCCGTCGTGAAGGTCGTCCAAGCGAAGGTGAAACGCTGATCGCGCGTCTGATTGACCGCCCGGTTCGCCCGCTGTTCCCGGAAGGCTTTGTTAACGAAGTCCAGGTTATCGCCACCGTGGTTTCTGTAAACCCGCAGGTTAACCCGGATATCGTTGCGATGATTGGTGCCTCTGCTGCACTGTCTCTGTCAGGTATTCCGTTCAATGGTCCAATCGGTGCCGCGCGCGTTGGTTATATCAACGACCAGTACGTGCTGAACCCAACCCAGGAAGAGCTGAAAACCAGTAAGCTGGACCTGGTGGTTGCTGGAACTGAAGGCGCTGTGCTGATGGTGGAATCCGAAGCTGAACTGCTGAGCGAAGACCAGATGCTGGGCGCAGTGGTATTCGGCCATGATCAACAACAGGTTGTAATCCAGAACATCAACGACCTGGTGAAAGAAGCCGGTAAACCACGTTGGGACTGGCAGCCGGAAGCGGCAAACGACGCGCTGAATGCACGCGTTGCAGCCCTGGCTGAATCTCGCCTGAGCGATGCTTACCGCGTAACCGACAAACAAGAGCGTTATGCTCTGGTTGACGTCATCAAATCTGAAACCGTTGCTGCTCTGCTGGCAGAAGATGAAACCCTGGACGCGAACGAACTGGGCGACATCCTGCATGCTATCGAGAAGAACGTTGTTCGTAGCCGCGTACTGGCTGGTGAGCCGCGTATCGATGGTCGCGAAAAAGATATGATTCGTGGTCTGGATGTACGCACTGGCGTACTGCCGCGTACTCACGGCTCCTCTCTGTTCACCCGTGGTGAAACTCAGGCGCTGGTTACCGCAACCCTGGGTACTGCGCGTGATGCACAGAACATCGATGAACTGATGGGCGAGCGCACTGACTCCTTCCTGTTCCACTACAACTTCCCTCCGTATTCCGTAGGGGAGACCGGTATGGTCGGTTCGCCGAAACGT
This sequence comes from Yokenella regensburgei, assembly GCF_051486985.1. GTDB lineage: Bacteria > Pseudomonadota > Gammaproteobacteria > Enterobacterales > Enterobacteriaceae > CBFFRJ01. The sequence continues at coordinate 86,569 of NZ_JAHVDV010000008.1, forward strand.
CGTGAAATTGGTCACGGTCGTCTGGCGAAACGCGGCGTACTGGCGGTAATGCCGGATGCAGACAAATTCCCGTACACCGTTCGTGTGGTGTCCGAGATTACTGAATCCAACGGCTCTTCTTCGATGGCTTCTGTCTGCGGCGCTTCTCTGGCGCTGATGGACGCAGGTGTGCCAATCAAAGCCGCCGTTGCGGGTATCGCAATGGGTCTGGTGAAAGAAGGTGACAACTTTGTGGTTCTGTCAGATATCCTGGGCGATGAAGATCACCTGGGCGATATGGACTTCAAAGTGGCTGGTAGCCGCGAAGGTATCTCTGCGCTGCAGATGGATATCAAAATCGAAGGCATCACCAAAGAGATCATGCAGGTTGCTCTGAACCAGGCTAAAGGTGCGCGTCTGCACATCCTGGGTGTGATGGAACAGGCTATCAACGCACCGCGTGGCGACATTTCTCAGTTCGCTCCGCGTATCCATACCATCAAGATCAATCCAGACAAGATCAAAGATGTCATCGGCAAAGGCGGTTCTGTTATCCGTGCACTGACCGAAGAGACTGGCACCACCATCGAAATCGAAGATGACGGTACTGTGAAGATCGCAGCGACCGACGGTGAAAAAGCGAAATTCGCGATTCGTCGTATCGAAGAGATCACTGCTGAAATCGAAGTGGGTCGTATCTACAGCGGTAAAGTGACCCGTATCGTTGACTTTGGCGCATTTGTTGCCATCGGTGGCGGTAAAGAAGGTCTGGTACATATTTCTCAGATCGCCGATAAACGCGTAGAGAAAGTAACAGACTACCTGCAGATGGGTCAGGAAGTGCCGGTTAAAGTTCTGGAAGTTGATCGCCAGGGCCGTATCCGTCTTAGCATTAAAGAAGCTACCGAACAAACTCAGCCTGCAGGTGCGCCGGAAGCGCAGCAAGCAGAGCAGGGCGAGTAAGGTTGTTTTGCCCTCCACTACGGTGGAGGGCGCATTATCGGGCAGGACGCCGTGTTTGCAGCCGGGGGACAGGACGTTCATCCAATTGTTGTCTTCGGGAGTGGGAAATGAAGCCTTTTTTGCGCTGGTGTTTCGTTGCGACAGCTTTAACGCTGGCAGGATGCAGCAACTCTGCCTGGCGTAAGAGCGAAGTCCTCGCGGTGCCATTGCAACCGACTTTACAGCAGGAAGTAATTCTGGCACGCATGGAACAAATTCTTGCCAGTCGGGCTTTATCCGATGATGAACGCGCGCAGCTTTTATATGAGCGCGGAGTGTTGTATGATAGTCTCGGTCTGAGGGCACTTGCGCGAAATGATTTTTCACAAGCGCTGGCAATCCGACCCGATATGCCGGAAGTATTCAATTACTTAGGTATTTACTTAACGCAGGCAGGCAATTTTGATGCTGCCTATGAAGCGTTTGATTCTGTACTTGAGCTTGATCCAACTTACAACTACGCGCACTTGAACCGCGGAATCGCCCTGTATTACGGCGGTCGCGATAAATTAGCGCAAGATGATCTGCTAGCGTTTTATCGAGACGATCCCAATGATCCTTTCCGTAGCCTGTGGCTTTATGTCGCTGAGCGTAAGCTTGACGAGAAGCAGGCAAAAGAAGCTCTGTCTCAGCGCTTCGAAAAATCGGATAAAGAGCAATGGGGATGGAACATTGTCGAGTTCTACCTGGGCAACATTAACGAAGCAACGTTAATGGAACGCCTGAAGGCGGACGCAACGGATAACACCTCGCTCGCTGAGCATCTCAGTGAAACCAACTTCTATTTAGGTAAGTACTACCTAAGTCTGGGGGATAAGGACAGCGCTACGGCACTGTTCAAATTAGCGGTTGCTAACAACGTACACAACTTCGTTGAGCACCGTTATGCATTGTTGGAACTATCGCTCTTGGGCCAGGAGCAAGACGACCTGGCAGAATCGGACCAGCAATAGCTGACGACATAGACATCAGCCCGTAATCTTTTGATTGCCATCACCTTAACTGGTGAGGGCGCTGTTGTTCGTCAATACATCTACTTTGAGCCGGTTCACACTTTTCAATGAAAATTGCAGATCATTTTCACGATGAGTTATGTAGACTGGCCGCCACTGACATTGAGGCACTTGTACTACATGGCTGAATTCGAAACCACTTTCTCCGATCTGGGGCTGAAAACCTCTATTATTGAAGCCCTTAACGATCTCGGTTACGAAAAACCTTCTCCGATCCAGGCAGAGTGTATTCCGCACCTGTTGTCTGGTCGTGATGTACTGGGCATGGCCCAGACGGGTAGCGGAAAAACCGCAGCGTTCTCGCTGCCGCTGCTCAACAACATTGATCCGGAACTGCGCGCGCCGCAGATCCTCGTACTCGCTCCAACCCGTGAACTGGCTGTTCAGGTTGCGGAAGCGATGACTGATTTCTCTAAACATATGCATGGCGTAAACGTGGTAGCCCTTTATGGTGGCCAGCGTTATGACGTGCAGCTGCGCGCCCTGCGTCAGGGACCACAAGTTGTTGTGGGTACCCCAGGTCGTCTGCTCGATCACTTAAAACGTGGCACCCTGAACCTGTCCGGCCTGAAGGGTCTGGTTCTGGACGAAGCCGATGAAATGCTGCGTATGGGCTTCATCGAAGACGTTGAAACTATCATGGCGCAGATCCCGGCTGAACATCAGACCGCGCTGTTCTCTGCAACCATGCCGGAAGCCATTCGTCGCATTACCCGTCGCTTTATGCAAGAGCCGCAGGAAGTGCGCATTCAGTCCAGCGTTACCACCCGCCCGGACATCAGCCAGAGCTACTGGACTGTGTACGGCATGCGTAAAAACGAAGCGCTGGTACGTTTCCTGGAAGCAGAAGATTTTGATGCGGCGATCATCTTCGTTCGTACCAAAAACGCGACGCTGGAAGTGGCTGAAGCACTGGAGCGTAGCGGCTACAACAGCGCAGCGCTGAATGGTGACATGAACCAGGCACTGCGTGAGCAGACGCTGGAGCGCCTGAAAGACGGTCGTCTGGATATCCTGATTGCAACCGACGTGGCAGCACGTGGTCTGGACGTTGAACGTATCAGCCTGGTTGTTAACTACGACATCCCGATGGACTCCGAGTCTTACGTTCACCGTATCGGTCGTACTGGTCGTGCCGGTCGTGCTGGCCGTGCGCTGCTGTTCGTTGAGAACCGTGAGCGTCGTCTGCTGCGTAACATCGAACGCACCATGAAACTGACCATTCCGGAAGTAGAGCTGCCGAACGCAGAGCTGCTTGGCAAACGCCGTCTGGAAAAATTTGCCGCTAAAGTACAGCAGCAACTGGAAAGCAGCGATCTGGATCAGTACCGTGCACTGCTGGCGAAAATTCAGCCGTCTGCTGAAGGCGAAGAGCTGGATATCGAAACCCTGGCTGCTGCTCTGCTGAAAATGGCGCAGGGTGAACGTGCTCTGATCGTACCGCCAGATGCGCCGATGCGTCCTCGTCGTGAGTTCAAAGAGCGTGACGAGCGTTTCGAACGTCGTGGCGATCGCAACGATCGTGGTCCTCGCGGCGATCGTCCTGAGCGTGGTGGTGAAGATCGTCCACGTCGTGAGCGTCGTGACGCAGGTGAAATGGAACTTTACCGTATCGAAGTGGGCCGTGATGATGGTGTTGAAGTTCGCCACATCGTGGGTGCTATCGCTAACGAAGGCGATATCAGCAGCCGTTACATTGGTAACATCAAACTGTTTGGTACCCACTCTACTATCGAACTGCCGAAAGGCATGCCGGGCGAAGTACTGCAGCACTTTACCCGCACGCGTATTCTGAACAAACCGATGAATATGCAACTGCTGGGCGATGCGCAGCCGCGTACTGACCGTGGTGGCGAGCGTCGTGGCGGTGGTGAGCGTCGCGAAGGCGGTCGTGGCTTTGGCGGCGAACGTCGTGAAGGTGGCCGTAGTTTCGGTGGCGAGCGTCGTGAAGGCGGTCGCAGTGAAGGTCGTAGCTTTAGCGGTGAGCGTCGTGCGCCACGCCGTGAAGAAGGCACCAGCCGTCGTCGCTTTGGTGATGCATAATTACTGGTAGTTCAGCTTTACAAACTGTAAAGTTTTAAATACAAACCCCGATGAAACCATCGGGGTTTCTTTTATCTGTTTTGTACTCTTGTACTGGTACAATGCTGCGGCACTGAAGCCTTACAGGAGATGAAGTTCATGGCAACACTGACAACCACACAGGCAACACCATCGTTGCTGGCAGGGGTGGTGATTATTGGCGGGACGGTAATTGGCGCGGGAATGTTTTCATTACCGGTGGTCATGTCAGGCGCATGGTTCTTCTGGTCTCTTGCGACGCTCGTTTTCACCTGGTTCTGCATGCTGCATTCCGGGCTGATGATTCTGGAGGCCAACCTCAATTACCGGGTCGGGTCGAGCTTCGACACCATTACTAAAGATCTGTTGGGCCGTGGCTGGAACCTGGTTAATGGCCTTTCCATTGCCTTTGTGCTTTATATCCTGACCTACGCCTATATCTCGGCGAGTGGCTCTATTCTGCACCATACCTTCGCGGAAATGTCATTAGACGTTGCCCCGCGAGCCGCCGGGCTGGCATTTGCTCTGCTGGTGGCGTTTATCGTCTGGCTTTCCACTCGTGCCGTGAGTCGTATGACAGCGATTGTTCTCGGCGCTAAAATCATCACCTTCTTTCTGACCTTTGGCAGTCTGCTGGGGCACGTTAAGCCCGCGACGTTATTTAACGTGGCGGAGGCAAACCCCTCCTACACGCCATATTTGCTGATGACATTGCCCTTTTGCCTGGCCTCGTTTGGCTACCACGGTAACGTGCCGAGCCTGGTGAAATTTTACGGTAAAGATCCGCGCACCATTACGCGCTGTCTGGTTTACGGCACACTGCTGGCGCTGGGGCTTTATACGGTGTGGCTGCTCGGCACAATGGGCAATATTTCACGCCCTGACTTTATCAGTATCGCTGCCAAAGGCGGCAATATTGATGTGCTGGTACAGGCGTTAAGTGGCGTACTGAACAGCCGCAGCCTTGATCTGCTGTTGGTGGTGTTTTCCAATTTTGCGGTAGCCAGCTCTTTTCTGGGGGTCACGTTGGGTTTGTTTGATTACCTGGCGGATCTTTTTGGTTTTGATGACTCCGCCCTGGGGCGCTTCAAGACCGCGCTGCTGACCTTTTTACCGCCGATAGTGGGTGGACTGCTATGGCCGAACGGTTTCCTGTATGCCATTGGCTATGCGGGGCTGGCGGCGACCATCTGGGCAGCAATTGTGCCAGCGCTGCTCGCACGAGCGTCGCGTAAACGATTTGGTAGCCCACAGTTCCGCGTCTGGGGCGGCACGCCGATGATTGTCCTGATTCTGCTGTTTGGTCTCGGCAATGCGGTGGTGCATGTGCTGTCGAGCTTTGATGTGCTGCCGGTTTACCGGTAGAAAGAGCAACCCTCACCCTGCCTCTCTCCTGAAGGGCTGAGGAATCCCCACAAAATAATACGAGCATGGAAAGTCCCCTCGCCCCTTTGGGGAGAGGGCCAGGGTAAGGGGAAACCTGCGGCGCTTGTGGTCATTCCGTTCACCTTATGTTCCTTGCTTGTCTGTAGCGACAGAACCCGTGAACGTGCCAGGGTGGTTCACCGCCACCACCCTGGCGACCCGGGCTCCCGGCCAGGAAAATCGCCGCTTCGCGGTCCATGATGTTTATGTCGTCTGACTGTCGGGTCGGGGACCAGCCTGCATCCCTGCAGGCTATCCCCTCCGCCCGCTTCCCTGCGGGCGGCCCCGGTCAGCCGTCAACGCCTCATCGATTTTCAGCCGGACCCTGTCATCGCGGTGACGGTTTTATTCTCATTTCGCCGTGATATCGCTGCAAAACGTCATATTGCTGGGAATTCCTCTCCCAAGGGGAGAGGGATAAAACCGTAGACCGGGCAAGCGCATCGTCGCCCGGCAATACACTAACCCAGCAGTTCCTCTTTTACCTGCATGGTCAAATCGAACGAATGCAGGCGAGCCTGATTATCAAAAATCTGCCCGTTGACCATGATTTCATCCGCTTGCGTTTCACGCAGTACCGATTCCAGCCCATGACGTACCTTCGCTTTATCGCCAACCAGCGACATACTCAGGGCCTGCTGAACGCCATACTGCTCGGAGGCCGACCACAGCTGATGCATATTTTCCACTGGCGGTGGTAGCTGTCCGGTTTCCCCACGACGTAATTTCACAAATGCCTGCTGCATAGAGGTAAACAGGAATTCCGCATCGCGATTGCTGTCGGCGGCGATAATGTTGATGCAGACCATTGCATAAGGTTTGTCGAGACGCGCCGAAGGTCTGAACTGAGTACGATACAAATGCAGCGCCTGCAGGAGCATATCGGGGGCGAAGTGGGAAGCAAAGGCGAAGGGGAGACCCAGTTGGGCCGCCAGTTGTGCACTGTAAAGACTTGAGCCCAGGAGCCATACCGGGATCTGCTCACCATAGCCAGGAACCGGACGCACCTGTGGATGAGGATCGCGGGCATCAAACCAGTCCACCAGCTCGGCAACATCACGCGGGAAGTTATCAACATCACCGCTCATATGGCGGCGCAGGGCCCGCATGGTGGGCTGGTCGCTCCCTGGCGCACGGCCCAGACCTAGATCGATACGTCCAGGATAAAGGGTATTCAGCGTACCGAACTGTTCGGCAATCACCAGCGGCGAATGGTTGGGCAGCATCACGCCACCGGAGCCTAAATGCAGGGTGGTGGTATTGGCTGCCAGATAACCAATCAGAACAGAGGTCGCCGCGCTGGCGATGCCGACCATGTTATGGTGCTCCGCCAGCCAGTAACGATGATAGCCCCGCTTTTCGGCAAGGCGGGCGAGATCCAGAGAGTGTGCAAAGGCATCTCGCGCCGAAAAGCCCTGCGGGATCGGTGCCAGGTCCAGCACCGAAAACGGAATGGTTTTATCAGTCATGTCAGCTCACTTTGTTGACGGCGAATTAATTAATAGTGCATTAAAAAATGATAACCGTTGTTAACAAAGTGAGCTTTTACACTTCATCCTGCAAGTTGCCCTCGCGTCAGCTATATCTTTACACCCCGGTCACTTGAGTAAGCTCCTGGGATCCTCAGACTCGCCGCCTTGATGCAACGTAAATGATTTTGTGTATCTTTACGCCTGGAGTTCCAGTCCGGGCAGCCGTCGCCAGTAGCCGTTGCACTCGCTGTTCACGGCCAGCGGTAGCGGGGACGTGCCGTGCTCATTAGCCCGGAAGGCATCAATCATGGCAAAGGTTTCGTCGCCCAACGGAGAAAGACGCACCATATCGACAATACCCGCCATCGATTTCAGCTCATTGCCCAGGTTATAAACGTAGCCGCTCATGGTCTGTATGCCGTTAAGCACAAACACCTGCTGATCTTCCTGCGACAGCATGTTTCGCCCGTTGGGATATTTAATGCAACAGGTTTCGCACTCATCTTTAGAACGGTCTTCCGAGCGGGCGGTAAAGCAGCGCGCAGAGTAGGCCAGCGGCAGATGCCCGTAACTCAGCACTTCCACCTCAAACTGCTCGCGTATACCCAGTTCGCTGCACTGATTGAGCAGGTCAATAAGCCAGTCGCGGGAGAGTTCAACCGGCATGCACCAGCGGGTCATTCCCTGTCTGAGCAGCAGACGCAGGGTGACCGCGTTATAAACGTTCAGCGCATGGCCTGCCACAAACGGCAGTTTGCGCTCGGCACAAAGGTTAACAACGCCAAGGTCGCTTGCTTCCAGCAGGAATTCGCCATTATCGACGTAGCGTTTCAGTTCGTTGAGTTCAGACGAGGCCTGCACCAGGGCAAGGGTTGATACAACAACCTGCTTACCGCTGTTAGCGAGGGATTTTGCCAAATCCAGCCAGTCACCCACTTTGGTGGCCCGGCGTTTACTGCATACTGCCTCACCGAGGTAAATGACATCAGCGCTGCTGGTAGCAGCCTGTTGGTAAAACCCTTCCAGCGTCTCTTTTGACCAGTAATAAAGCACGGGGCCGAGTGAATATTTCATCGTATTTCCTACTGCCATTTGCGATGGTACGCACCCAGGGTGGTCTGCGTACCTTCCGACATTGCGCCGAGGGTATTCATCCATGTCGCCTGTGGCGCGTAGGTCTGCGGATCGGCCATACAGCGATCAATGGCCTGACGCCAGACTTTTGCCACCTGGCTGACATACGCCGGGCTACGCTGGCGACCTTCAATTTTGACTGAGGCTATATTGGCTGCCAGCAGCTCAGGCAGCAGCTCGAGGGTATTCAGGCTGGTGGGCTCTTCAAGGGCATGATAACGCTCGCCATCCACTCTGTAGCGGCCTTTGCACAACGTCGGGTATCCGGCATTTTCGCCATCCTGGTAGCGGTCAATCAGCACATCGTTCAGTCGTGATTCCAGCCCTTGCGGCGTCTGTTGCCAGCGCACGAATCGTGCAGGGGAGCAGGCACCTACGGTGTTAGGCGATTCACCCGTCAGATAGGACGACAGGTAACAACGTCCCTCCGCCATGATGCACAGGCTACCGAAGGCGAACACTTCCAGCGGGACAGGGGTAACGCGGGCGAGTTGTTTAACCTGATGAATAGAGAGCACGCGCGGCAGCACCACACGGGCCACATCAAAATGACGATGATAGAAGCGTATGGCTTCTTCATTGGTTGCCGATGCCTGCACTGAGACGTGGCGTTCGATATGCGGATAGCGTTCAGCAGCATATTCCAGCATCGCCAGATCGGCCAGAATCAGCGCATCTGCGCCAATTTCTGCGGCCATATCCACCGCCCGCTCCCAGCGTTGATAGCCGTCAGGATGGGCAAAGGTATTAATAGCAATGTGCAGTTTCCGTTTGTGCTGGTGGACAAAACTCACGGCTTCCTGCAGTTTTTTATCGGTAAAGTTGAGGCCAGCGAAGTGGCGGGCATTGGTATCGTCTTTAAGACCGATATAGACAGCGTCGGCGCCGTTTTCAATAGCCGCCTTGAGCGCCGGGAGATTTCCAGCCGGGCAGAGCAACTCCATAATATTTCCTGCGATCCGGGGCGCGATGGCCCAGACAACCCGTTGGGGTCGCTAAATTGTTAATGAACTGGGATTCTAGTTAACCTGGTTGCGACAATTTTTGATTTGAGGCAGTTAATTGTGTATTGGTGGCATCAATAATCGCTGCACGCTTCTTACGTAATTGTTGATTTACGCCGCCATGCCATCGGGTTGATGTGGCAAAATAGCAGCAACATTTACCTCAGGGAGTAAAGCTCGTGTTGGAAAAACTGCGCTCACGTCTCGTTCACTATGGCCCGTCGTTGTTGAGCGTGCCGGTTAAACTGGCGCCTTTCGCCATCAAACGTCAGGTGCTGGAGCAGGTGCTCCGTTGGCAGTTTCAGCAAGCGCTGGAAGACGGAGAGCTTGAGTTTTTGGAAGGCCGCTGGTTAAGTATTCAGGTTCGTGATATTGGTCTGACGTGGTATACCTCTGTGGAGCATTCACGTCTTATCGTGCGTGAATCTGCCCCTGCCGATGTCAGTTTCTGCGCGAATGCCAGCGATTTGCTGATGATTGCGGCACGCAAGCAGGACCCGGATACCCTCTTTTTCCAGCGCCGTCTGGTCATTGAAGGGGACACTGAGCTTGGGCTTTATGTGAAGAACTTGATGGATGCCATTGAACTTGAGCAGATGCCAAAAGCATTACGCATCATGCTACTGCAACTGGCGGATTTTGTTGAAGCCGGCCAGAAGACGCCGCCTGAAACATCACAACCTTCTGTAGGTGAACCATGCTGATTCGAGTAGAGATTGGGATTGATGCACCGGGGATCGACGCACTCTTACGCCGCACTTTTGCGGATGAGGGCGAAGCGACGCTGGTGCATGATCTGCGCGAAGATGGCTTAATTACGTTAGGCCTGGTCGCAACGGATGACGAAGGGCAGGTTATCGGCTATGTCGCATTTAGCCCGGTGACAATGAAAGGCGAAGACCTGCAATGGGTCGGCCTGGCGCCACTGGCAGTGGATGAGGCTTACCGTAATCAGGGTATCGCTCGCCAACTGGTCTATGAGGGGCTGGATTCACTTAATGAATTTGGCTATGCCGCAGTCGTCACTCTGGGCGATCCTGATTTTTATGGGCGTCTGGGGTTCGAGCCTGCCGCTCACTATGATCTGCACTGCCGCTGGCCGGGAACGGAAAGCGCCTTCCAGGTGCACCGGCTGGCAGAGGATGCCTTTAACGACGTTTCTGGTCTGGTGGAATACCACACGTTGTTTAATCGCTTCTGACGGCAGCAGCCTGTAGGGTTTTCAGCAACTGCTCAAATGACCCATCTCCGGCAACGAGGCGCTCTTTCTGGCGCTTCGTCAACTGCTTGATTCGATACTCTATGCGTAGCGCCAGCGCGCGCTCTCCTACCGGGGCTGAAAATACCAGCGATAAATCGCCTTTTCCCCGCAGAGCTTTCGCCCCTTTCCCGTCCTGATGCTGCTTAAAACGGCGCGTAACATCGGTAGTAATGCCGGTGTAAAGACTGTTATCCGCCATGCGGATGAGATAAAGAAACCAGGGCGTCATAGCGTTATTCATTGTGTTAATGTGAATGAAAAATAGCATGGGGATGAAGAGAAATGGAAACGCTTGCGACCATTAATCGTTGGCTGGCGAAACAGCATGTCGTCACCTGGTGTGTGGCAAGTGGTGGTGAGCTATGGTGCGCTAACGCCTTTTATATTTACGACCCGCAGAAGGTCGCTTTTTATCTTCTGAGCGAAGATCATACGCGGCATGCGCAGATGACGGGCTCGCAGGCCAGAGTGGCAGGTACGGTAAATGGTCAGCCGAAAAGCGTGGCGCTTATTCGTGGTCTGCAGTTTGCCGGAGAGATACGGCGACTGGATGAAGAGGAGAGCGCCGAACCGCGAATGCGGTATAACCGACGCTTTCCGGTAGCCCGCATGATGTCAGCACCGATGTGGGAAATTCGACTTAACGAGCTCAAATTTACTGACAACACGCTGGGCTTTGGTAAAAAATTTCACTGGTTACGTGATTCAGGCACCCAGTAAGCGTAACGCTTCACGGTTAAAGGCCGGCAGATCGTCCGGCGTCCGGCTGGTCACCAGCTGGTTGTTATCCACGACCACTTCCTGATCGTAGAATTCAGCCCCTGCGTTTTTCACATCAATAACGATAGGCTTCACCGCCGTCAGCTTTCTTCCACGAATCACGTCCGCGCTGATAAGCAGCTGAGGTCCGTGGCAAATGGCGAAAACGGGTTTTCCGCTGTTGATAAAATCGCGCGTAAAGGTAACGAAACGATCGTCCCCGCGAAGATAATCAGGCGAATGCCCGCCGGGCAGCAGCAGGGCGTCATAATCAGCCGGACGTGTCTCATCAATGGCTTTATCAATGGTAACGCTGGCTTCCCCTTTCTTCCCCTTCACCGTTTTACCGGCCTCTTTCTCAATGGTAATGACCTCGTGGCCTGCCTTACGAAACTCCTCGGCCGGAGACGTAAATTCTGAATCTTCAAACTCGTCGGTGATCAAGACCGCAATTTTCTTGCTCATGTATCCTCCGTTATTCAGTTCAGGCTCGTCATTTTCAACAATAATGACTGTCAGGACTATTAAGCCTGGTTCAGGGCGCTGGCATTGCAAGGCAGACTTTTCTGCAAAAGGAGGGGAAATGAGTCGAATACTGTTAACCGGAGCGACCGGGCTTGTGGGCGGACATTTACTGCGCATGTTGGTTAATGACCCACGCGTCACGGCTGTTGCAGCCCCCACGCGTCGGCCGCTGGAGTCAACGTCAGACGTCTTTAATCCTCATGATCCGCAACTTAGCGATGCGCTGGCGCAGGTGACCACCCCGGTGGATACCGTCTTTTGCTGCCTTGGCACCACACGTCGCGAGGCGGGCAGTAAAGAGGCCTTTATTCATGCCGACTATACCCTGGTAGTGGATACCGCGCTCACGGGATTACGGCTGGGAGCGCGGCATATGCTGGTGGTCAGCGCAATGGGTGCCAGCGCGCGTTCTCCTTTTTTCTACAACCGCGTGAAAGGGGAAATGGAAAATGCACTGCGCGCGCAGGAATGGCAGCGTTTGACCCTGGTTCGCCCCTCTATGCTGATGGGGGATCGTGAGAAGCAACGTTTTAACGAATCATTATTTGCTCCACTGTTTAAATGGCTGCCGGGGAACTGGAAATCTATCGACGCGCGGGACGTGGCCGCTGCCATGCTTAAGGCTTCGTTTACCTCCTCAGCCGAGCGTGTGGAGGTCCTGACATCGGCCCAGCTGCGGGCGCTGGCAGCCGATTAAACGTTTTAAAATATATTTCAAAGGCGTACTATTCGCCGGGTAATTGATTCCGCATTAATCCCCGGAGAATGGTATGACTGGTCAGTCTTCATCCCGGGCGGCAACCTCCGTGCAATGGTGGAAGCCTGCCCTCTTTTTTCTTGTTGTCATCGTCGGCCTTTGGTACGTGAAATGGCAGCCTTATTACGGCAAAGCCTTTACCGCCGCACAAACCCACAGTATTGGTAAATCTATTCTCGCCGGGGCGGATGCGCATCCCTTCCAGGCGGCACTCGACTACGCGCTGGTCTATTTCCTTGCCGTCTGGAAAGCCGCCGTGCTGGGTGTGCTGCTCGGCTCGTTGATTCAGGTGTTGATCCCCAGAAACTGGTTGCTGCGAACCCTGGGTCAACAGCGACTGAGCGGCACATTATTCGGCACGCTTTTCTCGCTTCCCGGCATGATGTGCTCCTGCTGCGCGGCACCGGTTGCCGCCGGGATGCGTCGTCAGCAGGTGTCGATGGGCGGTGCCCTGGCCTTCTGGATGGGGAATCCCTTACTTAACCCGGCGACGATGGTGTTTATGGGATTTGTGCTGGGATGGCACTTCGTTGCCCTGCGCCTGATTGCCGGGCTGGTTATTGTGGTGGGCGTAGCGACGCTGGTGCAGCACCTGGTGAAAGACAGTATGCAGCAAAACACCCCGGTAGAGATTACGCTGCCTGAGCCGCAGGGCCATTTCTTCGCTCGCTGGGGCAGGGCACTGTGGACCTTATTCTGGAATACCATTCCTGCTTATATCATCGCGGTGCTGGTGTTGGGCGCGGCGCGGGTCTGGCTTTTTCCTCATGCCGATGGCGCTATCGACAACACGTTGTTGTGGGTGATTGCGATGGCTATTGTCGGCTGCCTGTTTGTCATTCCAACGGCGGCGGAAATCCCGATCGTACAGACCATGATGCTGGCGGGTATGGGCGCTGCGCCGGGTATGGCTTTGCTGATGACGCTGCCTGCCGTGAGCCTGCCTTCGCTTATCATGCTGCGTAAAGCTTTCCCGGCAAAAGCGCTGTGGCTGACCGGCTGTCTGGTGGCACTGGGCGGGGCGATAACAGGAAGTTTACTGCTTTTGTGAAGCGTAAAAGCCCGGTAAGCAGAACGCTGCCGGGCGAAAGACCATTATTTGATAAACGTAAAGGCGGTGGTGACGTGCTTCACACCGCTCACGCGGCTGGCAATGTCAGCGGCTGCTTTACCTTCACGATCGGTGACCAGACCCAGAAGGAAGACTTCGCCGTTTTCGGTGGTCACTTTGACGTTGGAGGATTTGACTTCGTCGCTGCTCAGCAACTGGGTGCGGACTTTTGACGTAATCCACGTATCGCTGGCTGCGGTTCCCATGCCAATAGGCTGACCCTGGCGGATCTCGTTAAACACTTCCGTTGCCCCTTCCACACCCACGGCAATCTGTTTGGCGCGGGAGGCAAGATCCGTTGTCGGTGCTTGTCCCACCAGCAGGACTTTGCCCTGATAAGCCGTTACGTTGACACGCGCTTGCTTCTTGATTTGTTCATCTTTAGACAGTGCGCTGTTAACGCGCAGCTCCAGCGTGCCATCATCAACCTGAGTGCCCACGGTGCGCGGATCGGTCGCCGCTTTGGTGCCCACTGCTGCCGAACCAACAACCACGGCACCAACACAACCTTGTAAGAGCAGCGCGGAAATAAGGACTGCGAGGGGCGTAAAAGCCTTCATGTGTACTCCTTAATCGTCCTGGTGAGGAAAAAGCGTGTTATCAATCAAATCGCATAAACAGTTCACCGTTAGCATATGCATCTCCTGGATGCGGGCGCTGCGGTGAGAAGGAATACGAATTTCAACATCCTGAGGCCCCAACAGCCCGGCCAGCTCACCCCCGTCATAACCCGTGAGCGCAACAATCGTCATATCGCGTGTTACCGCCGCTTCAACGGCTTTAACAATATCGCGACTGTTGCCCCGCGTAGAAATGGCCAGGAGAATATCACCGGCATGGCCTAACGCCCGAACCTGCTTGGCATAAATCTCGTCATGCAGGCGATCGTTCGCTATTGCCGTTAAGACCACGTTATCGGTATTAAGTGCAATAGCAGGTAAACTTGGGCGTTCTGTTTCAAAACGATTAATCATGCTGGCAGCAAAATGCTGTGCGTTGGCGGCGGAGGTGCCGTTGCCACAACAGAGGATTTTGTTGCCGTTAAGAAGGGAGTGGACCATGGTCATGGCGGCACGGGAAATTGCGTCTGGCAGGGCTTCTGCGGCTGCAATTTGTGTTTGAATGCTTTCGGTAAAGCAGACCTTAATTCTATCGAGCACAGTGTTCCCTATCTTTCAGTCATTATGAGCGGTCAGTAAAGGCATTCTGTATCCACTCAACGTCATTTCCGGTGAAGGCTACCACATCAAACCGGCAATCCACAGTGTCAAAACTCCCATTATGCCGGGCGAGCCACCATTGAGCCGTATGCAGTAACTTACGCTGTTTAGCCGGGGTTACGCTGCCTGCCGCACCGCCAAACCGCGCTGATTTACGATAACGTACTTCCACGAACACCGTGGTTATGCTGTCCTGCATAATCAGGTCAATCTCGCCGCCGCGCTCGCGCACATTGGCGGCGATAAAACGCAATCCCTTGCGCTCCAGCCAGCCACGCGCGCGAACTTCCCACGCGTCGCCGGTCTGTTTAGAGGTCAACTGGCCGGGACGATTTGCCCCTGCTGGTATTTGAGCCATGATAACTTCCTGTTAATCACGCATTCCTGAGTAGCGGTAAGATCGCCGGTGTTGCCGTTAATTTCGAAGCCCGGCACCTGACGCATTTGGGAGAAATGGTTTGCCAGCGTCCAGGCGTCGGCACCCATTGCATAGAGACGCGCCAGCGAATAATCGTTATTCACCTGGCTCAGCGCCTGTTGCATCAGCGCCGGGTTGCTACCTGCCAGCATCGGGATCTCGCTAAACTGTAAGCCCTCCATCTCAAGACGGAAGTCCGGGCCCGCTCCACCCTGTGCGCTGCGAGAGCTGGCGTAGAGAATAATACCGCTCTGGCTGCCGGTACGCATGGCAATCATCGGTTTAATCAGCGCCATTTCATCCCTGGTTGCAACAATATAAACCCCATCGACTTTGCCGCCGCCGGTGATTTGCGCATCCGTTGGCGGAGCCGGGATAGTCAGGCCGCCTACGGTCACGCCCTGTTGTTGCGGGAGGCTTGCTGTAACCGGGCTGCCGGTCATGGCAATACCCGAGCCGCCGTTGATCCCCATTCTCAGCTCAGCCTGGGACCCCAGTTTCTGTTGCAGAACGATACCGCCACCCAGTTTCTGCCACTCCTGCGCAAAGGCCGTGGCAACACGGTCTCCCAGGCTGCTGCGGGGCACCAGCAGCAGCGGTGACTGACGGCCCTGATCGTGCATATGACGTGCGGCATCACGCGCTTCATCTTCCGGGGAAAGGGCGTAGTAACAGATGTTCGCTCTGTTCTCGACCTTTTCAGGTTGGTTGAGTGCCAGTACGTTGAGGCTTGTCTGGCTGCGCATCAGCTCTTCGACATGGTTTTTCAGCAACGGACCAACCACCATGCTGGCGCCGTCCTGCTGAACCTGATTAAGGATCTGATTGAGCGGCTGACTGCTGGTGTCGTAGATTTTCAGCGACGATGAGGTAGTAGCAGGTGTTGTCGCAACGGCCGGCGTGGCTGCCGGTTGAGGGGCCGGGGCGGTATTCGCTGGCTCAGCCGGTGCACTCTGAACAGGCTGAGCGTTTTGTTCCGCTTGCTGCGACTGTGGTGCGGTCACGGGCTCTTGCGTTTGCGGGCTTGTGAGATCGTTAACGTTGGTTTGTGCCGGGCTTACCACATCGGTGGTGGCGTTCACATTAGCAGCCTGGGCAGACTGAACGGGAACGGCTGGGCCAGAAACGGACGTTGCGCCATTTTTCGCGGCCTCAAAACCCTGCTGAATCGCGCGCCCAAAAACGGCAGCCTGACCATTCAACGGCAACAGCAAAGCGATTTGATTTACTGATGCGGGACGGAAATTTTGCACGTTAGCCAGCTGGCTCGGCAGCATCTGCGCGCCAGGGTTATGCGGATAACGTTGCTGCCAGTCAGCAATGCCAGCTTTCAGCATAGTGGGATCGTTACGGTTATCGAACCAGACGCGCTGCAGATCCAGCCAGCCTTGCAGTACGTTCTCGTCAGCGTTAATGACCAGTTTCCTCGCGTCATCTGACGTCATGGACGAGAGCGCCTGCCAGGTGGCATCGATGTTCTTCTGTTTTTCCGCCGGGGTGGTGAGCAGCGGTTGCCGGGCAATCAACGCACGAAAGAGTGTTAAAGAGGGTCTGCCCTGAGAGGCAGTAATGCCAATTTGCCAGTAACGCGCCTGCTGATTGTTATCAAGACTGGTGGGATCGAGATTTGCCAGCAGCGCCTGTGCGCCCTTAACATCTTTCTGAGACAGCTTAAGCTCGGCGGCCAGAAGTGATTGTTCATGGCGTTGAGCATCGTCCAGATCCTGCGGTAGCTGGGCAAACAGTTCGCTTGCGTGCTGAGTTTTGCCTTCTTTAATGAGTGCACGAATGGCGAGTAATTGCCAGTTGGTCTTGCTATCATCTGCGCTTTGCTGCATCTGGTGCAGGTAGTAACCCGAATCGGCTTGCGCGCTGCCCTGCATATGCGCATCGCTCTGGTCGTGAGTTTGGGTGCCGCAGCCTGCGAACAGCAGAGCGGCCAGCACGACAGGCAGGCAGCGCAAGGCTTTTGAACGTAGAAATGTTGACGGTAGCATTCTGTATCCAGTGATATTTTTTACGCAATGCTCAATATTAAATCGGCAATACGGATAGAACAATGAAACAACACGAATCAGCGGACAATTCTCAGGGCCAGCTCTATATTGTCCCCACGCCCATTGGCAATCTGGGGGACATCACCCAGCGTGCGCTTACCGTATTGCAGGATGTCGATCTGATTGCCGCTGAAGATACCCGCCATACCGGATTATTGCTCCAGCATTTTGCCATCAACGCACGCCTGTTCGCGCTGCATGATCATAATGAGCAACAAAAAGCCGATACGCTGCTGGCAAAGCTGCAAGAGGGGCAGAACATTGCCCTGGTCTCTGACGCGGGCACGCCGCTGATTAATGACCCTGGTTATCACCTTGTGCGCACCTGCCGCGAAGCGGGCATCCGTGTTGTGCCGCTACCAGGCCCCTGCGCCGCCATTGCTGCGCTCAGTGCTGCCGGTTTGCCGTCTGACCGTTTCTGCTACGAAGGCTTCTTGCCCGCTAAATCCAAAGGCCGTCGGGATGCCTTGAAAGCCATTGAAACTGAACCACGTACCCTGATTTTTTATGAGTCCACCCACCGCCTGCTGGAAAGCCTGGAAGATATCGTGACGGTGCTGGGGGAAGGGCGTTACGTCGTTCTGGCCCGTGAGCTGACCAAAACCTGGGAATCCATTTACGGTGCCCCGGTTGGCGAACTGCTGGCGTGGGTCAAAGAGGATGAGAACCGTCGTAAAGGCGAGATGGTGCTGATTGTCGAAGGGCATAAAGCGCAAGAAGAAGCACTGCCTGCCGATGCCCTGCGCACCCTGGCGTTGCTGCAGGCCGAGTTGCCTTTGAAAAAGGCGGCGGCGCTGGCGGCGGAAATTCACGGTGTGAAGAAAAACGCGCTCTATAAGTACGCCCTGGAGCAGCAGGGCGAGTAAGGTATCTGTATCTCGTCAGCCATGCCTGTTTGCAACGCTGATTCAGCCATAAAAAAAGCATGGCCGGAGCCATGCTAAAAATACGATGAGATTTTTATAATGATGAATCAGGTCACCGGAGCAGGGTTGAACACCGCCAGCTGGTTGTGCAGACCCCATTGATCCGAGAAAGTTTTCTTACGGCCACTCGCCACATCCAGGATGAAGTGGAACAGTTTCCAGCCCACATCCTCGATGGACTCTTCGCCTGTTGCGATTGTGCCCGCGTTAATGTCCATCAGGTCAAACCAGCGGTTGGCCAGTTCAGTACGGGTCGCCATCTTGATGACCGGCACCGCCATCAGGCCATACGGTGTACCGCGACCGGTCGTGAAGACCTGAACGGTGATACCGGAAGCCACCTGCTGCGTACCACAGACGAAGTCACTCGCCGGGGTTGCTGCATAAATTAAGCCTCGTTTGGTCGGGCGTTGGCCCGGCGAGAGCACTTCAACAATGGCGCTTTTGCCGGATTTGGCGATAGAGCCCAGCGCTTTTTCCACCACGTTAGCCAGACCGCCTTTTTTGTTCCCCGGAGAAGGGTTGGCGCTACGGTCAGTTTTACCCATGTCCAGGTAGTTGTCGTACCAGGCCATCTCTTCGAGCAGGCGTTTACCGACTTCTTCCGTTTCCGCACGTGGCGTCAGCAGATGGATAGCATCGCGCACTTCGGTCACTTCAGAGAACATCACGGTCGCACCGCAGCGCACAAACAAGTCTGAGGCAAAACCGACTGCCGGGTTGGCGGTCACGCCGGAGAACGCATCGCTCCCCCCACATTGGGTGCCTACGACCAGCTCAGACGCCGGGCAGGTTTCGCGCTTACGCTGATTGAGTTTCGCCAGGTGACGTTCAGCCACTTGCAGAATGTCATCCACCATAGAGCGAAAGCCCACGTGATGTTCGTCCTGCAGACGCACAATACTTGCGCTGTCCACCGGAATAGCCTGCACATCATCGGTGCCCTGCAACAGGCGCTCCGGTTGCAGTTTTTCACAGCCAAGACCGATAACCATCACTTCGCCACCGAAGTTCGGGTTCAGCGAAATGTTATGAATGGTACGGATTGGCACCACGGCTGCCGGAGCGTTAATGGCCACACCACATCCGTAAAGATGGTTCAGACCGACCACGCCATCGACGTTCGGGTATTTAGGCAGCAGGTCGCGTTCGATGATTTTCACCACATAGTCAACCACGCCAGCTACGCAATGCACGCTGGTGGTGATGCCGAGGAGGTTTTTAGTACCGACGCTGCCGTCCGCGTTGCGGTAGCCTTCAAAGGTATAGCCTTCCAGTGGCGGCAGTGCTTCTGGCACTTTAGTCGCTAAAGGTAACGTATTCAGTGGTGGTGCTTTGGGCAGCTCAACTGTGGATTCGTCGATCCAGCTACCACGCGCAATATCACGTACCGCATAGCCGATGACTTCACCGTAACGAATGATCTCACCGTGATGTGGAATATCTACCAGCGCAACTTTATGGCCTTGCGGGATGTGTTCAATTAACTCTAACCCGTCCGGGAAACGTGTTCCCGCTTTCAAACCATTGTCATTAACGATGATCGCGACGTTGTCGGTCTCATGTACTTTAATATAAAACGCCGTAGGCGACTGCTGTCTAATTTCAATGTCGGCCATTGTCAGATAATCTCCAGCTAACTGTACGATGCATTACTCAAAAGAAATAAAGTAGAAACGACTCTGTAATTTTCAGAAATTAAAACCTCGTTCGATGAAATAAGAATGTCAGGAGTTCAAATATTAAAATGTGATCTAAATCACTTATTTTTGCGATTGCCCGTCCCGTCTGGGGGGTAATAGTAAGATCTGTGCATCAGCGCCCAGGCGTATGTGCATATGCTCAAAATAATCTTGTTCTCTCCTGTCAAAATTGAGCAACAACCCAATGCACGGGCGTTGGACGATGATTATACTGAGCAGTAATAAATTTGAATATGCCCTTACCTGATAATTCGCTGCGAACGCTTATTAATAAGTCAGGTAACTCACACATTAAAATAATTAAATTTCTAAATTAAGAAGTGCCTGAGGTGTTCCTATGTCTGTACAAAATAACATTGAAGTGAAACGGAGTATTCCAACCCGCTATTTAATATTGCTGATTATATTTATCGTAACAGCAATTAACTACGCGGATCGTGCAACACTTTCTATTGCAGGAACGGATGTGGCGAAGGAGTTGCAGCTGGACTCAGTCTCCATGGGGTATATCTTTTCTGCGTTTGGCTGGGCCTATCTGCTGATGCAGATTCCAGGCGGCTGGCTGCTTGACCGTTTTGGCTCTAAAAGAGTGTATACCTATAGCCTCTTTTTCTGGTCTCTCTTTACCTTCCTGCAGGGCTTTGTTGATGTCTTCCCGATTGCGTGGGCTGGTATCTCCATGTTCCTGATGCGTTTTATGCTGGGCTTCTCTGAAGCGCCTTCCTTCCCGGCAAACGCCCGTATTGTGGCGGCCTGGTTCCCGGCGAAAGAGCGTGGAACGGCATCCGCCATTTTTAACTCTGCGCAGTACTTCTCTCTGGCGCTGTTCTCTCCACTGCTGGGTTATCTGACCTTTGCCTGGGGCTGGGAACATGTGTTTACCGTAATGGGTGCAATGGGCTTCGTACTGACCGCCATCTGGGTTAAGTACATGCATAACCCTACTGACCATCCTCGCATGAGCCGTGAGGAGCTGGATTACATTTCAGCCAATGGCGCAGTCGTCGATATGGATCACAAGAAAACCGACGGCGGCCAGAAAGGCCCGAAACTGGATTACATCAAGCAGCTTTTGTCTAACCGCATGATGCTTGGCGTGTTCTTTGGTCAGTACTTCCTGAACACCATTACCTGGTTCTTCCTGACATGGTTCCCTATCTACCTGGTGCAGGAGAAAGGGATGTCGATTCTGAAAGTGGGATTCGTTGCCTCCATCCCAGCGCTCTGCGGCTTTGGTGGCGGTGTGTTAGGCGGCCTCTTCTCTGACTACCTTATCAAGCGCGGTCACTCTTTGACCGTTGCTCGTAAGCTGCCGATTGTGCTGGGGATGCTGCTGGCTTCCAGCATCATTCTGTGTAATTACACTGATAACACCGTGCTGGTCATCGCGCTGATGGCGCTGGCATTCTTCGGAAAAGGCTTTGGCGCGTTGGGCTGGCCTGTTATCTCCGATGTCGCACCGAAAGAAATAGTCGGTCTGTGCGGCGGCGTGTTTAACGTGTTCGGTAATGTGGCGTCCATTGTTACTCCGTTAGCAATTGGATACATGGTCAAAGAGTTGCATTCTTTCAACGGTGCGTTGGTCTTTGTCGGCTGTTCGGCCCTGATGATGATGGTGTGCTACCTGTTCGTGGTCGGCGACATCAAACGTATGGAATTGAAAAAGTAAGCAACGACAAATTTTTAAGGTGCAAAAGATGAGTAACGATATTTTCCCGAACAAATTTAAGGCTGCACTGGCGGCTAATCAGGTTCAGATCGGTTGTTGGTCGGCGCTGGGCAGTCACATCAGTACCGAAGTTCTTGGGCTGGCAGGGTTTGACTGGCTGCTTCTGGACGGTGAACACGCCCCTAACGACGTGCTCTCTTTTGTACCGCAGTTGATGGCGCTGAAAGGCAGTACAAGCGCGCCGGTCGTGCGTATTCCGACCAACGATCCGATTGTATTCAAACGTCTGCTGGATATCGGTTTTTATAATTTCCTCGTGCCGTTCGTGGAAACGGCTGAAGAAGCGGCAAGCGCGGTGTCTGCTACCCGCTATCCGCCAGAAGGTATTCGCGGTGTGTCTGTATCTCACCGGGCCAACATGTTCGGTACCGTGCCGGATTACTTTGCACAGTCGAACAAGAACATCACCATCATCGTGCAGATCGAAAGTCAGCAGGGCGTGGATAACCTCGACGCCATCCTCGAAACCGAGGGCGTTGACGGTGTATTCGTTGGTCCGAGCGATCTTGCCGCCACCCTGGGTTACATCGGTAATGCTGCGCACCCGGAAGTCCAGCGCACCATTCAACACATTTTTGCCCGTGCAAAAGCACATGGCAAACCGAGCGGTATCCTGGCCCCTGTCGAAGCTGATGCGCGCCGTTATCTGGAATGGGGCGCGACCGTTGTTGCCGTTGGCAGCGATCTGGGCGTGTTCCGCGCTGGCACGCAGCGACTGGCTGATACCTTTAAAAAATAATCACACCACCATTGAATAAAGAGAGAGACGCAATTATGACGATGAAAGTTGGTTTCATTGGCCTGGGTATCATGGGTAAACCAATGAGTAAAAACCTCATTAAAGCAGGTTACTCACTGGTGGTCTCTGACCGCAACAGCGACGTGGTTGCCGAACTGGTTGCCGCTGGCGCGCAATCTGCAACCAGCGCGAAGGCCATTGCAGAACAGTGTGATGTGATCATCACCATGCTGCCAAACTCCCCCCACGTGAAAGAGGTGGCGCTGGGTGAGGGTGGCATCGTGGAAGGGGCTAAACCTGGCACTGTTCTTATCGACATGAGTTCCATTGCGCCACTGGCCAGCCGTGAAATCAGCGAAGGCCTGAAAGCAAAAGGCATCGACATGCTGGATGCCCCGGTAAGTGGCGGCGAACCGAAAGCTATCGACGGCACCCTGTCCGTGATGGTTGGCGGTGACAAAGCGCTGTTCGACAAATACTACGATCTGCTGAAAGCGATGGCGGGTTCTGTGGTTCATACCGGTGATATCGGTGCGGGTAACGTCACCAAACTGGCAAACCAGGTCATCGTTGCGCTGAACATTGCTGCCATGTCTGAAGCGCTCTCACTGGCCACCAAAGCGGGCGTTAACCCGGAGCTGGTGTTTGAAGCCATCCGTGGTGGTCTGGCAGGCAGCACCGTGCTGGAAGCAAAAGCACCGATGGTACTGAACCGCAATTTCAAACCGGGCTTCCGTATCGATCTGCACATTAAAGATCTCTCCAATGCGCTGGATACCTCGCATGGTGTGGGCGCTCAGCTGCCGCTGACTGCTGCGGTGATGGAAATGATGCAGGCGCTGCGTGCTGATGGTCATGGCAACGACGACCATAGCGCTATCGCGTGCTACTACGAAAAACTGGCGAAAGTAGAGATCTCTCGCTAACAAGACGGGCGCGGCACCGCGCCCTGGATTTCTTATACGCCACCCTCATGGCAGGTAACAGATGTGTATCGCCACAAGAGGGGGGTGTATGCCTTGCGCGGCAATGTCAGGCTAATCAACTATGAAAATCGTAATCGCCCCAGACTCTTATAAAGAAAGCCTTTCTGCTACCGAAGTAGCCCAGGCGATAGAAAAAGGATTTCGGGAAATTTTCCCGGATGCTCAATACGTTTCAGTTCCGGTCGCGGACGGCGGTGAAGGAACGGTTGAGGCCATGATTGCCGCCACAAAAGGTACATTGCAAACCGCGAGTGTCACCGGTCCATTAGGTGAAACCGTTAACGCCAACTGGGGCATTTCCGGTGACGGAAAAACTGCCTTCATTGAAATGGCTGCGGCGAGCGGACTGGCACTCGTGCCTCCTGAGTTACGTAACCCCTTAATTACCACTTCGCGCGGCACCGGGGAACTTATTCTGCATGCGCTGGAACAGGGGGCAAAAAATATCATTATTGGCATTGGCGGCAGCGCCACGAATGACGGTGGAGCGGGCATGGTGCAGGCGCTGGGCGCCAGACTATGTGATGCAAACGGCACCGAGATCGGTAATGGCGGTGGCAGCCTGATGAGCCTGAACTCCATTGATATCGCCGGTCTGGATCCGCGCCTGAGTAGCTGCACTATTCGGGTGGCATGTGATGTAACCAACCCGCTCACCGGTGAGCAGGGCGCATCGCGTATTTTCGGGCCACAAAAAGGGGCGACGGAAGCGCTGATCGTCGAACTGGATCGCAACCTTAGCCACTACGCTGAGGTCATCAAAAAGTCGCTGAATGTCGATGTGAAAAATGTACCTGGCTCCGGCGCGGCGGGCGGTATGGGGGCGGCCTTAATGGCATTCCTTGGCGCAGAGTTGCGTAGCGGCATCGAAATTGTCACCCAGGCGCTGAATCTGGAAGAGCATATCCATGACTGCACCCTGGTGGTGACCGGCGAGGGTCGTATCGACAGCCAGAGCATCCACGGCAAAGTGCCGGTGGGGGTAGCCAATGTGGCGAAAAAATACCACAAGCCGGTGATTGGTATTGCCGGTAGCCTGACGCGTGATGTCGGCGTTGTTCACCAGTATGGTATCGATGCGGTGTTCAGCGTACTGACCAGCATCGGTACACTGGAAGAGGCGTTTCGCGGAGCCTTTGATAACATCTATCGCGCCTCACGCAATATTGCCGCCACTTTGCGGGTGGGCATGCTGACTGAGGGGTGACATCAGGGCGTAAACCTTCTATACTGCGCGCCGAAGCTGACCAGACAGTCGCCGCTTCGTCGTCGTCCTCCTTCGGGGGAGACGGGCGGAGGGGAGGAAAGTCCGGGCTCCATAGGGCAGGGTGCCAGGTAACGCCTGGGGGGGAAACCCACGACCAGTGCAACAGAGAGCAAACCGCCGATGGCCCACGCAAGTGGGATCAGGTAAGGGTGAAAGGGTGCGGTAAGAGCGCACCGCGCGGCTGGTAACAGTCCGTGGCACGGTAAACTCCACCCGGAGCAAGGCCAAATAGGGGTTCACAAGGTACGGCCCGTACTGAACCCGGGTAGGCTGCTTGAGCCAGTGAGCGATTGCTGGCCTAGATGAATGACTGTCCACGACAGAACCCGGCTTATCGGTCAGCTTCGAACTTTTCAGGTCAAAACCCGCTTCGGCGGGTTTTTGCTTTTGTATCGTCTGAAAAGTTGAATGGCTGTCCAACGACGTTTTTTACGAAAAGAAAGCGGCTTATCGGTCAGTTTCGACTCTATTCAGGCAAAAACCCGCTTCGGTGGGTTTTTTTGCTTTTGTGTCCGGGGAAAACGTTGCCCGAAGGCCCATTCGCCCCCCTGGGGAGAGGGCTGGGGTGAGGGGAACATGCGGCTCTGATGGTCATTCCGTTCACCTTATATTCCTTACTTCTCTGTAGCTCCAGAACCCGTGAACGTGCCAGGGTGGTTCACCGCCACCCCCCTGGCGACCCGGGCTCCCGGCCAGGAAAATCGCCGCTTCGCGGTCCACGATGCTTAATCCTTCAGGCTTATCGGGGACGGGCGGAGGAAACCTCCCTGTAAAGCCGCCCTCGCCGCGCATCCCTGCGCGTCGCCCCGGCCCTACGGATACGCGTCGTCGATTTTCAGCCGGACCCTCTCATCGCGGTAACTGTTTTATTCTCATTGAGCAGTTTTATCGCTGTAAACGTGACATTACTGGGGCCCATTCGCCCCCTTGGGGAGAAGGCTGGGGTGAGGGGGAACATAGCACGCATCCTCCCCATTTCCGGTAGCTCAGCGCAACACGGCGTTACATCTCCTCGCAACCATGTTCTACTGACCTCACCAGGTAATAAACGGGAATCCGCTATGAGCTCGCACCCTTTACGGCAAATCATCGACGCCTGCGATAAGGCGATTTCAGCGAAAGACTACGACACGCTGCTGACCTATTACGCAGAAGATGCTGCTCTGGTCATCCGGCCCGGCATGATTGCCCGTGGCAAAGAGAACATCCGTAAAGCATTTATCGCCATCGCGGATTACTTCCAGGGAACGCTGGTGGTGGAACAAGGTGAGATGCAGGTGATTGAGGGGGCAGGCAACGCGCTCGTCATTATGGAGACGCTGCTGCGTTACCCGGACGGGAAAGGCGGCATGGTCGACACAACCCGGCGGGCGACCTATGTCTTTCGCGCTGAAGCCGATGGCCGCTGGTTATGTACGGTCGATAACTCCTACGGCACATCGTTGCTGGATAACCCATAAAGCGCGCACTGTCCCGGCGAAACCCGTATGGTTTTGAGGAGAGCCTGGAAGAGGGCGACCGCTACAGGTAAGCGTAAGCGATGCGCCACGGATTAAAGTAACGGTGGCACCAGGAAGAGTATCGATAGGTAACACCTTTTTCAGGGGACAGAAAATAGAGTGTTCTTTCGTTGTGATCTCGCTCAAAAATAGAATGAAAGGGTCTAAAAATTCTATTTTGTAGAAAATTTTTATTAATTCTGCCGTTGTATGGCATCGTTATTGTGAAGTTTTTCTCTTTCCCTGCGCGTATGATTTATTCATTCCAATAACTCGCCTGCATTTTTTTCGTGCCGCATATCGCCTTGTTGCGGAAACAAATAATAAAAATTTTTATTTTTACTTTGAGCGAAAATATTATGGATAAAGCAATAATTAATAATGGAACTATCAACGCATCAACTTCAGTTTATCGGGCGGGAATGACTGAAAGTGAATGGCGGGAAGCAATTAAATTCGACAGCACTGATACTGGTTGGGTTATTATGAGTATCGGCATGGCCATTGGTGCAGGGATCGTTTTTCTTCCGGTACAGGTTGGATTAATGGGGTTATGGGTATTTTTACTCTCCTCGGTTATTGGCTATCCGGCAATGTATCTTTTTCAACGTTTATTTATAAATACCCTGGCGGAATCTCCGGAGTGTAAAGATTACCCGAGCGTGATTAGTGGGTATCTGGGTAAAAACTGGGGTGTTCTGTTAGGCGCACTCTATTTTGTCATGCTGGTAATCTGGATGTTTGTCTATTCCACTGCTATTACCAACGACAGCGCCTCCTATCTGCAAACCTTCGGTGTCACGGAAGGCCTGCTCTCAGATAGCCCCTTCTATGGGCTGGTGCTGATCTGCATTCTGGTTGCCATCTCCTCACGCGGCGAAAAACTACTTTTTAAAATTTCGACCGGAATGGTATTAACCAAACTCCTGGTTGTTGCGGCATTAGGGTTATCAATGATTGGTATGTGGCATCTCTATAACATTGGGTCGCTGCCACCAGTCGCGCTGCTAATTAAAAATGCCATTATTACGCTACCCTTTACACTGACCTCGATCCTCTTTATTCAGACCCTAAGCCCAATGGTGATTTCTTACCGTTCACGTGAGAAATCTATTGAGGTTGCTCGTCATAAAGCCCTGCGGGCGATGAATGTTGCGTTTGGCATTCTGTTTGTCACCGTCTTCTTCTATGCCGTTTCATTTACTCTGGCGATGGGCCACGACGAAGCTGTAAAAGCCTACGAGCAGAATATTTCCGCGCTGGCAATTGCCGCGCAGTTTATTAGCGGAGCAGGCGCCGGATGGGTAAAAGTTGTCAGCGTAATCCTTAATATTTTCGCCGTCATGACGGCATTCTTCGGTGTCTATTTAGGTTTTCGCGAAGCCACCCAAGGGATTGTGATGAATATTCTGCGTCGCAATATGCCCGTCGAGAAAATTAAAGAAAAAACGGTACAGCGCGGCATCATGGTGTTCGCCATCCTGCTGGCC
This sequence comes from Yokenella regensburgei, assembly GCF_051486985.1. GTDB lineage: Bacteria > Pseudomonadota > Gammaproteobacteria > Enterobacterales > Enterobacteriaceae > CBFFRJ01. Next base: position 114,106 of record NZ_JAHVDV010000008.1, read on the forward strand.
TGGAGCGCTATCGTTCTGAATGCACCTGTCCTGAGCTTCACTTCTATTTGTAGCCCCATTTTTGGCATGGTGGGATGCCTGATCCCGGCCTGGCTGGTCTATAAAGTTCCGGCACTGCATAAATACAAAGGCGCTTCTCTGTATCTGATTATCTTCACTGGTTTGCTGCTTTGCGTCTCGCCATTCCTGGCATTCGCTTAATCCCCTGAGAGTAAGGTTATTGTTATGGTCGAATCGACAATGAATCCGTTGTGGCAGCGTTTTATCCTGGCAGTCAAAGAGGAAGTAAAACCTGCGCTGGGATGTACGGAGCCCATTTCTCTGGCGCTGGCGGCTGCCGTGGCGGCGTCGGAAATTGAAGGGGAAATTGAGCGCATTGATGCCTGGGTTTCGCCAAACTTAATGAAAAATGGTATGGGCGTGACGGTGCCCGGCACCGGAATGGTCGGCTTGCCTGTCGCGGCGGCGCTCGGTGCCATCGGCGGTGATGGCAAAGCCGGACTGGAGGTGCTGAAAAGTGCTACTGAGCAGCAGATTGCGAAAGCGAAAGCGATGCTCAAAGCAGGACGGGTGACCGTCAAATTGCAGGAGCCCTGTGACGATATCCTTTTCTCTCGGGCCAAAGTTTACAGCACCAGCAGTTGGGCCTGCGTGACGATCGTTGGCGATCACACCAACGTTGTGCGGATCGAAACCAACAAAGCTGTAGTTTTTACCCGCGATAATTGTAGCCAGCAAACGACCCGGCCTTCGCCGCTCAGTGTGTTGTCGCAGACCTCGCTGGAGGAGATTCTGGCTTTCATCAATGCGGTGTCGTTCGATTCGATCCGCTTTATTCTTGAGGCGGCAAGGCTCAACGGGGCGCTCTCAGAGGAAGGGTTAAGCGGCCAGTGGGGGCTGCATATTGGCGCAACGCTGCAAAAGAAATGCACCAGCGGCCTGTTGTCTGACGATTTGCTCACTGCCATTCTCATCCGAACCAGCGCCGCCTCGGATGCCCGTATGGGTGGGGCAACGCTTCCTGCGATGAGTAATTCGGGGTCCGGCAATCAGGGTATTGTCGCAACAATGCCGGTAATGGTAGTGGCGGAACATGTTGGCGCGGATGAGGAGCGGCTGGCGCGTGCGTTGATGCTGTCGCATTTGTGCGCTATTTATATTCATCATCAGTTGCCACGTTTGTCCGCGCTTTGCGCGGCAACAACGGCAGCCATGGGCGCTGCGGCAGGTATGGCATGGCTAATGGGCGGCGGGTACAACACCCTCTCTATGGCAATAAGCAGCATGATTGGCGATATCAGCGGAATGATATGTGACGGCGCATCCAACAGTTGCGCAATGAAAGTCTCTACCAGCGCCTCTTCTGCCTGGAAAGCGGTGCTGATGGCGCTGGATGACTCCGCCGTCACCGGCAACGAAGGGATAGTGGCGAGCAACGTTGAGCAGTCTATCGCTAACTTGTGCTCGCTGGCCTGCCAGTCAATGCTGCAGACTGACCGGCAGATAATCGAAATCATGGCGAGGAAGGTTTCTTAATTCCGCAGCCTGGTCGATCATCGGAGGGCGCGAAGCGCGCATAAAAAAGGGGGCCTTTCAGGCCCTCTCTTCTTCTGCCAGCTTAAGGCTTGCGTCAGCGACGATGGCTTCCAGTTCGCTCAACATCTCTTCAAAGCTAAAGGGTTTGCTTGTTTTTGTTTTTTCCCGCTGGGCCCCGGAGGGCGTTGAATGACGCGTGCTGGTTAATGTGTGCATATTTACTCCTTTGACCGGCTCACACCGGTAAATCTATCAGCAAAGCGCGAAGCGGCGTATCGGCGACGAGCGTAACGTTAGCTTCATCACGAATAAATGCACCGTCTCCGCAGGTCAGCGCTTCTTTTGCCTCACACGGCGTTACCGCATGTACGGTGCCGTGGATTGATTGCAGGTACGCGCGCGGGCCATGTAACTGAAAACTCAGCGTTTCACCTTTTTGCAGCTCAATGTGGTGTACCCACACCTGCTGGCGTAGTTGCAGACTGTTTTCACTGCCATCCGGTGAGGCCAGTAACTGGCGTGGCTCCGGATGCACGGCGACTTTTTGCACCGTGGAATTTTCACGTTCAGGACAGGCATCAAGCCATAACTGAATACGGGTCAGGGACTTATCCTTACTCAGGTTATGCTCGCTATAGCTGATGCCAGGCTGAGTCGCAATCAGGATCGCCTCGCCTGCTTTAACCTGCACATGGTTGCCATCGCTGTCACGGTACTCCGCTTCGCCCTCGAGGATCAGATTAAGGATATCCACTTTAGGGTAGGTTCGCGGCTGGAACGATGCGCCAGGTGCGAGCACCTCCTGGTTCAGAACGCGTAAGGAGGCGTAGCCCAAAAGTTTCGGGTCAAAGTAATGTCCAAAGGAAAAGGTGTAGCGGGCCTGTAGCCAGCCGAAGTCGGCTTGACCGCATTGTTTGGCTGTTCGGGTAATAATCATAATTCTTGACCTCTCTTTACACTAAAACAATGGTAAAGGTATGGACGCTTCATTGTTAGCCAGATATTCTGCCCGGTATGTTCAAATTTCCTGAATGAGAACAAAAAATGGCGAAAGACAGGGCACTTACGCTCGAAGCGCTGCGCGTGATGGATGCAATCGACCGACGTGGTAGCTTTGCGGCAGCGGCAGATGAACTGGGGCGTGTACCCTCAGCACTCAGTTACACCATGCAAAAACTGGAAGAAGAGCTGGATGTGGTGCTGTTTGACCGCTCCGGTCATCGAACAAAATTTACGAATGTCGGGCGGATGCTGCTGGAGCGTGGTCGCGTTCTGCTGGAAGCTGCCGACAAACTGACAACAGATGCTGAAGCCCTGGCGCGCGGATGGGAAACTCACCTGACGCTGGTGACTGAAGCGCTGGTGCCTACGCATGAAATTTACCCACTGGTTGAGAAGCTGGCTAACAAAGCGAACACGCAACTTTCAATCATTACAGAAGTGCTGGCAGGTGCCTGGGAGCGGCTGGAGCAGGGGCGGGCCGATATTGTTATTGCGCCCGATATGCATTTTCGCTCCTCCTCAGAGATAAACTCCCGCAAGCTCTATAAGGTGCTGAATGTTTATGTCGCGGCCCCGGATCATCCCATTCACCAGGAGCCGGAACCACTCTCTGAGGTGACGCGTGTGAAATACCGCGGCGTGGCGGTGGCGGATACCGCCCGTGAGCGCCCGGTACTGACCGTGCAGCTGCTGGACAAACAGCCGCGACTCACCGTGAGCACCATCGAAGATAAACGTCAGGCGCTGCTGGCAGGGCTGGGTGTTGCTACCATGCCTTATCCGCTGGTTGAACAGGATATCGCTGAAGGGCGATTGCGCGTGGTCAGTCCGGAATACACCAGCGAAGTGGACATTATCATGGCCTGGCGACGTGACAGTATGGGGGAAGCGAAGGCGTGGTGCCTGCGCGAAATTCCAAAACTGTTCTCCGGAAAATAACCTCCCGACCTCATCCTTTATAAAGCCGCTTCCGGCATGGGCCCGAAGTGGTTTTCTTTATCCAGCCTCCTGCTGACCTACATACGCCAGCCGTATTCTCTCTTTTTTAGCGAATAGCAAAACGGACGGCAAAAAATAGCGTGCGGGGAGATTTTTCGGGCGCCGGTTAGCGCCCTGATGGGGAGATTATGAAAAGCGCATATCGCGCCCGTGGGGTTCATTCAGATCCTGCCACGGACCTACAGAAATAATGCCCGTCGGGTTGATGGTTTTATGGCTGCGGTAGTAGTGGTTGCGGATGTGCTCAACATTGACCGTCTCAGCGATACCCGGCATCTGATAAATATCGCGCAGATAGCCATACAGATTAAGGTAGTCACTGATGCGGTGCTTATCGCATTTAAAGTGGGTCACATACACCGGGTCAAAACGCACAAGCGTAGTCCACAGGCGAATATCGGCTTCGGTCAGTTGATCGCCCGTCAGGTAACGGTGCTGCCCCAGAATTTGTTCCAGCCGACCCAGTGATTCAAACACCTTTTCAACGGCTTCGTCGTAAGCCTGCTGACTGGTGGCAAAGCCAGCCTTGTAGACACCATTGTTAACATTGTCGTAGATCCAGCTGTTCAACTCATCTATCTGCGGGCGCAGCGCCACAGGATAATAATCGCCAGCGCGCGCACCAAGGGCATCGAAGGCGGTATTGAACATACGAATGATTTCAGCGGATTCGTTACTCACAATCGTGTGGTTCTGCTTGTCCCACAACACCGGGACCGTGACCCGACCCGTGTAGTGGGGGTCGGCATGCAGATAGAGCTGGTAGAGAAATTCGTGCTGATAAAGAGAATCTCCCGTAGCCGCACGGAAATTGTCATCAAAGGTCCAGCCATTCTCAAACATCAACGGATTGACGACCGAGACGGGCAGGAAGGATTCGAGCCCTTTCAGGGTACGCATAATAAGCGTGCGATGTGCCCAGGGGCAGGCGAGAGAAACATAGAGGTGATAACGGTCTTTTTCCGCAGCGAAGCCACTTTCACCGGAAGGACCGGCGCTGCCATCCGCCGTCAGCCAGTTGCGAAATGCCGAAACCGAGCGCTGGAAGCGTCCCCCCGTCGATTTGGTGTCATACCAGGTGTCGTGCCACACCCCATCAATCAGTTGTCCCATTCTGTTTCTCCTTTAAATGGCAAAAGCGAGGAGAGATCTCCTCGCTTTCTAATCTGTTCTTTTCAGTATAGAGCGCTTACCACTTTTTATTCAGTACGCGGTCGATGCTGAAAGCGCCTGGTCCGGTGATGGCCAGCAGCAGGAAACCGCCCGCGATGCTCAGGTTTTTCATGAACATCAGTGAGTTCATACCTTCTGCAAAGTTGCTGTGGAAGATGAATGCGGTCAGCAGCGTGAAGCCCGCAGTAAACAGCGCTGTGGTACGGGTCAGGAAACCAAACAGGATGGCCAGACCGCCGCCAAACTCAAGCAGAATAACCAGTGGCAGCATAAATCCGGGTACGCCCATCGCTTCCATGTACTGCTGCGTACCGGCATAACCAGAAATTTTGCCCCAGCCTGCGCTGATAAACAGAATGGGCATTAAAATACGAGCAACTAACAAACCAACATCTTCTAATTTTTTCATCTTTCTCTCCAGGGAACCTTAGTGGCCACAGCCGTTGTAAAGTGCGCATATATGGGCAAAAGCCGCATGTATGCTGTCAATGGAGAGGATAGTAAACGGGGCGGAGGGGGATTGTTAGCAAGGAAAACTGTCGAACTTCATCAAAGATTCTGAGTGAGTTATCACGGCATAAGAAGCGAAAAAGCGTGTTTCGGCTTTCGCGGCGTTCAGGGGAAGAGTGAGAAGAGGGCGAAAACCTCTGCAAGCAGGTTGCAGAGGCGATACCAGCGTTAACGACGTTGTTGATCAAGCGTAGATTTTACCAGCCGCCAGACGCTCCAGGCGCCAAGTCCACGCTTTGCAATGCGCATCAGGCGGTTAGGATGCCGTACACCCCATACTGCCATCAGGCTACTGCCTACCAGCGCCCAGGAACGCAGGCTAAGAAAAGTATTCCAGCCGCGGTCATAAGCACCGGTAGCATCAAGCCAGTCGCGGCGACAGGCGGTTAAATCGAGCCGCTGCTGCTGAATTTCACTGAGCAGCCGGGCTTTACGTTTTAAACGCTCGGCTTTCGTGCTCATGACTTGTCATCCTCCAGCAACGAACGATCGTTTGCCAGCTCCTGGCGCGTATGGCGCAGGATTGTAGACTGACGGGCTTTGCGTAACGTCCAGATACTACCAATAAGCGCACCGACCAGCAGTACCACGGTGGTGCCGATCATCACATTAAGGCGGTATTGAGGATCGATAGCCCAGATGATAAGCACCATCAGGCTCATCAGGCCAAACGCGGCGAACAGCATGGTAAACCCGACCATCAGCAGCAACTGAAAGAGGTTAGCCTTCTCCTCTTCCAGCTCCACCACTGCAAGCCGGAGACGCGTTTCCACCATTTCAACAACGATGGAAACCATGCGCTGCCCGATGCCCAAAACGCTTTTGGCAGGCCCTTGTGTTTGTCGTAGATCCGCCATAATCAACGACGCGTCAGCAGCACGCCTAACACGACACCAACGGCTGCACCGATCCCGACGCTGGTCCACGGGTTATCACGAACGTATTCGTCGGTTTTAGCCGCGGCTTCACGGGTCTGGCGGGCGATAATGTCGCTGGTTTCACCCAGACGATAACGGCTTTCCTGCAGGGCTTTTTCCGCTTTGCCGCGAAGTTTACTCAACTCTTCTTTCGATTTATCCCCGGAGGTGCTCAGCACTTCTTCCAGGGTATCCGCCAGGGATTTCAACTCAGCGCGCAAATAGTCTGTATTGGTATCTTTAGACATCGTTCTCTCCAGGTGAGTGAGTGTTAACTTCCATTAAATCAGTAGTCACGCGCCTCCAGCGCCTTAAGTTCAGACTCGGCCTCTTTCAGCTTGTGCTCGCGTTTACTTATTTTGTCCGCATCGCCTTTCTCTTTCGCCTCAGCTAAGTCCTGGCGACGCTCAGCAATCTCTTCTTTTTGCTCAGTGATCTTACGCTTATGGTCGGCGCGTAACTGGCTGTCAGAACAGTTGTCACGTACTTCGTGTAGCGCTTTGTTCAGCCCGTCAATACGGCTCTGATTGTTATGCTTTTCGGCGTAGCTGATTTCGCGCTGGATCTCGTTTTCCTTTTCCTGACAGAGGGAAACGGCCTGAGAAGCTGCGCTTAATGACAAAAGGGTTAACGCCAGTGCTATGCGATATTTCATCGTGAAACCTTCCATTGTTGGCTGGCGATAACCGGGAGCGCCAGCATTCCGTTGTTTTACGCGAACTCTGGTTCCATTTACTCAAGCATAGTAAGTAAAAGGCGAAAGCACCAAAGTGAGTGAAAAGATTCAGAATCCTGGAAGATTAACCGAATCGGTGGGTCGTATCACGCAGGCGTACCAGCCAGGCTGAGGCCTGACTGTCGTCATCCTGCAACGCAATGATGTAACCCTGGGGTAAGGTGCGGTCGAGCACTGCTTTTGCCGCAGCGCTCTGGCTGCTGGACTCAAACTTAATCAGTAAGGTGTCATTCAGTGGGGTGATACTTTTGAAATGAATGCCGTTTGCGTCCAGGTGGTGCCAGATAGAGAAGCCATCCGGCACGCTGACGTTTTGTGCTATCGGGCGTATGGCCAGTGTGGATTCCCGGTTTTGCAGCGTAACCCAGCCGTAAAACAGCATGCCAAAGAGTGCCACCGCAAACAGGCCCATAATCAGCCCGCGCACAAAGGGACGATGCAATTCCATATTAACCCCGGTTACCGTATTTTTTCTTCCACATCACGACGAGCGAGCCAATCAGCCCAATGACCAGTAGCGCGACAGGAAGCAGCATCAGACAGGACATGAGCTGATCTTCATATTTACGAAACACGGGCGTAATCCCCAGCAGGTAGCCCAGTGTTGTCAGTATCAGCACCCATAACAGCCCGCTCATCCAGTTAAAAAACTGGAAGCGCGCGTTATTAAGACCCGAGATCCCGGCAATAGTTGGTAGCAATGTACGAACAAAAGCAATAAAACGTCCCATCAGCAGCGCTGACAGGCCATGTTTATGAAAAAGATGATGTGCGCGCTGGTGATAATGGGCCGGCAAGTGTGAAAGCCAGTTTTGTACAATCCGCGTATTGCCAAGCCATCTGCCCTGTATATAGCTCAACCAGCATCCCAGACTCGCGGCGGTAGTAAGCAAAATTACCGTCTGCGGAAAGCCCATCGCACCTTTAGAAATCAGCACACCGACAAGAATCAGGAGGCTATCGCCGGGCAAAAAGGCTGCCGGAAGGAGGCCATTTTCCAGAAACAAAATGACAAACAAAACAAAATAGAGCATGCCTATCATGGACGGGTTAGCCAGGGTCTCAAAGTCCTGGCTCCAGAGGGCATGAAGTAATTGGCTTAAAAGTTCCATTCAAGATTCCTGGTACATCGGTTTACGTCACGTCGGTTACCCGTAAACAGCACGGCGAAATTATTAATCAGTACATTATGGTCGCTCGTGGCACATCTGCTGTCTGACTTTTGGTGACTAACGTAGTGAGCAAGTACTAACTCACGCAGAGACAAAATGCGTCTAATTGTAACAAATGCCGCTGTTCTGCGTCAGAGAAATTACGCATTGTCAGAAAATGATTTTGCTTGCGCAAGAGGGGTGAGGCGAGGGTATTTACACAGGCTGACACTCTATACTTTTTACTGACCCTGAAAGAGCGCCAGGCGCATCGGAGCGGTACGCCTGAAATAAGAGTGACTATTTTACGCCGTTCGCCGCAGCGTCGAGATGAACCACCGGGTTTTCAGCAAATAAGTAGCGGTCAGCGTTGAACTCAAAATCGTCGCTGGTTTCGTTGAAGAGCATCTGTTTGGTGTTTTCCAGATGTTGCCACATGGCGACTTTAGCACCATGAGGGTCTTTACGAATCAAAGCCTTAAGGATTTGATCGTGGTCATCACACCAGTTATCCACCGTGCGCAGATCGATATGGTCGTGCAGTTTCTTCCAGTACGGGTTATGCGTGCGCTGAGTCCACATCTTTTCAACAATGGCTGCCAGCGCGGTGTTCTGTGTCGCCAGGGCGACCTGCACGTGGAACTGGAGATCCCATTCGGAGTCGCGGAAGCATTTTTCTTTGCGCGCGTTATCCTGGATCTCCATCAGTTTCATGATGTCCTGCTTGGTGACCTGCGTCGCAGCAAATTCTGCAATATTACTTTCGATGAGCTGGCGCGCCTGAAGCAATTCAAACGGGCCGTAATTGGCAAATTCCAGATTCTCATCGGGGGCCTGTGAATAGCGCGCCTGGTTGGAGATAACGTGGATGCCGGAGCCTTTGCGGACCTCAACAAAGCCTTCCACCTCAAGCATGATAATCGCTTCACGAACCACGGTGCGGCTGACGCTTTTCTCTTCGGCAATAAAGCGTTCAGCTGGAAGTTTGTCACCCACGAGGTAAACACCTTGCTCAATACGGCTCTTCAGCTCAGCGGCAAGTTGTTGATACAAACGTCGTGATTCGGTGATTTCCATATGCGCTCCAGGTAAGATATGGCAATAGTAGATTTGTTATACCACTTTTGCGTGTTTCTCACCACAACAGAGGAAGAAAAAGCCGCCCGATGATGGCGGGCGGCTGGGGGACTGCATAGCAAGGGGAGTAGCTTTAATTCTGAGTGGCAGGGCCGCCAACTGCGGCTTTTTCCGCTTCCAGCTCCGCGGCCGACTTGCTTTTCAGCACCGTCCAGATGACGACCGCACCCAGGATGTCGAACACTGCCAGCACGGCGAACAGTGGGCTAAAGCCGATGGTATCTGCCAGGGCACCCACCACCAGTGCAAACATTGTACTTGCTGTCCAGGCTGCCATACCCGTCAGACCGTTCGCTGTCGCCACTTCGTTACGACCAAACACGTCAGAGGAGAGGGTAATCAGTGCGCCAGACAGAGACTGGTGAGCAAAGCCACCGATACACAGCAGGCCAATCGCAACGTACGGGCTGGTGAACAGACCAATCATGCCTGGGCCGATCATCAGAACTGCACCCATGGTCACAACCATTTTACGGGAAACAATCAGGTTCACACCAAACCAGCGCTGGAACAGCGGCGGCAGGTAACCACCCACAATACAGCCCAGGTCAGCGAACAACATTGGCATCCAGGCGAACATGGCGATCTCTTTCAGGTTAAAGCCATAGACTTTAAACATGAACAGCGGGATCCAGGCGTTAAACGTACCCCAGGCCGGTTCTGCCAGAAAACGTGGCAGAGCGATACCCCAGAACTGACGGGTGCCCAGAATTTGCAGAACGGACATTTTTTTGCCGTTAAAGGTCTGGTGCTGTGCTTCCTGACCGCCAATGATGTATTCGCGTTCTTCTTCAGACAGTTTTTTCTGATCGCGCGGGTGTTTGTAGAAAATCAGCCAGGCCATTGCCCAGGCGAAGCTCAGCACGCCGGAGATAATGAACGCGAGCTGCCAGCTGTGCATGACGATTGCCCACACTACCAGCGGCGGCGCAATCATGGCACCAATAGAGGAACCGACGTTGAAGTAGCCTACTGCGATAGAACGTTCTTTCGCCGGGAACCACTCAGAAGCGGCTTTCAGGCCAGCCGGGATCATCGCAGCTTCAGCAGCACCTACGGCACCACGCGCCAGCGCCAGGCCACCCCAGCTTCCTGCGAGCGCTGTCGCACCGCAGAAGATAGCCCAGGTTACGGCGAAGACGGCATAGCCAACCTTAGTACCGAGGATATCCAGTACATAGCCCGCAACAGGCTGCATGATGGTGTAAGCCGCGGAGTAGGCAGCGATAATATAAGAGTATTGCTGCGTGGAGATATTCAACTCTTGCATCAGCGTTGGCGCTGCCGCCGCAATGGTGTTACGCGTTAAGTAACCCAGCACGGTGCCCAGTGTCACCAGCGCTATCATGTACCAACGTAACCCTTTAATTTTACGCATGTAAACCTCATCGTTATGGGAATTCCGCTTCTGCGGTCACCTCCTGGTTGCAGTCAGGAGATGAAAACGGGAGGGCGTAACCGGAAAAATCCCGGAACAACCCGAACCTAGCTATTCAACGTGCTTAATTCGGTATCCATACCGTAAAGGCCGATTTCATATGTTTCGGCAATGCATTCCGTCGGCTTATGTATTCGACGGCAGCAAGATAACTTGTCATACAACTTTAAAAGGTGAGTGACATCACAAAAGTGTTTTTCTTTGTGTGGTTTTTAACTTCAGGCGGGAAAGCCAGATATGGCGCGCCCTGGCGGGGGTTCTGGCAACCACTTCTGTAAAAATTTGTCATCGTTTATTGATCTAACTCACGAAAAAGTCTTCGGCCTATAGAAATTGGTGTGATAACTTTGTCAGCATTAAGGTAAGCATCAGACGCACTCGTTGAGAGGAAGACGATAATGACCCCGTTTATGACCGAAGATTTTCTGTTAGATACCGAATTCGCACGCCGTCTGTACCATGACTACGCGAAAGATGAACCCATTTTTGATTTCCACTGCCACCTGCCACCGCAGCAGATTGCAGATAACTACCGCTTTAAAAACCTGTATGACATCTGGTTAAAAGGCGACCATTACAAATGGCGCGCGATGCGTACAAACGGCGTACCTGAGCGTCTTTGCACCGGTGATGCCAGCGATCGCGAGAAGTTTGACGCCTGGGCAGCCACCGTACCGCATACCATTGGTAACCCGTTATACCACTGGACACATCTTGAGCTTCGTCGCCCATTTGGTATTACAGGTAAGCTGCTTTCACCGTCAACAGCAGATGAAATCTGGGAGCTTGGCAACGAACTTCTGGCACAGGATAACTTTACTGCTCGCGGAATCATGCAGCAGATGAATGTGAAGATGGTCGGCACCACCGACGATCCGATCGATTCTCTGGAACACCATGCCTCTGTTGCTAAAGACACCACTTTCTCCATCAAAGTGCTGCCGAGCTGGCGCCCGGACAAAGCGTTCAACATTGAACTGGCAACCTTTAACGACTACATGAGTAAGCTTGGCGAAGTGTCTGATACCGACATTCGTCGCTTTGCCGATCTGCAAACCGCGCTGGCAAAACGCCTGGATCACTTTGAAGCGCACGGTTGTAAGGTGTCGGACCACGCGCTGGACGTGGTGCTGTTTGCTGAAGCCAGTGAGTCCGAGCTGGACAGCATTCTCACCCGTCGTCTGGCTGGTGAAAACTTAACTGAACATGAAGTGGCGCAGTTTAAAACGGCGGTGCTGGTCTGGCTGGGTGCAGAATATGCACGTCGCGGCTGGGTTCAGCAGTACCACATTGGCGCACTGCGTAACAACAACCTGCGTCAGTTCAAACTGCTGGGGCCGGATGTGGGCTTCGACTCCATCAATGACCGCCCGCTGGCAGAAGAGCTGTCTAAACTGCTGAGCAAACAGAACGAAGAAAATCTGCTGCCGAAAACCATACTCTACTGCCTGAACCCGCGTGATAACGAAGTGCTGGGCACCATGATCGGTAACTTCCAGGGTGAAGGGATGCCGGGCAAGATGCAGTTCGGTTCCGGCTGGTGGTTCAACGATCAGAAGGACGGTATGGAACGTCAAATGACCCAACTGGCACAGCTTGGTCTGTTAAGCCGCTTTGTGGGTATGCTGACCGACAGCCGCAGCTTCCTGTCTTACACCCGTCACGAATACTTCCGCCGCATCCTGTGCCAGATGATTGGTCGCTGGGTACATGCAGGCGAAGCACCGGCAGACATTCAACTGCTGGGCGAGATGGTAAGAAATATCTGCTTTAACAATGCGCGTGATTACTTCGCGATTGAACTGAACTAGGCCGTTTGAGGTTGATATGCAATACATCAAGATCCACTCGCTGGATAATGTCGCGGTAGCGCTGGCGGATCTCGCCGAAGGCACAGACGTCGTTGTTGACGGTCATGAAGTTAGCCTGCGCCAGGCGGTGGTGCGTGGGCATAAGTTTGCCCTCAGGGCCATCCCGAAAGGTGAAAATGTCGTTAAATACGGCCTGCCAATTGGTCATGCGACAACGGATATCGCCGCAGGCGAACATATCCATTCGCACAATGCGCGTACCAATCTGAGCGATTTGGATGAGTATAGCTATCAACCCGAACTGGTTGATCAATACGCGCCGGCGGGAGATCGTGACGTTCAGATCTACCGCCGTGCCAACGGCGATGTTGGGGTCCGTAATGAGTTGTGGATCCTGCCAACCGTCGGCTGCGTTAACGGGATTGCCCGTCAGATCCAGACCCGTTTTCTGAAAGAGACAAATAACGCGGCAGATATTGACGGCGTTCACCTGTTCAGCCACACCTACGGCTGTTCCCAGTTGGGTGACGACCACGTCAACACCCGTACCATGCTGCAAAACATGGTACGTCACCCGAATGCGGGCGCGGTGCTGGTGATTGGTCTGGGCTGTGAGAACAACCAGGTGGATGCGTTTCGCGAGACGCTGGGCGAGTACGATCCGTCCCGCGTCCACTTTATGATCTGCCAGCACCAGGACGACGAAGTGGAGGCGGGCATTGAACATATGCACCAACTCTACGAGGCCCTGCGTCACGACAAACGTGAACCGGGCAAGCTGAGCGAGCTGAAGTTTGGTCTGGAGTGTGGCGGCTCTGATGGCCTCTCTGGCATCACCGCCAACCCGATGCTGGGTCGTTTCTCCGACTATCTCATCAGTAATGGTGGCACCACGGTGCTGACCGAAGTGCCAGAAATGTTCGGCGCAGAACAAATTCTGATGAGCCACTGTCGCGACGAAGAGACGTTTGAAAAAACAGTGACTATGGTCAACGACTTCAAACAGTACTTCATCGCGCACAATCAGCCGATTTACGAAAACCCATCGCCGGGCAACAAAGCGGGCGGCATCACCACGCTTGAAGAGAAATCCCTCGGCTGCACGCAGAAAGCTGGTGCAAGTCAGGTAGTGGACGTGCTGCGTTATGGTGAACGCCTGAAAACTCGCGGTCTCAACTTACTGAGTGCGCCGGGTAACGATGCGGTGGCAACCAGTGCTCTGGCCGGGGCGGGCTGCCACATGGTTCTGTTCAGCACTGGTCGCGGCACCCCTTACGGCGGGTTTGTCCCGACGGTGAAAATCGCCACCAACAGCGAACTGGCGGCGAAGAAAAAACACTGGATCGATTTTGATGCAGGTCAGTTGATTCATGGCAAAACCATGCCGCAGCTGCTGAGCGAATTTGTCGATGTCATTGTTGATTTTGCCAACGGTAAAGAGACCTGTAACGAACGCAATGAGTTCCGTGAGCTGGCTATCTTTAAGAGCGGCGTAACGCTGTAGTTACCCTTTGGCTCTCGCCCCGCACCGGTATTGGCAACATTTACTCACCCCGGTCACTTACCTGAGTAAGCTTCCGGGGCTTCCTGAATGTGCCGCCTGGCTGCAGAACGATACTCGTTGGGTAATACGCTAGTGGAAATTAAAAACGGCGTTTCATATTATGAAGCGCCGTTTCTTTTTTATCTGTTAACAAGGATCTTCCATGAGTGCGTACTGGTTAGCCCAGGGCGTGGGTGTACTGGCGTTTATCATTGGTATCACCACGTTCATTAACCGTGACGAAAGGCGTTTCAAACTCCAGCTTTCTCTCTACAGCGCCACCATTGGCGTGCATTTTTTCCTGATGGGCGCACTGCCTGCGGGCATGAGCGCAGAACTCAACGCCGTGCGTACTCTCATCTCCATGCATACCCGCAGGCTATGGGTGATGGCGGTATTCATCGTCCTCACGCTCTTTTTTGGCCTGATCAAACTACATCATCCGGTAGAGCTGTTGCCCATTATCGGCACGGTGGCCAGTACCTGGGCGCTGTTTCGCCTTCAGGGGCTTAAGGTGCGCTGCATCATGTGGTGCTCCACCGCCTGTTGGGTTACGCACAATTTATGGCTGGGCTCGATTGGCGGTACGTTAATTGAGGGCAGTTTTTTGATAATGAATGGCCTGAACATCATTCGCTTCTGGCGGATGCAGAAACGCGGTATCGACCCGTTTAAGGTCGAAACCGCGATGCATAAAGAGAACCCCGCACAACGCTAAGCGGGGCATCTTATGCGCAAAACTCTTTTTAACTGCCGCGTTTTTCTTCGGCGATGCATGCGGCTGCGGTAAACAGCACGTCGGTGGAGGAGTTAATGGCGGTTTCGCAGGAGTCCTGAATCACGCCAATGATAAAGCCAACTGCGACGACCTGCATGGCGACATCGGCGGAGATACCAAACATATTACAGGCCAGCGGGATAAGTAGCAGCGATCCCCCCGCCACGCCGGAGGCCCCGCAGGCGCACAGTGAGGCGACAATGCTTAACAGCAGTGCCGTTGGCACATCGACAGTGATGCCCAGCGTATGCACCGCTGCCAGCGTCAGCACCGTAATGGTGATCGCGGCACCCGCCATATTGACGGTGGCCCCTAAGGGAATCGACACCGAATAGGTGTCCTTATTGAGGCCGAGTTTTTCGCACAGCGCCATGTTAACCGGAATATTGGCCGCCGAGCTGCGGGTGAAAAAAGCGGTGACCCCACTTTCACGCAGGCAGATAAACACCAGTGGCCAGGGATTACGGCGGATCTTCACCCACACCAGTAGTGGGTTTACGACCAGAGCAACCAGTAACATACAACCCACCAGTACCATCAGCAGCTGGGCATATCCCCAGAGGGCCTCAAAGCCGGTAGTCGCAAGCGTAGAGGCCACCAGGCCAAGGATCCCCAATGGCGCAAAGCGAATCACCAGCGTCACCATAAAGGTAACGGCTTCTGCCAGGTCATTTACCAGCTGTTTACTGGTGTCGCTGCTGTGGCGCAGGGCGAACCCCAGTCCCACTGCCCAAACCAGAATTCCGATGTAGTTGCCTTTTAGCAAGGCATCAATGGGGTTGGCGACCATACTGGCGAGCAGCCCTTTGAGTACGTCCACTATACCCGAGGGGGCAACAACGTCGCTCGCGGCCGCGCTGAGTTTCAGCGTCGAGGGAAAAAGAAAGCTGCATCCGACAGCGGCGAGGGCGGCGGTAAAGGTGCCAAGCAGGTAAAGAAAGAGGATCGGGCGCAGGGAGATTTTCTGCCCTTGCTGATGGCTGGTGATGGAGGACATGACCAGCATCAGTACCAGCACCGGGGCAACGGCTTTCAGCGCCCCGACAAAAAGATTTCCCAGAAGCCCTACGGCGAGTGCAGCCGCAGGCCAGACGACACTAAGCAGGGTGCCGATAATCAGCGCAATGATTATCTGTTTGACGATGTTGCCACGCATGATGCGTTGCAACCAGTGGTTGGCGGGTTGTGTTTGCATACTTTTCCTTGGATTTATAGGAGCCTTATGGTCAATCCTGACTGAGTATAGGGAATTGAAGGAGGCGGGAAAAATTTGAGTGAGCTGAGGCAGATAAATTCAGAATAAAACCTCACAAGTATCAGAGAGGGAAAGGGGGCGCAGATAATCTGCTGCTGAGCGCCCCAGCCCTGGTACGTTCACACCTACCAGGGCCGAAGCGTAACGAGAGTCATGAGAGAAACCCAATGATCCGCGTAGCCCTATATTCCCCCTCGCTCCAGCCAGACAGGTCATCGCGGCCAGTTGCTTATTCATCTGAGCAATGTAGCCGCATCCGAAAGCGTTACTCTACCCGTCCACGCTTATCATTACGGTGATTCACCCAGGCATTAATCGCCAGCGTCAGTAGCAAAATCCCGCCAACTACGCTCAGCGAAATGGCGATCGGGATATGGTAGAAGTCGACAATCAGCATCTTCACGCCGATGAACACCAGAATCACCGACAGCCCATATTTCAGCATGGTAAAACGCTCAGCCACACCCGCCAGCAGGAAGTACATGGCACGCAGACCCAGGATCGCAAACAGATTCGACGTCAGAACGATAAACGGGTCGGTGGTGACAGCGAAAATCGCCGGAATACTGTCAACGGCAAAAATGACGTCACTCAGCTCGACCAGAATCAGCACCAGCAGCAGCGGCGTGGCAAACAGCAGACCGTTTTTGCGCACGAAAAAATGCTCATTCTCAATGGTATCGGTCATGCGCAGATGGCTGCGTATCCAGCGCACCAGTGGTTTTTCGCCAATACCGGTTTCATCCTCTTTCGCCAGAGCCATTTTGATACCGGTAAAGAGCAGGAAGGCACCGAAGACGTACAGCAGCCATTCGAACTGGGTTATCAGCCAGCTTCCCGCGAAAATCATGATGGTACGCAGAATGATAGCGCCAAGAACGCCGTAGATCAGGACGCGTCGTTGCAGTGCTGGCGGTACAGCAAAATAGCTGAACAGCATCAGCCAGACGAAGACGTTATCGACCGCCAGCGCTTTTTCAATCAGATAACCGGTAAGGAACGCCAGCGCCTGGGTATCCGCAACCGCACGACCTTCGGTCTGCGTCAGATACCACCAGAAGGCAGCGTTAAAGAGAAGAGAGAGGCTAACCCAGACCAGGGACCAGACGGCCGCCTGCTTCATGGTCATCGTATGGACGCCGCGACGCCCCTGAAGCAGAAGGTCGATAGCCAGCATGATAACAACAACAACCGCAAAGCTGCCCCACAGCAGTGGTGTACCAACGGTATTCATAGCAAGATTCCTTAATACCTGAAACGAAAACGGCCAACGTCGAAAGACGTCAGCCGCTTGCTTCAGATGCAATAGGTCCTCGCCTTTCGGCAAGGTCTCACTTACGTCATGTGGATGACGCCCGGCGACCGGATGCATATCTACCCGTTATCTTTCAAGCTGCAGGTGCGTAGACCGGAACTCAAAAATATTTCGGGCAGGCATCGTAATGACGACCCACCGGCAACGAAGTTACTCCCCTTTGCTCGTTACAAAGTATGACAGAACATTCATGGCGTCAATGTTCTGTAACATCTGTTTTACATACCTTTACGCGTTAACTGCCGCTTCTGCGGTATCTGCCGGGAATACCACACCCGTCTGACGCCGGATCTCGGTCGCCAGCTTCGCCGTGATACGACTTACCTCCAGCGCGGGGTGGTCAACGGCCTTGTCTTCCACTAGTTGGGCAAAGGTTTCCGCTTCATAAAGCATGGTATTAATGTGCTGCGGTTGCGTCAGATCCTGTGCTTTACCCCCACGTGGTACAAAGCAAAGCTTCTGGCATTCAGACAATTTTTCCATGATCAGCGAGCCTGCCTCGCCCTGGATTTCACTCGGCACCACGGAATCGCTCACCTTGGAGTGCTGCAGTGTGACGCTGAAATCGCCGTAATCCAGCACCGCGACACCGTGCGCATCCACGCCGCTTGCCAGCAAACTGGCGGATGCCTGCACGCGTTGCGGTTCACCCCACAGGGCCACCGCCGAGGCCAGCACGTAAAAACCGATATCCATGATCGAGCCGTTAGAAAAAGCCGGATTAAAGGTGTTGGGATTTTCCCCGTCCAGATAGCGCTGATAGCGGGAGGAGTACTGGCAGTAGTTAAAAAAGGCTTTATGAATTTTGCCTGCTTTTTCAAGTGACTGTTTTAGCAGCATGAAGTTTGGCAGGCTGGCGGTTTTGAAGGCCTCAAACAGCACCACCTGATTCTCTTTTGCCAGCGCAATGGCGGCTTCGACTTCACGCAGGTTTGACGCCAGCGGTTTTTCACAAATCACATGCTTTTTATTGCTGAGGAAAAGCTGCGTTTGCGG
Source organism: Yokenella regensburgei (assembly GCF_051486985.1). GTDB lineage: Bacteria > Pseudomonadota > Gammaproteobacteria > Enterobacterales > Enterobacteriaceae > CBFFRJ01. Next base: position 132,403 of record NZ_JAHVDV010000008.1, read on the forward strand.
GAAATGCAGAGCGTTTGGGCTGGCAATGTAGATCGCATCGATTGCGTCACTGTTTGCCATCGCCTCAAGCGAAGTAAACAGGTGTTCGACGGGGTAATCCTTCGCAAATTCCTGCGCCTGTTCGAGGCGGCGTGAGTAGACGGCGGTAAGCTTATATTTGCCCGTTTCATGGGCGGCATCGACAAACTGGCGGGTTATCCAGTTCGTGCCAATGACAGCAAAACGTATCATTAAGCGAGTTCCTTTGACTGAGCACTGTCCGGCAATGTAACACGATGGGCGGAGAGGAAAAAAGGGTCGATGCCGGAATGTGGAAGCCGCCTCGCAGCCCACACGTAATGGTGTAAAAGATGCCGTGCGACGATGCGATCCAGTGCGAGTAAAGGGCGGTCAGGGTAAGGCGGCCAAAGCTTCAGGAGAGCGGCGTTTGCCGGCACGCCGCCAGAGGTGACGGCGTGGCAACCGCCTGTTTTCGTTACGCGCTAACGCCGAAAACAGGCAGGCAGGCAGTGTTACTGTACCGCTGCAAACGCCTTCGCGACACGATCAAGGTTACCGTGGTTCAGCCCGGCCATACAGACGCGACCGCTGGTAATGAGGTAAACACCGTACGCCTCACGCAGGGCGTCTACCTGTGCCGGACTAAAGCCGGTGTAGCTGAACATGCCGCGCTGGGTCAGCAGGTAGTCAAAATCATGTTCCGGCAGGGCCGCTTTCAGCACCTTGACCAGCGCCTGGCGCATTTCACTGATGCGGGTGCGCATGGCATCCACTTCAGCACGCCACAACGCGTTGAGCGCCGGGTCATTCAGCACCAGCGAGACCACCTGCGCACCAAAGTTCGGTGGGCTGGAGTAGTTCCGACGCACGGTCGCTTTCAGTTGTCCCAGTACGCGGTCTGCGGCGTCGGCATCTTCACAGACGATGGACAATCCGCCCACGCGCTCGCCGTACAGGGAGAAAATTTTGGAGAAGGAGTTACTGACCAGTGCCGGTAAGCCGGTGCTGGCGATAGCGCGAATGGCGTAAGCGTCCTCTTCAATGCCTGCGCCAAAGCCCTGGTAGGCGATGTCGAGGAACGGAATCAGGTCACGGGCAATCAGCACTTCAATGACAGCATCCCACTGGGCGTTAGTCAGGTCTGCACCCGTCGGGTTGTGGCAGCAGGGGTGCAACAGCACGATGCTGCGTGCCGGAAGCGCGTTCAGGCTGCTTAACATCCCCTCGAAATTGACGCCGCGCGTGGCCTCATCGAAGTAGGGGTAGGTGTGCACGTTAAAACCGGCACCGGCGAAAATGGCGATGTGGTTTTCCCAGGTCGGGTCGCTCACCCACACCTCAGAATCGGGGAAGTAACGTTTCAGAAAATCGGCACCCACCTTCAGCGCACCGGAACCGCCCAGCGTCTGAATGGTTGCGATGCGCCCGGCGTTAAGCGCCGGATGGTTCTCACCAAAAAGCAGGGTCTGAATGGCGCTGCGGTAAGGGGCGAAACCTTCCATTGGCAGATAGAGGCTGGCTTTTTGCGGCAGGCTCTGCAGGCGGCTTTCAGCCTGCTGGACCGCTTCAAGGCGAGGAATGATGGCCTGCTCGTTGTAGTAGAGACCGATGCTGAGGTTTACTTTCTCAGCCCGATTGTCCTGATGGAAAGTCTCCATCAACGAGAGGATTGGATCGCCCGCGTAGGCGTCAACATTCTGGAACACAGTCTACTCCTGAAAATAACAGTCAACGTGCAGTCCACTACACCGTGTAGCGTCCCGGACGATGGTTCATGGCAATAATGGAATTAAGGATCACGGCACCGACGATAGAAGCCGCGAGCATCGGCAGGCTCACGAAGAACAGCGAGGCGGTCACGATGCAGGCATCCACTACCATCTGGAATTTGCCGGCACGGATGCCGCTTTTGTCCTGCAGATAGAGCGCGAGAATGTTAACCCCGCCAAGGCTCGCTTTGTGACGGAACAGCACCACGAAACCAATCCCCACCACAATGTTGCCAAACAGGGTGGCGTAATAGGGGTTGAGCTGATCGAAATGGATAAAGCGACCATGCAGATCGGAAAACAGCGATACCAGCGCGACGGCACAAAAGGTTTTTAACGTAAACTGCATTCCCATACGGCGAATAGAGAGCCAGTAAAAGGGCAGGTTAATCAGGAAAAACGCCACGCCGAACGGCAGATGGGTCGCGTAGTGGATCAAAAAGGCGATACCTGCGGTGCCGCCGGTAAGCGCGCCCGCCTGGCGGAACAGAATCACGCCAAAAGAGATCATCAGAGTGCCAAACAGCAGCGCCAGCGCATCTTCGAGCCAGGTATGAGCAAGTTTATTGGGGGTCAGGACGTTATCCATAAGAAAGTACAATTCAACATTTGCTAAAGATAAGAAATATCCTGCAAAAAGTGCACCAGATTGGCATTCGGCGGGTATTGAGTGGTGTAAAAATAGACGGTGTCGAGGCTAACACCTTGAAATGTCGGAAAAGAGCAAAATGCATGTTCCGTGCATTATGCGAGCGATATACGGGCAAGGTGTGTGTGTAATGCCGGGGAGATGCATCAAATGGCCGCGTCAGTGCACCAAAAAAGGGCGCAATGCCCCAAATCAGGGCATGGGGGCGTTACCGGGCATCAGTTGTCCGTTCTCTTTCAGGCGGTTTAACACCACTGAGGTTTTTAAATGCGCCACCCCTTTGTTTTGCGCAAGAATATGGCTGATGAGATAACTCAGCCCCGGGAGATCCGGAACCGCCACTTTCAGTAAATAATCCGCATCGCCGGTGGTTTTATACGCGTCGAGAATGGCGTCAACGTCACTGAGCATCCGGTGGAAACTCTCCACGCACTCCTGGGTGTGATTAATCAGGCGCACTTCAATCAACCCGAGCATTTCAAGTCCTACCGCATCCGGCGCTAGGCGGGCGTGGTAGCCGAGAATAAGCTGCGCCTGCTCGAGCGCAATACGGCGGCGTGAGCACTGAGAGGCGGAGAGGCCAATCAAATCGCTCAGCTCCTGGTTGGTCAAACGGCCGTTGCCCTGCAGCAGCGTCAGAATTTTCAGATCAAAGTCATCAATGTTGTACATGTGCGCCAGTACCGGAACGAGAGGGTGACTAACAGACTATCAGCTTTTTTGGCGTCGGGAAGCCCAACGCCTTCACCGCACGGGCTGTTACAGCGCCTTATGCAGATGGATAACGGTACGGGCGTTTGAAGCACTGGTTGCCAGAACGTCAATCACTCCCGTGCGCAGCGCGCCAAGAATGGCGGTGGCTTTGGTGCTTTCAGAGGCGATGGCAATCACGCAGGGGATAGCACGCAGCTGCTCAAGGCTCAGGCCAATGACCCTGTTGTTCATCACCGTATCGACCGGCGTACCTTTGATATTAAAAAAACTGTAGCCTGCAAGATCCCCCACTACGCCTTGCTCCTGACGCGCCGTGATGATCTCCTGCGGCGTAAACCAGCCCAGTTGCACCATGAAGCTGTTTTCATTCATGTCTCCCAGGCCAATAATTGCCACATCCGCTTTGCTGGCCTGCTCAAGCGTGGCTTTTATCAACCGGTTCTGGATAAAGGCTTCGCGCAGCGCCGGGGTTTCAACATAGGCGGGGGCATAAAGGGTTTCACTATGACCGTTAAATTTACGGGCGAGGTTACGGCTGATGTGATCAGCGTCGATTAACTGCCCGTCACGGGTGGTGCCGCCAATGCCGCAGATAAAGCGGCAGTTGCGTTCCGGGAAGATCCCTACATGATTAGCGACCGCCGCCACGTTGCGCCCCTGGCCCACGGCCACGGTCATCTCATTTTTCAGGATCGTCGCAAGGTAGTTGCTCACCAGGGCCGCTACCTGCTGGCGCTGTTCATCTTCATCATGGTGATCGAGGGCGATCAAGACCCGCTTCATATCAAAATTCTGAATGAACTGTTGTTCAATCTGTGAACTAAAGACCGGATGATATTTTACGTTGATCTCAACGATCCCTTCGTGGCGGGCTTTCTTCAACAGTCGGCCCACCTTGATGCGCGAGATCCCAAACCGTTGAGCAATTTCTTCCTGGGTCTGCTCCTGGTCGTAATACGCTACGGCTATTTCCGTCAGGAGTTCGTATTCAGAGTCGTGTTCAGCCATCGCATTGTTTTTCCATTACCCGTACCCCCTAATATTACTGTGCTTTCATGATAAAATCCTGCACAACGCGCTGCACAATTGCGCAATATCCCGCCGCTTCCCAGGCGGAGCGACCAATAAACAGACCGTCGATGTTCTCCTGCGATACCAGCGCCACGCAGTTTTGCAGGTTAACGCTACCGCCATAGAGCAGCGAAATCTGCTGTCCCTCTTCCTGACCATAACGCTCACATAGTGCCGCCCGTAGCGCGTGATGGATCTCTGCGGCCTGCTCAGGGGATGCCGGGGTGCCCTGTTCGCCAATCGCCCAGATGGGTTCGTAGGCGATAAGCGTCCGTTTTGCCTGTTCCGCAGTAAGCCCGTAGAGGGCGATTTTCATCTGCCGCACTACGCTTTCTGCCGACACGCCCCACCGTTTCTCATCCGCGCTGTCGCCAATGCAGACCAGTGGACGCAGGCCGTGGCGCAAAGCGGTGTGGACTTTGGCATTGATTGCCGCGTCGGTTTCATTAAAAGCGCCACGCCGTTCAGAGTGCCCCATCTCCACCAGCGTCGCACCGGTCTCTGCAATCATGGCGGCGGAGATCTCTCCCGTCCATGCACCCGCCTCCTCCTGATGCATATTCTGTGCACCCGTCAGGCAGGGTAAATCATGCTGTCGGAAAAACTCGCTGACCGGATGAATAGCCGTAAACGGCGGGATAAAAAATGGCTGTACAGCCGGGTGTAACAGCGGGGGGAGTTGGGTTGCCAGCGCATCGCAATATGCCAGAGCCTGCGACAGAGGTTTGTTCATTTTCCAGCTGGTGCCAATCATCAGGCGTTTCATGTTTTTCTTCGCGTCCTTTTTTATCAATCAGTTAGATATCAGGTTATGCCCTGAAAAGAGCAGATTGAACATATATTCAGTAGTTGAACATATGTTAGATCACATTTTTTCGATCGAAAATAACACCTGATTTTTTTCTGTGATCGCCATCACTCCTCATCGATTACGCATACGTTAGCCTAGTGTTCATATGATTTACTAGTGAACATATGAACGAACGAGTGTTTCATTACCGAGAGGTCCGACGATGTCTGTAGATAAAAAACCCGTAGTAGCAGTCACTATTGGCGATCCTGCCGGGATTGGCCCGGAAATTACCGTCGCCACCCTGATGGATAAAAGCGTATACGACGAGTGCAAACCCTTTCTCATCGGCTCCGTCCCCATCGTTGAACGGGCAATGAAAATCCAGGGGTGCGATTTCCCCATCAACCGCATCACGCACCCCAGCCAGGCAAAATTTAGCTGGGGCACGCTGGATGTGCTGGAAACCGGTGAGTATGACTACGACAGCATCGTCTGGGGAAAAGTGCAGAAGCTGGCCGGGCAGATGTCACTGGATTATGTAATGAAGTCCATTGAGCTTGGCATGGCAGGAGATATCGACGTGGTCTCAACCGCGCCGATTCATAAAGAGGCTATCAAGCTGGCGGGATGCAAGCTGCCGGGCCATACCGAAATTTACCAGGTGGAAACCCGGTCCGACTACGGCCTGACCATGTTCCACGTGCACAACCTGCGCGTTTTCTTCGTGAGCCGCCACATGGCGCTGAAAGATGCCTGTGATTACGCCAACAAGGAGCGTGTACTGGCCTGCGTGCAGCAGATCCATCATGAGTTTACCGCCCTGAACATCCAGAATCCGCGAATTGCGGTGGCCGCGCTCAACCCGCACGGCTCTGATAATGGCCTGTTTGGTCATGAAGAGGCAGACAATCTGATCCCGGCGGTTAAAGCAGCCCAGCAGGAGGGCATCAATGCGATTGGCCCGGTCCCGGCCGACTCTGTTTTCCACCTCGGCAAACTTGGCAAATACGACGCCATTTTGTCGCTCTATCACGATCAGGGACATATCGCCTGCAAGACCCTCGACTTTGAACGTTCCATCACTATTACCTTCGGCCTGCCGTTTATGCGCAGCTCCGTGGATCATGGTACGGCGTTCGACATTGCCGGTACAGGCAAAGCAGGCACGGTCAGCATGCTGGAGTCCACGCTGGTTGCCGCGCGCTACTGGAAAATGAAACAGCATTAAGGCGTCTTGCATACTGAGGGGCAGAGAATGGAAAAACATCTGTTAATTAGTAAAGGAAGTAAGGGCTGGGGCGGGCCGTTAACGGTCACGCTCGGAGCGCCAAAAAAAATCGCCTATATCACGGGGGGCATTCGCCCCGCCGTGGTAGACCGTCTGAGTGAACTGACCGGCTGGCCGTCGGTCGATGTGTTCAAACACGGGGAACCGGCGGAACATGAAATGGGCATCATGGTTATCGACTGCGGCGGCACCTTGCGCTGCGGTCTCTATCCGAAACGCGGTATTCCGACCATCAACCTGCACCCCACGGGCAAAAGCGGCCCGCTGGCAGAGTACATCCATGAAGGCATCTACGTTTCCGGCGTCACGCCAGCCTGTATTGAGATGGTCTATCCGGCTGGGGAAGGCGGCAGGCTGGGGATTGTGGCTGACGACCTGACCGGCGCCACCACGGTGGGCGTGCTGCTGGCACGCAGCGGGCTGAAGACGGCCGCCTTTTTTGATACCGACTCCTTCGCCCGCAATGAAGTGGAATACCCGGCGATGGTCGTCAGCAGCGACAGTCGCCCGTTACCGAAAGCTGAAGCCCAGCAGCGGGTGAGCGCCGCCGTACAGCAACTGAAAGCCCGTGGCGCCCATTACTTCACCAAACGTATTGATACCACCCTGCGAGGTGGCATTGGCTACGAAATTGACGCCATGCTGGCGCTGTTGCCCCAGGAGACGGTTGCCGTAGTGGTGCCTGCGATGCCGCAGTCCCGCCGTATCCTGGTGGGGGGGTATTCGGTGATTGATTCGGTGGCGCTCTCCTGTACCGATGTGGCGCGCGACGTCCGTACGCCGGTCACCGAGTCCTGGGTGCCGGGCCTGCTGGCGAATCAGACGCAACATGCTGTCGGGCATATTGCGCTGGCGCAGGTGATGCAGGGCAATGCGGTTATTCAGCAGCAGTTACAGGCGCGTCAGCAGGAAGGATCGCGGGTGATTGTGGTGGATGCCATTACCCTGGACGACATCAACGCCATTGCCAGGGCGGTGGTTGATCTGAACTGGAACGTGCTGGCGGTGGATCCGGGACCCTTTACCGAAAGCCTGGCGGCACACCGTGGCCTGATGCGGGAAGAAAGACGTCCTGAGCAGCAGTCTTTAGCGCGCAGCGCCCAGCGCGGCTCGGTGGTGATCGTCGCCGGTAGTGCCACGCCGGTGACCAAAAAACAGCTCAGCCATTTGATAGCCCACGACGATCGCGTGTGCCATATCCCGGTGGATGCGGAACTGCTGGTGGATCGTAAAAATGCCGCCGGGATCGAAATCAGCCGCATCGTACAACAGGCGCAGAAGTGCGTGACGGAACACAAAAACGCGCTCTTTGTCTTTGAATCGGCCCTGACCGGCAGGCTGCTCGATCTACGCGAAGAGGAGCAACGCTTTAACCTTGATCACGGTCAGGCGGCGGAGAATATTAATAAAGGGCTCGGCAGCATTGTTAAAGAGATCCTCAATTGCGCGCCGGATGAAATTAAAGGTTTGTATATGACCGGCGGTGACACCATGGTCAACGTCCTGAAAGAACTGGGCGCGACCGGTATTGAGATGATTGATTATGTTATTCCGCAAACCGATATGGTCAGAATTATCGGTGGGGAATATGCCGGATTAGTCTGCGTGGGCAAAGGCGGATTAACCGGACCGGAAGATATTATTAGCACTATTGTTGAACATATTTATAAAGAATCACTGCAATAAAAAAACCCGGCATACGTTACGTTGTATGGGCGTTAGCTTTCCTCGCTCACCCCAGTTAATTACTGGCGTTAGCCTCCGAGGATTTGCTGCATCGTCGCCTGACAGCAACGCAACTTATTTAGGGTTAATAATAATATGCGACGCGAATAATTATTCGGGCAGTGCGTCGTGATTCATTCACTTCTGTATCCGTATGCGAGTTAACCTATGAAGATCAATATATTTGAGAAAATGAATAAGGTGCCGGGTGGGTTGATTATTATTCCGCTGCTGGTGGCGATTCTTTTAAATACATTTGCCCCTCAGGTGTTAACCATCGGCGGCCCTACCACCGCGCTATTTAAAGCGGGTTCCAGCGCCATGATGGGGATATTTCTGTTGATTTGCGGCACCTCCATTAATATTCGCCAGGCAGGGCTGCCGCTGTACAAAGGTGCGGTACTGCTGATTTTAAAATGTATCGCCGGTGCGCTGGCGGTATGGGTGGTCGGCAGTATGTTTGGACCGGTGGGGTTCCTTGGGATCTCAACCCTGGCGTTCGTCGCCTGCCTGACCAGCTCCAACAGCTCGCTCTACATCGCGCTGTGCAGTAACTACGGTGACGCCAGCGACGCCGGGGCGATTTCGGTATTCTGTATAAAAGACGGCCCCTTCGTGACCATGATGGTGCTCGGGGTGAGCGGCCTGGCAAACATTCCGTTTGCGGCACTGCTGTCTATGCTTATCCCGCTGCTGATAGGCATGCTGTGGGGCAACCTTGATGAGCGCTTCAAGCAGCTTTGCGCCTCGGCCCAGCCGCTCATCATCATCATCATGTCCTTTGCGATTGGCGCAAACTCCAGCATTAACACGGTCTTTACCGCCGGTCTGTCCGGCATCGTGCTGGGGATCATCTCGGCGGTCACCGGCATCATTTTCTACTTCCTCTATAACCTGTTCCTGAAGAAGAAAACGGCGCTGGGGGCAGCACTCGGCACCACCGCCGCCAGCTCCGCGCTTACGCCGGCGATGGTTGCCCAGGCGGACCCGTCGCTCGCTGTCTATGTGGACGCGGCCACCGCCCAGCTTGCCACCGCCAGTATCATCACCATGCTTACCGCCCCGGTGCTGGTGGCCTGGTTTGATAAACGCCTGAAGGCGCGTTCGCCGGTGGTAGAAGAGGTGCCGGGCGTGGAAGAAAAACCGCTGCCGCTCTCTTCGCCGGTCAGTAAAGGAAATAAATAAATGTTATCGCCGTTGTACCAGCTGGACATAACCTTCGTGGGCGAGTTTGTTGCGCAATATTTAAAACAGGACAAATTAATATTATTTTCTGAAGCTGTTCCGCCAGATATTGCTGACTATTGTGCCGTCCATCGGTCTGGGGAATTTCAGGATGTTTTATTACCCGGCCTTGCGTTAAAAATAAATACCACCCGCTACCGAATTACCGCCGTGGGTGAGGTGGCAACGGCGAATTTGAAACAGCTCGGTCATATTACGTTGAGTTTTGATGGCGCTATTGACGCCGAATTACCTGGCACGGTTCATCTCTGTGGACCGACGCCACAACAGATTCTCCCAGGGGATAAGATTTTTATTTCTCGTGATTAATTGAGGACACTGCTATGAAAACAATCGCTATTGGTGCGGATGATGCGGCCTACGCGTTTCGCGATGCTATTACCAGCTATTTAGCAGAGCAGGGGATCGCTGTTGTCGATTACAGCAGCGATAAACGCCCGGACACGAATTATTATCCTGATGTTGCCCATGACGTTGCGATGGCTGTTAAACAGGGTGAGCACGACCGCGCTATTTTAATGTGTGGCACCGGAATTGGCATGAGCATTGTGGCCAATAAAGTGCCGGGCGTTCGCGCCGCACAGTGCCATGACACTTTCTCCGCCGAACGGGCGCGCAAAAGTAACAATGCGCAAATCATCACCCTGGGTGCCCGCGTTATTGGTCCTGAACTGGGTAAAAAAATTATTCAGGCCTGGCTTGAATCGGAATATGAAGGGGGCGGCTCTGCGGCAAAAGTAGAACGCATTGATTATTACCAGAACCAGCATGCCAGAGACTGACGCGTCGGCGCGTAAGGAGAACCTGATGAACCAGCTAGAAGCCCTGAAAGCCGTTACCGTGGTGGTGGCTGACACCGGTGATATCGACTCAATCAAGAAGTTTGCCCCGCAGGATGCGACCACTAACCCCTCGCTGGTGCTGAAAGCGGCCCAGTTACCCCAGTACCAGGCACTGATTGCCGACGCCATAGGCAAAGCCCGTCGCCAGGGCGGTAGCGCTGAGACGCAGCTGATTAACGCCTGTGATCAGGTGGCGGTGGATATCGGCACTGAAGTCTTGCGTCACGTACCGGGGCGCATCTCAACCGAAGTGGACGCCCGGTTTGCCTGGGATCGCGGCATGTGTGTTTCCCGTGCCCGTAAGCTCATCCAGCTTTATCAGCAAAATGGCGTCGATCCGTCACGCATCCTTATCAAGCTTGCAGCTACCTGGGAGGGTATCCGTGCCGCAGAAGAGCTGGAGCAGAGCGGCATCAACTGTAACCTGACCCTGCTGTTCTCCTTTGCCCAGGCGCGAGCCTGTGCTGAAGCGGGGGTGTTTTTGATATCGCCGTTTGTCGGGCGCATCTACGACTGGTATCAGAAGAACGCGCCGCAGGCGGAATACGTGGCAGAAACCGATCCGGGCGTGAAATCGGTACGGGAGATTTACCAGTATTACAAAGCGCATGGCTATGAAACGGTGGTGATGGGTGCCAGCTTCCGTCGCATCGAGCAGATTCAGGCGCTGGCGGGCTGCGATCGTCTGACCATCTCGCCGGCGCTGCTGGATGAACTGGCCGCCTGCGAGGCACCGATGACCCGCCAGCTTAACCCAGGCTGCGTGAGCGAAAATCGTCCCAGCCCCATGAGCCAGGCTGAGTTCCTCTGGCAGCACCATCAGGACCCGATGGCGGTGGAAAAACTGGCTGAAGGGATCCGGTTGTTTGCCGCCGACCAGCTCAAACTGGAAAACATGATCCGCGACCTGCTCTGAACCGCCCGCAAGGAAAAAAGATGAACACAGCAAAATTATTGCGCCGCGAGTGCGCCAATGCCCTGCGCGCGCTTTCGATGGACGCGGTACAGAAAGCCAAATCCGGTCATCCGGGAGCCCCGATGGGTATGGCTGACATTGCCGAAGTCCTGTGGCGTGATTTCCTGAACCACAACCCGAACAACCCGGCCTGGGCCGACCGCGACCGCTTTGTGCTCTCCAACGG
>NZ_JAHVDV010000009.1:0-141546 GCF_051486985.1 Yokenella regensburgei
GTCAGCGTTTTCAGACGCCAGCAGCATGTTCTGGATATAACTGTTGTCCATGTCCAGTTCCAGCGCGGAGATTTCTTTGCGCTGTTCTGCAGTGACGTGGTGAGTAAACTCATCGACGATGAACTGGGACAGAAGTAAATTGCGAAACGGCAATTGGGCAACCGGCCACTGCATAGCCTCTTCAACGTCGCTGCTAAAATCTTCCGAAGTACCGTCCTCAGACTTTGCACTTAGCCAGTCTTCAACCATCTGATTACGCGCCTCTGGTTCAGCCTGGATCCAGTCCGTCATGAATTCACAAATAAGCACGGGGTCGTGGTCGGCATCCTGGGGGAAAACAGATTTAACCGCCTGCACCAGCTTCCACTCGGCATGCACTGACAAATCCGTAAACCCCGGTGCTTCTGCTTTGGCCAGCAACAGGTTCTGCATGTAGAGGTTGCTTTCATCCATAGACAGTTCGCTGGCAGTCATTTGCTGCTCTTTGCTGATATGGGTAAGGTATTTGTCGTTAAGAAGGTGAACAGCCAGGCGAACGGCACCAGAGCGGTTTCCAAGCAGTACTTCAGCGTTATCAGCCACGACGGTATCTTCAGAAGCAGGGTGAAATTCATCTGCCGACGCCTTGCCGGCTTTCTGCTGCCATGTGCGGCCATCTTCGGCCAGTTCATATCGTTCGCACCAGGTGTAATCCACTGCGCCTTCCTCAGGCAGGTCGTTAACTACCGGAAAATCGGTGCGGATCGGTTTTGCGTAATCTTTACCGCGGCCGGTTTCTTCAATGCCTGCTTCTTCAAGCGCCACATCGAGCTGGAGATTGGCGCGCGCTGCACTTTTCGCAGTGAACCAAATCACTGCATCCTTCTTGCCAGACTTCTGACTGGCTTTAAGCAGATTGAAAAATTCCATGTCAGATCCTCATTTTTGGATGTAAGATCCCCGAGCCATTGATAGCGCCCATTGGGTATTCATTGGTTTTGGTAATTTCCGGTGTACTTTGGTTGGTGGCACCGGACGTACAGGCCCGCTTCGGCGGGTTTTTACGTTATGGCTCGTTTGCCATCTGGTGATGCTCTGCGCACTGCTCAGAGCAATAATCGTGTTCTTTGCGCGCCAGCTGCGCGCCGTGGCGATAGAGCAGGGTGCTCTTCACTACCTCTTCAGGCTTCACTGGTTTGCTGCAATAACCGCATTTGATTTCCACAAATCACTCCTTTCACAAATTCGCGTTGTAACCAACTGGCTGTTCGCCAGCCCGGACAATGCGTTCGACTTCAAAGCACACTCCCGCAACCTTCTGCTCAACAGCAGCTGCTTCGCATGCCTGCTGACTTTCGTAGACGCCCAGAACCACATCCTGAAAATCACCGTTGGTCATGCCGATCGTCAGAACTAATGCGAACAAGGTACTCATGGTTTTGCTCCCGTTGCTTGGCCGTATTCCTGAACAGCCTGATGCCACATGTGTGCATCACCCAGGAAGCGGGCAATCACGATTTTGTTTTGAGCCGCACGGGCTTTGTTAAGGTCTATGGTGGAGCTTGAAGACATCAGTTCAAGCAGACCTGCGACACTCATTTGCTTGCGGTTCAGAACAACTGACTCGCGAGGGTGTTTGATTGATGTCAGACGCCAGAGCGAGCCATTGGCCAGCGGTGTGACTTTGTACTGCTCGTTGTTATGAGTTACTTCCAACTCATCCTCCCGGTCTTTCCCGGCGTCAGAACGTTAATGAAACCTGTGCGCGAAGCTGTTTCGTTGTGATGGACTGAATATACAAAACGTATCCAATCAATGCAATACGAAATGTATACCAAAAGCGCGAAAATAGGTAACGCTTTGTATTATATAGGTATTTATTTATTGGTTAAGATGCTTGTGAGAACGTCATCTGCAGGATGAGCATCGTAGATGCTGAAGGAATTAGGGTAAGGAAATTGATTTAGCTTAGATCAGCAAAAATCTAAATGGAGGGGGTAGAGATTGTGACGTGAAAGCCTGGCTATCCCAGGCCAAAATTTTATTGGCTAGCGAGCATCTCACGTGAAAAGGTCGCTTGTTTTTTAGATAGGTTCAAGAATTTTTGATCCATCGTATACATATATGATGTTAAAAGACGTTGGGACAAATCCAATGACTTAGAAATGTTCTGAGCAAATTCAAGGCCTTTATCGCTTGGTTTGCCCTGCTGTGCTAGGTAGTTATTTGCGCTTCCAGCTTCCTCTTCAAGTCGATGCAATCTTTTAGATAACTCAAATAAGTTATTAGCCAAATTATTCGCTTCCTGAGAATTCTTTATCTTTTCAGCCTGCATTATCATTGCACGAAGATCGCCAGACATGGCTCTTAAGTCGTCGTCATAAGGCGAGACGGCGAAGACTAGTGAGGAGTTAAAAATAAATAATAAAGCACAAAATTGCAAAGCTTTTGCAAGCATGATTCATCCCTTTCAGTATTAATATTAGTTTATTGATTTTTCTAGGATTTCTAACATAAAGACATGATAAAAATCTATTATTCTAATTATATAAGACGCAATTTAGTTTCTACCGCTACTCCAATGATTCGACAATTACCATTGATATGCACAATTGGCCATTGTGGGTTAAGTCCTTTTAAGTAGCGCAACCCACCATCGATCACCAATTTTTTGAAGGTTGCTTCGTTGGAATCGGAAAGTTTAGCGATAACTAAACTTCCATTTACTGCTTCCCGGCCAGTATCGAAAAGGACGTAAGTACCTTCAGGAATACTTAAACCAGCGGGAGCGGTCATAGAGTCACCGTCAACGTAAAGCCAGAATGCCTCCCCCTGAATATGGACATCAGATTCTAGCCATAAATCAATGTCTTTTAGGGTGTAAGCTTCAATCGCTTCGCTCCATGCTCCGGCCTGCACGCTACTGAGCACTGGATATTTGTTTCCTGGCTTGTAAGGCCCAACGTAGGCAATGTCACCACCGAGGTTCTCATCAATGATTGAACCGTCAGCGCCAACAGAAAAAGATTTTTTACCTAAGAACCTCAGTATTTTTGCGATCTCCTGAATACTGGGTTCCCTTCTGGCGTTTAGCCAATGGCTAACGGCACCTTTGGTGATACCAAGGTGCTCCGCTAATTGCTCTTGAGTGATGCCGTCCCTTTTCATGAGGGACTTAGCTAATTCGTACCATTTCATAGTCATACCCCAAATGATACAAGTTGTATATTTTTCTGCGAGACACAAAACGTATATTTTGTCTTGCATGATATGAATACAATTTGTATATTAAGTTTGTCTCTTAAGGAGGACCAATGAACAACCTTCGAAACATACGCCAACGTGTTGGCTTAACACAGCGCCAGATGGCGAGTGAACTCGACCTGACAACAGGCGCGATTTGTCATTACGAAAATGGCAGACGAAGCCTGAGCGTTGAGCAATGCAGAAAAATCGTTGCAGTGCTCAATCGGCATGGTGCCGCAGTGGGCATTGACGATGTTCTTCCACCAATAACTCTTTAATCACCATATTCATGGTGAAACCACGAAAGGGAAAGCAATGCAGACGCAATCACTTAGGTATCAAGAGAATAACGCCTTTAAACCTGAGGCAGTGATTTACCGAAATCAGGTAAAAGGCGAAAAAATACCGGGCCCGGCGGCTGTCCGTTCCGCCGTTCGCGCCTGGGCAGCTGACTGTCGCAGTCGTGAATTTGTGGCCGCACTGATAGCTGAAGAGTGGCATCGCGTTGGTGGTGAAGGGCTGGAAATACCGACTGAACCGGCCCGGCAGATGCAGAAGATTTTTCGCTGGCTGGATGGCGAGACGGAGTACGCAGCTGAAAACGTCCGTTTACTGACACCGGCAATCATGGCCGTTCTCCCGCTGGAGTTCCGTACCCGCCTGGCGCCGCAGGAGGACACAATGTCGCGCATAGCGGCAGCAATGAAGGAGTGTGCGGAAGCAAAGCAGGCGGTGCTGCTGGGCGCACCTGAGCATCAAAAACTGAAGGAGGTGAGTGAGGGGATAGCAAGCCTGTTTCGGCTGATGCCGGATCAGGTTGGCCCACTGATGACAATCGTAACGTCGATGCTGGGGGCAGTATGACAGGTTCAAAAATGGCGAAAGCCGAGGTGCTCGAACACCAACGGCTTTCAGGTGCAAAAACTGTGCGTAATTGCGGAGAGCAGTATGTCAAACACCGCTGAAATATTCAAATTCCCTGCGCCTCTTCCGGCGCATCAGGAGAGTCGCATGGCCGATCTGGAAAAAGGCTATCTTCGCTTAGCCAATCAGATCCAGGACGCCTTGTGTATCGTCGAGCTGTCGGGGCGTGAGTTCCGTGTTCTGAATGCGATTGTCCGGCTGACGTATGGCTGGTCAAAAAAAACAGACCGGATCGCTAACAGCCTCATTGCGGATAAAACCACGCTGAAGGTAAAACACGTATCCGAAGCCGTGCTGAGTCTTGCCTATCGGAACATCATTACCCTGCGCCGTATCGGGCAAACAAGATACATAGGGATCAATACCAGCCTAGACAAATGGGCCTACATTAAGCCCAATTGCACAAAGTGTCCGGTTGAATTTCCGGTTGCTGAAGTATTTGCATTGGTTATTACCATCCCCGAAGACAATATCTACATTCCTCGGAAACAGGGATGGTTATCCCTGAAAAAAGGGATGGTTATCCCTGAAAAAGGGGATGGGGAAAACCCACCTCAAACCATCCCTGAAAACGGGGATAGTTATCCCCAAAAACAGGGAAAGGTATCCCCGGAAACAGGGAACACCAAAGACATTCTTCCAAAGACAAATATAAAAGATCTAACCCCCTTTAATCCCCCAAAGGGGAAAGTGAAGTTTGACCCACTGAGTATTCCAGTTCCTGAATGGCTGAATTCATCGTCCTGGGAGGAATGGGTGGCTTATCGCCAACAGTCTGGCAAAGCCATCAAAACCGAACTGACCGTCACCAAAGCTTTCAAGCTCCTGAAGGATTGCCTGGATGAAGGCTTTGACCCTGTCGAAGTCATTAACACCAGCATTGCAAACGGATATCAGGGCCTGTTCAAGCCAAAGTTCGGCTTCCAGAGTCGTAAAGCTGCCCGGGATGTGAACGAGATTTCGCAGCCTGGCAAAAATATTCCAGATGGTTTCAGGGGGTAACGATGAAAAACATGATCGGTACTGGTGGCGCGCTTGAGCGTCTGAAGCGAATCATCCCAGAAACTGTTACGCCGAAGTTCACCAGCGTAGCTGAGTGGCAGGCATGGCAGGAGGAGGAAGGTCGTAAGCGCTGCGATGAAATCAACAAACTTAACCAGCGTAACCGGGCAGAAAAAATCTTCGGTCGTGCCGGCATCCAGGCGCTTCACCGCAGCTGCTCGTTTGCAAACTACAAGGTTTCCAGCCCTGAACAACGGCAGGCATTCAGCATGGCGAAAAGCTATGCGCAGAACTTTGGCGGCGGCGGGTTCGCCAGCTTCGTGTTCAGCGGCGCGCCAGGCACGGGCAAGAATCATCTTGCAGCGGCAATTGGCAATCACCTGCTGGCTGCTGGCCATTCTGTTCTGGTGGTGACTATTCCTGACCTGATGCTCCGCGTTCGCGAGTGCTACGACGATGGGCAGTCCGAATCGTCACTGCTCAATGACCTCTGCGGCGTAGACCTTCTGGTGCTTGATGAGGTCGGCATTCAGCGCGGCACCAGCGGCGAAAAGGTAATCATCAACCAGGTTATCGATCGCCGGCTGTCCTCCATGCGTCCCGTTGGCATCCTGACCAACCTGAACCACGGCGAGCTGGTTTCAACGCTGGGTGCTCGCGTCATGGACCGCCTGCAAATGGATGGCGGAATGTGGGTGAATTTTGACTGGGGAAGCTACCGCAAGAACGTTAGCCACCTGCGGCCAGTGAAGTGAATCGGGAGATAAACATGGCACATAAATACGCAACCAAAGAACTCCGCGAGCAGCTGATTCGCGAAATCATCGCCCTGGTCAAATCACGCGGTCGCCTGACAACCTCTGAGGCCGCCAAACATTTTGGCATTGAGCAGGAAACCATGCGGCGCCGCTTCCTTGACGCAGGGGCCACTGGCGAAGTAATCCGCTTTGAAAAATTCGGCCTGTTCCGCAACAAAAAAACGATAGCGGAATACAACATCTCCCGCGCACGCCGCCCGTATGGCCAACGACGTTTGAAGATTGAGGCGATGCAGCGAAACGGTAATGGCATTTTCGATGAGTGCCGTCAGAACTGGCAGGGCTACCGCATCCACAAAATTTTCGGGAGTGCACGGGCATGAAACAGAAATTTATCGCGTGGTTTACCCAGAACAACAACGGCTATCCGCCAACTGTTAACGCTGCAGGTGAATTTGAGCGTGTAAAAACCCAGCACATGTGGGAAGCCTACCAGGGTGGCATAGCAGAGCAAGCCGAACAGGTCCGCCTGCTGACTGAGCAGCGCGACGCGGTGGTGGCGGAGATGGAAGCCCTGAAATCTGGTGATGCGTTTTTCTCATATGGTTCAGAGCACGGATTTGAATGGCACAAAACAGCCAAAGAAGCCGCAGAAAACGCAGAGGCAGCAATTGATGACTATCGCGGTGATGCTTGCGATGGGTGGTCGGAAGAAGTTACCAGTATTTGCTGGGGTGTAATCATGCAAACATCTTCGAAGGTTGGCGAACGCCCACGTAATGAAGATGATAGATGCGACCCTTCTATTGATACGGTTTGCGATTACGCTCTTCTACCCAATATCGAAACCCCCGCTACCGACGCCGCAATCGCAGCCCTTCGAGCAGAAGGGGTAGAGATGTTTGCCGCCGAAATGTCTGCCCAGCATCAAAAATTACAGTCTGGAGGGTATTTCGACAGGCAGGTTGTTATCTACGCCAAGTTGTCTGAACTTGCGTCTTCATTCGCCCGCCAGCTTCGCGAGAGCAAAGGAGCGCAGGGATGAGCACCGAAACCAAAATCAAGCACCCGGCAATCCGTTACCACGGCGGCAAGTTCCGTCTGGCATCGTGGATTATCCAGCAGATGCCGGATCACGTTTGCTACGTTGAGCCGTTCGGAGGAGCTGCCGGGGTGCTCCTGCAAAAGCCCCGTAGTTACGCCGAAGTTTATAACGATCTCGATGGCGAAGTAGTGAACCTGTTTCGCGTACTGCGTGATGCGGATATGAATCAGCGCCTGCAGGATGCATGCATTCTTACGCCATATTCCCGCGATGAGTTTTGCGCCGCTCGCGAAGAAACCACTGATCCGGTAGAACGTGCCCGCCGCATGGTGGTACGTGCATGCATGGGATTTGGTTCAGCTGCTGGTATCGGCGGCACATCGGGTTTCCGCAGCGACAGCAAGCGCAAATACGCTACAGCTGCACATCTGTGGGAGCGTTACCCTTCAAACCTTGCTGTCATCTGCCAGCGCCTGCAGGGCGTCATTATTGAGAACAAAGACGCTTTTGAAGTGATGCGGGCCCACGATGCCGAAACGACCTTGCACTATATCGATCCGCCGTATGTTCCCGAAACACGCGTCCAGGGAAATCGCTACTACAACCATGAAATGACAGTTCAGGGTCATGAGCAACTGCTTGCTGTGGCCAGAACGATGCAGGGAATGGTGATGATCAGCGGTTACGACCATGAAGTTTATAACGACATGCTGACCGGCTGGTTTAAGTCAGAAAAGGAATCGCGTATCAGCGCTGGGCGAGGCACCAAAGTCCGTACCGAATGCCTCTGGATTAACCCGGCAGCACAGCAGAAACAGGAGCGTGCAGCATGACCAACGAACAGATTCAGGCACTCAAAGCGCTGTACGCGAATGTTGAAATGCAGGCGCACGCTTTGCGCGGTAATTCACGGGAATATTCAGTTATCACTGGGTTATGCCCGGTAAACGTCATTGAAATGCAGGCACAGAAAATCCAGGCGTTATTGGTCGAAAGTGAGGCTGATAAGGCGCTGATTGCGAAATTACAGACAGCTAACGCAGCGCAGGACTGCCACATCAATCAGCAGGCCGACCGGATTGATTCTCTGGAGAGGACAAACCACGGATTAGGTAAGCGCCTTTGCTCGGTGGAGTCCCTCACGCTCACCGTTAAGTTGCCGGATGAGTATTACAACGCTGACGGCAGCAGAAATATGGACATGATTGGCACATGTGCCGTGGTAGGAAGTTTCCGCGTTGCCTGCGCCGCCATGCTTCAGGGTAGAGACGAACCTATTACTACGGATTGCACATTGCCTGCTGATGTTCGTGGTGCGATTAATCGTCTACTGGATAGCGACGGCAGCCGTGGAACATTCAGCGCGGTATGGAGCTGTGACGCTCGTGAGGAGTCAATGCGCTTGCTCGCAATAGTACCGCAGCACGAGATGTAGTTAAGGAGCCATTAGGCGTATTCCTTATGCTTTATATGTCATAACATACGCCTTAAAAAGTGAGGCGATTGGCTTATGAAATTATTCAGAATTGAAGATGAAGACGACCTCTGGTGTGACTACGGCTCAGCATACGAGGCAATCCATAATCTTCTGAGAAGTTCGTTTACCGACCAAGCGAAATCAAAGTGGGCTTTAGACAAGGCTTATGTCAATTGGAGGGGAGATAGTTACACGGTCAATGCAATCTTTACTTGCTTTGATGAGGTCCTTAAAGATGTGGTCATGGTCGTTTGTAACGCGGAAGGAAATCGAAAGAACGAGTTAATCAAGACATCATGTGGCGATCCGATACCAGTTGAGTATGACTTGTGGAAAAAAGAATACTCACCAAAGGTGGCTAGATAAATGTCAGACTGGAATATTGCAGCAAAACCTCAGGAGGACCGCGACAGGGTTAACGTTGATCTTGCCGCCTCCGGGGTAGTACATAAAGAGCGACTGAACATGCCGGTAATCGCTGGATAGTCAGCTCGCGATCAGCCTGATCACCTTCTCGAATATTTCATGGAGCGCGTGCGCTTCTACCGAGAAAAGAGCTTGCATCTGCCGCGAGCGAGCGACTCGCGGTACATTGAAATGGCTGATGCCACTAAAAAGTAACACGATGAGAGGTGATGTAATGTTGGTGGATTATCTTTTGATTGGTTATAAGCGAGATGGCGAGATCAAGCATGTTGAGCATGAAGAGGGTGATGTTTTGTATTCTGACATCACATTTGACCCTGCGAATGGAGATAGCCCTCAGTTCCCTACCAGGCATTTTTCTGTACAGATAATTCATCACATGGGGCAGCGGTATGCTGTCGCTATTGCACGAGATGTATCAGGGAAAGAGATTGTGGATTTGATAGAATCTTCACGAATGAGCCCCGTTCCTCCAGAGGTTCATGGAGAGATTTAAACATTCTTTGATTTCCTGAAATCACCCATTCATAATACCTCTGTCAGCCTGAACAACTGACAACCTGTGCGCCACGGAGAAACCCATGGCGCAGTTACAACTCATCAAGCACCCCTCAGGAATCCTGATCCCCGCTACGCCGGAGACCAGAGATTTTCTGCATTCTAAATGCAAGCTCGGTGCCGTGCTGGAAGGCGAGTTCCGCCAGGTACGCAATGCCGCTTTACACCGCAAATATTTCTCTCTCCTGAATCTGGGCTTCGAATACTGGGAGCCGAACGGCGGTGCGATAACGCCTGCTGAAAAATCCATAGTAAATCGCTATGCAGGTTATCTGGCCCTCCGGGTGGGTAACGGTGACGCCCTTACGTCTTATGCAGAAGAGTTCTTTGCTGACGTAGCAGAGCGCCGTTCATCAAATATCACTGCCAGTAAATCGTTCGACGCTTATCGGGAATGGGTCATAGTAAGCGCCGGGTATTATGACATCGTAAACCTGCCGGATGGCACCCAGCGCAAGCGAGCAAAAAGCATTTCATTTGCAAACATGGACGACACCACGTTTGCCCCTCTCTACAACGAATCTCTCAACGTGTTATGGCGCTTCATCCTCTCCCGCGTATTTACCTGTAAATCGGAAGCGGAGAATGCTGCAGCGCAGTTGATGAGCTATGCGGGGTGATGGCGATGAAATCCTCATGGTTCCAACATACCGACTGCACGACGGCGCAGGCTGACGAACTGGTGGCAACATACCGTGCGCGTGGCGTGAAGGTCGAGCGCAGCCTGAACCACGATTACTTCACCTGGACCGTCAGCGTCTGGTTACCGGAAGCCCGGCGGCAAGAACGTACGCCGAGGGCATTCTGCCAAAAGGTCTGGGGGTGATCATGGCAGATTTACGCAAAGAGGCCCGCGGTCGCGAATGTCAGATGCGGATCCCCGGCGTCTGCAATGGCAATCCTGAAACGACAGTTCTGGCGCATATCCGCCTGGCCGGACTTTGCGGTACCGGTATCAAGCCGCCTGATCTGATCGCTACTATCGCCTGTAGCAGTTGCCACGACGAATTAGACCGCCGCACCCGCGTAGTCGATGCAGATTACGCAAAGGAGTGCGCGCTTGAAGGCATGGCCCGCACACAGGTTATCTGGCTGAAAGAAGGGAAAGTAAAAATATGAACGAATATCGAATCAGCCTGACATGGCCGCCGAGCAACAACCGCTACTACCGGCACAATCGTGGACGTACGCACATCAGCAAAGAAGGGCAGGCGTACCGCGACCACGTAGCCCAAATCATCAAAGACGGAATGCTGGATATCGGCATCACTGCGCCGGTGAAGATCAGTATCAAGTGCCATATGCCAGACCGCCGACGCAGAGACCTGGACAATCTTCAGAAGGCGGCATTCGACGCGCTGACGAAAGCCGGATTCTGGCAGGACGACCAGCAGGTAGACGATTACCGCGTAAAGCGGATGCCGATTATTAAGGGCGGCAAACTGGAATTAACCATCACTGAGCTGGAGCCAGCATGAACCTCGAAAACACCGTGAAATACCACTTTGCAAAGTCCACGATGATCAGCGATTCCCCGCGTGCCACCTCATCAGATTCTCTGACTGGTACGGACGTCATGGCAGCCATTGGCATGACACAGGAACGTGCCGCCATGGGTTACAGCGCTTTCCTCGGTAAGATGGGGATCAGTCATAACGACCGGGAGAGGGCGATCGCGCTGCTGACCGAATATGCGCTGACCAAATGCGACAAAGTTGCTGCGCTGCGCAAGCTGGGCGACGGAGTTAAGCCGCTGGTAATGCATCATCTGGCTACGTTCGCTTTTGAAGACTACTCGCGCAGCGCTGCCAGCGTAAAACTGTGCTATTGCTGCGCGGGGCAGGGTTTTATCGAGGCTGATGTCTTCACTATGAAAACCAGCATGTCTGGGTGCGCAAAGGACATCATACAAAAATCCAAGAAATGGGGACTGAAGGTTATTCCCTCGCAGCATCAGAACCGGCGCCAGGTAAAAGGAATGGCTCGTGTTCTATGCGCGACCTGCAAAGGGAAGAAGGTTGTCAGCTGCGCCTGTAGAGATTGTCATGGGAGGGGGCTGGCAGTGAATCAGGTACTTACAGAGGAGCAGGGCGTGCCAGTGCTGGCTGCCTGTAAGCGCTGCAGTGGTCGCGGTTATGAGCGGATTCCTTCGACAGAGGCTCATGCAGCTGTCTGCCAGATCACTGATGCAATCAGCCTGGATACATGGAAGAAGTCGGTCAAGCCATTTTACGACCAGTTGATCACCAAGTTTGATATTGAAGAAGCCTGGGCAGAAGCGCAGCTCAAGCTGATAACACGATAAAGCTCACGAAAACGGTGTGCGTTTCAATCGTGGACTGTTTACTTTTCCCGAATCTGTGTTAATTTCATTTCAACGATGGGCATTGTGTGTTCACCGTTACGAAACCCGCCACTGAGCGGGTTTTTTTGCGTCAAAAGAAAAGGCACCCGAAGGTGCCCATAAATCAGTTTCTGGCGATCTCTTTCCTGGCTAAGTCGGCAAGAAACGCAGAGCGGTTTTTATGCCCGTTCTGTTCGATGTAACGATCCATCGCGTTTAACAGATTGCCAGGCATCGTAAGATTGAACTTAACAGCTTTGGTTTCATACTTGGTCGGATCAATCTCCACCAGCGCGAGAAAACCACCATCGGCGGTTAATCTTTCGTCACCCAGATAATCACCCGGATCGCGAGGCGCTGGAACATGGCCGCCTTGTTCCGTGAGCACTTCCATGTGCTGCCCGAACGCGGTTTCCGCATCGCGTATGGCCGACTCGAACGTATCACCGGCAAAGAAACATCCCTCCACATCAGGAAAATAGCCGTCATACGTGCCGCTGTCTGTTCTGAAAATAAAGAGCGGATAAATCATATTCACCTCATCAGTTACGGATGATGACCGTTGCAGAGAGGGGCGGCTTGCGCCGCACCCTTGTTATAACAACTTAATTCCTGACGTTCTTTGAGCCTGTCGGATAACCCCCTTTGATGCATCCTTTCTGGGGTGGGGTACGGTGATAATATCCTGTACCCCTGGCTTACTCAGCGTTACATGACTTCCGTTTTGCCGCTGCTTAACCCATCCATCAGCCATCAGTCTGTTCATTAACTCTGCACTGCTCATCAATCCTCCATCTCGTTAACTTGTGGGTATAATACCCACTCATACTATGGAGGTCAAGATATTTGTGGGTATCATACCTACTAAATGCGTTTCGGTAGTCCTGCTGTTCGGTAATCGTCCTCGACTTTACCAGCAAGCTGATGTCGATCTTGGCTGACTGTGTGCTGGTGGCTAGTGCGGTACTTCTGCTCTGGCCGCTCCTTAAGAAAACGAAATAACATTCTTCTAAAGGCGTCCGCCGGGCGTCTTTTACAGAGTGCATTTTGGCCGCCAATTGGTTGTCACCCTCCAACTACTCACACAGCACCCCGACCTTATCGGAGGTGAGAGATATGTCCCATATGAGCAAACTAGTCACCGGAGTCGCCCTCGGCACCTCAGGAGGAACCATCCTGAACGGCGTCCTCACAAAACTGAGTCCTGACGAATGGAGCGCCATCGGCGTACTGGCAGGTATTGCCGGGATAATCGTTACCGGACTCATTAACTGGTATTTCAAACGTAAGGTCGCCAATGCGCAGGTAAAAGCACTGGAGAAATACGGTCCGGCGGTAAAGGTAGGAGATGAATGATATGCCGATGACCAGTAGCCTTCGCAATAAACTGATAGCCGCAGCTGGTGGTGGCGCGATGCTGATCGCCTCACTGTTCCTCGGTGGGCAGGATGGCGTCGAAGGCCGGAAGTATGAAGCCTATAAAGACGTCGCAGGTGTGTGGACTGTCTGTGACGGTCATACAGGGCGGGATATCGTCAGGGGTAGAACGTATACCGATCGCGAGTGTGATCAGCTGCTGTGGAAAGACCTCCAGCCAGCCAAGCGTACGGTGGACAGCCTGGTGAAAGTACCTCTTGGAGAATACCAGCGTGCGGCGCTTTACAGCTTCGTGTTCAATGTCGGAGCTGACGCGTTTTCTAAATCCACTCTCCTGCGGAAACTCAATACAGGCGACCATGCAGGTGCGTGCGAAGAGATGCGCCGTTGGGTTTACGCTGGTGGCATGAAATGGAAGGGACTACAGAACCGGCGCGAGATGGAGCGCTCCATGTGCCTGGCGGAAGGTAAACATGACCTTTAAAGCAAAACTAATTATCTTGCTGGGAGTCGCCGGCCTGCTGGTGGCGCTCGGCTGGGCGGTCAATCACTACCGCGATAATGCCATCACCTACAAAGAGCAGCGCGATAAGGCTGCTGAACAACTCGCCCTGGCGAACGACACCATTAACGATATGAAGGTGCGCCAGCGTGACGTTGCCGCACTGGATGAGAAATACACAAAGGATTTAGCAGATGCGAAAAAGCAGCTTGATGATCTGCAGCGTTGCGTTAGCTCTGGCAAGTGCGGGCTGCGCATCAACGCAAAATGTCCCACGAACGGAACGGCCAGCACCACCAGCGTGGATGATGGCAACACCGCCCGACTTACTGACGCCGCTGAACGGGATTATTTCACCCTCAGAGAGCGAATCGAAACCATCACCAAACAACTGACTGGCCTGCAGGCGTATGTGCGTGGGCAGTGCTTGAGGTGATCATTTTTGCACAAATCACTGGACCTTTTTTCTTTTGCTTGATAGTATCCAAACACTTTCATAATGAGGTCTATGGGATGTTAAAAAAAGCCACCACTAAAATCATGACAGAGGGAACAAATCTCTATCAGGGTGACTGTCTCAATTTATTATCCATGATGGATGAATCATGCGTCGATCTCGTTGTTACATCTCCACCTTATGCAGACCAGCGCAAAGGGACTTATGGTGGCATTTCTCCCGATAAATATGTGGAGTGGTTCTCTCCCATCGCTGAGCAACTACATCGTGTTATTAAACCAACTGGCTCGTTTGTGCTTAACATCAAAGAAAAGGCTGTAAATGGCGAAAGGCACACATACGTACTGGAGTTAATAATCCGACTGCGCCAGCTTGGATGGTTATGGACGGAAGAATATATCTGGCATAAGAAAAACTCTTTCCCTGGGAAATGGCCGAATCGGTTTCGAGATTCTTGGGAGCGCTGTCTACATTTTACAAAAGCCAAAAAGTTCGCGATGTACCAAGATGCAGTTATGGTTCCAATGGGGGATTGGAAAAAAGAGCGATTGAAAAAACTTAGCTCTACAGACGTCATTCGTGATGAGTCGCGAGTGGGAAGTGGCTTTGGAAAGAATATTTCTAACTGGCAGGAAAGAGAAATGGCTTACCCAACAAACGTTCTCCACATGGCTACCGAATGCGGAAACAAAAGCCATAGCGCTGCGTTTCCAGAGTCTCTGCCTGAATGGTTTATTAAGCTTTTCACTAAACCGGGTGATCTCGTTTTGGATCCATTCGCTGGATCAGGTACCACCTTGCTGGTTTCTGAAAAATTATCCAGAAATTCAGTTGGATTTGAATTGCTTGCAAGTCATTGCGAAGTTGCTAAAGAGCGTATTGGGCTTGAGAGTAAAATTCAGCACGGAATGGTTACATTTAGAAAAGTCGCTGAATAACCTTTATTGATGTGATACTTTCCTTTGTGGTTAACCAGAAAAGGAAAATAGGATGTCAGGCATCTGTATCATTAGAGGGTGTGGCCGTCCGGCAAATAAGATTATCGGCGTTCGTCTTCGTCGTGAACTCGATGATCTTTCTGCCATTTGGGCACAAAATACCAACGCTTATTTGTGCGATGAGCATGCAGCAATGGGTTATGAAGTTGATGTTACTTTCACCCCACGTGATGATCATACCATTCGAACATCAGTAAGCGATGGTGTATCTGAACCTGTAGTTCGCCTGTTTGAAGTTACAAATCCAGTTAACCGCCCTGGCGGTGCTGATAATTCCTAAATGTGGTCTTAATCCCCTTTAGGCGGATTTTTACTTTCTCTGTCTAAGCCACTGGCATCCGCTGGTGGCTTTTTTATTGCGCCTCGTACGCGCAGCCTAACGATATCTTTCAGTAGTGAGCCTGGGGCATTCCGCTTCAGCGGCGGTTTTCCCGTTCGACAGGCTCACACCTAAAAGGGAAACAACCATGAATAAAGAATTGTCCTGCGCTGCTGGCGACGTCCTGCACGCGCTTTTCTTTCGTGGCGCGCTGGCGAATGGCGATTTGCCGTCAAAGGCTGGTGCTGCCGAACTGCGTGAGCTGGGCTTTGTGAAGACGCAGGATACGGTGGCGGCGTTTCGTGGTGAGAATCATTACAACTTCCTCACCGCTGCCGGGCAAGAGTTTGCTATTAGCTATCTGGTGGAGGGCGACTTCGGCAAACAACCGCAATTTAAGACTGAGGATGGACATGTGTTCATCAATGAAGCTTTCATTTCCGGCAGAATTTTTTCAGCTTCTTCGGTGAAGTCATGGGAGCAGACTGTTGATGAGCGCTTCACCGAGCTGGCTACCAGCCTCGTCAAAGCTGCCATCAGTAAAGAGTTAAATCCCGGCGGTTTGTTGCGTTAAGGAGGATGGTCACGATGCGAATAACAGTCCTTGAAGATGATCCGGGTGAGCGAATCATCCCCGGTCGTGAAAGTATCACCGTGTATCTCGATGGCGTTGAAGTGAAGACGTGTCTGACTGCTGATGATGTTAAGGGGGAAGTCGTGTACGTTGAGCGTGATTATAGAGGCCACATTGTGGCGGTAAACGGTGAAGTGCAACATCGCATTCGTTATGGCGAGGTAAAGATCGAACGCCTACCACGTTAAACCTGCTGACCTTCCAAATTAAGCAATTTCATTCTTATCACTCTGTTTAATTAGTGACTGAGTAACTATCTGCCACCACTTGCAAAGCTCAAGAGATAATTTATGGCAAAACCGGACTGGGGCGAGCTTCAGCAACGGTTCCTGTCCGACCATGCCGTAACCGGCGTATCACCGAAGGAGTGGTGTGAAGCGCAGGGACTGAATTATGCAACCGCACGCCGACACATCAAAAAGCCTACTGCGCAAACTGCGCAGAAGAAAGTTCGCACTGCGCAAAAGGAAAAGTGCGCAGATGAGCTGGTGGATGATGATGGCTTGACGGCACAGCAAAGACTTTTCGTCGCAGAATACCTTAAGGATCGCAATGCCACACAGGCTGCTATCCGGGCGGGGTACAGTAAAAAGACAGCCAATGAGCAGGGTGCAAGGCTGTTAGCAAAAGTTAGTGTGGCTCAGGCTATTGCGCAGCAGCAGAAAGCATCTATTGAGCGCACCCTTGGTAGTGCAGATGAAGTCCTCGCGCAGATGTGGCAGCTCGCCACCTTCGATGCAAACCAGCTTTCGCAGTATCGCCGCGGTGCGTGTCGTTACTGCTGGGGCTTCGGCCACCATTACCAGTGGCGTGACATGGTGGAGTTTGAAGAGCATCGGCTAAAAGCGCTCGAGAAAAAGGGTAAAGAGCCGGTAGACGTTGGTGGCTATGGCTACGACCACAACCGGGAACCTAACCCTGATTGTCCACGATGCAATGGCGACGGAATAGGACAGCCATACTTCGCGGATACACGGAAACTTCCCCCTGATGCTGCCCTGGCTTATTCCGGCGTGAAGCTGGGTAAGAATGGCGTTGAGATAACAGCCATAAGCCGCGAGCGCATGTATGAAGCCGTGATGAAGCGGCTTGGCCTGGCCGATAGTGAGTTTGCGCAGCGTCTGCAACAGATTGAAATCGAGCGTCGGCAGCTGGAGGTGGAAAAACTCCGCAAAGAGCTGGCAGCCGATCCTGATGATGATGTTCCGGCGCCAGTTGCAATCAACATTAACGTGGTAGACGCGAGGATTCGTGATGATAGCGCCGACGCTTAACGTTCCCCAGGCGCGCTTCCTCGCTATGCCGCATAAGTTTAAGGCCTACGTTGCCGGGTTCGGTTCCGGTAAGACGTGGGTTGGCTGCGGCGGTATCTGCAAAGGAATGTGGGAGTTCCCCAAAATCAACCAGGGCTACTTCGCGCCGACCTATCCGCAGATCCGTGACATCTTCTACCCGACAGTAGAAGAGGTAGCGTTCGATTGGGGCATGAACGTCAAAATTAACGAGGGGAACAAAGAGGTTCACTTCTACGCCGGGCGTCAGTACCGCGGAACGACTATCTGCCGTTCGATGGAGAAGCCCGGTTCTATTGTCGGTTTCAAAATCGGCAACGCGATGGTTGATGAACTGGACGTTATGGCCGCTGCAAAAGCGCAGCAGGCATGGCGAAAAATCATCGCTCGTATGCGTTACAAGGTTGACGGCCTGCGTAACGGCATTGATGTGACCACGACACCAGAGGGCTTTAAGTTCGTCTACCAGCAGTTTGTTAAAGCGGTGCGCGATAAGCCTGAACTGGCGACGTTGTATGGCCTGATACAGGCCTCAACGTTCGATAATGAAGCGAACCTTCCCCACGATTACATCCCTTCGCTGATGGATTCCTATCCGCCAGAGCTGATTAAGGCGTATTTGCGAGGACGGTTCACCAACCTGACCAGCGGCACTATCTACCACCAGTTCGACCGCCGGCTGAATGGATGTGTCGATGAGGAACAAGCTGGCGAACCGCTTTACATCGGTATGGACTTCAACGTCGGGAAGATGGCGGCCATTGTTCATGTGCTGCGTAACGGAGAGCCACGTGCCGTTCGTGAACTGGTGAAGGTCTACGATACCCCGGCGATGATTAAGCGCATCCAGGAGGAGTTCTGGCGTTATGAAGGTGGGCGTTACGTCGCCTCGCGTCAGATTTACATCTATCCCGACGCCTCCGGTGATTCGCGCAAATCGAACAATGCCAGCGCCACGGACATCGCGCAGCTCAAACAGGCCGGATTCAGCGTGGTGGTGAATGCAGCCAACCCGCCGGTGAAAGATCGCATTAACTCCATGAATGCCATGTTCTGCAACGGCAACGGCGAGCGACGTTACAAAGTGAACGTTACCCGCTGTCCGGTCTATACCGACAGCCTGGAACAGCAGGTTTGGGCGGCGAACGGCGAGCCGGACAAATCAGCCGACAACGATCACCCCAATGATGCTGGCGGGTATTACATCGTGAAGCAATTCCCGATCATTAAGCCTACCGGCAAAGTCACTCAACTTCGGATTTAACTCCATGCCTGATATTTCAACACCCAATCTGGACTATGGGAACATGGTGCAGGCGTGGGACATTAACGACGCCCTCATGGGCGGCACACTGTACATGCGCGAGCTCGGTGAAACATATCTCCCGCGCTGGCCTAAAGAAGACAAAGAGGATTACAAAAAGCGCCTGGCGGTAGCCACGCTCCTTCCTGCCTACGAAGAGACGATCAACCAGAACGTCGGACGCGTATTCGCTGAGCCAATCCAGTTGGGCGAGAACGTGCCGGACCAGCTGCGTGAGTTCGCAAAAAACGTGGACCTTGAAGGCACCCGTCTGGATGTATGGGCGCAGTCGTTCTTTAGCCTGGCGATGCAGTATGGCCTTTCCCATGCGCTGGTGGACTATCCTCGCGTTGACACCGAACAGGTGAAGACCAAAGCGGATGAGAAGGCCACCGGCGCGCGCCCGTACGTCACCATGCTGAATCCCCGCCAGGTGATCGGCTGGAAGTCGAGGATGGTTGGTGGCAAGGTTCAGCTCACTGCGCTGCGCATAAAAGAGGTGGTGGTCGAAGACGGTGATGACTTCGGGCAAACGAAAGTCGAACAGATCCGCCTCCTGACGCCGGGCAAGGTGCAGATTTTCCGGAAGTCTACCGGTGCAGAGGTGCAGGCCACCTGGGCGTTACACGACGAATGGCAAACCTCCCGTCGGGATATCACCCTGGTCACGCTCTACACCAAGCGCACCGGCTTTATGTGCGGCTCGCCGCCGCTGCTGAATATGGCACTGTTGAACGTGAAGCACTGGCAGAGCCAGAGCGAGCAGGACAACATTCTCCATGTTGTTCGAGTTCCCATTCTGTCCGTCTTTGGGCTTGAGGAAGGGCAGGAACTAATTATTGGTTCCTCTTCGGCTACCAGCTTTTCCGATCGGCAAAAGCAGGGGATGGAATACACCGAGCACACCGGGTCTGCCATTGGTGCCGGAAAAGATTCTCTTACCGATTTGGTAGAACAGATGCGCCAGGCTGGCGCGAAGCTGCTGCGCACCGACAATACCTCGACCAAGTCTGTAGACCAGACCTCTGAAGAGAAAATGCAGGAGCAATCGCCGCTCTACACCATGGCAACCAGCCTGGAGGATGCGATAGACAACATCCTGCAAATCATGGCTGAGTACATCGGTGAGAAAGATGGCGGCAGCGTTGATGTCCGTACCGAACTGGATGTGGAGTCGAAAGAGTTTAACCCACCAGCTGCGCTGGCCATCCAGGCGTTACGTCAGGGCGGTGATATCCGTCGTGTGGATGCTATCAAATCCCTGCAGAAGCTGAACATCATCGATGCCGATGCGGACCCTGACGTGGTGCTGAGCGAACTGCTGACCGAGTCGGCCTCCCTGACCGAACCTCCAACAGAAGAGGTGTGACATGGCCCGTTCCGTCAACGACCGTCTGCAGGATGAGACGATAGCGCATGGCCTGTATGTGACGCGCTACGGCACTGGCGTCGCCCGGCGCATGGTGGCGCTGCTGAATAAACTGGATGCAGAGCTGGCCGCGAAACTGCTGGTGCTTCTGGACGGCAAACGGGCGGATACCTACACCGCCCGTCGCCTGGCATCGATGCTGGCTGGAGTACGTGAGCTTAATCAGCAGGCCTACGAACCGATTAACGAGGCGCTGGCACGCGAACTGATGCACTACGTTGAGTATGAGGTCGGGTATCAACTGGACCTGTTCAGCAGCATCATACCGCAGCAAATCCTCAAGCATGTGCCGCTGCAGAGCATCGCATCTGAGCAGGTTTACGCCGCAGCAGTGGCGCAGCCGTTCCAGGGGCGCTTGCTGAAGGAGTGGGGCCAGAAGCTTGAGGCTGACCGGCTGGACAAAATCACCAACGCTGTCCGATCTGGGTTCCTCCAGGGGGAAACAGTAGAGCAGATTGTCCGGCGCGTTGCCGGCACACCAAAACTCAACCGTGAAG
This sequence comes from Yokenella regensburgei, assembly GCF_051486985.1. Taxonomy (GTDB): domain Bacteria; phylum Pseudomonadota; class Gammaproteobacteria; order Enterobacterales; family Enterobacteriaceae; genus CBFFRJ01. The sequence goes on from NZ_JAHVDV010000009.1 coordinate 20,568, forward strand.
ACGGGGCAATCAACGCATCCCGGCGCGACCTGGCTGTAGTGACGCGTACAGCGGTTAATCATATGGCCGCCACTGCGCGTCAGGAGTTCGCCCAGGCTAATAGTGATATCGTGAAGGCCAAACAGTGGTCATCCACGCTGGACACCCATACCAGCCAGTGGTGCATCATCCGCGACCGCAAACTTTACTCGCTCGATGGCAAGCCGCTGGGGCATCAGATTCCGTATCTGCGCGGACCCGGTAAAATCCATTTCTGTTGTCGCTCATGCGAAATTCTGGTTACGAAATCGTGGGAAGAGCTGAAGATTCCCTCCGGCGAGCTGAGTAGCACCACACGCGCATCAATGGATGGACAGGTGCCAGCGCAAACCAGCTATGCCGACTGGCTCGCCCGGCAGCCATACGCACGGCAGGAACAGGTACTGGGCGTGACAAGGGCACTGATGTTGCGTGATGGCAAAATCACTGTACCTGAGATGTTTAACGACCGTGGGGAGTTTCTCACCCTTCAACAACTGAGGCGTGTATCGAGTCCTGAAGGCAAAAACTTTTCACTGGAAGATGCGCAGACCGTTGCAGAAATTGAACATGGTATGCGCGGTGTTATTGCTGAGGATCTTCACTTCCCTGAGGGTACTTCGATTGAGTCTGCAAGAGTGGCGGCTGGCGCTGCGCGAGACGTTATCACTCGATTTGACTTGCCCCCACTGACGTCGTTTGGCGAACAGGAAGGAATTAAAAGTACGGCCGCCGGTGCATATTTGTCAGATCGTAAGGCAGTGCATGTGGCCCCGTGGGCGCTTGACCCGGCAGCATGGGAAACCATCAGGAAAAACAGTGTCGGCGTGGACATGACTTTCATGGTGCGGCCAGAACTCTTATCCGGAGAAATAGCCAAATCCGTAGACGATGTTGCCCCCGCAGAGTTGCCTTTTGTCGCAGTACCTTCGGTGCAGGGCACTGTCTGGCATGAGATGGGGCATCACCTGTATTACGCTAATCCAGAAGTTGGCCCACTTATTCAAAGTGCCTATGATAAAGGCTGGTGGCGTGCATTAAGCGCCTATTCTGCAGAATCGCCCAGGGAACTGTTTGCTGAGATTATTTCCGCATTCATGAATGGTGATAACCAAAACATTATCGACCCAGAGATATTAGAGTGGCTGAGAATAAATTCCCGTACCTGAAAAAAGCATCTGAACTGGCCCATGCCGAACCGCTGCCTGATGACGTTATTGAGCAGCTTGATGTTATCTGCAAGGAGGCCGGAGAAAACACACCTGAAGGAAGAATGATTGGCGTCCTGATCGGCTCTGTCTATACCAGGCTTCACAGCACTGAATAATTCCCACCTCTGATTTTCATAAATCAAATCAAGGCTGCCTCCCGGCGGCCTTTTTTTATGCCTGCCGCTGAGCGGATGCGACGCGGCGCCCGGGTCGGATGACCCATTATCAATGGCCGGAAGGCTGGAGCAAAACAATGAAACTCAAACTTGATGCTAACGGCAATGTGGTCGTTGAAAACGGTATGCCTGTCTATGTCCATGATGACGGCAAAGAAATCCCGTTTGACGCGGTCGCAGCGATGACCAAAATCACCTCCCTGAACGGTGAAGCCAAATCTCACCGCGAAGCGAAGGAGGCGGCGGAAGCCAGTCTCGCGAAATTCGCTGGCATCTCCGACCCGACCAAGGCGCTTGAGGCCCTGGAAATGATGACCAAAATCGACCAGAAGAAGCTGATCGACGCTGGCGCCGTTGACCAGGTGAAGGCCGAGATCACCAAGGTTTACCAGCAGCAGCTGGACGAAGCGAACGGCAAGACCAAACAGCTCGAAACCCAGCTCTACGACGAGATGATCGGCGGCCGCTTCGGTGGTTCGAAATTTATCTCCGAGAAGATGGCGATCCCGGCTGAGTTCGTGCGTTCCCACTTCGGCCAGAACTTCAAAATCGAAGACGGCAAGGTCGTGGCCTACGACGGGCAGGGCAACAAGGTGTTCTCTCGCACCAAGCCTGGCGAACTGGCTGGCTTCGATGAAGCGCTGGAATCCCTGGTCGAGTTGCATCCGCAGAAAGACTACATCCTCAAATCGTCCGGCACCAGCGGCGGTGGCTCTCACCAGTCGCAGCATCAGGCCGGGCAGAAAACCATGAAACGCGCTGCTTTCGACGCCTTACCACCAGTTGAACAACAAACGGTAATTGGCGGCGGCACGAGCATCGTTGATTAACCGAAAGGAAACCTGAATGTCCAACACCCTCACTGGCCTTATCCCAACTATCTTCACCGCCCTGAATCGCGTATCCCGTGAGCAGGTAGGCTTTATCCCGGCAGTGGCCCGTAACGCCAAAGCCGATGCCGCGGCTAAAAACCAGACCGTGACCGCACCGGTCGCACCAAAAACCACCACCGTTGATATCACTCCGGCGGCAACCGCGCCAAACGACGGTGATCAGAACATTGGTACTGTGGACGTCAAAATCACCAAATCCAAAATGGCTCCGGTCAAATGGAATGGTGAAGAGCAGCTTGCCATCGGGCCATCAGGCACCTATGACATTGTTCTGGCTGACCAGTTCTCTCAGGCGTTCCGCGCACTGAGCAACGAAATGGACGCTGACCTGGCAGCGCTGGCTTACAAGTCTTCCCGCGCAGTTGGCGCGCCGAAAGACACCCCGTTCAGCATCAAAGACGACCTGTCTGATGCGGCGAACGCTCGCCAGGTGCTGACTGATAACGGCGCACCAACCACTGACTTGCGCATGGTCCTGGGCGGCGAAGCGATGGCGTCCATCCGTGGCAAACAGTCCGTACTGTTCAAAGCGAACGAAGCCGGTACCGATCAACTGCTGCGTGAAGGCATCATTGGTCGTGTGATGGGCTTTAACCTGCACGAATCTGCCAACATCAAGCGCACCGCGAAAAGCACTGCGGCTGGCTATAAGGTCAACGGCGCGAAGAAAGAGGGCGACATCATTGTTGCTATCTCTGCTGGCACTGGCGGTATTGCTGCCGGGACCGCAGTGAAGTTCGATGGCGATGACAACCAGTACATGGTCGTAGCGGCAACCTCTTCCGCTATCACCATCGGAGCGCCCGGCCTGCGTCAGGACCTTGCAGACCAGGCAACTGTCACAGTGCTGAGCGAGTTCGTGCCAAACGTTGCCTTTGACCGTAACGCATTCCTGCTGGCTTGCCGTACCCCGGCCATGCCAAAAGGCGGAGATACCGCTGACGACGTGATGAACGTAACCGATCCGGTCTCTGGCATCACCTTCCAGATCGCGCTTTATCGCCAGTACCGTCAGGTGCGCTATGAGGTTGGTGTAGCGTGGGGTGTTGCATCCGTTCAGCCTGAGCATTCCACCATCATCATGGGTTAACCACAGGGGCTTCGGCCCCTTTGTTTTTCAGGAGGCCCAATGGCCGGATTAACCAGAGAGCAACGCACGAAGCGTGAAGCTGAAAAGCTTGCCGCGCAGAACGGTGCTGATCAAACTCCTGCCCAGCAGGAACAGCAGCAGGAACAGCAGCAGGAACAGCAGCAGGAACAGCAGCAGGAACAGCAGCAGGAACAGCAGCAGGAACAGCAGCAGGAACAGCAGCAGGAACAGCAGCAGGAACAGCAGCAGGAACAGCAGGGAGTTGTGCTGGTGGTCATGGTGCGTGATACCCCGGAGTTCCCAGGCGGCCCGCTGAGCGCTGGGGTTCACCCTGACGAGGTTGACAACTGGCTGGCGCTGGACTGGCGTCTGGAGGAATAACCATGCTGGTTGCCGATCCCCATTCACGTGATTTCAACAGCTATGCCAGCGTGGTTGACCTGCGCGCATTCGTGGCGGGGCGCAGATATACCATTCCTGCCGACGATGAAGAGTGTGAGACGTTGCTGATGCAGGCGATGGACTTTCTGGAAGGGAAAATATGGCGAGGGCAGCGCTCCAGCGCATCGCAGCCGCTGTCATGGCCGCGTTCGGGCGTGCGCTTCGATGGCGTTGACATGCCGGATGACGCCATCCCTCAACTTCTGGTTGATGCGCAATGTCGCCTGGCTATCGAGTCGCAGGAGATTGACCTCACGCCGTCGGTCGCTGGTGGTGGCGCGGTGGTTATGGAGCGTGTTGAGGGCGCGGTAACGGTCCAGTACGAACCTGGCACGAACAAGGCTACGCCGTCGTTCCCCTGGTTCTATTCCTCGCTGCGCGGGCTGGTGGTCGGCGGCAATCAGATCCGCATTGAAAGGGGGTGATATGGCAATCGACTACCGACGCATGCGAAACACCGCGACCCGGCTGCTGACCGAGAACGGGAAGGCCTATCCGCTAACCCGCGGTGGCGGCACTACCCGCGATCAGTTCGGTAAAGAGTTAACGACTCCGGCGATCACTTCGACCGTCACTGGCGTTATCACCGAGTATTCCTCCCGTGAAATCGATGGCTCCTTGATTGCCACTGGTGACAAGAAACTCGCAGCCACGTTTGAAACTGAAGTGCGTATTGACGACCGCATTGAGATCGACGGCAAGGCATGGCGGGTGGTACAGCCTAATCCGGTTAAACCTGCCGGCGTGCTGATCTCCTATAACATCCAACTAAGGGCGTAACTATGGACAGTTCTGCTAATCAGCCGTTCCTGGCTGCCATTAAGTTGTTCGTTGATGGCTCTAAGGAGGAAATGGATAACGTTATCAGGCGAACGGGTATCAAAATCCTGGGGCGGCTGGTGGATATGTCCCCGGTTGGCCAGCCTGATAATTGGGAGGTCAACCAGACTGCATCAGCCTATAACGATGCGGTACGAGACCACAATGCTGCGCTGCGTGATGACCCGGCAAACCTGACGAAGGCCGGGCGGCTTAAGCGTGGGCTTAAGGTCAATGATTCGATGGACATCAAAAAGCCAGATGGCTATGTCGGTGGGCGCTTCAAAAACAACTGGTATGTGGGCTTTGATAGCCAGCCGACAGAGTCGAACGACACGCCTGACGCCTCCGGCCAGGGCTCAAATTCCCGCGGCCTGGCGGTGCTTGAGGTGTTCAGGGTAGGGCAGGTCAGCTCGATATTCTTCACCAACAACCTGCCATATGCGCAGGCGCTGGAAAACGGACATTCAAATCAGGCGCCAGGCGGTATGGTCGGACTGACAGCACTTGACGCGGCACAACTATTCCGTGAAGCAATGAGCGAGGTGCGTAATGGCCGGTGATCAGTCAATGCGGATTGCTGATCTGCTGGAAGGTCGTGTAGCGGCTGTTTGCTCCTCTATTGGGCTGCCAGTGGCCTGGCCAAACATCGGCTTCGCTCCCCCTGATAATGCGCCGTATGGGCGCGTTTATGTCTTACCGGCGCAAACCGTGGGGCAGGATATGGAAGGCCAGCTGCGCACCTATCAGGGCATTCTCCAACTCAACATCATCGCACCAGCAGGTAACGGTGTGAGCTTGTCCAGGGGGTTAGCTAAGTCTGTTGCTGATGCTTTCCCTGAAGGTCTGCCGCTCGTGGATGGCGACCTGACAGTGTACATAAACGGACCACCACAAGTTCGTACGCCAGTACAGGACCGACCAACGTCAGCACCAAACGGCAGCAGCGGCTCCATCACCTACACCACTCCCGTCAGCATGCAGTACCGCGCTGATTACTGACCCACCACCCGGTGGGTTTTTTATTATCTAAATTCAGGAGAGTGCTATGGCATTCGCTATCCCCAATGGCTCACGTGTGAACGTGGCCAGGGCCTATCTGGCACCAATTGTTTTCACTGCAGCATCGAATGCAACGGAGTGTGAGCTTACTGTTTCCTCCGCTGCCGGCATTCTGGCGGGCGATGTCGTTCAGGTCAGCTCTGGCTGGCTGAAGCTCGATAACATGGTGCTACGCGTTAAATCGGTTACCAGCACCAAGATAGTGCTGGAAGCATTCGATACCACCGACACCAGGAAATTCCCCGCGGGCACCGGCGCGGGTACTCTGCGCAAAATCGACTCGTGGATCACCATGCCGCAGGTTATGACGCTGTCCACCGAAGGTGGTGACCAGCAGACCATCAGTGTGCAGTTCCTGGAAGATGATAAGGCCCGTACCATCCCGACGTTTAAAAACGCCGTGGTTCAGGTCTATACGTTCGCCCACGACCCGCAACTGGCTATCTATAAGCGTCTGATTGACCTCGATGATTCGAGTGATACCACTGCGGTATGGTTTAACAATCCGCGTGGTAAGGCCGACCGCTTCTATTCCGCCAAGGTGTCATTCCAGCGCGTGCCTAAAACCGAAATCAACGCAGTGGAAAGTAACGAAGCGCGCATGAACTTCGAATCGGACATGCAGATTTACCCGATCGCCGACTCATCCGCTACACCTCTTGCCTTCCTGACTAACCTTCCATCCACCAAAAGTGTTGCTGCAGGTTCTTCTTTGGATCTGGCGGTGGTTATGCAGGGCGGCTCCGCGCCTTACACGTACGTATGGAAGAAAGGCGGTACCGCTATCCCGGGCAAAACAGCCTCGACGTTCAACATCCCTTCGGTTGCATCCGGCGATGCCGGTTCTTACACCTGCGAGGTCACCGACGCCGCAGGCAAGACCCTGGCCTCATCTGGTTGCACGGTCACCGTCAGCTAATTAACTGGCCCGGTTCGCCGGGCTTTCTTTTCTCTGAGGAACCAAAATGACCCAATTTTCCCTGATTCCGGACCCCACTTTTTCCACCACTGCGAGCATCCCTCGTGCCGGGAAAGAGGATGGAAAGCTGACCTTCACCTTTCGCCACAAAACCCTGGACGAACTGCACGCCATGGATGAAAAGCTCCAGAAGGGTGCCGAAGGCAAGAAATCAGCTGTAGAACCTCAAGCGGATTACCTGCTTGAGATCGTTGAGGCGTGGGCATTACCGGACGATTTCAACCGTGAAAACGTTATTACCCTGCTGAAGAACTATCCCCGCGCATTCGACCACATCGGGCTGGCGTATACCAAAGAGCTGATGGCGATCCGCGAAAAAAACTAAGGCAGGTCGCTGCAGCGTTGTATACGCCTGGACCGACTCTCGCGGAGTTGGCCGCTTTTGGTTTGACGCCTGAGGATGTGGAGGAAGAGGTGGGGATCCTGCCGTCGGCCTGGCGTGCCTTCACCATCTTCTCTGCCCTGGCGACACAATGGCGCGTCGGCGCGAGCGGGGCTACTGGCCTTGATTACAACGTTCTCCCCTGGATGTTCAAATTACACGGGGTTGAGGATGCGGCGGCCTGCATGGCTGATATTCAAATTATGGAAAGTGAAGCTCTCAAAGTGATGCATAAGGAGACGAGCTAATGACAGATCAAATCGCCTCGATTACTTTGCGGGCCGATGTTTCCGACCTGAAAACAGCCAGTAATGAACTCGATAAACTGAACGAAGCCGCAACGGGTGCAGTTGCTGGTGCTGATGCCCTGGCAGACGCCGCGAAGAGGGTGAAGCCGTCCGCTCGCGAGGGAGCGGAAGGCATCCGGGAACAGCGCGAAGCGCTGAAAGGATTGCTGGAAAATATCGATCCTGTCACCAAGGCTCTGAATCGCCTTGATGAACAGCAGGATGCACTGCGTAATTTCAAGACCAGGGGTTTTCTGGATACCGACACCTTCCAGGCCTATAACAAGATTCTCGACGATACGCGCCTGAAGTTGACGGATACCGGCGAGGCTGCTGCCCGTGCTCAGATTAAACTGGAAGCCACCCAGGCAGCTGAGAAGCAATCGGCGTCACTGAAAAACCTGCTGGGTGCAATCGACCCTACGATTCGTGCGTTCAGTTCACTGGATGAGCAGCATGCGCAACTGGTGGCTCATTTTGAAGCAGGACGCATTAACGGCGCGCAGTTCGAACACTTCAACAGCCTTCTTAACCAGACGCGTGAGCGCCTGTCTGGCGTCGCAGACGTAATCCCTGAAGCGCTGTCCCGACAGGAGGCAGCGGCACGCAAAGCAGGTATTTCAGTTGGTCAGTACAATGCAGCAATGCGCACGCTGCCGGCGCAGTTTACTGACATTGCAACGCAGCTTGCTGGCGGGCAATCTCCATTCCTGATCCTGCTACAGCAGGGCGGGCAGATAAAAGACCAGTTTGGTGGGGTGAAGGGCGCAATCTCGGGGGTGACTTCTTATATCACAGGCCTTTTGGGACTATTAAATCCTGTAACCGTTGGGCTGGCGGCTGTAGCTGGTGGATTTGCTTACCTTGCTTATCAGGCGTATGAGAACAATAAGCAGATTGAGGCACTCAATCAGGCATTGGCAAAGACTGGTAATATTTCGGGGAAAAGCGCCGAAGGCCTGCAGGCGCTGTCCCGGCAATTGGCATCGGCTCGGGATGTTAGTAAATCAGTTGCCGTTGATGCCGTAACCAAGGCTACGGCCCTGGGAGCATCTGCAGACCAAATAGCACAATTCTCCGAAACCGCCTTGTTGATGACCAAAACAACCGGGCAAAGCGTTGATGAGTTGCTAAAGCAATTTTCCCGCATTGGTAATGATCCTGTTCAGTCACTGGTGAGCCTGAACGAACAATACCATTTCGCCACTGCTGCATTGTATGAGCACGTTAAAGCCCTCACTGAATCAGGAGATAAGGCTGGGGCTACCAAAGCCATTGTCGATGAACTGGCTGGCTCGCAGAAGAAATTCGGAGATGTTTCTGTGTCATCTCTTCAGCTCACGGGCGGTTGGTGGGATGAACTGATTGATAAGGTGGGTAAATATAAGTTCTCGCTGGATGACCTCAAAGCGACCCCAACCGTAGGGCTTCGGGAGCAAGGTATACGGACTGGTGGGAATGAATTGCCTGGATGGGATTACGTCAACCGCGAGGCAGCTAAACCACAACTCCCCACTGTAGAGGTTGCGAAGGCTGGTCTGCAGGATTTGATAAACCTACAGCAGGAAAACTCAGCAAAAGCCAAGCAGTTCAATGATGAGCAACTGGCATTTCGCCTTAAAATGGATGCCAGTGAGAAATCGTTAGCTACCAATGCGCAAAAAAGAACAGAAGAGGCCGAGAAATACGCACGGGCAGTTAAGGCTGGCTATATCACGCAGGTTGAAGCGGATAGACATCTTGCTCAATTTAACGAGCGGTATAAAGATCCGAAGACACCTAAAACTCCAGCAGTGAAAGTTGATGCTGGCGACCGTTCTGTTGACACTTTCAACGTTGAGACGCTTGCGCTTCAGTCGCAGTTAAAAACATTGCAAGAACATCGAGATATCAACGATGTGATAAGCCAGCAGCGAAAGCAGCAATGGGATCTTATCTCTAAAATCAGCATTCTCGAAGCGACGGCGAATGACCCAAAAGGTCGCGCACTGACGCTGGATGAAAAGTCTCTGCTGGCGAACAAAGAGAAGTTGCTGGCCCAGGCAGATATAAATGCGGGGCTAGGTGATCAGATTGCTAGGCAGCAGAAACTCAATACTCTTGCCGACCAAGCCACAAAGTTCACGCAACAGCAGGCGGCAAAGCTGGCGGAAATTGAGGCCGCTGCAAGGGGATTATCTACCCGCGAAACAGAGCGGGCGGCTACCCGGCAGCGGTTATCCGAAGCATATGCTTTCAATCCTGCTGCGCAGGAAAAGGTGTTAGCGCAGCAAGAGGAAACATATCGAAAAGAGGACGAACTCCGAAGTGATTGGCAAGCCGGAGCAAAACGCGGATGGGCTGATTATGTGGATACGGCCACAAACACATATGAAGCAATGCGGAATGCAGCCGGGTCAGCTTTTAGCGGCATTTCCAACATGCTGACAGACCTTGTGACAACAGGTACAGCCAGTTTTAAATCGTTCGCTACTTCAATGCTGAAGATGATTGCCCAAGTAGTTAATCAACTGCTTGTAGCATATGCAGTCCAGGCTGCAATGGGCTGGATAAGTGGTTCGGCAAAAACTAACCCTCAAGGCGGTGGTATCGGCAGTCCCGATTTTCAAGGGCCCATCCGTAATGCTAAAGGCGGAGTCTATGACTCTCCAGGCCTCAGTAAGTATGTGAATGGCGTCTATGACTCCCCGCAGTATTTCAGCTTCCAGGGCGCGTCGAAGTTTGCAAAAGGTGGTGTTTTTGCTGAGGCTGGTGCTGAGGCGATAATGCCTTTGACGCGTGATTCTGCTGGGCGATTGGGGGTCAGGGCGCAGGGCGGTGGCGGAAGTGCGCCGCAGGTGAATATTGATATCTATGTGGACAATAAGGGGAACACATCAGCAAACACTTCCGGAGATGGTAGTTCTGCGGCACGGGCATTAGGAAAGGAGATTGAGGCCAAGGTGACCGAGGTCTTAATGAGGGCGGCAAGAAGTGATGGCCTGCTTGGTAGGCAATTCCAGACCAAATGACTGGCCAGGCTTGATTCTGAGATAGCAATATCACACGCACTTAGTTACACAAAAGCATCCCTTGGTTATTATGTGAAATACACGGCAATCAAGGGGTTGATGATGAATAAATGGCTATGCTTGGGTCTTGCTTGTCTGGCGCTTACAGCCTGCAAACCCGATGAAAAAAAGGCGATTGAGCTAGGTAAAAAACAAGTCGCTGACCTTATGATGGACCCGGAAAGCGCCAAGTTCCGCGATGTAATATTTCGCTTAGATAAGGATAATGGCGATGAAGTAAGCGGTTATATCTGTGGGCAAATAAACGGAAAAAACCTTTATGGCGCTTACGGTGGATATAACCCCTTTTATGTCTATTTGACGATGACTTCAAAAGGTATCTTTTCAAGAGGGGTGAATTACTCAGTTGAGGCAAACCGGATCATTCCCCAACCTGATTCAACACTGAAAAAGCTGTATAAAACTAACTGCGGAGTGGATCTTCTTTAAAGCCGTCCACCTTAACACCAGCCTCGCTAACGCGGGGCTTTTGGCCTCTGGTTAAAACTTGGCGCTGCCTATACAGTACCTGTACAGTGATTGCGTTAGCGTTATCCGTCGCGTAGACTTTTTCTATCTTCTGTAATTGGGTTTGAAAATGGCAACAGGTGTACCTCAAGAAAAGGCCATTCAACTTTTGGAACTCTACGGGCACATGCTGTTAGAGGGTATGCCAATTGATGAATTTTCTTACAGGCGAGGCGTGAGAGAGCTAGAAAATCTGAGCTCAAACTTTTCAATTTCTGCGCTTGGTTTCTTGCATGCACTTTATGGAAATATACAAGAAGCAATAACAACGTTTGAGTCATTCGACATAATGAATAACTCGACACTCGCCACAAATTATTGCTTTATGCTACGCCACTCTGGTTGCGTAAATCTTTTAAATTCTCGGATCTATGCCATAGCTGATGTCCATCGTTCGAAAACCTTAAGTTGCACGGCCTACTCCATGGCCTATCGATTTGGGGATAGGGAGCGTTTAATTCACTACATGGACATGCACATTAAGCTACTTTCTGAGGATGAAAATCGTGCTGGTGCTGAGAAGCATAAACTTGAGCTTCTATCTGAGGTGGACGGAGCATACTCTCTGAGTGGCTGCACTTCAGAACAATTCCATACTCTTGCAAGTATCATTTGGGACTTAACTGAAAAGCACAGACTTATAACTGGTTTTGTAGAGGTTAGTAAAAACCGGAGCCCATGCTACATTGTTGATGTGCCTGATAAAGATGCGAATTTTATCGCAGATCTCAATTGGGAGTTAGCCCAAGAAATATGCAATGTCGATTTGTTAGATGATTGTGGTTTGGTGGCCAGATTCTCACCTTCTCGTGAACTACATTCTGGGATTAGTTATGCCAGTGAATAGTAATGATATTTTAAGCTGTGCTGATTCCTTAATTGAATTGCAAAACGAAACTGGCTATCGCAGTTGTGTTTCTCGTGCCTACTATGCGAGTTATCACCACGCTATAGAATCACTTCAGTCCGTTCCTGCATTTTCATCAAATCATCACAGCAATCTGATTGGATACATGTGCAACAAGTCGGAAAACAAATTAGAGCCATACGACTCCGCACAGATGAAACTGCTCGGTTACAGTTTGCGCCAACAGCGAGAGGCGCGTAACGAGGCTGATTACCATATATCGGAAGTTACTGTAAGTAAGGTAATGGCTGAAACAGCACTAGCTAGTTCCAGACTGTTTTTCCAAAAATGGAATGACCTAAAAAAAGCTATAGCATCTTGAATATCAAACATATATTAACAACGAACCCAGCTCCGGCTGGGTTTTTTTATGGAGCAAATATGGCAGTTGAAACCTACAGCTGGCGTTCGCAACTTGGAGCGGGCGCTATCGAATACAGTCACGCTATACGAACAGCTCAGTTTGGCGATGGCTATGAACAGGTTGCTGACAATGGCATCAACTCCACGGCCATTCAGGTGCCGATGAAGCACACTGGGACTGAGGCGGAAGTAAACACGATCCGCGATTTTCTGCTGGCCCACACGGTCAAGGCTTTCATCATCACGCCGCCAGGTGAGGTGAAAGGGCTTTATCGGGTTGTCGCTGACTCCGTGCGGAAAAACCAATTGAGCAGTAAATTCTCTGAGCTGACCTTCACTATCAAACGGGCCTACGGAGTATACGCATAATGGCACTTGTCGATCAGGCGGCGATGCTGGCACCGGGTGGCAGGGTCCGCCTGGTCGAAGTAGACGCCTCCGAGTTCAGCGGCGGGATCCACCGCTTTCACTACGCGCCATTTCACCATACCCCAGCTGAAATCGATGCGGCTAAAGGGGACGAGAACAAACTGGGGCCCAAACCAATTATATGGGGTGGTAAAACTTTCGATTACTGGCCGTTCCAGATAACAGGTCTCGCCCTCTCCACTGACCAGGCCGCTGAGCCAACCCTGAGCGTTTCCAACCTTGACGGGCACATCACGGCGCTCTGCCTTCAGTTTAAGGACATGGTGAATGCGAAAGTGAGCATCATCGACACCTACGCGGTTTACATCGATGCGGTGAACTTCCCGGGTGGTGTTAACCCGACAGCAGATTCGACAATGTTCTCTCTCCAGACCTTCTGGTTTGATACGAAAACGGCTGAAGACGACGAGGTTGTAACGTGGTCACTGAGTAGCCCTGCGGATTTGCAAAGCCTCGTGATTCCAACCCGGCAAATCACGTCATTATGCGAATGGGCACTACGTGGACAATATCGCAGCGGTGACGGCTGCACCTACAACGGCACGGCGTATTTCGATGCGAAGGGGAATGCAATCACTGATCCGGCGCTGGATGTGTGCGGCGGCTGCCTGAGTGATTGTCGTAAGCGGTTTGGGGCCGGACTGGCAGAACCTAACGCAGCAAACCTCGATTTTGGCGGCTTCCCGGCAACTGTTCTCTTCTCCCGATAACCGGACATACCAATGAACAAAACTATAATGGCGGCGATCCGCGCACATGCGCTGGAGGAATCTCCGCGTGAATGCTGCGGCTTCGTCGTTCAGTCGGGACGTCGTCAGCGTTACATCCCGGTACTGAACAGCCACGAAAATCCGACAGAACATTTTCGCATTGACGGCGAGCACTGGGCGAATGCTGAGGATGTCGGAACGATTGTTCGCGTCATCCACTCCCATCCGGGCGATGGGGCGCGGCCTATTCCTTCAGACCGCGATCGCCAGCAGTGCAATAACTCCGGCGTGGTCTGGGGAATCTACGCGCCGGACTGCGATGAGTATGCAGAGATAGCACCTGATGTCACCCCATTAGTTGGCCGCCCGTTCATCCTCGGTTCGCACGACTGTTGGGGGCTGATCATGGACTGGCACGCCACCCAGGGCGTGACGCTTAACGATTTCCGTGTGGATTATCCATGGTGGGAGAGCCAGTACCCGGACAACCTGTATTTCGAGAACTGGGAGCGTGAGGGGTTTATCGAATGCGACCCGGCGCCGGGCTGCATGGTCATCATGCAGGTTGAGTCTGCCAAGTGGAACCATGCGGGGATCATCACCGAAGAAGGCGAGCTGCTTCACCACTTGTACGGCCAGCCATCCTGTATTACGCCGTACGCCCGCGGTTATTTCAAAGACCGGACGATGATATGCGTCCGCCACAAGAACTTGCCTCAGGAGATTAAGCCATGGCGCGGTTAACCACTATTCGACTTTATGGCGTAATGGGTGCGCGGTTTGGACGCGTTCACAGACTGGCTGTTCAGACATCAGCCGAAGCGGTGAAGGCATTGTGTATCAACCTTGATGGGCTGGAAGCCTACCTGATGAATGCCAAAAATAACGGAATGACGTTCGCGGTGTTTCGCGGAAAGCGAAATATCAGCGTGGAGGATTTCAAAGATCTGAATGGCGATAGCGATATTCGTATTGCTCCAGTGATGGAGGGCGCTAAAAAGGCGGGCATGTTCCAGACGATACTGGGGGCAGTGATGGTTGTCGCCGGGATCGTTGTCGGTGTTTCTACGCTGTGGACAGGTGCCGGTCTAACTTTTGGCGCAGGACTTATTATGTCAGGTGCCTCAATGATGGCTGGCGGTATCTATCAGATGCTTTCTCCTCAACCTAAGGGGTTACAGGGCAGAGAAGATCCTGATAACAAACCAAGCTATGCCTTCGGTGGAGCTGTTAACACGATGGCAATGGGCAATCCTGTAGCCCTGCTTTATGGTGAGCGCGAGATTGGCGGCGCCATAATCAGTGCGGGGATCGTGGCCGAGGACATCTGAGAATTTCTTACTCTTCAATTAGCACCCAATCGGGTGCTTTTTTATGGATGCAATATGGCAACGATTACTGGTGCAAAGGGCGGCGGCCAGAAGCAGCATAAGCCCGTTGAACAGCCGGATTCAGCTCAGTCGATGGCGCGGTGCCGTATGCTGCTGGCGTTAGGGGAGGGGGAATTTGCGGGTGGGCTGGATGCGACACGTATATTCCTGGATGGCACTCCGCTGGGCAATGCTGACGGCACAATGAATTTTGAGGGCATTTCGTGGGATTTTCGACCGGGAACGCAGACCCAGACACCAATTCCCGGTTTCCCCGCTGTCGAAAATGAAACAAGTATTGGCGTTTCACTCACGAAAGCAACGTCATGGACACGGGCTATCAGCAATACCCAGCTCGACGCAGTGCTGGTGCGCATTGGTATTCCGCAGCTACAAAAGCAGGAAAAAGACGGTGATATTGTTGGCACAACCGTCAAATACCATATCGACCTGGCTACAGATGGTGGCGCTTATTCCACCATCATGACTAAAACAGTCACGGAGAAACTCAGCGCGCTGTACGAACTGACGCATCGCATTAATTTGCCAAAGGCCAATACTGGCTGGCAAATTCGTGTAGTCCGCGACACCGCAGACAGTACCAGTCAGTTGCTGCAAAATAAAACGCAGGTGCAGGCGATTACTGAAGTGATCGATGCGCGCCTGCGTTATCCGCATACAGCGCTGTTGTATGTGTCATTTAATGCAAAATCATTCAGCAATATTCCCAAGATCTCCTGCAAGCCCAAAGGGCGCATCATCCGTATTCCCCAAAACTATGACCCGGTTGCCCGCAGTTACAGCGGAACCTGGAACGGTACGTTCAAATGGGGATGGAGCAACAATCCAGCCTGGATATGGTTCGACGTTCTTACTGAGCCGCGTTTTGGTCTTGGTCGTCGTGTAACTGCAGACATGCTGGATAAGTGGGAGCTTTACCGCATTGCCCAACGCTGCGATCAGAAGGTACCGGACGGGAAAGGTGGCAACGGTAATGAGCCTCGCTTCATGTTCGACGTCTATATCCAGTCCGAAGCCGATGCCTGGCAGGTAATTAAGGATATCGCCGCGGGCTTCAACGGAATGACTTTCTGGGGCAACAACATGTTCAATGTTGTCTCCGATATGCCAGCTGACACGTCCAGGTTGCAGATCCTTACCCGTGCTTCGGTTGTTGGCAAGCCGGTGTACTCGAGCGCCAGTGAAAAGACCCGCTTCTCCAGTGCGCTTGTTAACTTCAGCGATCCGGACAATCACTATCAGGACCGTACTACGGCAGTGATGTTCCCCGAACTCGTGAAGCAGTTCAAATTTAAGCAGACACAGTTAACAGCTATCGGTTGTACGCGTGAAAGCGAGGCGCAGCGACGAGGTGGATGGGCGGTTTACTCTAATTTCCTGGACCGAATCATCACACTGCAGACGGGTCTGGACGGGGTTGTTTATGTACCGGGAACAGTTTTTGCCTTTGCTGATGAACGGGTGTCCGGTCGCATTTATGGCGGACGCATCACCGAATATAAGGCCGGGATTAAAGCTGTTACAACGGATCGCGGGACAAGTGCTGTTGCAGGGGATACATTGCTGATCCGCACTCAGGGCGGCACTGTTGAAAGTCGGATTATCCAGGCAGTAAATGGCACGCAGCTGATTGTATCCACACCGTTCAAAGCTGCACCACTCCCTAACGCCATATTCGTTATCGATGCCGGACAACTCCGTCTGCAGTATTTCAGAGTAACAAACCTGACATTTAATGATGAGGAAAATACATTCACCATTACCGGGGTCGAATACAATGCATCAAAATACGATGCCGTAGATAATAATGCCCGCCTGGATACGCCTCCAATTAGCCTCATCCCGACCGGGCTGGTGGCACAACCACGAAATGTAGTTATCTCCAGTTATGACTCAGTCCGGCAGGGGCAGCGTATCGCCACTCTGGTTGCATCCTGGGATCCTCCTCTGGATAAGAACGGCAACCCCCAGGCAGATATAGTTTCATACCGGGTGCAGTGGAAGCGGGGTGAGAACGAGTGGATCAATGTTCCTGCGACAGGGCTACGTAATATTGAAGTGCCTGGGATATTTGAAGGCGACTATCTCGTCAGAGTTTGTGCCATTAATTCCGGGGGGGCGACGAGCCTCTGGGCTTCCTCCACTCTTACGCACCTAAGTGGGCGAATCGGCGCGGTACCCAAGCCTGTTGGGCTCGTTGCCACGCCAATCAACTGGGGTATTCAACTCAACTGGGCGTTCCCAGCAGGCAGCGAAGATACTCTTCAGACAGAAGTTCAATACTCAGTATCAAGCACGGGTAACACCCCGATGCTCCTGGCCGGCGTACCTTATCCCCAGCATTCATACACCCAGGCGGGTTTACGTGCCGGGCAGGAGTTCTGGTACCGGGCACGCCTTGTCGACCGTATCGGTAACCAGTCAGACTGGACTGACTGGGTGCGCGGGATGTCGAACGACCAGGCCAGCGATTATCTGGACGCCATCAAAGACCAGGTGCTTCTGGCCGCGGACGGTAAGGCGTTGACTGAAAAAATTGATTTTGGCATCGCCGGGATATTGCAGGGCACGCTGGCAGACATCCAGGGGGCAAAGGTTTCTTTCGAGCAGTTTGGCATTGCGCGGGCTGAAATATCCCAGGCTCAGACGTTAATCGCTGATGCCAATCAGGCCTACGCCGAGTTCAAGGATCTGGTCGCTGTTCAGTTCGGTGACAGTGCAGCTGAAATCCTGACCGTTAAAAAAGCGCAGGCTACCACGGATTCTGCGATGGCCTCTCTGACCACAACGGTACAGGCCACCACGCAAAGTGTGGATGCTCTTACTGGAAGGATCACGAAAACTGAAGCCAGTGTGGTGAGTATCAGCCAGGCACAGACTGATACACAGCAGTCTCTGGCTACGTTTGAGCAGCAGGCGACGGCAAAATTTACGGTGCAGGATCAGCAGATTGTTAACCAGGCAAACGCGACTAACCAGAAATTTATCGAGCAGTCGGCAGCGATAAACCAGAAATTCACGGCTTACGCAGACGCCACCAGTGCCAACGCTATCTACACCCTGAAGGCAGGCGTTCAGTACAACGGCAATTATTACGACGCAGGCCTGTCAGTCGCTGTGCTGGCTGACAACGGGAGGATCACGACGCGTGTGGCCATCAACGCCAACGAGCTGGTGATGTTATCCGGCAGCAGTACGAGCCAGATGTTCTCGCCGTTTGCAATCGTAAACGGTCAGGTGTTTCTGAATGACGCGTTTATTCAGGACGGCACTATCACAAACGCGAAAATTGGCAATTACATCGCCTCGAATAATTACAGGACTAATGTCTCGGGCTGGCTGATAAACAAGAGCGGCGACGCGGAGTTTAACAGTGTGACGGTTCGCGGCAATGTTTATGCTAACGATGGCGTGTTTAATGGAGTTGTTTATGCCAGAGATGGTGAATTTACCGGGAAAATTACTGCGACCAGCGGCTCCTTTAAAGGCACCGTAGAGGCTGATTCGTTTGTCGGTGACGTTGCAAACGGGCAGTCGTTCCCTGATACCGGGTATGACACCTCCTCAACTGTGTCATTCACATATACGGACTCAGGAACGACTAATCGTGAAAAAAATATAACGTTAATGGCCACATACAGACTGGCTAACGGCGGAGGGGCAACAGCTGCTATCTCTATCGGTAACAGAACCAAGGAGTTTGTGATTCAGTGCCCTGCGTATCCATCCGGTTCAACCGCAAGTTTTTATACCACCCTGATGTTTACTGTAAAAACCAGAGCGCCGGTGGTTGATTGTTCGTTTTTCGCACGGATGGGCGCAGTGCAAATACTCAGTCCGACGGTGCTGGTCATGCGTGGCAGCGGCTCATTCGTACAGACAAGATAATTAGTCCTCACGTCCTCACAACAAGCAGACCCGGCTCCGGCCGGGTTTTTTTATGCCCGGAGAAAATATGTCCGCAGGAACAATCAGACTCACGAACAATTCGACAGCGGTTGTCGGTACCGGCACCACATTCACCTCAGACCTGAAATCGGGCGACGTGATTACGGCGACCGTCGGTGGGGTGTTTTACACCCTGTTTGTGGATACCGTAACCAGTAACACCGCTGTCACTATTACTGACCCGTTTACCGGGCCGACGACCACCGGGGTCTCATACGTCGCGGTACCGCAGCTGGCGCTCAACCGCATCACTGCCGCGCTGGCCACGCAGACCGCAGAGGCCGTGAGGCGTATTCTCCAGGAGAATGCCAACTGGCAGGCGTTTTACTCCGGCAGCGGGGATATCACTGTAACGCTTCCCGACGGCACCCCGACAGGTAAACAGGTTTCCGGCCCGTCCTGGGCAAAGCTGAAGGCTGACGCCGGATCGTCGTGGCAGGACAGGGGACCGTTACCGCCTGACGCTAATCTGAATACGATGGCGCCGGCCACCACAGAGGGTGAGTGGGGCAAAGGCAGCAGCACCGGACTGAATGAGGCGAACGGCTTTCCCGCTGGCGCATTACCCGGGGTGCTGAAAGTTGTCGCTGGCGGTCGATTCGGCGGGACGCAGATTTATACCAACAGCGGCTACGACGGCCCCGCGTATATCTGGGTACGGTCATTAACCGCCGCCTGGAACGGAACCGACGGACCCTGGTCAGGCTGGAGTAACGTCGCGACAAGCTCCCTGCGGTCCACCCTGCTGGGTAACGTGGATATCAGCACCCTGAATAACGTTAACGCGTTCGGCTCGTATCGTGTGGCGGCTGCAAACGGCACGGTAGCCAACGGCTGGCCCTATGAGGGGTTTTCCGGGACGCTGACTGTCGAGCAGGGCTACGGCAGCGGCGCACAACAGACCGCCGTATCTGTTTACGGCAACGTCTACCTGCGTTACCTGAATACCCCCACCGCCTGGTCAGCGTGGGTCAACGCGTCGATTCAGGCCTGCCCCGCTTATTTTACGGGAAACGCGGATACGCTTTTTGACGACGGCAGCTATCCGACACTGGCAACCACGACGGGATTACCTGCCGTTGCCGGATTATCGTCGGGCGTGAATAACTGCCGCCTTGAGGTGCGCACCCTGCGCGCTAACCTGTGCGTGACACAGGACTGGTATTTGTACGGTTCGGGGGCTCAGTATAACGGGCGTAAATTCACCCGTTCAAAATACAGCACCAACCCCTGGACGCCGTGGCGTGAGGTACTGGACGACAGCAGCATCGGGATTATCTACGGGATCGGGGCATCCAATTCGTCTCAGTCCGGCGTGGATTGGCAGACGTTCAGTTTCGTAAACGGCGCTGCCTATCAGATATCCGGTGCCAGTCAGGCAAACGCGCCTGCGCCCCTCAATGCATTTACCTCCGCGTCGTTAGGGGTAAACATCCTCGGCATGTCGGGGGACCCGTCGAGCACCACCTCGATTGCCTGGTGCCTGTTTCAGGTGGCCGTGTATTCAACAGGGGGGACATCCCGGCGTTTGTTCAACGGCGTGTTTCGCGGCACAAACGGCAACCGCGTTTATTCCATTCTGGAGGTGGCGGCGGGCGTGGACGCGGCGGACACACGCTCACGCCTTGGCCTGGGTGGAGCCGCAGTGCTGAATGTGGGTTCAGCAGCCGGGACAGTAGCCGCGGGTAACGACCCGCGATTCAGTTCCGTAAATGGCATGGGGGGCGGGAATATCAATGGCGGTATCACGCTGCCGTTTATTTGTGCAAACGACACGTATTCACCGTCGAACCAGGGCGCGTATCTGGGCTGGAATCTGGGCTCATCCGGGTCAGGGGTTTTAACCTGCAATATCGGCGCGGGCACAGCCGGTGGCTGGGTAATGCGCACCGTAAACCAGGCAAACAGCCAGGAAATGTCCCGGTTCACCCTGGCAAACACGGGGATCGGTTATGCCTCGGGAGGGTGGCAGACAGGCTCAGATATTCACGTTAAATATGATGTGGAACCGGTGACAGCGGCCCTGCCGGCGGTGCTTTCTCTGGTCGGAGCGCAGTGGAAATATAAACCACGAAAAGGGGTGACCACCGCACCGGTGCCGGGCATCGGTCTGATTGCGCAGCAGGTGGAAAGATTCCACCCGGAAGCCGTCACGATTCACGATGAGGTTACGTATTTTGATGACGGGACCGCCCTGCCTGAACATAAATCCCTGGACGTGTCGGGGGTCTCAGCGGCCTACCATAACGAGGCGATAAAGGCCCTGTTCGGGCTGGTTAAGCTGGCGCTGGATGACCCGGATGCAGCGCGTCAGCAGATTGCAGATATTGAGGCTGAGGCGCAGGCGTTAACGGTGTCGCTGGAAGATTTGCAGCGTGAGCAGGTGGCGGCTCCCACGGAAACACCGACTGCAGAAGAGCCAGGTAATTCTGAAGAAGGTAACTCACCATCTGATACATCTGCGAGCGAAGAAAAACAGCCAGATATTCAGCCGTGAAAAATGATGATTGAACAGGTATCGACCTGCCCGCCAATATGCTCCCGGGCAGATTATGCGTAATCAGTGTCTGTTGAGAGCGAGGAGTGGACCTTGAGTTTGCCTTAATCAGCGTCATATCTTAGAGCTGGTCAATCACTATGCCTTTTACGAGGTGATTTGACATTCTTAACTACGCTGGCTTTAGTTCGTACAATCCCTGTCGAGTGCTAATATTTTTGCTCATACTAAATATTAGGGGTGGGTGTCAACTTGCGTACGAAGTGAGTTAGTAATTAATTTTTGATTAGCATGGCTTAAAATAAATGGTTCGATACCTGGTACTTTAATGACGAAACTGATTCATGATATTTTAGTAAGGTGTTTTCGATAATCATATCGCCGGACGTACATGAATTAACCTCAATTGAAAGGTTCCCAGATAGTGGTCCGCGCTAGCTTTACAAGACGATAAATAACTTACGGCACTTCTCAGAGGGTTGTTACAGAAATGGAAGAACTTAAATCAAATTCAGTTTCAGGTCGCGATTATAATCCCGTCTATGCATCTGCCTCTTCGGGAGATGTCGAGGCCCAAATTAAACTCGGAAAAATGTACCGTGACGGCGACGGAGTTGAAAAAGACGGCAAGAAGGCCGTCGAGTGGTTAACTAAGGCCGCTGAGCAAGGTAGTCTAAATGCCCATTACTTTTTGGGCGACATATATGCTTCGGGAAATGGAGTCCCTCTAAGCTATTCAAAAGCCCTTGAGTGGTTCAAATTTCCGTTAGATCAGGGCGACTCGGATACTCAGGTTTACGTGGGGTGGCTACACGAAAAGGGATTTGGGGTTCCTCAAGATTACTCAAAAGCTGCGGAATATTACGCACTTGCGGCGGAAAAGGGTAATAGCACTAGTCAATATAATCTCGGAAACTTTTACAGGGGAGGATTAGGGGTGCCAAAAGATGAAAATAAGGCACTCGAATACTATTCATTGGCAGCGCAACAAGGGGATAGCGATAGCCAAGCGCAATTGGGGAGAATGTACATTGCCCGTAATGACTATGAAAAAGGCAAAGACTATCTTCGTATGGCAGGTGAGAATGGCAACCAAAGTGCTCTTGAAACGCTAAAGAAAATTGAAGCGGATCAAGAAAAAAAGAGAACCGAAGACAGTATCAAAAAAGTCACCTGTCCTTACTGCGAAACGGAAAGCGTTTGGGGAAAAAAATATTGCCGGGGCTGCACAGCTCGGATTAGGTACGAACCTATAAGACTATATGAATGGATAGGTTTAGGTCTCGCTGTTGCTTTCGTGGGATATGCTATAACTCAGGGTTATTCATTTGTTGAAACATCCGTTATTTTCATGTTTATATGGGTTCTGGGAATCGTATTTGGTAAACTGTTCGGCAAGAAAACAGCTTATTTCTTCAGAAGCTAAGTCTTCAGCCTCATAAATCCACTTTTATTTTCTTCTGATTTGGGCAGTGAATTGCAGTCTGGCAAAATTCGAAGTAAAGTTTGTTGATCTAAGACGATAATTAAAAACTTACTGAGCGTAAACTGCGCTACGTTTTTCGTCTTCCCTGTCCCGGTGAGAAGCAATCCCAGTCGTGGAGTGACCCCTCCACGGCTTCGTTGAAGATATCGTGACAATCGCACAGCGAAAAATAATTAGAAGATGAGATCGGTTTTCTAACCTGAATGTAGTGAGACAAACCTTTTCTTACTGACGTTAATGTTTTTACGAGCGTCCACTTCTGGCACAAACTAGCCTTATCAGGCTTCTCTTGAGACAGGTACATTTGGCCAACTCCACAAAGCATCCATGAATTTTGTTCGTCATCTGAAAATGACTGCTCTGACAGCCAACAGCCTTAACCAACAACTTCCTCTGCCGTAAAGATTAATAGCTGAAACCAGTATTGATTTGCCCGTCAAATAAAACTACTGTTTGTATATACAGTATTTTGGATAGGGGGATTTATGGCGCGTCGCAGTGATATTGAGCATTCGTTTCGGCAGGCAATCGTCTTTGGGCCGAAAAATGGGCAGAGAACGGTCACTACTCAAGGCTTTGTAAGAGAGCTGGCTAAACATAACTGGAACTGGACATTAAAAGAGGCGAATCAGTGGATTGAGAATTACGTCAGCACCTTTAAAGACATCTCCACCCAGGAGGGCGATAACCGCACTTTCATGCTTTACAACCCGAACGGGGGGCTTTGATATGGGATTCCCGTCGCCAGCGCACGACTACGTAGAGCAGCGAATAAACCTGAACACGGTCTGCGGACTAACGCCAACAGCAGGCGTTATTGATACTGCCACCGGATACGCGATTATTGAAACACAACCGGTCAGAATCGAGCAGGGGGATACTTTGCTTATTGGAGGGAGCGTTGGATTTCAATTTGTACGGCTGCATGGACAGGCATTCGTCACGCCTGATGGTGACGTTTACGAGGGTGAGGGTATGGAGGGGATTCAGGTGATCGGTCTGGTCACTTTTTTTGTAAACAGGGCGGATGAGGACGGCTGCCCGGTGATGTAACATCATATGTTAACTAACAGATCGTTTGCTGACGATTTCAACGGTACAGTGTAATATGCTCGCCAGTCGTTGATGGGGTAGTTATCGTGGAATGTCCACCGCTGTGTCCATCAAGAAGAATCAATCCGCATAGCGAGTTAATAAATTCATATTTATGAAGAACATAAGAAATTTCTCCATTATTGCTCACATCGACCACGGTAAGTCGACGCTGTCTGACCGCATTATTCAAATTTGTGGCGGGTTGTCCGATCGCGAAATGGAAGCCCAGGTGCTGGATTCAATGGATCTGGAGCGTGAACGCGGTATTACCATCAAAGCGCAAAGCGTTACGCTGGATTTCAAAGCCTCCGATGGTGAAACCTATCAACTGAACTTTATCGATACGCCCGGTCACGTTGACTTCTCTTATGAAGTTTCCCGCTCACTGGCAGCCTGTGAAGGCGCATTGCTGGTGGTGGACGCAGGACAAGGCGTAGAAGCGCAGACGCTGGCAAACTGCTACACGGCGATGGAAATGGACCTTGAGGTTGTGCCGGTCCTGAACAAAATTGACCTGCCAGCTGCCGATCCGGAGCGCGTTGCTGAAGAAATTGAAGACATCGTGGGCATTGATGCAACCGATGCCGTTCGCTGTTCAGCGAAAACCGGCGTGGGCGTGGTTGACGTTCTCGAACGTCTGGTACGTGAAATCCCGGCCCCTGAAGGCGACCCGGATGCACCGTTGCAGGCATTGATCATCGACTCCTGGTTTGATAACTACCTGGGCGTTGTGTCTCTCATCCGGGTGAAAAACGGAACCTTACGCAAAGGCGATAAAGTTAAAGTGATGAGCACCGGTCAGGTTTATAATGCCGACCGTTTAGGTATCTTCACGCCGAAGCAGGTCGATCGCACCGAACTGAATTGCGGCGAAGTTGGCTGGTTAGTCTGTGCTATCAAAGACATCCTTGGTGCACCGGTTGGCGATACCCTGACGCTGTCTCGTAACGCCGCCGACAAAGCGCTACCTGGTTTTAAAAAGGTTAAGCCGCAGGTTTATGCGGGCCTGTTCCCGGTAAGTTCTGACGATTATGAGAACTTCCGCGATGCGCTTGGCAAGCTGAGTCTTAACGACGCGTCATTATTCTATGAACCGGAAAGCTCCACAGCGCTGGGCTTTGGTTTCCGCTGCGGCTTCCTCGGTTTGCTGCATATGGAGATAATCCAGGAGCGTCTGGAGCGTGAATACGATCTGGATCTGATTACTACCGCGCCTACCGTTGTGTACGAAGTGGAAACCACGTCGAAAGAGGTTATCTACGTCGACAGCCCATCCAAGCTGCCGCCGCTGAATAACATTCATGAGCTGCGTGAACCCATCGCTGAGTGCCATATGCTGCTGCCTCAGGAATATTTGGGTAACGTCATCACACTGTGTATCGAAAAGCGTGGCGTACAGACCAACATGGTTTACCACGGTAAGCAGGTGGCACTGACCTATGAAATCCCGATGGCGGAAGTGGTTCTCGACTTCTTTGACCGCCTGAAGTCCACTTCCCGCGGCTATGCGTCGCTGGATTACAACTTCAAGCGCTTCCAGGCTTCCAACATGGTGCGTGTTGACGTACTGATCAACAGCGAGCGCGTGGATGCGCTGGCGCTGATCACCCACAATGACAACGCGCCGTACCGTGGTCGCGAGCTGGTAGAAAAGATGAAAGAGTTGATTCCGCGCCAGCAGTTCGACATCGCTATTCAGGCGGCCATCGGCAACCACATTATCGCGCGTTCCACCGTAAAACAGCTGCGTAAAAACGTTCTGGCGAAATGCTATGGCGGTGACGTCAGCCGTAAGAAAAAGCTGCTGCAGAAACAGAAAGACGGTAAGAAGCGAATGAAGCAGGTCGGTAACGTCGAGCTGCCCCAGGAAGCGTTCCTCGCCATTCTGCACGTTGGGAAAGACGGCAAATAACCTTTAAGGAGTTGGCATGGCGAATACGTTTGCCCTGATCCTGGTGATTGCGACCCTGGTTACAGGGTTGCTCTGGTGCCTGGATAAGTTTGTTTTTGCACCAAAGCGTCGTGAGCAACAGGCTGCGGCTCAGCTCGCAACGCAGGATGCGCTCGATAAAAAGACGCTGAAGAAAGTGGGGCCGAAACCGGGCTGGCTGGAAACCGGCGCGTCGGTCTTTCCGGTGCTGGCGATTGTACTGGTCGTGCGCTCGTTTATTTACGAACCTTTCCAGATCCCGTCAGGTTCGATGATGCCCACCCTGCTTATTGGTGACTTCATTCTGGTAGAAAAATTTGCCTATGGCATCAAGGATCCGATTTACCAGAAGACATTGATCGAAACCGGGCACCCGAAACGCGGCGAGATTGCGGTGTTCAAATACCCCGACGATCCTCGTCTGGACTATATCAAGCGTGTGGTTGGTGTTCCTGGCGATAAAGTGAGCTACGATCCGGTGACCAAGCAGGTAACGGTTCAGCCAAATTGCAGTTCTGGCCAGGCCTGTGCGAATGCCTTACCGATAACCTACAGCAACGTTGAGCCGAGCGATTTCGTACAGACCTTTGGTCGTCGTGAAGGCGGTGAAGCAAATAGTGGCTTCTTCCAGATGCCCAAAAGCGAAACCCGCGACGATGGCGTACGTCTGACTGAACGTCAGGAGACGCTGGGCGACGTGACCCACCGCATTCTGACCGTGCCGATTGCCCAGGATCAGCTTGGGATCTATTACAAACAGCAGGGCCAACAGCTGGCGACCTGGATTGTGCCGCCCGGACACTATTTTATGATGGGCGACAACCGCGATAACAGCGCTGACAGCCGTTATTGGGGCTTTGTACCGGAAGCGAATCTGGTAGGTCGGGCAACGGCTATCTGGATGAGTTTCGAGAAACAGGAAGGTGAATGGCCGACCGGCGTGCGTTTAAATCGCATCGGTGGGATTCATTAATTTACCTGGGGTGCAGAACAAATTCTGCACCCCAAATTATTTCAGTTATAAATCCTTCAGACTAACGACATACCTTGTCGTTACGTATAGAATATTCCCCCGAAGTTTAAGGCTGGCCCTACGGGTGCCACAGCACACGAAACCGCGTTGGTTGTTACAGGTCGGTTTCGTGTGCTGCATTGTTGACGCATTCATTCTATTGGTATCGCATGAACCCCATCGTAATAAATCGGCTTCAGCGGAAGCTGGGCTACACTTTTCTACATCAGGAGTTGTTGCAGCAGGCATTAACCCACCGCAGTGCCAGCAGCAAGCACAACGAGCGCCTCGAATTCCTGGGTGACTCCATTTTGAGCTTTGTGATTGCCAATGCGCTTTATCACCGTTTCCCCCGTGTGGATGAAGGTGATATGAGCCGTATGCGGGCAACGCTGGTTCGTGGTAACACGCTCGCAGAAATTGCTCGTGAGTTCGAGCTGGGCGAATGTTTGCGTTTAGGGCCGGGCGAGTTGAAAAGCGGCGGTTTTCGTCGTGAATCTATTTTAGCTGATACGGTTGAAGCCTTAATCGGTGGTGTTTTTCTGGACAGCGACATCCAGACCGTCGAGCGTTTGATCCTGAGCTGGTATCAGACGCGTCTGGATGAAATCAGTCCGGGCGATAAACAAAAAGATCCGAAAACGCGTTTGCAGGAGTTTTTGCAAGGTCGCCACTTACCGCTGCCCTCCTATCTGGTGGTGCAGGTGCGGGGCGAAGCGCACGATCAGGAATTTACTATCCACTGCCAGGTCAGTGGCCTGAAAGAGCCGGTGGTTGGCACAGGGTCAAGCCGCCGTAAGGCTGAGCAGGCTGCCGCCGAACAGGCACTGAAAAATCTGGAGCTGGAATGAGCACTGAAGAAAAAAGTTATTGTGGCTTTATCGCCATCGTTGGTCGTCCTAACGTTGGTAAATCGACCTTACTGAACAATCTGCTGGGGCAGAAAGTGTCGATCACGTCGCGAAAAGCGCAGACGACGCGGCACCGTATCGTGGGCATTCACACGGAAGGGGCTTATCAGGCTATCTATGTGGATACCCCCGGTCTGCACATGGAAGAAAAACGCGCCATTAACCGCCTGATGAACAAGGCGGCGAGCAGTTCCATTGGTGATGTTGAACTGGTGATCTTTGTGGTTGAGGGCACCCGCTGGACGCCGGACGACGAAATGGTGCTGAATAAACTGCGTGACGGTAAGGCACCGGTTATCCTGGCAATCAACAAAGTTGATAACGTGCAGGAAAAAGCGGACCTGTTGCCACATCTGCAGTTCCTCGGCAGCCAGATGAACTTCCTTGATATCGTGCCGATCTCTGCTGAGACCGGTTTTAACGTCGATACAGTTGCAGGCATCGTGCGCAAGCATCTGCCGGAAGCGATTCACCATTTCCCGGAAGATTACATCACCGATCGTTCTCAGCGCTTCATGGCCTCTGAGATCATTCGTGAAAAGCTGATGCGTTTCCTGGGGGCGGAACTGCCATACTCGGTCACCGTTGAAATTGAGCGTTTCGTTGCCAATGAGCGCGGCGGCTATGACATCAACGGTCTCATCCTGGTGGAACGTGATGGGCAGAAGAAAATGGTGATTGGCAACAAGGGTGCCAAAATCAAAACCATCGGTATTGAAGCTCGTAAAGATATGCAGGAGATGTTCGAAGCCCCGGTACACCTGGAGCTTTGGGTGAAGGTGAAATCCGGTTGGGCCGACGATGAACGCGCACTTCGTAGTCTCGGTTACGTCGACGATCTCTGATCCTCGTCATCTTTCAGGCTGCATAGACGTTGGCTACGCTTGTTCGTTCCCGTCACATAGCTATCTATGCGCCAGGGGGCTGGCAAGCTTGCCGCCTTCCTGCAACCTGAACGCCATAGAGTATAAGCATTAATGGAAGGCTGGCAGCGCGCCTTCGTTCTGCATAGTCGTCCCTGGAGCGAAACCAGCCTGATGCTGGACGTCTTCACGGAAGAGTCGGGTCGCGTGCGCCTTGTTGCCAAAGGTGCACGTTCCAAACGTTCTAACCTCAAAGGCGCATTACAGCCCTTTACCCCTCTGCTGGTGCGCTTTGGTGGCCGCGGCGATGTCAAAACGCTACGCAGCGCGGAAGCCGTTTCGCTGGCGCTCCCGCTCAGCGGTATCTCCCTTTACAGCGGCTTGTACGTTAACGAACTCATTGCACGCGTCCTTGAACAGGAAACCCGCTTTTCTGAACTCTTCTTTGATTATCTGCACTGCATTCAGGCACTGGCGGGGGCGGCAGGATCCCCAGAACCCGCCCTGAGGCGCTTTGAACTGGCCCTGCTCGGGCACCTGGGCTATGGCGTGGATTTCCTGCATTGTGCAGGTAGCGGCGAGGCTGTGGAAGACACCATGACCTACCGCTACCGTGAAGAAAAAGGGTTTATCGCCAGCGTGGTGATAGATAACACCACCTTTACCGGCCGCCAACTGCGCGCGCTGGCTGAACGTGAATTTCCTGATATGGACACCCTCAGGGCGGCTAAACGCTTTACCCGCATAGCGCTAAAGCCGTATCTTGGAGGTAAACCGCTGAAGAGTCGGGAATTGTTCCGGCAGTTCATGCCGAAGCGAGCAACCAAAACGAATAATGAAGAATGAGGATTGTCATGTCTGAATTACTGTTGGGCGTCAACATCGACCATATCGCCACCCTGCGCAATGCGCGCGGTACCGCCTACCCGGATCCGGTGCAGGCGGCGTTTATTGCCGAACAGGCAGGGGCAGATGGCATTACGGTGCATTTGCGTGAGGACCGTCGCCACATCACTGACCGCGATGTGCGCGTGCTGCGTCAGACGCTGGATACGCGCATGAACCTCGAAATGGCGGTAACCGAAGAGATGCTGGCGATTGCCGTCGAGACACAGCCGCATTTTTGCTGTCTGGTACCGGAAAAGCGCCAGGAGGTGACCACCGAAGGCGGCCTTGATGTGGCAGGCCAGCGCGACAAAATGCGCGACGCCTGCAAACGTCTGGCGGATGCGGGCATCCTGGTTTCGCTGTTTATCGATGCTGACGTTGAGCAAATCAAAGCCGCAGCCGATGTCGGTGCCCCCTATATCGAAATTCACACTGGCTGTTACGCCGAAGCGAAAAACGAAACCGCGCAGGCGCATGAGCTTGAGCGTATTGCCAAAGCCGCAACCTACGCGGCAAGCCTCGGTCTGAAAGTGAACGCCGGGCACGGTCTCACATACCATAACGTTCAGGCAATCGCGCGTCTGCCGGAAATGCATGAACTCAACATTGGTCACGCGATTATTGGCCGGGCGGTCATGAGCGGCCTTAAAGAAGCCGTTGCAGAAATGAAGCGTCTGATGGTGGAAGCGCGTAAGTAATGGCGATTCTGGGGCTGGGGACGGACATTGTTGAAATCGCCCGTATTGAAGCGGTGATCGCCCGCAGTGGCGATCGGCTGGCAAAACGTGTACTCAGTGACTACGAGTGGACAATCTGGGAAACGCACCAGCAACCGGTGCGCTTTCTTGCTAAACGTTTTGCGGTGAAGGAAGCTGCCGCCAAGGCCTTTGGCACCGGCATTCGTAACGGGCTCGCCTTTGACCAGTTTGAAGTTTATAACGATGCGCTCGGTAAGCCCTGTCTGCGCTTATGGGGCGAAGCGTTACTGCTGGCAGAAAAGCTTGGGGTGACACATATGCACGTCACACTGGCAGATGAACGCCGCTATGCCTGCGCGACGGTTATCCTCGAAAGTTAGAGTTTATCAGCGTGATGCAGTAGCACGAACTTATCCCACAGCTGCTCTTCGCTCTCAGGATGTGCCGGATCTTTCAGAATGGTATTGGGGATCGGGCACACTTTCTGGCAGGTTGGCGTCTCATAATGACCGACGCATTCGGTACAGCGATCGCTGTTAATCTCATAGATGCTGTCGCCCATCGTAATGGCCTCATTAGGACATTCCGGTTCGCACATATCGCAATTGATGCATTTTTTAGTGATTAACAGCGCCATCAGGAAAATCTCAGAAACCTCACACAAACAGGGCGGGAATTATACGCGCATTCCCTGCTCAGACCAGTTTTTTCACCAACTCTTCACTCTGACGGATACGATCCGGCGCATGGTCGAGATCCTGCTGGATCAGCGCCATAAAGAGCACATCCACCAGCATCATCTGCGCGCTGGACGATGAGATGGCCGCACTGCGCGTGGCCTGCTCTTCAGCAATCGTATATAAACAGCGGGTGGCGCGCTGCTGAAGCGCATTAGGCGTAAAACCGGTGATAGCCAGAATTTTTCCACCGACACGCAAGGTTTCATCCGCAGCCATATTGATCTCGCGGCGTTCGCCGGAATACGAAACCGGTAGCAGGAGATCCTGAGGCGACATCGCCTGCACGATAGCCAGCAGAGCATGCATGTCCTGCTCTGCAACCGCGTTGAGGCCAATCTTCATCAGTTTCCAGCCAAAGTTTCGTGCCACCAGACCCGACGCACCAATACCGGTAATTACAATCCGCCTGGCATTACGCAGCATCTCGACGCTTTCGCGAAGCTTCTCTTCACTGTTTACGTCAAGCGTAGCGCGCATCGCACTCAGGTTTTCATTGATGAGCTTTTCACCCACCACGCGCAGCGGATCGTCGCCGCGAATGTGGTTATGCACGGTTACTGACCAGGGCTCAGGCGCACTGACCAGCGCTTCGCTGAGCGCCAGCTTCAGAGCCGGAAAACCTTTATACCCAAGCTTCTGCGCAAATTTCACCACGCTTGACTGACTCACGCCGGCATCGGCCGCCAGCTGCTGTGAGCTTAAATGGCGCGCCAGTTCAGGATGAGTCAGCAGGAAATCAGCAAGTTTCCTGTCGCTCTGGGCAAACCCGGCATAACGCTGGCGAATGTGCATCAAACAATTCATAACCACTCCGGTGCAAAAATGTGACGACAATTACAAACAGCCATGTTACGCAGGCAGATGAATTTTATATTCCAGATTATTACGGTTATTATGAATTAAAAATTCCTTAGGAGCAAAAAATGAATCTGGGCGCACTGGTATCAGAAACGCGTAATCCACAGACGATGGATTTAGACGCCTTATCAACCCTTGAGCTTGTTACCCGTTTTAACCAGCAGGATGCGCTGGTTGCCGACGCCGTTAAAACAACCTTACCCGACGTCGCCCGCGCGGTAGAGGCGGCGGCGGCCTCCCTTAAAGCAGGGGGGCGCATTATTTATATGGGGGCGGGGACCAGCGGGCGACTGGGTGTGCTGGATGCCTCTGAATGTCCGCCGACCTTTGGTGTCGAACACGGGCTGGTCGTGGGGCTGATTGCCGGAGGGCCGGGGGCGCTGCTTAAAGCGGTTGAAGGGGCGGAAGATAATGCCCAACTGGGTGAGGACGACCTGGTGGCCCTCACGCTTAAGCCGCAGGATCTGGTGGTCGGACTGGCCGCGTCCGGGCGCACACCTTATGTCATTGGTGGACTACAGTTTGCCCGCCGTTCGGGCTGCACCACGGTCGCCATCTCCTGTAATCCGGACTCTCCCATTGCGCATGAAGCCGATATCGCCATCTCACCAGTGGTGGGCCCGGAAGCGCTTACCGGCTCCACGCGGTTGAAATCCGGTACTGCGCAAAAACTGGTACTGAACATGATCTCTACCGGGGCGATGGTGAAATTTGGCAAGGTTTACCAGAACCTGATGGTGGATATGAAAGCGACTAACGTGAAGCTGATAGACAGAGCCTGTCGGATGTTAATGGAAGCGACGGGAGTAACCCGTAAGGAGGCGGAAACTGTGCTTAAGCAAACGGAATATGAGGTTAAGCCCGCCATTTTAATGGTGTTGAGCGGTCTTGATGCGACAGCAGCCAGAACCCGACTTGAACATCACCAGGGTTTTTTACGGGCAGCATTAGAAAACTAAAGAGGCAGTGATGGAGAAGACAGCGGCGCTCGCCAGCGGCATCCTTACGGGTGTCGGTGGGAAAGGTAATATTCTGCGGCTCGAAAACTGTATGACACGCGTGCGTATTGAGTTGCATGACGACGACAGGTTAAATCTTACAGGCATAAAAAAGCTAACCGGTATCAGCGGCTACGTAAAACAGGGCCAGCAGCATCAGTTTATCGTTGGGCCCGGAAAAGCCGCTCAGGTGGTAGAGGCAATGCATGCACGCATGGCGGAGGAGGCAGTCACGCCAGGTTTTGACGACATAGATCGCACCAAAGCGCAGGCAAAAGCCAGATACAAAGCCCCGATGAGTGATGCTTTGCGTCAGCTGGCTAACGTTTTTATTCCGCTCATTCCGGCTTTTATCGCATCTGGACTCATTACCGGCATTATCAACATCTTAAAACGCCCTGATATCGTCGGTGACTTTGCCACGCAATACCCCAACATGCTTGGACTGCTGGGCATTTTTGGCAGCGCGGTCTTTGCCATTATGAGCATTCTGGTGGGGGTAAACACGGCGAAAGTGTTTGGCGGCTCTCAGGCGCTCGGTGGCGTGATGGCCGGTATCCTTTCCAGCCCACAGCTCGCTCAAATCACGCTTTTTGGTGAAAGCTTACAACCGGGGCGCGGCGGGGTGATCGCCGTTCTGCTGGTAGTGGGATTGATGTGTTGGATTGAAAAACGTCTTCGGCGCATTTTACCCGGTTCGGTCGAGTTGATCCTCAACCCGCTGTTAACGACCCTGATTGCAGGGACGGTCGCAATCGTGGCCCTGCAGCCGTTGGGCGGCATTATTTCTGAAGCCATCGCCCACGGGGCCACCTGGGCCATCGAGCGTGGCGGCCTGCTCGTGGGGGCAGTACTTGCAGGCACTTTCCTGCCGCTGGTGCTGACGGGGCTGCACCAGGGACTGGTGCCTATTCACGTCGAACTGGTCCAGGCGCATGGTTACAATGCGCTGTTGCCGATTCTGGCCATGGCGGGAGTAGGGCAGGTAGGGGCCGCTATCGCCGTGCTGATGAAAACCCGTAACATCCGGCTCAAAAAAGTCATTAAAGGCGCGTTGCCGGTTGGGTTATTAGGGGTGG
This sequence comes from Yokenella regensburgei, assembly GCF_051486985.1. Taxonomy (GTDB): domain Bacteria; phylum Pseudomonadota; class Gammaproteobacteria; order Enterobacterales; family Enterobacteriaceae; genus CBFFRJ01. The sequence continues at coordinate 54,307 of NZ_JAHVDV010000009.1, forward strand.
GAGAACCTCTCATCTTTGGTGTCACCCTGCCTTTGGGTAAACCTTTTCTGGGGGCCTGTCTGGGGGGCGCTGTAGGTGGAGCAGTAATCGGCTATACGAAAGTGGCAACGGTGATTACGTTTGGTATTTCTGGATTGCCGCTCGCATTAACTATCGTTACCGGAAAAGTGATGCTCTATCTGTTAGGCTATCTGGTAGCGGTTTTTGCCGGCTTCCTGTTCACCTGGCTTTTAGGTTTCAACGATCCTGAGGAGTAACATTTGACTACCAGTGAGCGTCGCGTTGTTTTTTTTGATCTTGATGGCACGTTGCACCAGCAGGACATGTTCGGCACTTTTCTGCGCTATGTTCTGCGTCATCACCCGCTGAATGTTCTGCTGGTATTGCCTGTACTGCCGGTTATCGGCATTGCACTTCTTGTCAAAGGCCGGGCGGCGCGCTGGCCTATGAGCCTGCTGCTGTGGGCCTGTACCTTTGGCTATAGCGAAGCGCATATGAAGAAACTGGAGCAGAAATTTGCCACCTGGTTTCGGGGGCAGGTGACAGCATTCCCGGTGGTCCAGGAGCGTCTCACGCAGTATCTGCTGGCTTCCGATGCTGATATCTGGCTGATTACCGGCTCACCGCAGCCGCTGGTGGAGCAGGTCTATTTTGATACCCCCTGGCTGCCGCGTGTGAACATCATCGCCAGCCAGATTGGGCGTCGTTATGGTGGCTGGGTACTGACGATGCGCTGTCTCGGTCATGAAAAAGTGGCGCAGCTTGAGCGGCAAATCGGTACGCCACTGCGGCTTTACAGCGGCTACAGCGACAGCAAACAGGATAACCCACTGCTTTATTTCTGCCAGCACCGCTGGCGGGTGACTCCTCAGGGTAAGCTCCAGCAGCTGGAATGAGTGATGTGCAATACATAGCGGGTGTGTATAATGCGCCCCGCTTGTTAACTGGAGTCCTCCCCCTTGTCCAACCCTGAACTGAATCATGAATACTGGATGCGCCACGCCTTAACCCTGGCAAAACGTGCATGGGATGAAGGCGAAGTGCCCGTTGGCGCCGTGCTGGTGCACAACAACCAGGTGATTGGTGAAGGCTGGAATCGCCCGATAGGTCGCCACGATCCTACCGCGCACGCCGAGATCATGGCGCTACGTCAGGGGGGGATGGTGCTGCAAAACTACCGGCTTATCGACACCACGTTATATGTGACGCTGGAGCCCTGCGTGATGTGCGCAGGCGCAATGGTGCATGGTCGCATCGGGCAGGTGGTTTTCGGGGCGCGCGATGCCAAAACCGGCGCTGCGGGTTCACTGCTGGACGTACTGCAGCATCCGGGAATGAACCATCGTCCTGAGGTTATCGAAGGGGTATTGCGGGACGAGTGTGCAGTTATACTGAGCGACTTCTTCCGTCAGCGCCGTCTCGAAAAAAAAGCCCTCCGAAAAGGGCCTGACGCGCTTATTTGACCTTTGCTGGCACCGGTACCGTCAGCCTGTCTGGCACCAGAAGCGGATTGCGTGGGAAGGCGTCACTGGGATTGGGATTAAACGCACTAAAGGGCATCACACCGTAGGGCGTTTTATTAAACTCATCTGCCCCCACCACCGGGTAACTCTGCGCCATTTTCAACGTCTTCGCGGCCTGCTTCTCTTTTTCCTGCAAATAACCCACCAGACTGATTTCATACTTACGAATATTTTCCACGTAGGCATAGGCTTCATGCCCGCGCGCGTAACCATAGGTCAGTTTACTGTACCAGGGCTTCTGACTCAGCATAGGAAGCCGTTGCTTTACATCCGACCAGCTGTCGGGATTACCCTTCGTTTTAACGGTCAGCGCTCTGGCATCCAGCATATGGGCATACCCCATATTGTACGCCGCGAGGGCAAACCAGATGCGCTCCTCAGCGGGGACGGTTTCCGGCACTTTCGCCATCATATCCTGCAGGTAACGCGCGCCGCCGCTGATGCTCTGTTCCGCGTCTGTACGATCGCTCAGGCCCAGGCTCTGGGCCGTATTTTTAGTGAGCATCATCAGGCCGCGCACCCCGGTTGGCGAGGTAGCCTGGGTGTCCCAGTGCGACTCCTGATAAGAGATGGCAGCCAGCAGACGCCAGTCAATTTCCTGCGCGTATTTCGTAAACAGTGGCTGGAGTTCAGGCAGGACGCTATCCACTGCCCGCAGGAAACTACGCGTATCCACGTAATCGAAATCCTCCCCGTGACCCAGATATTTCTCCTCCAGGCGTGCCAGCGTCCCGTCTTCGTTGATGTTGTTGTAGAAGTCGAGCATCGCGGCGGAGAGCGTATTGTCATTATCACGGCGGGTAAACCAGGTCACCGGTTGTTCATCACTGATGTCGAGAGCCACCGCGAGTTCGGGATGGACGCGCTGAAACAAACTGATGGCAACAGAGTCGGCAACCGTATAACTGAGCTTACCGTTCACCACCTGCTCCAGCAGCTCGGTGGTGCCTGCCTTCTCATCCACTTTCCAGCTCAGTTCGGGAAATTTCTTCTCTTTTAGTTCACGTAGATCGTTGATGGCGACGTGGCCGGGCGCGATGGTTAACTGGCTGTCGTTTACGGTTGCCAGCGTTCGGGGGCGATAGCTGCCGACACGGTAGACCAGCTGTTGGGAGACCCAGTAGTAAACCGGACCTGGCTGGTAGTGCTGAATGCGATCGCTGTTGTAGACCAGGCCGGCGGCAAGCATGTCGGCCCGGCCCTCGTCCAGGTCATCAAACAGCTGACTGATATTTTGCCTGACGGTGACGTGCAGTTTTACCCCCAGGTACCTGGCAAACTGCTGCGCCAGTTCATAGTCGAGGCCGTAGGGCTTTTCGTCTACGTTTGTATAGGTCATCGGAGTGACAATGGTGCTGATACGAAGCTCACCGCGCGCCTTAATGGCAGCAATGCGATTCTCAGCTTTGCCGAACCAGGGGACAGAAGGCCATAGCGCGGCTGCCAGCAGAAGGGTAACGATGCCTATGAGCAGATAATTAATCTTAAATTTTTTCAATTAGTTAATTCTCTGCGCCGTGCGTCGCCCAAGTGAAAAGCCGCTATCAATACCAGGGGGTTTATTCGTAATTGAGCGGCATTTTGCGCAACAATACGCCAGTTGGCAACTAATTAGCGAAGGGGCGCATCGGCATAGCCAACTGGCGCAGGCAATTTTATTTCGACGCAAACGGTTTCGTCGCTGCTCAGGATTCACTATAATGACGCCCGTTTTCCCCCTGATGCACACTTAAAGCTTCGACGACGAGAGACTTATGATGGAAATTCTGCGTGGTTCGCCTGCACTGTCCGCATTTCGTATCAACAAACTGCTGGCGCGTTTTCAGGCAGCCCAGCTCCCGGTGAGCAACATTTACGCTGAGTATGTCCATTTTGCCGACGTGAATGACCGGTTGAACGAGGAAGAACTGACCCGACTGCAGCGCCTTCTGAAGTACGGCCCAAGCTTAAGCAGCCATACCCCGTCCGGCAAATTGCTCCTCGTGACGCCTCGCCCTGGCACTATCTCTCCCTGGTCTTCTAAAGCAACGGATATCGCTCATAACTGCGACCTGGCCAAAATCAATCGTCTGGAGCGCGGAGTGGCGTACTACGTTGAGGCCTCCACGCTGACCGAGGCGCAGTGGGGGAGTGTTGCCGCAGCGCTGCATGACCGCATGATGGAGACCGTCTTTACCGCAGAAGCGGAGGCGGCAACGCTGTTTGAACACCATCAGCCAGCACCGGTGCAGAGCGTAGATCTGCTTGGTGAGGGACGTCAGGCGCTGATTGATGCAAACGTGCGTCTGGGCCTGGCGCTGGCGGAAGACGAAATAGATTATCTCCAGGAGGCGTTCAGCCGTCTTGGCCGGAACCCTAACGATATTGAGCTGTACATGTTCGCGCAGGCTAACTCCGAACACTGCCGCCACAAAATTTTTAACGCCGACTGGGTCATTGACGGTGAACAGCAGCCGAAGTCGCTGTTCAAAATGATCAAAAACACCTTCGAAAAGACCCCTGACTATGTGCTGTCTGCCTATAAAGACAACGCGGCGGTCATGGAAGGGTCAGAGGTCGGGCGTTTCTTTGCTGACCATGAGAGCGGGCGTTATGACTTCCACCAGGAAGCCGCACATATTCTGATGAAAGTCGAAACCCACAACCACCCGACGGCAATCTCGCCGTGGCCGGGTGCGGCAACGGGGTCCGGTGGTGAGATTCGTGACGAAGGTGCAACCGGTCGTGGCGCCAAACCCAAAGCGGGTCTGGTGGGCTTCTCTGTCTCGAACCTGCGTATTCCGGGCTTTGAACAGCCGTGGGAAGAGGACTTCGGTAAGCCTGAGCGTATCGTTACTGCGCTGGATATTATGACCGATGGCCCGCTGGGCGGTGCAGCCTTTAACAACGAATTTGGTCGCCCCGCGCTCACCGGTTACTTCCGTACTTATGAAGAAAAAGTGAACAGCCACAACGGTGAAGAGCTGCGCGGTTACCACAAACCCATCATGCTGGCAGGCGGCATCGGCAATATCCGTGCTGACCATGTGCAGAAAGGTGAAATCACTGTCGGTGCGAAACTGATTGTGCTGGGCGGCCCGGCGATGAACATCGGTCTGGGCGGTGGTGCTGCCTCGTCTATGGCTTCCGGTCAGTCCGATGCGGACCTGGATTTTGCCTCCGTTCAGCGCGACAACCCGGAAATGGAACGTCGCTGTCAGGAGGTGATTGACCGCTGCTGGCAGCTGGGCGATGCCAACCCGATTCAGTTTATTCACGATGTAGGCGCAGGTGGCCTGTCGAACGCCATGCCGGAGCTGGTGAGCGACGGCGGGCGCGGCGGCAAATTCCAGCTGCGTGACATCCTGAGCGATGAACCGGGCATGAGCCCGCTTGAGATCTGGTGTAACGAATCTCAGGAGCGTTATGTGCTCTCCGTGGCGGCCGACCAGCTTCCGTTGTTTGACGAGCTATGCCGCCGCGAGCGCGCGCCCTATGCCGTGATTGGTGAGGCGGTGGAAGAGCAGCATCTGACGATGAACGACAGTCACTTCGACAACCAGCCAATCGACCTGCCGCTGGATGTGCTGTTGGGCAAAACCCCGAAAATGACCCGCGATGTGCAGACCCGCCAGGCAGCTGGCGAAGCCATTGATTCACGGGAGATCTCCATTGCTGACGCGGTCAATCGCGTACTGCATCTGCCTGCTGTTGCTGAGAAAACCTTCCTGGTGACCATTGGCGACCGTACCGTCACCGGGATGGTGTCACGCGACCAGATGGTTGGCCCGTGGCAGGTTCCGGTAGCGAACTGTGCGGTCACTACCGCCAGTCTCGACAGCTATTACGGTGAAGCCATGTCTATCGGCGAACGCGCCCCGGTGGCGCTGCTGGATTTCGCGGCCTCCGCCCGTCTGGCAGTGGGAGAGTCGCTGACCAACATGGCGGCGACACAAATTGGCGCCCTTAACCGCATTAAACTTTCTGCAAACTGGATGTCTGCCGCCGGGCACCCCGGTGAAGATGCGGGCCTTTACGACGCGGTGAAAGCCGTCGGCGAAGAGCTTTGCCCGGCGCTGGGTCTGACCATTCCGGTGGGTAAAGACTCGATGTCGATGAAAACCCGCTGGCAGGACGGTAATGAACAACGTGAGATGACTTCGCCGCTGTCGCTGGTGATCACCGCCTTTGCCCGCGTAGAGGATGTGCGCCGCACCGTAACGCCACAGCTCTCCAGCGAAGACAATGCCCTGTTGCTGATTGATCTGGGTAAAGGGCATAACGCGCTGGGGGCGACTGCGCTGGCGCAGGTTTATCGCCAGTTGGGTGATAAAACCGCCGATGTGCGTGACGTCGAGCAACTGAAAGGCTTCTGGAATGCGATGCAGACGCTGGTGGCAGAAGAGAAGCTGCTGGCCTGGCATGACCGTTCTGACGGTGGCCTGCTGGTCACGCTTGCCGAGATGGCCTTTGCCGGTCACTGCGGCGTGAATGTTGATATCGCTGCCCTGGGTAACGATCACCTGGCCGCTCTGTTCAATGAAGAGCTGGGTGGGGTGATTCAGGTGCGCGCCGCGGATCGCGAAGCGGTTGAGGCGCTGCTGGCGGCAAACGGTCTGGCGGATTGTGTTCACTACCTTGGTCAGGCCACCGCGAGCGATCGCTTTGTGATTGAAGCCGCTGGTCAGGCGGTGTTCAGCGAAAGCCGCACCACCCTGCGTATGTGGTGGGCGGAAACGACCTGGCAGATGCAACGCCTGCGTGATAACCCGGAATGTGCAGACCAGGAACACGAAGCGAAAGCGAATGATGCCGATCCGGGCCTGAACGTGAAGCTCTCCTTCGATATCAACGAAGACATTGCGGCACCGTATATTGCGACCGGCGCACGCCCGAAAGTGGCCGTACTGCGTGAGCAGGGTGTGAACTCCCATGTGGAGATGGCGGCCGCCTTCTACCGTGCGGGCTTTGATGCCATTGATGTACACATGAGCGATCTGCTGGCTGGGCGTACCGGTCTGGACGATTTCCAGGCGCTGGTGGCCTGCGGCGGGTTCTCTTACGGTGACGTGCTGGGGGCGGGCGAGGGTTGGGCGAAATCGATTCTGTTCAACAACCGCGTGCGTGATGCGTTCGAAACCTTCTTCCACCGTCCACAGACCCTGGCCCTGGGCGTCTGTAACGGCTGCCAGATGATGTCTAACCTGCGTGAGCTGGTGCCGGGCAGTGAACTGTGGCCACGCTTTGTACGCAACCATTCTGACCGCTTCGAGGCGCGTTTCAGCCTGGTTGAAGTCACGCAAAGCCCGTCGCTGCTGCTGCAGGGCATGGTAGGTTCGCAAATGCCGATCGCCGTTTCCCACGGCGAAGGGCGTGTGGAAGTGCGTGATGACGCGCACCTGGCCCAGCTTGAAAGCAAAGGGCTGGTGGCGCTGCGCTTCGTTGATAACTTCGGCAAAGTGACCCAAACCTATCCGGCAAACCCGAACGGTTCACCAAACGGGATCACGGCGGTGACCAACGAAAGTGGTCGTGTAACCCTGATGATGCCACATCCGGAACGTGTGTTCCGCACCGTAAGCAACTCCTGGCACCCGGAAAACTGGGGCGAAGATAGCCCGTGGATGCGCATTTTCCGTAACGCCCGTAAGCAGCTGGGTTAACCCGGTCTGTGACGCCCGGCCCGTGTGGTCGGGCGTACCCGCGCTTTCCAGGTGTTTATCTGTAGGACAGCGCTGGCGATATTGAGTACAATCGTTTCCGGTGCTAACAGGGAAGGGGACGGTTATGAAGCTGATTAAAAAGGTAAAATTAAGCTTTACGCAGGGAGCCTCTGACAAGGTTTATGAGGTGGATCTCTGTGAACAGCCAGGCAACGAGGCAAATCGTTACTGGGTGAATTTTCGCTATGGCCGACGCGGCGCTACGCTGCGGGAGGGGACTAAAACCCCTGCGCCCGTTGATCTCGCCCAGGCCGAGGCTATTTTCGCAAGCGTGGTGGTTGCCAAAACCAACAAAGGCTACGTTGAAGCCGGTTCCCTTTCTCCGTCCGCAGTCAGCACTTTCTCCTCGTCGTTACCCACCTTACTGCGCCAAATCCATCGCATTAACGCAAGCGAACAGCGTGCCCGCAGCATATGGCGACTGCCGCAGCAGCCGGATGACATGCTGGCCGACTGGCTGGAAAAGGGGCTTAACGAGCAGCACCACTGGCTGGAAAATTACGCCCGCCTCTGGGTGCTGGGCCGGGTGGGTAATCAACGCCACCTCACGCGGGTGAAGCCGTTTCTGACAAGCCACTCTGCCCCATTAAGCAGCCTGGCGTATGAAGTGTGCCTGCGCCTTGGCGACGATGATGATAGTGCGCTGCAAAGGGAGCAATTGCTGGCCGCGTTACCCCAGGAGCTGGTCAATGCCTTAGCAGCTAACGACCCTGAGTTACTGGATGCCTGCCTCCGGCATACGGTAACGGAGCACAATCCGGATGCCAGCGCGTTACTGAAAACGCTCTATCTGGCGGCCCTGGAGAGCGTGCCCTTGCACCAGAGCCTGCTTCGCCTCCTGACCACTTTGCCTCTGCGCCCCGGGCTGTTTAAAGGGGTACGCTATCTGTTCAAAATGGCGGAATTCCGTCTCGACGCCCCCATGTTTGCGCTGCTGGCCTGGCGCTTTGATACCACGCGCGAATATTACGCCGCCGAGTGGGATGGCGTCTGGGTAAATGGCGTGGGCTATCTTAAACCCAGCCAGGAGCTGTTGCGTGACGACAGCCGGCTGGCTTACTCGCGCAAAACCCGCAATTACCTGCGTCGCCGTAGCTGGCGCGCTCTGCGTCGGCTCGGTGCCCGTGGTGATACGCGTTATGTCGATATGGCCTGCGCCATTCTGCTGCGTTATCAGGAAGAGAGTCTGCTGCCAGAAAAGCAGAGTGAAGCGGGCGTCTATACCAGCGATGCGCATCTCTTCGTATGGAACGCCATTCTGCGTTTGCGTCACCCTCACTATCAGCGCCACCGGCAAAGAGCATTATGGCTTCGGGTTGACGATACCCCTGACGACAGCCGTCATGAGGCGTTTCCGGCATTATGGGATAAACGGCCTGATGCGTTGCTGATGTTATTAAACGCGAGTGACAGTGACGCGGTCTGCGCCTTTGCAATCAGGGCACTGCAAGAGAATCGGGGTTTCTGTGAGGCGTTGTCCGAGAGCCAGCTAACCCAGTTGCTGGCGCGCCCTTTTACCCGTATTGCTGATTTTGTGCTGTCGCTTCTGGCTGACCGTTCGCTTAGCCCTGCGCTTTTGGTCGCGCTTATCCATTGCGCTCATCCACAGGCTCGCGCCCTGGCACTGACCCACCTGAACAACGTGAGCGACCTGTTCGATGACACGGCGCTTGCGGTTGCCCTTATGCTGGCTGACGATGCGCAAATCAGAGGTTGGTCAGAAGGGCACCTTGCCCGCCAGCCGCTGACCCTTGAGCAGCAGGAGTCGCTGACGCAGGCGCTTTTTTTACAGCTTAACGCCGCGCACACCCGTATTTCTGAACAACATGCGCTCTGGCTGGCTACCATTATGATGAGCCATTTGCATGCTTCGTTACCCTTACTGACGACAGAGGCCATCAGCGGGCTGCTGGCCCATGACGATACGGGCGTACAACTTTTAGCTGCTGAGTTGCTGGTGGGGTCCGATGTCACGCTGGACCGTCTCCCGCAACCGCTTCTGGCGCACCTTCACCAGTCTCCCGTTGCGGCTATCCGCGCCGCTGGTATCGCTCTGTTGGGTAAACAGAGTCCGGCGTTGCTGCAATTGCAATTACCCCATCTGATTGCGCTTCTCGGTCAGGGAGAGAGGGAGGAGCGGCAGGCCTGCTTCGCCCTTCTGGGGCAGCTGGCGGAACACTATGCGCCTGATGTTTTTACGGCGCTGCTGCCTTTAGTCTTTCAAAAGGAGCCACAGGAGGGCACGCATGAGGCGCTCCTGAGCTTCTTCACGCAAAAGCTCAGTGCCAGCCTGGCTACGCTTGATAACAACACGCTCTGGCGGCTGCTCAACGCCAGGTCGCCTGGTGCGCAGAAACTGGGCGATACCATCCTCCAGACCCGCTCGCCGCAAGAGTGGAGCGTTAGTCAGTGGGTTGCGCTGGCAAATCATCCTGACCATCACGTTCGCGCATACGGCTTGCGGGCCTTTACTGAACACCCCGATGTGCTACGGGAACAGAGTAAAGCCGCACTGGGGCTTGTCGAGAGTGACTGGCCTGCCACCCGCGAATTCGGATTTGCCTATCTGCGCCAGTACATGCCTGACTCCGTATGGACTCCGGATATGATTGTTAACCTGTGTGACAGCAGCCGTGAAGATGTGCAGGCATGGGGGCGGGAGCTGTTGCAGACTTTCTTCCGGCACGAGCAGGGAGAGACCTATTTATTAAAGCTGAGCCAGCACCCCTCTCTGACGGTACAGACGTTCGTGACGCATTTTTTTGAAGAGTACGCGGCCGGAAAGCCCGCCGTTATCCTGGCGCTGAAACCCTGTTTCCTGGCCATCCTATCTCAGGTCAACCGTGGGCGTGTTGCGAAGGACAGAACCCTGGCCTTTCTGACGCAGCAGGCGGCGGCGAGTCCGCAGGTGCTTGAAATGGTTGCCTCTTTACTCACCCGCCTGTCGCTGACCGTCGTGCAGAAAGACAAGGCCCCGCTGATTAAGGCGATGTTGCAACTGCAACGGCAGCATCCTCATCTGAATCTACCACTGGCTATCATCACCCGACCCGGACAAGGAGCGCCTCATGCAGGTTAATTATCGCTATCAGGGAAAGAGTCACGCGCAGGCGTCGGGACTGACCTTCTCGCCGGATAGCTTGCGTCCACCGACGTTTTTTGTCGGTGAACTGAAGCAAAAGCTGGCGTTTCGCGAGGCTATTTCGGCGCTGCATAACGTGGTGGTGTCAGATATGCGTTTCCGGCCGAAAGACAAAACCGAGTATCGCAACTGGTTAGCGGGGGAAGAGCAGCGGTTATTGGCGGCATTTATTGCGCAAAAAAGCCAGCTTGAACAAGAGGTCGGGAAGCTAAGCGGGCAACTGGATGCCATGAACAAAGCGGCCACGACTCTGCTTGCACCTTATCACCAGGCGCAAAAAGCCTATTTTAGTTATCTCTATAAAAACGATATCGACGCCTGGTATGTGCTGGACCCGGTTATCACCGTACATCCTGATGAAGTGTTCTTTGAATGTTTTTCTGAGGATGAATCAAGCTATGGAAAACTGAGCTGCCATTACGATGTTTTCAACCATATCAGCGAGCATGCCTTTGGCACGACCAATATTGACTATTCCGAAGGTCTCTACCAGGCGTTTCAGAAGATCCGTGATTACCACCCGACGCAGTTAAAAATCGACCCGGACGGCTTTGCCGTAAAAACCGATGGCACGGTATACGACGAGAAGAAGATCGACCTGCCGGACAGCTGGGTGCGGGGCTTTTTACAGGTCAGTTCAGCAATGACTCTGCCAAAGGTGAATTTCTCGCTTGAGCCTATGGATATGCACAATATTTGCTTTCGGCTCAGGCGTAAAAAAGAGCGAAACGGACCGCGGTCGCTGCGTTTTGAACTGTTGCCGGGCCAGCCGGTGCGGATCATCTTCGAACCCTGGAACGAAACGCTGGTCTGTCCCCGCTCGCTGTACAACGGCGACCAGCCGCGTTCCATTCGTATCTGGGGGCGGCGCAGGCTGCATATCCTTGAGCGTCTGATCCCGGTCGCTGAAAAATTTGATGTCGCTCTTCTGGATGATGGAATGCCTTCATTCTGGACAGCCGATTTAGGGGCGATGAGTTTTACGCTCGGCCTGTCCGGCTGGAGCGCAAACGACTGGTCGGCCCAGGGCAATTTTGATCTGCTCGCGCCACGCCAGACGGTCGATACCCTGACGCTGGAGCGCGTCTATCAGGCGCTCAGCACGCGCCACCTGGCGTCAAGCGCCGCACTTGCCGCCGAACTTGGGCTGGAAGAGAGCATCGTAAAAGCGGCGCTGGCGGGCTACAGCCAGCGCGGGCAGGTGCTGTATGACTTAAACAAGGATGTCTACCGTATACGCGCCCTCTGTCGGGAGCCCATTCCGCTGGAACAGCTGCGTTTCAGCCATGAACGGGAAGAAAAAGCCGTTAATTTCGTCAACGCCGGGCTCGTCAAGGTGGAAAACTGCGCCGGCAATACGGCAGGAATGGCCTGTCAGGGGCAGGTTCTGGACAACGCCGTGCGTTACAGGGTCTCCCTCACTCTGGATGGAGACCAGCGGTTGACGGCGGGGGAGTGCAATTGCCACTTTTACCATCAGAACCGCCTGCGTCGCGGTCCGTGCGAACATATGCTGGCATTGCGGCTGGCAGTCAGGGTAAAAGCATGATGAAAAGGACTTTTTCAGCTGGTATACTCGATTTTAATAGCGGCGTGGCGCAGGAACCTTGCATCCCGGATGGTGGATCGCCATTCAGGTTTTATGACTGCCCACGCGTCACTGATGTCATCTTCACTGGGCAGAGTGTGAGTACCTGTCACTATTGCAGTATGGCTTCAACGAAGCCAATGAGTGACAGGTACTCCACTCTGCGTCGAGTGGATAACCTCAGTACCAGGAACGCTTCGAAGACCTGTTCCGCCACGCCGCTACCCCTCCCGTTCATCACCCTCTCCGCTTGCGCATCACGCTCAGGGAGTGTTCGTTATGTCTGAATCACCAAAACTCACCCGCCAGCAAATTTACGAACGTATCCGTGAATCCAGCAAAGAGGAGTACATCCTTTCGGAAATGATCCGGCTTGGGTTCTGGGATGAAACCCAGGAAAAACCGACGCTCACGAAGGAATTTATTTCGCAACGCGCGGCGTTACAAAAACAGCTGGCCGAACTGGGGCAAAAGCAGCGGCTCTACAGCGACCCGCAGCTCGCGTTACGGGAGATGCACAGGACACGGAAAAAAGCAGCGCTGGAGAAACGAGAGCAAACCCGTATTGCCCGTAATGAAGCGCGTTATGCCCGTGCAGTGCAATGGCATCAGAAACAGCAGACGGAAATTACCTGGCTTGGGGAGGGCTATTCGTTTGATCTGGCGGATACCGCGCACAACGAAGCCCGGCTACGCGCACAACATCTGCCTCTGCTGGCTGACAGCCAGGCACTGGCCTCGGCGATGGGCATTACCCTTAATGAGTTGCGGTTTCTCTGCTTTCAGAAAAATGTTTCCCGCATCAATCACTACCGACGTTTTACCCTTGCCAAAAAAAGCGGCGGCGAGCGGCTGATTTCGGCCCCGATGCCACGAATGAAACGTGCGCAGTACTGGATCCTGGATAACATTCTGAACCGGGTGACGTTGCACGATGCCGCGCACGGCTTTGTGAATGGTCGCAACATTCTGAGTAACGCACTGCCGCATGTGAATCAGGCCATTGTGGTCAACCTGGATATGGAAAACTTTTTTCCGACGGTGAACTACCGCCGTGTCAGAGGGATGTTTCGCCAGTTAGGTTATGCCGGGCAGCTCGCCACAGAGCTTGCGCTGTTAACCACAGAGCCTGAGGTTGAGCAGGTTATGCTGGATGGCGAAACCTGGTATGTGCAGGAGGATAATCGTCTCCTTCCGCAGGGGGCACCAACGAGTCCGGCCATCTCCAATATTATCTGCCGACGGCTCGACAGCCGCCTGCAGGCGATGGCCCGCAAACTCGGCTTTGTTTATACCCGTTATGCTGATGACATGACCTTTTCCAGTGCGCAATCCACAGCCAATGTTCAGCAACTCCTCTGGCGCTGCAGGCAGATTGTTAAGGATGAAGGATTCACCCTTCATCCGGCTAAAACGCGGGTGATGCGTAAATCCCAAAAGCAGGAAGTGACCGGTATTGTGGTGAATGAAAAACCCTCACTGGATCGCAAAACGCTAAAACGATTTCGTGCCCTGCTGTTTCAGATTGCGAAAGATGGAACCGAAGGAAAGCGCTGGGGGGCGGGTGAACTGATGGCGAGCCTCGAGGGATACGCTAACTTTGTGGCGATGGTAGCGCCTGAAAAAGGGATAGCCCTGCAAAAACAGGTCACCGATCTTAAGCGGCAGTACGGCTATCCCACTCCGCCGGGCCGTATTACGGCGCTGAATAAGAAGCTGTTTCGTGCGAAGGCCGCCCGGGGAGAAGCGCCGCGGGAAAACTGGTGGCAGGCACAACATTCCCCGGCACCGGTTCTGGAAAAAACTGCCCGGCAACAGGATGCCCTGGCGCCCGTATCGGTAGCGGCAGTTAACCCGGTCCCGCAAACGCCGCCTGATGACCCGCCACGCCCGACGGCTGAAACACCGCGTTCACCCTTACGGCTCTGGGTGGTGCTGATTCTTGTTTTGCTGGTGTTTATCGTGGCGCGAATGCTGTAAACGTTAACTACGTCATGTTGTAGTGTCGGGAAAATGCGACAAACGCCTGATCGAGGTGTCTCTAAAAGGAGACACTTAAGTTATTGATTTATATAGAACAGAAAAAGCGAAGCAGAGGGTGTTGCTAATCAGCGACAGTTAGCATGCAAATCATCCAGTCGCATTCAGAATGGCTTTGGAGTAAATGACTTTATTTTCAATATGTTAATAAATAAATTTGCATTCTGGCATGGCTGTTGCATAATATAAACCAGTGGCTCATTCACCCTCTTATGTCAGCCCCTTCGGGACGCGCTACATAAACTTCGAATGATGCACTTAAGGTGCCTGCCGTCCAACTGCTGATAAAAGTTCGCTTTTTCAGACCCCGGGCGAAACGTCGAGTTAGGCACCGCCTATTCCATCACAAAGCCGGGTTTATACCCGGCTTTGTTGTTTCTGGCTTCCCCACGGCGCGTTACTCAGCTAGCATCCTGTAAACCTGTTTTTAAGAGAGTCGAGCTGTTGAAACGCTGGCCTGTTTTCCCCCGATCCCTTCGCCAGGTCGTTATGATGGCGTTCCTGTTGATTCTGCTGCCCCTGCTGGTGCTGGCGTGGCAGGCATGGCAAAGCCTGAATGCCCTGAGTGCCCAGGCAGCACTGACTAACCGGACAACGCTCATTGACGCACGGCGCAGCGAGGCGATGACCAATGCCGCCCTCGAAATGGAGCGTAGTTATCGTCAGTACTGCGTGCTCGACGACCATACGCTGCAACGGGTATATCAAAGTCAGCTCAAGCGCTACAGCGAAATGCTGGATGCTCATGCCGGCGTCCTGCCTGATGAAAAATTGTACCAGGCGCTGCGCCAGGATTTAAGCGCACTGGCGCAGCTGCAGTGCAAAAACAGCAGCCCGGCGCCGCAAGCCGCTGCCAGCCTCGAAGCCTTTGCCGCCGCCAATACCGAGATGGTGCAATCCACTCGTCAGGTGGTTTTCTCCCGTGGCCAGCAGTTGCAGCAGGTCATTGCCGAGCGCGGTCAGTTTTTTGGCTGGCAGGCGCTGGTGCTCTTTATGGTCAGCCTCGCGATGGTGCTGCTTTTTACCCGCATGATTATCGGGCCGGTAAAAGGCATTGAGCGAATGATCAATCGTTTGGGGGAAGGACGATCGCTTGGCCATACCGTGATTTTTAAAGGGCCACGGGAGCTTCGCTACGTTGGCGAGCGCATTATCTGGCTCAGCGAGCGGCTTACCTGGCTTGAGTCGCAACGCCACCAGTTTCTTCGTCACCTCTCCCATGAGCTAAAAACGCCCCTGGCCAGTATGCGCGAAGGCACTGAACTGCTTGCGGATGAGGTTGTGGGGCTGTTAACCGCAGAACAGAAAGAAGTGGTCGATATTCTTGACGACAGCAGCCGCAACCTGCAAAAGCTCATTGAGCAGTTGCTTGACTACAACCGTAAGCTTGCGGACAGCGCCGTGGAACTCGAACAGGTTGAAATAGCGCCGCTACTGGAGATGGTCATCTCTGCTCATAGTCTGCCTGCGCGAGCTAAAATGATGCATACCGAGGTGACCCTTGATGCGAAAAGCTGCATTGCCGAACCCATGTTACTGATGAGCGTACTGGATAATCTTTACTCTAACGCGGTGCACTATGGTGCTGAATCCGGTAACATTTACATCCACAGTTACCTTGCCAGCTCGCGACTGCGTATTGACGTATCAAACACCGGGACCGCTATCCCGGAAGCGGAACGCGGCATGATTTTCGAACCCTTCTTTCAGGGTAGCCATCAACGAAAAGGGGCGGTGAAAGGCAGCGGGCTGGGTCTGAGTATTGCCAGAGACTGTATTCGTCGTATGCAGGGTGAATTACATCTGGTGGCTGTCAGCCACGCAGATGTTTGTTTTCGCATTGAGCTGCCGCTCAGTGCCCCGGAAAAATCCATTAAATGAAGCGAAATAAGCTAAGTATGTCGCACGTTTTAACCCGCGTGACTGACGTGAAGTCATGGTCCAAAAAGATAGGGCGAGCGTTGCCCTGCCTTCTGCTGGCAGGTTGTGTGATGCAGGCCCCGGAGAGTGCTGTACGGGAAAAACGGGGCGAACAGGTGCCTGAACATCAGGTAGCCGATTTTCTGATGGCCGACTGCAACGATATCTGGTCGCTCTCCGGTCAGGTTTTTGATACCAATCCCCTGTTCTGGATGCGCGGCATGGACTGTGCCAGCCGCCTGGCACCCGCCGCTGCACGTGCTGAAGCCCGCATTTACGGTGATGAAACCTGGCAGGATCTCTTCAAGCGCGGCATTCTGTTGTCGAGTGCCAAAATTACGCCGGTCGAACGCCGCGAAAATGCTGCACGTCTGGATGCACTAAGCCCGCAGATACCCTCGCCGGTGCGTCCACTCTATCAACTCTGGCGTGACGGCGAAGTTCTGCAGATACAGCTTGCAGAAGAGCGGGGCCGTTACGCCAGACTTCAGCAAACAACTGACACTGAACTGGATGCATTGCGCCAGCAACAGCAGTTCTTACGTGAACAGCTGGAAACGACAACGCGCAAACTGGAAAATCTGACTGATATTGAACGGCGGCTTTCCACGCGTAAACCTGCCGGAAACGATCTGCCGGACAGTGCGCACCCGTCACGGAGCGATGTAAAACCTGAGGATGGTAAGCCATGACCCGTCGAAAACCTGCCCATCTCCTGCTGGTGGACGATGATCCGGGCCTGTTGAAGCTGCTTGGGCTTCGCCTGACCAGCGAGGGCTACAGTATTGTCACCGCAGAAAGTGGTCAGGAGGGGCTGCGGATCCTGGCGCGCGAAAAAGTCGACCTAGTGATAAGTGATCTCAGGATGGACGAAATGGACGGCATGCAGTTGTTTGCCGAAATCCAGCGGGTTCAGCCGGGGATGCCGGTTATTATTCTGACGGCTCATGGTTCCATTCCTGATGCGGTAGCCGCCACCCGGCAGGGGGTATTCAGCTTCCTCACCAAACCTGTAGACAAAGACGCGCTGTATAAAGCGATAGACGATGCGCTGGAGCATACGGCCCCGGTGTCCGACGATAAATGGCGTGAAACCATTATTACCCGTAGCCCATTGATGTTGCGCTTGCTGGAGCAGGCGCAAATGGTGGCGCAGTCCGATGTCAGCGTGCTGATCAATGGCCAGAGCGGGACCGGGAAAGAGATCCTTGCTCAGGCTATTCACAACGCCAGTCCCCGCAGTAAAAATGCCTTTATCGCCATCAACTGCGGTGCCCTGCCTGAGCAGTTACTGGAATCGGAACTCTTCGGCCATGCGCGCGGCGCCTTCACCGGTGCGGTCAGTAGCCGTGAAGGGTTGTTTCAGGCGGCGGAGGGGGGAACCCTGTTTCTGGATGAAATCGGCGATATGCCCAATCCGTTGCAGGTGAAACTGCTGCGTGTGCTGCAGGAGCGCAAGGTGCGTCCGCTGGGCAGCAACCGTGACATAGACATCAATGTGCGCATTATCTCCGCCACTCACCGGGATCTCCCGAAGGCGATGTCGCGCGGCGAGTTTCGCGAAGATCTCTTCTATCGCCTGAATGTCGTCAATCTAAAGATCCCAGCGCTTGCCGAGCGCGCGGAAGATATTCCGCTGCTGGCAAACCATCTTTTACGCCAGTCCGCGGACAGGCATAAACCCTTTGTGCGCGCCTTTTCAACCGATGCCCTGAAACGATTGATGACTGCGGGCTGGCCCGGCAACGTTCGTCAACTGGTAAATGTGATTGAGCAGTGCGTGGCGCTTACGTCGTCCCCGGTCATCAGCGATGCGCTGGTGGAACAGGCACTGGAAGGGGAGAACACCGCGCTGCCCACCTTCGTTGAAGCGCGCAATCAGTTCGAACTGAACTACCTGCGTAAACTGCTGCAAATCACGAGGGGGAATGTCACCCATGCGGCAAGAATGGCGGGGCGCAACCGAACGGAATTTTACAAACTGCTCTCCCGGCATGAACTCGATGCTAACGACTTTAAAGAGTAAAGGCGTTACGGATATGGTAGTGTGAGCAACCGATTACGAAGACGACTACTGGCAAGCGTGTATAAGGACCCACCATGAAAAAGATTGATGCGATTATTAAACCTTTCAAACTGGATGACGTGCGTGAAGCGCTGGCCGAAGTTGGCATCACCGGGATGACGGTAACTGAAGTAAAAGGTTTTGGTCGCCAGAAAGGCCACACTGAACTTTACCGTGGTGCGGAATACATGGTGGATTTTCTGCCGAAGGTGAAAATTGAAATCGTGGTGACCGACGATATCGTCGACACCTGTGTGGATACCATTATCCGCACCGCCCAGACCGGTAAAATCGGTGATGGCAAGATTTTCGTCTTTGATGTCGCGCGCGTGGTACGTATTCGTACCGGCGAAGAGGATGACGCGGCAATCTGATTTTTAGCCCCTCGCCCGGAGGTGAGGGGCCTCCTGCTTTACAGCACCTTGTGCGGACCAAAACATTCGTAATGAATGTTATCGGTATTAATTCCCAGCCCCACTAACTGCGTCGCGGCAAACTGCATAAAGGCTACAGGCCCGCAGAGATAGAACTGCATATCCGGGTCGCTGACTGCCTCTTCATACTGCGCTAAATCCATCAGACCTTCATGGCTGAATCGTGCCGCCGCTTTATCTTCAGCGGCAGGTTCACGATACCAGACGTGTGATAGAAAGCGCGGCAGGGCGCTGCCGTGTGCGGCCACTTCATCGGCAAAAGCATGTACTGAACCATTTTCCGATGCATGAAACCAGTTAACCTGAGCCTGATGCTTAGCCTGTGCCAGGCTATCCAGCATCGCCAACATAGGGGTCTGGCCTACGCCTGCGGAAATCAGCGTAACAGGCGTTGTGGGGGCAACCGTCAGGAAGAAATCCCCTGCGGGCGCGGCCAGGTGCACAATATCCCCTTCACGGGCATGTTGATGTAGCCAGGTGGAAACCTGGCCACCCTCTTCACGTTTTACCGCGATGCGGTAGGTATTGCCATTGGCGGCGCGAGTCAGGGAATACTGGCGGATCTCCTGAAAGGCGAAAGCTTTGGGCTTCAGCCAGATGCCAACATACTGCCCCGGCTGGTAGTCAGCGACCTTGCCACCATCTACAGGGGCGAATTCAAAACTGGTGATAAGCGCGCTTTGTGGTTTTTTGGCGACCAGACGAAACGCGCGGGTGCCTTCCCAGCCGCCGGTTTTCTCAACATTCTGCTGATAGAGCTGCGCTTCGCGCTGAATGAATACCCCTGCCAGTACGCCGTAGGCTTTGCCCCAGGCTTCCAGCACCGCCTCCCCCGGACTGAACATCTCATCGAGCGTGGCCAGCAGATGCTCGCCCACAATATTGTACTGGGCGGGTTTTATCTGAAAGCTGGTGTGCTTTTGGGCAATTTTTTCTACCGCAGGGAGCAGGGCAGCAAGGTTATCCAGATTACTGGCGTAGGCGGCAATGGCATTAAACAGCGCTTCCCGCTGGTCACCATTGCGCTGGTTGCTCATGTTAAAGATCTCTTTGAGCTCAGGGTTGTGGGTAAACATCCGATCGTAAAAATGGGCGGTCAGTTTCGGACCCGTTTTCAGGAGCAGGGGAATGGTGGCTTTTACCGTGGCGATGGTTTGGGCGTCGAGCATGATGTCTTCCTTATGATTTTCTATAACATGCATTTTAAATACATGTTATAGATTTACCCCTGCGTTTGTAAAGCCTTTATCTGCATGCGGTAAAAACAAGATGAAGTTGCTGCATCACAAAGGTGAAAAGAATTCCGTTGCTAAGGCAAAGTGACTGATCTCATAAACCCTTGTCTGACGGGCAGCCAATCGTTTGCGTAAAAACCTTTGTCAAGACCTGTTATCAAGATTTGATTCAGTTATACTGTGAGCCGTTCCCCAAAACGGGCCTCAATTTAAGCGGTTTTATTGTTAGCTGAGCAGGAGAAGCGGATGTTAAAGCGTGAAATGAACATTGCCGATTATGATGCCGAGTTATGGCAGGCTATGGAGCAAGAAAAAGTACGTCAGGAAGAGCACATTGAACTTATCGCCTCCGAAAACTACACCAGCCCGCGTGTAATGCAGGCTCAGGGTTCTCAGCTGACTAATAAATATGCCGAAGGTTACCCGGGCAAACGTTACTACGGTGGCTGCGAATACGTTGATGTGGTAGAGCAGCTGGCGATCGACCGTGCCAAAGAACTGTTTGGTGCTGACTATGCCAACGTGCAGCCGCACTCCGGTTCTCAGGCAAACTTCGCGGTCTATACCGCACTGCTGCAGCCGGGCGATACCGTTCTGGGCATGAACCTGGCGCAGGGCGGCCACCTGACTCACGGCTCTCCGGTTAACTTCTCCGGCAAGCTCTATAACATCATTCCTTACGGTATTGATGAGTCCGGTAAAATTGATTACGAAGACATGGCGAAGCAGGCTAAAGAGCACAAACCGAAAATGATCATCGGCGGCTTCTCTGCCTACTCCGGTATCGTTGACTGGGCAAAAATGCGCGAAATCGCCGACAGCATCGGCGCGTACCTGTTCGTTGACATGGCCCACGTTGCCGGTCTGATTGCCGCAGACGTTTACCCGAACCCGGTCCCCCACGCTCACGTGGTGACCACTACCACCCACAAAACCCTGGCGGGTCCGCGCGGTGGCCTGATCCTGGCGAAGGGCGGTGACGAAGAGCTGTATAAGAAACTGAACTCTGCTGTCTTCCCAAGCGCGCAGGGCGGCCCGCTGATGCACGTTATCGCCGCAAAAGCAGTGGCGCTCAAAGAAGCGATGGAGCCGGAGTTCAAAGTCTACCAGCAGCAGGTTGCGAAAAACGCCAAAGCGATGGTGGAAGTGTTCCTGAACCGTGGTTACAAAGTAGTGTCTGGCGGCACGGAAAACCACCTGTTCCTGCTGGATCTGGTGGATAAAAACCTGACCGGTAAAGAAGCGGATGCCGCCCTGGGCCGTGCCAACATTACCGTGAATAAAAACAGCGTACCGAACGATCCGAAGAGCCCGTTTGTGACCTCCGGTATCCGTATCGGTTCTCCGGCGGTAACCCGTCGTGGCTTTAAAGAAGCGGAAGTCAAAGAGCTGGCTGGCTGGATGTGTGACGTGCTGGATAACATCAGCGATGAGACTGTTATCGAAAGCGTCAAAGCGAAAGTCCTGGCTATCTGTGCGCGCTTCCCGGTTTACGCGTAAGCCCGTTGCGTGATGAAAAAGCCCGCATAGCGGGCTTTTTTTATGGCGTCAGTGGCGTCACTTGCCTTTTTTTGAGTATGAAAGGCAGGAACAACAGCACATAAGGCGCAATAAACCACAGCAGGCACAGCGCGCGGGAGTAACCGCAATAACGTATGCAGCGGGCATTGCTTGACGCAACCGGCAGGATAAAAAGCAGAAAGATAATTAACGAGTAGTCGCTGGTGTAAGGCTGCCATAAGTAAAAGGCAAACCAGCACTGCTGAAAGGACAAAATCGTCAGATACTCAAGCTTCGTATCCCTGCCATAGCAGTCGAACGCCTTAACGTACCCCATTTTTAAAGTTTGCAGGAGGTGCTTAAGCATATGAGCGGCGCCACTGTACTGAAGGGATGGATAAACGCAGTGTAGGCCAGACGCCTTATTCGGTTCCACTACCAATATGTGGCTGCATGATTGGGGCGTCAGGGGCGACACCCGTGCGAGTGCGCATCAATGAACGGCATATACCAGACCACCGGCTATTACATTATTTCGCTCAGCATCGCCTCGACGTACAAATAACCAATCCCCATGATCTGCTGCTCGCGGCTTAACCGCCCCATTTCAATGTGGGTGGTTTTATTGCGTGGGTTCCCGCCCTGATCAAACGGGTTTAACCCCGTCTGTTGCACAATGGCGTTCAGCCAGCGCTCGCCAAATCCGCAGCTGCGCCCGTAGAGCCATATCTGGTTGATATTCAGGATATTGAGAAAGTTATACAAACTCAGGCCAATGGCGCTGGCGGCGTTTTCCACCCAGGCCTGGACCCGCGCATCTCCCGCCTTAAAGGCTGCAAGTAACTGCGTGGTGGTAAGCGTGTCAGGGTCGATAGCCGGAGTCGGTTGAGATTTCAGCCAGATCCGCGCCTGTTTTTTCAGGGCGCTCAACGAGGCAACGGTTTCCAGACATCCATAGCGCCCACAATCGCAGGCCATTCCGTCGGGATTAACGATGGTGTGACCAATCTGTCCACTACCGTAGAGCGTCCCACGATAAATGCGTTGGTTAATCACGAAGGATGAACCGATGCCGTAATCGACATTGATCACGCAGAAGTCCCGCTCCTGCGCGGCGTTCTGCCACTTTTCCGCCAGCGCCAGCATCACGCAGTCGTTATCGACCCTTACGCGGACTCCCAGCTTCTCTTCCAGCAGATATTTCAGTTCAACCGGTTCACTCCACGGTGCCTGGGGCATATTTTGCGACACACCAGTGAGCGGATCGACCTGCCCGTGTACGCCGAGAGCAAGATTGATTCGATGCCCCGGCCAGGCTTTCCGGTAGCGCTGCCAGCACTGCTCAATGGCCGTCAGTAAGGCCTGAGGATGGGGCGCGTTCAGCGTATGGCGTTGGTACGCTCCCTCTGGGCTCATGCAGGCGTTGGCAAGCTGACACTCCAGGCTGGTCGGCGTAATGTTCATGCACAACGTCCAGTCTCCATGCGGCGCGATAAGCCAGGATCCGCTGCTGTGCCCGCGCGCGGGCTTATCATCCGCCACGTTCAGTACGCGGTTCTCCGCCGCCAGATCATCCAGAATATTACTGATGGCAGGGACAGAGAGCCCCGTCAGCCGCGCCAGGCTTGATTTAGTGGCGCGCTTTTCACGATAGAGATGCTCAAGTACCACGCATTTATTGATGCGGCGAATCTGTTGGTGAGTCAGGCAGAGGCTCATGTTTACTAAACCTTGTTTAGTGTAATGCGTGATTATTATGCAAAAACGCCTTTTCTTTGTCTGTCAGACTGCCCACAACTCCCCGTTTTAGTAAGTCTTATTAATAAAGAGGGCACTATGGAACCCGTAAAAGTCTGGCGCGAAACCGTCATTATCCCCACTTATGAAACCGGTCCACAGGATGTTCACCCCATGTTTCTGGAAAACCGTGTTTACCAGGGCTCGACCGGGGCGGTTTACCCTTACGGCGTGACGGACACGCTGAGCGACAGCCGGACAGATAAAGCGTGGCAGGCGGTCTGGCTGGAAAATGAGTATCTGAAAATCATGATCCTCCCTGAGCTTGGCGGTCGTGTTCAGAAGGCATTCGATAAGGTCAAACAGCGCGATTTTGTCTATCACAATGAGGTGATCAAGCCAGCGCTGGTGGGGCTACTCGGCCCGTGGATCTCAGGGGGTATCGAATTCAACTGGCCGCAGCATCATCGTCCAACCACCTTTATGCCGGTGGACTCTATGCTCGAAGAGCATGAGGACGGCAGCAAAACGGTGTGGGTCGGTGAAACCGAGCCGATGCATGGCTTGCAGGTCATGACGGGCTTCACTCTGCGGCCGGAGCGGGCGGCGCTGGAAATCGGCAGCCGTGTTTACAACGCTAATGCGACGCCGCGCCATTTCCTGTGGTGGGCGAACCCGGCAGTGAAAGGGGGCGATGATCATCAGAGCGTCTTCCCGCCAGATGTGACCGCCGTGTTCGATCATGGTAAACGCGCCGTCTCCTCTTTCCCGATTGCCACGGGGACATATTACAAAGTCGATTATTCGGCCGGTGTCGATATCTCCCGCTATAAAAACGTACCGGTCCCGACCTCCTATATGGCGGAAAAGTCTGCCTACGATTTTGTTGGTGCCTGGTCGCAGGATGAAAATGGCGGACTGCTGCACGTTGCCGATCACCACATAGCACCCGGCAAAAAGCAGTGGAGCTGGGGGCATAGCGAATTTGGTCAGGCCTGGGATCGTAGCCTCACCGACCACAACGGTCCCTATATCGAACTGATGACCGGGATTTTTGCCGATAACCAGCCCGATTTTACCTGGCTGGATGCGTATGAAGAAAAACGTTTCGTACAGTATTTCCTGCCCTACCATTCGCTCGGTATGGTGCATAACGCCTCGCAGGATGCGGTACTGAAACTCCAGCGACACGAAGCAGGGCTGGAGTGGGGGCTCTACGCCATCGCCCCGTTAACGGGGCATCGCCTGACGCTTACTGAAGCAGGCAACCCGACACCGTTACTGGATGAAAACGTCACCCTTACGCCCGTCTCAGTGACGCAGGGCGCGCTTGATGTTGCTCACCCGGCACGGCTGACCCTGACGCTTTTTGATGCTACGGGTACGACAGTGCTGGCCTACGAAGAGCATCAGCCGGGCGAAATGCCGCTGCCGGATGTCGCCACGGCGCCTGCCGCCGCCGATGACATTACCTCCGCTGACGAGGCCTGGTTTATTGGTCAACACCTTGAGCAGTACCACCATGCCAGCCGCCCGGCTCTGGATTATTACGCCCGCGGCGTGGCGATCGACCCACTTGATTATCGCTGCAACCTGGCGCTGGCAACGCTTGAATACAACCGGGCCGACTATGCTCGTGCCGTCGATTTTGCCACCCAGGCGTTAACGCGTGCACACCGGCTCAATAAAAATCCCCAGTGCGGGATGGCCAGTTTTATTCGTGCCTGCGCCTGTGAACGCCTGCAACGATGGAAAGAGGCGGAGGAGGATTTCTGGCGTGCTACCTGGAGCGGCAACAGCAAAGCAGCTGGTTTTTACGGCCTGGCGCGGCTTGCTGCACGCGATCGCCGCTACGCGCAGGGGATTGCATTTTGCCAGCAGAGCCTGCGGGCTGGCCCTGGCTGCCAGGAGGCCCACTGTTTGCTGGTCCGGCTACTGCAACTGAGCGGGCAGCAAAACGATGCGGTGGCGATGCTGTCACAGTTAAGGCGCGACTACCCGTTAAACCCGACGGTGTGGTGGCTGCAATGGCAGAGTGAGGGGAGTGATGACGCACGCGCGACCTGGCGCAACCTCTGCGGTGGGCGCGATATCAATGCGCTGACCACCGCCGGGCAGTTACTGAGCTGGGGAATGGCTGACGAGGCGCTCAGCGTGCTGAATACGCTTAACTGCGAACGTACTTTGCCGCTCCTGATGCAGGCCAGTCTGCTGCCTGAAGCCGAACGGGCGCCGCTTATCGCCCGCGCGATTGACCTCTTTCCGCGCTTTGTCCGTTTCCCGAATACGCTTGATGAAGTCGATGCCCTTAACGCCCTGCAGGAGAGCGCTTTTGCCCGCCATCTGCTGGCCTGCTTCCATTACAGCAAACGCAGTGAGGCAAAAGCCGTTGCCCTCTGGCAGCAGTGCGTGGCGATGGACGACCGCCTGGCCGATGCCTGGCGCGGTCTGGCCATTCATGCCTGGAACAGACAGCAGGATGAAGTCTTAGCGACCCGCTACCTCGACACCGCCTGTGGTTTATTACCGAATGATGCGCGTTTGCTGTTTGAGCGTGATTTGCTCGCCAGACTCGCCGGGGCCTCGCCCCAAAGTCGGCTTGCCCGGCTGGAAGCGAATCTGGCATGCGCGCTGAAACGCGATGACATGACGGCAGAGTTACTGAACCTCTGGCACCTGTGCGGTAAAACCGACAACGCCACTCGTGTGCTGGAAAGCCGTAAATTCCACCCCTGGGAAGGCGGGGAAGGTAAAGTCACCAGCCAGTTCATTCTCAACAGACTGCTTCAGGCCTGGGAGGCCATTGGTGCCGGGCAACCTGCCCGCGCAGAACATTTGCTGATGGGCGCCTTACGCTACCCGGAAAACCTGAGCGAAGGCCGCTTGCCCGGCCAGACGGATAATGACATCTGGTTCTGGCTGGGCGTTTGCGCCCGGTTACAACGCGACGAGGCGCAGGCGCAGGTGGCCTGGCAAAAAGCCATGCAGGGCGACCGCACGCTCAATGTTCACAGCTATTACAACGATCAGCCCGTGGACTATCTCTTCTGGCAGGGGATGGCGCTGCGGATGCTTGGCGATGGCGCCGCTGCCGACGCGCTGTTTACGGATATGGCGCAGTGGGCAATCAACATGGCAGACACACCTGCACAGGCCGACTTTTTTGCCGTCTCGCAACCCGATCTGCTCTCGCTGTACGGCTCTCTCCAGCAGCAGCATCAGGAAAAATGTCTCTACATCCAGGCGCTGGCAGCAGCCGGTATGGGCGATGAACCACAGTGGCATGAGGCCTGCACGGCGCTAAGCGCCCTTAACCCCGCCTGGCCAAAAGCCGCGCTCTTCGTGCGCGTCATGCCTTACGTGCTGCACCTTGTTCGCTAGCGCCTGCGTTCTGCAATCCGGGCGCGGCCTGACCGCCGCACCCGACTACCCCCTGGAGGAAGAGGAGTGCGATGACAATTCACAGCTTACAGAACGGGACGCTGCGGCTGATGGTGTCCGAACAGGGAGGCGTGATAGAGGGGTTCTGGCACCAGGATATGCCCCTGCTACGTCCCGGAAAACAGAGCGGCGTGGCGACAGAGTCTGCCTGTTTCCCACTGGTGCCTTTCGGCAATCGCATCAGCGGGAACCACTTTACGTGGGAGGGAACCCCCTGTTGCCTTGAGCCAAACGTGGCGTGGGACCGCCATTATCTGCACGGCGATGGCTGGCTGGCTCACTGGACGTGCGGGCAGAAATCCAAAGTCGCGCTGACGCTGGCATACCGGCATAACCACGGCGTTTACCGTTATTTCGCGCAGCAGCGGTTTACTCTCGGTGCCTCGTCACTGACAGTCACGCTTAGCGTAAAAAATGAGGGGAGGCAGACGCTGCCGTTTGGCCTCGGCTGGCATCCCTATTTTCCCCTGACCAGGGAGACGCGTTTGCAGGCGCAAGCGACCGGCTACTGGCTGGAGCGCGAGCAGTGGCTTGCAGGTGAGTATCAGGATAGCCTGCCTGCGGCGTTAAATTTTCAACAGCCCAACGCACTCCCGCGCCAGTGGGTTAACAATGGTTTTGCAGGCTGGAACGGTGAGGCACTTATCAGCCAGCAGGGCTACAGTCTGCAGATAAAAACGACACCGGCGGCCCCCTGTTATTTTGTTTTTGTCTCCGCCCCTGAATTTGAGGAGGGCTATGCGTTTGACGCCTTCTGTTTTGAACCGATGAGCCACGCGCCGGACGACCATCACCGACCCCGGGGTGGGCATCTGACGCCGCTTAAACCGGGAGAAAGCTTCAGCCAGACGATGGTGATCACCTTGCAGATCTGAAAAGCAGACCTGCGCGCAACAGGGCCGGCTGTTATGGCATTGTTGCTTGCAAGGTCGTCGGTTTCCCTCCAGACTATCGCCACCATTCAGGAGGAAATCATGGTCTTGCAGTCCACGCGCTGGCTGGCGCTCGCTTACTTCACCTACTTTTTTAGCTACGGTATTTTTCTCCCCTTCTGGAGCGTCTGGCTCAAAGGGACAGGGCTGACGCCTGAAACCATCGGTATTTTGCTTGGTGCAGGTCTGGTGGCCCGTTTTCTCGGCAGCCTGTTGATTGCCCCACGCGTCAGTAATCCTTCGCTGCTGATTAAAGCCTTACGTATTCTGGCACTGATTACCCTGCTGTTCGCCCTCGGGTTCTGGGCTGGCACGAATGTGGCCTGGCTGATGGTGGTGATTATCGGGTTTAACCTCTTCTTCTCCCCGCTGGTGCCGCTAACCGATGCGCTGGCAAATACCTGGCAAAAACAGTTCCCGATGGACTACGGCCGGGTGCGGGTCTGGGGTTCTATTGCGTTTGTGATTGGCTCGGCGGCAACAGGCAAGTTGGTTAGCGAGTTTGATTACCGTGCGGTGCTGGCGATGCTTACCCTCGGTGTGGTCTCCATGCTGCTTGGCATGTTGATTCGCCCGTCGATTCTGCCGCAAGGGGAGAGGCGTCATCAGGATGCCACAGGCTGGCAGGCCTGGCGCGATCTGGTGGTTAAAAACTGGCGTTTTCTGGCCTGCGTGTCGCTGCTCCAGGGGGCACACGCCGCCTATTACGGCTTCAGTGCGCTCTACTGGCAGGAAGCCGGGTACTCTGCCTCGACCGTCGGGTATTTATGGTCGCTTGGCGTGGTGGCGGAAGTGGTGGTCTTTACGCTGAGCAACCGGCTGTTCCGCCGCTTCAGCGCTCGTGATTTACTGCTTCTTTCGGCTGTAAGCGGACTGGCACGCTGGGGATTGATGGGATGGACGACCGATCTGCCGTGGCTGATCGTGGTGCAGATACTCCACTGCGGCACCTTTACCGTCTGCCATCTGGCGGGCATGCGTTATATCGCCGCGCGTAAGGAAAGTGAAATTATCCGCCTGCAGGCTATTTACTCCGCCGTGGCGATGGGGGGCAGTATTGCCCTGATGACGATGGTGTCAGGGTTCCTGTACCAGCATCTTCACCAGGGCCTCTTCTGGGTAATGGCACTGCTGGCACTTCCGGCGCTGTTCCTGCGCCCGAAAGTCACCTTGCAGCGTTAGGACTCCAGCATAGTACGAATATGCTGCTGCTGGTGTTCGCTCAGCGACTGATCCGTATGGATAAGCGGCGCGGAGAACAGCGGCAGCGGCGTGGCGTAAGGGGTGACAATTACCGTTACGTCACGGGGGGCCCCCTGCTTTTTAAACTCACGCACCGGCAGGTATTTGATATTGAGCGGCAGCAGCGTCAACTCGCGTAGTTGCAGCTCAATTTCCTGCTCCCTCTCCGGCTCGTTGCCCGTTATCAGCACCACCTGCTTTTCATGCAGCTCCGCTTCCTGCATCAGCCAGGCACCAAAAATCACTGCCACCAGGCCGGCCTCTTCATCACTGAAACGCAGCCCATATTCAGCCTCAAGGGGCGCTAACGCCTCGCGGGTTGTGCGAATGAGCCGGGGATAAAGGCGTACTATCTCTTCCTGGAGGCTATTATCAATACCAATGCCGAAGAGATGGCGGTCCAGCGCCTGCGTGATATGGACATAAAGCTGATCGGTGAGACCCTGTTCGTCGCTAAAGTGCAAGCCAGCGCGCTGACGAAAAAGAGCGACCATACTGACAATGGCCTGCCGGAGGCGATGATCCTCCTGGTGGCTGTCGTTCAGGGGGTCGGGCGTGCGCAGCATCATAAACAGCAGGGCGAGGAATGCATGTTCATTGTCCGGGGGGAGGGCAGCGACGCGTCGCTGCCAGTGGCGCACAATCTCTTGCGCTACGACGTATTCAGCCCGCATTTGCGTCCAGGCATGCTGCACCGGGTTAAATTCTGGTGAGAAGCCAGCATGGCTCTGCAGCAGACAATACTGCAGATAGAGGCCCAGAAACTGCATATCCCGAGACTCAAATGAGCGCTGCAGCCGACGAGCGCAGAGATTAATCAGCGCGCGAAGATTGGTGTCGTCGTAAAGCGTGCGGGCAATGCCCTGCTGTTTCAGCGCCGATTTCAGGGCTGGCGTGTAGTGCTCGGAAATAAAGTGTGGACACAGACGCAGGCCGCGTCGAAGCCACTGTAGCTGGCATAAACGTTGGTCAAGGGTTGTGCCTTCAATCCGATAGCTTCCGTCCTGTTGGGACGCAATAGTGAGCCGATGGTAGCGCTGGATCTCATGATCGGTGTCGGCGATATCCTGACGCGCGATCTCTTCGTCAACGCCATTGACGGCGCGAATGATTTCCGTGGTGACCGTCTGCCCCGGTAACGCAAGCAGTAGTAGCACCTGGCAGCGGCGCTGCGGACTGGAGAGCACAGATGGTGGCGTCATTACGATTGTCATCTGCGAAGTTCCAGTTAGGGTGTTCGATAAGAATAGCTAAAGGTATGATTGACGAAAGCGCAGCCGCAGCCCTTTACCTCAGGAATGCCGGAGAACATCACAGAATTTATATCGTGAGGAAGACATGCAAGCAGTGAAACCGTATGCCTTAGGGCTTATTCTCACGTTTTTATCGTCCGCGGTGACGGCGCATCCCCATAGTTTTATCCGTCTGAAAACCGAAGTAATGGTGGAGAATGGTCAGTGGACCGGGCTTCTGATGCGCTGGACGATGGATGAAATCACCTCGGCTGATCTACTTTACGATGCCGGAGATGCCAGACCCGGGGACGAAATATGGAAAAAACTGGCCGCCGAGGTCATGGCCAATGTGCTTGGACAGCACTATTTCACGGAGGTCTGGCACAACGGCAAAAAAGTGAGGTTTGTTAACCGTCCTCTGCATTATGGCATGGAGAGAGAGGGGCACCAGGCCGTACTGACCTTTGCCCTTCCGCTTGCCGCACCCCAGACGCTTAATGGGCAGAGTTACACTTTCTCCACCTTTGATCCTACCTATTATGTGGATATGAGCTATGAACACGATAGCGACGTAACCCTGGCTGCTGAACTGCGCGCAAAATGTAAGCTGAGCCTGCACACGCCACATCCTGGCGACGATGTCCTGGACTATGCTCAGTCGCTGGATAAGGCCGATGCGCCGGAGGAGAGTATGGAGCTGGGTAAACAATTTGCACAGACGGTGACGCTGCAATGTCAGTGATATCCGCCGCGCGTTTGCAAAAGACAGGTGTTCGCCAGTGGTGGCCGCTGGCTCTTTTTCTGGTGCTGGCAGCGGTGGGTGGTGCCTGGCTCTGGCAGGCCTGGCCGCAGGTGCTGCGCGAAAGCATTGTCTGGCAGCGGGAATTTAACCAGCAACTCAGCTCGCTATTACAAGGCGTGGCGGATAACCCGACCCGAGCCGGAAGTTCGCTGCTGCTGGTGAGCTTCCTTTATGGGGTATTGCATGCACTGGGGCCGGGGCACGGGAAAGTGGTGATCACGACCTGGCTTGCCACCCACCCGTCTAAGTTGAAATCCAGCATGGGCCTTACGCTTGCCTCTTCATTACTGCAGGGCCTGGTGGCAGTGCTGCTGGTGGTTGTGGTGCTCCAGGTGCTGGCTCTGCCCGCGCGGCAGCTTCCTCTCGGCAGTTTCTGGCTGGAGAAGGGAAGCTATGCGCTGGTGGGGGTATTAGGACTGTTGCTCTGCTGGCGGGCGCTTAAAAAACTGCATGGTATTTTACGCAAACCGACCTTTAAAACCTTTACCCCTCATCATGTTCACCATGAACAGTGCGGCTGCGGACATCAGCATCTGCCGACACCTCAGCAATTACAGCAGGGTGACGACTGGCGCGCCCGGCTGGTGATTGTGCTTTCGATGGGCATGCGACCCTGTTCGGGGGCGATAATGGTGCTGCTGTTCAGCAAGGTGGTCGGCGTGTTTGGCTGGGGAGTGGCGTCGGCAATGGCGATGGCCGCAGGCACCGCACTGACCATCAGCTCGCTGGCGCTACTTGTGCATAGTTTTCGTACCCTGGCGGTAAAACTGAGCGGCAGTAAAACGCCCGCCGTGTGGAAACAGGTAGGGTGGACGACGCTGGCATTAGCAGGGGGGATGGTGTTAATAGCGGCTGCGGTAGTGATGTGGATGAGTGCAGTGCCGCAAGGCAGAGGGATAAGGCCGTTTTGAGGTGAAGGGGAGGGGGCCAGATGCCCTCACCCCAAAGGGGCGAGGGAGAAAGCCTCAACCGAATTAACGCTTCAGCGCTTCACTCAGTTCGTCACGCATGCTGGCCAGCATAGCTTTAACGACGCGCGGGTTACCGGCAACGAGGTTACCGCTCATCATGTAGCCGTGGCCACCGGTGAAATCACATACCAGACCGCCTGCTTCACGTACCAGCAGTTCGCCAGCAGCAAAATCCCAGGGCTTCAGGCCGATTTCGAAGAAACCATCAACGCGACCAGCGGCCACATAGGCCAGATCCAGCGCCGCAGAGCCGGTGCGACGGAAGTCCGCGCACTCGGTGAACAGCTTACCGACGATATTAATGTAAGGGGCTGCATGCTGCTTCACTTTGAACGGGAAGCCTGTCGCCAGAATGGTGCCATCGAGGTCACGCGCATTGCTGCCGCGCAGACGGTAACCGTTCAGCTGTGCGCCCTGACCGCGCGTTGCGGTGAACAGTTCGTTGCGCATAGGATCGTAAACCACCGCGACTTCAGTACGACCTTTAATGCGTACGGCGATGGAGACGGAGAAGTGGGGAAGGCGTTTGATAAAGTTGGTGGTGCCATCCAGTGGATCGATAACCCATTGAACATCCTGATCTGCGCCTTCATGTTCACCGCTTTCTTCGGTGACGATGGAGTGTTGCGGGTAAGATTTGCGAATGGTTTCGATAATAATCGCTTCTGCGGCTTTATCGACGTTAGTCACAAAGTCATTGCTGCCTTTCTGGCTGGATTCTACGGAGTCAGGTGTTTCGTAGTGTTTGGCAATTACATTACCCGCCTTGCGCGCTGCGCGCACGGCGATGGTCAGCATCGGATGCATCGGTCTCTCTCACTGGATGTTAAAGAACGGGAAAACGGCGCGTATGATAGCAGCGTATTCGGAATATGTCTTCGGTTTATGATAATATGCACAAATATTCTTTAGCCGTAGAAAAACTATGCTGCAAAATATTCGAATCGTACTGGTGGAGACCTCTCACACCGGCAATATGGGCTCTGTTGCCCGCGCAATGAAAACAATGGGGCTGACCAACCTGTGGCTGGTTAACCCGCTGGTGAAACCGGACTCGCAGGCTATCGCACTGGCCGCTGGCGCAAGCGATGTTATTGGCAATGCACAGATTGTCGATACGCTTGATGAAGCACTGGCAGGCTGTAGCCTGGTGGTTGGCACCAGCGCACGCTCCCGCACGCTGCCCTGGCCTATGCTTGATCCACGTGAATGCGGACTTAAAAGCGTGGACGAAGGCAAGCATGCCCCCGTCGCGCTGGTCTTTGGTCGTGAACGTGTGGGGCTTACCAATGATGAGCTGCAAAAGTGTCATTACCACGTTGCCATTGCCGCTAACCCGGAATACAGCTCGCTGAATCTGGCGATGGCGGTGCAGGTGATTGCCTATGAAGTGCGTATGGCCTGGCTTGCAACGCAGGAGGAGAGTAACGCTGCTCTGCAAACAGAAGAAGAAGCACCGTATCCGCTGGTTGACGATCTGGAACGGTTCTACGGCCATCTGGAAAAAACCCTGCTTTCTACCGGATTTATTCGCGAAAACCATCCGGGTCAGGTCATGAATAAGCTGCGCCGCCTCTTTACCCGTGCCCGACCAGAGAGCCAGGAGCTCAATATTTTGCGTGGCATGCTGGCATCTATTGAGCAGAAAACTCAGGAAAAACAATAGTTTTCTTGCCCTCCCTTTTCGGGGAGGGTACCTCAATCTGCACTTAAGTTAAACGGCACGTAAAGCCTAATACCTGACTAAAACAGTCAAGTAAATAGTTGACCAATTTAGTCAGGAATGTCAGACTTGCCTCCGCTATGCGACATTATTTGAAATTTTAATAAAAACCCCGGGCAGGGGCGAGTTTGAGGCTAAGTTAAGACATGAGACTGACATCTAAAGGGCGTTACGCCGTGACCGCAATGCTTGACGTTGCGCTCAATTCCGAGACCGGTCCGGTGCCGTTGGCTGATATTTCCGAGCGTCAGGGGATCTCCCTTTCTTATCTGGAACAGCTTTTCTCCCGCTTGCGTAAAAATGGCCTGGTGGCCAGCGTTCGTGGCCCGGGCGGCGGATACCTGCTGGGTAAAGATGCCAGCAGCATCGCTGTTGGCGAAGTGATCAGCGCCGTTGATGAATCCGTGGATGCAACCCGCTGCCAGGGTAAAACCGGCTGCCAGGGCGGCGATAAATGCCTGACCCATGCACTGTGGCGCGACCTGAGCGATCGTCTGACCGGCTTTTTGAATAATATCACCTTGGGTGAACTGGTTAATAACCAGGAGATCCTTGATGTGTCCGATCGCCAGCATTCGCACGAAACCCATCGCACGACCCGTGGTCAGGACGCAATCGACGTCAAACTGCGCGCTTAATTTATCCGTCCTGTTTCCGGGCGCTGCTACGCCTGCCGCACCCTAAAACAGGAAGGGTAATAAATTATAAGATTTCAGAATCAGGCCGGGGTGAGAGATTGCCCCGTAGAACGGTTGAACATCCAGCCGAAAGCCTGGTTCATTGCATTGAGTGATGTACGGAGTTTAAGAGCAATGAAATTACCGATTTATCTCGATTACTCCGCAACGACGCCGGTGGACCCGCGTGTTGCTGAGAAAATGATGCAGTGTCTGACCCTGGACGGAAACTTTGGTAACCCCGCTTCCCGTTCACACCGTTTTGGCTGGCATGCTGAAGAGGCGGTAGATATCGCCCGTAATCAGATTGCTGAGCTGGTAGGCGCCGACCCGCGTGAAATTGTTTTCACCTCCGGTGCAACCGAATCTGACAACCTGGCAATTAAAGGTGCGGCCAACTTTTATCAGAAAAAAGGCAAGCACATTATTACCTGCAAAACCGAACATAAAGCCGTGCTGGACACCTGTCGTCAGCTTGAGCGTGAAGGTTTTGAGGTCACCTACCTTGCTCCACAGAGCAACGGCATTATCGATCTGAAAGAACTCGACGCCGCAATGCGTGATGACACCATCCTGGTTTCTATCATGCACGTGAACAACGAAATCGGTGTGGTGCAGGACATCGCGACCATCGGCGAAATGTGCCGGGCGCGTGGCATCATCTATCACGTTGATGCGACCCAGAGCGTGGGCAAGCTGCCAATCGATCTGAGCCAACTGAAAGTAGACCTGATGTCTTTCTCCGGCCACAAAATCTATGGCCCGAAAGGCATTGGGGCGCTGTATGTGCGTCGTAAGCCGCGTATCCGTATCGAAGCGCAAATGCACGGTGGCGGTCACGAGCGCGGTATGCGTTCCGGTACCCTGCCTGTACACCAGATCGTTGGTATGGGTGAAGCCTACCGTATTGCCAAAGAAGAGATGGATACCGAGATGGCGCGCCTGCGTACGCTGCGTAACCGTCTGTGGGAAGGCGTGAAAGATATGGAAGAGGTTTACCTGAACGGTGACCTTGAGCAGGGCGCACCGAACATCCTCAACGTCAGCTTTAACTACGTTGAAGGCGAATCGCTGATCATGGCGCTTAAAGATCTGGCGGTCTCTTCTGGTTCTGCCTGTACTTCTGCAAGCCTTGAGCCTTCCTACGTGCTGCGCGCGCTGGGTATGACTGACGAGCTGGCCCACAGCTCCATTCGTTTCTCCTTAGGTCGTTTCACTACCGAAGAAGAAATTGATTACACCATCACGCTGGTTCGCAACTCCATTGGCCGTCTGCGCGACCTTTCTCCTTTGTGGGAAATGTTCAAACAGGGCGTGGATCTGAACAGTATTGAATGGTCACATCATTAATCGGTATACCCGTCAGACTTCAAGTTGCAGATGCGTTGGCCGCGCTCGCTCACCCCAGTTACGTACTTATGTACGTTCCTGGGGATTTGCTCCCTTGCCGCCTTCCTGCCACTCGAATTATTTAGGGTACATATAAAGAGAACAGAACATGGCTTACAGCGAAAAAGTAATCGATCATTATGAGAATCCGCGCAACGTGGGTTCTTTCGACAACAGCGATGAGAGCGTAGGCAGCGGCATGGTGGGTGCACCGGCTTGCGGCGACGTGATGAAGTTGCAGATCAAAGTCAATAACGAAGGCATCATTGAAGACGCGCGCTTCAAAACCTATGGCTGCGGTTCAGCTATCGCTTCCAGCTCCTTGGTCACCGAGTGGGTGAAGGGCAAATCCCTGGACGAAGCGCAGGCAATCAAAAACACTGATATTGCCGAAGAGCTGGAACTGCCGCCGGTTAAAATCCACTGCTCCATCCTGGCAGAAGATGCGATTAAAGCCGCCATTGCGGATTACAAAAGCAAACGTGAAGCAAAATAATCAGTTGAGGTTGTTATGTCGATTACCCTTAGCGACAGCGCTGCCGCGCGTGTGAGTGCCTTTCTGACGAACCGTGGTAAAGGCTTTGGCCTGCGACTGGGCGTACGGACTTCCGGCTGCTCTGGTATGGCTTACGTACTGGAATTTGTTGATGAACCTGCGGCTGAAGATACCGTGTTCGAAGACAAAGGCGTGAAGGTGGTGGTCGATGGCAAAAGCCTGCAGTTCCTCAATGGTACTCAGCTGGACTTTGTAAAAGAAGGCCTCAACGAAGGGTTTAAATTTACCAACCCGAACGTGAAAGATGAGTGCGGTTGTGGCGAAAGCTTCAACGTTTAATCGCGTGTTACCGATAAGCCCCACCCTGGAAAAGACTCAACCTCATTTATGCTGAGTCGAGGCGGCAAGTGAGAACGTCCCGTAAACAGAGAGAACGATGTGAACGGGACGTTGACCACAGCCAGTGCCGAGACAGTGCGAATGATAAAGCGTCATCCTGCGTGTGGGGCTTGTTATAGCAGGACTCTTTATGGATTACTTCACCCTCTTTGGCTTACCCGCTCACTATCACGTCGATCTTCCGGCCCTGACCATCCGGTTTCAGGATCTTCAGCGGCAGTATCATCCTGATAACTTCGCCAGCGGCACGCCAGCGGAACAACTCGCTTCCGTGCAGCAGTCTGCGACCATTAATCAGGCCTGGCAAACGCTGCGCCATCCCCTCGCACGGGCAGAATATCTGCTCTCCCTGCACGGCTTTGATCTCGGTTCTGAGCAGCACACGGTGCGGGATACCGCGTTTCTGATGGAGCAGCTGGAGCTTCGTGAAGAGCTCGATGAGATTGGTACGGCCAGCGATGCTGACCGCCTGGAGGCCTTTGCCCAGCGAGTCAAAAAACTGTACGACGTTCGTCATCAGCAGATGGTGGAACAATTCAGTCGTGAAGCGTGGGACGACGCGGCGGATACCGTGCGTAAACTCCGTTTTCTGGATAAACTGCGCAGCTCAACAGAACAACTCGAAGAAAAACTGCTCGGTTTTTAATTTTGGAAGCACATTATGGCCTTATTACAAATTAGTGAGCCGGGTCTGAGCGCTGCGCCTCACCAGCGTCGTCTGGCAGCAGGGATCGATTTAGGCACCACGAATTCACTGGTCGCCACCGTACGCAGTGGTCAGGCGCAAACGCTGGCCGATAGCGAAGGGCGTCATTTGTTACCGTCTGTTGTGCACTATCATGCGCAGGGGCAGACGGTGGGTTATGACGCGCGTGCCAATGCCGCGCAGGATCCGGTTAATACCATCAGTTCGGTAAAACGCATGATGGGCCGCGCGCTGGCCGATATCCAGGCACGTTATCCTCACCTGCCGTACCAGTTACAGGCCAGCGAAAATGGGCTGCCCATGATGGCGACCCGCGCAGGCCTGGTGAACCCCATCCGTGTCTCAGCGGACATTCTGAAAACTCTGGCCCTGCGTGCCCAGGAATCCCTCTCCGGGGAGCTGGACGGCGTGGTCATTACCGTTCCGGCCTATTTTGATGATGCTCAGCGTCAGGGGACGAAAGACGCCGCACGGCTGGCGGGCTTGCATGTATTGCGCTTGCTGAATGAACCGACCGCCGCAGCCATTGCTTACGGTCTGGACTCCGGTAAAGAGGGCGTTATCGCCGTTTACGATCTTGGCGGCGGCACCTTTGATATCTCCATCCTGCGCTTAAGCCGTGGCGTGTTTGAAGTGCTGGCGACGGGCGGAGACTCTGCCCTCGGCGGCGACGACTTTGATCACCTGCTCGCGGATTTTATTCGTGAACAGGCCAGTCTGCCGGAGCATGGCGACAACCATTTACAGCGAGCGTTGCTGGATGCGGCCATCGCGGCAAAAATCGCCCTGAGCGATGCGCCCTCTGTCACCGTTGACGTCGCAGGCTGGCAGGGTACAGTGACCCGCGAGCAGTTTGAGGCGCTGATTTCGACCCTGGTGAAACGCACTTTACTCTCCTGCCGCCGCGCACTGAAAGATGCAGGCGTTGAGGCGGATGAGGTACTGGAAGTGGTGATGGTAGGCGGCTCCACCCGCGTGCCGCTGGTGCGTGAACGCGTAGGCGAATTCTTTGGCCGCACGCCGCTCACCTCTATCGACCCGGATAAAGTTGTCGCCCTGGGCGCCGCGATTCAGGCAGATATTCTGGTGGGTAACAAACCGGACAGCGATATGCTGCTGCTGGACGTTATCCCGCTGTCGCTCGGGCTTGAAACCATGGGCGGTCTGGTAGAGAAAGTTATCCCGCGTAACACTACCATTCCGGTGGCCCGTGCGCAGGAGTTCACCACCTTCAAAGACGGGCAGACCGCCATGTCTATCCACGTGATGCAGGGCGAGCGTGAGCTGGTGCAGGATTGCCGCTCGCTGGCGCGTTTTGCGCTACGTGGTATTCCGGCCATGCCCGCAGGCGGCGCGCATATTCGCGTCACCTTCCAGGTGGATGCCGACGGCCTGCTCAACGTCACCGCGATGGAAAAATCCACCGGTGTTGAAGCCGCAATTCAGGTTAAGCCCTCTTATGGCCTGACCGATAACGAAATCGCCACCATGATTAAGGACTCCATGAGCTTTGCTGAGCAGGACGTGAAAGCACGTATGCTCGCAGAACAGCAAGTGGAGGCCGCCCGCGTACTGGAGAGTCTGACCGGTGCGCTGGCAACGGATGCCGCGCTGCTCAGCGCCGCAGAGCGTACGGACATTGACCAGGCTATCGCGCAACTTGTTGCCGTTGCCAAAGGTAATGATGCCGACGCCATTGAACACGCCATTAAAAATGTAGATAAACAAACCCAGGAATTTGCCGCGCGCCGTATGGATATGTCCGTACGTACCGCGTTAAAAGGCCATTCCGTCGACGAGGTTTAATATGCCTAAGATCGTTTTTCTGCCTCATCAGGATTTATGCCCTGATGGAGTAGTTATGGAAGCAAAGACCGGCGAAACCATTCTTGATGTGGCCCTGCGTGGCGGCATTGAGCTTGAACACGCCTGTGAGAAGTCCTGTGCCTGCACGACCTGCCACTGTGTCGTGCGTGAAGGTTTCGATTCGTTACCGGAAAGCACCGAAGATGAAGATGACATGCTGGATAAAGCCTGGGGTCTTGAGCCGGAGAGCCGTCTGAGCTGCCAGGCGCGCGTCACCGATGAAGATCTGGTCGTAGAGATCCCTCGCTACACCATCAACCACGCGCGGGAGCATTAATATGTCACTGAAATGGACAGACAGCCGCGAAATTGGCGAAGCGCTGTACGACACCTTCCCGGATCTCGACCCGAAAACCGTGCGTTTCACCGACATGCATCAGTGGATTTGCGAGCTGGAGGAGTTTGATGATGATCCAAACGCATCGAACGAAAAAATTCTCGAGGCAATTCTGCTAGTCTGGTTAGACGAAGCATCTTGATATCGACGGGCTGCCTTCTGGTGGCCCGTTTTCATATCTCCTGCGCTAAAGGACAAAACAATGACAACTGAAGCGATGAAAATTACCTTATCGACCCAGGGCGCGGACGCTCGCTGGGGCGAAAAAGCAGCGTTTAGCATTAATCACGACGGCATCACGTTGCACCTGACAGGCAAAGACGATACCGGCCTCATTCAGCGTGCCGCACGCAAAATCGATGGCATGGGCATTAAGCATGTCGCGCTGAGCGGCGAAGGCTGGGATGCAGACCGGAGCTGGGCCTTCTGGGCCGGTTATAAGGGGCCGAAAGGCACCCGTAACATCGACTGGGCGGTGCTGGATGATGCCGGGCAGAAAGAGCTTGATGCACGGCTGAAAACCATCGACTGGGTGCGTGACACCATCAATGCCCCGGCGGAAGATTTAGGGCCGGAACAACTGGCGCAGCGTGCGGTGGATCTGCTCAGCGATGTGGGTGGCGAGGCTATCTCTTACCGCATCGTTAAGGGTGAAGATCTGCGTGAACAGAACTACCTGGGTATTCACACCGTGGGACGTGGATCTTCCCGCCCGCCGGTGCTGTTGTCACTGGACTTCAACCCGACCGGCGACAAAGACGCGCCGATTTTCGCCTGTCTGGTCGGCAAGGGTATCACCTTCGACTCCGGCGGTTACAGCATCAAGCAGACCGCGTTTATGGATTCCATGAAATCCGATATGGGCGGTGCGGCGATGGTCACGGGCGCACTGGCGTTTGCGATTACGCGCGGGCTGAACAAACGCGTGAAGCTTTACCTCTGCTGCGCAGATAACATGATTAGCGGTAATGCCTTTAAGCTTGGCGATATCATTCGCTACCGTAACGGCAAAACCGTTGAGGTGATGAACACCGATGCAGAAGGGCGCCTGGTGCTGGCCGATGGTCTCATTAACGCGAGCGCGCAGAAACCGGAGCTTATCATCGACGCTGCCACCCTGACCGGTGCGGCCAAAACCGCGCTGGGCAATGATTACCATGCGCTGTTCAGCTTTGATGACCAACTGGCTAACCGACTGCTTGCGAGCGCCGCCGCAGAGAACGAACCATTCTGGCGTCTGCCGCTGGCCGAGTTCCACCGCCATCAGTTGCCGTCAAACTTCGCTG
The DNA here is from genome assembly GCF_051486985.1 of Yokenella regensburgei. GTDB lineage: Bacteria > Pseudomonadota > Gammaproteobacteria > Enterobacterales > Enterobacteriaceae > CBFFRJ01. The sequence goes on from NZ_JAHVDV010000009.1 coordinate 94,695, forward strand.
AACTTAACAACACCGCCAGCGCAGCCTTCCCGGCGGGTGCCAGCACGGCAGCCGGTTTCCTGTCTCATTTTGTTGAGAACTATCAGCAGGGTTGGCTGCACATCGACTGTTCCGCCACCTACCGCAAAGCGGGTGTCGAGCAGTGGGCTGCGGGAGCAACAGGCCTTGGTGTACGCGCGCTGGCAAATCTGCTGACCAGCAAGTAATTTTCCCCTCACCCTGACCCTCTCCCCAAAGGGGAGAGGGGAGTGCACGGTACAGGCCGTTCCCCCTTTCCCGATGGGAGAGGGGTAGCGCGGTGCAGGCCGTTCCCTCTTTCCTGGTGGGAGAGGGGTAGCGCGGTGCAGGCCGTTCCCTCTTTCCTGGTGGGAGAGGGGTAGCGCGGTGCAGGCCGTTCCCTCTTTCCCGATGGGAAAGGGAGTGCACGGTGCAGGCCGTTTCCTCTTTCCCGATGGGAAAGGGAGTGCACGGTACAGGCCATTCCCTCTCTCACAGTGGGAGAGGGCAGGGGTGAGGGCATCAAACAGATCGAGACGAACAGTAAAAATTATGTCCCATTCAGACCACGATCACGACCATCATCACGAGCCAGATACACTCGAAACTTTGCTGGAAAAGGCGGCGACCGAGCCTGCCTACCGCCCGGCCTTTTTCCGTGCGCTGCTGGAGTCCACGGTATGGGTGCCGGGCACGGCAGCGGATGATAAATCCGTTGTCGAAGACAGCGCGCTGGATATTCAGCACTGGGAAAAAGATGACGGTGAGTCAGTCATTCCCTTCTTCACCTCGCTTGAAGCACTGCAACAGGCAGTGGATACCGAGCAGGCGTTTGTCGTGCTCCCTGCCCGTACGCTGTTCGAAATGACGCTGGGCGAAACACTGTTCCTCAACGCCAAATTGCCGACGGGCAAAGAGCTGACGCCGCGTGAAATCAGTCATCTGGTCGGTAAAGAGGGCAGCCCGCTCAGTGAGCAGGAGGTGCTTGAAGGCGGTACATCGCTGCTGCTCTCAGAAGTGACCGAGCCGCCTGCGCAGATGGTGGATTCCCTCACCACCCTGTTCAGCACCTTCAACCATGTGAAGTGCGCCTATCTCTGCTCCATAAAAGAGAAAAACGACGCCCGCGCCAACCTGTTGATTGGCATTGAAGCCGATGGAGACATCGAGGAGATCATTCAGGCGGCGGGCAGCGTGGCAATGGATACCCTGCCGGGGGACGATCCGGTGGATATCTGCCAGGTAGTGAAAGGCGAAAAGGGGATCAGCCATTTTATGATTGACCACATTACCCCGTTCTATGAACGTCGCTGGGGCAGCTTCCTGCGCGACCTGAAAACGAACCGCATCATCTGAAGCCACGACGGGCTGGATTAGCCCGTCGCTTCCAGCAGCAGTAAATCCATCATCAGCACCAGATTCGACTCGAACGACGTAACGCCAGCGGCCTCGGCGGCGAAATGCACCGCTTCGTCGTAAAGGGCAAAGTGCAGATCCGCAAGGCTTGCCAGCGTATTCGCAGAGGCGCGCGTAAAAGCGATAACCGTCATCCCCACGTTGCGGGCGATGCGGGCTTTATCCAGCACCTGCTCGGTTTCCCCGCTGCGGGAGACGGCGATAAACACCTGATAGCGTGCGGCGTTACTAAGAAAAATATTGCGACTGTCGCCAGGGCCTGAGATAAACGCCGTTTTACCCAGCACCTGCAGCTTCTTGGTCAGATACTCAGCAAAGAGATAAGAAAACCCTGCGCCATAAAGGAAGAAGCTCTCTTTCTCACGCAGCAGGCGGGCGAAGGTTTGCCGTTTCTCCTCCGTCACCCACTGAAAGGTCTGCTGATAATTGGCGACGAACTGCTGAAACAGCCCGGGTAGCCTGTCGCTGTGGCTGACTGGTGGCTCGTTGATATGCGGCGTGTCGGCAAGCAGCTGTTTGCAGTGCCAGATAAACTCACTGTAGCCGCTAAACCCCAATTTCTGACAGAGTCGTATAATGGTGGCGGTCGAGACAAAGGTGGCGGTGGCAAGGTCGCGTACCGTAATATTACCCACCAGTAACGGATGCTCCGTCAGGTGGGCCAGCACACGGTACTCCGCCCGCGTCAGGGATTCGCCACGCGTCAACAGCGGCGCGAGTCGGTTATCCATTCAGGCAGGATCAACCGGCAGATCGTCGCGTGCGCCCCATTCACTCCAGGAGCCGTCGTACAACCTGACGTTATCCGCACCGAGCGTCGCCAGCGCCAGAATCACCACGCATGCCGTCACGCCGGAGCCGCAACTGGCAATAATCGGCTTATCAAGATCCACGCCCTGGCGTTCAAAAATGTCTGCCAGTTCATCGGTAGTTTTCAGTTCACCGTTCACCACCAGATCGCCCCAGGGGACATTACGCGCACCAGGGATATGACCGCGTTTCAGGCCTGGACGGGGTTCATCGGCCTCGCCCTGAAAGCGTGCTGCGGGGCGAGCATCTACAAGCTGAGCCGTACCTTCATGGCTGGCGAGCAGCACATCCGTCAGGCGTTTTACTGCTGCCGGATCGCTTTTAACCTCAAACTCGGACTCCACAGCTGTGACGTCACCCTGCTGAAGCGGTAGTTCATCGCGCTGCCAGCCGGCAAGCCCGCCTGCCAGAACAGAAACGTTATCAGCGCCAAAGTAACGCAGCATCCACCAGGCGCGCGGAGCGGAAAAGAGATTGCCCTCGTCATACACCACCAGATGCTTATCGTGGCTGATACCCAGCTCACGCATGGCGACGGCAAAAGCCTCCGGGCGTGGCAGCATATGAGGCAAAGAAGAGGTGTGATCCGAGAGGGCATCGATATCAAAGCGGATGGCGCCAGGAATATGCCCGGCGCGATATTCCGCGGTCATATCGCGCAGGTGCTCCTGGCCTGCGGGGGCCATACGGGCATCAATGATCTGTACTTCAGGGTTGTCGCCGTGCTCAATCAGCCAGTCGGCTGAGACGAAATAAGAGGTGGACATGGTTGCCTCCGGGTCATCAACAGGAAACCCATCATGCTTCACGCTGCAGGCGTGTCGGCTACATTTGGCCACTCCGCTCACTGACTTCAGTCAGCGCCCGGAGAGGCACTCACCTGCCGCCTGCCTGCAACGCGAATTATTTAGGGTATATCCTGAATTGTTAACGTTTTTTCCTGACCCGACAAGCAACCATCGCAAAAGGCGCGAGTCACTTCGTTATTTTTGTACCGCCTTCCCCTCCTGCCAGGCTTTCTGCAGCGCAGGCCAGTAGTCGCGATTCGCCTCAATCATGTCGTCGAGTATGGCTTTGGCATGCTGCATGGTGGGCACCGTGCGGTTGAGAGTAAAGGCCTGCAACGCCTTCTCGTAGCTGCCTTCGATGGTCGCTTCCACCAGCAGTTGTTCCGAGGCCAGTTGCTGCATTAAAAGCGTCTGGTGGAAGAGGGGAACGGCCCCCATGCGCACCGGCTCTGCCCCTTCAGCGGTGATGTAGGCGGGCACCTCCACCATTGCATCGTAAGGTAAATTGGCGATAGCCCCTTTGTTTTCCACAATCACCAGATGGCGCTGGCGTAGATCGAAGGCCAGCGAGCGGGCGACGTCAACAATGAACTCGCCGTGCACCCCTACGTGGAAGGCATCCGACAGGAGCCCGGTGCGTTTGTACTCTTCGGCCGCGGCAAACAGCTTTTTCTCCCGACCGTTCATCACCTCGTTGGCGCGGGTGTAATCTGGATCCTGGTGCTCGACGATGTCATTGGGCATCAGGTAATACTGCAGATACGGGTTCGGCAGGTAGTCAGGGAAGTGATCCATTATCGGTTTGATATTGCGCCAGGTTTTCACCCATGACGGATCCGAGTGCTGCGGATCGGTTTGCGCGGCATCTTCGGTGAGCAGACCAAAGCGGGCGATATGTTCACGCAACTGGGGCAGCTTATCTTCGCCGTCCACCAGCACGCGGGTGAACCAGCCAAAGTGGTTAAGGCCAAAGTAATCCACCACCAGTTTGTGACGATCCACCCCCAGCACCGCGCCCATATTGCGCATGGCGGCAACCGGCATATCGCAAATATTGAGCACGCGTGCCTGCGGGCGCAGGCGGCGTACCCCTTCTGCCACGATAGCCGCCGGGTTGGAGTAGTTCACAATCCAGGCTTTTTTGTCGGCGTAGCGCTCAACGTGATCGATAAGCTCCACCATTGGCAGGATGGTGCGCAGGCCGTAGGCCAGTCCGCCAGGTCCGCAGGTTTCCTGACCCACAACGCCGTGGCGCAGGGGAATCTTCTCATCCTGTTCGCGCATCCTGTACTGACCCACGCGCATCTGGGCAAAAACGAAGTGCGCGCCGCTAAAGGCGATTTCCGGGTCGGTGGTCACCGTAAATTTAATGCTCTGGCTGTGGTCGCGCAGAACCTTTTCGACCACCGGCGCAATGGTGTTCTGCCGGGTTTCGTCAATGTCGTAAAGACGGATTTCCGCCAGCGGGAATTTCTCCAGCTGTACCATCAGGCTCTTCACAATCCCGGGCGTATAGGTGCTGCCGCCACCGGCGATAGAGAGAATAAACGGGGGTGTAAACATCATCAGTCTCCTTTAGAGAAACAGCTCAACGGCTTCTCGCATTTTTTTGACATGCAGCCCGTAGACCACCTGAACGTTATTACCTTGTTTGATTACCGCTTTCGCGCCTGTCGCCTTAAGGCGAGGTTCATCGATAGTGGCGACATCTTTTACGGTGACGCGTAAGCGGGTGTAGCAGTTGTCCACGACCTCGATGTTGTCGCGACCGCCGAGGCCCGCAATAATCGCTTCGCCCAGCCCGTCGTTATTCCCTTTGGCCTGATAATCCTGTTTGCTGTACAGACGTGTCTCTTCCTCGGCGTCTTCACGACCGGGGGTTTTCATATCAAAGCGCAGGATCAGGAAGCGGAAGATAACGAAGTAAAGGGCAAACATGATAAGCCCCACCACGATGTACATTGGCCAGTTGGATTTTTCAGTGCCCAGCGGCAGGTTGTAGAGAATAAAATCGATAATGCCGTTGGCGCCGATGGCATGGACGTCAAAGAGGTAGAACAGCATCATGCCGAGGCCGGTCAGCACCGCGTGCACCACGAACAGCAGCGGGGCGACAAAGAGGAACGAGAACTCGATAGGTTCGGTGACGCCCACCAGAAAGGAGGTTAGCGCGGCCGGAATCAAAATCGCTTTTGCCGCTGCTTTCCGTTCGGGGCTGGCGGTAAGGTACATCGCCAGTGCCGCCGCGGGCAGACCGTACATTTTACTGATACCGCGTGCATCCCAGACGACAGTGCTGCTGAGTTGCTTCACCTCCGGGCAGGCCATTTCGGCGAAATAGATATTGCGCGCACCCTGATACAGCGAGCCGCAGACCTCCTGCGTACCGCCAAGCTCGGTATAAAGAAACGGGGTATAAACAAGGTGATGCAGGCCAGTGGGCACAAGAATACGCTCAAGGAAGCCGTAGACCGCGACGCCAACAGGGCCAGCGCCTTTGATAGCCATTGCCAGGGTGCTAATGCCGTGTTGCGCGAAAGGCCACAGCTCACTCATGACCACACCCAGAACCATCGATACCGGTAGCATGATAATGGCAACGAAGCAGTGACCGGAGTAAATCGCCATCGCGCCGGAAAACTGCACGCCGGAATATTTATTGTAAAGATAACCTGAGAGTGCGCCGGTCAGGATCCCGGCGAAGACGCCCATCTCCAGCACCTGCACGCCCAGCACCATGCTTTGCCCGGCTGCTTTCATTTGCTCCGCCGGAGCTAACGCGCCCTGTAACTGCATGGTCACGTTCATAGCATTGATAAAGACAATAAAGGTCACCAGACCGATCAGGGCCGCGTAGCCTTTATCGCGTGCAGACAGGCCGACCGGGATCCCCACGGCAAAAACCAGTGCCAGGTTTGCCAGCACCGAGACGGCGGATTTAGCAATTAACTGCCCGGTATTCTGGATCAGCGGATGACCGAGGAAGGGGAGGTACTCGGCAAGATTGCCATTGCCCAGAATGTTACCAAAAGCGATAAACAAGCCAACGATGGGCAAAATCAGGACCGGACCAAAGAGGGACTTACCGAAATTTTGTAGGGCATTGACGGCTCTGCTCATTACGTTCTCTCTTCTATGAACCGCAGGGATGCGAATAAAGATGAGGTAACGTTAGCAGCCAGTCATGGAGTTTATCCACTTATCTTATTGTTTTAAAAACAAATGACCTTGAAGGTAACATGTTACGTTTCACCCTGTGATCGCGGTAACATGTTAGTCGCTTCGTTCAGTGTGCACGGATGTGCTTTCCGGAATCACAACAGCTGTTTGAAATTGGCAAACTCACGCATAATACTTACGCATATTTACTTAACAGGCTATGGGGCCAGGGATAAAGGATGACACCGTTACGTTTAGCGGCGATAGCTGTCGCGCTCTTGACTACGTTCACATTGGCAGGCTGTGATAACAACGATAAAACGCAGGAAGCGCAATCAGCACCTGCGTCAACGCCCTCTTCAGCGCGGCAGGAGACGCCTGCCGCTGCGAAACCTGATGCGGAAAAAATTAAACAGCTGGCGAAAAGCAGTGAAGGCAAAGCCCTGAAACTGGTGGATGCCTCAGAAGTGCAGCTGGACGGCGCGGCAGCGCTGGTGCTGACCTTCTCCATTCCGCTCAATCCAGACCAGAATTTTGCCAACACCGTTCATGTGGTCGACAAGAAGAACGGTAAGGTGGACGGTGCATGGGAGCTTGCCCCTAATCTGAAAGAGCTGCGGTTACGTCATATTGAACCGAACCGGGAGTTGTTGGTATCGGTTGATCGTGGTTTACAGGCCCTGAATAACGCCACCTTTGGCATTGATTACGAAAAATCGCTCACCACCCGTGATATTGAACCGACTGTAGGGTTCGCCAGCCGTGGCTCGCTGCTGCCGGGTAAAGTGGTGGAAGGGTTGCCGGTGATTGCGCTCAATGTGGACAACATTGACGTCAATTTCTATCGCGTTAAACCAGAATCTCTGGCGGCGTTTGTCAGCCAGTGGGAGTACCGCAACTCGCTGACCAACTGGGAATCAGAAAGCCTCCTTAAAATGGTCGACCTGGTCTACACCGGCCGCTTTGACCTCAAGCCAGCGCGCAATACGCGGGAAAAACTGCTGCTGCCGCTAAAAGAGGTCGCCCCTCTGCAGCAGGCGGGCGTATACGTCGCGGTGATGAATCAGGCCGGTCATTATAATTACAGCAATGCAGCCACGCTCTTTACCCTGAGCAACATTGGCGTTTCTGCCCACCGCTACCACAACCGTCTGGATATCTTTACCCAGAGTCTGGAAAACGGTGCGGCGCAATCGGGGATTGATGTTGTCCTGTTGAATGACAAAGGACAGACGCTGGCGCAGGCAACGAGCGATGCCCAGGGCCATGCCACACTTAATACCGATAAAGAGGCGGCATTGCTGCTGGCGCGCAAAGAGGGTGAAACCACGCTGCTGGATCTGAAACTGCCAGCGCTGGATCTTGCTGAATTTGCCATCGCCGGCGATCCTGGTTACAGCAAACAGTTCTTTATGTTTGGCCCGCGCGATCTCTATCGCCCTGGCGAAACGGTCATCATGAATGCGCTGCTGCGTGACAGCGACGGTAAACCGCTTGCGGATCAACCGGTGAAACTTGAGGTCGTGAAACCGGACGGCCAGGTAATGCGCAGCGTGGTCAGCCAGCCTGAAAATGGCCTTTACCGCTTTACCTGGACGCTTGATGCCAGCGCGCAAACCGGCACCTGGGCTATTCGTGCCAATACCGGTGATAATCAGCTACGCACGTGGTCTTTCCACGTCGAAGATTTTATGCCGGAGCGGATGGCGCTCAATCTCACCCCACAACAGACGCCGCTCTCGCTGGCGGATGACGTCAACTTTGGCGTTGTGGGCTACTACCTTTACGGCGCGCCTGCCAGCGGAAACACCCTGCAAGGGCAGCTTTTCCTGCGCCCGTTGCGTGAAGCGGTGAAAGCGTTGCCTGGCTTCCAGTTCGGTGATATTGCCGAAGAGAACCAGAGCCGCAGTCTGGATGAAGTACAAATTCAGCTGGATGAAAAAGGTCATGGGGAGGTTGCAACGGCGAGCCAGTGGAAAGATCTGCATTCACCGTTGCAGGTGATTTTGCAGGCAAGCCTGCTGGAGTCGGGTGGGCGTCCAGTGACGCGTCGTGCAGAACAACCGCTCTGGCCTGCGCCTGCCTTACCGGGCATCCGTCCACAATTCGCGGCGAAAGCCGTGTATGACTATCGCACGGACACCACGGTGAATCAGCCGATTGTTGATGAGAACGGTCTGGCCGGTTTCGATATCGTTTATGCCGACCCGACGGGGGCTAAAAAAGCAGTATCCGGCCTTCAGGTGCGCCTCATCCGCGAACGTCGCGACTACTACTGGAACTGGTCTGAGAGCGATGGCTGGCAGTCTCAGTTCGATCAAAAAGATCTGGTCGAAGGGGAGCAGTCTCTCGATTTAGCCGCTGATGAAACCGGTAAGGTGAGCTTCCCGGTGGAGTGGGGCTCTTATCGTCTGGAGGTGAAAGCGCCGGATGAGAGCGTCAGCAGCGTGCGTTTCTGGGCTGGCTATAGCTGGCAGGATAACAGCGACGGTGCCGGTGCCGCACGCCCTGACCGCGTGACCATGAAGCTCGATAAACCCGCTTACCAGCCTGGCGATACCATCAATCTGCATATTACTGCTCCGGCAGCGGGTAAAGGCTATGCCATGATCGAATCCAGTGAAGGACCGTTGTGGTGGCAGGAGATCGATGTGCCGCAGGGCGGTCTGGATATCGCCATTCCCGTCGATCAGAAATGGCGTCGCCATGATCTCTACCTGAGTACGCTGGTTGTGCGCCCGGGAGATAAATCGAAATCGGCTACGCCGAAACGGGCAGTCGGTTTGCTGCATCTGCCGATGGGTGATGAAAACCGCCGACTGAACGTAACGATGGAAAGTCCGCAAAAAATGCGTCCTGACCAGCCGCTGACGGTAAAAATTAAGGCCAGCCTGAAAGACGGTAAAGCACCAAAACAGGTGAATGTCCTGGTGTCCGCTGTTGACAGCGGTGTACTGAATATCACCGACTACGTGACGCCAGATCCCTGGGCCGGTTTCTTCGGGCAGAAGCGTTACGGCGCGGATATTTACGACATTTATGGTCAGGTCATTGAAGGGCAGGGACGGCTTGCTGCGCTGCGCTTTGGTGGTGATGGAGATGAACTGAACCGTGGCGGTAAACCGCCGGTTAACCATGTCACTATTGTTGCCCAGCAGGCCCAGCCGGTCACCCTGGATGACAACGGTGAGGGAACGGTCACCCTGCCGATTGGTGATTTTAACGGTGAGCTGCGCGTGATGGCGCAGGCGTGGACGACAGAGGACTTTGGCAGCAGCGAAGGTAAAGTGGTGGTAGCCGCACCGGTTATTGCTGAACTGAATATGCCGCGCTTCCTCGCGGGTGGTGACACCTCGCGCCTGACTCTGGACATCACAAACCTCACAGACAAACCGCAAAGTTTGCAGGTAGCGGTAGCGGCAAGCGGTCTGGTGGCACTGCAAAGTCAGCAGCCGAAACCGGTCAATCTTGCGCCGGGTGCCCGTACCACGCTGTTTATCCCGGTTCGTGCGCTTGATGGCTTTGGTGATGGCGAAATCAGCGCCGATATTTCGGGACTGCAACTGCCGGGTGAAACCTTTGCCCCGCAGCATAAACAGTGGAAAATCGGGGTACGTCCGGCCTGGCCTGCCCAGACCATCAGCAGTGACGTGATGCTTTACCCGCATGAAAGCTGGAACGCGCCTGCCGAGCACACCACGCGTATTTCGCCGGTGGCACTCCAGGGGCAGCTCCTGCTGAGCGGGCGTCCATCGCTGAACATTGCCCGTTATATTCAGGAGTTACGCGCTTACCCTTACGGCTGCCTTGAACAGACCGCCAGCGGCCTGTTCCCGTCGCTCTATACCAATGCCGCGCAATTGAAAGCATTAGGGATCAAGGGTGACAGCGATGAGCAACGTCGTGCTGCGGTGGATATCGGCATTTCACGCCTGCTGCAAATGCAGCGCGATGATGGCGGCTTTTCGCTCTGGGATAAAAACGGCCCTGAAGAGTACTGGCTCACCGCGTATGTGACGGACTTCCTCTTCCGTGCTACCGAGCAGGGTTACAGCGTGCCCGGTGATGCGCTGACCAGTGCCAACAACCGCCTGCTGCGCTATTTGCAGGATCCCGCTGCGATGGCAGTGCGATACAGCGACGATGTCGCGGCAACGAAATTTGCGACTCAAAGCTATGCGGCGCTGGTCCTGGCTCGTCAGCAAAAAGCACCATTAGGTGCACTGCGTGAGCTCTGGCAGCGTAACAGCCAGGCAAAAGCTGCCCTTCCGTTAATGCAACTGGGCGTGGCGCTGAAACTGATGGGTGACGCTCCGCGTAGTGAGCAGGCCCTGGCTCAGGCGCGGGTGACTAAACGTCTGCCGTCTGAACGCTGGATGGCCGATTACGGCAGTGACCTGCGCGATAATGCACTGATGCTCGCCCTGCTTGAGGAGAACAAGCTGTTACCGGATGAACAAAATAAACTGCTGACCACGCTCTCTGAACAGGCGTATGGCCAGCGCTGGCTCTCTACACAAGAGAGCAATGCGCTGTTCCTTGCCGGACGCCATCTGCAAAGCTTACCGGGTACCTGGCAGGCGCAGACGAGCCTGGAGGCCGAAATGCTCAAAGGTGACAAACAGCAAACCCGTGAACTTAATGCCGACCAGATGGCGGCGTTGCAGGTGACCAATAGCGGGGAAAGTCCGATGTGGTTGCGTCTGGACAGCACCGGTTACCCGGAATACACCCCGGCCCCGTCCAGTAATGTGCTGAAAATCGAACGCCATATTCTGGGAACCGACGGACAAACCAAAGCGCTGGACTCCCTTAAGAGTGGCGAACTGGTGCTGGTCTGGCTGGAGGTTACCGCCAGCAATAACGTGCCGGATGCGTTAGTGGTCGATCTGTTGCCTGCAGGGATGGAGCTGGAAAACCAGAACCTCGCCAGCAGCAGCGCAAGCCTCGGAGACAGCGCCAGCGAAGTCCAGGAGTTGCTCAACCGGATGCAGCAGGCGGATATCCAGCATATGGAATTCCGTGATGATCGCTTTGTGGCCGCAGTGGCGGTAAGTCAGGGGCAGCCGGTTACTCTGATTTACCTGGCGCGCGCGGTGACACCGGGCACCTACCAACTGCCGATGCCGCAGGTGGAGTCAATGTACGTTCCGCAGTGGCGGGCGACGGGGGCTGCGAGTGGTCCGATGATTGTTCGCCCGTAAGATGAAAAACAGGCGTCTCCTGCGCTCCCGCTGGCTCTGGCTGGCGGGAGCGCCGCTTTTATTACTGGTGTGCGTATGCATTGCCGACAGGATCTGGCCGTTACCGCTTACTGAGGTGAACCCGGCGCGGGTGGTTGTCGCAAAAGACGGGACACCACTCTGGCGTTTCGCCGATGCCGGCGGTATCTGGCGCTATCCGGTCACTATCGAAGAGGTGTCCCCCCGCTATCTGGAGGCGCTCATCCAGTATGAGGATCGCTGGTTCTGGACCCATCCGGGCGTCAATCCCTTTTCGGTTCTCCGTGCCGCCTGGCAGGATTTACGCGCCGGACGCGTTATCTCCGGCGGCAGCACGTTAACCATGCAGGTGGCGCGTCTGCTCGATCCGCATTCGCGCACGTTTGGTGGCAAAATCCGCCAGCTCTGGCGCGCATTGCAGCTGGAGTGGCATCTCTCCAAGCGCGATATCCTGACGCTCTATCTCAACCGCGCCCCGTTTGGCGGAACGCTGCAGGGGGTGGGGGCGGCAAGCTGGGCCTATCTGGGTAAATCCCCTGCGCAGATGAGCTATGCCGACGCGGCATTGCTGGCGGTGCTGCCGCAGGCACCGAGTCGACTGCGACCGGACAGATGGTCGGGACGGGCACAGGCGGCGCGCGATAAAGTGCTTGATCGTATGGTGAGCCAGGGCGTGTGGAGTGCGGCACAGGTGGCGGAGTCCCGCCAGGAACCCGTCTGGCTGGCACCCCGACAGATGCCTCAGCTCGCGCCGCTCTTTTCCAGAATGATGGTGAGTCAACACACCGGGGAGAAGATAACCACGACCCTGGACGCCAGCCTGCAACGGCAGCTTGAAGAGCTGGCGTTAAACGTTAAATCACGGCTTCCGGCGCGCAGTTCGCTGGCCATTATTGTTGTTGATCACACTGACATGACGGTGCGTGGCTGGGTGGGTTCCGCCGATATTTCGGATGACAGCCGGTTTGGGCATGTGGATATGGTGACGGCCGTTCGCTCACCGGGATCGGTGCTTAAACCTTTTGTCTATGGGCTGGCGATGGACGAAGGGCTTATCCATCCTGCTTCGTTGTTGCAGGATGTACCCCGTCGTACCGGGGATTATCGTCCGGGGAATTTTGACAGCGGATTTCACGGGCCGGTGAGTATGAGCGAGGCGCTGGTACGTTCGCTTAATCTTCCAGCCGTCCAGGTACTGGAGGCCTATGGACCGAAAAAATTTGCAGGTGTGCTGCGTAATGCAGGACTGCCGCTGACGTTACCGCAGGGAGCAGAACCTAATCTGTCGCTAATCCTCGGCGGGGCAGGGGCACGACTGGCGGATATAACGGCGGCCTACAGCGCGTTTGCCCGTCAGGGTAAAGCCGGACAGCTTCGATTGCAGCCTGACGATCCCCTGACTGAACGGCCTTTAATGTCGCCGGGTGCCGCCTGGATTATCCGCCGGATTCTGGCAAATGAAGCCCAGCCTTTACCGGACAGCGCACTGCCCCGCGTGGTGCCGCTGGCGTGGAAAACCGGCACCAGTTATGGCTACCGGGATGCCTGGTCCATCGGCCTCAATGGACGCTATCTGATAGGCGTCTGGACCGGCAGACCAGACGGCACGCCGGTTGCCGGGCAGTTTGGCTTCGCAAGCGCAGTACCGGTGCTGAATCAGGTTAATAACCTGCTGCAACCGCGTTCGGCGCTTGAGCAGGCGAAAATGCCTGAAGATCCACGCCCAGAATCGGTCAGCAGTGGAGTGATTTGCTGGCCCGGTGGGCAAAGCCTCCCTGCCGGCGACAGCAACTGCCGCCGCCGGTTATCGACCTGGTTACTCGACAACAGTCAACCCCCTACACTCCTGATGCCTGAGCAGGAGGGGGTGAAAGGTATCCGGTTCCCTGTCTGGCTAAACGCACAGGGGCAACGCGTGGCGGCAGACTGCCCGGATGCGCAACAGAAAATGATGATCGTCTGGCCGTTGCCTCTTGAACCCTGGCTGCCGGTTACGGAAAAACGTGCTGCCCGGTTGCCTGCCCGCTCGACAATCTGCCCGCCTCAGGATGAGAATGCGCCGCCTCCGCTGGTACTGTCAGGAATTCGTGAAGGCGGGGTGATTAAACGCGTTCCCGGTCAGACTCTGGTTACGCTACCGGTGCTGGCTTCCGGCGGGCAGGGCAGTCGCTGGTGGTTCTTAAATGGTGAGCCATTATCCACCCATGCGGGTCTGCTCAGCCTGAAGATAGATACCTCCGGTGAGTATCAGTTACTGGTGATGGACGATGTGGGTCAGGTACAGGCCGTGCAGTTTGCGGTGCAATAAATGGCGGAATAAGCGAGTTAGTGCGGAGTGTTGCTAAAACTCGTCTTATTTTAAAAAAATGTTACCTATATCCATAGGCAATATCATCGTTGCTCATTATAATCCGCGCCAGGTCATACGCATGTATGTACGACAACAGAACAACTTACAGGGGTTAACATGGCTATTGAACGTACTTTCTCCATCATCAAGCCGAATGCGGTAGCAAAAAACGTTATTGGTAGCATCTTTGCTCGTTTTGAATCTGCGGGTTTTAAAATTGTTGGCACCAAAATGCTGCACCTGAGCACTGAACAGGCTCGTGGTTTCTATGCTGAGCACGAAGGCCGCCCCTTCTTTGACGGCCTCGTCGAGTTCATGACCTCTGGCCCGATCGTGGTTTCTGTTCTGGAAGGCGAAAACGCGGTCCAGCGTCACCGTGACCTGCTGGGGGCGACCAACCCGGACAACGCCCTGGCCGGTACGCTGCGCGCTGACTATGCGGACAGCTTCACCGAGAACGGCACGCACGGTTCTGACTCTGTTGAATCTGCCGCACGCGAAATCGCTTATTTCTTCGCCGAAGGTGAAGTTTGCCCGCGTACACGCTGATCGACTGAGAAAAGTGTAAGGACATTTACACTTTATTTCGTCAATGCCGCGTGCAACCGTGGCATCTGTACACCAGAATTTGTACAATGCAGCGCCCCGAGAGAAGCTGACGCTCTCCCGGGGCGCTTCTTTTTTCAACCACCCTCCAGGGGCCACAACGTGTAACAACGAGGCCGGAATACGATTATGTCTGAACAGATTGTCACGCCTGAGAACGTCGCACTGACGATTCCCAACAAAGATGCAAAAATTAACCTGCTGGATTTAAACCGTCAGCAGCTGCGCGAGTTTTTTAAACACTTAGGCGAAAAGCCCTTCCGCGCCGACCAGGTGATGAAGTGGATGTACCATTATTGCAGCGATAACTTTGATGACATGACTGACATCAACAAAGTCCTGCGCAATAAGCTCAAAGAGGTCGCCGAGATCCGTGCGCCGGAAGTTGTTGAAGAACAACGTTCTTCCGATGGCACCATCAAATGGGCGATTGCCGTAGGCGATCAGCGTGTTGAAACGGTGTACATCCCGGAAGATGACCGTGCCACTTTGTGTGTTTCTTCCCAGGTAGGGTGCGCGCTGGAGTGTAAATTCTGCTCAACCGCGCAGCAGGGCTTTAACCGTAACCTGAAAGTGTCAGAGATTATTGGCCAGGTCTGGCGTGCCGCTAAAATCATTGGCGCAGCGAAAGTCACTGGACAGCGTCCTATCACCAATGTGGTGATGATGGGCATGGGCGAGCCGCTGCTGAACCTGACCAACGTTGTACCTGCGATGGAAATCATGCTGGATGACTTTGGCTTTGGTCTGTCAAAACGTCGCGTCACCCTCTCTACCTCCGGTGTCGTGCCTGCTCTCGACAAACTGGGAGATATGATTGACGTAGCACTCGCCATCTCCCTGCACGCGCCTAATGATGAGATCCGTGACGAAATCGTTCCGGTGAACAAAAAGTACAACATTGCGATGTTCCTGGATGCGGTACGCCGCTACCTGCAGAAATCCAATGCGAATCAGGGCCGTGTGACCATTGAGTATGTGATGCTTGATCATATTAATGACGGCACGGAACACGCGCATCAGCTTGCCGAACTGTTGAAAGACACGCCGTGCAAAATTAACCTGATTCCCTGGAACCCCTTCCCGGGTGCGCCATACGGCCGAAGCTCCAATAGCCGCATTGACCGTTTCTCCAAGGTTCTGATGGAGTACGGTTTTACGACCATTGTTCGTAAAACCCGTGGTGATGATATTGATGCTGCCTGCGGCCAGTTAGCGGGTGACGTAATAGATCGTACGAAGCGTACTATTCGTAAACGTATGCAGGGCGAGACGATTGCGGTTAAAGCACTCTGATCATTCTGGCGGCGCGGTAAATTAATTTACAGCGCCGCATAACTATGCTGAATAAATCGCCTCCAACGACTCGCGTAGTCAATAATTACGGTGCGTTTCGTCTGACTTTAAGGCAGTATGTAATGATGGAACAATGGCTTAGCAATTGGGCTGAAAGCTGTTCTGTCATCACTGGCCTGACAGTCTTATACTGTCGGTCTAAGTTTATTTGACCCAGATATTTCGCGGTGCGCCAGGCATTGGCCGAACACGCGCATGAATCTTAAAACACGTACCAGCAGTTGTAGCGAATGAATACTGAAGCCACTAACGAACAACATGAAGCACAAACCACAGGCGTTCGTCTGCGCAACGCCCGTGAACAACTTGGACTCAGCCAGCAGGTGGTTGCCGAACGCCTGTGTCTGAAAGTCTCCACGGTTCGCGATATTGAAGACGATAAGGCTCCGGCCGATTTGGCTTCAACATTCCTGCGTGGTTACATCCGATCCTACGCCCGTCTTGTCCATATCCCGGAAGAAGAGCTGCTGCCTATGATTGAAAAGCAGGCCCCTGTCCGGACGGCGAAAGTAGCCCCCATGCAGACTTATGCGTTAGGTAAACGTCGCAAAAAACGCGATGGCTGGCTGATGAGTTTCACCTGGTTGGTACTGTTTGTGGTTGTGGGTCTGACGGGCGCATGGTGGTGGCAGAACCACAAAGCGCAGCAGGAAGAAATTACCACCATGGCCGATCAATCCTCTGCCGAACTGAACGCCAGTGGTGAGGGGCAAAATGTCCCCTTGAATAACGAGACCGCAACAGCGCCCGCTGAAGTTCAGGATAATGCCTCCACCCCGGTTGAAACACCCGCCCCTACTGCCTCAGCGCCTGCCGCTACGGCAAATACCAATCCGGTCGTTCCACCTTCACAGGCTCCGGTTGATACAGCGCCTGCGGCGACAACAAATGGCGCTGCGCTGCCTACCAACCAGGCGGGCGTCGCACCCTCTGTTGATGCTAATGCGCTGGTCATGAACTTTACGGCCGACTGCTGGCTTGAAGTAACTGACGCCAGCGGTAAGAAATTATTCAGCGGTGTGCAGCGCAAAGATGCCTCTTTAAATTTAACGGGTCAGGCACCTTATAAACTTAAAATTGGCGCCCCGGCCGCTGTTCAGATTCAGTATCAGGGAAAACCTGTTGATCTGAGCCGCTTTATCAGAAATAACCAGGTTGCACGTCTGACCCTCAATGCCGAACAATCAGCAGCACAGTAACAGACGGGCAAGGCGGGAGATTTTTCATGCATAACCAGGCTCCGATTCAGCGTCGGAAATCGAAACGGATTTACGTTGGTAATGTACCGATTGGTGATGGTGCCCCCATTGCCGTTCAATCGATGACAAACACCCGTACCACGGATGTGGAAGCAACGGTTAACCAAATCAAAGCCCTTGAGCGCGTCGGTGCGGATATTGTTCGTGTATCTGTACCAACTATGGATGCAGCTGAAGCGTTTAAATTTATCAAACAGCAGGTGAGTGTTCCGTTAGTGGCGGATATTCACTTCGATTACCGCATAGCGCTCAAAGTGGCCGAATATGGCGTTGACTGCCTGCGTATCAACCCGGGCAACATTGGCAACGAAGAGCGTATTCGCGCGGTTGTCGATTGCGCACGTGACAAAAATATTCCTATCCGTATCGGCGTTAACGCGGGCTCCCTGGAAAAAGATCTGCAGGAAAAATATGGCGAACCGACACCGCAGGCACTGCTGGAGTCGGCCATGCGGCATGTGGATCACCTGGACAGGCTGAATTTCGATCAATTTAAAGTCAGCGTAAAAGCCTCCGATGTTTTCCTGGCCGTAGAATCTTATCGTCTGCTGGCAAAACAGATCGATCAGCCTTTACACCTTGGGATTACCGAAGCCGGTGGCGCGCGTGCAGGTTCGGTAAAATCTGCAATTGGTCTTGGTCTGCTGCTCTCTGAAGGGATTGGCGACACGCTGCGTATCTCCCTGGCGGCAGATCCGGTTGAAGAGATCAAGGTCGGTTTCGATATCCTGAAATCGCTGCGCATCCGTTCGCGTGGCATCAATTTTATCGCCTGTCCAACCTGTTCCCGTCAGGAGTTTGACGTGATTGGAACGGTCAATGCCCTTGAGCAGCGACTGGAAGATATTATTACGCCGATGGACGTTTCAATCATTGGCTGTGTCGTAAATGGTCCGGGCGAAGCGCTGGTTTCCACCCTCGGGGTGACCGGCGGCAATAAAAAGAGCGGTCTTTACGAAGACGGTGTGCGCAAAGATCGTCTGGACAACAGCGATATGATTGCCCAGCTCGAAGCGCGTATTCGTGCGAAAGCCTCCATGCTAAATGAAGCGAATCGTATTGATATTCATCAGGTAGAAAAATAACGTGATGGGAAGCGGCTTGCTTCCCGTGTATGATGAGCCCGCAAGGCCTGGCGCCTTGAGGGTTCATTTTTTGCATTCATAAAGAGAACAAACGTGGCAAAAAACATTCAAGCCATTCGCGGCATGAACGATTATCTGCCTGCCGATACTGTTATCTGGCAGCGCATTGAAAGCAGCTTGAAAAGTGTGCTCGGCAGCTACGGTTACAGCGAAATCCGTTTGCCGATTGTAGAGCAGACCCCGTTATTCAAACGCGCCATCGGTGAAGTGACCGACGTGGTTGAAAAAGAGATGTATACCTTTGAGGACCGTAACGGCGACAGCCTGACGCTGCGTCCTGAAGGTACGGCGGGCTGCGTACGCGCCGGCATCGAGCATGGTCTCCTGTACAATCAGGAACAGCGTCTGTGGTACATCGGGCCGATGTTCCGCCATGAACGTCCGCAGAAAGGGCGTTATCGCCAGTTTAACCAGTTGGGCGTAGAAGTGTTTGGCCTGCAGGGACCGGACATTGACGCTGAACTCATTATGCTGACGGCGCGCTGGTGGCGTGAGCTGGGCATTTTTGACCACGTCACACTGGAACTCAACTCCATCGGTTCCCTGGATGCACGTGCGAAATACCGCGAAGCGCTGGTGGCATATCTTGAACAGTTTAAAGACAAACTGGACGAAGACTGCAAACGCCGCATGTACAGCAATCCGCTGCGGGTGCTGGATTCCAAAAACCCGGACGTTCAGGCTTTACTTAACGATGCGCCAGCATTGGGCGATTATCTGGACGAGGATTCGAAAGCGCACTTCTCAGGTCTTTGCGCTTTTCTTGATGCCGCCGGAATTCGTTATACCGTGAATCAACGGCTGGTGCGTGGTCTTGATTATTATAACCGTACCGTTTTTGAGTGGGTCACCAGCAGTCTGGGATCGCAGGGAACCGTATGTGCAGGCGGTCGTTATGATGGCCTCGTGGAACAACTCGGCGGTCGTGCGACCCCGGCGGTTGGCTTTGCGATGGGTCTGGAACGACTTGTTTTATTAGTTCAGGCCGTTAATCCGGAATTTAAAGCAGAATCTGTTGTCGATATATACCTGGTCGCGTCAGGCGAGAATACGCAGTCTGCTGCAATGCAGCTGGCTGAACAGGTACGCGATGCGTTTCCTGGCGTAAAACTCATGACGAACCACGGCGGCGGTAATTTCAAAAAGCAGTTTGCTCGTGCCGATAAGTGGGGCGCTACGCTCGCACTGGTGCTGGGTGAGTCTGAAATCGCCGACGGCAACGTTGTGGTGAAGGATTTGCGCTCTGGTGAGCAAAATACGGTAGCGCAGGAGAGCGTTGCGGCGCATTTGCGCACACTACTGGGCTAATCTCCCCGGTGAATTATCGTTAAGGAGAAGGACTGCGTGGAAATTTACGAAAACGATCACGACCAGGTAGACGCGCTTAAGCGCTTCTTTGCTGAGAATGGCAAAGCCCTGGCCGTTGGGGTGATTTTAGGTATTGGGGCACTGGTTGGCTGGCGCTACTGGACGAGCCATCAAACCGAATCAGCACAATCGGCTTCTGTAGCGTATGAGCATGCCATCTCTGCGTTAAAAGCGGATAAACCTGAAACCCTCGCCACCGCAGAGAAATTTGCGGCCGAAAACAAAAATACCTATGGTGCACTGGCGTCGCTTGAACTGGCGCAACAGTATGTTGAGCGTAACGAGCTCGAAAAAGCGTCTGCGCAGCTGCAACAAGGCCTCGCTGCAACCAGCGACGACAATCTTAAAGGTATGATTAATATCCGCCTTGCTCGCATTCAGGTTCAGCTCAAGCAGCAGGATGCCGCACTGAAAACGCTGGATAGCGTGAAAGGTGAGGGCTGGGCAGCTATCGTTGCTGACCTGCGTGGCGAAGCGCTGCTGAGTAAGGGCGACAAACAAGGTGCGCGCACCGCTTGGGAAAGTGGCGTTAAAAATAACGCTTCCCCTGCGCTGAGTGAAATGATGCAGATGAAAATCAATAATTTGTCCATCTAAGAGGGACCCGATGCAATTGCGTAAATTACTTCTGCCTGGGCTGCTGTCCGTCACCTTACTGAGCGGTTGTTCCCTGTTTAATGGCGAAGAAGATGTTGTGAAAATGTCTCCTCTGCCGACAGTTGAAAACCAGTTTACCCCGACTACCGCATGGAGTACCTCGGTAGGAAATGGTATTGGCGAGTTCTACTCTAACCTGCACCCGGCCCTGGTGAGCGGCGTGGTCTATGCTGCCGATCGTCATGGTACGGTGAAAGCCGTTAGCGAAAGCGATGGCAAAGAGATCTGGTCTGTGAGCCTCGCGGAAAAATCAGGGTGGTTTTCTACCAACCCGGCGCTGCTCTCCGGTGGTGTAACTGTGGCAGGCGCGCACGTTTTCGTTGGCAGCGAAAAAGCGAAAGTGTATGCGCTGAACACCAGTGATGGTTCTGAAGCCTGGACCACGCAGGTAGCGGGTGAGGCTTTATCCCGTCCGGTTGTCAGCGACGGTCTGGTGCTCATTCACACCAGCAATGGTCAGCTGCAGGCGCTTGATGAGGGTACCGGTACGATCAAATGGACCGTTAACCTCGACATGCCATCCCTTTCTCTGCGCGGCGAATCTGCCCCGGCAACCGCTTTTGGTGCTGCGATTGTTGGCGGTGACAACGGTCGTGTAAGTGCGGTTCTGATGCAGCAGGGCCAGCTGATTTGGCAGCAACGTATTTCTCAGGCCACCGGCCCGACGGAAATCGATCGTCTGAGCGACGTCGATACCACCCCTGTAATTGTTAACGGGGTTGTTTATGCTCTGGCGTACAACGGCAACCTGACGGCGATGGATCTGCGCAGTGGCCAGATCATGTGGAAACGTGAACTGGGTTCAGTCAGTGATTTCATCGTTGATGGCAACCGCATCTATATGATTGACCAGAACGATCGCGTGCTGGCGCTCACCACTGACGGTGGAGTAACGCTGTGGACGCAAAGCGATCTGTTGCACCGCAACCTGACCTCTCCTGTGCTGTATAATGGTTACATTGTTACGGGCGACAGCGAAGGCTACATGCACTGGATCAACGTTGAGGATGGTCACTTTGTGGCTCAGCAAAAAGTGGACAGTTCCGGTTTCCTGACCGATCCTGTCGTAGCTGATGGCAAACTGCTCATTCAGGCGAAAGACGGTACACTGTACTCCATTACGCGCTAATTCAGGCGTAGTCAGTCACGCGTCCGAAGACGGCTCCTGTTGCAGGGGCCGTTTTACTGTTTTTAAAGCGTCGCACAACCTGCGGCGTTCATGGTTTTCGAATTTTAAGTAATGAGGCTTTAACATGATACCTGTGGTCGCGCTGGTCGGGCGCCCTAACGTTGGAAAATCCACGCTTTTTAACCGTTTAACACGCACCCGTGATGCGCTGGTGGCGGATTTTCCGGGGCTGACCCGTGACCGTAAGTACGGTCGTGCAGAAGTCGAAGGTCGTGAGTTTATCTGTATCGACACGGGCGGTATTGATGGCACCGAAGACGGTGTCGAAACGCGTATGGCTGAACAGTCGCTGCTGGCGATTGAAGAGGCAGACGTCGTGCTGTTTATGGTGGATGCGCGTGCGGGGCTGATGCCTGCTGATGAAGCAATCGCAAAGCACCTGCGTTCACGTGAAAAACCCACTTTCCTGGTCGCGAACAAAACCGATGGCCTTGACCCCGATCAGGCCATCATTGATTTCTACGCCCTGGGCTTAGGGGAAATTCATCCGATTGCCGCCTCTCATGGTCGTGGTGTTCTGAGTCTGCTGGAGCACGTACTGCTGCCGTGGATGGATGAACTTGATCCGAAAGAGGAAGTGGACGAAGAGGCTGAATACTGGGCGCAGTTTGAAGCTGAGCAGAACGGTGAAGCCCCTGAGGAAGAAGAAGAGGCCTTCAACCCGCAGGATCTGCCGATTAAGCTCGCCATCGTTGGTCGTCCCAATGTAGGTAAGTCCACACTGACGAACCGTATTCTCGGTGAAGATCGTGTTGTGGTGTATGACATGCCCGGCACCACCCGTGACAGCATTTACATCCCGATGGAGCGCGATGAGCGTGAGTATGTGCTCATCGACACCGCTGGGGTGCGTAAGCGCGGAAAAATCACCGATACGGTAGAAAAATTCTCTGTGATCAAAACGCTGCAGGCGATTGAAGACGCTAATGTGGTGCTGCTGGTCATCGATGCCCGCGAAGGCATTTCCGATCAGGACCTCTCACTGCTCGGCTTCATCCTCAATAGTGGGCGCTCACTGGTTATCGTGGTAAACAAGTGGGATGGTCTGAGCAATGAAGTGCGTGAGCAGGTAAAAGAGACCCTCGATTTCCGTCTGGGCTTTATCGACTTCGCGCGCGTTCACTTCATCTCTGCACTGCACGGCAGCGGGGTGGGGAATCTGTTTGAATCGGTGCGCGAAGCTTATGACAGCTCCACACGCCGCGTGAGTACGGCGATGCTGACCCGTATCATGACGATGGCTGAAGAAGATCACCAGCCGCCGCTGGTGCGTGGCCGCCGTGTCAAACTGAAGTATGCGCATGCCGGTGGTTATAACCCGCCGATCGTGGTGATTCACGGCAACCAAGTGAAAGACCTGCCGGATTCGTACAAACGTTACCTGATGAACTACTTCCGTAAATCGCTGGACGTCATGGGTACGCCTATCCGCATTCAGTTCAAGGAAGGCGAGAACCCGTTTGCGAATAAACGCAATACCCTGACGCCGAACCAGATGCGTAAGCGTAAACGTTTGATTAAGCATATCAAAAAGAGTAAGTAAGTTTTAGCGCCCGCAGATTTGTGCCGGGCGCGCTGAACTTTGGGAGGATATGTATGGAACTCAAATGCCCAACCTGTCATAACCCGCTCGAACTGGTTGGCACCCACGCACACTGTTTTGGCTGCGATAAAGATTATCCTGTTAACGCCCTGTGCCCGGACTGCCATCAGCCGTTAGAGATCCTGAAAGCCTGCGGTGCGGTCGATTATTTTTGCCAGCATGGTCATGGTTTGATATCGAAAAAACGGGTGGCGTTCGTCCCGCTCTGAAATAAAAAAGCCGCATTGAGATGCGGCTTTTTTTTCAGGCTTTTTTCGCCGGGATGATCGTTTTCACTTCGCTCTCAAGCCAGCCATCGTTGACACGCGTGGTCAATATATCGCCTTTATGCACCTGGGCGGTTTGCTTCAGCACCCTGCCATCGCTGGCGGTTGTCACGCTGTAACCACGGGAAAGGGTTGCCAGCGGGCTGACAGCCTCAAGATGGGTAATCGCCGAACCAAAACGCTCACGCGTCTGGCTCATTCGCGACCCAACGGCCTGGGCCAGACGGAATTCAAGCTGTTGCGCGCGAGTCTGCGCCCGATGAATTTTGGGGGTCGGATTGTGGCTGTTCAGTCGTTGCGTTACGCGCTGCTGGCGCAGCGATGCCTGACGGAAGCGAGTGTCCAGCGCGTTGCGCATGCGCTGCTGTAAACGCTCAAGGATGGTTTGCTGACGCGCCAGGCGCAGTTGCGGATGCTGTTGCTGCAGGCGGTGGTTTATCTGCGTAAAGCGTTTAGTGCGATTAGCCAGGTAGAAATCCATCGCCATCTCCAGACGCTGCTGTGCGGCCTGAAGCTGGCGAGCCAGTTCAGCCTGATTACGGCTGACCATCTCGGCTGCCGCCGACGGCGTAGGCGCACGTAAATCGGCGACAAAGTCGGCGATGGTGACGTCCGTTTCATGACCCACTGCGCTGACTACCGGTATTGCGCTTGCAAAGATGGCGCGTGCCACACGTTCGTCGTTAAAGCTCCATAAATCTTCCAGTGAGCCACCGCCGCGCCCGACGATCAGCACGTCGCACTCCTGACGGGCATTCGCCAGTTCTATGGCACGAACAATTTGCGCGGGCGCATCGTCCCCCTGAACCGGCGTTGGATAAATCACCACCGGCAGCGACGGATCGCGGCGTTTAAGCACATGCAAAATATCATGCAAAGCCGCACCGGTTTTCGACGTCACCACACCAATGCAGGTGGCAGGCGAGGGGAGCGGTTGTTTGAACTGCTGATCAAACAGGCCTTCCGCGGAAAGCGCGGCCTTCAGCTGCTCATATTTTTGTTGCAGCAGCCCTTCACCCGCTGGCTGCATGCTCTCAACAATTATCTGATAATCGCCGCGGGGGTCATACAGTGTGACCGATGCCCGCACCAGCACCTGCTGGCCGTGCTGAGGACGAAACGTCACCCGACGGTTACTGTTACGGAACATTGCTCCGCGTACCTGGGCGGTGTCATCTTTTAGCGTGAAGTACCAGTGGCCGGATGAGGGCTGCGAGAAATTGGAGATTTCGCCCGTGATCCAGACCTGGCCCATTTCGCGTTCCAGCAGGCTGCGAACCGTTTGATTGAGACGGCTTACGGTAAAAATTGAGGGACTCTGGGAAGGTAACATGTGAGCTGGATCAAATTCTAAATCAGCAAGTTATTCAGTCGATAGTAACCCGCTCACCCGTGAGCGCAAGTATTTTTCTTAAAAAAATGTGGAAGCAATCGGTTACGCTCTGTATAATGCCACGGCAATATTTAACCACCCCCAGGTCAGAGATATTGCCCATGCTACGTATCGCTAAAGAAGCCCTGACGTTTGACGACGTCCTCCTCGTTCCCGCTCATTCCACCGTTCTGCCGAATACTGCCGATCTCAGCACGCAGCTTACTAAAACCATTCGCCTGAACATTCCAATGCTCTCCGCAGCGATGGACACTGTAACGGAAGCGCGCCTGGCTATCGCCCTGGCTCAGGAAGGCGGCATCGGCTTTATTCACAAAAACATGTCTATCGAGCGCCAGGCTGAAGAAGTGAAGCGCGTGAAGAAACATGAATCCGGTATTGTGACCGACCCGCAGACCGTACTGCCAGGCACCACGCTGCACGAAGTCAAAGCGCTGACCGAGCGTAACGGCTTTGCCGGTTACCCGGTGGTGACGGAAGATAACGAGCTGGTGGGGATCATCACCGGACGTGACGTGCGTTTTGTGACCGATCTGAACCAGCCGGTGAGCGTATATATGACGCCGAAAGAGCGTCTGGTCACCGTGCGTGAAGGCGAAAATCGTGAGGTTGTCTTCGCGAAAATGCACGAAAAGCGTGTTGAGAAAGCCCTGGTCGTTGACGACAGCTTCCACCTGCGCGGCATGATCACCGTGAAAGATTTCCAGAAAGCGGAACGTAAACCCAACGCCTGTAAAGATGAGCATGGCCGTCTGCGTGTAGGTGCGGCAGTTGGCGCGGGCGCGGGTAACGAAGAGCGTGTTGATGCGCTGGTTGCCGCAGGCGTTGACGTCCTGCTGATTGACTCCTCACATGGTCACTCCGAAGGTGTGCTGCAACGTATTCGTGAAACCCGTGCGAAATATCCTGATCTGCAAATCATTGGCGGCAACGTAGCAACAGGCGCAGGCGCTCGCGCTCTGGCAGACGCCGGTTGCAGCGCGGTGAAAGTTGGTATCGGCCCGGGCTCCATCTGTACTACCCGTATCGTGACGGGTGTGGGTGTTCCGCAAATTACTGCGGTTTCCGATGCAGTAGAAGCGCTGGAAGGCACCGGCATCCCGGTTATCGCTGACGGTGGTATCCGTTTCTCAGGTGACATCGCCAAAGCCATTGCAGCGGGTGCTGCTGCGGTGATGGTTGGCTCCATGCTGGCTGGTACCGAAGAATCGCCAGGCGAAATCGAACTGTTCCAGGGCCGTTCTTATAAATCCTACCGCGGTATGGGCTCTCTGGGCGCGATGTCCAAAGGCTCCTCCGATCGCTACTTCCAGACCGACAATGCCGCCGACAAACTGGTACCGGAAGGCATCGAAGGCCGCGTGGCCTATAAGGGCTACCTGAAAGAGATCATTCACCAGCAGATGGGCGGCCTGCGCTCCTGTATGGGGCTGACCGGCTGTGGCACCATTGATCTGCTGCGGACGAAAGCGGAATTTGTGCGCATCAGCGGTGCGGGTATTCAGGAAAGCCATGTCCATGATGTAACCATCACCAAGGAATCGCCTAACTACCGTATGGGTTCCTGATCGTTTCCACGCCCGGCTTTATGCCGGGCGATTTTGTTTCACTTGCCTCGGAATTAGCGTCAATGACGGAAAACATTCATAAACATCGCATTCTTATCCTTGATTTCGGTTCGCAGTACACGCAACTGGTTGCCCGCCGCGTGCGTGAGCTCGGCGTTTACTGTGAGCTGTGGGCATGGGATGTCACCGAAGCGCAGATCCGCGAATTTAACCCAAGCGGCATCATTCTTTCCGGTGGTCCGGAAAGCACCACTGAAGAGAACAGCCCGCGAGCCCCGCAGTATGTCTTCGAAGCTGGTGTACCGGTATTCGGCGTCTGCTACGGCATGCAGACCATGGCCATGCAGCTCGGCGGCCACGTTGAAGGCTCTCACGAGCGTGAGTTCGGCTACGCACAGGTGGAAGTTCAGACCGACAGCGCGCTGATTCGCGGTATTGAAGACTCCCTGACTTCCGACGGTAAAGCGCTGCTGGACGTCTGGATGAGCCACGGCGATAAAGTCACGGCGATCCCGTCTGACTTCGTGACCGTTGCCAGCACGGAAACCTGTCCGTTCGCCATTATGGCTAACGAAGAAAAACGCTTTTATGGCGTGCAGTTCCACCCGGAAGTGACCCACACCCGCCAGGGCCTGCGCATGCTCGAGCGTTTCGTTATCGATATCTGCCAGTGCGAAGCCCTGTGGACGCCGGCAAAAATCATCGACGATGCTATCGAACGTATTCGTGCGCAGGTGGGTGACGACAAAGTGATCCTCGGCCTCTCCGGCGGCGTGGACTCCTCCGTCACCGCCATGCTGCTGCATCGCGCTATCGGTAAAAACCTGACCTGTGTCTTCGTGGATAATGGCCTGCTGCGTCTGAACGAAGCAGAGCAGGTGATGGACATGTTCGGCGACCATTTCGGCCTCAACATCATTCATGTTGAAGGTGAGTCTCGCTTCCTGAGCGAGCTGGCGGGCGAGAACGATCCGGAAGCCAAACGTAAAATTATCGGCCGCGTCTTCGTGGAAATCTTCGATGAAGAAGCCCTGAAACTGGAAGATGTGAAGTGGCTGGCGCAGGGCACCATCTACCCTGACGTGATTGAATCCGCCGCTTCCGCCACCGGTAAAGCCCATGTCATCAAATCTCACCACAACGTGGGCGGCCTGCCGAAAGAGATGAAGATGGGCCTGGTTGAACCGCTGCGTGAGCTGTTCAAAGACGAAGTGCGCAAAATTGGTCTGGAGCTGGGCCTGCCGTACAACATGCTCTACCGTCATCCGTTCCCGGGGCCGGGTCTGGGCGTGCGCGTGCTTGGCGAAGTGAAGAAAGAGTATTGCGACCTGCTGCGTCGTGCCGATGCTATCTTCATTGAAGAGCTGCATAAAGCCGACCTGTACAACAAAGTCAGCCAGGCCTTCACCGTCTTCCTGCCGGTACGTTCCGTAGGCGTGATGGGTGATGGGCGTAAGTACGACTGGGTTGTCTCTCTGCGTGCCGTTGAAACCATCGACTTTATGACCGCCCACTGGGCGCACCTGCCGTACGATTTCCTGGGCCGCGTCTCCAACCGCATCATCAATGAAGTGAACGGCATTTCCCGCGTGGTCTATGACATCAGCGGTAAGCCGCCAGCAACGATTGAGTGGGAATAATCGTTTTCGCCTCGGCGCATAAACGTTGAATAAAAACACCAGTACGCCTCGCGCTGCTGGTGTTTTTTTCTACCTGGGCCGCATCGTGCCCAGACACCCTTACCGGCCGACCCCCCATTGCTGGCATTAGACGAAGCCTGCCTTTTGTGCCACCCTTTTTGGCTGAGTGTTCAGCGCATCCCATCGGCATCGTGCGCGAAAGGGAACACGGACTTTCGGCTCATCTCACTCGGCAGACACGCGCTATGTTTAAAAAACTGCTCTCCGGCCTGACCGGCCAAAAAGATAAATCGCAGGCCCCTGTTGAACCTGAACAGGCTCATCCCGTAGAGGCGCAACCGCCGCAGGAAGAGCGTATTGTTGCTTATGACGCCAACGGGCGGGAGATGCATATCACCCGAAGCGACTGGCGAGAAAAGGTTTTTCTGCCGGGGCTTGAGCAGAAGTGGGATGATCCGGCCGAACTTTACGATGCCATTCTGGCCGGGCTGAACGACGGTTTTGCTACTGACCTTCTTCCTGCGGCGGCGCGGCTGGTCGCAATCGATGATAACCCTGAACGCAGTCATACGCTTCAGGGCATTGTACTGATGCAAAACAACCTGCATGACGAGGCCGAAGCGACGCTAAACGCGGGAATCGATAAAGCCGGTCCCACGGGAACCCTGCTGACCAATCTGGCGAAAGTCTACGCTGAACGTGGCGACAGTGCCCGCGCCGACGCGCTGCTCTGGCAGGCCATTAAAGCCGACCCGAATCAGGACAATGGCTTACTCTGGTGGGCCTCTTTAAAAGAGGAGCGGGAAGGAACTGCGGGGTACGTAGCGGGACTTAAAACCGTTGCGGCGCTGCCGGGGGCATGGCGCGCCCAGCTGTGGCTGGCGCGGCACTACCTGGAACAGAAAAACGTGGCGGCGGCGAAAACGCTCTATGACGAGGTGCTGGCGGGAGGGAGGTACGACGGCAGCTCGCTTATGATGATCTCAGGCGATCTGGGCAGGAACGGTGAAATACCCCTGCTTGTCGACCTGATCGCCCCCGTTTATGATGAGCATCGTCACGATCCGATGGCGGGCATGAATCTGCTGCGCGCTTATCAGGAGCTGGGTAACCCTGATGCAGGTGAACGGTTGTTAAGCCGAATGTATGCGCTTGAATATCCGCCGCTCAAGCAGCATCTGGATGCATTCGCCCAGGCTTTTCAGCAAATGCGTGAACAAGGTGCGCAGGGTGTTCCCACCGATCCTGCTCAGGTGGAAATCAGTACGCTGGCGCTCTCGCAGCCCATCTGGCATTACGGTCTCTATAAAGCCGACTGGCTATTCGGGCAAAAACCCGAGGAGGCAGACATTGTCGGTTTCTTTGCGCTCAGTAAAATTACCGATGAGACAAAGCCTGCCGAGTCGCAGCGCGAGGATGATGTCGGAAGGCTCACCCGCGCTATTCCGTTATACCTGGCAGAAGCCGCTCACTACTGGACTCCCTTTGCCGCCCGGTGCTATTTCCAGGTTGCCGCAGGTCTGGGACCGGTGCTCTCGACCCATGAAACAGACGGGAATGAACTCTTCGATCTCGTTCCCCCGTCAATGAAGTACTTTGTTACCGGACAGCTTGGGTGCGAAGGGGAAGGGGATCAACGCCAGTGGCAGCTCACTCTCTCGCTCTGGGATTGTCGCCTGCGGGAAAAATGCGCCGTTGAGAGTGCGACCGTACCTCAGGCTGAACTGGGCGCATGGGTGCTTGAGCTTGAGCAGCGTCTGCTGGCGAAAATGGGTGGGCCTGTTACGCAGGCTCTCGATGCGTTCTATACTCGCCCGTCAGCTGAGGCGATGAATATCTACCTTGCTGAGCTGGGCCAGGCCTTTACCCTGACGATGGTAGCCAACAACTATGTTCCGCGTGCCGCGCTATGGGGCGAGCGTTCAATGCTGGAGTGGCCGCTCAACATGGCGCTGCAATGGCCCCAGGCGGAGGTGCCAAAACTGATGTATCTTTCCGGGCTCAGTAAAGCCTGTGATTATCAGTCCGAGGTGCTGGCGGAATATAAAAAGCGCACGCTGGCGCTGCTGGAGAGCGCATCAGGTACTCCCTGTGAGAAACTGGCGCCGCTGGTATGGAAAATATTCGGCATGCAGGAAGAACTGAATGCGTACCGGGAAGCCCTGCCAGCAGAGACCCGCGCGGACTACGCGGCCTGGCTTGGACGCATCACTGAATAATCGAGGGGCACAATGAGTACGCGGAACATTGAACAAGCGTTCTGGCGCTCCGGGCTCGCGCCCTGGATTGAGCTACGCACGACCCGGCAAAGCCTGCAGGCCTACAAGCTGCATCAGCATGCGCAGCTGTCGATTGGCGCGATAGTGGAAGGGGATACCCTGACCTGTTGCGACGGGCAGACGTATCATCTGCGTCCGGGCGAGCTTGTGGTGATTGCCCCGGAAGTGGCCCACAGTTGTAATCCGGTCGCGGGCATTCCGCGCAGTTATCATATGCTTTATATCGATAAGGCATGGTGCCTGGCGCAGCTCGGCGCGGCCCCTGAAGAGACGCTGTGTTGCGATCAAACGCTTATTCACCATCCGTCTCTTTTTGCAGCATATCAGCGGATCGTTGAACTGATGATCGAAGGCAACATCGAGTTATTATCCACTGCCGTGCGTGAACTGCTGCTAAAAGTGCCAGGGCTCACCGCTCGTCCTCAACCTCAACACGCTTTTTATGACATGCAGTTGGCTCTACAGGCAGATTTTACCGTTGCACCGTCGTTTGACAGGCTGGCAGGCCACTATTCTCTGCGTAAAGAGACGCTGATCCGCCAGTTTAAACAGGCGACAGGGCTGACGCCCGGCGCCTGGCTGAACAATGCCCGTATTGAGTTTGCGAGATCATGCCTGAGGGCAGGGGGCGACATTACCGACGTCGGCTATCAGAGCGGCTTTTCGGATCAAAGCCATTTTCACCGCACCTTTGTGAGCTTTACGGCATCGACACCGCGTCAGTACGCGCGGGGGCGATCAATATCCGACAATAAATAGCGCAACGACTTCATTACAGTGACCGTTTTTACCGGAGGTCACTATGTCATTTGTTTCGCAGTTTATTCCCGCAGCGTTTCCCCTTCTCGCCCTGTCGCATTTTGTGGCGCTGGTCAGCCCTGGCCCGGATTTCTTCTTACAGGCAGGTTATGCCGTCCGCTATCGTCTGCGCGGAAGTGCAGGAATTGGGGTGGGCATCGCGCTGGGAAACGCGTGCTATATCCTGATTGCTCTCTTTGGCTGGAATATGTTGCAGACACATGCGCTGTTATTCCGGTTGATTGAAATCGCCGGCGCGCTTTATTTAATCTGGATTGGCAGCCACCTGCTGCGCAGTCGTAAACAGGCGATAACGTTTAATGCGACGGCGCAGGCACGCCCTTCTGCGGGTAAGCAGTGCCTGCTTGGGCTGAGCTCAGCACTGCTCAATCCTAAAAATGCACTCTTCTATATGGCACTGATGACGTCGATTCTGGGGGCATCGGTAACGCTCCCCCAGCAGATATTTTCCGCCGTGTGGATGAGTCTTGCGGTTCTTGTCTGGAATCTGCTGGTGGCGGCACTGGCAGGGCATGCGATGGTGCAAAAACGCGTCGCGTCATGCATTCACATCATTGAACGCATTGCTGGCGCCGTTCTCAGCGGGTTTGGCCTGCTGATGATTGCTGCAATGCTGCGTCAAACAGCTGCATAGCGACAGAGACGCAAAAGCATGTGAATGCTAAAACAGGACGTTAACGCTCTGCAGAAGAGACGACAGGCTGACTGATTTGTTGCGACTGGAGCTTATCCTGATGATGATACCAGGCCCCGATGGAGGAGTAGATAAAGCGGCCGAAGAAAAAGATAAAGCTAATAAGCAG
Source organism: Yokenella regensburgei (assembly GCF_051486985.1). Lineage (GTDB taxonomy): Bacteria > Pseudomonadota > Gammaproteobacteria > Enterobacterales > Enterobacteriaceae > CBFFRJ01. Next base: position 126,388 of record NZ_JAHVDV010000009.1, read on the forward strand.
TACGATACGGGTCATGCGACTGTCAAATCGATGTCGTTTTCGCATAGGGGTTGCCTGACTCACAATGTTTCCCTGGATAAGCCCTGTTGAAGGGCGACGGGGACATTAAGTCACAGAGTGCCGATAAGGTCAATTCATCACCACATAAAAACGAGGCAATAAAAAATATTCCGCAGATTTATATAAAAAAATTAAATATTTATCGCGTAAATGCTAAATTCGCCCCGGACGATAAAAAGTGGCGTTATTAATTAAGCTGCGGTGTTTTGTTTGACGTGCGTCAATTATAACTTGCGGTTCAGAACTAAAATTCCAGCTCATTTATCGCGTTAAACATGAACAGTCGGGTCGGATGCCTGTCTGAAAATGCCCCGCAGGATCCTGGGTTTCACCGAGCATCTATGACTTTCATAAAAAAATACCGCCGAATTAAAGATAAATGGTGGGCGCTGCCCCTCCTTTTACCCAGCCTGTTACTTTCCGTTTTTAGCCTGGCAAATACCTGGACTACGGTTGCTGGCGAAGGCGTCGTGCTTTTCTATCTGCCGCTGGGCATCATCATGGCTATGCTGGTGGTCTACGGACTGGCGGCACTGCCGGGCATTATGCTGGGGGTGGTATTGCTGTTTACTCCTGATGAACCAGGGCAACTTATTGCACAGTCGCTGCATTTACTGGTGCCGGCGCTGCTCAGTTGGGGCGGCTATCGGGTGTTTGTTACCCGACGGCAAAATATAGCCTATAGCGACGCCAGACTTTTTGCTCAACGTTTATTCTGGCAGGTGTTTTGCCCGGCTACGCTCTACATCATTATTCTGCAGTTTATTATCTGGCTGTCGTTATACGATACAGCGTTAAGTAATACCAATACATTAACCTTTGATACGCATCTGCTTATTGATTATCAGGCTATGCTGGTGGGAACCATGATTGGCACGCCGCTTAGCTATTTACTCATTCGCGTATTTCATCACCCTCGCTATCTGCGAAGTTGGTTTTCGCAACTGCGCAATGAATTTGATCCCAAAGTGACCCGTGCGGAGTTCGTTACATGGGGGGCTATTGTGGCCGGGATGGTCATTTTATTGCTGATGCCAATGACAGAAAATAGTTCGATTTTTAGCACCAATTACACCCTGTCACTACTGCTTCCGGTGATGCTCTGGGGTTCAATGCGCTTCGGCTATCGTTTGATGTCGCTGCTGTGGGCGCTGTTGCTGACGGTTTTCATCCACTACTACTTTCGTTATCTGCCCGCCTATGCAAGGTATGAAGTGCAGTTGGCTATCGCATCGTCCTGCTACCTGGTCTACACCGTTATCATCCTTAGCGTGGCCCTGCTTGCCACACGGCAGCGGCAGCTTCATGAGCGCGCGCGGCGTCTGGCCTTTTTGGATCCGATAGTCCATATGCCTAACCTGCGGGCGTTAAGCCGGGCCCTGGCTGACTCGCCCTGGTCGGTGGTGTGCCTGTTGCGAATTCCTGAGCTTGAACTACTGGGTCGTAATTACGGTATCCTGTTGCGCATTCAGTACAAGCAAAAACTGGCGGAGTGGTTACGCCCGATGCTGGGACAAGGGGAAGGCGTTTTTCTACTGACAGGGTATGACCTTGCGATCCGTTTGCATTCCCAATCCCACCAGAGCCGTATAGATGAACTGGATCAGCGTATTAAGCTGTTTCGTTTTGACTGGGACGCTATGCCTTTGCAGCCCCAGGTTGGAATGAGCTACTGCTATGTGCGCTCGCCGGTGCAGCATCTCTATTTACTGCTGGGAGAGCTCAGCACCATTGCGGACCTGTCGCTGGCGACCAATCACCCGGAAAGTTTGCAGCAGCGTGGTGCGGTAAATCTGCAGCGCAGCCTGAAGAGCAAGGTGGATATGATGAGCCGTCTGCAGCGTGCGCTGGAAGAAAACAGGTTCAGCCTGATGGTGCAGCCGATCACGGGTATGCGGGGGGATGATTACCACGAAATTTTACTGCGTATGAACGAGGAGAACGGCGAGTACATTCACCCTGATGACTTCCTGCCAATTGCCCATGAATTTGGCCTCTCCTCACGTATAGATTTATGGGTCGTTGAGCACGTCCTGAGTTTTATGGCCTCGCACCGGGAGGCGTTACGCGGCCAGCGTTTTGCCATCAACCTGTCGCCGACCTCCGTCTGCCGGGCTCAGTTCTCACCTGACATTGGGTCTCTACTGCAGAAATATAATATTGAAGCCTGGCAGCTCATTTTTGAAATTACTGAAAGCAATTCACTCTCCAATATTCAGCAGGCTAACCAGACGCTGGCGCAGCTGCAGAAGATGGGCTGCAGAGTGGCGATTGATGATTTTGGAACCGGTTATGCCAGTTACGCCCGTCTGAAAAATGTGAATGCCGACATCCTTAAAATCGATGGCAGTTTTATTCGCAACATTGTCTCCAATAGTCTGGATTACCAGATAGTGGCCTCTATCTGTCATCTGGCGCGCATGAAACGGATGCTGGTGGTGGCCGAGTATGTCGAAAGTGAAGAGATACGCAGCGCGGCTATCGCGCTGGGTATCGATTATCTTCAGGGATTTTTGATAGGTAAACCGGAGCCGCTGGAAAGTCTGGCTGTCCAGCATAAGGCGGCCTGACATCAGGCCGCTACGTCAGGTGCCCGCTCTTCTTCAATTTTAAGGCGCCAGCCGGTGACGGCCTCCCAGTAATCCTGCTCTTTTTCCAGATCGAAAAGCACCAGGGCGTTCTGGCTGAACCAGTCGTGCGGGAAACTGAGCGTCCAGTGATTGTCATCCGTGGTCAGGCGAAGCGTCGGCGGCGTGGTGGTGGCCTGCCGTTGATTATTGAGCAGCACGCCGAGGCGCAATATCTGCACCAGGGGCAGGAACTGCTTCTTCTTATAGAGCGTGAAGCGCGGCAAGTCATCCAGCTTGATGCCTTTGCGATGGTAGCGCACCAGGGTGGCCATCATCAGTTGCTGCTCCTGATTAAAGCCGGGCAAATCACTGTGCTGCAAAATATAAGCTGAGTGGCGGTGCATCCCGCTGTGATTTATGTTGAGTCCTACTTCGTGGAGCATGACGGACCATTTCAGCAAGGCCGCCAGCTGCGGGTTCGCCAGCTTCGGATTTTGCGCCTGCCATTGATCGTACATGTGCGTGGTGGTCTCCAGCACACGACGCGCCTGCTCGCGGTCGATGTTGTAATGATTGGCTAATGCCTGAGCGGTACGGCTGCGGATGTCCTGATGACGAAAGCGCCCCTCCATTTCATAGAGCACGCCTTCACGGAGCGCGCCATCAGAGAGTCGGAGTTCTTTGATAGCCAGCGCATCAAAAACCCCGCAAAGAATGGCAAGGCCTGGCACGAAGACCACTTTGCGCTCTTCAGAGAGGCCCGGCAGACTCAGTTCGCTGAAATTTTTATACTTCAGCACTTCTGCAACCAGTTTATCCAGGCGTTCAGGGGTGATAAATCCATCTTTCTCACCCATAGCCAGCAGCACTTCATGGGCAGCCTTGATGGTGCCTGAAGCTCCTAAAGCGACATTCCACCCCTGGATGCGGTACTGCCATGCCAGCGTTTCCAGCTTTTGTACAGCTGCGATGCGGGCACGCTGGAAGCATTCACGATTTAAAGCGCCGCCAGGGAAGTAGGTCTGGGCAAAACTGACGCAACCCATACGGCGGCTCTCCACCAGTCTGGGTTCGAAATCTTCACCGATGACCAGTTCCGTCGAGCCACCACCAATATCGATAACCAGCTTGCGCCCTTTTTCCGGCTGCGTATGCTCAACGCCCATGAAAATCAGACGCGCTTCTTCATTACCGGAAATGATCTCGATAGGGTAGGGGATGACCTGCTCCGCGCGTTTGAGAAACTCAGCGGCATTGCGAGCCTGGCGCAGCGTGTGCGTGCCCACGATGCAGACGCTGGAGGGTTCGAAACCCTGCAGGCGTTCGGCAAAAAGCGACAGGCAGTTCAACCCGCGCTCCATCGCCTCTTCGCTCAGCATACTGTCTGCATCAAGGCCATCAGCCAGATGCACACGCTGTTTAAGGCGGCCGATGATCTGCATTGCCCCATCCACAACGCGCGCGATCACCATATGAAAACTGTTCGAACCCAAATCGACCGCCGCAAACTCCTGCGGTCGTGGTGTGTTGTCATTTATCGGCATAGATTAATCAGGCTGTTCAAGTGAAGTCAGATAGTCATGAATCGCGAGCTGCGCGCGCACTTTACGGCGATTGCCGCGCGGCACATAACGATTACTCAGTTCTTTATCGACGTAGCGTGCCTTAACGGTATCACTAAACAGAATGTCAATGATATCCAGGACCTGCTGTTTAAGGCGTGGGTCCAGTAGCGGGGCCGCTACTTCGATACGGTAATCAATATTTCGCGTCATCCAGTCGGCCGACGACAGATAGACTTTTTTGTCGCCACCGTTATCAAAAATATAGATCCTGTCGTGCTCAAGGAAACGATCAACGATGCTAATGACGCGAATATTATCACTGATGCCCGCCAGTTCGGGAATCAATGAACACATACCACGTACCAGCAGGTTAACCTGTACCCCCGAACCTGAGGCAGCATAAAGGCGGTCAACCAACCCTTTATCCACCAGGTTGTTGATTTTAAGGGTAATACCCGCTGGAATGCCCTTCTGCGCATTCGCAATCTCTTTATCAATCATTTCATAAAGAAGCGGACGCGAGTTCTGTGGCGACACCAGCAAATAGTCGAAATGCACCGGGCGGTAAGGGTTTTCAATAAAGCTAAACACCCGACGTACTTCATTAGTAATACGTGCATCGGCGGTAAGCAGCGAGTAGTCAGTATAAATACGCGCGGTCTTTTCGTTAAAGTTACCGGTCCCGATGTGCGCATAACGTACAATCTCTTCCCCTTCCATGCGTGAAATGAGGAACAGCTTGGCGTGAATTTTCAGGCCCGGGGCGGAGAAGATAACCTGTACGCCCGCCTCGGTCAGACGTTTGGCCCAGTGAATATTGGCCTCTTCGTCGAAACGCGCCTGCAGTTCCACCACTACGGTCACTTTTTTACCATTGTGGGCGGCGTGGATCATTGAGTCGATGATGCGTGAGTCTTTTGCCACACGGTAAATATTGATCTTGATGGCCAGCACGCTGGGGTCAAATGACGCCTGGCGCAGCAGCTCAAGCACATGCTCAAAGGTGTGATATGGGTAATAGAGCAGCACATCGCGCTCGCGGATGGCGTCAAATCCGTTGCGGAATTTATCGAACCAGAGATGGCGCAGGCGCGGCAGCGGCTTGTTGACGAGATTGGCTTTGCCGACGTTCGGGAAGCCAATAAAGTCTTTAAAGTTGTGGTATCGCCCCCCCGGAATAATGGAGTCAAAGCGGGAGATGGTCAGTTTTTCGCGCAGCATCTCGACCATCGCATCCGGCATGTCACGCTGGTAAACAAAACGCACCGGCTCTGCCGTCAGGCGCTGTTTCAGGCTGGATGACATCAGCTCCATCAGACTCGACTCCATTTCGTGCACCAGGTCATATTCGGCATCACGGGTCATTTTCATCGAGTAGGCGTTCAGTGAATCGTAATCAAAAAAGCCGCTAAAGATATCGTCCAGACAGTAGCGCAGGATGTTGTCCAGAAGGATCATGGGCTTGCGACGGCGCGGCGCTTCCGGCGGCAGATTCACAAAGCGCGGAACCTTGTCTGACGGAATTTCCAGCAGCGCGTAGCGAATCGCGTCGCCCCGGATAATTTCAACCGCCAGATAGGTGTAATCGTCTTTTAAGAAACGAACCAGATTGGTTTCGCGATTGATTAGCGTCGGGGTGATGTGCTGGCGTAAGTACTGTTTGAAGTAATGGCGTAGCCAGTTTTGCTGGTTGACGGAGAGCTGGCGTTCGTTAATCAGGAAGATTTGGTTACGCGCCATTTCCAGCAGCAGGTCATTGTAGAGCGAGTCAAATTCCTGATCGGCCTTAAGGACTCTGGTCTGAATTTTACCCAGCAAATGACGTGATTGGGTGTTCGTTCCTTGCCCTTGCTCTTCGCTAATAATGATACGGCGTTTAAGTTCTGCGAAGCGGACCTTATAGAACTCATCAAGGTTATTTGAATAAATGCCCAAAAAACGCATGCGTTCGATCAACGGATTACTTTTGTCTGCCGCTTCCTGAAGCACACGCTCGTTAAAGCACAACCAGCTCAGTTCTTTTTCCAGATATAGCTTTTCCTGACCCATTACAGCTTACACTCCAGTTAACTCTCGGGACACGGCAATTCCTTCTCGCCAGGCGGTGTCCTCATGTGCAGGTAAACGTTATTGGCGTTTGCGTGAGAAAGACACCCTACATTATGGCGAGCTTTGCCTTAAGATGTCCAACTGTGACAGATAAGTATGACAGTAATCCGTTTTTAGCCGGATTCAGATGTTGCGCGCAACCGTAAGTCGCGCGCAGGTAACGGAAAAATGCGCTTATTCCGCAGCGTAGCCCTGAGGAGGTAAGCAGAGGCCATCAAGCCAGGCGCTGTTATCGTGCATGGTAAGACGTCCTTCCAGAAACCAGCTCACCACCAGAGGATAAATGGCGTGTTCCTGCGTCTGCACCCGGGCGGTGATCTCCTCTTCCGTGTCGCCTTCAAACACCGGGATTTGTGCCTGTAAAATCACCGGGCCGCCGTCGAGTTCGTCAGTAACAAAATGCACTGAGGTGCCGTGAACCTCATCGCCGTTCTCAAGCACCTGACGGTGGGTATGTAAGCCAGGATATTTCGGCAGCAGGGAAGGATGAATATTGATTAAGCGGCCCGCGTAGTGCGCGACAAACGCCGGGCTAAGGATGCGCATATAACCCGCCAGCACGACCAGATCCGGGGCGTAGGCATCCATCTCCTGCATTAACTCACGATCGAAGGCTTCACGGCTGGCAAACTGGGAGGCCAGAAGGGCGTGGGCGGGGATCGCCGCCTCACGCGCCCGTTCAAGGCCGAACGCGTCGGCCTTGTTACTGAATACTGCCCTGATGGTGCCATTGATCTTCTTCTGCATGCAGGCATCAATAATCGCCTGCAAATTGCTTCCGTTACCGGAAATGAGCACCACGATATTTTTCATTCAATGACCACGCGTTCACTGGAATCGGAGGCATTGATGATACCGATTCTCCAGGCGTTTTCACCTTTTGCATTCAGCAGGGCGATAGCCTTATCCGCTTCTGATTCCGGCAGCGCAATCACCATGCCGACGCCGCAGTTAAAAGTACGGTACATCTCGTGACGGCTGATGTTACCGGCGGTTTGCAACCAGTCAAACACGGCAGGCCACTGCCATGAGGATTCATCAATCACCGCCTGGGTGTTGTCGGGCAGTACGCGCGGAATATTTTCCCAGAAGCCGCCGCCGGTCAGGTGGGCAATGGCGTGCACATCGACGTTCGCAATCAGCTCAAGGATCGATTTCACATAGATGCGGGTTGGCGTTAACAGATGGTCAGCCAGTGATTTGCCATCAAGCTGGGTCGTTTCGGGATCACAACCACTGACCTCGATGACTTTACGCACCAGGGAGTAGCCGTTGGAGTGTGGGCCGCTGGAGGCCAGTGCGATCAGGACATCACCATCCGTCACTTTTGAGCCGTCGATGATTTCTGATTTTTCAACAACGCCAACGCAGAAGCCCGCTACATCGTAATCTTCACCGTGGTACATGCCCGGCATTTCAGCGGTTTCGCCACCGACCAGCGCACAGCCTGATTGTAAGCAACCTTCTGCAATACCGGTGATCACGCTGGAGGCGGTGTCCACATCCAGTTTGCCGGTGGCGTAATAGTCGAGGAAAAACAGCGGTTCGGCCCCCTGGACCACAAGGTCATTCACGCACATAGCCACGAGATCGATACCAATGCTGTCGTGACGTTTCAGATCCATCGCCAGACGCAGTTTTGTACCCACGCCGTCAGTGCCGGAAACCAGAACTGGCTCACGATATTTTTGCGGCAAAGCGCACAGCGCGCCGAAGCCACCCAGGCCGCCCATCACTTCGGGACGACGGGTTTTCTTCACTACGCCTTTGATTCGGTCTACCAGAGCATTACCTGCGTCAATATCAACACCGGCATCTTTGTAGCTAAGAGAGGTTTTATCGGTCACTGCTTGAGTCCCCACGCGTTTGCTTGCGGTTCACCTGTTATCGTTCAGGTAGGCACCTGACGTTAACAGGGATAGAAATAAATTCGGCGCAATTCTAACAGCGAAGGCAAACGTTTGCGAGTCCATTATTTCCGGGCGGTCTGGTTTCCTGAGATATACTCATTTCCAGTCTATTTGATCCGGATCAACGCTGAATCTGTAGCGCAACGGAAAAAAAGCGGTATAATCCGGCGATTTTTTTTGTGGCTACCACCTTTCTGGGGAAGGAGAAGAGTATGAAGGTCGTGGAAGTAAAACACCCACTCGTCAAACACAAGCTGGGCCTGATGCGCGAAAATGACATCAGCACCAAACGCTTTCGTGAACTCGCCTCGGAAGTCGGTAGCTTACTGACCTATGAAGCGACTGCGGATCTTGAAACAGAGCGCGTCGTGATTGAGGGCTGGAATGGCCCGGTTGAAGTGGATCAAATCAAGGGCAAAAAAATCACCGTAGTACCGATTCTGCGTGCCGGTCTTGGCATGATGGAAGGCGTACTGGAACATGTGCCGAGCGCACGTATCAGCGTCGTGGGTATTTACCGTAACGAAGAGACGCTGGAGCCGGTTCCTTACTTCCAGAAGCTGGTTTCTAACATCGACGAGCGTATGGCGCTGGTCGTTGACCCGATGCTGGCCACTGGCGGCTCGATGATTGCCACCATTGACCTGCTGAAAAATGCGGGCTGCCACAGCATCAAAGTGCTGGTCCTGGTGGCTGCCCCGGAAGGCCTCGCCGCGCTGGAGAAAGCGCACCCGGACGTTGAGCTTTACACCGCGTCCATCGACCACGGCCTCAATGAGCACGGATACATTATTCCGGGCCTCGGCGATGCCGGCGACAAGATTTTTGGTACCAAGTAAATGCATTAAAAATAAAAGCCGACTTTGAGAGTCGGCTTTTTTTTGGCGTAAACCACAACAGAATCCGCCTGATTTCCTCACACAGTTCACAAAAACTGTGCGATGAACGATGAGCGGAACATTAATAACACATGAATCACACTCAGAGGAAAACACTATGACGCGCCGTGCTATCGGGGTGAGTGAAAGACCGCCGCTTTTACAGACAATCCCGCTTAGTTTGCAGCACCTGTTCGCGATGTTTGGCGCAACCGTGCTGGTGCCAATCCTGTTTCACATCAACCCGGCCACCGTGTTGCTGTTCAACGGTGTCGGAACGCTACTGTATCTCTTTATCTGTAAAGGGAAAATTCCGGCGTACCTGGGTTCCAGCTTTGCCTTTATTTCACCGGTTTTACTGCTGTTGCCGCTGGGTTACGAAGTGGCCTTAGGTGGTTTCATCATGTGTGGCGCCTTGTTCTGCGTCGTGGCGTTTATCGTTAAGAAAGCCGGTACGGGCTGGCTGGACGTTATGTTCCCGCCTGCGGCGATGGGCGCAATCGTTGCCGTCATCGGGCTTGAGCTCGCTGGCGTAGCGGCGGGTATGGCAGGATTGCTGCCTGCCGAAGGGCAGTCTGCTGATACTAAAACCGTCATCATCTCCCTGGTCACGCTGGGCGTGACGGTGTTTGGTTCCGTGCTGTTCCGTGGCTTTATGGCCATCATCCCGATTCTTATCGGTGTGCTGGCGGGCTATGCGCTCTCCTTCGCTATGGGCGTGGTCGATTTCACCCCGATTGCTCAGGCGCACTGGTTCGCGCTGCCTACCTTCTACACGCCGCGTTTTGAATGGTTTGCTATCTTCACTATTCTGCCTGCTGCGCTGGTGGTTATCGCAGAACATGTGGGCCACCTGGTGGTCACGGCCAATATCGTGAAGAGAGATCTGATTCGCGATCCGGGCCTGCACCGCTCCATGTTTGCCAACGGTTTTTCAACCATGATCTCCGGCTTCTTTGGCTCCACGCCGAACACCACCTACGGTGAGAACATCGGTGTAATGGCTATCACCCGCGTCTACAGTACCTGGGTTATCGGCGGTGCGGCGATCATTGCTATCCTGCTCTCTTGTGTTGGCAAGCTGGCGGCGGCGATTCAGATTATCCCGGTCCCGGTGATGGGCGGCGTCTCTCTGCTGCTGTACGGGGTCATTGGTGCCTCTGGTATACGCGTACTGATCGAATCCAAAGTGGATTACAGCAAAGCGCAAAATCTGATCCTCACTTCCGTCATCCTGATTATCGGGGTGAGTGGTGCGAAAGTGCATATTGGTGCAGCTGAACTGAAAGGCATGGCACTGGCGACCATCGTCGGCGTGGGCCTGAGCCTGATCTTCAAATTGATCAGCGTGCTGCGCCCGGAAGAGGTGGTTCTGGACGCCGAGGACAGCAACGCGAATACGCACTAAAGGCCATTCGTAAGCCGGGTATTTTGTCCGGTTCAAACGCAGCGTAGTTTTATGATAAACTCGCTGCGTTTTATTAAAGCCCTGTTGAGGTACGTCTGAACACACCGGCACAGCTTTCCCTGCCACTCTATCTCCCTGACGACGAAACTTTCGCGAGTTTCTGGCCGGGCGACAATCCTTCTTTGCTGGCGGCGTTGCAAAATGTCCTTCGCCAGGATCATAGCGGATACATCTATTTCTGGTCGCGTGAAGGTGCGGGGCGCAGTCATCTGCTGCATGCGGCCTGTGCGGAGTTATCCCAACGTGGTGATGCGGTCGGCTATGTGCCTCTTGATAAGCGAACGTGGTTTGTGCCGGAAGTGCTGGACGGCATGGAGCACCTTTCGCTGGTCTGCATTGATAATATCGAATGTGTCGCAGGGGATGAGCTCTGGGAGATGGCGATATTTAATCTCTACAATCGCATTCTGGAATCGGGCAAAACGCGTTTACTGATAACCGGTGACAGGCCACCACGCCAGCTTAAGCTGGGGCTGCCGGATCTGGCGTCACGCCTGGACTGGGGGCAAATCTACAAGCTGCAACCCCTTTCAGACGAAGATAAACTGCTGGCGCTGCAACTACGGGCAAGACTGCGTGGATTTGAGTTGCCGGAAGATGTGGGGCGCTTTCTGCTCAAACGTCTTGACCGGGAAATGCGCACGCTGTTTGACACCTTAGATGAACTCGATCGCGCCTCGATCACAGCACAGCGCAAACTCACCATTCCCTTTGTTAAAGATATTCTCAAACTGTAGGCCCGGCAGACAACGCGCTACCGGGCATCCGGCTGTCAGGTGATTATCTCAAGCACCTGTTCCGGCGGGCGGCCAATCCTCGCTTTGCCGTTGGCGACCACAATCGGACGCTCCATCAGCTTCGGATTTTCCACCATTGCCTGAATCAGCGCCTTTTCTGAAAGCGCGCTGTTGCCAAGCTCCAGCGATTTATAGAGATCCTCTTTCTGACGCATCAGCTCACGGGCGCTGGTCATGCCCAACATATTAAGTAAAGCCTGAAGGGTCACGGCATCCGCAGGGGTATCCAGGTACAACACTACCTCAGGTTCAACGCCATGTTCTTTCAGCAAATTCAGAGTCTCACGGCTCTTTGAGCAGCGGGGGTTGTGATAAATCTTCACCGCGTCGGTCATTTTTTCTCCTGATTACATCTTCTCGTACGGGCGGAACGTTTTCTGCAGCTGACGAAGCTGGTCGATACGGGCGTCATAGCGTGCCTGCTGCAGGCTGCCGAGTTTAACCTGGGTGCTGGCGCTGCTGAGCAGGGTAATGGCCTGATCGAGGCGTCCTACCAGAGCCTGCCCTTCAGCACGGGCAGCCAGTTCCAGATCGCGGTGATTCAGCGCGGCTTCCGTTTGCGCGAGTAACTCCCAGCCGTTGACGTCATCTTTCCAGTTAAAGGTATAGCGATTGAGGATCTTTTCTGCTTCCGCCGGTTGACCGCTTGTCAGATAGGCATTCGCGAGGTTCAGTTGCAGCACCGGGTTAGTTTTGATCTCTCTGGCATTTTTAAGACGGTTAACGGCCTCGGCGTTTTTGTTCTGCCCCAGATCGATATCGGTCGCTAAATCCAGGAACCAGGCATTATTCGGATCGGCACTGAGCAGCGGTTGCAGCGCTCGCATGGCATCTGCATTATTTTTGCTTTCCATTGCCTGCAGGGCTCGACCGTATTGCGCTGCGCGTTGTTCGCGAACGTTGCCTTTCGCCCAGGCATCAAGCAGGTCGCTGGTCAGCTGGTTACGTCCGGAGTTATACATGCCGAGCGACCTGGCCTTTGCCAGGTAAAAATCCTCTGACGACTGCACCACCACGGGCCGCATCTGGTTGGCGCGGTTACGGGCATCCGACAGGCGGCTTTCCGGCAACGGGTGGGTCAGCAGGATTTCCGGGGGACGTGAAGAGTAGCGTGCCTGATCGAGCAGTTTTTCGAGGAAGGTCGGCATGGCCTGAGGGTCGAACCCGGCGCGCTGAAGCACCTGGATACCAATGCGATCCGCTTCCTGCTCATTTTGTTGCGTGAAGCTAATCATCCCCTGACGCGTACCGGCGAGCGTACCGGTCAGCGCTGCCATCCCTGCCTGCGGGCTGGCCATTGCTAACAGAATCGATCCCAGCGCGCCTGCCCAGGTGAGCGGGGCACTGCGTTTTTGATCTTCCATCGCGCGCGCCAGATGGCGCTGGGTCACGTGGGAGATTTCATGTGCCATCACCGATGCCAGCTGGCTCTCGTTATCGGCATAGCGGAAAAGCGCGGAATGCAGCACCACGTTGCCCCCGAAAAAGGCAAAGGCGTTGATTTCGTCATTATTAACCAGATAAAAATGGAAGGGCGTTTTCACCGAGTCAGCATGCGAGACCAGGCGCATACCGAGGGCATTGATGTATTGCACCAGCAGGGGATCGTTTATAAGCGGAGCACTGCCACGCAGCTGGCGAACATAAAAGTCGCCCATCTGCATCTCCTGGCCGATTGACAGGGTGCTTCCTGCGGAGGTTCCCATATCCGGCAACGCATCTACCGAATCCGCAAAAGCGGGCGCAGCCTGACTAAACGTCATCGCGGCGATAAGGGTTGCGACCAGCGTTTTTTTCAACTGCCTGAACATAACCTCAGTCCTGTAATGTGGATGTTACCGTTTGACCGACGGCGCTGGCGTTTGTTCCAGCGTGATGGAACAAGGAGTTTAGCTGCGTTACTCATGGATTTAAATCTTTTTACCCCGCAGGCGGTTTCAGCGAAAGGCGCTAAAAAGCAAAGTCTTTTTTGTGGCATTTCGATACACTTCCCCTACTTACACCGCTCAATCCGGTTTTCCCGGAAGGAACATATGCTCGAATTGTTGATGCAGTGGTACCGTCGTCGCTTCAGTGATCCTGAGGCGATTGCGTTGCTGGTTATTCTGCTGGCAGGTTTCATTATTCTCTTCTTTTTCAATGGCCTGCTGGCCCCGCTTCTGGTTGCGCTGGTGCTGGCTTATCTGCTTGAGTGGCCGACGGTTCGCCTGGAGCGTATCGGTTTTTCCCGCCGCTGGGCGGCATCAATGGTCCTCATATTGTTTGTCGGTATTGTGATGGTGATGGCCTTTGTGGTGATGCCAGTTGCCTGGCAGCAGGGGATGAATCTCATCCGCGACATGCCGGGCATGCTCAATAAACTCTCTGATTTTGCCGCCACGCTCCCGCGCCGCTATCCGATGCTTATGGACGCCGGGATTATCGATGCAATGGCAGAAAATATGCGTACCCGGCTGCTTGGCATGGGCGACTCAGTGGTCAAATACTCGCTCGCCTCACTGGTAGGCCTGTTAACCCTGGCGGTCTATCTGGTGCTGGTGCCGCTGATGGTCTTCTTCCTGGTAAAAGATAAAGATCAGATGCTCAATGCCGTGCGCCGCGTGCTGCCCCGCAACCGGGGGCTGGCAGGCCAGGTGTGGAAAGAGATGAATCAGCAGATAACCAACTACATTCGCGGCAAAGTGCTGGAAATGGTGGTGGTGGGCGTTGCCACCTGGTTTGGTTTTTTACTTTTTGGCCTTAACTACTCGCTGCTGTTAGCCGTGCTGGTAGGGTTCTCGGTATTGATTCCTTACATCGGTGCCTTTGTGGTCACCATTCCGGTCATCTGCGTGGCGCTGTTCCAGTTCGGCGCGGGCACGGAGTTCTGGAGCTGTTTTGCTGTTTATCTCATTATTCAGGGGCTGGACGGTAACCTGCTGGTGCCGGTGCTTTTCTCGGAAGCGGTGAATTTACACCCGCTGGTCATCATCCTGTCGGTGATTATTTTCGGCGGACTATGGGGGTTCTGGGGCGTCTTCTTTGCCATTCCTCTTGCGACCTTGGTCAAAGCTGTGATTCACGCCTGGCCTGATGGCGTAGTAGTGGACGACCCACACTGACCGGCGGCTCTCCCTCAGGGAGGGGAAGGGGGGATGGCTTAAGGGTTTCAGCCGTAAAAAGCGTGGTTCCGCTGACCACTGGTGGAATGGTTCCGTTCACCTCACATGCTAAACCGGGCACGCTTTTCCCCCTCGCCCCTTCGGGGAGAGGGTCGGGGTGAGGGGAACAGCGCGTGACTGGCCCGAAGGGTTTCAGCCGTAAAAAGCGTGGTTCCGCTGACCTCCGGTGGAATCGTTCCGTTCACCTCATGTGCTAAACCGGGCACGCTTTTCCCCCTCGCCCCTTCGTGGAGAGGGTCGGGGTGAGGGGAACAGTGGGTGTCTGGCTCAAAGGGTTCCGGCCTTAAAAAGCGCGGTTCCGCTTACCTTCGTTGGAACGGTTCCGTTCACCTCATGTGCAAAACCGGGCACGCTTTTCCCCCTCGCCCCTTTGGGGTGAGGGGAACAGCGCGTGACTGGCCCGAAGGGTTTCAGCCGTAAAAAGCGTGGTTCCGCTGACCTCCGGTGGAATGGTTCCGTTCACCTCATGTGTCGCGCTTCCATGAAACACCTTCCCCCGTGAACGTGTTAAGGGCGTTCTCCGCCACGCCCTTAACAATCCCGGCTCCCGGCACGAAAACTGCCGCTTCGCGGTGACCCTCCGCTTGTTTCTCCGGGCTTTCCGGGAGCGGGCGCGATGCAGCGTCCCTGCAACGCGCGCC
>NZ_JAHVDV010000010.1:0-135424 GCF_051486985.1 Yokenella regensburgei
GTCAGCGTTTTCAGACGCCAGCAGCATGTTCTGGATATAACTGTTGTCCATGTCCAGTTCCAGCGCGGAGATTTCTTTGCGCTGTTCTGCAGTGACGTGGTGAGTAAACTCATCGACGATGAACTGGGACAGAAGTAAATTGCGAAACGACAATTGGGCAACCGGCCACAGCATAGCCTCTTCAACGTCGCTGCTAAAATCTTCCGAAGTACCGTCCTCAGACTTTGCACTTAGCCAGTCTTTAACCATCTGATTACGCGCCTCTGGTTCAGCAGCGATCCAGTCAGTTACAAACTCGACCAGCATCGTCTGGTCATGCTCTTCATCCTGAGGAAATACTGATTTAACTGCCTGAACAAGTTTCCATTCGACGTGCAGAGACAGGTCGGCAAACTCAGCAACATCGCTGATGGCCTGGAATAAGTTCCGCATGTACAAATTGCCTTCATCCATCGACAATTCGCTGGCGGCAATCTGCTGATCTTTTGTTACGTGGGTCAGGTATTTGTCATTCAGCATGTAGATGGCAAGACGAACGGCCAGCCCGCGCTTCTCAACCGGTACAGTTGCGACAGCGTCAGGTGCTGCATTTTCTTCGGCAGTTTCCAGCGCGTCTGGCAGTTCGGCACCAGTATCAACAACTGCTGCGCTCGGTGCGGGGTGGAACTCATCTGCCGGCGCCTTGCCGGCTTTCAGTTGCCATGTACGGCCATCGTCAGCCAGTTCATAGCGTTCGCACCAGGTGTAATCCACTGCGCCTTCTTCAGGCAGGTCGTTAACTACCGGAAAATCGGTGCGGATCGGTTTTGCGTAATCTTTACCACGACCGGTTTCGATTTCGGCGTCTTCCAGCGCAACATCCAGCTGCAGGTTTGCGCGCGCTGCACTTTTCGCAGTGAACCAAATCACCGCATCTTTCTTGCCAGACTTCTGACTGGCTTTAAGCAGATGGAAAGATTCCATGTCAGATCCTCATTTTTGGATGTAAGATCCCCGAGCCATTGATAGCGCCCATTGGGTATTCATTGGTTTTGGTAATTTCCGGTGTACTTTGATCGGTGGCACCGGACGTACAGGCCCGCTTCGGCGGGTTTTTACGTTATGGCTCGTTTGCCATCTGGTGATGCTCTGCGCACTGCTTAGAGCAATAATCGTGTTCTTTGCGCGCCAGCTGTGCGCCCTGGATAAAGAGCAATTCGTTTTTAACTTCTTTCCCTTGCTCAATCGGTTTGCGGCAGTACGCGCATTTGATTTCCACGAATCACTCCTTTCACAAATTCGCGTTGTAACCAGCCGGTTGCTCACCTCCGCGCACAATGCCTTCAATCTCAAAGCATTCGCCCGATACCTGCTGCTCAACGGCAGCTGCTTCACATGCCTGCTGGCTTTCGTACACGCCCAGCACCACATCCTGAAAATCACCGTTGGTCATGCCGACGGTCAGAACTAAAGCGAAAAGGGTGTTCATCGCGTAGCCCCTGCTGCGTAGTGGAATTCCTGCACTGCCTGGTGCCACATGTGGGCATCTTCGAGAAATAGGGCAATGACGATTTTGTTTTGCGCTGCGCGGACCCGGTTCAGGTCAACGGTGCGAACAGTGATTGCTTCAGACAGACCAGCGATAACCATTTGCTCTCGATTCAGAACGACAGAATCGCGGGGGCTATCTACTAAGCTCAGGCGCCAGAGTGAGCCATTAGCTACAGGTTTGACCTTGTACTGCTGATTGTTGTGAGTGACTACCATCTAATCCCCCGGTCTTTCCCGGCGTCAGAACGTTAAAGAAACCTGTGCGCATAGTTGTGTTGCGATGGGATTATGATAGCTATACGTATTATTGATAGCAATACTTATTGATATTAAATAATAGCAATTTGCATTAATACTTTGATAACAAAAGGAATTTAATTTTGTAAAAACTGCGTGCTATGCTCAGAAAAGCGTCGAAATGGAGCTTCGTATGGATATGATTGACGACAAAGCGGGACTAATTCTGAACGCGATCGGCCTGGCGGTGGTTGAGTTGATAGGCGAGCGCGTACCGATCACCAGAGATAACCTGGTAGATAAGCTGGAGCACAACCGGCGTGAGACAGGGAACGTGATAGGGAAGGGCGTGAACAGGGATGCGGCGGAACTTGTGAGGTGAGGAATATGAGACCACCAGTTACAGATGAAGAAATTGAGTTACTCAAAGCGGATTTGGACAGGCTGGAGAAAAGTCAGCTAGTGGGGATTGAGGCTTATGAGGCATTGCAAATCTTGGAGATGCGCAGGCAGACCGCGAAGCTTGAATTCATCAAAAGGTTGCTGGTTAAAGACGGTAAGTAGAGCAATAAAAAACCCGGCGCGGTGGCCGGGTTTTTAAACATATATCAATTAATGAAGCATCGAGGAAGCTTCAAGCATTTTTTCGAAATAATGACTCATATCATCTTTACTAAAAGCATTAATTAAATTATCTGTATGTTTTTCTAATAAGTTGAGTTGCTGTTTCGCGCTTTTTTCCTGAGCGGTTGTTTCAGCGGCATAGATAACAAAAGAGTCAATATTGTGGCTGAAAACTTCACACGCTTTACTTATGGTTAATGCACTTATAGCTGCCTCACCCATTTGTTTTTTAACATTCTCAGAGCGAAAATCTATTGTTTCAGTTAAATGATACTTACCATTTTTAAGTAAAAAATCTGCCATAAGTCCTTCATCCGAGCTGATGGGATAATTGGCAACAACCTTGTGGTTGTAAAGGTCTTCATTATACTTGCTAAAAACCCCGTTCCGAATAAATGTATCTTTTATATCGAAAAATATTTTTCTGCTAACGCGCTTATGAGATGCTCTCTGCGGGTTAACGAGTCTTGCCATCAGCTCGTTAATTTTTGTTTCATAAAGAGCCATATCACCTACAGTGAAGACTCCAAAATCAGAGAGAGAAAGAGAGCCTTTGAATAATCGAGGAAGAAGATAAATATCTTTCATTACCTTTGATACATCAAAAAAAGAAGAGGTTAAATCTTCCAGATATTCAAGGTTTAACCCTTTATCAATAGCGCGAAGTTTTGAAACGGAATTAATCATTCTAACGTCAATTTCATTGTCACGGTAAACAATCATTCCAACGTTAATCGTCTCACCCTTTTCAAGATTAGGTGTTACTCTGATTAAGCTGTATTTGAATGTTGTCATGACATTATCTCCTGTCTTATTGCTTCTAGGCGCATCGCCTTATCTTCACTATCCCACCATCGCAAAATGTATTCTTTGTGCATAGGCGGTAGCCATTCTTCAGGCATAGAAGACAATATATCAGAAATCACTGACACGCCAATTTTATCGATTTTGTCAAGGATATTCAAAGCTACAGCGCGAAGTTCGGGAGTATCCCCAACCATTTGCTTGGCGTGGTTCCAGTTAACAACTGTTGTCGAATCAGTAGGAAGCGTAAGCGCGGTGCTTCTTGGCCAGCCAATAACGAATGAGCTTAAACTAAAATCGAATGTTTTAACGATTACTTGGTCTCTACTATTATGCATATAGAGATAATTATTCAGATGGCGATCAATGTTATGCACAAACTGGTCAAAGGCGTAAATTGCCCATAACTGCCTTTTAAGCGAATCACTAGCATTAGTTAGTATTCCTAGCCATTGCGGAGCGCTTAGGCCTAACTTCCAAGCAGCATGTTCTATTCTTGAACCAAATACATAGTTTCCATCAGCTATACAGCGAAGGACCTTACATACTGGGGTTGCAATGCCACACTTTTCAGCAAGGCATGTACAGAACCATTCTGCTGCAGGTACCTGAGTCGGGTTTTGTACTGGAAAAGGAGTGCTACCATTTGTTCCTTTTACTGCATATTCCATCTCATCGCTTGCGACCGCGAATCCAGAAAGATGAACAGTACCAAGTCCAGATGGAGTGTAATCGTTGAACTCTAACTCAAAAAGATTACCTTGCTCCGGTAATTCGCTGTTTTCTGGTTCATTTTCTTGAGCCACTTTGGTATTCCTCCAGCCTGACATTGGAACCTCTGCTAACGTTAAGTTGATTTATTTCCACGGAATTATCGGTACAGATTAGTTTCAATCAGCCTGGGCTTTGATTGAATAGTGTCCAAAAATCTGATTTTTTATCAAAAAAATCTATGATTAACGAGATGAATTCCCTTAACAATCCGCTCCGTTAAGCACTTCTTGTGAAGCCTTTCCAGCCAAGCGCCAACCAAGTGATCTAATTCCTACATCTCATTGCGTTGAGACCTGCCTAGCCATGCTTCCTGTACGTCTGCGGCATGCCTAACTGTTATCCAAACCGCTTGTAAGCAATTGTCTGCTTGATGAGCACCTTAGCCATGATGTGAAAGCGATCCAGATCTCCATCCTCGATGTACCACTCTTTGTACCGGGCGTTATCAGATATCACCAACAATTTGTCCTTGTGCATCTGCAGCCGCTTAACATGCAGTGTATTGCCAAACACAAAAACGTACACACCATCGCCGTCGAAATGCCGCACACCGATGTTTACGAATATTTCATCGCCTGGGTCAATCGTGCCTTCCATGCTGTCACCGCGAACGGTGATCACTTTAACCTGAGAAGACGGTACCGGGCCAAATAGGGCATGACCTTTTTCCGGTGTGTACTCAATCGCTCTGATGGTTTCGATAAAGTCGGTCGACAGCATAGAACCCGGCCCCGCGCTTGCATGAACATCCAGCACATCGACTCTGTAGATATCAGTGCGAGGCTGAGCGACAACTTCCGCAGGCTTCTGGCCATCAGCCCGCATGCTTCCTTCGCCAGTAGAAAGCCATTCCGTTCTAACGCCAAGTGCATTGGCAATCTCAACGATTTTTGTCGAGCCGCGAGCATTGCCACTGGTGAGGCGCCAAATGGTGGGCTGAGCGACACCTGACGCTTTCGCGAGAGCGCCCTGAGACATGCCGGACAATTCCATTGCCTGGTTAAGGCGGTCTGCAAGAGTTTCTTTTTTCATAGTTTTCAATTTATACGCTTGCGTATTGGTGGTCAAAACACGTTTAGCTATTGCCAACATTAATACGCATTGCTATTATCCATATCGACCAATACTTAAAGGAATTGGATATGACCAACAAAGTTATCCAGCGAGCAATTGACATCGCTGGCAGCCAAAAAAAACTAGCCGATCGCTGTGGTGTTGCTCAACCAACCGTGTGGCGCTGGCTTCATGGCGGCGGGATTGATGCACGTTACGTGATGAAAATCGTGTTTGCCACTGAAGGGAAAATCAAAGCGGCAGATATCAGGCCCGATCTCGCGCAACTTCTCAGCGCAAATAATACTGCCGCCTAACCGGCGGTACTAACCACGAAAGGGAAAGCAATGCACACGCAATCACTTACGTATCAACAGAGTACAGGATTAGGCCATCCCGTTCTGATTTATGAAAATCATCGAAAGCCCGCTGCGGCCGGTATAAACCACGACGACATTCGGTCTGCCGTTCGTGCCTGGGCAGCTGATTGCCGTAGCCGTGAATTTGTTGCCGCGCTGATCGCAGAAGAGTGGCGCCGCGCTGGTGGTGAAGGGCTGGATATACCGACTGACTCGCATCGCCAGATGCAGAAGATTTTCCGCTGGCTGGACGGTGAGACAGAGTACGCAGCTGAAAACGTTCGCCTACTGACGCCGGCGATCCTAGCTGTTCTGCCACTGGAATTTCGTTCCCGCCTGGCGCCGCAGGAAGACACAATGGCGCGCATTGCGGCAGCGATGAAGGAGTGTGCTGAAGCCAAGCAGGCCGTGCTGCTGGGTGCCCCAGAACATCAAAAGCTGAAGGAGGTAAGCGAGGGGATAGCAAGCCTGTTTCGGCTGATGCCGGATCAGGTTGGCCCACTGATGACAATCGTAACGTCGATGCTGGGGGCAGTATGACAGGTTCAAAAATGGCGAAAGCCGCGGTGCTCGAACACCAACGGCTTTCAGGCGCAATAACTTTGGGCAATTGCGGAGAGCAGTATGTCAAACACCGCTGAAATATACAAATTCCCTATTCAAACCGAGCAAACAGGAGGTCTTATGGCCGACCTGTCCAACGGGTACACCAGGATCGCAAACGAGATTCAGAAGCTGAAGCCGCGCCTGCGCATGTCGGGACGTGAATGGCAATGCCTGGAAGCGGTTATCTGGCTGACCTACGGATGGAACAAAAAACAGGACCGGGTTACGAATACTGTCATTTCCGGGCTTACCGGGCTTGCCGATTCGCATGTTTCTGATGCGATAAGCGCCCTGGCTGAGCGTGGAATTATTTTCAGTCACAAGCAGGGCGTGATGAAAATAGTCGGTATAAATACTGACCTATCTGCCTGGATTTTGGACAAACCGAAAACGGGAAAAGTCTTCCCGAAAACGGGAAAATCTTTCCCGAAATCGGGAAAAACCTTCCCGGAAACGGTAGACACCCAAGACTATAACAAGAACAGTATTAAAAGATCTTCGTCTGAGAATTCTGACGAATCCTCCGACGACCCTACCGAGAAGTTTCTTTCTCGTCACCCTCAAGCAGTCGGCGGTATTTACACACCGTCCGGTAAATCATGGGGAACCGCCGAAGACCTTCGTGCCGCAGAGTGGATTTACGCTCAGTTGCTGGTGGTTAACGCGAGTCTGTCCGAGCCGCGCTGGGTCGAATGGGCAAACACCATCCGACTGATGCGCGTGCAAGACTTCCGTTCTCATCATGAGATTTGTTCATTGCTCAAATGGGCCAGCCAGAACGATTTCTGGAAAGACAATATCCTCAGCCCTTCAAGCCTTCGCAAACAGTGGGACAAGCTCACCACGAAGCGCCAGAGCCTGAGTAGCGGTGTTACTCGTGGCGGTACCGCTATCGACTTCAACAACACCGACTGGATCAACGAGGTGCTGAAATGAAAAATCTCTCTGAGCAACTTCACAACTTCGACCGTGAAAACTTTCGACGTGCCGCCAACGGAATGCCAGAGGTGCAGGATGCAAGCGGCCCGGTGCGTCAGGCAGAGCAGGTAGCGGAGATTTTTAACTCGCTGTTCGCACGTTTGCGTGCTGCATTCCCGGCTGCCGTATCTGCCATTCGCACCCAGGGCGAGTACGACGAGATTCGCCGTCAGTGGCTTCTGGCTCTTGGGGAAGCTGGGATCACCAGCATGGAACAGGTCGATGCTGGTATGCGCGTTGCACGTCGTCAGGAGAAACCATTCCTGCCGTCGCCCGGCCAGTTCGTCGCCTGGTGCCGTGCTGAGGAAAGCGCCGCTGTAGGTCTGCCTGACCAGAACGAACTGGTTGCCCTGGTGTACCAGTACTGCCGCATTCGCGGTAGCTACCCTGACGCCGAGTCTTATCCGTGGCCCGGTAAAACCGCAGACAAACAGCACACCACCAAATCCAAAGCCTGTTACTGGATGGTCACCACCCTGAGCCAGCAGATGCGTCTGCAGGGGTTCACCGACGGTGAGCTGAACCGCAAGGCCGGAGATGAGCTGGCGAAGATGGTGAAACGCGTCCGTAGCGGCGAGGTGTTACCTGAGCCTGTAGTGCGACTGCCGGTGATGGGGAAAAAACCATTAAGCCGTGAAGAGAGCCTGTCCAAGGTTCAGGAAATCCGGGCGAAGTTTGGATTCAAGGGCGGGAGGGCATGAGCATGGCACATAAATACGCAACCAAAGAACTCCGCGAGCAGCTGATTCGCGACATCATCGCCCTGGTCAAATCACGAGGGCGCCTGACAACCTCTGAGGCCGCTGCGCATTTTGGCGTTGAGCAGGAAACTATGCGCCGCCGATTCCTTGACGCCGGGGCCACTGGCGAAGTAATCCGCTTTGAAAAATTCGGCCTTTTCCGCAACGAAAAAGCGATAGCGGAATACAACATCGCTCGCGCACGCCGCCCGTATGGCCAGCGACGTTTGAAGATTGAAGCGATGCAGCGAAACGGTAATGGCATTTTCGATGAGTGCCGCCAGAACTGGCAGGGCTACCGCATCCACAAAATTTTCGGGAGTGCACAGGCATGAAACCATACGCATATGACCGCCGTGACGAACATGGCTCAATCCAACTACACAAAGGTGTCTCAACACCTCGTGTTCGTGCTGATGAAAAACTGATCCCGCTGTATTCGGCTGAACAGCTTGCAGAACTACTCGATCAGGTCCGCCTGCTGACTGAGCAGCGCGACGCGTTGGTGGCGGAAAGTGTGGCGCTGAAATCAAATTTGATGTTCTGGGATGCAGAAGACCCTGAAGCGCCGTATGAACACCCAGATGAAATCGCGAGTGAATGTGAGATGGACGTTGATGACATCTTTGATGTTCAGGTTGCCGCCCGCATGCCGAACCGAAAATATCGCGTCGTAACTATGACTGATGACGAATGCCGGACCGAGCAGGTTGGTAGTAATGAAATCCAAACCCCCGCCACCGACGCCGCAATCGCAGCCCTGCGAGCAGAAGGGGTGGAGATGTTTGCAGCCGAAATGTCTGCCCAGCATCAAAAATTACAGTCTGGAGGGTATTTCGACAGGCAGGTTGTTATCTACGCCAAGTTTTATGAACTTGCGTCTTCATTCGCCCGCCAGCTTCGCGAGAGCAAAGGAGCGCAGGGATGATTACCGGCACCAGTAATTTCGACGAAGTACCAGAGGTTCAATGCAACATATGCGGTGGTTATTACAAGGCTGACGAACCCGAGCAGCATGAGTGCGAATTACCAGAAATCGAGTGTGACATTTGCGGGTTTAAAAGTACGTCGCCTGACGGCGCGCACTATTGCTGCGAGGACAATAGCAATGATTAGCAACGAACAGATTCAGGCACTCCAGGCGCAGATGAAGCGCAAACACCGTAACTGGACTGCGAGCGTAATGCGCACCTGCGATTATTGCGGGCATCATAAAGATACCGTAACGGAAGACGATGGCAGCGCCATCTGCGCATCCTGCTGCGACGCTGAGTATGCAACCATTCTGGCAAATGTTGCTGAAACCCTGCTGGCAGAGCGTGACGCTGATAAGGCGCTGATTGCTGATCAGGCGAAGCGCATCGACCAATTACAAGGCGAGAATGAATACATCCGCAAGCGCTTCAAAGAAACCGACCTGATGTTTGGCAAAAACCTCCTGGTCATGCAGGCGGCAATTATCGAATGGCAAGGAACTGGCGACGCTAAAAATGGTTTAGCCTGGATTTATAACACACTGTTTGGACCTGGCGAGCTACCTGACGAAGCGGAGAAAGATGCTCAGGCCTACTTTGACCGTAAATATGCGCCGCTTGACGAAGAGCTTATGGCGCTTCACCAGTGGTTTTGGGAGCAAAGCGAAGCAGAACGCGCAGCCGCTGGCATCACCCTGACCGTGGGAGGGGAAGAAAAGTGAAGCGCGAAATTTGTGATGTTTTAGCTCCGGGCCACTGTTGCCCGGGTCACGATAAATACCCTGCGGATAAGTACAACAATCGCCGTTCAGTTCATGCCAGAGCGGAAGGAATCAAACGAGAGCATCGCCATGCCCGCCGCGTAAAAAGGCAGGAACTTGATGCCGAAGTTAAATTGGTCGTGGGAGGGGAGTGAAGTTGGAGCAGAGAATTTTAGACATGTGCTGCGGCTCCCGCATGTTCTGGTTCGACAAACAGGACTCACGCGCCGTGTTCTCCGATATCCGAACCGAAGAGCACAAGCTTTGTGACGGGCGCAGCCTGGTCATCAATCCTGATGTTGTCGCCGACTTTCGCGATTTGCCGTTTGCCGATGCCTCTTTCCCGGTTGTGGTATTCGATCCGCCACATCTTGAGCGTGTTGGTGAAAACGCCTGGATGGGCAAGAAATATGGTCGACTGAACAAAGACACCTGGCGTGATGACCTTCGCGCTGGGTTCGCAGAAGCATTCAGGGTGTTGCGGCCACACGGCGTTCTCATCTTCAAATGGAACGAAACCCAAATACCAGTGAGCCAGATTCTGGCATTGACAGATGCAAAACCAGTGATTGGCCAGCGCACCGGAAAAGGCGACAAAACCCACTGGATTATCTTCGTGAAGGAGTCCGTATGACACACGAACTGAGCAAAGAGCTTCTGCAAAAAATTATCGAAGCGGCTGATGAAATCATAACGGTGCGTGATGGTACGAATGAAGATATCAGCCAGAACGATACTGAAACGATTATCGGCCTTTACGACCATTTCAATGACAATCTGGCACCGCCTGCCGTGGTCAAGGAGCTGGCCCGCTTCGCACTGGTGGCATACGAGCAAGAGCCGGTGGCTGATGTTGTTGCATGGTCTCATCCTAACGAGGAGAGAAAATGCGATGTACAGTTGCGTAGTTTTGATATCCCACCTGGTCCGCTCTACACCCACCCCGCGCCATCAATCCCGGCAGCGGTGGCTGATGAGGTGATTAGCATCATAGAGAGTCATGCCGAAAGGATGGATGCAGCCGCAATATCAGCGGAATGCTTCGAAGAAGACCGGCGCAAGCGTTACGCAGCCATGATATTACGTGGTGTTGCGAAAGAATGCCGCGCCGCCATGCTCCAGACTGAAACACAAAACACACCTCAAAATATTCCGGCAGGTTTAGTCGAGGCTGTTCATCGGCTGTTTGATAGCGATGGGAGCCGTGGGTGCTTTAGCGCGATACAGTGCTATGACGCCCACGAAGAAATCGAACGCTTACTAGCCTCAGCGCCGAAAGGGGTGTGATAAATCAAGAGCGGGGATATACTCCAGTCTGGAGGTACCCCCAATGAAAAAATCAGAAATGTTTGCAGCAATAAAACACGCGGTCGATACAGCAGCGAAAGGCGACCGCACTGTTACTATTCAGATGCAGATTATTAAATTTCATAGCGAGTTAATTACCGTTTCTGCAAAGGAATTTGTCGAAGAAATTGGGCTTAAGCCGTCGCTTGTGACGTTGTTTACCGATTCTATGAAGTTGGCGGCAAGACTAAGGGCATCTTCATGAGCGACTGGAATTTAGCAGCAAAACCGCAGGAAGAAATGGACAAGGTAAACGTCGATTTGGCAGTTGCTGGGGTAGCGTACAAAGAGCGCATGAACATGCCGGTTATCGCCGAACAGGTGGCACGTGAACAGCCTGAACACCTTCGCGAATACTTCATGGAGCGCGTGCGCTTCTATCGTGAGAAGAGCCTACAACTTCCGCGCGCAAGCGACCCGCGCTATATTGATATGGCCGGGGCCATTAAAAAATAAGGAGATAAAAATGGAAGATAAGGATTTTGAAAGCTTGTTGCGTGCGATGTATCCGCACCCTGATGACAATGATAATCAGTCGGATATTGATGAGTTGTGCCGGTTGCGCTTGGGAGTAGGGTTCGAGGATTTCGTCAGAGTAGCGAATGCGTTACTTCCGCTGACCGTGCCTACCCAATCGCCTAAAACCCAGTCGTATTTCCATTCGTTCTGGGTGGATGGGACTTGTTATGTTTACCGGGAATCAGATATCTAAAATATTGGTTTGTTGGTTTGATTTTCAGAAATCACCTGTTCATAATACCAGTATCAGCCTGAACAACTGACAACCTGTGCGCCACGGAGAAAACCATGGCGCAATTACAACTTCTCAAGCACTCCTCAGGAATCCTGATCCCCGCTACACCGGAGAGCAGCGATTTTCTGCATTCTAAATGTAAGCTCGGCGCGGTACTGGAAGGCGAATTCCGCCAGGTACGCAATGCCGCTTTACACCGCAAATATTTCTCTCTCCTGAATCTGGGCTTCGAATACTGGGAGCCGAACGGCGGTGCGATAACGCCTGCTGAAAAATCCATAGTAAATCGCTATGTGGGTTATCTGTCCCTCCGGGTGGGTAGCGGTGACGTCCTTACGTCTTATGCAGAAGAGTTCTTTGCTGACGTAGCAGAGCGCCGTTCATCAAATATCACTGCCAGTAAATCGTTCGACGCTTATCGGGAATGGGTCATAGTAAGCGCCGGGTATTATGACATCGTTAACCTGCCGGATGGCACCCAGCGCAAGCGAGCAAAAAGCATTTCATTTGCAAACATGGACGACACCACGTTTGCCCCTCTCTACAACGAATCTCTCAACGTGTTATGGCGTTTCATCCTCTCCCGCGCATTTACCAGCAAAGCGGAAGCAGAGAACGCTGCGGCGCAGTTGATGAGTTATGCGGGGTGATCATGGCTAAAAAGGAGAAATGCCTTTTCTGCGGTGAGCCCGCAACGCTCTATTGCGATGGGATCATCGGCTGGGATGCAGACGAGGATGAAAATCCTCACCTATGTAACGCTCGGGGAATGTTCACATGTGATGCGCCCATGTGCTCGACGTGTGGGACCTGGCACGGAAACATCTTCTTTTCAGGTAAAGCCGGCAGCATGGAAACAAGGGATTATTGCCCCCTTTGTCAGGCCCTTTATCAGAAAGGTGAGGTGATTCGGGAAGACCATCACCGAAAAGGGAAGACAATTCGTGAGCCGGTCCTGGCTGAAGAACAGGCATCAATAATTCGGCAGGCACACTGGAACAGCTATCTGAATGAGCACCGGCGGGAACTGAACAGCATTCAGGGAGGTGGACAACAATGCCTGCCATTCTGAAAAAGAAACCACGCCGTAAATGCACCGTGTGCCGTGAGTGGTTTCATCCGACCCGTGACGGCCAGTTTGTATGCTCGTTTGAATGCGCTAACGCCCATGGCAAAGTTGCGAACGACGCCGCAAAAGCAGAAAAGCAGAGGAAAGATAAAGCCAGGCTGGTGGCGGAAAAAAAAGCTGATCGCCAGCGCCAGGCCGAACGTCGAATGGCGGTGAAGCCGCTCAGCTACTTCATCAAGCAGGCGCAGAAGGCCTTCAACGATTTCATCCGGTACCGGGACCGGAATCTACCGTGCATAAGCTGCGACCGTCATCATGATGGCCAGTACCACGCAGGGCACTACCGCACGACTGGAGCCAACCCGGAGCTGCGATTTGATGAGGATAACTGCCACAAGCAGTGCTCGGTTTGCAATAACCACCTCTCCGGAAACCTCACCGCATACCGACCAGCGCTGATGGCCAAGATCGGCCAGGAGCGCTTTGACACGTTGATGGGGCCACACGCGCTGACGAAATTGACTCGCGATGACTATATCCGGATCCGGGACGAATACCGCTCGAAACTGAAAGCGCTCAAACAGCAGGAGGCCGCATGACCGTCTTCTACTTCAACCGGTACCAGGCCGAAAGCGTTGCGCGTGCATGTCTCAAGGCGATTGCGCGCCACACCAAAGAACCAGTTAAACAACCATCGCAGCAAACTACAGGGGCCGCCGCATGAACGAACAATATCTGCAATATGTCCGCGAAGAAATCGCGCTGGCCACTGCCGACTTTAGCGGCCGCACAAAGGGACAGCTTATTGCACTGGTGGAACAGCTCCAGTTCACGCACGAACGGTACCCGCGAAAGCGCCAGTATGTTTTAGATGAGGTATCTGGCAAGAAAATCATGCTTAGAAACCCACCAGTGCCCGGTAAGCAGTCACATGCCAAAGGAACTTCTATCCCTCAGGTCATCCCGGTAGAGTTTTCAACGGCAAGCTGGCGCCGCGCCATCGCGAAACTGGAAGATACCGAAAGCGCCTGGGTGAAGTGGAATTACCTTCATGATATTGATTTTCGCCTTCAGGCTGCGATTGTGCAATATGGCTGGCAGTTGTTCAGCGAAACGATAAAAGAGCGACGCATAGCGGGGAAGACCAAAGAAAAGCTGAAGGCCCTCATCTGGCTGGCTGCCCAGGACGTTAAAGAGCAACTGGCCCGGCGTGAGAGTTATCAGTTTGCTGAACTTGCATCTTTGATGGGGGTGGCTGATTCAACATGGACGGAGACGTATAAACCTCATTGGCTGGCTATGGCTAGAATATTCTTCGCGTTGGATAAGCAATCGCTAATTTCAGTTTGCCGATCACGTTCACATCAAAAGGCATCAAATTTACATGTAAGTATTGCAAAACCGAACTAAACAAGCCATATTTGAGTCTACTTTGATATGCTGCCTGAATTGTAATCGGCGGCAGGAAGATAAGATTCACGATTAAAAGGCCTCGCATATTGCGGGGCTTTGTCGTTTCTGGAGGGTGTGATTATGTGCAAATAATACGGATTGACCGCAGCCGAAAGGCAATGCAGTAGTCATGATGCTGCCCTGAGTAGCCACTGGGCGAGCCTGTGTAGTGACGGGTTAAGGTTCTGATATCAAAACAAGCTCCGGTAAAGCAGCGCGAC
Source organism: Yokenella regensburgei (assembly GCF_051486985.1). Taxonomy (GTDB): domain Bacteria; phylum Pseudomonadota; class Gammaproteobacteria; order Enterobacterales; family Enterobacteriaceae; genus CBFFRJ01. Next base: position 14,284 of record NZ_JAHVDV010000010.1, read on the forward strand.
GGCCAGCCGCGCACCGGTTATCAGCGGCGATGATGCGACAGCACCTCAAGGGCATGAGCGTGGCCACTACGGTTAGTGGCGAAGAATTCAGATCCCTGGCTATATGCCGGGGTTTTTATTTGCCTGTAGCTCAGCGGACAGAGCAGCCGCCTTCTAAGTGGTTGGTCGCTGGTTCAAATCCAGCCAGGCAGACCATACCCAGCCAGGGTATTTTCGGCAACCCCATGGCCGACATTGCAGTGCTCACATCTTCCCGCCATGAGCGGGTTTTTATTTCAGGCCTCGGGAAACTTCAATCAGAGTTTTGTCGTTAATGCAGCTCGAGGCCTTTTTCTTCTACACACGGAATGCTTATGTCTGAGCCACTCACTGTTGTCAGCGGCATTACATCGGCTGCGGTCGGTGTAACGTTCGCCACGCTATTCCCGGAAGCCACGCCTGCGGTGATGCTCGGGTCGCTTGCCGGTACAGCATTATACGTGCTGACCTCAGACCCTCATCAACTCTGGAAGCAGGCGATATTTGCGCTGATTTCATTTATCAGCGGCGTGTTCTTCTCGGTGCCGATGGCAAAAATCATGGCAGGGATTATCAACACCCCTCTCAGCCTGATGACGCCCCCGGCATCTATCGAAGTCTCTCCTGCCGTAGGGGCAATCGTTACTGCTTCCATATCCGTGGCAGTCCTGCTGCGCATTCTCCGCAAATCAAAAACGGGGAACATGCCAGGGCTGGGGGAGGAAGACAAATGACATGGCAACTGTTCCTGATGGACGCAAACGCCATCGTGTGCCTGCTCATCATGTTCAGGCTGATGTTTTTTCGCAAAGAAGGTAAACGCCACCGCCTGCTGGTGGCCGTTCTGGCATATCTGGTCATCCTGGCCGCCGGCTTTAATGCCTTCAGTATTCTTCTCGGCCACTACGTACAGGTTAATCTCGGTGATCTGCTACTTAACTCCGTCATCTGCATGGCGGTGTGGCTGGCGCGCGGGAACCTGGCAAAGGTCGTTATAACGGAGTAGTCCATGCAAACCAGCGAGAAAGGTATTGCCCTGATCAAGCAATTCGAAGGCTGCAAGCTTACTGCTTACCAGGATAGCGTCGGAGTGTGGACGATCGGCTATGGCTGGACTCAGCCTGTCGACGGAAACCCGATTCGTGCCGGGATGAGGATTAATCAGGAAGCGGCGGAGCGCCTATTGAAGGCTGGGCTGATCAGTTACGAAAACGACGTGTCACGCCTGGTTAAAGTCAGTGTGACTCAGGGGCAGTTCGATGCTTTGGTGTCGTTCACGTATAACCTCGGCACCCGGTCGCTGTCTACATCAACCCTGCTGCGTAAACTCAACGCCCGTGATTATGCTGGTACCGCTGATGAGTTCCTGCGCTGGAATAAAGCTGGCGGAAAAGTCCTGAATGGGCTTACACGTCGGCGCGAGGCAGAGCGTGCTCTGTTCCTGTCGTGATTGCCGCGCTTGTTAAGCGTTACTGGTTGCAACTGGCGGTATTGGCGCTAATCGGCTTGCTGGTGTTCTTTGTGAATCACTACCGTGATAACGCCATTGCCTATAAAGAGCAGCGCGATAAAGCGAAGGGCGACCTGCTGCTGGCGTACGACACCATTAACGATATGAAGGTGCGCCAGCGTGACGTTGCCGCACTGGATGAGAAATACACGAAGGATTTAGGAGATGCCAAAAAGCAGCTTGATGATCTGCAGCGTTGCGTTAGCTCTGGCAAGTGTGGGCTGCGAGTCAACGCAAAATGTCCCACGAACGGAACGGCCAGCACCACCAGCGTGGATGATGGCAACACCGCCCGACTTACTGACGCCGCTGAACGGGATTATTTCACCCTCAGAGAGCGAATCGAAACGGTCACCAAACAACTGACAGGTCTGCAAGCGTATGTGCGTGAGCAGTGTCTGAAATAAAAAAAAGCCCTCTCGTGGGAGGGCAATATTGCAGACAACTTCTAATGGGATACAAGCGTTCCGCCAGAGCAGAGTTGAGGAGTGAATTCTCATCCCTGAGATCAGCCCTGGTGAGGCGCTCTTTCCTTATGACTCGCACTGAGTCTGGCTGAAAAAGAGTATTTAACAAGCGTAAGCGTGGAAGAAAGCCATATGCAAGAGCGGGATTTAGTATGCAGTTAAAAGGCTTCTTTAAGAAATATCCGGGATGGTGATTCCTGCGCCTTATGAAAAAATAACCTATGATTTTTATAAGCTTGGGTATGAACAAGGAGTATGTATGAAACAAGAAGAGCTGGAGCGTAAAGTTGAGGAAGAAATTTCTGCTTTTATTAGTAAAAAAATTGCAGAGATCCGCAAAAAAACTGGCAAAGAGGTTTCTGAGATTGAGTTTATACCGAATGAAACCATGTCTGGTCTTGAAGGATATGCAGTAAAAATAAAGCTTATATAAAGTGAAAAGAGCTGCTTAGGCACATTTTTTCTTGGCATTACAGCAGGCATTCACTGAGTGCCTGCGATAATGAGTAATGTTTTGCTGCTCTCATTTAAGAATCGTATAATTTTTCCCCCGTACGGAAAAATTACTAAGGATGCAAAAATGAAAGATGGCATTTACAAGGTGGTTTTTGACAGCAATGTTAATCCCAACGGACAATGTGACGGGATAGTTTCAATTCGTGATAATCATATAAATGGTGGTGATTACGTATGCTTTTACCGCGGATTAATCAAGTCTAGTGGCGTAACTCTTCAAGTGGTGCGCCACAATCCTAACGACACCACTGTTTTTAATGGTGTCGACAGTGTAGATCTTGCGCTTCAGTTTGAGGAAGTAGGTGAAGGCGCTGTTTTCAACGGTAGTGTCTTGAGCAGACCCGATTTAACTATCAGTGGCAGCTTAAAATTTCTTAGTGATCTTATTTAATTGTTGAATTACCTCCCTGTAGTTCTTCATTGTCATCACAAAGGCCACTTTCAAGTGGCCTTTTTAATGGCTTAACCATAGGAAGATAACCATGGGGAATGAAGCCGAACGCCGACCACTGCCAACAACTACATTCGTTGAAGAGTTCGCCCCCCACACCCGCCTGATACCCGCTGAAGGTGTTTACGAATGGGTGCAGGAGCAAATCATTGCCGATGCTGGGCATCTGCATAATCCTGACCACTTCCACCTCGCAGACGCTGATATAGCGTTTATGTGGGCATCAGGCTCATTCGCGAAGAAAGGGCGCTACGTTCTCGGTCAGGCCGAACAGGTAATGCTGCGCGCTGGTGGATGGCAAAAGGCCCGAATGGAACAGCAGATGTATGAATGGTTCGGGCGCATCCCGAAGTTCATCATCACGCTTGCTGCCGATTACTGCTCCCAATGTAGCGACCTCGAATTTTGCGCGCTGGTGGAGCACGAGCTTTACCACGTTGCCCAGGCCACCGATGATTTTGGCGCACCTAAGTTCAACAAAGAGACCGGGCATCCAGTGCTTACTTTGCGAGGTCACGATGTCGAAGAGTTCGTAGGTGTCGTAAGGCGTTACGGTGCCAGTGTGGAAGTGCAGGAGTTGGTTGATGCGGCAAATGCTCCAGCGGAAGTCTCTCACCTCAATATCGCCAGGGCATGCGGAACGTGCATGCTGAAACTGGCGTGAATTTTATGACTGATTATGACAGGCAGGTGATTTATGGCGGCACTGAAAGGTGAGGTCAAAGCCTTCATCGTTCAGTCTCTTGCCTGCTTCGATACCCCCTCTCAGGTGGTTGAGTCGGTCAAAAAAGAATTTGGCCTGAGCATCACACGCCAGCAGGTCGAATCTCATGACCCGACGAAAGCAAACGGCAAGGGGCTTGCGCAGAAATGGGTTGCGCTATTCAACGGAACCCGTAAGCGATTCCAGACCGAATTAAGCGACATTCCGATCGCCAACAAGGCTTATCGTCTCCGTGCGCTTGACCGGATGATGACCAGAGCTGAGGGAATGAAAAACATGGCGCTGGCCGCTTCTCTGATGGAGCAGGCCGCAAAAGAGGTCGGGGACGCATACACGAACAAACAAAAGGTTGAGCACTCTGGTGGGGTAGCAGTTAGCTCAGTGGCTTCGGTCATGGATGAGATAGGAGATGAAGACCTGTAAGGAGTCACTGTGTTAACAGAAAAGCAGAGAACGCTCCTGAAAAACAGGTTCTGGCGCCTCAACAACCTCTACAAAATTAAAGACAAGAACGGCAAATGCGTAACATTCAAAATGACTCCCGAACAACTGGAGTATTTCGATGGGATGCATGACCGCAACGTCATTTTGAAGGCTCGCCAGCTTGGCTTCACAACTGAGGTCTGCATCATTCAGCTGGATCTGGCTATCTTCCACAAAAAAGAATGCGCACTGATCGCCCACTCGCTTCCTGACGCTGAAAGGTTGTTCCGCAACAAGACTCAATTCGCCTATCAGCGAATGACCGATGACATAAAACTGGCAAACCCCCTGGTCAAAGAGACCACGAGTGAATACGTGTTCTCAAAAGGGGGGAGCGTAACGGTTTCAACGTCATTTCGTGGCGGGACGCTATACAGCCTTCATGTGTCAGAGTTCGGGAAGATATGCGCAAAGTACCCGGAGAAGGCGAAGGAGATTGTTACCGGCGCTTTTGAAGCCGTTCCACTCGGCGGCGTTATTACTCTGGAAAGTACGGCTGAAGGCCGCGCGGGATATTTCTACGACTACTGCCAGGACGCTGAGAAAGCGCTGTTGCAGGGGAAAGAATTATCCAATCTGGACTGGAAGTTTTTCTTCTTCTCCTGGTGGAAGAATCCGCAGTACGCCATCGACCCGGTAGAGCCTCTGCCGCAGCGCCTGGTTGATTACTTCGCCGAAATGGAGGCTAAGCACGGCGTTGTCGTCAACGAGCGCCAGCGCGCCTGGTATTACGCCAAAGAGAAAACGCTCGGCGACGATATGAAGCGGGAATACCCGACCATACCAGCTGAGGCATTCCAGCAGTCGGTTGAGGGCGCGTATTACGCCAAACAATTCCGCTGGCTCTACACCAACAAGCGCATCGGCACTCTGCCTGATAACTCCCACCTCCCGGTTCATACCTTCTGGGATATCGGCGTGGGCGACTCCACGGCGATCTGGTTTGTTCGTGAGGTTGGTACCGAATTCCACGTTATCGACTACTACGAAAATTCAGGAGAGGGCCTGCGGCACTACATGAAGGTGCTGAAAGACCGCGGCTATGAGTACGGCGAGCACTGGGGCCCACACGATATAGAAAACCGCGAATTCGGCGCAGACGCGAAGTCACGCAAAGAGCTGGCGCAAGAAGGCTATGAGATTGACGGCCAGATGTACTCAATGACGTTTAATGTCGTGCCAAAAACAGGCGTTGATACTGGCATTGAATCGGTACGTGAAATCCTCCCGGCCTGCGTATTCGATGAAGAGAAGTGTGCTGAGGGCATTTCCCACCTTGAGGGGTATCGCAAAGAATGGGATGACAAGCGAGGCTGCTGGAAAGATAAACCTCTCCACGATTTTACCTCTCACGGTGCAGACGGCTTCCGCTACTTCGCTGTTGCGAAGAACAACCGCAAGCAGGTCGGCGCAGTATTCTTCTAAGGAGCTCATCAGTGAGTGAATTAAGCACCGGGGAAAAATTCCTCGTTAATGCCCTTGCTGATGCTATAGGGCGCCAGCGCATGCTTTATGCAGGGCGTAATGGCAATGTGAAGCGCACTAAGCTTTGGGACGAGTTTGGTTACCCCGATAAGCTTACTTTCGATAATTTCTATCGCCAGTATCGTCGCGGCTCTACGGGGTTTTCGGCGGTACACAAGCTGCTCGACGCTTGTTGGGTTGATCTGCCCACCATCATTGATGGCGACGAGGACAGGGAGTCAACAGCCACGACGGCGTGGGAAAAAGCCGTTACTAAGCTGATGAAAAAGCATTGGGCGAAAATCAAGGATGCCGATCGCCGCAATATGGTGGGCCGTTATTCTGCGTTATTGATTCAGGTGCGTGACAGCCGGGACTGGAGCGAGCCAATTGATGTCGATGTAGTGAAAAAACTCGGCAGCAAAGCACTGGTGAAACTCATACCAGCGTGGGAGCCTCAGATCCTGCCAGGCAACCTGGATATCGATACCTGGTCTGAAACTTACGGGCAGCCTGTAAGCTATCAGTTTAATGAGCAACCTGTCGGTGATGAGGGAACCTACAAGAGCCCGCGCTCGGTGCAGGTACACCCTGATCGCATCATTCTGCTTTGTGAAGGTTCTGAGGATGACAACATCCTCTCCGGAATTCCGCTACTGGAGGCTGGCTATAACGACCTCCTGGACATCGAGAAAACGAAGGGCGGCAGCGCCGAGGGCTTCCTGAAAAACGCGAGCCGTACGGTTGTGACTGAGTTTGATGAAAAGGTAAGTATTGATTCACTGATCAAGCAGGCGAAAGAAGCCGGTTATGACAAACTCAGTGACGCAATGAATGACAAGGTGTCGAAACTCAATAGCGGTACCGATGCAGCACTGGTTACCCAAGGAGGAAAAACCTCGGTACTCTCTGTCGCCGCCGCCGACCCAACGCCGAGCTGGACAGTTTCGGCAAACTCGTTCTCCTCAACAATTCAATGTCCGTTCAACATTATGTTTGGCAAACAGACAGGCAATCTCGCCTCTGAAGAGGATAAAACGGCCTGGGCGAATCGTTGTAACGGTCGCCGCTGGGGCTTCCAGTCAGACGTTATTACCCGCGTAATTGAGCGATTCTGGATGGTCGGCATTATTGAACCTCCCGCGTCCGGTGAGGTGTCATTGGTCTGGTCAGATTTACTGGCCCCGAGCGAGAAAGAAAAGCTGGCCAACATGGCGGTGATGGCTGACGTGGCGACGAAGACCCAGCAAGCCTTTGGCACTCCGGCTGTCGATGAGAACGAGGTGCGCGCCGTCGGAGAACTGGAGCCACGGAAGGAGCCAGAAACGCCAGACCCTAACGCAAAACCACCCGGTAAGGATCCGCTGACAGATGATGATGACAGTGCAGACCCGAATCGGGACGCCAATCGTACCGCGCAATAAAGCGGACCCCACGCAGTCAGCGCGGCAGGTAGGGCGAATGTTTCGTGACATCGATGAGCGCTATCTGACGATAAAGCGTCGTCTGAAAGCGCTGTTTGACCAGCGCCTGTCCGGGCAGTTTCGCGAAACTAACGGCGAGCAGTCCTGGCTGATGTGCAACAACGAGGGTGCAGAGCCTTCGCTGTATCAGATTAACGCTGGCCGCTATATCTACGACATGTCGGCTGCGCAACTTGCTGACCTGCTCCAGATTGTCCAGACCATCCTGGATGACGCTTTACTCGACGGTGGCAGTCAGAACCTCTGGGCGCTGGATTATGTTTCAGCAGAATATGAGCGAGGTACGCGCAACGCTTTCACCAACCTGTCAGTGCAGTCTCAGGCCTACGCCAGCCAGACCACATTGCAGCAACTGCTATCCAGCCCGGCCTACCAGAACCAGATAGCCAGCGCCTACATCAGTACATACAGCGACTGGAAGGGTGTCAGCGATGCAGCGCGTGTGGATCTGGCGAACGTCATCGCAGACTCAATAGGTCGTGGCGTTAACCCTCGTGAGACGGCCAGCGTCATCAGCAAGCGTCTCGATGTGTCGATGTCGAAAGCAAAGAACATCGCTCAGACTGAGCAGGTCGGCGCGCTGCGCCAGGCGCAGTGGAATGAAACAGACTGGGCCGCTGACCGTCTCGGGCTGAATACCGGGCTGATGTGGCTGTCTGCACTTAAGCCTACGACGCGGAGCTGGCACGCCAGTCGGCACGGCAGGGTCTACATCACGGAAGAGGTGCGTGATTTCTACGCCGAAAACGGCAACCGGTATAACTGCTACTGCAGCCAGATTCCGGTACTGCTCAATGACGACGGCAGCATATTCAACGAAGGGTTGGCGGATAAGCTTGCAAAAGAAAGAAAAAAGTGGCTCGCTTAATTAACTACGCACATCAATAGTTAAGGCGAGAAAATGGAAATTAAAAGTATTAAGTTTGAATGGAATAAAGAGCTTGAAAATCCGCTGTATAAAACCTATCGGGTTGTTTGCACTATCGTAACAAAAGCAGATGTTACGGTATCAGGTTCTACGGACGGTAGAATAGAGAGTACAGATTTATCATCTGATATTTTTCGAGCCTTAAGGCTGGATCGTCATGAAGAAGCTGAACATAGAGCTTTCCTGCAAGCAAATGAAATGCTCTTCTATGCAACGGGAGAGCGCTGCTATGAAAGACCGAGACGTCACAGAGAAGATTGAACCATAAACCCGCTTCTGCGGGTTTTTTATTGCCTGAAATTCACCATGAGGACCCAGCATGAAACGCAACCGCGTTAACGTGCTGACCGTCGTCAACTCCGCTTCAAACATCACCACTGAAACCGTCAACGGCAAGCCACATATCGTGGTTCGCGGCATCACGCCTGTCGTGGACGATATCGTGATGAATCGGAAGTTGTACCCGGCAGCAGAAATCGAAAAGGCCTACAACACGCTCGAACGTAACCCGATGCCTCTGGGGCACCCGAAGGTGGATGGCAAGCATGTTTCAGCGCGCGATGTTCAGGCGGTGAACGAGTACCACGTCGGGGCCTGGCTGCAGAACGTCAGCCACAAAGACGGGAAGGTGACGGGCGACATGTACGTTAATCGCCAGTACGCCGAATCCAGCGATAAGGGCCAGCGCCTCATCAACCGCCTGGATGAGATGGCAGTCGGTACCAACTCCGACCCGATACACATCTCAACCGGTCTGCTGTATTCCCGCATAGCCGCCAATGGCGAATCGAAGGGAAAGAAATACAACGAAATCGCCACCAACATGATGTTTGACCATGTCGCGGTGCTGCTTGATGAGCCCGGCGCCGGTACGCCGGAGGAGGGCGTGGGCATCTTCGTTAATGCCGAAGGTGATGAGACTGAAATTGAGGTCTGCAACCTTCAGGACGCGATTGTTAGCGACAACCGTAAAGACGGATGGCTGAACAAAATAAAGTTCTTTGTCGCTAATGACGGCGGGATGTCCTTCGACGAGATCGCCGCATCGCTGCGTGAAGCAATTCGCGCAAACACTCCTGATTCTTGGCGCTGTGTCGTCAGCATTTACCCGGACTATCTGATTTTCGAAGAAGAGAAGAAGACCACATCTGGCCGGAATCTATTCAAACAGAAGTACCTCATCTCTGACGGGGCAGTATCGCTCGTCGGCGAACCTGTAGAAGTCGTGCGCAAACCAACTGAGTACGAGATTAAAACCAACGGAGAGAACGATCCGATGAAACAACTGATTATCAATGCGCTGCAAGCCGCTGGTAAGCCGACCGAAGGCAAGTCCGACGCCGAGCTGATGGACGCTTACAACCAGATGAAGGCCGACGAAGCCGCCGCCAAGAAAAACGGCGACGAAGAAATCGACCCGGCAACCGGCAAGCCGAAGAAAAAAGAGCAAACCACCAACAGCGAAGAGATGCCAGTCTGGGCGAAAACTCTCTCCGATCAGGTGGCAGCGCTCAACAGCCAGTTCAGCGCAGGCGCAGAGACTGAGAAGGCAAGCATGCGCACCGCGGTGAAAGCCAAGTTCGGCATGACCGATTTGGCAGTCAATGCCCTCGACGGCGAACCGCTGAAAGAGTTGTTCGCGCAATGCCAGACCTCAACCGGCCTGAATGGTGCATTCCGCCACCAGGCAACTAACACCCAATCAGTCAGCGAAATGCCGGAGTAAAAAATGGCTAAAGACGGAAAACACGTAATCCACGCCGGTGGCGTATTCCCTAACCCGCTGCTTAACCGTGAAGGTGCGGCGGCAGCGGCCACCAAGCCGGGCACCGTTGGCTTCTTCTCAGCAGGAAAATTCACTGCCTCCGTGGATGGTAACGAAGAAGCGATCCTGTATGTCGCTGATTTCGATTATCTGCGCTGCCAGACGGTTGATGATTCAATCCCCATCAACGAGCTGGTAGTCGCCATCCACCCGATGCAGGGCATGTTTCTGAACGTGCGAGCCGCTGCCGGCACGTACAAAAAAGGCCAGCCGTTATCCATCGCAAACGGCCAGGTGAAAGCCCACGCTTCTGGCGAGTCCATCCGCGCATATGTCGAAGAAGACACGGCGTACACCGTTGCTGCAGGCGATCTGCTGCGCGTCGTTATCAAGTAAGGAGCATCTGAATGCTTGTATTTTCTCGCTCTATCGGTGAACGCACCGGTAACCTCGAAGTCAACCAGGCGCAGTTCCGCGAGCTGGAGATGGCGCGCAACATGAGCTCGCAGTCTGTCGCTGACTTCATTGCCCGTGCTCGCTTCGGTGAAAACGGACATCTGGACGCGGTGAACGCTGTCGACGATATCCGCCGCATGTACCGCGCGTACGACCAGACAGTTCTGGCACAGTTCGAACCGAACACCGAGTTCACCCTCTTCAACGACCTGATGCCACTGTCACGCTCTGTCCGCCTGGAAGAGTCCGTGTATGAATATGCGCGTACCGGCGGTCGTGGCTGGGCGCACACTTCCATGTCCGGCCAGATTGGCGCGGCGCTGGATGCCCGCGCTTACAGCTTTGACGGCACCATGGTTCCGGTGCACGACAGCGGATTTAAGTTCCACTGGCGTGATCCGATCTTCAACAAAGGCTCTGCTCTGGCATCCCTGGCTGATGCGCAGCGCGGTTCTGTTGATGATGTGCGCCGTAAAATCGTGGAATACATGTTCAACGGTTTCCGCGACTCAGAAGGAAACTTTGTTACTTTCGACGGCAAAACATGGAAAGGCCTGAAGAACGATGAGCGCGTCGGTCAGGTTGATTTGGGCGCAGCTGGCCTGAACATCGACTTCTCCAGCCGCACTACAACCGCAGAACAGAACCGAAACGGTGCGATCGCCCTGCGTGACACCATGAAGATCACCAATAATCAGTACGCTCCGCAGACCTGGTACGTATCCAGCGAGATCATGTCCAACTGGGAGCGCTATTTCAGCGACAATTACCAGTCCGGCACCATCCTGCAGGAAATCCTGAAGCTGTCCGGCATTGCCGCAGTGAAAGAAGACGCCGAACTCACCGGCAACCAGATTTTGGTGGTTCCGCTGACTGCCGGTGTTATCGCTCCGATAACTGGTCAGGCCGTGGGAACTGTTGCTGACCCACGTCAGTTCTACAACAGCGACTACATCTGGCGCACCTGGGGCGCTATGGGCCTGATGGTCAAGCAGGATATCAACCTCAAACATGGCGTGCTCTTCGCGAACAGCTAAGGAGAAAAGAATGGCACTGGTAGAAATCACAGCAGGTAACGTCTTCGCCGGTGCCAACCTCCGCAAACTGGAGGTTGGTGCGGTCGTGGAAGTGGACGATGCAACAGCAGCGCGCTGGAAAGCGTCTGGCAAAGCAAAGGACACTGACAAGAAGAAGGGCGAAAAGTTGGTGTTTGAGATGGCAACGCCGTCAGCACCGTCAGGTGATTTGTCTGGCCTGCAAAAGCAACTCGCCGACGCGCTGGAGCAGAACCAAAAGCTAATCGCCGACGGTGAAGCAAAAGACAAGGCACACGCCGACGCGCTGGCAGCAGAAAAGAAACGCGCGGATGATGCCGAAGCCGCGCTGGAAGAACTGAAGAAGAAGGTGAAATAACAATGGCGACCCCAGTTACGGCTGACGACGTGAAAGGCTTCCTCTCCGAATTGGGGTATGCCATCCCTGACGCTTTGCTTACTCCGATCCTCTGCGTGGTGAACAAGATTATCCCTTGCCTTGAAGGTGCAGGATATGACGACTGCACCGCGCAGCTCATTCTGATTTACGCAGCGGCTCTGATGGCAACATCATCCGGTGCGCGCCGTATAAAATCGCAAAGTTCGCCATCTGGTGCTTCGCGGTCGTTTGAATACGGAGATGATGGCGTAACGTGGCTTCGAAATACGTTGTCCAGACTCGATATCAGCGGATGCACTGGTGAGTTGCCAATCAGTGCCGGAAACAGCGTGGGCTTCTTTGATGTGGTTGGTGGCTGCTGATGGAATGGAAATCCGTTAAACAGGCAATGCCGCGCTCATTCGCTAGGGTATGGGTGATGACCGACACCGGGCGGCAAACTACCGGCTATGTCAAATCGGACGGCGAGTGGTTCATCAACTGCCCGCGCATCCGGGCGACTGGCGCGAAGTTACTGCGCTGGAGGGAGGGCTGATGTCATCGGCAGCGAACTGGAGTTACACGGCGAAGGCCACTATCTGGCGCAAGCTGGCAGGTAAAGATGAATACGGCGATCCAATGGGCTACGCAGCGCCGCAAGTCATCATGTGCGATTACCACGGGGGGTTGTCGAAACGCCTTGCCAGCCTGGGCGCTGAAATCGTCGTGAAGAATACCGTCTGGACTGAGTACGCACTGGCCGACGCCGGTGACTACCTCCTGATTGGTGAATCTACCGACGCCGATCCGGTTGCTGCTGGCGCTGATGAGGTGCGGCAGGTTATCCGCTACGCCGACACATTTGAGCGAGTGGCGGACGATTTCGCGATACTGACGGGGGTTTAACCATGGGCATCAAAGTGAAGGGCATTGCCCAGGCGAAAAAACACCTGAACGACATCATCAACGACGTTCAGGGCCGGAAGGCTGTCCGCGCCATCCAGTCGGCGATGATGCTTATCGGCACCCGGGCGGCCTATTACACCCCGATCGATACCTCTACGCTGGTTAACAGCCAGTTCAGGGAAATCGATGCAGGAGGCGTGGTTATTACCGGGCGCGTCGGCTATTCGGCAAACTACGCGGCGTATGTCCATGAGGCATCCGGCAAGCTGAAAGGCCAGCCACGTGCGCACTTCGGCGTGACCAGTAACCGGTCTGAATTCGGCCCGCAGAAACCGAAAGAGTTCGGCGGTGGGACCGGAACGGGCAACTACTGGGATCCTCATGGAGAGCCGCAATTCCTGACCAAAGGCGCTAATGAAGAGCGCGATGCCATAGATGCAGTGATGCGCAAGGAGCTTTCGCTATGACACCCCTGATGCACGAACGGGTGCGTAACATGTTCGGCGAAGCCGGGCTAACCACCGGTTTCACGGTGCAGCAGCTGATGTACGACGACCCGGGCGACCTGTCGAAGGCGATCATGGTATTCAGGCCAAACGGCGGGTCAAACATCCGTACCGATCTCGGGTCGGAATACCACGTCTTGGTTGACGTCGTCGGCGCGAAGGACAAGCGCAAAGACGCGCTGAATGCCGTGCAGCGTATCGTCGATTACGTCCAGATTAACCCAATGGCTGACGAGTGTGTCGGTTACATTCAGAACATGGGCGCCATTCCCGCGCCGGTGCTTACTGAAGAAGGGCGAATAGTCTTTCGACTCCAGTTCGCCTGCACTTACGGCGAATAGCCATACCAACCAAATAACCCGCTCCGGCGGGTTTTCTTTTTTATACGTCAAAGAGGAGTTTCAAATGGCTAACTGCCCTAACTCGAACGAGCGCCTTTTCGGCGGTGCGGTCGTGCTGGAAGTCGCTGATGGCTGCCCGGATGTCAAACCGCTTGAATCTGAGTGGAAGGCGCTGGCGGCTGGTACGTCGAAGGGCTTCGACTTCAATCCGAACTCGGTCACTTCTGATGCGGATGACGGCGGCGGCTATGTCGAAACCATCATCACCAATAGTGACTTCACCCTTAGCTTTGAAGGCGAAGTGCGCAAGAAAGATAAGCTCGATCAGTACGGTGTTGGCAAGTTCATCAAGTATTTCGCTGACGAACTGAAAGCTAAGCGCCAGCCTGGCATCTGGGTGCGCATGGACTACGGCCCGGTTGAATTCATCGGCTACATGAACATCAACGCGCTGAGTTCTGACGGCGGCACCAACGACATCGTCACGTTCTCCACCGAGTTCAAAGTCGGCGATGCCAGTACCATCGAAGTTAACGAAGTGACGGCAGTGGCTGTGACTGGAGTAACGGTGACCCCAGCTACCAGCACAGGCGCGGCAGGCGGCACCAGCACCTTCACGGTGAATATCGCTCCAACCGGCGCGACGAACAAAGATTTCACCGTCGCATCAACCGATCCAACTAAAGCCACTGCCAGCGCCTCCGGTACCACCGTCACGGTGAACCGCGTCGCCACCGGCAGCGCGCAGATCATCATCAACACCGAAGACGGCAACTTTGTGGCCGTGCATACGGTTACCGTTACCTAATGGACATTCCAAAGGGTGGCTTCGGCTGCCCTTGATAATGCTCGTTACCCGGGAAAGAAAATGAATGCACTAATAGATATCGGTGAGTTCTCTGTGAGTGATGGCCGTGACGGAGGAAAAGACTACCTGCTGCGGCCTTCCTTGATGGCTATGACGCGGATCGGCAATCCTGCGGAGATTGTTCAGGCTTATGCCACCGTGCACGGTAGCGATGTCGCCGCCGGCATCAAGCTCTGTACTGACACTCTTGGCCGTTTCCCAGATTGGCTATCGCCTTCGATGAATCGCATCGCCGAACGGCTGCTGTCGCTGAGTATGCATATCATGCAGGCCTGCTGTGATGATGATCTCACCCCGATGATAGGTGAGTGGAAGGGTTGGAGACGGTACGTTGTTTACCGGCCCGGGCAGATGCCGAGAAACGACATTATAGTACTGGCACAGCACCTGATGCAGCATGGCATCGTAGGTAAGGCCAGTGTTCGCCGCCTGCAGCGCCATGAGTCAGGCGAAACGACGAACGAGTTTAAGGCCTTCGACTACATCAGCGCGGCGCGGAGCCACTTCGGCATGAATCGGGATGAGGCGGCGGCGCTGACAATGACAGAGTTTCAGATGATGCTGGCTGCCAAATACCCTGACCAAAAAGGCTTCACTCGGGAAGAGTACGACGCGGTGGCCGATGACTATTTGGCGCGGAAAGCTAGGCGAATGTCAAAAGAGCAAAAAGCCCACTGAGGTGGGCTTTTTGGTGTCGAAAAAGTCTATATGCGATCCCAATCTCAAAGAGCACAAAATGAAGATAGATTTAATACCGCCTAAAACGAACTCAGAAGCTCTACAAAAGGCGTTCATTTAAGGTGCATCCTGGTACACGCCTGTTTTAGGTGTTTTAGGGCGCTTTTTAGTGACTTTATGGTGGCTCTGAATTCAACCAAGAGTTGAAGGATTACCCTTAAGGTAATACACTTTTGAACATAAAAACTAGAACGAATCACTTGCAAAGCCAATGGCTTTGCTTTTTTGTCACCAAAAACAGTTAGTAAGGGAATAATGAAGGTTCTGCAACCAAAATCCGGTGAGCTCATTGACTTGCTTAGTGAGTCTTTAATCCAAGGTAAGAACTTGCTCAGCGAATTTGAAGTCCATCGAATCATCAAAGAGGCCCGTAAGTTGCCTGAGCGTTATCAGGGGCTTTCGATCGAGGGGCTTGCAATGATTGTGTGCGATGAACTTGAGCAAGGTTACGAACTTCTGGACAGAGCTTTGGCACTAGCCCCTTTGGATGTTGTTTCGTGGGGGAATTTTTCTCGCGCCTTAGGCAACAAAGCAATTTATAGCAAGCAAATCGAGGTGCTAAAGCGAGCTATAGATGTATGTGAACCTGATATAACTAAAGAGGCTTTGGTTGTTGGTGCTTTTTGGGCGGACCTTGACTTACTTAGCAAGGCGGTTCATATGGCTAAATCTATGAATTTGAAACTAACTGATTCTGCTGCAAATGCGATCTCAGTTTATGAAAACCTCCTTGGCTATGGTGATGAGGCGAGGGACGTTATCAATGTTGCACGTGCAGCAATGTATGTTGCTGAAAAGCACAAGATCCCTTCTGATGTGAGCCGTATAGATTCCACTGATGATGGAATTATCTCATTTAGTATTACTCTGCAAACCAGTGATCCCGCTTATCTTATAACACTCAATAATGAGTTGATCGATAAGATGGTCGAAGAAGGGTTAGAAATCAGTAATTGCGTTGGTTTTTTCGAACCGGGCGGTGAGTAATGGCAGTTGATTTCTCCTGTTTTATAGAAATCGCAAAATCCTCTACTGACAAAGATGGTGAGCTGTGGACAAGGAATGCTGTCAGCAGGGCTTATTATTCCATGTATCATTCGGCCCTTCGTGTTGTTCATGGCGATGTCCCAAGCCATAACAAGGATGGTGAAAAAATCTCTGGTGGCGTTCATGCAAGGCTTTTTTCCTATTTGTGTGATGGAGAGGCTGCGGAAAAATATCAACTGGATCCGATAACCCTTAAAAAATTGGGTCTAAAATTAAAAACATATCATTTCCATAGAGTTGCTGCAGATTACAAACTAGATCAAAAAATGCAAAGGATCACTGCTATTATGAGTATATCGGAAGCAGAGGAAGTAAACCGCTTGGTTTCCGAGTTAATGGAACAGAATAAATAGGCCCGCCATTTGGCGGGTTTTCTGCTTATTGAGTCCAACAAATCATCGCCGCCGTTGCGCTTGTGCTATTCCTTAATAGGATGTGATCACTTTTACCGATGGGGATAGGGATATGAAGAGCGTTTTTGCATTCGGGCTTTTAATGGTCTCTGGGTTGGCCGTGGCTAGTGAAAAGTTATCATGCGAGTATTCGGTTGGTGATTTGTCTGCATCTCCAAAACTTTTCATTAAAGGCAATGCAAATGTGTTATTTGACGGAAAGATCTTTACCGCATACAGACCAGATGGTTCTTATGTCATATCACCTCCATTAAACGAAAAGAAAAATGGAATGATTTTACTTGATGATAAGACAAAGGTTTTTGCTGCCAGTATAGATAGGTCTAACTTTGCCATATCTGACAGAATAAAAAAAACTACAGAGCAATGGGCAAGATGCTTATTAGATAACGATAAAATAGAAAACGATATAACGAAATCAGACGTCAAAAAACAGATGAATAGAATTGCATCCATCCCATGGGGAGGAAAAGAGGCAAATAAATTTTTCCTCAAAGAGACTCACCTTTTCATGCTGCTTGAATGCGGATGGGCTGGTAGCGTAGGGTTTTCAACAGGCTCTAAGCCGCTTGTTATGCTTGGGGATTCATACTATCAAGGTGATAAATCATCATTTAAAAACGGTGAATATTTTATTACTTTCAATGGTGGATCAATGCGAGTTGCATATAACCCACAGAAGGTTAGCGGGTATATATCAGATGCACATAGTTTTACTCCGTGTGCGGCAGTGCGCTTAGGAGAAGACTAATTAAACTGTGAATTGAATCAACTAGCCCCGCTCCGGCGGGGTTTTTTATTGCCTGGAGAAAAGTAAATGGCCGCAGAACAGGATGCAGGAAGTATCGTTTACACCGTGAGTGCTGATGTCGAGCCGCTGCTTATTGGACAGAAGCAGGTCAATGAACGCCTGGATCAGATGGAAAAAAAGTTTGATGCATCCACGAGCGCAATTGGCAGGACAGAGAAGTCTATGTCTGGTTTGTCGCGCGTCGCAGTTTCTCTTACCGCGGCATTGTCCGTACAGCAGGTGGCTGCATATGCTGACGCATGGGCTACTGTAAGCAACAAACTCTCCAACTCCCTTCGCCCTAGCGAGCAATTGGTTGATGTAACCGAACGCGTTTTTAATATTACTCAGCAAACCAGAAGCAGCCTTGATGCGACGGCATCACTTTATGCAAGACTCGAAAGAGCAACGCGCCAATATGGGACCAGCGCGGATGACTTATCCAAACTCACAACAATAATTAACCAGGGGTTTGTTGTCTCAGGAGCCACTGCGCAAGAAGCTGAGAATGCCATCATTCAGTTGTCTCAAGGGTTGGCATCTGGTGCTCTACGTGGTGAAGAATTCAACTCTGTAAACGAACAGGGTAACCGCCTTATCGTTGCTCTGGCTGATTCGATGGGCGTCAGCATCGGGCAAATGCGTAATATGGCTGCGCAGGGTAAGTTGACAACCGATGTTGTTGTGAAAGGACTACTTTCGCAAGGTGCCACCATTGGTAATGAATTTGCCAATACCACGACGACTATCAGCCATGCTTTACAGGTTGCAGGAAATAACATCACCAAATTCTTTGGTGAAAACTCTACCGTTAAAGCCGGTGTGGCGGTATTTAACGACTCCGTTATTAGCGTGAGTGAAAATATTTCCTCATTAAGTTTGGTTTTGACTGCCGCCGCTGCTGTTATGGGGAGTCGCTACGTTGGTGCATTGACGATCGCCACTGCGGAGAAGGTTAAAGCAGCCGCAGCAGCAAGAAACCAGGCTGCGGCCGAAATGGCGGCCGCACAGGCTACAGCGAATAAAGCGGCCGCTGATCTTCGGGCCGCTGCGGTCACTAAAGAGCGTGCGCTGGATGAGATTCGCCTTGCTGAAATGATGAAGTTAACGGCCATTAGTGCGACAAATTCTGCCGCTTCCGAACAACGCCTGTCAGCCGCTAGAATTGCAGCTACTGCTGCCGTAGCCAATTACAACAGGGCGCTAGTGGCAAGCAATGCCGCCCAGATTGCAGCATCTGCTGGTTCCAGTCTTGCAAGCAGAGCGTTGCGGTTAGTTGGTGGTGCTGGTGGCGCAGCTATGCTTGCGGCTACCGCTATCTTCTACTTTTCCCAGCGCGCAAAAGAAGCAAGAGATGATGCTAATAATCTCGCTGACGGCGTGAACGAGTTGAGCACTAAATTCCAGACGATGTCTCACATAGAGTTGTCAGCATCAATCGCTAAAATGAGCCAAAGTCTCCCTGAATTAAGTGACGCCGTTGCGGACGCGAAAAAAGAATTTAATGACGCAACTTATGCCGTCCAGTTTCAGCAAAAAGAAATTAATAATTGGGGTACAAATACTACGCGCGGAAAGCAAGCTGCCGAGGCCTTGGGTGGAGTGCAAGATAAACTTGCTATTGCAACATTGAATCTGGAAAGAGCGCAGAACCGGCTTAGCCAGACCCAAAACGCTATTAACATTGGACGCGCTACGCTAAACGGAACTATGAAGCAAGGCATTGATTTGCTTCGTCGCGATGGTGAACAGGCTGGCGTCGCTGCTGGGATGATGAGCAAGTTGGGGGATATGATTAATTTTGCTACCAAAGCAAAAGACAAATTTAACTCCAGCAGCCTCATGGTCGACCGCCCGAAAGATATTCAGGATTATTTAGACAAGCAGCAAGATCAAATAACCCTTCAAGGTGAATTCAACGAGAGAAAACGAGCTCAGTTAAAAGCTGAGCAAGACATCAGGAAACTTGCAGCAAAAGACAACGCATCGCCAGAGGATACCGAAAATTATGTCAGGTTAGCACGTGAGCGTGCTGGTGCTGATTTTGATCAGATAAAGGCTGAGGAGGCGCGGAGAAAGGCGGCAGCAGAGGCAGAATCGCAGGGTAAAAAGTCAGCAAATCAGGCCGAGTCTATCGCGCAGAAACTGGCGAACCTCAAACAGCAGTCAGAATTGGCGGCTGATTCTACACAAGAGCTAAGTCGTGAGCAGGCCATTCTGACCGCCCAGCAATCTTTAGGGAAAGGTGCCACGCAGGAGCAGATTTCTCTTGCCGGGAAATATGCCGCTGAGAAATGGGACACTGCTAATGCCATTAAGGCACAGGCAGCCGCAGAGAAGCTTCTGCCGGAAGCGCGGGAAAACGCCACCTATAAGCAGGATGTGCAGGATCTGAATACAGCCCTGACTGCGAAGAAAATCAGTCAGGAACAGTACAATGAGACCGCAGAACGCCTGGAGGCTACGCACCAGGATAATCTTGCCAAAATACGCGCTCAGATAGCGGTAACGTCGCAGCAGGAAGCGGCTGGCACCGTTGACCCGGTGCAGCAACTGGCAAACGAGAACGCTCGCAAACTGGCTCTGATTCAGCAGTATGAGCAGCAGGGCGTATTAACCCATCAGAACGCGCTGGCGCTAAGAGCGGCCGCTGATACTGAATACGAACAGGCTCGCATCGCCGCGCAGTGGGAGATTTACCGCAATCAGAGCGCGGGCAATGAATTGCTGGCGTCTTCACTTGAGGGGCTTCAGGGGGGAGCAACCAATGCACTAACTGGTCTGATTAATGGAACCCAGAGCCTGCAGGAGGCAATGGCTAACGTCGGCTCAACCATTATCAATAGCGTTATTGGCAGCCTCGTAGAGATGGGGATGCAGTGGGTTAAGAATCAGGTAATGGGCCAGGCAACAGCAGCTGCATCTCTGGCGGCTACTATGGCACAGGCAACTGCCGCTGCGTCTGCGTGGGCCCCTGCAGCTATCAGCGCATCTATTGCAACATATGGCAGTGCAGCAGCAGTAGGTCAGTCGGCCTACACATCCTCACTTCTTGCCGCTAAGGGTTTGGCTATTGCTGGCGCTCGCGAGCACGGCGGCCCGGTATCCGCTAACGCAATGTACCGCGTGGGTGAAGGCGGTAAGCCTGAAATCTTCAAAGCATCGAATGGCAGCCAGTACATGATCCCAGGCGATAACGGCAAGGTCATCAGCAACCGGGATATGCAGGGCGGCGGAGGGACCGCTTATCACTACAGCCCGACAATCCAGATCAACGGTAATCCTGATGACAAAACCATTGCGCTGGTGGAGGCAGCTGTTGCCCGTGGTGGCAAGCAGGTCTACCAGCAAATCAGCGGCGACCTGGCTGCAGGCAAAGGCAATGTGTCTAAAGGTCTGCAAAGTGGCTGGACTACCAAACGGAGAACCGGTTAATGGGTAAGCAAACCGACATCAACTACCCGCACGAATACCTCCCTTTAGCCCAGCGAACCGGCCTCGGTTACCAGCCTGTCAGTCCATTATTGAGAGCTGAGTTAACCTCGGGCCGCGCCAGGCAGCGACGAAAGTACACGTCGACGCCGACGCAGGCCGGAGTGACCTGGATTTTTAATGAGGTGCAGTCGCAGCTGTTTGAGGCGTGGTTCAGGGATACCCTGACCGACGGCGTAGCCTGGTTCAACATGCGCATTCGTGCGCCGATTGGGCTTGATGATTACGCGTGCCGGTTCGTTGATATCTACCAGGGGCCGACGCTGATCGGTTTAGGGTACTGGCAATACAGCGCCACGCTTGAATTATGGGAGCGTCCGATCCTGCCGCCAGGCTGGGGTGACTTCCCGGACTTCATCATCAACCAGAGCATCATTGATTTGGCGCTGAACCGGGAGTGGCCTGAAGCATGACTGCAATTAACAGGCTCTACGCGTCCTCGGGCAAAGAGGTGATCATCCCTACGCTTGAGATAGTGGTTGGTGACGATACGTTCTGGCTAACGCATGGGTATGAGGACATTACCGGGACGCTGGAGGATGGGCGCACGGCAACCTTCATTGCCTGCGGCATCGACCTTGCATTGCCTGCAAGGAATGCCGACGGCACGCAGGACTTACAGTTTGCCATCAGCAATATCGAGGGCCTTGTGTCGACGACCATCAGGAAAGCCCTGCCCGTCATTAAAGGGTCTGTCCTGACATATCGCTGCTACACGTCTGATGACCTTACTGCGCCAGCAGAGGTGCCTTTTTCGCTCAACATCAAATCGGGATACTGGACCGCTTCCGAGGTGCAGATTACCGCCGGCTACATGAACGTGCTGGACACGGCCTGGCCTCGTTACCGGTACCTGCTCAACACCTTCCCGGGCCTTCGCCACATCGCTGCTTAAGGAACACCATGTTCAACATCGATAAATACCTGACCGTCAAATGGCGGATGGGGGGCCGAACTTATCCGGTTCTCGACTGCTACGGCATCGTTCATGAGGTGCGTAAAGACCTTGGGCTTCCCGCCTGGCCGGTGCTCGAGGGCGTGATTAAGGACGATTCGATGGATGCGACGGCGCGCGGAGTGCTCAGGGAGGCAACCCGGTGCGGGCCTGAGCATGGCGCGGTGGCGGCCTGTTACAAAGGCGGGCTGATATCTCATGTCGGCATCGTGGTGTTGCTCGACGGGCAGTTGCAGGTTATCGAGAGCAACCCACGCAATAACGTGACCATCCTGCCGCTGGCGCGCTTTGAGCGCCGCTATGTGAAAGTGGAGTATTACCAGTGACCATCAGATTCTATCCTTCACGACTCCCGGGCGAGCCGCTGGAAACTCACGCACACAAGAGCATGACGATTGACCGCTGGCTGGCGGAAAACGTCACTGACTACAAACTGGATATGCAGCACCCCATCACGGTGGATGTCGACGGGCGGGCGGTGCCGGCAGAGCAATGGGCCGATGTCGTTATCGAACCAGACAGCGACGTGCGCATTTATCCGGTACCGGGAGAAGCAGTCTCCGCGTTTATGGCGGCATACGGCGCTTATGTTGCCCTGGCCGTTGCCGTAGCCAGCGTCGCTTTCTCTCTGTACATGATGAGCCAGCTGGACAGCGCAAACCAGAATGCGCAGAACGGCGACCAGCTCGACCTGAATCCAGCCAAAGCGAACTCCGTGAAGCTGGGCGACCCCATCCGGGAGGTGTTCGGCAAATACCGGGTTTACCCGGACTACATCCTGCAGCCCATCAGTCGGTTTGATTCTGCTGATCCTGAGGTATTCCGAACCAGCATGATGCTCTGCATCGGCGTGGGAAATTTCAGCATCCCCCAGTCAGGTATTCGTATCGGCAGCACGCCGGTGGCGAGTTTCGGTACTGACGTCGCTTACACCATCTACCCGCCCGGCGCGAACGTGGGCGCTGACACCCGGTCAGAAAACTGGTGGTCATCCACGGAGGTAGGGGGAACGTCGAGCGGGTCGGGGCTGGATACTAACTCCACGGCGCCGGACTCAATCTACGTCAGTTCGGACGCGGTGCTTTTCGACGGCAACACCATCACGCTGATTGGCGTCAGCAATGAAAACGGCGATGACGACGACAGTTCAGACGACATTAGCGTGCCGAGTTCTTGGGTGGTGGGCACTGTCATTACTGTTGTTGCGCCGGACAGCTATGTCATCAGCGCTGATGGTGGCTACAGCGTTATTTACGGTGACTTCACCGAACTGGTGCCGGTTGTGGGCATGCCGATCACGCTGACCTTCAACGATAACAGTTATGACCTGTTTGTAGCGTCCTACACTGCCGAGGTACCGCCGGTGCCGGGTGTCGGTGGCACTGCGGCGAGTATTACGGCCAGCGCCGCGCCGTCCACCTACGACTTTACCGCCACGCCATACACGTTCACCATTACCTGGCAGGGATTCACCTATACAGTCAGCCTGGTAACCAATTACGTGAACATGAGCGGCCTGGTAAACGTAATTACAGATGCCCTGACCGGTTCGGGGCTGGTGGCTATCGACAGCTCGGGCAAGGTGGTTATTCACGAACTGTCGAGCCCTTTCACTGGCGGTACGATTGTCAACTCAACGCTGCCTGCCGCCGTATTCGGTACCAGCCCGGTGAATGTGCATGGCGTGGCATCGAGTGGTGGCGCTGCGGGCGTACCAGCGCATATTACGCTGGCGTACACGTCAGCGACGGGCAAAGCGTTCACCGGCATTCCTGCGGGCACCCAGCGACTTTCGGTAATGTATGGCACCGGGGCGTTCATCATTACGACGGTCGATGATGCGACCATTACCGTGGCGCGCCTGCTGGTGACTTCTGATGGCTCAACTGTGGTGGATGCTTCATGGCCCGGATTCACCAGTCGCACCGTGCTAGATTCGATTGTGTCTGGTGATAACGATGCGGAAAACTGGCTGGGGCCGTTCCTTGCCTGCCCGGACGGCGAGACGACGACAGTTATCGAAAGCAACTTCATCTTCCCGAACGGTCATATTCAGTACAAAAACGACGGGTCCTCAAAATCACATAGTGTCCGCGTGCTGGTTCAGTATCGTAATGCTGCGCTGGGCGGCAGTTGGTCGCAGGCTGCCTATGACTTTAAGAACAAAACAGCGAACGGACATGGATACACACGGCGTATCAGCGGGCTGGCTGCCGCGCAGTACGAAGTCAGGGTGCGGCGTACTACCAAAATAGGGGGCGCGAAGACGGTCAATGCAGTCTACTGGCAGGCGTTGCGCTCCCGGCTATCGAAGCGGCCATCCTCCTACGCTGGCGTAACCACCATGGCCCTGACCATCCGCACTGGTAATCGCCTGGCCAGTCAGTCGGATCGGCGAGTGAACGTTGAGGCTACCAGGCTGTATGACGGCTACACTTCGCGCTCTATCAGTGGCGCGCTGATGCATGTTCTGACCTGCCTGGGCATGAGCAATATCGACACGGCCACCATCAACTCACTGGAAAACATCTACTGGACGCCTCGTGGTGAGACCTTCGACTTTGAGGCCGCTGACAGCAGTGCGTCAGCGCTGGATGTTCTGAAAATGATTGCGAATGCCGGAATGGGGTACTTCCTTCTTTCGGACGGGCTGGCGTCCGTAGGACGTGAGGGGGTTAAAAACTGGGTGGGCGCCATCACCCCGCAGGAGACAACAGAGGCGCTACAGACGGCGTTTTCTGTCCCGTCGCAGGACGATTACGACGGCGTGGATGTCACGTATATCAACGGTACCACCTGGACTGAGGAAACGGTGCAGTGCCGTACCTCAGACAATCCGACCCCGGTGAAAATCGAGAGTTACAAACTGGACGGTGTCGTCAGTCAGGACAGGGCTTACCGCATAGGCATGCGACGCCTGATGAAGTATCTGAACCAGCGAATGACATTCACCACCACTACGGAGATGGATGCGCTTTGCTACAACTACGGCGACCGCCTGGTGCTGACCGACGATATACCGGGCAGTAACACGCTCAGTTGTCTGGTGGTTAACGCTTCACTGTCTGGTTCGCTGCTGACGCTGGAAGTCAGTGAGCCGCTCGACTGGTCATTCACCAGTCCGCGCGTGATGTTGCGCCTGCAGGATGGTTCAGCTACGCCCTTATTGACGCCTGCACGGGTCGACGATTACACCCTCACACTGGCATTAACCAGCTCGCTCAACTTTAATGAGTGGATCCTGGATGACCCGGCAGTAGAAATGCCGCGTCTTATTTTTTATTCATCTTCCGAGACAGGCTACGACGCAATCGTCACTGAGATAGCTCCGCAATCAGACGGAACCTGCCAGGTGACGGCGTCTGAATATCAGGATTCTTTTTACGCTTTTGACGACGCCACATACCCCGGCGATGTCATTTAATCACAACACAATAAAATAACCCGCTTCGGCGGGTTTTTTTATGCCCGGAGCGAGCATGACCAAATACGCCACCCTGAATCCGCTGGGGTCTACCAGCCCGTATGATTTATTCGACAACGCGCAGAATTTTGACTTTGCAATTAACGATATTACCAATGCTTTCTGGCAGGATCGCTTCGGGCGTAGTCGCCAGACCTGGTACGGGCTTGAGCAACTGGCTAAGGCGGCTATTGCTGCTTTCGGCTATATCACTTTGGATTCGTTCCAGGCTGGCGCCACGCTAACCCTGCCTAACCAGGTTCTCCGCGATACCAGCACTGGAGAGTATTACCGCTGGGATGGCGCATTCCCGAAAACTGTTCCGACAGGTTCAACGCCTGCCAGTTCAGGCGGAGTGAGCCTGGGGGCCTGGTTAGGAGTAGGCGACGCCGTTCTGCGCAGCCAGATTACAAATCCGGCAGGTGCGACGCTGTATCCCGAATTACAACTGGCGCGCTGGCGCGATACTGGAGATGTGCGCGGATGGGGCGCGGTCTCGGGTGGGGTGACACTTTGTGACTCATTCTTTCAGGCAGCAGAAGCGGCTAACAAACCTATCTACGTACCTGTCGGGATGTGGCGTATTTCAACGCCGATGGCACTCGGGCAAAAGGCACAATATTACGGCCCAGGTGTGCTCGTCTTTGATAACGCTGAATGGTGGCGACGCGGTGGGTCTTCAGGTTCTGTGAGCGTAAATGAGCGCTATACGCTGCTCTATGACTACCCGGATAAATCGGCTGTTTCACTCACCTTCGATGGTGTTAGCGTGGCGTTCACCTGGGTTGACGACCGCACCATTGAGGCTGCTGGAACAGCAACAACAGTCAATGTAAAAATCAACATTGCCAAAGGTTATCTGCGATTAGGTTCATCTGCAGAAATGACCCGCTCCTATAATCTTTTTGGTAACAGTGGTGGTGGCTCAAAAGTAGACCCACAACTTACCGATCCGATTACTCAGCCTACCGGGTATAACAACACGGCGTATGGTGCAAGGTCGATGTTAGATGTTGAATCCGGCGTCAATAATTCCGCCTTCGGTTCACGCGCTCTGATGACTAATAAGGTAGGAAACAATAACACCGTATCGGGTTTTCAGGCTGGTTACCGACTGAATGCCGATGGCAATACTATTATGGGTTCAATCGCCGGTGAATGGTTGATGAACGGGCGATACAACTCCCTTTTCGGTGCCGTGGCTGGTGGCAAACTGACTGACGGTAGCTTCAACTGCTTTTACGGTGCATCCGCAGGCGGGGAAGGGGGTTCTGACCAATACGTTGTCGCGATGGGGTATCGTGCTCACGGAAATGCGGGTGACTATTCGCAGTCAAACAGCATTTACATCGGTTCTTTTTGCGGTGATTTCAACATTGGCTCGAATAACACTTTTGTTGGTTATCGCGCAGGTCAGTGCACAGGCGCTGCAACGTCCCCAGGGGCTGGAACGGGGCATGACAATACGGGCATTGGCATGTACGCGATGGCCGCAAACCTGGCCGGTAAGCAAAGTGTAGTCGTGGGTGCCGGGGCGGCGACCGCTGCCAGTCTGGTGGAGCGCTCTGTCGTTATTGGGTTTGAGGCCTGTACTGCCTCGGTATCACTGGGGCTTTTCACTGTCGCTATAGGGCATTCTGCACTCAAGTCAGTAACGGGAGATAACAACCTTGCTGTAGGCACAAACTCTCAGCTGGCAACGAAAACGGGTACGGGAAATGTCAGTGTAGGGAACGGATCACTTATCACGAATGAGACCGGAAGTAACAACACCGCGCTGGGTTTCAATGCGGGACGCCTGACTTTATCTGGTGGTAGCACCATTAACTTCAATAACACGATGGCTCTTGGAGCAGATGCAAGAGTATCAGGGGACAATCAAAACCAGGTGGGTAATTCAGCAAGTACCACCTACGTGTACGGCACTGTACAGAATCGTTCAGACCTGCGTGATAAATCCGATATAAGAAACACCGAACTGGGGATCGAGTTTATCCTTGGTTTACGCGCAGTTGATGGTCGCTGGGACCTGCGTGATGACTATGTTGAAGTGATTGAAAAGACTCGCACGGTACAGGTTCCGGTTGAAAAGGAAGTGGATGGCGGGTTGATCATGGTAATGGAAGACCGTGAAGAAACGTACATCGAGCAGACGATTCAGCATACACCCGATGGAACGCATAAGCGGCAGCGTTTCCACCACTGGTTCATTGCACAGGAAGTGCAGTCACTTTGCGAATCATTGGGAGTGGAGTTCGGCGGCCTGCAACATCACTCAGTTAATGGTGGCGAGGATGTGTATTCGCTTGGTTATGACGAATTTATTCCACCTGTGGTTAACGCTGTTCAGGCGTGCTGGAAGCGTATGGATGAGCTTGAAGCTCGTCTGGCGAAGCTTGAGTCTCAGTAATTATCATCAATGTCCTGCAGATGTGACCTGACGATCAGCGCGACCAGAAGGACGAACACGGCAAGGATGCCTATAAGCCACATACATTCACCCTGCAAATAAAATGGACATTTACCATCCGCTGATTGTCTAAAAAATGCTCATTGTTACCATCGAACAAATTCATGACATCGCTCGGTTGCTGCGATCAATCACCAGTGCGTATACTGTATAAAAATACAGTGAAAATGGATGTGCATTATGTTTGCATTATGCGATGTGAACTCATTTTACGCGTCGTGTGAGACGGTGTTCAGGCCAGACCTGCGCGGGCGGCCAGTAGTCGTTTTGTCGAATAACGACGGCTGCGTCATCGCCAGGAGCGCTGAGGCTAAGCCACTAGTGACTATGGGCGAGCCGTATTTCAAACAAAAAGAGATCTTCAGGCGACATGGCATAATCCCGTTTTCCAGCAACTACGAGTTGTACGCCGATATGAGCCATCGGGTGATGACAACCCTGGAGGAAATGTCCCCTCGTGTCGAAATATATTCAATTGATGAGGCATTTTGTGACCTGACTGGCGTAAGAAATTGCCGGGTGCTGGAGGATTTCGGAAGGGAGCTACGCGCAACAGTTTTGCAAAACACACATTTGACGATTGGCGTCGGGATAGCGCCGACCAAGACGCTGGCTAAGCTGGCGAATCATGCCGCAAAAAAATGGCAACGGCAAACTGGTGGCGTGGTTGATCTGTCGAACGTTGACCGCCAGCGCAGGTTAATGGCTCTAGTCCGGGTGGAGGACGTCTGGGGAGTAGGGCGGCGCATCAGCAAAAAACTGAATGCGATGGGGGTAAACACCGCGCTGGATTTATCCGAGCAGAGCACCTGGGTGATCCGCAAGCATTTCAACGTTGTGCTTGAAAGAACCATCCGGGAATTGCGCGGCGAACCATGTCTTGAGCTGGAAGAATTTGCGCCAGCCAAGCAGGAAATAGTCTGTAGTCGGAGCTTTGGAGGGTGTATCACCGATTATGAAGAAATGCGTCAGGCCATCTGTAGCTACGCTGCGCGCGCCGCTGAAAAACTCCGCAGGGAACATCAGTATTGCCGTTTTATCTCAGCGTTTGTCAAGACAAGCCCTTTTGCACTGAACGAGCCGTACTACGGCAACAGCGTTTCGATAAAACTTCTCACACCTACGCAAGACAGTAGAGATATCATCTGCGCAGCGATCCGCTGTCTGGAGGCGATCTGGCGTGACGGACATCGCTATCAGAAAGCCGGGGTCATGTTGGGCGATTTTTTCAGCCAGGGTGTCGCGCAGTTGAATCTGTTTGACGACAACGCACCGCGTTCTAATAGCGATGCTCTAATGACGATGATTGACCAACTAAACGCCAAAGGTGGCAAAGGTACGCTATATTTCGCCGGACAGGGTATCCAGCAGCAATGGCAGATGAAGCGGGAGATGCTGAGTCCCCGTTATACAACCAGATTTTCCGATTTGTTGGTTGTTCGTTAAACAGCCATGTTTCATTGCCTCGGAAGAGCCAAAGCGTAAGGGTAAGGTTGTTAACTCTGGCAGCCACAAAAGCGTGGCGCCAGAGTTAACGAAAAAAACAATGTGTACATTATTGCGTATAAAAAAATATTTTATTTAGTTTTTAATAGATGTAAGAAACTGAATAATATAAGTAAAATCCTTATAGATGTAACCGCTATCGTAGGGCATACCATTCCTTATGCTTCAAAGGATTCGCCAGTGCGCCCAGAATATCGGAAAGCACGTTTACGATAATGACCAGGGAGCCGATCACCATTACGCCTGCGGAAATAGCGGCATAGTCTTGTTGACGAATAGCATTAATCATCCAGCGTCCCAGTCCCGGCCAGCTAAAGACCATTTCGGTTATCATCGCCAGCGTCAGCATTGTGGAAAATTGCAAGCCCAGACGGGGAATCACGGGCGGCAGAGCATTATGCAGAACATGCCTGCGTAATATCGTCAGCCGTGACATGCCCCGCGTAGCTGCGGCTTTAATGTAATTATGGTCAAACACGTCAATAGTGCTGATACGCATCAGACGAATCACTTCCGTCGTCGGGGCGACGGCAAGGGTCAGCACCGGCAGGACCATGTGGCGCACCGCGCTCACAATCATCTCTTCCCGCCAGGGAGAGTCGGACAGCCAGGCATCGATAATGGCAAAACCCGTCACACTTTTTACTTCGTATAAAAGATCAAAACGCCCGGAAACCGGCAGCCAGCCTAATGTTAAAGAGAACAGAAGCGTCAGGAGCAGAGCCAGCCAAAAGACAGGAATTGAGAAGCCCAAAAGCGCAAGGGCGCTGATGAATTTATCCTGCCATTTATTGCGCATAATTCCGGCCAGCATCCCAACCGGGATGCCGATAAGTAAGGCGAAGCCAAACGCCAGAATGCACAGCTCCATTGTCGCCGGAAAAACTTCTTTAAGCTGTTCAGAAATGAGCTGTCCATTAATGCTCGACACGCCAAAATCCCAGTGCAGTAGGCCGGTAAACCAAAAGACCCAGGCATTCCACAACGATGCGCCCTGAAGCGGCGCGTGCGGGGTGAAATAGCTTAAGCTAAAACCGACAAAAGTAAGCAGGAACAGCGTCATGATAAGCAAAAGAAGACGGCGCAACGTAAAGATAATCATGGCTTTTTCACCTCTTCATTTTCACGCGTGACACCGGCAAAGGAGGCGCTGCCGAAGGGACTGAGCACCAGCCCTTTTATATCATAACGGTAGGCCTGCAGGCGCAAAGAGGAGGCCAGAGGTAAGACCGGTAACTGTTCGGCCAGAATGTTTTGTGCTTCGTCGTAAGCGTCAATGCGCGCGGCTAGCTGCTGTGAAGTCAGGGCCTTCCTCAGCACACTGTCGAACTCGCGGTTGCACCAGTGTGCGAAGTTGGTCTGAGAATCAATGGCCGCACAGCTTAACAGGGGGCGGAAGAAACTATCAGGATCGTTGCTGTCGGTTGCCCAACCGGATAGCGTCAGGTCATGGTTCATATCCATTAAGCGGGCTTCCTGAAAACGTCCTTCAACCGGAACAATAATCACATTCACGCCAACCTGGGCCATATCCGCCTGAATCAGCTCCGCGGTTTTTAACGGGCTCGGGTTCCAGGCCTGAGAGGTGGTGGGCACCCAAAGCTGAAGGGTGAGATTTTCCACCCCCAGCGCTTTGAGGCGCGCGCGCGCCTCAGCAGGATCATAGGCCGTTACTTTGGCATCACCGTCGTAGGCCCAGGAGGCGCGCGGTAAAATAGAAGCGGCCGTTTCCGCAGTGCCGTAGTAGATTGACTGCATCAGTCGCTGGTTATTAATGGCAAGCGCCAGCGCATGCCGGACTTCGGGCTTATTGAGCGGCGGCTTGTCGGTATTAAAGGCCAGGTAGGCGATATTCATCCCCGGACGAAGCGTGAGGCGTAAACGCGGATCGTCGCGCAAAATAGTCAGCTGACTGGCCGCAGGCCAGGCCAGCACGTCACACTCGCCGGTCAACAGTTTAGACAGACGTCCGGTTCCTCCGGAACCCAAATCCACGACCACCTGAGGCATTAAGGGTGTGCCGCGCCAGAACTGAGCGTGACGTTGTAACCTTACGTACTGTCCGGCACGGTATTCTGCCAGCTGAAAAGGCCCCGTACCGACCGGCTGACGGTCAAGCAGTTCCTGGCGATCGTTCTTAGCAAGTGCGGCGGCATACTCTGCAGACATCACCGACGCATAATGGGTCGCTAAGTGCCATAAGAAGGAGGCATCTGGCTGGCGCAGGCGAAATTCCACGGTTCGGCTGTCGAGTTTACGCACGCTCTGAACGGAGTCGGCAAACTGGAGACTGTCGAAATAGGGGAAGGCGCTGCCATTAATGTTATGCCAGGGGTTTGCTCTGTCGAAAATGCGCTGGAAGGTAAATACCACATCGTCCGCGTTGAGCGTGCGATGAGGCGTAAACCAGGGGGTATGCTGGAAATTCACCCCTTCGCGCAGGCGAAACCGATAGGTCGCACCGTTATCCAGCACTTCCCAGCTTTCTGCTAACTCCGGGACCAGCCGATAGGTATAAGGATCGACATCCAGCAAGCGGTTATAGAGTTGCGCTGCGAGCGTATCCACAATCAGTCCGCTGCCCGCTTTTTGTGGGTTAAAGGTGCTGACCTGCCCGTTTACGCAGTAAACGAAACCGCTGTCGCGGATATCGGCGCTGGCGGAAAGCGGCGACGCCGCCCAGGCCATGCCGGAAAGCAGCGTCGTTGTTAGTAGCAGGAATGGAAAAACCAGACGCATGATTTATTCAACGATTTTAGATTCATGTGCAAAGTGTATCGCACTTGCCAGGGCTACGTACAAAAGTCTGAAAACGACTGCTGCTATTGTCGACGATTTCAGCTGATCTGGTGTTTTTTCAGCAGGGCACGAAACTGATGATAGGTAAGTCCTAACAGTTCAGCGGCCCGCTTCTGGTTAAATTTTGCCTGTTGCAGACTCTCAGTAAGCAGCGACTTTTCCTGATGAAGCTGAAAGGACCGCAAATCAAGCGGAAACGCCGGGAGGGATGAACGCTGTTTTTCTGATTCCTGTCGCTCGCGGGCAGGCTGGCGGTTAAATGGGTCAATGATGATGTCGTCCAGCGGGTGCTCGCTGGTGCCATGACGATAAACAGAACGTTCAACCACGTTTTTTAGCTCCCGGATATTGCCCGGCCAGCGGTGCTGCAGGAGGGTCTGTTGAGCGCGGT
Organism: Yokenella regensburgei; assembly: GCF_051486985.1. Classification (GTDB taxonomy): domain Bacteria; phylum Pseudomonadota; class Gammaproteobacteria; order Enterobacterales; family Enterobacteriaceae; genus CBFFRJ01. Next base: position 46,648 of record NZ_JAHVDV010000010.1, read on the forward strand.
CAGTGAAGCCCGGAAAGAGCGGCAATTTCAACTCACGGCACATCTGAATGGCGAAATGATCCGCCAACAGCATGATGTCGCTTTGCCGCTGACGCAACGGGGGAAGCTGAACCACATCGAACGCCAGTCTGTCGAGAAGGTCGGCGCGAAACGTGCCTTTATAGACCATTTCAGGCAAATCGGCATTGGTGGCGCACACCAGCCGCACGTTAACCTGCAACGGCTGGCTTCCGCCCACACGTTCAAGTTCGCCGTATTCAATGACACGCAGAAGTTTTTCCTGTACCAGCATGGGTGCGGTCGCCAGCTCATCGAGAAACAGCGTGCCGCCATCGGCACGTTCGAAGCGACCCGGATGGCGTTTCTGCGCGCCAGTGAAGGCACCTGCTTCATGACCGAAAAGCTCGGTATCAAGCAGATTCTCATTGAGTGCAGCACAATTGAGCGAAATAAACGGCCCTTGCCAGCGGGAAGAGAGGTAGTGCAGGCGATTCGCTATCAACTCTTTTCCGGTGCCCCGCTCGCCGATGACCAGCACGGGTTTGTCGAGAGGTGCCAGACGGGAGACCTGTTCAAGGACTTCAAGAAAACTGTTGGCTTCGCCGAGGAGATTATCTTTCTGTTCAGGCATGATGAATTTCACCACTAGTTAGCGTTATTCACCACTGTAGCTTATAAAGCCGCAACGGTAAAATATTGCTTATCTAATAAAATCAAACAATTAAAAAGTTGGCACGAAGGTTGTATTAACCAGATAGCAGGGCATCGCCCAATGACAGAAATCAAGAGGAATCAATTATGGGTATTTTTTCTCGTTTTGCCGACATCGTGAACGCCAACATCAACTCACTGCTGGAGAAAGCGGAAGATCCGCAGAAGCTGGTGCGTTTAATGATCCAGGAAATGGAAGACACGCTGGTGGAAGTACGTTCTACCTCAGCCCGCGCGCTGGCGGAGAAAAAGCAGCTTACCCGCCGCATTGAGCAGGCGAATGCGCAACAGGCCGAGTGGCAGGAGAAAGCCGAACTGGCGCTGCGTAAAGATAAAGACGATCTGGCCCGCGCCGCGCTTATCGAGAAACAAAAAGTGGTCGCTATCATCGACACGCTCGAACAGGAAGTGACGCTGGTAGATGAAACCCTGACGCGCATGAAAAAAGAGATTGGTGAGCTGGAAAATAAACTCAGCGAAACCCGTGCACGCCAGCAGGCACTGACGCTCCGTCATCAGGCGGCAAACTCTTCTCGCGACGTTCGCCGTCAGCTTGACAGCGGCAAAATTGATGAAGCGATGGCACGCTTTGAATCTTTCGAACGCCGTATCGATCAGATGGAAGCTGAAGCGGAAAGTCACGGTTTTGGTAAACAAAAATCGCTGGATCAACAGTTTTCTGAACTGAAGGCTGACGATGAAATCAGTGAACAACTGGCACAGCTCAAAGCAAGAATGAAACAGGATAACCAGTAATATTTTTTGTGCGGCATCGGGAGATGCCGCCCCATCATTCCCTGTAAGGAGTACACATGAGCGCGCTTTTTCTGGCCATTCCCCTGACGCTTTTCGTCCTGTTTGTTCTACCGGTCTGGCTATGGCTGCATTACAACAATCGCTCAGCTCAGGGCCAGCTGTCTCAAGGTGAGCAGCAGCGCCTGGTTCAACTGACCGATGACGCAAGGCGCATGCGCGAACGCATTCAGGCGCTGGAAGACATTCTCGATGCGGAGCACCCCAACTGGAGAGATCGCTGATGGCAGGATTACCATTAAATAAAAAACTTTGGCGCATTCCACAGCAGGGCATGGTCAAAGGCGTTTGTGCTGGTGTCGCCCATTACCTGGACGTGCCGGTTAAACTGATTCGCCTGATAACCGTGCTGGCGATGCTGTTTGGGCTCTTTTTCCCGGTGCTGGTGGTTTATATCATCATGACCTTTGTACTCGATCCTATGCCGGCGCATTTTACCGAAGAAGAAAATGCTCCCACCAGCGGCGAGCTATTAGAAAGGGTCGATAATGAATTAAAGAGCGGTGAGCAGCGGCTTCGGGAGATGGAACGTTATGTCACTTCCGATACGTTTTCACTGAGAAGTCGCTTTCGACAGCTTTAACCAAGAGGTATCGCATCATGGCGAAATGGCAACAGACAGCGCAAAAGATGAAACCGGGCGTGAAACTCGTCGGCAAAATGGCCCTCCTGGCGGCGCTGCGTTTCGGCCCGGCAGGGGTGGCGGGTTGGGCGGTGAAATCCGTTGCCCGCCGCCCGGTTAAGTTACTGCTGGCGTTCGCTCTGGAACCGTTACTGAACCGGGCTGCGGGCAAAATTTCCCGACGTTTTAACAAATAAAGACGCGCCAGCAGATTTGCGCCAGCCGAGACAAAAATGGCGGCGTGAAAGGCGTATAGTTCTCCAGGGAGTTAATCAAACTAAGGAAAGAAAAATGTTAAAACAGATGCTAATTGCCATTACCTTTGCCAGCAGCACGCAGGCCTTTGCCGCTGAACAGTGGGTCGATGTTCGGGTGCCGGAACAGTTTCAACAGGAGCACATTCAGGGCGCGGTTAATATCCCCTTAAAGGATATTCAGGCCGGACAGGTTCACTCCCTGTCCCGCGATGACACCCTTTATCTTTACTGCAATTCTGGTCGTCAGGCGACGCTGGCGCAGGAAAAATTGCAGCAGTTAGGTTATCAGCATGTCATTAACAAAGGCGGCATGAACCAGCTAAATATGCCCACCATTAAATCTCAATAATACTTTACGGCGTGGTACCTGGCCCCCGGGCACCACGCTGAATAACCGCACAACACGCCCTGCCTGAATGATTTAGCCTGAAATAATCGGTGGTAAAAGGTATCCCTCATCGCCGGGAAGATAACAATTTCATCACATTTCTATTTATTTTGCAGCAGCTCACAAATACGCATTTTTCCAGCTAGAAACCTTATTTTCTCAGCGGGTAACCCCTGTTGGCTGATTGACAGTGTATTTTACGAAGAGTAATCTCGCTGCGCATGGGACCGCTACCACGGAAAGGCGAAATGAATCCAAAAATAAAAGGATGTTTAAATCAGGTCTATGGCGAAGCATTTACTTCCGCGCATTTCGATGCGCTTAACAGCCGATTAAATGCATCACGTAAAAATATTTCTAAAAGACGAAAAGGGCATTGGGATGAGAGTGATGTCGTTCTTATCACCTATGCCGATCAATTCCATGAACAGGATCAGAAACCGCTTGCGACATTCAACCAGTTTTATCGTCAGTGGCTGCAGGCTATTTTTTCGCATGTGCATCTGCTGCCTTTTTATCCGTGGTCGTCAGACGACGGTTTCTCAGTTATAGATTATCATCAGGTCGCTTTGGAAACCGGCGGGTGGGATGATATTGAGGAACTGAATAAATCCAGTAAGCTGATGTTTGATTTCGTCTGTAATCATATGTCGGCTAAAAGTGAATGGTTCAAAAAATACTTAAACCAGGAGACTGAATTTGAAAATTTTTTTATCACTCACGACCCAACAATTGATCTCAGCGGCGTAACGCGCCCCCGCACTTTACCTCTTCTGACGCCTTTTACTTTTAAAGACAAATCCACGCGCTACGTGTGGACAACCTTCAGCGATGATCAGATAGACCTGAATTACGCAAACCCCAATGTCCTGCTGGCAATGGTGGATGTGCTGTTAAGCTACCTTGAAAAAGGGGCTGATTATGTGCGTCTCGATGCCGTAGGGTTCATGTGGAAAGCGCCGGGAACATCCTGTATCCACCTTGAACAGACCCATCAACTGATAAAGTTATTCCGCGCCATTGCTGACGATGTCGCACCGGGTACGGTTATCATTACGGAAACGAACGTCCCGCATAAAGATAATATTTCGTACTTTGGTAATGGCCGGGATGAAGCACAGATGGTTTACCAGTTTTCCCTTCCACCTTTAGTGCTTCATGCGGTACAGCGGCAGAATGTCTCCTCATTATGCCAGTGGGCGCAGACGCTCAAACTGCCTTCAACCGACACCACCTGGTTTAACTTTCTGGCATCACACGATGGAATTGGACTTAATCCACTGCGTGGCCTCTTACCGGAAGAGGAAATAGTCAAACTGGTTGCCGAGTTACAACAGCAGGGGGCATTGGTTAACTGGAAAAACAATCCGGACGGTAGCCGAAGCCCCTATGAAATTAATGTGACCTATATGGACGCGTTAAGCCCGCGGGATGCCAGTGATGACGAACGATTCGCGCGATTTTATCTTGCTCATGCACTGTTACTCAGCTTTCCTGGCGTACCAGCAGTTTATATTCAAAGTATGTTGGGTTCACGCAACGATTATAATGGTGTGGAGCAACTGGGTTATAACCGGGCAATTAACCGCAAAAAATATCAAAGCGATGCGATTGAAGCAGAATTAATGGATTTGGATACGCTGCGCTCTCGGGTTTATAATGCGCTGGCACGCCTGATTGTTATCCGGCGTGATAATAAAGCCTTTCACCCTGACAGCCATTTTGAAATTAATGATATCGCGCCTGCCGTCTTGCAAATTATACGCACTGCGGAAACAGGCGAGAAGCTTATCGCCTTATTTAATGTGAGCAGTCAACGTCAGATATGTCGTGTTGATATTGGTGCCGGGTTTGATTTGTTGAGCGAAACGACGCTTTCTGATGAAGAATTAACGCTGCACCCCTGGCAGGTTATGTGGATTAAATAATAAAAAGGAAATTCTCATGCTTAAAACTCACGTTGTGCTGATCTCAGCACTGGTTTCCTGCGCTCTGTTATCTGGATGCAAGGAAGATAAAAAATCTCATGTCTCAATTGAATTTATGCACTCTTCTGTAGAACAGGAGCGCCAGGCCGTCATTTCTCAATTAATTGCCCGCTTCGAAAAAGAGAATCCTGAAATTAGCGTCAAACAGGTGCCGGTTGAAGAGGATGCCTATAACACTAAAGTCATCACGCTTGCGCGCAGTGGATCCTTACCCGAAGTCATTGAAACCAGCCATGACTACGCAAAGGTGATGGATAAAGAGGCACTTATCGACAGAGAGGCGGTGGGAAGAGTGATTGGTACGGTAGGGGAGAATGCCTTCTATGACGGCGTGCTGCGTATTGTCCGAACTGAAGATGGTACTGCCTGGACCGGCGTCCCGGTCAGCGCCTGGATTGGGGGCATCTGGTATCGCAAAGATGTTCTGGAAAAAGCCGGTCTGGAGAAGCCGAATAACTGGCAGCAGTTACTGGAGGCCGCGCAGAAGCTTAACGACCCGGCCCATAAAAAATACGGCATTGCCCTGCCGACGGCAGAGAGCGTACTGACCGAACAGTCCTTCTCGCAGTTTGCGTTATCGAACCATGCCAACGTCTTTGATGCGCAGGGTAAAATCACCCTAAATACCCAGGAGATGACCGAGGCGCTGGATTATTACCGATCACTGGCGGCCTATACGATGCCGGGGTCTAACGACATCATGGAAGTGAAAGACGCTTTCATGAACGGCACCGCACCCATGGCCATCTATTCCACCTACATCCTGCCTGCCGTGATTAAAGAAGGCGATCCGCAAAACGTCGGATTTATGGTTCCCACCGAAAAGAGCTCCGCCGTTTACGGCATGCTGACCTCACTCACCATCACCGCGGGCCAGAAACAGGATGAGACGGATGCCGCAGAGAAATTTGTCGCCTTTATGGAGCAGGCAGACAACATCGCCGACTGGGTGATGATGTCGCCGGGCGCAGCGCTGCCGGTCAATAAAGCGGTGGTCGATACCGTGACCTGGAAAGATAACGACGTCATCAAAGCCCTGGGTGATCTGCCAAACCAGTTGATTGCTGAGCTGCCTAACATCCAGGTGTTTGGCGCCGTCGGCGATAAAAACTTTACCCGCATGGGCGATGTGACCGGATCGGGTGTCGTGAGCACCCTGGTGCATAACGTCACGGTAGGCAAAGCCGATCTTTCAACGACTCTCAAGGCAAGCCAGAAAAAACTGGATGACCTCGTTGAACAGCGCTAATGGGAAAGTGGGAAACCGTGATGAACAGGTTCTTTTCTGGTCGATCTGATATGCCATTCGCCATGCTGCTGCTGGCGCCCAGCTTGCTGTTGCTTGGCGGGCTGGTGGTCTGGCCAATGATATCCAATATCGAAATCAGTTTTTTACGTCTGCCGCTGAATCCGCGCATCGAATCGACGTTTGTGGGATTGAGCAACTATATCCGCATCCTCTCCGACCCGGGATTCTGGCACTCGTTGTGGATGACGCTCTGGTATACCGCGCTTGTCGTGGCAGGGAGTACCGTACTGGGATTAGGCGTGGCGATGTTTTTTAACCGCGAGTTCCGTATGCGAAAAACGGCGCGCTCGCTGGTAATCCTCTCGTACGTAACGCCTTCTATTTCACTGGTGTTTGCCTGGAAGTACATGTTTAACAACGGCTACGGTATTGTGAACTATCTCGGCGTCGACCTGCTTCATCTCTACGATCAGGCGCCGCTATGGTTTGATAATCCCGGCAGCAGTTTTGTGCTGGTAGTGCTGTTTGCCATCTGGCGCTATTTCCCGTACGCCTTTATCTCCTTTCTGGCTATTTTGCAGACGATTGATAAATCCCTGTATGAAGCCGCTGAGATGGATGGTGCCAACGCATGGCAGCGTTTTCGTATCGTGACTTTGCCCGCCATTATGCCGGTGCTGGCTACGGTGGTAACGCTTCGTACCATCTGGATGTTCTATATGTTCGCCGATGTTTATCTGCTTACCACCAAAGTCGATATTCTCGGGGTCTATCTCTATAAAACGGCGTTTGCATTTAATGACTTAGGTAAGGCCGCGGCGATTTCAGTTGTGCTCTTCGTCATTATTTTCGCTGTTATCCTGCTGACCAGAAAACGGGTGAACCTCTATGGCAACAAATAAACGCGCGCTCAGACGCACTGGCTTCTATTGCGGTCTCTTCGTCTTTCTGTTCATCACGCTGTTTCCCTTCTTTGTGATGCTGATGACGTCGTTTAAGAGCGCGAAAGAGGCGATTTCACTGCATCCCACGCTGCTGCCACAGCAGTGGACGCTGGAGCACTATATCGACATTTTCAATCCGTTGATTTTTCCGTTTGTCGATTATTTCCGTAACAGCATGGTCGTCTCCGTGGTGTCGTCATTTGTCGCGGTATTTCTCGGCGTGCTGGGGGCATATGCCTTATCCCGCCTGCGTTTTAAAGGGCGGATGACTATTAATGCCAGCTTTTACACGGTGTATATGTTCTCCGGCATCCTGTTGGTAGTGCCGTTGTTCAAAATCATCACCGCGCTGGGAATTTATGATACCGAAATGGCGCTGATCGTCACCATGATCACCCAAACGCTACCCACTGCCGTTTTTATGCTGAAAAGCTACTTCGACACCATTCCGGAAGAGATAGAGGAGGCGGCAATGATGGATGGATTAAGCCGCTTGCAGATCATCTTTCGCATCACCGTTCCACTGGCAATGTCCGGTCTGGTTTCGGTTTTTGTTTACTGCTTTATGGTGGCCTGGAATGACTATCTGTTTGCGTCGATTTTCCTTTCCAGCGCCAGCAATTTCACCCTGCCGGTCGGCCTGAACGCGCTGTTCAGCACGCCGGACTATATCTGGGGACGCATGATGGCGGCGTCGCTGGTGACGGCCCTGCCGGTCGTCATTATGTATGCGCTTTCCGAACGTTTTATTAAGAGTGGCTTGACCGCAGGCGGCGTGAAGGGCTGAAGCGGCCAGTTTAATCAAGGAGTGATAAATGAAAAAGTTAGTTGCCGTAGAACCGCGTGTTGCTGCGCTGGTGGAGTATGAAGATCGCGCGCTTTCAGCCAACGAAGTGAGGATCCGTGTGCGCTTCGGTGCGCCGAAGCACGGCACCGAGGTGGTCGATTTTCGCGCTGCCAGCCCATTTATTAATGAGGATTTCAACGCCGAGTGGCAGATGTTTATGCCTCGTCCTGAAGGCGCGCCGCGCGGGATTGAGTTTGGTCAATTCCAGCTTGGCAACATGGTGGTGGGAGACATTATCGAATGCGGCAGTGACGTCACGGATTATGTCGTGGGCGATTCTGTTTGCGGTTACGGCCCGCTCTCTGAAACCGTCATTATTAATGCCGTCAACAACTACAAGCTGCGCAAGATGCCAGCGGGCAGCAGCTGGAAAAATGCTGTTTGCTACGATCCGGCGCAGTTTGCCATGAGCGGCGTGCGTGATGCCAACGTCCGCGTTGGCGATTTCGTGGTTATTGTGGGGCTGGGGGCCATCGGCCAGATTGCGGTACAGCTGGCGAAAAAAGCTGGCGCCTCTGTTGTGATTGGCGTCGATCCGATTAGCCATCGTTGTGATATTGCCTGCCGTCATGGCGCCGACGTCTGTCTCAATCCGATCGGCACCGACGTGGGTATGGAAATCAAGAAGCTGACCCAGCGGCAGGGTGCCGATGTAATCATCGAAACCAGTGGTCACACGGATGCGCTGCAGTCGGCGCTGCGCGGCCTGGCCTACGGCGGCACCATCTCCTACGTTGCCTTTGCCAAACCCTTCACGGAAGGCTTCAACCTGGGTCGTGAAGCGCACTTCAATAACGCCAGAATCGTCTTCTCGCGTGCGTGCAGCGAACCTAACCCGGACTATCCACGCTGGAGCCGCAAGCGCATTGAAGAGGCCTGTTGGGAGCTATTGATGAACGGCTACCTCGATTGCGACGAGATAATCGATCCCGTCGTTCCTTTCGCCAATAGCCCGGAAAGCTACATGCAGTATGTCGACCAGCACCCGGAGCTGAGCATCAAAATGGGCGTCACGTTTTAACCAAAGGAATGCAGAAGATGAAAATTGGAACACAGAACCAGGCCTTTTTTCCGGAAAATATTCTGGAGAAGTTTCGTTATATCAAGGCAATGGGATTTGATGGCTTTGAAATTGATGGCAAGCTCCTGGTCAATCACCTGGAAGAGGTGAAAGCGGCAATAGCCCAAACCGGCCTGCCGGTGACCACCGCCTGTGGCGGCTATGACGGCTGGATTGGCGATTTTATTGAAGAGCGTCGTCTTAACGGTTTACAGCAAATAACCCGCATCCTTGAAGCACTGGCGGAAGCAGGCGGTAAAGGCATCGTCGTACCCGCCGCCTGGGGCATGTTTACTTTCCGCCTGCCGCCAATGACGTCACCCCGGAGTCTGGCAGGCGATCGTAAAGCGATCAGCGACTCGCTGATCTACCTGGATAAGGTCGCAGAACGCACCGGAACGGTGGTCTATCTGGAACCGCTCAACCGCTACCAGGACCATATGATCAACACCCTCGCTGACGCGCGCCGCTATATCGTGGAAAACCAGCTGCAACACGTGCAGATCATCGGTGATTTCTACCATATGAACATTGAAGAGGACGATATAGCGCAGGCGCTGCATGAAAACCGCGATCTGCTCGGCCATGTGCACATTGCGGATAACCATCGTTATCAGCCGGGTAGCGGCTCGCTGAATTTCAGCGCACTCTTTGACCAGTTGCGTCAGGATAACTATCAGGGGTACGTGGTCTACGAAGGTCGCGTAAGAGCGGATAACCCCGCCGAAGCGTATCGTCAGTCGCTGGCCTGGCTGCGTACCTGCTAAGAGGGATCCCGTGAAAAGTGCAACGATAACTTCGCCGCTGCGCGTCGCCATTATCGGCGCCGGGCAGGTGGCGGATAAGGTTCATGCTTCTTACTACAGCACACGTGCGGATCTGCAACTGGTGGCTGTCTGTGACAGCCGTCTGGAGCAGGCCCAGGCTTTCGCGCACAAATACGGAATACCACTGATCCGGGACGATGTTCAGGCGATGCTACTTGAGGCGAAGCCGGACATCGTCAGCGTCTGTTCCCCTAATCGTTTTCACTATGAACACGTCATGCAGGCCTTAAAAGCTGGTTGCCACGTCATGTGCGAGAAGCCACCGGCTATGTCACCCGACGAAGCGCTGGAGATGCGTAATACCGCGCGACGGATGAATAAGGTTCTCGCTTATGACTTCCATCACCGTTTTGCGCTGGATACGCGAATACTGCGTGAAAAGGTAATGGATGGTGCACTGGGTGAAATCTACGTGACGAACGCCCGTGCCTTGCGTCGATGTGGCGTACCTGGCTGGGGCGTGTTTACCAGTAAAGCGTTACAGGGGGGAGGCCCGCTCATTGATATTGGTATTCATATGCTGGATGCCGCCCTGTATGTGCTGGGATTCCCGGCGGTAAAAGGCGTTTACGCCCACAGTTTTCAAAAAATAGGCACACGCAAGAAAAGCGGGCAGTTTGGTGAGTGGGACCCCGCCGCTTACTCCGTGGAAGATGCCTTATTCGGCACTATTGAATTTCGCAATGGCGGCATTCTGCGCCTTGAAACCTCATTCGCGCTCAATATTCCTGAGCAGTCCATCATGAACGTGAACTTTTGTGGTGAAAAAGCGGGCGCAACGTTATTTCCCCTTCAAATCTATACCGACAACGACGGGCAACTGGACGTGCAGTTTCAGCGCGAGGCGGCGGACGATAATCGCCATTTTCAAAGTATGAAAGCCTTTGTCGATCACCTTTACGGCGAACCCATTGCGCTGGCTGATGCGGAGCAAGGCTTCCTTATCCAGCAGTTGGTAGCCGCGCTTTATCAGTCCGCTGAAACAGGAAGATATGTGGAATTATGAATAAGCCAGTAAAGCTGACTGAGCCGGCCTTTTGCCTCCACAGTCTTAATAAATATGCCTCGTTGATGACCACGGGTAATGGCTATATGGGCATCCGTGCTACTCATGAAGAAGCCTACACTCAGCAGACACGCGGAATGTATCTGGCTGGTCTTTACCACCGGGCAGGTCAGGATGAAAGCACCGAACTGGTCAATCTCCCGGACGTGGTGGGGATGGAACTTACCCTTAATGGCGAGGTTTTTTCCCTGCAACGCGGTGTTATTGAAAGCTGGCGGCGAGAGTTAGATGTCGCCACCGGGGAACTGTCACGCGCGGTAATCTGGCAATCGCCAGACGGGGCAAGGTTTGCGCTGGAAAGTCGGCGCTTTGCCTCGGTTGAGAAGCTGCCCTTACTGGCACTGGAGGTGTCCATAACCCCTCTGGATGCGGATGCCAGCATATCAATCACCACCGGAATCGATGCCACCATGACCAATCATGGTCGCCAGCATCTTGATGAAGTGCAGGTGCGGGTCTTTGGTCAACATCTTTTACAGGGCATTTACCGCACCCAGGACGGACGAAACGATGTCGCCATCTCCTCTTATTGCCATCTCGATGGCGACGTCCAGCGTAGTTTTACCGCAAAGGAGCGCCGTCTGCTGCAGCACAACAGCGTGCATGCACGGGCCGGGCAGCGTATCACCCTGCAGAAGATCAACTGGATTACGTGGACAGAGGAGCGTCTGGTCTCAGTTGAGACCTGGGGTAAACAGTCGCTGGCAAAACTTGAAGCCAGTGTGCAGCAGGGTTACGACGCGTTGCTGGAGGAATCTGCTAACAACTGGGGTGAGTGGTGGAAACGCAGTCGCGTAGAGGTGACCAGCGTCGCCGCCACCCGGGATCAGCAGGCGCTGGATTTTGCGCTTTACCAGCTTCGGGCCATGACCCCAGCTCACGATGAACGCAGCAGCATAGGGGCTAAGGGGCTGACGGGGGAAGGGTACAAAGGTCATGTTTTCTGGGATACCGAGGTGTTTCTGCTGCCGTTTCACCTGTTTACCCGCCCGGATATCGCCCGACGCCTGCTGCGCTACCGCTGGCATAATTTGTCTCAGGCCCGGGAAAAAGCCCGTCGCAATGGCTGGCAGGGGGCACTGTTTCCGTGGGAGAGTGCGCGTAGTGGTGAAGAAGAGACGCCTGAGTTCGCCGCCATTAACATCCGCACCGGGCTGCGGCAGAAAGTGGCCTCAGCGCAGGCGGAACACCATCTCGTGGCCGACATCGCGTGGGCCGTGGTGAGTTACTGGCATGCCACCGGCGATATGGGCTTTATGGCTCATGAGGGAATGGCGCTACTGCTGGAGACGGCGATGTTCTGGATCAGTCGTGCCGTAATGGTGAAGGGGCGGCTGGAGATCCACGATGTTATTGGCCCGGATGAATACACTGAGCATGTGAACAATAATGCGTTTACCAACTACATGGCTTACTACAACGTCGAGCAGGCACTCTGGTTCGCGCGCTTTCTGAAGTGCAGTGACGAAGCCTTTATCCACCGCGCCGGGCACTTTTTACAGCACCTGTGGCGACCCGAGCCAGGGGAGGATGGGATCCTGCCTCAGGATGACGCCTTCCTCAGCAAGCCCACCATTGACCTGGCGAAATATAAAGCGAACGCCGGCAAGCAGACCATTTTACTGGATTATTCACGGTCTGAAGTCAATGAGATGCAGATCCTGAAGCAGGCGGATGTGGTCATGCTGGCCTACATGTTGCCCGAGCAGTTTAGCCGACAGGCGTGCCTTGCGAATCTGCGTTTTTATGAACCGCGAACTATTCATGACTCGTCGCTGAGCAAAGCGATTCACGGCATTGTGGCCGCACGCTGTCAGGAGCGTGAGATGAGCTACAGATTCTGGCAGGAGGGGGCACTTATCGATCTTGGTGTCGATCCGCACAGTTGTGATGACGGTATTCATGCTGCTGCAACCGGCGCTATCTGGCTGGGGGCAATCCAGGGATTTGCCGGAGTGAGCGTACGCCACGGTGAGCTGCATGTGGATCCGGTTTTACCGGTGCACTGGCAGAGTCTGAGGTTCCCTCTTTGCTGGCAGAACAGCGATCTGCTCATCACCATAAATGAAACGGAGATACGGATTAACGCCGGGGCGGTAGTGCATCTTTGGGTCGAGGGAAAAAAACGCATCCTCCAAAGGGGGGATACTGTCATTCAACGCGCATTTTTTTCGCTTGATAATGGGACCGCTACCACATGGAGGGGAGACGAATGAAAAAGCAACCACAGGCCATTATTTTTGATCTGGACGGTGTCATTACCGATACCGCACACCTGCATTTTTCTGCATGGCGGCAAATTGCCGGCGATATCGGCATTGAGATAGATGAAGCATTTAACGACACCCTAAAAGGGATCAGTCGCAGCGAATCACTCAGACGCATCCTGCAGTACGGCGCTAAGGAGAGTGCATTTAGCGAGGAGGCAAGGGCCGCTCTTGCTGCCCGCAAAAACAGCCTCTATGTCGGGTCGCTCAGGCAATTAACGGCGCAGTCGGTACTGCCCGGTATTCGTGAACTGCTCTCCACCTTAAAAGCGTTAACGATCCCGACTGCTCTGGCGTCGGTATCGCTCAATGCGCCTGCGATTGTGCAGGCCCTGGAACTCGACACTTATTTCGATTTTTGCGCCGATGCAGCTCAAATCAGCCATTCGAAACCGGATCCAGAAATTTTTCTCGCCGCCTGCAAAGGCCTTGGGGTGGATCCACGTGACTGTATCGGGGTAGAGGATGCGCAGGCAGGGATCGACGCTATTAATGCCTGTGGCATGCGTTCCGTGGGGATTGGCCGGGGGCTCATTCATGCAGATTTACTGCTTTCAGGGACCGAATTACTGACGTGGCCGCGCTTATCGGCTTTCTGGCAAAACGACAAGTAAGGGATTCAATATGGCACAGCTTTCTTTGCAACATATTCAAAAAATATACGATAACCAGGTACAGGTCGTGAAAGACTTCAATCTGGAAATTGAAGACAAAGAATTTATTGTTTTTGTCGGGCCGTCAGGCTGCGGAAAATCAACCACATTGCGCATGATTGCCGGGCTCGAAGAGATCAGCGGCGGCGATTTACTGATAGATGGTAAGCGAATGAATGATGTACCGGCCAAATCACGCAATATTGCGATGGTGTTTCAGAATTATGCGTTATATCCGCATATGTCCGTCTACGACAACATGGCTTTTGGCCTGAAGATGCAGAAAATCAGCCAGCAAGTCATTGACGAGCGGGTTAACTGGGCAGCGCAAATCCTGGGGCTACGTGACTACCTGAAGCGTAAGCCCGGTGCGCTCTCCGGTGGTCAACGTCAGCGTGTGGCGCTGGGGCGGGCGATTGTCCGTGAAGCGGGGGTATTCCTGATGGATGAACCTCTGTCCAACCTCGATGCCAAACTGCGAGTGCAGATGCGGGCGGAAATCAGCAAGCTTCATCAGAAGCTTAACACCACCATGATTTATGTTACCCATGATCAAACCGAAGCCATGACCATGGCGACGCGCATTGTCATCATGAAGGCCTGTATTATTCAGCAGGTTGGTGCACCTAAAGACGTTTATAATCACCCGGCAAATATTTTTGTCGCAGGTTTTATTGGCTCACCCGCAATGAACTTTATTCGCGGCACGATTGATGCAGACCAGTTTGTTACGGAAACCCTTAAATTAACAATTCCGTCATCCATGCTGAGTGCATTAAAGACGCGCGGATATGAACATAAAGCCGTAATCATGGGTATTCGTCCCGAGGATATTCATCCTCGGCAAGATAATGTTCAAGGTGTGATAGCAAAAATAAGTGTTGCCGAATTAACGGGTGCAGAATTTATGCTTTATACCACTGTTGGGGGGCACGAACTGGTTGTTCGTGCCGGTGCAATGAATGATTTTCATGCGGGGGATACTATTCAGATTCATTTTGATATGGAAAAAAGCCATTTCTTTGATGCTGAGTCCGAGATTGCAATTCAATAATTTCACACTCCACAAACGCCTGTTTTCGGAGTGAGGTGCATTTTTTAGTGATTTAACAAGGAATAAAAATGAAAAAATTATTGTCCTCTACTGCGCTGGTCATGTGCGCGGGAATGGCCTGCGTACAGGCTGCAGAAAACAATGACTGGCATTTTAATATCGGTGCCATGTATGAAATAGAAAACGTCGAGGGTTACGCCGAAGACATGGATGGTCTGTATGAGCCCTCCATCTGGTTTAATGCGTCCACCGGCCCCTGGAAAATCGCGCTGGCTTATTATCAGGAGGGGCCTGTTGATTACAGCAGTGGTACACGAGGCAGCTGGTTTGATCGACCGGAACTGGAAGTTCGGTATCAGTTTACCGAAAGCGAGGATTTTGCTTTCGGTTTAACGGGCGGCGTGCGTAACTACGGTTATCATTTCAAAGATGAGCACGGCGCTGATGCAGGAACAGCAAATATGCAACGCTGGAAAATTCAGCCTGACTGGGATGCAAAAATTAATGATGAGTGGCGTTTTAGTGGCTGGCTTTCCATGTACCGTTTTGCCAATGATTTAGATAAAACCGGTTATGCCGATAGTCGCCTGGAAGGCGAGATGGGTTTTTCATATAAAATAAATGAAACCGTCTCGGTCACCACAAATTATTATTTTGAACGTGGTTTTAACATGGATGACTCAAAAAATAATGGTGAATTCTCAACCCAGGAGATCCGCGCCTATGTTCCAGTCTCATTAGGCAACTCAACAATAACGCCCTATGGACGCATTGGGCTTGACCGTTGGTCTAACTGGGACTGGCGGGATGATATAGAGCGTGAAGGCCATGATTTTAACAGGGTCGGACTGCTCTACGCGTACGACTTTCAGAACGGCTTTTCTGCCTCACTTGAATACGCCTTCGAATGGCAGCACCATGATGAAGGGGATAGCGATAAGTTCCATTATGCGGGAGTGGGAATTAACTACGCATTCTGATAAACCGTGGCGCCCTCTGGGCGCCTTTGCGCTTAAATTGATTGCGATAGAAAAATGTGGGTGTCAATAATCGTGTTTTTCTGGGTGAGCTTGCCGGCAATAAGCTGGAATAAGGTTTCGCAACTTTTTACGCCGAGCGCTTGCGTGGGGATTTCAATTCCCCCAGGTGGAGGATTCAGGATGAAGGAGAGCATCTCATTACCATAACCGACAACGGCAAGTTGTTTAGGTATGTTGATTTTTTTATCCGCCGCCACTTTGTATAAACTCACCAGTTTTAATCCATCAGTAGCGAATACCGCATCGGGTAGCTCAGGAAGACTAAGCAATTTATTTGCCGCGACCATAGCGCTTTCGTGGGTATAACCGCCATCCATTATCCAGTCATCATTTATTGAAAGAACATGGGCTTTGAGGCTTGCTTTATAACCATTTACCCGATCCACCGAAACATGATAATTCAAAGGCGCATGCAGACAGGCAATTTTTCGATGGCCGCTCTCAATCAGGGTGTTTGTCAGAATAATACTGTCCTGATAATTGTCAGTATCGACTGAATATACGTGCTGGTACTCGCCTTCAACTTTGCCGATGACAACAACAGGAACTTCATATTTATCAAGTCTGGCAAAAAAAGATTCATCAGCCGGTGAGCTAAGCAGAATAATGCCTTTAATCATTTTTTGCTTAATTTTACTCTCGCATTTCTGCAGATCATCTTCGGTACTTCGGGAGGTTTGTAATATGACGTCAAAGCCCTTCTCCTCAGCTTTAGCCATAATAGCGTGCAGCACTTCAGAGAAAAAAGGATTGCCTGCGGTGGTTTTTGCCGAGCGGGTGGAGATGACCATTATGGCATCGAAGCCTGAAGATGTCAGGGCGCGGGCTAATTTATTGGGCTGATATTGTAGTTCGTCTATTGCGCGCAGCACTTTTTCACGGGCTTCTGGTGAAATATTGGTTTGCTTATTGAGAACCCGCGATACCGTCGATTTTGATACGCCTGCAATACGTGCAATATCATAAATGGTTGGTGACATAATCCTTGAACCCCGCAGAAGCTAATGCCGCATATCTTAAGAAGTTAGATTGGGGATGACAACACAAGTTAATTGATTATCAGCAACCTGACCCAATATCTTACCCTGTAGGTTATAATTTTTGCGAACTTCAGGCATAACGGGATGGCAATGAAGCGATTTAAAAATGAACTGAGTGCGCTCGTCAACCGGGGCATGGACCGTCATTTGCGGCTGGCAGTCACCGGTCTTAGCCGAAGCGGGAAAACGGCCTTTATTACGGCGATGGTTAATCAGTTATTAACCCTTCACGCCGGGGCGAGGTTGCCTTTACTTAGCGCCGTTCGCGAAGAGCGACTGCTGGGTGTGAAGCGCGTGCCGCAGCGGGATTTTGGTATTCCACGTTTTACTTACGACGAAGGCCTGGCGCAGCTCTACGGTACGCCGCCCGCATGGCCGACCCCCACGCGCGGTGTGAGCGAAATTCGCCTCGCACTGCGTTTTCGCCAGCAGGATTCGCTGCTTCGCCACTTCAAAGATACTTCCACGTTATATCTCGAAATTGTGGATTACCCTGGCGAATGGCTGCTGGATCTGCCGATGCTGGCTCAGGACTATTTAAGCTGGTCAAGGCAGATGACCGGCCTGCTGCAGGGGCCGCGTAGCGACTGGTCAGCAGCGTGGCGGGAACTGGCTAACGGCTTAGATCCGCTGGCCCCAGCTGATGAAAACCGACTCGCTGAGATTGCTGCCGCCTGGACTGATTATCTGCACCAGTGCAAACGGGAAGGGCTTCATTTCATTCAGCCCGGCCGTTTTGTGCTGCCGGGGGAGATGGCCGGCGCGCCCGCTCTGCAGTTTTTCCCGTGGCCGGACGTGGAGGGCAGTGGGGAAGCCAGGCTGGCGCAGGCAGGAAAACAGACCAACGTCGGCATGTTGCGTGAACGTTTCAATTACTACTGCGAACACGTGGTGAAAGATTTTTATAAAAACCACTTCTTACGGTTTGACCGTCAGATTGTGCTGGTGGACTGCCTGCAGCCGCTGAACAGTGGCCCCCAGGCCTTTAATGATATGCGTCTGGCGCTTACGCAGCTGATGCAAAGCTTCCATTACGGTCAGCGTACCCTCTTCAGGCGACTGTTTTCTCCCGTGATAGACAGGCTGCTGTTTGCAGCGACCAAAGCCGATCACGTGACGGTGGATCAGCATGGCAACATGGTGTCACTGCTGCAGCAACTGATTCAGGATGCCTGGCAAAACGCGGCCTTTGAAGGTATTCGCATGGAGTGTGTGGGGCTGGCCTCGGTGCAGGCCACCCAAAGCGGTCTGATTGATGTGAACGGTGAAAAGATCCCGGCGCTTCGCGGTCACCGCCTCAGCGATGGCGAACCGCTAACGGTTTATCCCGGCGAAGTACCCGCCAGACTACCGGGTCAGGCGTTCTGGGATAAACAGGGTTTTCAGTTTGAATCCTTCCGTCCTCAGGCGCTGGACGTGGATAAACCGTTGCCGCATATCCGGCTGGATGCCGCGCTGGAGTTTTTACTGGGAGATAAATTGCGATGACCGAACCACTAAAACCGCGTATTGATTTTGCCGGACCGCTGGAAGAAGAAAGCCATGTCCAGTTTAAGGCCGCACAGACTTTTGGGGCGGAGCAGGCTGAACATTTTTCTCCCGTTCGCGCTGAAGAGAGATCGGAAGAGGGGCCGGCTGAGGCCATCGTTGCCTCTGCGCTTCGCCCCAAACGCAGCCTGTGGCGCAAAATGGTCTTTGCCGGTGTGGCATTGCTGGGGGCAAGCGTCGTCGGGCAGGGGGTGCAGTGGGCAATAAATGCCTGGCAGACGCAGGACTGGGTGGCGATGGGAGGATGTGCCGCCGGGGCATTGATCATCGGCGCCGGGGCGGGTTCCATTGCAACGGAGTGGCGACGCCTGTGGCGTTTACGCCAGCGGGCGCATGCGCGGGATGACGCCCGCGAACTGCTTCATAGTCATGGGAGCGGAAAAGGACGTGCTTTTTGTGAACATCTGGCGCGCCAGGCGGGTATCGATCATGCTCACCCGGCACTGCAACGCTGGTATGCCGCTATCCATGAAACCCAGAACGATCGTGAAGTCGTCTCGCTTTATGCCCATCTTGTTCAGCCGGTGCTCGACAGTCAGGCACGGCGGGAAATCAGTCGTTCGGCCGCTGAGTCAACCATGATGATTGCCGTCAGCCCGCTGGCGCTGGTCGACATGGCATTTATTGCCTGGCGTAATTTACGCCTCATCAACCGTATTGCTGCGCTTTACGGCATTGAACTTGGCTACTACAGCCGACTGCGATTGTTCCGCCTGGTACTGCTGAACATTGCTTTTGCGGGTGCCAGTGAGATGGTGCGTGAGGTGGGACTGGACTGGATGTCGCAGGATCTGGCTGCACGATTATCTGCCCGTGCTGCGCAGGGGATCGGTGCCGGATTACTCACCGCACGGCTGGGTATTAAAGCCATGGAGCTCTGCCGACCGCTTCCCTGGATGGACGATGATAAACCGCGTCTGGGCGATTTCCGGCGCGAGCTTATCGTGCAGGTCAAAGAGACGTTACAGAAGAGTAAGAGTACATAAGCCGCGGCGCTGCCCATTTCACTTTACGGCGCAGCGCCCGTTTTTCCAGCAAACTGTCAATATTTGTTGACAGACATCTTCCTGCCAGCCTGTAACTGACATATCATCGCGGCATCAGTGGTTAATGTAGGGTGAAATTTCCATGCGTCTTGAAGTATTTTGTGAAGACCGGCTGGGTCTGACTCGCGAACTCCTTGATTTACTGGTGTTACGCGGTATCGACTTACGTGGCATTGAGATCGATCCTATCGGGCGAATCTACCTTAATTTCGCGGCGCTGGCCTTTGATGCATTCAGCAGTTTAATGGCTGAAATCCGGCGCATCCCTGGCGTCACTGATGTGCGCACAGTCCTCTGGATGCCCTCCGAACGTGAGCACCGCGCCATGAGTGCGGTACTTGAAGCCTTACCGGAGCCGGTACTGTCGCTGGACATGAAAAGTAAAATCGAACTGGCTAACCCCGCCAGCAGCCAGTTGTTTGGTCAGGATCAGGATAAGCTGCGCAACTTTAACGCCACACAGCTTATCTCGGGTTTTAACTTTACCCGTTGGCTTGAAAGCAATCCTCACCTCTCCCAGAGCGAGCATGTCGCGATTAATGGGCAGAACTTCCTGATGGAGATAACCCCGGTGCACCTGGAAGGGGAAACCGGTGAATCCGTACTTACAGGTGCGGTGGTGATGCTGCGTTCTACCGCCAGGATGGGTCGCCAGTTGCAGAACCTTTCTCAGCAGGATCTGAGCGCTTTCAGCCAGATTGTGGCGGTCAGCCCAAGGATGCGTCAGGTACTTGAGCAGGCCCGTAAGCTGGCCAATCTTACTGCGCCTTTGCTCATTGTAGGCGATACCGGTACCGGAAAAGATCTGCTTGCCCATGCCTGCCACCTCGCCAGCCCGCGCGCGGCAAAACCCTATCTCGCCCTGAACTGCGCCTCAATTCCGGAAGATGCTGTTGAAAGCGAGCTTTTTGGTCATGCGCCGGAAGGCAAAAAGGGATTCTTTGAGCAGGCAAACGGTGGTTCCGTGCTGCTTGATGAGATCGGTGAAATGTCACCGCGGATGCAGGTTAAACTACTGCGTTTCCTGAATGACGGGACCTTCCGCCGGGTAGGTGAAGATCATGAAGTCCACGTTGATGTGCGCGTGATTTGCGCGACCCAGCGTAATCTGGTGGATCTCGTGCAAAAAGGGGTGTTCCGCGAAGATCTCTATTACCGTCTGAATGTCCTGACCCTCAATTTACCGCCTCTGCGTGACCGTCCGCAGGACATCATGCCGCTGACGGAGCTGTTTGTGGCCCGTTTTGCTGATGAGCAGGGCGTACCGCGTCCGAAACTTGCGCATGAACTGAATCAGGTCCTGAGCCGTTATAACTGGCCGGGTAACGTTCGTCAGCTGAAGAACGCTGTCTACCGTGCGCTGACCCAGCTCGAAGGCTATGAACTGCGACCCCAGGACATCCTGTTACCGGATTACGATGCCGCGACCCTGGCCGTCGGCGAGGAGGCGATGGAAGGCACGCTGGATGAGATAACCAGTCGCTTTGAGCGCTCGGTCCTTATTCAGCTTTACAGTAATTTCCCAAGCACGCGTAAACTGGCAAAACGTCTGGGCGTGTCGCATACGGCGATTGCCAATAAGCTGCGGGAATATGGCTTAAGTCAGAAGAAGGGCGAGGAGTAAAACTGTGCCCGGTAATGGCTTACCGGGCAACGGGTGAGATTACGCCTTCAGCACGTTCAGTGCAGAGGCGTAGTCTGGTTCATTAGTGATTTCATTAACCAGTTGGCTGAAGATCACATTGTCATTCTCATCAATTACCACCACGGCGCGCGCGGCAAGGCCTTTAAGTGCGCCTTCGGCGATGCCAACGCCATAGTCTTCGAGAAACTCCGGGTTGCGCAGGGTAGAGAGAGTAATGACATTGCTCAGGCCTTCAGCGCCGCAGAAGCGGGACTGGGCGAACGGCAGGTCTGCAGAAATGCACAGCACTACGGTGTCATTAATTTCGGTCGCCAGTTCGTTGAACTTGCGAACGGAGGCGGCGCAGACGCCGGTATCGATGCTTGGGAAAATATTCAGCACTTTACGTTTACCGGCAAACTGACTTAATGCAACGTCTGACAGATCTTTTGCGACCAGTGAAAACGCGGCAGCTTTGCTACCGGTTGCCGGGATCTGGCCTGCGACGGAAACTGGATTACCCTGGAAATGAACAAGCTGTGACATATATCTTCCTGTTTACATATAGTTAACTTCGGCGCTAGTTTATGCTGAAAGCAAGGAACACGGCAATGCCATTTTCGCCACTATACTCGTAAGGACAACGCCACAGGAGTAAGGGATGAGAAGTGTGAAGGTGTACGAAGAAACCTGGCCGTTACATTCGCCATTTGTTATCTCGCGCGGCAGCCGTAACGAAGCGCGGGTAGTGGTTGTGGAGCTGGAAGAAGATGGCGTAAAGGCAGTGGGTGAGTGTACACCCTATCCCCGATATGGTGAAAGCGAGGCCTCGGTTATCGCGCAAATCATGACCCATATTGCTCGTCTGGAAAACAACCTCAGTCGTGATGAATTGCAGACGTTATTGCCGCCGGGTGCCGCGCGCAATGCCGTTGACTGCGCGCTCTGGGATCTGGAGGCCCGCCGTCTCAATCAGTCTCTGGTTGCCCGTACAGGGGTGGTATTACCCCCGGTGGTGACGACGGCGCAAACCGTAGTCATTGGCACGCCGGATCAAATGGCGGCAAGTGCTGCAGCGCTGGTGGAAACCGGTGCCAGGCTGCTTAAAGTCAAACTTGACGATCACCTTATCAGCGAAAGAATGGTGGCTATCCGCGCCGCTGCCCCCGATGCGACAATAATCGTTGATGCGAATGAAGCCTGGCATAGCGAGGGGCTGGCCGCGCGCTGCCAGCTGCTGGCGGATCTGGGGGTGGCGATGCTGGAGCAGCCACTGCCGGTGGCTGAAGATGACGCGCTGGCGAATTTCATCCATCCGCTTCCCATTTGCGCTGATGAGAGTTGCCATACACGCGCAGACTTACCGCGACTGGTGGGCCGTTATGACATGGTCAACATCAAACTCGACAAAACCGGCGGGCTTACGGAAGCACTGGCGCTTGCCGACGACGCTCGCGCCCGCGGGTTCGGTTTAATGCTCGGCTGCATGATCTGCACTTCACGCGCCATCAGCGCTGCGCTTCCGCTTGCTGCTGATGTTCGTTTTGCCGATCTTGACGGACCGACCTGGCTTGCGGTGGACGTCGAGCCCGCGCTGCGCTTCACGCCTGGTCAGCTTCATCTGTCGGCGTTGTGATGTAAGAGGGCGATCATCGCACCGAGATATTTCTCGCTGGCTTCATCAGCCGAAACCGGCGGGAACTCAAGGGTAATACAGTGCAGTTGCATATCGGCACACCAGCTGCCGAAGGAGCCTGGGGTTTCGTAGCCAACGCTGGTCACCAGTGGCAGGGCAAACTGTGTTGACAGCCACTGGCCGAGTGCACTGCGGCGGGGATCTTCCACACATCCCAGCGGATCGTGAAAAGAGACCACCCAGGCCGGGCGGATGCGATGGATAAGCCGGCAAAGGGCCTGCGTTTCAGGCTCTGAACCGGGATGTTCACCCGTTGATAACACGACATCCCGTTCGGTTGCCGCACTGTTCCAGCGGTAGACGGTCTCACCCGCTTTCCAGTTTGCCGCCGGGAAGTTTCGGTTCAGGTCAACACCGCTGGCACTGGCTCTTAGTCCTAACTGGCAGCCATCGGGATTAACGGCCAGTACCACATGATGGCGTCGAAGTTCTGGTTTGAGTGTCCGCAGGGCGCAGGAGAGGGTGACCACAGACGAATTTTCGTCACCGTGAGTACCCGCAATAATCAGCCCACTGGCATGCGACGCCTCTGCAGCCGGGAACCAGATAAGGGGGGCCCCTAACAATGAGTGGCCATAGATATCGCTCCCCGAAGGGAAAGCACCGCGTTCCTGACGTGGTCGTGAGACGGGCATAGGTTTCCTTGAGTTAAGTGCAGTCATAGTAAGTGTTAAGCATTTTGTTCAACCCGGCAACGTGCAGGGCGGGTATAAACAGGATTACTGTCAACATTCCGTTGACTTGAATTTGCATTCCTTCTTTTTAAAACAAATAATTACCGCATCTTTCGCTTTGCTACAAAACTAAAAGGGGATCACATGAAGCATCCTGTGACGCGGATCGGTTGTGCGCTTTATTTGTGCGGTTTCACTTCACTGGCCTGGGCTGCCGACGTGCCAAAAGGTACTGAACTTGCGCAGAAGCAGGAGCTGGTTCGCCACATCAAAGATGAGCCCGCAACCCTTGATCCGGCAAAAGCCGTGGGATTGCCTGAGATTCAGGTGATACGCGATCTGTATGAAGGGCTGGTGAACCAGGATGAGAAAGGTGAGATTGTGCCTGGTGTCGCCACGAAGTGGCAGAGCAGTGATAACCGTAGCTGGACATTCACCCTGCGCAGTGATGCCAGATGGTCAGACGGTACGCCGGTTACGGCGCAGGATTTTGTCTATAGCTGGCAGCGTCTGGTAGATCCCAAAACCACCTCTCCCTTTGCCTCTTTTGCCTCGCTGGCGGGCATCGCGCAGGCACAGGCGATCATTGATGGCAAAGTATCGCCCGAAAAACTTGGGGTGACCGCGGTAGATGATCACACGTTGCGGGTTCAGTTAGATAAACCGCTACCCTGGTTTGCCAATATGGCGGCAAGCTTCGCCTTTTACCCGGTTAAAAAGGCAAATGTTGAGAGCGGGCAGGACTGGACGCGTCCCGGTAATCTGGTCGGTAATGGCGCCTATGTGCTGGCCAACCGTGTTGTGAATGAGAAGCTGGAGTTCACGCCGAATACGCATTACTGGGATAACGCTAAAACCGTTATTCAGAAAGTGACCTTCGTGCCGATTAACCAGGAGACGGCGGCCACCAATCGTTACCTGGCAGGGGATATCGATATTACCGAATCCTTCCCGAAAAGCCTGTACCAGAAACTTTTGAAAGATATTCCCGGTCAGGTTTATACCCCGCCGCAGCTGGGAACCTACTATTACGCGCTGAATACACAAAAAGGGCCTACGGCTGACCCGCGCGTGCGCCTCGCGCTGAGCATGACCGTCGACCGTCGCATCATGGCCGAAAAAGTGCTGGGGACCGGCGAGAAACCGGCCTGGCGCTTTACCCCGGATGTCACGGCAGGATTCAAACCTCAGCCTTCAATACTGGAACGTCAGAGCCAGGCAGAGCTCAATGCTCAGGCTAAAACCTTGCTTCAGGCGGCAGGTTATGGGCCCCAGCGTCCTCTGAAACTGACGCTGCTCTATAACACCTCTGAAACGCACCAGAAAATTGCCATTGCGGTGGCATCCATGTGGAAAAAGAACCTGGGCATTGATGTGAAGCTGCAAAATCAGGAGTGGAAAACCTATATCGACAGCCGCAACACCGGCAATTTCGATGTAATCCGGGCCTCCTGGGTTGGCGATTACAACGAACCTTCCACCTTTTTGTCCCTGCTGACTTCGGGTCATAGCGGTAATATCACCCGCTTTAACGACCCGGCATATGACAAGGTGATGAGTCAGGCATCAGTGGAAACCCAGGCCAGCGCCAGAAATGCGGATTACAATGAAGCTGAAAAAATCATTGCCGAGAAGGCCCCTCTTATTCCTATTTATCAGTACACCAATGGCCGCCTGATTAAACCCTGGCTTAAAGGCTACCCCATTAACAACCCGGAAGATGTGGCCTACACCCGCACCATGTATGTGATTAAGCATTAAGACGCAAGGGCGCATGCCGTGCATGGTTTCGGTTAGTCTTTTTTGCAGTTCATAAAGAGGAAGGAAGAATGTTAGAAGAATATTTTGGTACCGCTGCGACGGATGAAGAAAAGAAGCGACTTCTTGCTGTACAGGCGGCCTTAGAAATTTCCAAAGCGGCGGTTTCTTCATCCACCTCGAACACAGGTATCCGTAGTCAGATGGACCTGCGTAATGTTTCACAGGAAGTGTCGGCGCTGGCGGATGCCATCCAGGATGCGCTGGAAGACTATGCCTGACCCGCTGAAAAAAAGCCCGCTTCAGTGAAGCGGGCAAGTCATACTGGAAGCAATGTGAGCAATGTCGTACTGAATACCAGACTATTTAAGTCAACTATTCAGTAATGAGAAAGATAATCTTTATCATCCCTTCGATCAACCCCTTTTTATCTGCGCCAACCGACCCGGTTGCGGGTAACAAAAAATCCTCTGTGTATTCCCGTGGTTGGAAATGCATTTTTAACTTATTGAAGGTAAAGCTTTGTTGTGTGAATCCACTCCTGAACAGGCGTAACGGTGACCCTGCGGGAAACTGGCTAAGGTCAAAAATTGTGCAGCATTATGTGTTATAGTGGTTATTCCTTAACCACAAAAGAGGATGTTATGCAGAGTGAATTAGACCCCACCCAACTGGCCATCGAATACTTACGCCGTGACAAAAGCGCCATGACCCCCGCGCAATATCTGAAGAGATTAAAACAGCTGAGCCTGGAATTTGCCGACCTGCTCACCCTGTCGCACAATGAACTGAAAGAAGAAATCGATTTTGCCGGGCGGTTGGGCATCCACTGATCCCTCAAAGGCAAAAGACGCGCCCCTGCAGGGCGCTTTTTTTTACCTCTCTTCAGGGCAGAACCACCCTGTAAGCGCTTCGTCAATACGCTTATCCCTACCCTTGTGGGGCAGGCGCAGAGCATAATAAGTACGCCCGTTGCTTTCGGGCTGTGTATATTGGCCGAATATCCCCGTTGCCGCTCAGTTGTTCAGAAGGTCAGCAGGCAGCGTGAGCGCGCATTCGCCTATACTGAGTGCGCGCATTATCGCAGCGGATTTAATAACCAAAAATAATGGCTTCCCTCATACATAAAACAGAGTGCTGACACGTTAAAGATGCAGCGAACAACATCCTTACGTTTTAACTATCAGGCGGAATTAAAAAATGCCGGTTAAATATAATTCTTTTCTGGCGATTATTTATAATTACGCATAATGGTTATCGACCATTATGGGATGAACTTTAAAAAAATCTCGATTTAAGCTGCGCTTAACTATAATTTAGGACCTGTCATTTAATGATGCAGCCGTTTATTAAGGGGCGTTTTTATTATTTTGTTGTTTAGGTTTTTTATAAAAAACATAGTTTTTTATGCTAAAATATTTGGTAAGTGATTATTTTAATCTACATTATTTACACTTAAGCTAAACTTGCAGTGTCATCGCCTAAAGATGCTCGGCCGTTATTTTGGTAGTGAAAAAGTGTATTCCGAATGCTATAAGAATATTACCTCTCTGAGTTGTAATTCTGGTGTCGCTATGTTTAGAAATATGAGTGTAAGAACATTTTTATTAGTGTTCCTGCTGTCTTTTTTTGTAATTATCGATATTTTAGTGACAGTCGTCGCAAAAAATATGGCGCTCACTGTGGCGGTCACAGCTCTCTTATTGGCTACGCTAGGATTTCTTTGGTTATATTTAACCTGGTATCTGGTGACGCCTATCAACACGGTTAAAAAAAGTATTGAAGAGGTGACCTCCGGTAATCTCTCAATAACTATTCCGTTATTTGGTAACAACTGTGCTGGCAGATTAATACCTGGCATCAATAGCCTGTCGGAAAGTATTGCTATTCTGGTGAAAGAGATCCGTTTGTCGTCGCAAAACGCGCTTGATCTCTCTGACGAGCTGGCTTCCCGCAGCGGGGAGCTTTCGGTAAAAACGGAAGAGCAATCAGCAGCCCTGGTTCAGACGGCAGCCAGCATGGAACAGATGGCCAGCAGCACGAAAAATAATGCCGAAAACACGCGTCTTGCCAGCTCGCGTGCGAGCGATGCCAGTATCAGCGCCCGTAAGGGCGGCGATCTGATGGGGCAGGTAGCCCATAACATGCAGTCGATTACAGACTGCGCTAACCAGATGACGGACATTATTGCCATCATCGATGGTATTGCCTTCCAGACGAATATTCTGGCACTGAATGCCGCAGTGGAAGCTGCCAGGGCCGGAGATCATGGTAAAGGTTTTTCTGTGGTTGCCGGAGAAGTGCGTAGCCTGGCCCACCGAAGCGCAGAAGCCGCCAAAAATATTAAATCCCTGATCGCTGTCACCACCAATAACGTGACTCAGGGGGCGACGGTCGTGTCTGAAGCCGAACGAAATATGCAGGAAATTGTCTCCGGTGCGAGCGTAGTGAGTAAGTTAATGGATGAAATTGCGGTGTCGACGCTTGAACAGGAAAAGGGCATTTCGCAAATTACTCTTGCGCTTTCGGAGCTGGAAAAAGTCACCCAAAGTAACGTCAGTATGGTAGATGAGCTGGCGGGTTCGTCAGACATTCTTAAAAATCGGGTCCTTGAGCTGCAGCAACGCACCGCTAAATACCGTCTTGCTACAGAAACGCCCACCGCGCAGGTAAATCCGGAGCCTCGTGGCCTGCAGCACAAGGGCTCATCCCGCCCGGC
This sequence comes from Yokenella regensburgei, assembly GCF_051486985.1. Taxonomy (GTDB): domain Bacteria; phylum Pseudomonadota; class Gammaproteobacteria; order Enterobacterales; family Enterobacteriaceae; genus CBFFRJ01. Next base: position 74,539 of record NZ_JAHVDV010000010.1, read on the forward strand.
AAGACCCGTTTTGCCAAACCAGGAAAATTACTGGCACTCGTTCTGAACCGGTTCTTCGCTTTTCTTTTCTTATCGGCCCGTTTAGCGGGCCTTTTTTACATTTATTAATGAATTCAGCATGATGGTTGATTAACCCGTGCGGAGAGCTAGACTGACACCATGCCTGAGTGGAGTGTGGAGTCTTTGTGGAAGCGATTAAAGGGTCAGACATTAATATCCCGGATGCCGTGTATGCGTGGCAACTGGATGGTAAAGGCGGCGTTAAGCCGCTTGAGGATGAGGATATTATTGATGCGCAGCATCCCTGCTGGCTGCACCTTAATTACACAAGTCCGGAGAGCGCAGAATGGCTGGAAACCACGCCTCTTTTGCCCAATACCGTCCGCAATGCGCTGGCAGGCGAGAGTCTGCGTCCCCGCGTGTCGCGTATGGGGGAAGGCACCCTCATAACTCTCCGGTGCATCAATGGCAGCACCGATGAACGCCCGGATCAACTGGTCGCCGTTCGTCTGTATATGGATGAGCGCATGATTATCTCAACGCGTCAGCGCAAAGTGCTCGCGCTGGATGATGTGGTCTCTGATTTAGAGGAAGGAACCGGCCCTACCGACTGCGGTGGCTGGCTGGTGGATGTGTGCGACGCCCTGACCGATCACGCCAGTGAATTCATCGAAGTGCTGCACGATAAAATTATCGATCTGGAAGATAATCTGCTGGATCAGGAGATCCCGCCGCGCGGCTTTTTAGCCCTGCTGCGAAAGCAGTTAATCGTGATGCGTCGCTACATGGCTCCTCAGCGTGATGTGTTTGCACGCCTTGCCAGTGAGCGGCTGCCCTGGATGAATGACGATATGCGGCGCCGGATGCAGGACATTGCCGACCGTCTCGGACGGGGACTGGATGAAATCGACTCCTGTATTGCCCGTACCGGCGTAATGACGGATGAAATTACTCAGGTGATGCAGGAGTCCTTATCGCGCAGAACCTATACCATGTCGCTGATGGCCATGGTTTTTCTTCCGAGTACCTTCCTGACAGGGTTATTTGGCGTGAATCTGGGCGGCATTCCGGGAGGGGAGTACCGATTCGGCTTTTCACTCTTCTGCATTATGTTGGTTGTTCTGATAGGTGGTGTTGCCTGGTGGTTACATCGCAGTAAATGGCTGTAAAATTTCACTTTTTTAACAAAAAATGAACATAATTTCGCGGTGTAAATTGAGCAATATCAATATAAGCAGCCTCAGGAAAAGGCAATATTCATCTCGCAGGTGAATGCAACGTCAAGCGATGGGCGTTGCGCTCCATATTGTCTTACTTCCTTTTTTGAATTACTGCATAGCACAATTGATTCGTACGACGCCGACTTAGAATAGTCGGCTTTTTTTTGCCTCCTGTTCAGCACGGACTACCCTTAAAGAACAGTAACCCTTTACTGGAGGCTAATATGTCGAATGCTAACACTCTGCGAGTGAGTGACCCGATTCCTTCCGATCCCGTTCCGGTTCCTGACCCGATCCCGCAGCCCCAACCGTTACCCGATCCGCCGGACCCGGACCCGCATCCTGTTATCGATCCCCCACAGCATCGCTAAAAAAATCCCTCGTATTACGAGGGATTTCGGTTATTTGATTTCCAGAATGTCCAGTCGACTGGCGGTAAAATCGCCGTCGTCTTCATCCGGTAGCCATCCGGCAGGCTGCAACGGGAGGGTTTCGCGGTCAAACGCCAGATCCCCGCCATCCACCACGGCCGAACCATGCTGAATGCCTTTAAAGTCAAACAGCGTGGTGTCGCTGAGGTGAGAAGGCACTACATTCTGCATGGCGCTGAACATGGTTTCGATGCGTCCGGGGTAGCGTTTATCCCAGTCGCGCAACATGTCGCCGATGACCTGACGTTGCAGGTTGGGTTGAGAGCCGCAGAGGTTACACGGAATAATCGGGTATCCCTTGGCCTCGGCAAAGCGCGCAATGTCTTTTTCACGACAGTAGGCCAGCGGACGAATGACGATGTGCTTTCCGTCGTCACTCATCAACTTCGGTGGCATGCCTTTCATTTTGCCGCCGTAGAACATGTTCAGGAACAGGGTTTGCAGAATATCGTCGCGGTGGTGCCCCAGGGCGATTTTGGTAGCACCCAGCTCCGTTGCCGTGCGATACAAAATGCCGCGACGCAGGCGTGAGCAGAGCGAACAGGTGGTTTTCCCTTCCGGAATTTTCTCTTTTACAATGCCGTAGGTGTTTTCTTCGACAATCCTGTACTCAACGCCAATGGATTCCAGATAGGCGGGCAGAATGTGTTCCGGGAACCCCGGTTGTTTCTGATCCAGGTTGACCGCGACCAGTGTAAAGTTGATCGGTGCGCTCTGTTGCAGGTTGCGCAAAATATCCAGCATGGTAAAGCTGTCTTTACCGCCGGAGAGGCAGACCATGATGCGGTCGCCTTCTTCAATCATATTAAAATCGGCAATCGCCTCGCCCACATTGCGGCGCAGACGCTTCTGAAGCTTATTCAGGTTGTACTGATCTTTCTTTGTAGTTTCTTGATTTTGCGACATTTATTATTTACTCAATGTTCAAACGGGGCACGGATGAGGTGGCGGCACCTTAATGCGCCTGTCCGGTGGACAACACAACCTCATGTTCACCCTTAATCACTTCAACCCGGTAGCATAAGTTCTCTACACCCTCTGCGCATCCTTGTGCCCCTCTGGTAAGCAACAAAAGAGAGGTTGGCGCCAGTGACATAAAGCCCTATGCGAAAGTGTGCCGTGTATGGTACGGATTGCGGCGACGAATGCCAACGTTTTACATCAGATACCCGTGATGCACTGTCCTGCTCAGGCGCTGGGACAGCGTTCAACCGGTGTTGACCGCTAAAAGAGTGTGGATTCTGCCCTGAATCACCCCACCGCGCCTGTCAGCCCGGTGTGGCATAGCCTCCAACCACAAACCAGGTCAGAAACGCCACGGCAACGATAAAAACTATAATCGGGAAGGCAATACCAATTCTCATAACAGCTGAATTCCTGACGGCATAAGAGGTAGGGTCTCTCCTTTTATCCGATACCGGCAAAAATCACCAGCAACTTCTCAGGATGCCATAAAAATGGCGAGCGATATAAGATGACTGGTTAAAAACGCGGCATTGATGGCAGGTCAGTGCAGGTCATGCCCTGCGGTTGGTTAATACCAGGCTGAATTTTTTCCATTCCTGATTATCACGCTTACGTTGCAGGCTCCAGTGGATCTGCATTGTGCGACGGTTTCTGCTTTGCTTCATAGGATCATCTCAATGGTTCGGGAAAAGCGTTAACGAAACGCATGACCTCAGTTTTACGCAGAACCTTTACAGTTTTATAACAGTGAGATGGCAGAACGACTTTCTGCAAGATGGGTGAGGTGACACTCAGGCCACTTTCTTTTCCGGGTATTTGCCTTTTACTACACCATCGTAATACCGGCCTTTAGACACCACCGTCAGAAAGACGGTAAAAATGCGTGGCGGCACATTGCGATACTGAAAGGTGCTTTTATCGTGAAAACAAATTTCCAGCGTGCGGGTACTTTCCTCATAGGCAACAGATAAAATGCGTGATGATTTAACAGGATGGTGTAGCATGATGAATGTCCTTTACAGCCCGGCGCGAGGAAAGAGCATCATCCACCAGGACGGCGGGTGATGGCAAGCCGCACAGAGATAAAAAAGCCTGCAGGATTGCAGGCTTTTTGGCATCGTATCTTATTATTCAGACGGACTTTTTTCCGCTTTGCCTGCCATCCGCGCCAGGAAGTCATAGCGTTTTTGCAACTCGGCCGCCGCATCCTTCCACAGCTGGTCTGCCACTTCCGGTTGCTGGGCATTCAGCCGACGGAAGCGCTGTTCGTTCAGCAGGGTATCGGCCAGCGCATCGGAGGGTGGGCGGGAGTCCAGCGCCAGCGGCACTTTCCCTTCCGCTTCGCGGCGCGGATCGTAGCGGTACAGTGGCCAGAAACCAGTAGCGGTAAGCTGGCGCATCTGGTCATGACTGAGCGCGAGATCGTAGCCATGCTCTTCACAGGGACTGTAGGCTATGATCAGTGAGGGGCCGGGGTAGGCTTCCGCCTCCTGAATCGCCTTCACAGTCTGGTTAAGCTGGGCACCGAGCGAAATCTGCGCCACATACACATGGCCATACATCATCATGCTGACACCGAGATCCTTACGGGCCTTGCGTTTGCCATGCTCACCAAACTTAGTGACCGCACCCAGAGGTGTGGCTTTTGACGCCTGACCGCCGGTGTTGGAGTAGCACTGCGTGTCGAGCACCAGAATATTGACGTTCTCGGTCAGACTCAGGACGTGGTCAAGACCGCCAAAACCAATATCATAGGCCCAGCCGTCCCCCCCAATCAGCCAGATGGATTTTTCCACCAGCGCATCGGCATCGGTTAACAGTGCTTTCGCCTCTTCATTCCCTGCCAGATGCTGGCGCAGCGCCGCAACCTGTTGACGGCGTACCTCCGGTGTGGCGTCTGTATGCAGCGCCTCGTTGAGTTCAGGCGGGATCTTATCAGCAAACTGCGACAACATTCGCATCACCCGTTTACGGTGCTGATCCACCGTCAGACGGAAGCCCAGGCCAAATTCGGCATTATCTTCAAACAGTGAATTGGCCCACGCCGGCCCGCGCCCGTAGGCATCCGTGGTGTAGGGCGTGGAGGGAAGATTACCGCCATAAATTGATGAACAACCGGTAGCGTTAGCGATCAGCATTCGGTCGCCGTACAACTGCGTCAGCAGCTTGATATAGGGGGTTTCACCACATCCGGAGCAGGCACCGGAGTATTCAAACAACGGACTTATCAGTTGAGAGGTGCGGATATCAATACGCTCCAGCGAGCTGCGATCGATCTCCGGTAAATTGAGGAAGAAGTCATAATTCACTTTTTCCTCTTCCACATGCTCAAGGCGGGACATCATATTAATGGCTTTGATGTCAGGATCCTGGCGATCTTTTGCCGGGCAGACCTCCACACACAAATTACAGCCGGTGCAATCTTCCGGCGCAACCTGCAGTACATATTTCTGACCGCGCATATCGCGGGATTTCACATCAAGTGAATGCAGACTGGCCGGGGCGGTTTCCAGGGCTTGCGGCTGAACCACTTTCGCGCGGATGGCTGAGTGTGGGCAGGCTGCCACGCAGTGGTTGCACTGGGTGCACAGCTCCTCTTTCCAGATAGGGATCGCTTCAGCAATGTTGCGTTTTTCCCAGCGCGTGGTGCCCACAGGCCAGGTCCCGTCCGGCGGCAGGGCAGAGACGGGAAGGGCATCGCCCAGCCCGGCAAGCATCGCCGCGGTTACGGTTTTAACGAAATCGGGTGCCGCGTCTGACACCACCGGAGGACGCGGTGCGCTACTCGCGTTAACCGGTTGCAGGGGAACCTCAAACAGCGATTCACGTGCCATTGCCAGCGCCTGCCAGTTACGCTCCACCAGCTCCTGACCTTTACTGCTGTAACTTTTGGCAATCGCACCCTGCAGGGCGGTCAGGGCGCTGTCACCAGGCAGAATGTGCGTCAAATGGAAAAAGGCCATCTGCATAACGGTATTAATACGCGCGCCAAGTCCGCATTCACGGGCAATTTTCGCCGCGTTAATCACATAGAACCGGGCTTTTTTATGATTCAGTGCGGCCTGGACATCCTGCGGCAGACGATCCCAGACTTCATCAGCACTATAAGGGGTATTGAGCAGGAAGATGCCGCCAGGTTTTAGCCGCTCTGCCATCTCATACTTATCAATAAACTGCAGTTGGTGACAGCCTACAAAGTCCGCCTGAGAGACCAGATAAGCGGAGTTAATGGGCTGCTCACTCACCCTCAGATGCGAAACGGTCAGGCCACCCGCTTTTTTTGAATCGTAGACAAAGTAACCCTGTGCATACCACGGCGTGGCGTTACCAATAATCTTGATGTTGTTCTTGGTAGCCGACACGCTACCGTCACTGCCAAGGCCATAAAAGAGTGCCTCAAGTTTAGCGCGTGAGGGCAGGGTATTTTCCGGTAACGGCAACGACAGCGACGTGACGTCATCATAAATACCAACGGTAAAGCGCGGCCTGGGTTTTGTCGCGTTCAGCTCGTTAAACACTGCCAGTACGCAATCGGGACCAAACTCCTTAGAGGAGAGGCCATATCGCCCGCCGATGACGCGCGGCAGGATCTCACGCTCGCCCTGACTGAACGCTTCCGCGAGAGCAGTCATGACATCAAGGTAGAGCGGCTCAGCGAGCGCACCCGGCTCTTTGGTACGGTCAAGGACGGCGATATTTTTGACGGTTTCTGGCAGAACGGACAGTAAATGTTGCGCACTAAATGGACGGAACAGCCGTACCTTCAGCACGCCTACTTTCTCGGCACGCGTCAGCAGCTCATCGACCACCTCTTCACAGGTCCCTATTGCCGATCCCATTAACACAATCACCCGCTCCGCCTGCGGATGGCCATAGTATTCAAAGGGCTTGTACTGACGTCCCGTGGCGGCGGCAAAATCATCCATCGCCTGCTCAACGTGGTCATACACCGCGTTGTACCAGGGATTTGTCGCTTCACGTGACTGGAAGTAGGTGTCCGGGTTAGCGGAGGTGCCGCGAATAACCGGATGCTCAGGATTGAGCGCGCGAGCGCGGTGGGCATCGATCTCAGCCTGTGGGAGCAGGCTGCGGATCGTATCGTCCGACAGCGGCACAATTTTGTTTATCTCGTGAGAGGTGCGAAAACCATCGAAGAAATGAATAAAAGGCACCCGACTTTTCAGGGTGGCAATGTGTGAGATGAGGGCAAAATCCTGCGCTTCTTGTACGCTCCCGGCAGACAACATAGCGCAACCGGTCTGACGAATCGCCATCACATCGGAGTGGTCGCCAAAAATTGAGAGCGCATGGGTGGCAACGGTGCGCGCCGCCACGTGCAGGACGAACGGCGTTAACTGACCGGCCAGTTTATAGAGCGTTGGGATCATCAGCAGCAGACCCTGCGATGAGGTGAAGGAGGTGGAGAGTGCGCCGGTTTGTAGCGCCCCATGCACCGTCGCAATCGCACCCGCTTCGGACTGCATCTCAACGACACGCGGTGTGTCACCCCAGACGTTAAGTAATCCGTTTCCGGCCCAGGCATCAGCCTGTTCCGCCATCGTGGAACTTGGGGTAATGGGGTAAATGGCGATAACTTCACTGACACGGAACGCTACCGAAGCGACCGCGCCATTACCGTCAGTAGTAATCATATTGTACTCTCATTGCTCAACGATAAGTGGGATAGCGCCGTTGTTTGCCAGAGGGTTGCAGCAAGCCGGTTCGGGCTTGTTCACTTTTTGTTCTGGTCCGGCAAACCGGCCATGTATTGACTCACGCTGCACTCTGAGCCTGGTGCAGTTTGTATGTGCCCGGACGGCTTCAGCCCGCCCGCTTAAGGCCTCTTATGACAAAGATAACCTTCAGTATAGACATCCCCTGGCCGGGGGATTTTGATCTCATGGCGCGTGTCGGCATTTATCGGTTTCGTAAATACTTATCGGGGATAAATAGCCACCGGCAACAGCGCTGTAAGAAAAATACAACAGATGGCGATGGCGCATTTTCCCGTTAGTAGCACTCCCGTCGTGTCTGGCGCAACGACTTGCCCCTACTGTATCCGGAGTGGGTGTCAGCGCGCAGGTTTAGGTAATCGTCTGAAAAAACAAGTGCATCTGCCGCTAACGTTGCTGAATTGACTTATCTTAAGTGCAATTACTAAAAAAATTTAAATCCAGTCAGCCGTGGAAAGGGACAATGCCAATCAAAACCTATCAGGCGTATGCCGAACATCTGAAGAGAGTGGTGGAAGACGAGCGCGAAGCCTGCGTCGTGGACAAAAAACTGGTTTTAACTGCGGCGGCGGCGATCGAGGAGCTGGTTAACGTCGTCATTGAACAAGAGCATGCGTTAACCGAAGACAAAGCGATTATTGAAGAACTCCAGCAAGGAATAGCAGAACATAAACTCGCGTAAGCGGCAGCAAAACGCCGCGTGGGCGTGCCTGGTCGATCTATCCCCTTCCGATTCCTTTACATACCTTCCGGCGCTGACAGCGTGCAAAAAAATCGCATCAAAATGTTGCGAAAGCGCATAAAGGTGCGTTGCGACTCTCGACGTGCCGTCCTGCACTGCCTATGATGCTTAGGTTTTGCAAATTCACAGGGGGATGAGAAATGCGTTCAGCGTTTTGGGTGGGATGTGCTGCACTGTTACTGTCTGCATGCAGCAATGAGCCGGTTCAACAGGCAACGGCGGCGCACGTCTCGCCGGGTCTGAAAGCGGCTATGTCCAGCGGGGGAGAAGCCAACTGCGCGATGATTGGCGGGGCGTTATCTGTCGCACGTCAGCTTGATGGCACTGCGGTGGGAATGTGTGCGCTACCTAACGGCAAACGTTGCAGCGAACAGTCGCTTGCCGCAGGAACGTGCGGGAGTTACTGAGCCGGTTCCGTCTGCTTATAGATGAGTGTCTGATCGGCGGTGGTCAGCGTCAGCTGACTGTCAGTTAAATCGACCTGCGCGCCGGTATTGAGCATCGTGGCGAGGACGTTATCCAGCGCGTTGCGCTGTGCGTCTGTACACATCATGCGCGTCATCGCCATGTTCTTCACCGTCAGCTTTCCTTCTGAGAGTTTGCCCTGTCCGGTAAAGCGGTTACACATGCCGCCAGAGATTTTCATTTCTCCATCGAAATGAATGTCTGCCGGCTGCTCACCGGGTTCAACCGCCTGCCCGTTTGCCGTTTCCAGCACAAAGCGGTGATTGACCAACTGTTCGGCCTTTACCGACACATCATTGGCGCCGCTGCGCACACATCCGGTCAGCAACACGCTCAATGCCACCAGGGTAATCAATTTATTCATTTATTCCTCAAAGGCTTTCCTGATATATCGGCGGGATTTTAACAGGCGAGGCGCGGTTGTCATCGGAGATTTTCTTAAAAGCATTCCCCTCCAAAGAGGGGAATTAGGCGATTAAAAGAGGGCGTTGGGGCAGGCTTCACCGCGCTCCAGCTGGCGCAGATTCTCAAGTGTTGTCGCGGAAATGCTAATCAACGCCTCCGCCGTGAGGAAGGCCTGATGACCGGTAAAGAGCACGTTGTGACAAGCTGACAAACGGCGGAAGATATCGTCCTGGATGACATCGTTGGATTTATCTTCAAAGAAGAGATCGCGCTCGTTCTCGTAAACGTCCATCCCCAGCGCGCCAATTTTCTGGTGTTTCAGTGCTTCAATGGCCGCCTGAGAATCAACAAGCCCACCACGACTGGTATTGATGATCATGACGCCATCTTTCATCTGATCAAATGCCGTCTGGTTCAGTAAATGATAGTTTTCAGTCGTTAGCGGGCAGTGCAGGGAAATAACGTCTGACTCAGAAAACAGGGTTTTCAGGTCAACATATTCCACACCCAGTTCAAGTGCCGCTGCGGCTGGATAAGGATCGAACGCCAGCAGGCGCATGCCAAAGCCCTTCAGGATGCGCAGAGCCGCTACGCCAATTTTGCCCGTGCCAATCACGCCCGCCGTTTTGCCGTACATCGTAAAACCGGTGAGCCCCTCCAGAGAGAAGTTAGCATCACGGGTACGCTGATAGGCGCGATGAATACGACGGTTCAATGCCATCATCATACCTACGGCATGTTCTGCAACGGCCTCAGGGGAGTATGCTGGAACTCGCACCACCTGCAGGCCCAGCTCTTTTGCCGCGTCCAGGTCAACGTTATTAAAACCCGCACAGCGCAACGCGATGAATTTCACGCCATGTTTTTTCAACTCTTCGAGCACGGGTCGGCTGCCGTCATCATTGACGAAGATGCAGACCCCGTCACAACCAATAGCGGTTTTGGCTGTTTTCTCAGTGAGCAGAAAGTCGAAAAATTCAAGATCATAGCCAAACTTATCATTCACGTGCTGCAAATACTTTTTATCGTATTGCTTTGTGCTGTATACCGCGAGTTTCATAAGACTTTCTCCATCAGGGTTTATATCCACATTAGCATGAATCAAATATTGAAGTAAATTCTAAAAAATATTTTATAAACAGAGACATATAGTTCATTTTAAACCATCTACGCTTAAAGCGGGCGGCAACTTTTTTTGTCAGACCAAACATGCAACAATAATGACCAGGAACGGCTGAATCACATGCAAAATCAGGATATTAACTGCCCATGAAGGGTAAATACAAAGCCGCACTCGCGCTGATACTGCTCTTTATACTGCTGCCCCTGACGCTGCTGCTCACGCTCGCATACTGGGTGCCTACGCTTGCGGGCATCTGGCTGCCGTCCGGGACGCGTATCTCGATGGAGGAGAGCCCGCGTTTCACACGCCATGCGCTCCATATTCCCGATCTGAGTTATCTCATCGACGATTGTCCCCTGGCGTTGATAAAAGGGGCAGCGCTGACGCACCCGAGCAGGTGGCAACTGGATATTGCTTCGCTGGATCTCAATACCACCTGCCTGAATAAGCTTCCCGAAACGGCATCGTCACCTGCGGCACCCAGGACGCTCGCCCAGTGGCAATCTATGCTGCCCAAATCCTGGGTGAATATTCATCGAATGACGATTTCGCCCTGGCAGGAGTGGGAGGGAGGTGTGTCGCTGGCCCTGTCTGAAGCGCATCAGGCCATTCACTACCGGGGCAAACGGATTACGGTTAGCGCTAACCTGCGCGGTCAGGTACTGACGATTGATCAAATGCAATTGAGCCTGCTGGATAACCAACCGCCCGTTACCCTGGGCGGGCAGTTTACCTTACCCCTGGTGCCGCAAGGGGTTCCGGTTAACGGACATGCACAAACGACCCTGACGCTGCCCACCGCGCCGGGGCTGGTAGATGCTGACATTGAATGGCGTGATAACGAAGGACAACTGGTTGTGATGGCACGGGACAACCCGGACCCGATCCTTGACCTGCCCTGGCAGGCCACCGCAGGGCGGTTAACCATCAGCGACGGGCGCTGGAACTGGCCTTATCAGGGATTTCCGCTCAGTGGGCGCGTCGGCTTACGCATCGACGACTGGCAAAAAGGGCTGCAGAATGCGCTGGTAAGCGGCCGTTTAAACGTGCTTACCCAGGGCGATGCGGGTAAAGGTAACGCGGTACTGACCTTCGGGCCGGGGCGTCCTGGCAGGCTGAATAGTGAAATGCCCCTACAGCTGACCGGCGAGGCCAAACAGGGCGAGATGATCTTTTACGCCGTACTGCCCGCCACCCTTACCGGCGGCATAAGCGAACCACAACTGGCATTTACCCCCGGCGCACTGCTACGCTCCCGCGGCCGCGTCATCGATAATCTGAACATTGACGAAATCCGCTGGCCGCTGGCGGGGGTAAAAGTTACCCGACGCGGCGTCGACGGCAGACTGCAGGCGATTTTACGCGCTCATGAAAACAGCATGGGGGATTTTACCCTGCATCTTGATGGCCGCGCTCAGGACTTTTTACCCGATGCCGGCCTGTGGCAGTGGCGCTATTGGGGAGACGGGCACTTTACGCCGATGGACGCGCGCTGGGATGTTGCCGGGCGCGGGGAGTGGCGTGATAAAACCATCGAACTTCGCGAGCTCTCTACCGGTTTCGATCAACTGCACTACGGCACCATGCGTATCACCACCCCCCGACTCAAGCTCCATGAGCCGGTACGCTGGCTTCGTGATGATGAGCATCCCTTCTTTGGTGGCGCACTGACGCTCGATGCAGGGCCGACGACCTTCAGCGGCGGTAGCGTATTACCCCCATCAACCCTGACGTTTAGCGTCACGGGCAGCGAGCCGACGCTGTTCCAGTTTAAAGGCGATCTGCATGCCGACAGTATTGGTCCGGTTCGGGTAAACGGGCGCTGGGATGGGGTACGTTTACGTGGGCAGGCATGGTGGCCTCGCCAGTCTCTGACCGTCTTCCAGCCGCTGGTGCCTCCTGAGATGAAAATGAATCTGCTGGACGGCGAGCTTTATGCGCAGGTGGCTTTTTCCGCCGCAGCGGGGCAAGGCTTTGACGCGGGTGGTCATGGCGTATTGCGCGGCGGCAGCGTATGGATGCCGGATAATCAGATTTCCGGCGTCGATTTTGTCCTGCCGTTCCGCTATCACGAAGGGACATGGCAGCTCGGTACCCGAGGACCGGTTTCTCTGCGAATTGGCGAAGTGGTCAATCAGGTCATCGCGAAGAACATTCGTGCAGACTTACAGGGTAGCTACCCCTGGGATGATGCACATCCACTGCAACTGAGCGATGTCAGCCTGGAGGTACTGGGAGGGAAAATGACAATGCGTCAGCTGCGTCTGCCCCAGCACGATCCGGCCCTACTGCGGCTACAGAATATGTCGTCAAGCGAGCTCATCAGCGCCATCAATCCAAAACAGTTCACCATGTCCGGTCGCTTTGACGGCGCACTGCCATTATGGCTGGACAATAATCATGCGTGGATCATTAAAGATGGCTGGTTAAACAACCCCGGACCAATGACGCTGCGTGTGGATAAAGATACCGTTGATGCGCTACAGAGAGATAACGTAGCCGCGGGCTCCGTCATCAACTGGCTGCGTTATATGGAAATATCGCGGTCGTGGACAAAGCTCGACCTGGACAGTCAGGGTTTGATGAAGATGCAGGCGGCCATCAGCGGCACCAGCGTCGTCGATGGCAAGCGTAATAGGGTGAATCTGAACTATAACCATGAAGAGAATGTCTTTGCCTTGTGGCGCAGTTTACGGTTTGGTGACAACCTGCAGTCACTGCTAAAGCAGAACACGACATTGCCAGGGGTCTCCTGTGCGAACGGAAAAGTGTGTGAGGAAAACCAATGAAAACGCTGCCAGTGATACTGATGGCCATGACGCTGGCGGCCTGCACGCCGCGCATTGAGGTCGCGGCCTCAAAAGAGCCTATCACCATTAATATGAATGTGAAAATTGAGCACGATATCCATATCAAAGCAGACAAAGAGGTGGAAGCGCTGCTGGAAAAACAGAATCGCTGATGGGGAAAAGGTGGGTTAACGTTGCGGTTGGCACCCTCCCCAACAGGAGGAGGTAAAAGCGGAACACCCTTCCGCCGAAACGGAAGGGGAAAATCTTACGCAGCCACCAGGCTGTCGATGGCGGCTTTGGCGTCTGAGTGAGCCTTAGTCGCTACTTCCGGGCCATATGCAATGCCTTCTGCGAACACGAAGTTCACGTCAGTAATGCCAATGAAGCCGAGGAAGAGTTTCAGGTAAGGTGCAACCAGGTCGCTTGGGGTATCTTTATGAATGCCACCACGGCTGGAGACGATAACGACACGCTTGCCGGTCACCAGACCTTCAGGTCCTTTCTCGGTATAGCGGAAGGTCACGCCAGCGCGTGCTACCAGATCGAAGTAGTTTTTCAACTGCGTCGGGATGTTGAAGTTGTACATCGGGGCGTTGATGACAATAACGTCATGGGCATTCAGCTCGGCAATCAGTTCATCGGAGAGCGCCAGCGCTTCCTGCTGACGTGGCGTCAACGGCGCATCGGAAGGACGCAGTGCCCCTACCAGTTCGCCATCCAGCACCGGAACCGGATTAGCGGCAAGATCACGAACGGTGATCGCATCTTCGGGGTGTGCTGCTTTCCACTGATCAACAAAATAGTCAGCCAACTGACCAGACTGCGAGTACCCTGCCAGAATACTGGATTTAAGAACTAATACTTTGCTCATGGGTGTATCCTTATTATTAGAGAAGGGGCAATGCCCCGTTTTTCAGGTGACACTCTATTCACAAAACTGCGGGATGAATAGCGCAATATATCGAATCCTCTGTTCGAATTTCTTGAACAAGAAATGCAACAATGCGTTGTGCTATTCTACGCCCAATCCAATTAAGAGAAGTTTTCCGGCAGTGCTCTGCCCGATAAGATTATGACAGAACAACAGAAACTGGCCCTCACCGATCTTCATCGTCAGCTTGAACTGCTGATGCTGCGTGACAGGCAGCGCTTCGCCCGCCGTCTGCACGGGGTGAAGAAGGTTAAAAATCCTGAATCACAACAGGCTGTTTTCCAGACGATGATGCGCGAGATGGGCGAAGCGGCGCAAAAGGTGCAGCTACGCGAAGCGTCGCGTCCTGCGATTACCTACCCCGAAAACCTGCCGGTAAGTCAGAAAAAACAGGCGATTCTTGAGGCGGTTCGCGATAATCAGGTCGTGATCGTTGCGGGTGAAACCGGCTCCGGTAAGACCACCCAGTTGCCAAAAATCTGTATGGAGCTCGGGCGCGGGGTCAGAGGGCTGATTGGTCATACTCAGCCGCGTCGTCTGGCGGCGCGCACTGTGGCTAACCGTATTGCGGAAGAGCTGCAAACGGAGCCGGGCGGCTGTATTGGTTATAAAGTGCGCTTTAGCGATCACGTCGGTGACAACACGCTGGTCAAGCTGATGACCGACGGTATTCTGCTGGCAGAAATTCAGCAGGACAGGCTGCTGATGCAGTACGACACCATCATTATTGATGAAGCGCACGAGCGTAGCCTGAACATTGATTTCCTGCTCGGCTACCTGAAAGAACTCCTGCCGCGCCGCCCGGACCTGAAAATCATTATTACCTCAGCGACCATCGACCCGGAACGTTTCTCAACGCATTTTAATAACGCCCCGATTATTGAAGTCTCTGGCCGGACGTATCCGGTAGAGGTGCGGTATCGCCCGATTGTTGAAGAGGCAGAGGATACCGAGCGCGACCAGCTGCAGGCCATTTTTGATGCGGTCGACGAACTCGGCCGCGAAGCGCCGGGTGACATCCTGATTTTCATGAGCGGCGAGCGTGAAATTCGCGATACCGCAGATGCGCTGAACAAACTAAATTTGCGCCACACCGAAGTGCTGCCACTGTATGCGCGTCTCTCGAACAGCGAGCAGAACCGCGTGTTCCAGTCCCACAGCGGGCGGCGCATTGTGCTGGCGACCAACGTCGCCGAAACCTCCCTGACGGTGCCGGGCATTAAATATGTCATTGATCCCGGGACCGCGCGTATCAGTCGCTACAGCTACCGCACTAAAGTGCAGCGACTGCCGATTGAGCCGGTTTCTCAGGCCTCGGCCAACCAGCGTAAAGGGCGCTGTGGTCGTGTTTCTGAAGGGATCTGTATTCGTCTCTACTCCGAAGATGATTTCCTCTCGCGCCCGGAATTTACCGACCCGGAAATTCTGCGTACCAACCTGGCCTCGGTTATCCTGCAGATGACCGCACTGGATTTGGGCGATATTGGCGCCTTTCCCTTCGTCGAGGCGCCGGATAAACGCAACATTCAGGATGGGGTGCGTCTGCTCGAAGAGTTGGGCGCAATCACCACCGATGAACAGCACACGGCATATAAACTGACGACTCAGGGCCGTCAGCTGAGCCAGCTGCCGGTCGATCCGCGTCTGGCGCGGATGGTACTGGAAGCGCAGAAACACGGCTGCGTGCGTGAAGCGATGATCATCACTTCCGCGCTCTCGATTCAGGACCCGCGTGAACGACCGATGGATAAACAGCAGGCGTCCGATGAGAAGCACCGCCGCTTCCATGATAAAGAGTCGGACTTCCTGGCCTTTGTTAACCTGTGGAATTATCTCGGCGAACAGCAAAAAGCGCTCTCCTCAAATGCGTTCCGTCGCCAGTGTCGCGTGGACTATCTGAACTATCTGCGGGTGCGCGAATGGCAGGATATTTACACCCAGTTACGCCAGGTCGTAAAAGAGTTGGGTATCCCGGTGAACAGCGAACCTGCGCAGTACCGTGAAATTCATATCTCTCTGCTGACCGGACTGCTGTCGCATATCGGGATGAAAGACACTGACAAGCAGGAGTTTACCGGCGCACGCAACGCCCGATTCTCCATTTTTCCAGGGTCCGGGTTGTTCAAAAAGCCGCCAAAATGGGCAATTGTTGCGGAACTGGTGGAAACCAGCCGTCTGTGGGGGCGCATCGCCGCCCGTATCGACCCGGAATGGGTCGAGCCGGTGGCGCAACACCTGATCAAACGCTCCTACAGTGAACCCCACTGGGAACGCTCGCAGGGGGCGGTGATGGCGACGGAAAAAGTCACGGTGTATGGTCTGCCGATAGTGGCTGCCCGCAGCGTGAACTACAGCCAGATCGATCCGGCGCTGTGCCGCGAGTTGTTTATCCGCCATGCGCTGGTGGAGGGTGACTGGCAGACGCGTCACGCCTTCTTCCGTGACAACCTCAAGCTGCGGGCGGAAGTGGAAGAGCTGGAGCATAAATCCCGCCGTCGCGACATTCTGGTTGACGATGAGACGCTGTTTGAGTTTTACGACCAGCGCATCAGTCACGACGTTATTTCTGCCCGGCATTTCGACAGCTGGTGGAAAACCGTCAGTCGCGAGACGCCCGATCTGCTCAACTTTGAAAAGAGCATGCTCATCAAAGAGGGCGCAGAGAAGATAAGCAAACTGGACTACCCGAACTTCTGGCATCAGGGCAATCTCAAGCTGCGCCTGAGCTACCAGTTTGAGCCGGGTACTGACGCAGACGGCGTGACGGTCCATATTCCGTTGCCGCTGCTCAACCAGGTGGAAGACACCGGGTTTGAGTGGCAAATTCCTGGGCTGCGCCGTGAGCTGGTTATCGCGTTAATCAAATCGCTGCCTAAACCGGTGCGGCGAAACTTTGTTCCTGCGCCAAACTATGCCGAAGCCTTTTTAGGACGCGTGACACCCCTTGAACTGCCGCTGCTCGATTCACTCGAACGCGAACTGCGGCGCATGACCGGCAATACCATTGACCGTGAAGAGTGGCACTGGGATCAGGTGCCCGATCACCTGAAAATGTCGTTTCGCGTGGTGGATGACAAGAACAGGAAACTTCAGGAAGGTCGCGATCTGACCGCACTGAAAGAGGCGCTGAAAGGCAAAGTTCAGGAAACGCTCTCGGCGGTAGCCGATGATGGCATTGAACAGAGCGGGCTGCATATCTGGAGCTTTGGCACCCTGGCAGAGAGTTACGAACAGAAGCGGGGCAATTATAAGGTTAAGGCCTGGCCTGCGCTGGTGGATGAGCGCGACAGTGTCGCCATTAAATTATTTGATAATCCGCTTGAGCAGCAGCAGGCGATGTGGCGGGGGTTACGCCGTTTACTGCTGCTCAATATTCCTTCGCCGGTGAAATATCTGCATGAGAAGCTGCCCAACAAAGCCAAGCTGGGACTCTACTTTAACCCCTATGGCAAGGTGCTGGATCTTATCGATGACTGTATCTCCTGCGGTGTCGATAAGCTCATCAGTGACGCAGGCGGTCCGGTATGGACGGAAGAAGCTTTTACCGCGCTGCATGAAAAAGTGCGTGCCGAACTGAACGAAACCGTGGTTGAGATTGCAAAACAGGTCGAGCAGATCCTGACGGCGGTGTTCAACATTAATAAACGGCTGAAAGGGCGCGTGGACATGACGATGGCACTGGGGCTGTCAGACATTAAAGCGCAAATGGCAGGGCTGGTTTACTGTGGCTTCGTCACCGGCAACGGTTTCCGTCGTCTCGATGACACGCTGCGCTATTTACAGGCCATTGAAAAACGTCTGGAAAAAATGGCGGTCGACCCCCATCGCGACAGAGCACAGATGTTGAGGGTGGAGCAGGTGCAGCAGGCCTGGCAGCAGTGGTTACATAAACTGCCACCGGCGCGACGTGACGATGACGATGTGAAAGCGGTTCGCTGGATGATTGAAGAGCTGCGCGTCAGCCTTTTTGCCCAGCAGCTGGGCACGCCCTTCCCGGTATCCGATAAGCGCGTCATGCAGGCGATGGAGCAGATCACTGCCTGAGACGTTCTGCCGGGCGGAGCAGCGTGAGCCGCCCGGCAGAGTATTCTATTTGCAGCAGTGGTTAATGGACGTCCTCTTTGCGGGTAAGTTTTCCCCTCAGGGGGTTATCAGCATCTTCCTTGTCTCTCGTTCTCTGGCCGGACGCTGACCAGCCGCCTCCCAGCGCTTTATACAAATCGATTTGCGCCAGTAACAGATTGCGCTTCACTTCCACCACGCTCAGTTGTGCCGAGAAGAGCGTGCGGCGGGCATCCAGTTCATCAATATAGGAGGAGTAACCATTACGGTAGCGCTTTTGTGCGATGCGCAACGTCTCCTGAGCCACCCCGACCTGCGCCTGCAGTTCATCGAGTTGCTCCTGCAAACGGATGATAGCGTCCAGACTGTCATTCACCTCTTTGAAGGCGTTTCTGACCGTTTTCTCATAAGAATAGAGCGCCTGGTTACGTTGTGACGTTGTCACGTCAACCTGCGCGTTCAGCGCCTGACGATTAAGCAACGGCGCAAGTATGCTGCCGCCAATGCTCCATAGCTGCAGGGGGTTGTCGAGCAAACCCGGCAGGGTGCGATCCTGGATATTGCCCGTTGCGGTGAGATTGAGCGACGGTAACAGACTGGCGCGGGCAGAGGAGAGTGTCGCGTCGGCGGCGATCAGTTGCTGTTCTGCCTGGGTAATATCGGGGCGGCGATTAAGCAGTGAGGAGGGCAGCGAAGCCGGCAGCGTAAGCGGTGTGAGCGTATCCAGCCCTCCCGTGCGGGTAATCGCACCCGGATTGGCCCCCAGCAGCAGACTCAGCGCATTTTCCTGTTGGCTAATCTGATGACGTAACCCTGGGATCTGGGCGCGGGTGGCACGCACTTCGGAATCCGATTGCATCAGTTCAAGGCGGGAACTGTATCCCGTCTCAAACTGCCGCCGCGCCAGTTTGAGAGCCTCTTCCCGTGCCTGGAGCGTTGATTGCGTCACTTTTAACCGATCGTCCAGCGACAACAGCGTGATGTATCCTGAGGCAACGGATGAGGCCACGGTGAGATCAGCGGCAGCGGCAGCCGCTTTTTGCGCAGCTAACGAGGCCCGCGCGGCGTCGGCGCTGCTGCGGTTTACCCCCCAGATATCCACGTCATAGCTGGCCGTCAGGCTGCCCTTATAGAGTGAACTGTACACCGGAAGACCCGTGGCAGCAGAGGACGAGCGGGCGCGCGTTGCGTTTAGCCCGGCATCCAGCGACGGGAGCAGGCTGCCTTCTGCGCCGTAGACCCGGGCCTGATACTCATTGACACGCTCACGGGCGATGAGAACATCGCTGTTGGCACTTAGCGCCTGATCCACCCGGGCATTCAGCGCGGGGTCATTAAAACGGTGCCACCAGGCTTTATCCACACTGCCGGTCGGCCCGGAGGCCGAGCGCCAGGCGGCTGGGATCTGTAATGAGGGTGTGGCAGGTTTAACGTTAACCGACTGACAACCCGACAGCGCCAGACACAGGGCGATGAGAGTGGGGCGAAAGATCATGGCCGGGTCTCCCGGGTGTCAATATTAACCTGCACTGACATCCCCGGCCGCAGACGGGCAATGTCCTCCGCTTTCCCCTCCACCTCAATACGCACCGGAATGCGCTGGGCGATTTTAACGAAGTTGCCGGTCGCGTTGTCCGGTGTGATGGCACTGAACTCCACACCGGTTGCTGGCGAAATGCTTTGTACGCGTCCCTGGAATGCTTTGCCATCGAGCGCATCGACGGTAAAGCGCACCGGCTGACCAATGCGCAGATTCGCCAACTGCGTCTCTTTAATATTCGCGATGACCCAATGTTGCGCGGGCACCAGTGAGGTCAGGTGAGTCCCGGCGGAAACATACGCCCCAAGCCGGACGCTAATCTGCCCCAACTGGCCGTCACGCGGGGCGAGGATGCGCGTATTTTGTAAGTCTATCTCCGCCAGTTCCAGCGCCGCCTTCGCGCTTTGCACATCGGCCTGTAACGACGCACGGTTCACAATAACGGTTTGCAAATCCTGTTTTGACATCTCCAGGGTCGCCTGCGCCTGGGCGATGCTGGCGCTCCCCTGCGCGGCGGTCGCCAGCGCGGCATCTCGTTCACGCACCGAGAGAGAGCCGTCAGACGCCAGCGCTTTCACTCGTTTTAAATCTGCCTGCGACTGCTGACTCAGCGCTCTGGCGCTCGCCAGAGCCGCCTCATTACGCTTAATTACGGCCTCTGCGCTTTTGCGCTGCTGAATATTGTTATTGAGCGCCGCGACTTTCATCGCCAGCTGTGCCTGCGCCTGGTGCACTTTCTGACGATAGATCCGGTCATCAATCTGCATGATCAGATCGCCTTTCTTTACCTGGGCAAAATCCTGCACCGGCACCTCAGTGATATAGCCGTTGACCTGAGGACTGATAAAGGTCGTCAGCCCGCGCACATAGGCGTTATCGGTAAACTGGGTGTGACGGGTAAAGGGCGGCAACTGCCAGGCGAAAAGAATGACCAGAACCCCGACGATACCGATCGCGGCCGCGGCAAAAATCGACACAATGCGCAGGTTACTGCGGGTAGTGGCCCGCTCTTTAGCGGCGTCCTGCTGACTCATATTTGCTCCAGTAAAAATGTCACGCGTGTTACTTCGTTCCTGTTGCCCGACGCAGAGCGATGCGTGCGGTAATGCGTAAACGCAGCAATCGCCAGAGGATCCATACCAGGGTGGCGGCGGCCACCGAGGCGGTTAAAAGGTAAGTATCGTTGTAAGCCAGAATATTCGCTTCCAGTGTGCTGACACTTTGCAACTGAAGGACCGCCTGGGTAGCGAGCAGCGCCGTGTCGCCAGTCATGTGCTGGTAGAGCTGGGTATAGGCCTGCAATCGTTCAGTGACAGCGGGATCCAGTGTGGTCAGCTGTTCGGCCAGCAGTGCCGAGTGGTATTTCTCCCGCCAGGTCTGGAAGGTTCCGAGAATGGCCGAACCTAACAGGCCGCCAATATTCTGGCTCATCCCAAATAGCACCGAAAAACTCACCAGGTTGCGGGGATCGGCAACCACGCCGCCAATGCCTGCCAGCATCGCTGGCGCAAGGAAGAAGGCGCTGCCAAAGCCCAGCAGGAACTGGCTTATCATTAGCTGATCGGGGCGGGTGAGACTGGTGGAGTGGCTGTCCATCAGGGAAGCCACGATCATCAGCATCAGGGCGGTGACAATGGGCCAGGCCAGCCGCTGGGGTTTAATCGTCAGACAGCTGGCGATGATTCCTGAGACGATGCCCGCCAGGATAGACCAGGCCAGATGGCTCATCTGTTCATTCTGCAAACCAACGTACTGTAGCCAGCCGTACACGCCAGTGTTTTGCTCCGCAAGCACAATGCGGATAAGCAGCATGATAAGCCCCAGGCGCAAAATGCTGCCGCTGGACAACCAGCGGGTGTTCAGCAAAGGGTTACTCCGGTTGTGCTCAAACACCATTGCGCTCACGATAAGCACGACAGCCAGTGCCAGCGACCAGCCAATCCACAGGGCTTCAAACCACCAGTAAAGCCGACCGAATGAGAGCACCGCACACAGAAGCGCCATGCCGGGGGCCAGTAAAAAGAAGGTAATAAAGTCTTTTTTCTCAAACACTTTTTTACGATCCCCTGGCGGTAATTTCAGTAACACCACGCAGGCGAGGGAGATGAGGGCCAGCCCAAGTTCAAAGAAGTAAAGGCCGCGCCACTCGTCCATCTGCAATAACTCGGTGGAGAAGAGGCGGGCGATGGGGATAGCCAGCGATGACCCCGTTATCCCGATGGTCAGCGCTTTGAGGCGATGTCGTGCCGGCCACGCCTGAATCTGATAATAAATCCCCAGCGAACTGAGCGCGGCGGCCACCATGCCATGCGCCGCGCGAACCAGTATGGCCGAGCTCAGATCGTTCACAAACAGGTGGAAAAAGGTCACCAGCACATAAAGCACCAGAAATCCTTCGGTAAACGCCCGCAGGCCAAACTGCTGGCGGAATTTAACCAACAATAAATTAATGGAAACGTTGGTCATCACATAAACCGCCGGTAGCCAGGCAATTTCCGTAGACCAGGCGGCGAAGGTGCCCTGCAGATTTTGCAGGTTCGCGGTGACCATCGCGTTTCCGAGCGCGCCGGTCATACAGACCAGCAGGCCAACGATGCCGTACGCGATACGGCGGGGGGTACTGTGAAAAGGCGTAGAGGGGGACCCCAGCAGCATCGGTTTCTCATGGGGTGCCCATTCACGCGGCGCGTAGGGATCGCTTTTCGGCAGGCGCATTACTTCTTCTCGACCTCGCGCAGAAGCTTTTCAAGAACCCGACGTGTGTCTGCCTGCTCCTGGGGGGTAATGACGGAGAGTATTTCTTCCCGCAGCGTGTCCGCAACGGTTTTGACCTGATGGTACAACGCCATGCCTTGCCCGGTTGCCACCAGCAGACGTTTACGTTTGTCCTGCGCGGTCAGTACGCGCTCAACAAGCTGTTGTTCGACCAGACGATTAAGCAATGGCACCAGAGTGGCATTTTCGACGCCAAGCTCACAGGCCAGCTCGCTCTGCGATAGCGGCGTGTCGTGACGGGCAATGGCCGACACCGCGACCCAGCTGGCCTGACTCATTCCCAACCCTTTCAGGCGACGGTCGACCGCCAGCCGCCAGTGGTGCGCGGTTAAATAGAGCAGATGAGAAAAGGTGAGTTCACGATTATCCATTCATTATTCTGATAATTAGTTAGAGCTCTAACGAGTTTAGCGTCAGGCTGCGGAATAATACAAGTCGGGAAGAAGGCGCGTCGTTTGGCAGAACAGGCATGTCAGATAAGCGTTTTGAGGAGGAGTCCTCGGCATAAGCCGGTCAGCAGGGCATTTTCTGCCACTTTACGATGTAGTAGGGCTTAACTATGCTGTGAGCTTGCTTAAAACAAGGAGACCGCTGCCTATGATGAACTTCCTTGCGTTATCCGAAAAGACGCTTAACGCCGCCAACACCCTGGGTCAGTGGCTTGCGCAGAATGCATTTGAGGGCAAGCCAGAACCGGTGCATGCAGAGGCGGTGATCCTCGCTGGCAATGCGGTGATCCCGGTCATTGATGCCGCCTGTGATATCGCCTCACGCCATAATATCCCGCTGATTATCAGCGGAGGCATCGGTCACTCCACCACTTTTCTTTACCATGCCGTGGCAAGCCATCCCAGGTACAACACAATCCAGACCACGGGGAAAGCCGAAGCGACGATTCTGGCCGAGATTGCCCGTCAGTACTGGTCTGTCCCCGCCCGCAACATTCTCATCGAAGACAGGTCATCGCACTGCGGGGAAAACGCACGTTTCAGCATCGATCTTATCTGCTCGCACGGTTTGAACCTCGCCAGCGTCTTGGTCATGCAGGATCCGACCATGCAGCGCCGGACTATGGCGACCTTTGCCCGTGCGAGTCAGGGTGTCGCCAGCGCCCCTCACTGGCTGAGTTATCCAGGGTTTACGCCCCAGCTGACGCAATCCGATAAGGGATTAACATTTACTCCTTTCACAAGTGGGTTATGGCCGACAGAACGCTATCTCTCCTTACTCCTTGGCGAAGTGCCACGCCTGCGTGATGACGCACAGGGCTACGGCCCGAACGGGCAGGATTTCATTGTGCATGTTGATGTACCTGACCACATCGAAGCCGCCTGGCAACTGATGCGCGACGATGAGGTTTTGCAGTCAGTTATCACTCCCCGCGCGCTGCGTTAAGGCCATGCCCGTTTGCGCTATGACAAACGCAAACGGGCAGGTGGCTGGCAGGCAATGTTATCTTTCTGTTGCCAGAATGCCTTTCTTTTATGATTTGACTCACAAATTCCTGCTGTCACCCTGGGAAATACCCTGAACGCTTGTAAATTTTTAACAACGAATTTACTTGTTAAAAACAATGTTATTACAGGAGCAGTTCATGACAGCACCCGTACAGCACCCGATGTATATCGATGGTCAATTTGTTACCTGGCAGGGCGACGCCTGGATTGACGTTACCAATCCGTCGACAGAAGCATTGCTGTCGCGCATTCCTGACGGCACGGCAGAAGATGCCCGTCGCGCGATTGACGCCGCTGATAAAGCGCAGCCTGCGTGGGAGGCGTTGCCGGCTATCGAACGTGCTGGCTGGTTGCGCAAGATAGCTGCGGGTATTCGCGCCAGAGCAGGCGAAATCAGCGCCCTGATTGTGGCTGAAGGCGGCAAAATTCAGCAGCTGGCAGAGGTTGAAGTGAACTTCACCGCCGACTACATCGACTATATGTCCGAGTGGGCTCGCCGTTATGAGGGTGAGATTCTGCAAAGCGACCGCCCTGGCGAAAATATCTTTGTATTTAAACGACCGCTCGGGGTAACGACCGGGATCTTGCCGTGGAACTTCCCGTTCTTTCTGATTGCCCGCAAGCTCGCGCCAGCGCTACTTACGGGTAACACCATTGTGATTAAACCCAGTGAATTCACTCCCAATAACGCCATTGCCTTCGCCCAGATAGTGCATGAAATCGGGCTGCCGAAAGGGGTGTTCAATCTGGTGCTGGGGCGTGGTGAAACCGTTGGGCAGGAGCTTGCCGGCAACCCGAAAGTGGCGATGGTGAGCATGACGGGTAGCGTGGTTGCCGGTGAGAAAATCATGGCTGCTGCGGCAAAAAACATTACCAAAGTCTGTCTGGAGCTGGGCGGCAAAGCGCCTGCTATCGTCCTTGATGACGCCGATCTGGAACTGGCAGTGAAAGCAATTGTCGATTCGCGGGTGATCAATACCGGGCAGGTCTGTAACTGTGCTGAGCGCGTCTATGTGCAAAAAGGGATCTACGACCGCTTTGTTAACCGTCTCGGCGAAGCCATGAAGGCCGTACAGTTTGGCGACCCGGCAGAGCGCAATGATATTGCTATGGGGCCGCTGATTAACGCGGCGGCCCTTGAGCGTGTGGAAGCCAAAGTGGCGCGTGCGGTAGAGGAAGGTGCACGCGTGGCGCTTGGCGGCAAGGCGGTGGAAGGCAAAGGTTATTTCTACCCGCCCACACTCCTGTTAGATGTACGCCAGGAGATGTCCATCATGCACGAAGAGACCTTCGGTCCGGTTTTGCCGGTGGTCGCGTTTGACACGCTTGAAGAGGCGCTGGCAATGGCGAATGACAGCGACTACGGGCTCACCTCCTCTGTCTACACGCAAAACCTGAACACCGCCATGAAGGCCATTAAAGGGCTTAAATTCGGTGAAACCTACATCAACCGTGAGAACTTTGAAGCCATGCAGGGCTTCCATGCGGGCTGGCGTAAGTCAGGTATAGGCGGGGCCGACGGTAAACATGGCCTGGAAGAGTATCTGCAAACCCAGATGGTCTATCTGCAGGTATAATTTTCTTCCGCCGCCATCCTGTCAGGGTGGCGGCACTCCCCTTATACCTTCGTCGCAATCCAGTTCATCATCAGTGTCGGCCAGAGGGCGGCGGGCAACCCCTGGGCATCACGGATACCAAAACCGTGCGCACCCTGCTCAAAAAGATGCATCTCAACGGGTATGCCACGCTTGCGCAGGGCGGTGAACATCACCACGCTGTTTTCCACTTTCACCGCCGGGTCATCAACCGCATGGAGTAAAAAGGTCGGCGGCGTCTCTTCATCCACCCGCTCTTCGAGTGAATAGTGCATAATCTGCTGCTCCGTTGGTGTATCACCAATCAGTTCATGGCGCGAGCCGGGATGATCGATAGCGTTATGCATGGTGATCACCGGGTAGACCAGCGCCATGAAGGCGGGGCGGGCGCAGAGGGCGTCAGTGTCATCTTTCGCAGGGTAAACGGACTCGTTAAACCGCGTGCCGAGACTGGCTGCGGCATGGCCTCCGGCTGAGAATCCCATCACGCCTATGCGCGCTGGATCGAGGTGCCACTCCGGGGCCCGCGCCTTTAACGTGCGGATTGCCCGTTGCAGATCGGCCAAAGGCGCATTGGCACCCTCAGCATGTCCGTCCCCCGGCAGGCGATAGGTCATGACAAACAGCGTATATCCCCTGGCATTAAAAAACGGAGCCAGCGCGCTACCTTCTTTGTCCAGCACCACCCGGCGATAAGAGCCGCCCGGAGTCACCAGGATACCGACGCCATTAGGCTCTTTTGGTGCGTAAACGGTGATATGGGGGGCGCGAACGCCGGTGACAGAGCGGTCAAAATCTGACGGGCCGGTATGATTTTCCTCCAGCCGAAAGGAGACGAGGCTGGTGGCGGCGCCCGGTGCCTCTCCATCGGGCCAGACGGAAAAGGAGAGCGAATTCGCCACGGCGGCCTCCATCATAGTGATGAGTTCCGGCTCACTTATTGATTTCACTGCAAATCTCCACAAAATTGAAACAGTGGTTTATAGCATAGGCGCTGGCGGGAAAGTGTGGAGAAAGTAGTAATAACGGGCAGGCAGGCTACCCGTCAAGGGTCACTCGTAGCTGGCAAGAATTTCAACTTTGCCGTTCGCTTTACCTGCCAGTAGCGGCGTTGCGGGAAGGCGAACATAGCGTGCTGACAGCCTGATGGTGCTATCCGCGCCAACGGGCAGGGCACGGTTACCCGGCAGTCTGCCGGTGTAGTCAGCCTGGTAAAAGTTGCTGTTAAGCTCACTTGCTTTCACGCGTGCGCTGAAATTGACGGGCTTTAACGGCGGTTCGCTCTGGCTGGTGCTCTCTCCCCACGCCAGTTGAATGCCATACCCTGACGCGCTGCCGGGGATTGCATCAAGTTCCATCGTGCCGGGTACCGTCGCGATGGGGGGATTTAATGGGTTAATCTGCAGAGTGACAGGTTTGTTTCTCAGCCCGGCAAAGGATTGATAGCCGCCGGAGAGATCGTACGGGCCTGTGGCGCCACTGTGCATCGCACCGTATCCATAACCAGGAGGGCAACTGAGTTTAAAACTGGCATCTTTCCAGGGCGAGTGTTGTCCGGCTGAGCCATCATGTGAGCCGAGATAGACAATTTTGTTTTGTTGGTCGAGATCGCAGGTGCCGAGCCTGAGCCTGGCAGAAATAACCACCTGGCGCTTAAAAATCACGCAGGTTTTGTCATTATCTCCGGGCATTCTTTCACTACCGGCAGGGCAGTCGCTGATGGTATCGCCGCCGCCAGCAGGGGTAATAAAGGCAACAAACGTAGGGCCGGTATAGGTTACCGGTCCCCCAGGATGAATAAAGTCAGGCGTCGACCACAAACGCATATGTACGAGTATCGGGAAGGTAGAGAGGTAACCAGGCGTAGCGGCGAGTATCGTCTGCATATAGTGTGAGGAGGGCCAGGCCTGAAAGCGCATTTTGCCGCCCGTTGTCGCTTCGTTAAATGACATTCCCATTCCGTCAGAAGAGGTAGGGTATATATCATTGATTTGGCCTGAGTAGTTGTAACCGGTAATAAGCGCTGCGCCTGCATCCAGTAATGAATAACGCAGTTGGATGGCTTTATTACAACCGGCTTTGACGCCGTTACCGATCTTTGACCCGTCAACATTAAACACTAACGTATATCCGCTTGCTGGCGCCCGGGGCATCGTGATGTCTATATTTGGGATCATATAGGTTCCCCCTACGCTAACGGTAGCTCCTGCTAAATTACAGTCTATGGCTACGGCAAAAGTTTGACTCATCCATAGCGTAAAACATACAGGGACAGATAAAAACGAGTGCTGCATGATCGCATCCTTTCCTCCAGAGTGTGTTGAGTAAAATAGCGAGGAAACCTGTCGGTCAGGAGGATATTAGATCTTCCGGAATGGATACCCGCAGCGTGAAGTACAACCTGGCTGCTACGAAGTAAAGACACTATTTATCAACAGTTAATATTATGCAAGGTCAGACGGGGTGCGAAAGGGAAGTTACTTCACTGTGGCGGCTTTTATTGTCAGGTAATGACCCGGTGAGGCGATGTTTGCCGTTTTTATTTATTCCGCAAGGCTATGCCAGTCTCTTATTATGACAATCTCGCGAGCGCAGGCTGAAATAGCGGGTGGACAAGCCACCCGCAGAGAATTACAGCGTGCGGTATTTCTCAAGTACGCGAACCAGTTGGGTCACAAAACCATATTCGTTATCGTACCAGGAGACAGTTTTCACCAGTTGCAGATCGCCCACCTCAGTGATTTCCGTTTGCGTGGCGTCGAAGAGAGAGCCGAAATGGCTGCCAATGACATCGGAAGAGACAATTTCCTCATCGGTATAACCAAAAGATTCATTGTGCTCCGTGGCTTTTTTTAGCGCCTGGTTCACCTCATCGACGGTGACTTTTTTATTCAGAATGGAAACCAGTTCGGTCACGGAGCCGGTTTTGACCGGCACGCGTTGCGCATGGCCTTTTAATTTGCCGCTCAGTTGCGGAATAACCAGCCCAATGGCTTTTGCTGCACCGGTAGTGTGAGGAATGATGTTTTCTGCCGCCGCCCGTGACGCGCGCAAATCCTTACCGCGCGGGCCATCCACCAGCGCCTGTGTACCGGTATAGGCATGGATGGTGGTCATGGTGCCCACGTTAATACCGAAACTGTCATGCAGGGCTTTGGCCATAGGCGCAAGGCAGTTAGTGGTACAGGATGCCACCGAGATGATGGTGTCCTGCGCGTCGATGGTGTCGTCATTGACGTTGAAAACCACGGTTTTCATGTCGCCGGCCGGGGCCGAAATCAGCACTTTTTTAGCGCCGGCATCCAGGTGGCCCTGCGATTTCTCAGCAGAGGTATAAAACCCGGTGCATTCAACAATGATTTCGGCGCCTGCGGTCCCCCAGGGGATGTGCTTCGCCTCTTTTTCGGCATAAACCCTGATGCTTTTGCCGTCGACAATCAGGGCGTCTTCGGTGAAATCCACACTCCATTTAAAAGGGCCATAGTTCGAATCATACTTCAGCAGGTAGGCCAGCACTTTTGGGGAGGTCAGGTCGTTGATTGCCACGACATCGGCATCACTGCCGGTTTCCAGTAAGCGACGTAACACCAGACGGCCGATACGCCCAAATCCGTTAATGCCAATTTTACTCATTATGCTACTCCTGTCAGGAACGGTTTTTTGCACTTCACCAGGCATAGCCTGGGTTGAACACATCAGCAAATGAATGCATTTCACCACCGGCTAAGCGCTTGAAAATGGATAAAGAAAAGTTAATGAATTTTTAAGGAAAGCCAGGTATGTTGAGGTTTTCGCAGACATTTCAGGATTATCTAATGCGCAGTAAATATTCCGGGCTTCAAATAGCCATACACTGGCTGGTTTTTCTGCTGGTCATTGTGACCTATTGCGCTATGGAGTTTCGCGGGTACGCTCCGCGCAGTTACCGCCCGTATTTCAATATTGTCCACGTCTCCTGTGGCATCACGATTCTGGTCCTGATGGTGGCACGGTTGCTGGTGCGCCTGAAATCCACCACGCCGCCTGTTATACCGAAACCGTCACCCATGATGACCGGCATGGCGCATCTCGGGCACCTGGTGATTTATCTGCTCTTTATCGCGTTGCCGCTAATCGGCATGGTGATGATGTATAACCGGGGGGGAAACTGGATTGCCTTTGGCATCCCGATGCCGCATGCCGCAGAAGCTGATTTTGATCTGGTGGATACGCTCAAAACGTACCACGTTACGCTGGCGATGCTTGGGTATTACGTTATTGGCCTGCACGCGCTGGCCGCCCTCGCGCACCATTACTATTTTAAAGACAATACGCTATTACGCATGATGCCTAAAAAGCATCACTGAATGAATCAGCCTCGCCGCACGCGAGGCTTTTTTTACTCCGTCGCACGGGTTAATTTGCGCTGAACAAGGCGTTCACGCAGCAGGTCATAACACCAGTTAAAAAGCATCGTATAGGGCAGGAAGAAAAGGAAAAATCCAATTTCCAGTAAGAACGCCGCCACAACACCGATGCCGAGTACCAGCGAGACGAGCGTCACCCCAATCAGGATAAATCCACCCTCAAACCCCAGTGCATGCCAGACGCGCACACGTGCTGTACGGGCAACCCGATGCACAGGCCAGATGCGGTCAACGATGGCGTTGTAAATGACGTTCCAGATCATGGCGGCGGTGGCCAGTATCAGCGTGAGCCCACCCATTTCCAGCACCGGACGCTGCATTATCCAGGCGCTTGCCGGGGCACAAATGGCGGTGGCGATGACTTCAAAACTTACCGCATGGAAAACTCGCTCGGGTAAACCGCGACGCTGTAAGGCATGCTCTTGCATGGTTAACTCCTCTTTTTACTCATTGCAATTTGCTAAAGCGGGAAAAAGGCGATTTTCATCGCTTAATGAGATAAATTAAAGTTATTACCCATCGATAAAAGCGATACTTTCATGCGTTACTCCCCCGAAGCCCTCACCGCCTTTGTGGAAACCGTTGCCTCGGGCTCCTTCTCTGCAGCTGCCCGTAAGCTGCGTAAAAGCCAGTCGACTATCAGCACGGCGATTGCCTCTCTGGAGGCAGATCTTGGGGTAACACTGTTTGATCGCTCATCGCGTCATCCCACGCTGACAGCGGAAGGCGAAAGGGCGCTCAGCTATGTTCAGGCGATTCTGGCCGCCAGCGACAGGCTGGACGAACTGGCCGTCTGGCTGGCGGGTGATATGGAAACCCGGCTGACCTTTGTCCTGTCCGACACGCTTCATCCCGATATTCTTGCGGACCTGCTCGGGGCATTTGATAAACGCTACCCGCATACCGAGTTTGAGTGTTTGATCGGTGAAAATGAGGACGTCATCGACCTGCTGCAAAAAGGGCGCGCGCAGCTGGGGCTGACGGAGGCACAGGCCGACTATCCCACCGACATCGGTTCCATGCGCCTGCCGATGCAAAGTGAGATGGACATTTACGTGGCGCATAACCACCCGCTGGTGCACGAAGGCATGCTGCTCGAAGAGCAGCTACGCAGCTGGCGCGAGCTACGACTTAATACCTACCTTGAACACAACAACATGATAGCCAGAGGCCCGGTCTGGTCCGCACCTAACTATCTGATGTTGCTCAGTATGGCAGAGCAGGGTTTTGGCTGGTGTGCACTGCCCTGTGCCCTGGTGGAGGAGTTTTCAGGGGCAAAAAAACTGACGCGGCTTAATGTGCCAGGCTGGCCGCGAAGCATACTGATAGATCTTCTCTGGAACAAACGCACACCCCCCGGCGTCGCGGGTAGCTGGCTGCGTCACTATCTGCAACAGTGGGGAGAGAACTCCGCGCATCGCGGAGAACAAAACGCCCGCAGCAGCGGGCGTCGATAGCGAGGAGGCCTGGCGGTCAGTCGTCCTCGTCGTCATCCAGTGCGACAGGGGACTGGTAATCGTCGGGTTTGATGACCAGCAGGTCACAGCGCAAATGGTCGATAACCTGTTCTGCGGTATTACCAAGAAATGCCGCGGAAATGCCGGTGCGTCCAATGGTGCCGAGCACCACAATACCGGCCTGTAAGTGTTCGGAAAGATCCGGGATCACCTCTTCAGGCAGCCCTTTCTCTACGTGAGTCATTTTTTCATCGATGCCGAATTTCTGACGCAGTGCTTTCATGGCAATCAGGTGTTGGCCTCGGATGGCATCGTTGTAAACGCTGGGGTCAAATTCCGGCAGTTCAATGGCAATATTGATAGGTGTAACCGGATAGGCGCCCACCAGATGCACCTCGGTGTGGTTGACCTGTTCTGCCAGCTGCAGCGTCTCCTTCACCAGTTTTTCATTCAGGGAGTTGTGGTAAAGCTCCTCGCTTGCCAGATTGACGGCTACCACTGCTTTACCGGCCTCGGGCCACGGCTGATCTTTAACCATCCAGACCGGACATGGACATTTGCGCAAAAGGTGCCAGTCGGTAGGGGTAAAGATGACGGACTCAAGTTTCTCGTGCTGGTGTGTCATCTTCAGAAGTAAATCATGCCCACCGGCAAGCACTTCCTGGATAATGGCCTCGAACGGGCGATTGTGCCACACCACTTTAATATCAATAGGAATACCGCTGTCCAGATAATATCTGGCCTGCTCGCGGATCCAGGCCGTACGCTGGCTAATCACACCTTGTCGCATGGCAGTACGTTCGTCAGGGGACAGAAGGGTGGTCATTTCATAAGAGAAGTCATAGATGGGCAAAAAGGCTTTTATGCGCCCACCAATCCGTTGATGCAAATACACGGCACGTCGCAGTGCGGGCTGATCGTCCTGATTAGGATCGATGGCGACCAACATATTTTGATATCTGGCCATACAGGGTCTCCTTACATCTGTCACCACAGTCTGTAATTACAAGATAACCCATAAGCAATGAATGAAACAGAGGAAACCTTTTGCCAGATCAATAAATCAGAAAAATTTAGCGACCGGGCAAAAGGGATAAAAAGGGAGGTAAATCAGGCTACGTTGCGGGAGTGCCCTGCAAGCTGCGACAGAATATCGCTGTTTTCGATGGTGATGTATTTGCCTTTGACGGCCAGCATTCCGCTTTTCTGGAAACGGCCCAGCAGGCGGCTGATGGTTTCCACCGTGAGGCCAAGATAGTTACCGATATCACCACGGGTCATTGTCAGACGAAACTCTCGCGGCGAAAATCCACGCTGCGCAAAGCGACGTGACAGGTTGTAAATGAAGGCCGCCAGACGCTCTTCCGCATTCTTTTTCGACAACAGCAGAATCATGTCCTGGTCGCCTTTGATCTCGCCACTCATCAGGCGCATCATCTGTTGACGCAGGTTGGGCATTTTGCCGGATAAGTCGTCCAGGGTTTCAAAGGGGATTTCACAAACCATAGAGGTTTCGAGCGCCTGCGCAAAGCTCGGGTGATGGCCGGTGCCAATGGCATCAAAACCCACCAGATCGCCTGCAAGGTGGAAGCCGGTAATCTGTTCATCACCCTGTTCTGTAATAGTGTAACTCTTGATCGTGCCGGAACGGATAGCGTACAGCGATTTCAGTTCATCACCCGCTTTGAACAGCGTCTGGCCTTTTTGGATCGGTTTCTTACGCTCAATGATGTTGTCAAGCTGATCCAGCTCGTGCTCATTGAGTGTGAAAGGGATACAAAGCTGGCTGATACTGCAATCCTGGCAATGGATAGCACATCCGCCTGACTGAATGCGTCGTATAATTCGCTTTTCCGGGATCATAGGTCTACTCAAGCCTTAATTGATTTTGGTCAATTTTAACACCTTTTTATGGTGTACGTAAGCCTGGCGAAACCTCAATTCAGTAGAATTAAAACGGTTATTGGAAACATGAAAGGTGCGCCGTTCAGCATCCTCTTGATATTCCAGAGTTTTAGTGGGGATTTAGATAGCGAACGGCACGATTAAACGCACTAAATGGCGCCTGTTCCTACAATAGCAAATAGCCTTCATGACGCAAAAGCCACTCTTTACGCTGCACGCCGCCGGCATAGCCGGTCAGGGTGCCGTTGCGCCCGATAACCCGATGACAAGGAACCACGATACTGACCGGATTGGAACCATTGGCTGCCCCTACTGCACGGGCGGCACCGCTTCGGCCTAACATTTCCGCCAGGTGCCCGTAATGCAAAACCTGCCCGCAGGGGATGCTGCGCAGCGCTTTCCATACCTCTCGCTGAAACGGGGTACCGGCGGTGGCAGTAGGTAACGTGTCAATTACCGCGACATCGCCATCGAAGTAATCCTGCAGTTTCTGGCTAAGGCCGCCGGGATTGCGGCTGGTTACGCGCTGGTAGCCTTCACGGCGATAGTGGATATTCAGCAGTTGATCCATACGGTCGCTGTGCTCTTCCCACTCCACAGCGCGCAGGTGAAAGGTTTCGTCGCAGATAATCCACAACGGGCCAAGCGGCGTATCGATTTTATCTTCGAGGAGGGTCAGCATCTCGCATCCTTTTAAGCGCTATCCGGGAACACACCCGCGGGAAATCTAGCATGATTAGCGGGCACGCACTATACCTCAAAAGGGAGTTATTTGATATATTTATTACGAATTATCAGCGCGCTAATCTAATTTCTTTAATATTGGTTTATAAAAATTAAAAGGAGTTCTTTTTAAGAAATAAAATATAAAAAAATAGAGCCCGCCGACATCGTCAGGCTCTATAGTGCACACAGCAGCGCATCCGTTCGATTATTTTTGTGAGTTACATCCTTACCTTGATAATATAGTTATAGCGCACCCATAAACTATTTCCAGTCGAATTAGTGATAGGTTTCACGATTGTTAACCTTTATATCAGTATATTAATGACAGTTAACCCGAAGTTAAGTGAGATTAAATAACACGAAAGGGGTAGGGGCTATTACGCGTCGCCGTCGGAACCGTAGCTGCATTATTATCTTCAGCATACGGAACGCTTGCGTTGTGAGTCCTTGACGCGCCCGCTATAGTATCTGCTCAGAGGTAGCGAGAGGACTGACCATGAAACCTGACGACAAATCGTTGTTCCTTGACGCCATGGAGGATGTCCAGCCACTGAAAAGCTGTGCGGATGTCCACTGGCAACCGGGACGTAAAACCCGCACACCGACGAAAATCGATACGCTGCAACTTGATAATTTTTTGACGACCGGTTTTCTCGACGTTCTCCCCTTAGCGACCCCGCTGGAATTCAAACGCGAGGGGGTTCAGCAGGGGGTGGTTGATAAGCTGCGCTCGGGAAAATATATGCAGCAGGCCACATTGAGCCTGCTTCGCCAGCCCGTAGAGCAGTGCCGTCAGCGACTCTTTAGCTTTATGCATCAGGCAAGTCAGGATGGGCTTCGAAACGTGCTGATTATTCATGGAAAAGGGCGCGAGGAGCGCTCCCATGCCAACATCATTCGCAGTTATCTTGCGCGCTGGTTACCAGAATTTGATGAGGTGCAGGCATTTTGCGTGGCCCAGGCGCATCAGGGCGGAAGTGGTGCCTGCTATGTTGCGCTGCGTAAATCTGAGCAGGCAAAACAGGAAAACTGGGAACGACATGCTAAACGTAGCCGCTGAATGCGGCTATTTTTTTAGCTTTTCCACTGCCTCATCGCCTGTTCTCAGAGCACCCTGGCCGTCAGTGCCTGAGGCCGTCACCTGGCCTCTACCTGATTTCGCGCCAGCGAGACAAAGTGACAGGGTTATCCACAGAAACGGGGGATAACCATGTGGATACCGACGGTGAAGGGGTGAATGAATGCGCCCGTTGCTTTGCTGTCCACCCTTATGATGTTTTTGTGACCTTCGCGGCATCAGGTTTACACGGTCAATGCAGGACAACGTATTGACCTACCAATCCTGGTAGGTCAAATCGTTGCGCCTGACCAACAGCGATCAGCGTTTTCAAATGAGGTATTAAAGGGTAAATGCGGTTCAAAAAAGCATTAGCAGAGCTTCTTATACAGGCAAATAAACTCATTTCATTGCTTAACTAAAATATATCCCTTGTAAATAACAGGCCTATTCTGAAGGAATAAAAATGCTGTAACATTTCTGTTTCTGTTTCTGTTTCTGTTTCTGTTTCTGTTTCTGTTTCTGTTTCTGTTTCAAAAGGTTTTTTGATAAAAGGTGTGGCAGTGTCGTATCCCTATAAATAGCAGAGAACAACGCTTCCCGGTTAACGCCGGACTGACACCTTACTCACCACGATATATCTCGACGAAGGAAAAATATTGTTATGGCGTGCCTGATTACATTCTGCCCGTAATAAAGCCGCATCTGGGCATAATGATGCTGTGCTAAACAATCATTCAGATTTCGCTGAAACGTTGGCCTGGTCATTAAAGCCACTTCTGTTATTTTACGGTGCAGTGGCCGCAACGGTCGTAGCAATCGTCGTTGCAGATGATGGTGGTAATGGATATCCACCGCGCGCCGAATCAACCGTTACGTGGCGTGGTGGTGGTTGACGGTAAAGCGGCATCACGGTTTACGCGTCTCTGGCGACGCATTGCTGTATTGAGAATTCGGGAAAGCGGATTTTAAGGTAAAGGTGGGCTTAGCAAGCCCCTCTGCCGTTTGTGAGCTACGGTTTGTTCCTGCAAAGTTATCGTAAAGTTAATGGCCGCCGTGACGATACATATTGAGCAATTTCTACTCTCCCACGGACTAAGGTTATGCTCAAAAATATACGGGTTATTACCGGCATCATTATCGCGCTGTCGGTCTTTTGTCTTCTGCAACTGGTTACCGGGGGACTCTTTTACTCTGCGGTGAACAATGACAGAGTAAATTTTCAGAACACCGGCGTGCTCAGTGCGCAGCAGGAAAATCTGGGCGACAGCGTTAATACGCTCATCAAAACGCGTGTGACCGTTACCCGCGTGGCCATCCGCTTTCTGAAAAACCAACGCGATCCGGCCTCCCTGGCGAGTATCGAAAAACTGCTGACCGCTGCCTCGGAATCACTGGTCAGTGCGGAAGGCTACTTCAACAATTATAAAAGTACGCCGCGCGTAGCGGGCCAGGATGCTGCGCTGTCGGACGATGTCGCGCAGAAAATTACCAAAATGCATGATGTGCTCCAGCAATCTATCACTTTCCTGCGTGCCAACAACTATGAGGCCTACGGTAACTTAGATGCGCAGCAGGCCCAGGATGAGATGGATGCCAGCTACACAAAATGGCGTACGGAGAACAATACCTTCCTGCAGGCCGCCGCGCAGGAAAACCAGAGCAGTTTCACCAGCATGCAGTGGACGCTGGGGGTGATACTGCTGGTGGTGATTGCGGTCATGACCGTCATCTGGCTGGGTCTGCAACATCTGTTGCTTAAACCGCTGCACAGCGTAATGGGGCATATCCGGGCTATCGCTGGCGGCGATTTAACGCAGACCATCTCCGCGGAAGGACGCAACGAGATGAGCCAACTGGCTGCCGGCCTTCACGACATGCAGCACTCTCTGGTCAATACGGTGAGCGCGGTACGCAACAGCTCCGATTCCATTTACACCGGTGCGAGCGAAATTTCCACCGGTAACAATGACCTCTCTTCCCGCACCGAGCAGCAAGCAGCTTCGCTTGAAGAGACCGCTGCCAGCATGGAACAGCTGACCGCCACGGTAAAACAGAACACCGACAACGCCCGTCAGGCTTCACATCTTGCCAAAAATGCTTCCGATACGGCTGCCCGCGGCGGTGAAGTAGTGAGTGATGTGGTGCGTACCATGAGTGAAATCTCCAGCAGCTCCCAGCAGATTGCGCAGATCACAAGCGTTATCGACGGTATTGCGTTTCAGACCAATATCCTGGCGCTGAACGCCGCCGTTGAAGCGGCGCGTGCCGGTGAGCAGGGACGTGGGTTTGCCGTGGTGGCAGGCGAAGTTCGTTCCCTCGCCAGTCGCAGTGCGCAGGCTGCAAAAGAGATCAAAACCCTGATTGAGAACTCAGTTAACCGCGTCAACTCCGGTACAACGCTTGTGGCGGAAGCGGGCGATACCATGAAAGAGATTGTGAACGCCGTTACCCGCGTGACCGATATCATGGGTGAAATTGCTTCGGCGTCCGACGAACAGAGCAAAGGGATTGAGCAGGTGAGTCTTGCGGTTTCACAGATGGACAGCGTTACGCAACAGAACGCCTCGCTGGTACAGGAGTCCGCAGCAGCTTCTGCCGCCCTGGAAGAGCAGGCTGAACAACTGCGCCAGGCGGTGGCGGTGTTTCGTGTAAACAATGGCGCAGGCGTACTGCAAACCAAACCCGGTAAACCGGTTCAGGCACCGCGTGTGGCACTCGCCACCCCAGCGCCTGCGGCAAGCGACAGTAACTGGGAAACCTTCTGAGTCATCACTGCCGGCAGGGAGTATGCCTGCCGGCGTCGTTATCCATTGAGGAAAGCCTGGAAGGGCGCAGGAGCGCGGTTGCGTTGCGTCTGGTCAACCCGCGTCTTATACCTCTGGCGGTGATTTTTTGCGGATCACTTTATTCGCCACTGCGGTTAACACGCCGATTAACGGCATCGCGATAGCACCGGCCATAAAATTGTGATGATCCGTTTGCTTATCCCGGCGTATATCGGAAAAACGCGCCAGCGCGCGTTCGCTGTTAACAGCATCGATTTCTTCAAACTGCTTTTCATACCCTTGCTGCGTCAGTCCTGATGCAGCAGCTGCGTCTGAACCTTTAACAGCGACGACATGTTTCCCTTTTTTATAAAAATGGTAATCGGGCATGAGAGGATCCTTAAAGTAAGGCGAGAAGCTTTACTATATAAGGCTTTAGCTTCAGCTGTATAGCGGCACCGTTAATACTTATCTTAAACCTTTCTGTGCCGTTACGATTCATACTGCACCACCCCTGTCATCCCTGCCGGGGTGCTGATGATGACAGCGTTCCTCCCGGCTTTTTTGGCCTCATAAAGGGCCAGGTCGGCCCGGCGCAATGCCAGAGTAAGATCGTTATCACAATCACTGAGTGCAGCCACCCCGGCGCAGAGGGTGACGTGCCCGGCAGGGGGGAATGTCGCACTTTCAACCGAGTCGCGGATCTGCTCTGCGACAGAAGCGGCGACCTCCCGGCTGGTTTCTGGCAAAAAAATAATAAATTCTTCTCCCCCGGCGCGGCATACAATATCGGCGTCGCGGGAACAGTGACGCAATTTTTTTCCGAGCGCGATAAGCACCGCATCGCCGCCATCGTGACCATAGCGGTCATTGATTTTCTTGAAATAGTCGATATCGATAGCAATCACGCAATGCTGCCTGGCATCGCGATGCTCACTGACCCGTAAACGAAACCCCTTGCGATTGAAGAGCCCGGTAAGAGGATCCTTCATGGCTTCATCGCTGAGCTTGTTTACCCGTCTGGTCATGCGCTGGAGATGATGACTGACCGCCTCACGAAGCCGTTCTGCCTCATCGTACCCTGGCCGAAGCCGGTTGAGCTGCCTCAGTGCGCTCTCGCTGTCGTTGGTTCGGGTAAATTTCGCCAGCTTTTCGAGAGGAGCGGACAGACGCGCGGCAAAATAGGTCACAATCGCCACGGTCAGGGCGATGATAGCGAGAATGAACCATCCCGCGTTGATGGCGCTGCGCAGCAGAATTGTCGACACACTTTCGGAGGTCCCGGCAATCAGAACGTGCCAGTCGGCCTGATTAAGGCTGGCAAATCCTATCAGATCAGCCGCCACGTTATTTCTGTCAATGACCCCCCCACTGCGGGCATGAACGACGCTCTCCATGAGCGCCGGTTCCGCAGAAAGCGTCGTACCCACAAGTGTGGGATCATGACTGAAGATAATACGCCCCTCGCCGGTGACGACGCTTATTTGGGTTTGGTTGTCATAAAAGTGCTGGCCCAGGATCTCACTGAGCATGCTCTGTTTCTTGAGATGAAGGGTGCCGCCCAGATAGCCGATATACTTTCCTTCCACTGAAAAGAGCGGCTGCGAGAGAAAGACGAGATAGTTTCCGGCTGCCGAGACAAAGGGGGCGGAAATAAAAGGCTGCTTTTTATTTAACGCTTGCTGGTTTGGCACCGAGGTGAGCCGCCGTCCGGTCAGCGACGGACTTTCAGGCGAGGTCGCAACAATCATGGCACCCGCCGATACCACGGCCACGGAGTTAAAGAAGCCGGACTGTAAACGCAGTCGGTCAGTTTCATACTTAAGCCGTTTTGTGTCTTCAACGCTTTTAATAAGGCTGGCACTGTAGGCCAGTTCCCGTTTTGCGGTGGCCAGGTAATGGTCGGTGGTATCGGCAAGTTTTCGGGCGTAGGCGATGTTACTCTCAAGCAGACTCTCTTCGATGTTGCCTGTCTGAAAGAGGGTGAGTGCACCCAGAAGTAACATTGACGTCAGCAGGATCCCTCCAACGGAGAGGGCCAGCATAAGAGTCCGAAGACGGTATGTCCTGTTAAACATGTGCTCAGGGCCGAGGATAAAGGTGGCGGCATTTTACCAGTATGTTGCGCAGAATATATCCATAAGCCGCATTGAGGGCAAAGAAAGGCTTAACCTCAGGATGAAGCCCTGAAAAGAGGATGATCTTTATCTTATTAAAACGGCATTCACCGGGAAATGCCGCCATTTATAGTGTTATCTGCGCCGGGAAATCCGACTCACTCCCCGTGAACCGTCAGTCCCACCAGACGCATAACCAGTGGACGTATAATGAGGATACAAACAAAGGCCGCGGGCATGGCTACCCGGTAGGCATTCATCACATTTTCCATGTAATCGGGCCCAACGCCAAATTCCGCCATCGTAATCACCAGGCTCATGAGAAAAGCCATGATAGTCGCCATGTAAAGCGCAAAGATCCAGGGTGAGGCATGTTTCGGAAAGCGCAGGCGCGGCGTGGGTCGGGCAATAGCTTTGGTCATCGTGTTTCCGTATTAACAAAATTGATTTCGGGAGCCGCTACCCTACCAGGCGAAACGGGACAGGTGTAGTGCGGGTATGCTTTAATCATTGTTAAGAAAAAGTGAAGAATTATGCACAGAGGCAGAAATGGATGTATTGGGGCTGATAAGTAATTTTATACGGGTGGTGGAAAACGGGAGTATTGCAGCGGCAGCGCGGGCCAAAGGTACCAGTCCGGCGGCGGTAAGCCAGGGCCTGTCGCGGCTGGAAACCCAGCTGGGTGTGCGCCTGCTGTCACGCACCACGCGCAGCATGACCCTGACTGAAAACGGGAAACGTTATTTCGAGAAAGTCAGGCATATTCCGCAGGACATTGAGCTTGCTGCTCAGGCTGCCGCGATGGAGACCACGCCGCAGGGCCCGCTGCGAATTGCCACCACGGCGGCGTTTGGTCGGTACGTCCTTGCCCCTCTGATGCCCGCGTTTAATGCCGATTTTCCCTGTATCGACATTGAGATCATGGCGACAGACCGAAACGTAGACCACCGTCTGGAAGGAGTGGATGTCAGTATCCGCATCGAGGCGCAACTCAACGATCAGCTGATCGCCAGAAAAATAGCATCGCTCCCTTTTATCTTTTGTGCCGCGCCGGCCTACCTTGAACGTGCGGGCACGCCAGTGAGCCCCGATGAACTCAGTCAGCATGCCTGCCTGGTGTTTCGCTATCCTACTGACGGTCGTTTTCTTCCCTGGACCTTTCGGGTAAAGGGGGAGGCAGTCAGCGCGAAGCTCAATCCTAAATTTATCAGTGATGACATTGATATCATTGCCAAAATAGCCGTTAACGGCGGAGGAATTGCCCGGCTTGCGGATTTTGTCGCCCGGCCATTGATTGCGCGCGGGCTACTAACTCCTCTGTTTTGCCACGGCCAGGGCGATGATAATGATCCACAGTCGTTACCCATGACTATCTATGCCTGCGTCAGCGAACGTTCAGCGCTGAATGCCAGGGTCAGAGCGTTTATAGCGTTTTTAGAAACGGCGGTAAAAGACGGAAAGGCAACGCGTGCCTGATCCCTGCCGGAAACCAGCCCGCCAGGCGGCGGGCTGCTCCTTTCAGGCGGCGCTGTTATAGCCGCTCGCCGGAAGCAGGGTTTTACTCCCTTTCAGGGTAAACAAGGAGAGCACTGTAAAGCTCAGCGTAATACAGCCCAGGACCAGATAAGCCTGATGGAAGCCAACGGTATCGTACATTCGTCCTACCCATGCTGAGAGCACCACCCCCGAAAGCTGTTTTGACAAATTAAAGCCAATCAAAAACAGCGTGGCCGACAATTTCGGGTTAAAAGCAGAGGAGATATATTTAAAGGTGCCGACCAGCAGGAACGGCAGTTCAAACATATGCAGCATTTTTA
Source organism: Yokenella regensburgei (assembly GCF_051486985.1). Lineage (GTDB taxonomy): Bacteria > Pseudomonadota > Gammaproteobacteria > Enterobacterales > Enterobacteriaceae > CBFFRJ01. The sequence goes on from NZ_JAHVDV010000010.1 coordinate 116,029, forward strand.
AGATAATCACTTCCACCGCAGAGGAGGCAAAAGAGGAACCCAGAATACGGGCAGACATAATCACGCCGGCGGCCAGCAGAGCGTTTTTCGCCCCGATGCGGTTAACAATAGCCGGAGCAAAGAACATGATGGTGGCGTTGAGTAATTCGCCCCCCGTGGTCACGAAGCCAAACACCTCGGTCCCGCGCTGCGGACTGGAAAAGAACCCTTTAAAGAAGTTAGCAAACTGCTGATCAAAGACGTCATAAACGCTGGCGACCCCCACCACATAGACAATAAACCCCCAGAAGCGGGGCATACGCAGTAGCTCGGCGGCAGTTCGCATAGAAAAGGCCTGACGATTGGCACCCAGCGCATCGATAACCTCTGCGCTGCTGCTGCCTTCCGGTTTTGAAACCCACAACAATACGCCAAGGACCAGCGCGAAACCGGAAGCTATCCAGAAAGTTATATTGGGGTCGATGCCAAATAAAATCCCGGTGATGGAAGCGCATAACGCCCAGCCCACACAGCCTGATACGCGGACTTTGCCATATTCAAACCGGTTGGCACGGCTCACGCGCTCTATATAAGCTTCTACTGCGCCGGAACCGCTGGAGAAGACAATGCCAAGGTAGATGCCACCTGCCAGTGCGCCGATGAAAATATTCATCTGTAACAGCGGCGACAATACAAAAATAAAGAAGGGCGCAAACAAAATCAGTAATACCGTAATGGTCCACAGCAGATGTTTGCGCAGGCCGAGTTTATCGGAAATGAGCCTGGCGGTGTCGGTGACCGGTTATGATGACACCGCAGACAGCCTCTATTTTCAGCCACCGCTCACCACAGTGGCGCAGGATTTCAACAAGCTCGGTAAACGCGCCGTGGAGTTGCTCATCCAGCAGATTGCCGCGCCGCAGATGCGAGTCCGTGAGCTTCTTCCCACCCGGTTAATCCTGCGCCAGTCAACCTGGCCGCTGCAAAACGATGCTGGCGATGAAAAAGTGCAGCTAATCAGCACGCTGAAAACGCTGGTGGAGAAGTTGTGAATACAACTTGCGCAACGCAGACAACATGCCCCCGCGCAGGCGTATCTGCAATCGGCAGCAGGGGAACGCATCCCTCCCGCGACCGGCAGTGATGACGTTTTCAGAAAAACGTCATCTCGTCGTAGGGTTTTTCCCGGCAGGCGCGAAGGCGACTCGTTAAATCACCGTCATGAATCTCCAGTTTGTGCCCGTCGGGGTCGAGAAAATAGAGCGATTTCCCCTCGCTCCGGTTCGTTTTCCATTCTATTACGCCTGCCGATTTCAAATGCTGCACAACCCTCTCGAAGTCATCCGACTCCACGTTGAACGCGACATGCGTGTAATCCTCACCAGGCACTACGCTGTCCGCAGACAGGCATAACCACAGGTTATCCAGTGTGAGGTAGGCGCCCCGTGCCCATCTGGCTTTTGGTGAAAAGCCCAGCGTGTTGACATAAAAATCAAAACTTCTCGATACATCATTAACGGCAAGTGTGATGTGGTTCAGTCCGGTAAGCATAAGCGCCTCTTCAGGATTGTGGGCAGGGCGGATAATTTCCCCGTTATTTCTCTCTTTTGTTGTCCTACCTTTTAAAACGTTTTTTGACCCTTTTTTGCAGGTCCCCACGGGGTATTATCACATCCCTGTCACTGGGTATTGGTTACGTGTTGTACGCATAGCCCGCGAGAAGCTGGCGACCCGGTACTGACTCATCTTCGCCCATACTTTTCCAGGAAAGACACCCATGAATCGCCCAAACTGGTTTCACGTCTCTACCGAGGGAGCAAAATCTCTTGGTGCACTTCATCATTACGCCACGACCGCAACAGCCTTACCTGAAACGTTAATCCATCTGGTGTTTTTAAGAGTTTCGCAGATCAATGGCTGTGCGCACTGTATTGATATTCACACCCGCGATCTGCTCAGGCACGGTATGTCTGTTGAAAAGATGGTCCTGATCCCGGTCTGGGAAGAGGCACGCTATCTTTTCACTGAGCAGGAACAGGCTGCGCTGGCCTGGTCGGAAGAGGTCACCCGTGTCAGCGAAACGCATGCCAGCGACGAAGCCTACTCTGCCGCGCTTGCCGTTTTTGGCGAGAAAGCGCTCGTCGAACTGACCATTGTCATTGCTACTATGAACGCCCTTAACCGAATGGGGATAAGCTTCAGGATGAAGCCGCTCGCCAAAGCGTGAAGTAACCTCTGGCGTGTGCCAGTGAGGGAGAGCGTAGTTCCTTGCTGGCGGGAATGTTGTCTTTTGCTTCACTCTCTCTGCCTGATTGAAACTAAAGCATACTACCCGTCTTATTAAGCCAGGCAGGAAGGTGCTCTCTGTACCAGCTGAGGTAACGGGAGAGGTCGCTTTTCTGCCGCTCCTCAAGCAGAGTGACGACCTCACTTACGATCCAGGCTTTGGCAATCGCGATTTCTCTGGCGAGATGCTTCTCCTTATCAGAGGAAAACCGCTGATAACGTGCGGCCAGCGCTTCAAACTCCTGTTGCCTGCCCATACCTTTTATCAGGGGAGCCAGATCAATCGCCGGACTGCCCTGGCCAAAGCGCTCCCAGTCGAAAAGCACATACCCGCCGTTCGCTCTCTTTCCCCAGTTGCCCGCGTTAGTGTCCCCTGAAATCAGGCGCTTCGGGAAGAACAACACCTCGCTACAGCGTTGAAAACGCCGTAGCTGTTGCGCGGACTGTTGAGATAGCGACAGTAGCGCCAGGGTTTTCTCCAGGGCCGATTCTGACCACTGATGTTGATGAAACACCCACTCAGCGCGGGCAGGAAAGCGGTGCAGCTGACCCAGCATGAGCAGTATGTCATCTGCTGTCACATCGGCCTGGCTCACCGGGTGCGGAATATACTCCAGTATCAGCGCGCGACGGGCAGCATCGGCGGATATCAGCGCTGGGGTGGCAATGCCCGCCTGGTTAAGCTCACCGGCGACGTGCTGATAAAAGCAGTATTCCACCTCGCTGACCGGGGCTTTCTCTATCCTCAGTCGCCCGGTTTTATCCCGGACACGCACCACGCGGGAGGCCCCCATCCGGGAGAGATCGTCAGTTGCCATACGCAACCAGCAGTGTGAGAAGCGCCGCCAGTGCTGGCAGTGCCTGCACATAAAGTATCTTCCGGCTTGCCGTCACCGCGCCAAAAATACCGGCAATCACGACGCACACCAGGAAAAAGAGACACACTGCAGTGCCGTGTTCACCCAACCATAATCCCCAGAGCAACCCCGCCGCCAGAAACCCGTTATACAACCCCTGGTTCGCCGCCAGCACACGTGTCTGCCGGGCAAACTCTGCGGTCAGGTTAAAGGCTTTGCGGCCTCTCTTCGTGTTCCACAAAAACATTTCGAGGATAAGTATGTAGATGTGGATGAGAGCAACGAGGGTGATGAGGATAGTGGCGAGCACAATCTGGCCTCTGGCGTAGGGGACGTTGAGAAGCAGTATAGATAAGTACCCTCTGCCAGGCATAGATGGCGAGTAAAGTCAGGGGTAAAAGAGAGGGGCGGGGCAGGTGCGCCCTGAGCTAAAAGCGGATATTTAAAATCTGGTAGGTTGTACCCCTGCGCGACCTTAACCTAAGCTGTCGTGACAGGAGAGGATATTCAGGGATTCTATTATGCCATTAAACCGGATGTTGCTGAGCGGGTCGGCGGTAACGATTTTCGCGTTATTGCTGAGTGGTTGTATTCCGTATCCAAAGGAGCGACCAGGGTATATCGATCTGTGTGAGAGCGAGCATACCTTCACGATTAATGGCCCGGATGGAAAGCAAGAGATCATTCTTGAAACCTATCTCTACGATCATGCGATTCCCGGTAGATATGTTCCTTCTAAACGCGCTTCATTCACTCTCCCTCATGTACAAGGGCCTGATGCACGGCCGGAATTTTATGTTCAGCTGATAGCCTATAACAAAGGTCGACAACGACCATCGCGTCCGGGAAGTAAGGGAGCGCCGCCTGTACCGATCATGCTGGATAGCCGTCAGGCATACATTGACTTCGGTGATGGGCAACGCCTTGCCGCACGGCCTGAAATTTTTTCCGGCACCACATTTTTTCCCTATGATTTTCCTGAAGATGATTTGAAACATGCCTGGCCGTCGCCTTATGACATCAACAGTGATGAGGTGCATCGTAACGTGCCGCGTATCACCAATAATGATGACTACGGTTCTGCTTACGTAGTCTTCAAGGTGTATAACCAGCTGGCGAACACCAAATGGACCATTCACCTCGGTGAGCTTGAGGCTGGCGGGCAGAAGATAAGTGTTCCTCCGCTGAAGCTGTGTTATCAGCCGACACTAAAATGGATCGGTATCGAACCTCTTATGCGCCCCTGATAAGGTATCGGGTGGCGAAGAGTGTTCCCTGGCAACGCAACAGGAAGGCGTGGTCTCTGGAGTGCTTTTCTCATCCCCCAGCGCCAGCCGAAGATGATGGGCGATAAACGCTTCCTTAAGCGCGCTGTAACCCTGACTGTCACCCTCGGCTGCCAGCACAGCCGCCCTTTTTAGCTGCGCATAGGCGGCGGCCACATCACGGTTCTTTCTGAGATAATCGCGAAAAGCGAGGTGCTTTCTGATTTGCGGATCGCCGGTGACGAAGGCATGGAGCTGATGGCTACGCGCGTTATCGCCCCTGGTGAAATACCTGCGACCCGCTATGCCATTCTCTCCACGTGCCCTGTAACCGGCCTCTGCCATTGCCGGGTTCAGGCCGTCCAGCGCAGTAAGGTCATTCACCTCCAGCAAGATATCAATCACCGGTTTGGCCGCGAGCCCCGGTACGGAGGTGCTGCCGATGTGGTGGATACGCACCATCACCTTGCCCAATACACGCTGCAGCAAGGCACTTTCGGCAGCGAAGCGGGCGGGCCACTGCGCGTCATACTCCGCTACGGTTATCTTTCGCATGCCGGGTATTCCATGTTTTCACTGGCGAGAGTATCCAGCTTTTCCCCGTACAGGCGGTGGTAATTAACACTCCTGATGATGTCTGCACCCAGAGCGTGATAAAACTGTTGGGCAAGCGGGTCGGCCGCTACCGACAGCCAGTCCAGTTGCAGGCAGCCCCGGGCCTGCGCGCGCCCGGCGATAAAACTCATCAGTTTTCTGCCGATGCCTCTGCGTCTGAAGGGCGCAGAAACAAAAAGCTCTTTGATAAACATCTGCCCGCTGTATCGTGGGGAGGGGTACATCACCGACACGCAGGCAAAGGCTGCAATAACACCATCACAGACAACTTTGTGCACTTCCGTCCCGCTATCAGCCGCGAAGACGCTCTCCCTGAGATAGGCTGCCATATCGTGAGGCTGCAAGCAGAGATCGCTTTTGTACCAGGTCTCCATTTCGATAAAAATGTCTACCAGATCTTCATACTCCTGCGGTTCACAGACAGTAATATTCATACCTCTCCCGTTATGCTTTCTATTTTTCAGTGCGTGGTTAGTCTGAAACAAATGCGCATAGTTTTTCAGCCCCCAGATCTGGTGTTCAGATTTCGCCCGGATTAGATTGATTTTCTGAGATAGCTTGTGGAAGACAAAATGAAAGTATTGACTGTTATTGGCGCGGCCCTGTTAGCGACATCGTTCCAGACCGCTGCCTTCGTGTCTCAACCCTCTGTTCACGCCGCCCTGGCGCTGAGTGCAGGCAATGATCTGGCTAACGGGCAGGCACCTTCCGGCAAAGTGAATTACGGCGAGGTGGCAAAACTTATTCCTGTCGTGGGGTGTAACTGTGTGTTCTGCTGCGCTTTGCGTAGCGCCAGTTCATAAGCCCTTTGCATCAGCAGGCCCGGTTGATCGCAACGCTACCGGGTCTGATTTTTTGTCGGTCTAATACATCTTCTCAATACGTTAGCCCGGTTTGGGCGATAGCCTTAAGTTTCTGAGCAGCGGTGTTGATATCGGTCTCTTTGCGTACGTCCGGCATGGTGTTTAGCTGTGTCTGGCTGTACGGGGGGCAGTCAGCCCGCAACCGTAACAGTAAAATAAAAGCAGAAAAATGGGGGAGAGGTAATGGCCTCCAGTCTGCCTGAAAGCTTCCCTCGCACTTTTGAGTAGAGGACCGGCTGTGGACGCCCCGGCCTGCTCAATAGGTTCCCTCTCCCAGCCGGGGAGAGGGTCAGGGTGAGGGGAACACCCGGCGCATAAACGCACCACTCTCACCACTTCAACGCAATCTTACTTACCGAGGATATTGTTTACAGCAGCGATATGACCCGGCTTATCTTTCTGGTTAGAAATGACCTGGATAATGGTGAATTTTTTGTTGGCGACCGCAATCAGCGTGGCCTGATAAACATCAGTACCATCCATATTGCTGGTGGCTTCAATGTGGTAGACCTTCAGGCCCTTCGCGTTCTCGGTTTTTTCACTGACAACGTTATAAGCAGGGGAGGATTGCTTCTGCTGGTCTTTAATAGATTTCAGGCCATTGAGGAAATCATCTTCACTGGCAGCGCGGGCAGCCAACGGAATATCTTCTTCGCCAATAATAAGCACGCGTTTAGCCTGTTTATTGACATACATTTTTCCAGGCGCGCCGCCAGGAACAGGCTGGGCTTCATAGCCCTGCAAGGTAAATACCTGTTTCCCACCCAGAAGAGAGAGCGTTTCGCTGCTGGACGCTGCTTGTTCTGTCTTTTGAGTTTCGGCAGCGGTAGCGACATTCAGCGTGCAGCCCAGCGCCGCGGTAAAGCAAATGGCAGCGGACAGATTAACTAACTTCTTTAATTTCATAGACAACTCCTCATGTTGTTATTTCCTTAACTAACGAACCGGCGGTAAAAGATCAGAGCCCAGAGTGAATATTCAACGCTACTGATTAACCAGCCTGCAAGCTGGCATTACCGCCTGTTTCCTGGTTTTATCGTGCAGTCAAATGCGGCACCAATAATGACAGAATGAATAAAGGTAGCTCTTTTTTCGTATGCAGGATGAAAAAATTCATCGTACAAAAAATAAGGGGAAATTCCGGTTTGCAAGAGCCTGAGGCTGGAGCAAAAAAAGGTAAAATCATCCTTTAATTTAATCTCTGACATTCGCCTGGTCAGCTTTTCCCTTGATTTTATTAGGATTTGTTTGGAAAACTAACACATTTCTCTCTGTGTTGCGAATGATTTCCGTCCTGAATTCATTCTCTTTCGATGATTGACAAAGATATTTTTTCTCAATGCGATAATTCTTAAATATGGATTAAAGCAAGGGCGGAGATGGGCATTTGTTATTACGTGCCATTTTATCGCGACACGATTCCCTGTGGCGCACGATGATTTGTAAAGCGTAATAATGGTGTGGATATTTCATCCGTTGCCTCCAGGCGTGGGGCAGGGATATGCCAGTGGATGCAATATATCCTGATAAATTAACCGCGAGATTTGATTTCATATTTCCATAACTAACAAAGGTAGGTTTACAATCAACGTAGACTGTTTGTAAAGTAGTTTAAATGTGGCGGCAGGGTGCGGTCTTCTGACTTGCAGAGTGATGCCTTGTGGCCATTCCCACGAACGCAGTTTCTCCCATTAAAACATCGGATGAGTTAATCACGTTGAAAAGCATAACGGAATTGAAAATGGGTTATACAAAGGTAGTCTTCTGGCTTCTGTTAACCCTGTTTCTCGTACCAGCTATCACATTAGGCTTTGCTGAATACGGGAATAAATCACTTAACGAAGAATATACGCAGTTCTTTATTGAGGATGCCCAGAGACAGCATCAGGATGCCGGAAAGCTTACTGAATTCTTGCAACAGAATCCCCCCTCAAGCGTCTGTGGCCCGGTGGCCGACAATCTGATTGAGTATAAAAATGCAGTCTGTGCGCCGAATTCAGAACTCTGGCAGTTCTATATGATGGACAAAGCCGCCATCTGGACGCTGATTGCCGGCGGTGTTGTACTGCTGATTATCGTGCTACTCAGTGCGCTCGCCTTTAAAGATCGCCCCAGCCAGCTGTTAAGCCTGCGGCTTGCGCGCCCGTTCCTGATGATTGCCGGCTCACTGGAAGTAATAGTGCAGGGGGCGATGCTGGTATGGCTCTCTTTCTGGGGAACCGCCTTCTTCACGCAAACTTACTATCCGAAGCTGGTTATTCTGGTGGGGTTGATGGTACTGGCGGGTATCTACTACATCATTAAGGGCATCTTCAAAAAACTGCCGCCTGAAGAGAATATCGAAGGGGAGGTGGTGAGCCGCGATGCAGCCCCTCAACTGTGGTCACGCATTGATGCGCTGGCCGCAAAAGTAGGCACGACGCCGCCGGATCACATTATTGCCGGTATCGACACCAATTTTTACGTGACAGAAGCACCGCTTCGCGTCAATGACCAGCTTTTAAAAGGGCGCAAGCTCTACGTGAGTATCCCTCTGTTGCGTCAACTCACCCTCGCTCAGGCGGATGGTGTCATGGTGCACGAGCTGACTCACCTGCATGAAGGCGATACGGCGTCGGGCGCTTTACTGGGGCCGAAGCTGCACCGTTTCGATCTGTATACTGCCCTGATGAGCGAGAATGTGGCCACGCTGATTGTCTACTATCCGCTGTATCTGTACCGCATGCTCTTTGAACTGGCGTGGCAGCGTAACAGTCGTGAACGTGAGTTCGTAGCCGATCGCAATGCCTCTGCACTCATCTCGCCCGCCGCGATTATCGAGTCGCTGATCAAAATTTCTGCTTATGCCAGTTACCGCTATCAGATTGAGCGGAATCTGTTTGAAAACAACGCGCTGCATGAAAATGAGCTGGGTATCCGTCACGCTATCGCGGCTGGTCTGCCGACGCATGTGGGTTCCCCCGATTTTATCAGCCTGATGCGTGAACAGAATGTGCCGCATCCTTTTGATTCACACCCCCCGCTGACTGAGAGAATGCGCAACGTGGGCTTTAGCGTCGAAGAGACCGCCTATGCCGCGATGGCTGCAGAATTGCCGACGGAGAGCTGGGTCGATCTCATCCCGGTGGCCGACAACATTGAGCAGCAGCTGTGGCAGAAGTACGAAGGCGATTTCTCCTCTAACCATGAAGAGAGCCTGGCATGGCGCTACCAGCCCACGGGCGAAGCCGAGACTGCGCTGGTGTTGAAGTATTTCCCCAACGTTCCCTTCACGCTGAAAGACGGTTCGCAAATCGAAATCACCTGGCAGGGCATTGTGGCGCCGAAAACGGGCGAGCTGCTGGAGTGGGATAACGTTAAAAACATCAATGTGTTAAGAAACTTCGGCCGGGATACCTTGCATCTGCAACATGTGCAGCCAAACGCCCAGGGCAAAAAACGCAGCCAAATCCCACTGCCGGGCATGAAGAAAGAGATCGAACGGTTCAAGGAAGTGTTGGCCTGGTACTGGCATCGCCATCAGACAGTGCGCGCGCTTCCCCAGCAGCCTGAGACGGTGACGCAACCACAAGCATAACCGGTGACTCAACCCTGCGCCTTTAGTGCCAGGGTTGAGCCACAACCGTTTTACTTATTGACCTCCACAAGGAATAACAGTGTTTAAAAAAGCGACCAGAAATGTAATACCTGCAATGGTGGCAGCCGTACTGTGTTTGCCGCTGGCCGCCTGCGATAACAACGACGCCCCTAAAGAAAAACCGGCTGCGGCGCCAGACGCGAAACCTGCTGCGGCGCCGGGTGCCAAACCTGCTGCTACGGCGAGTGCAACACCGGCTGTAGAAGACCCAACCGAGCAGCTCACCGCCAAGGTGAACCACTACATCGAATGCTTTAACACCGCGGATGGTAGCGTGCACGACAGTGCAGAGCGTTATGTCAGCTGGATTGATAACGTGGAAACGGGGCCAACGGGTAAAGAGCGTAAGGTGTACACCCTGGGGCACATCCCGGCCTATCAAGTGGAAAGCTGTACTAAAGCCATCAACCAGGCCGTGAAGGCGAAGCCTGCCTTGCCCGCTTTGGATGACGCGGCGACAAAATATCTTACTGAGTTGACAACGCTTGCGCCTTTAGTCTCGCAAGCGCATCAGTATTACAGTCAGGAAGATTATAAGGATGATGGTTTTGCAAAGGGCAAGGAGATGCATCAACCGCTGATGAAGGCATTTAAAGCCTTTATGAACGCCAGCGACGTCTATGGTGCGGAACTGGAGAAGGAGTCGAGCGCTCTTAATGCCGCGCAGCTTGCCGAGATCGAGAAAACCGAAGGCAAGCATCTCGCTTACTATCGACTGGCACTGGTCAGCCAGGGAAAAGACCTGACCATGCTGTTTGATGCAGAATCACCGGATGTTAATAACGTCATCAAAGCGATTGAGGCCTATGGCGCGCTGTTAGAGGAAGCCAGACAGTCTACGGCCAACGACCAGGATAAGCCGATCGGCTGGTCGGTTTTCCTGAGTCGTGCAGAAACCTTCCTGAAAGACAGTAAGGATATGATGCGCCGGTTACGTGACAAAACGCCCTACAGCCAGGGCGATAAGATGATGATGGAAGGTGGCAGTGGCTGGATGGTTTCCGGTTCACCGATGCGGGTTTTGAAATCCTATAACGAAATGGTTCAGGCCAGTAACAGTCTGTAACTCCTAAGACTCCCCTGGTGCTGGCGCAGGTCAGTGGCGGGGGAGCACGATGGAATAAACGGGGCAGGAGAAGACGCCGGTCTCGTTGTTATTTCAGCAGAAGGGCGAGTTAGCTCATTAGTAAGTAAAACAATCATGGCTTTAACGTTGAGGAATAGTGAGACGTCGCTACAGGAATGAAGAAGGAAAAGTTTACGGCTCTAAAAGTCAAACGATATTAAAGAAGAATGTGAAAGGGAAACATTTCTGTTTACAACTAAAAGCTTACAAAGGAATCCATATGAATTCCTTTTGATAAATTAATTGTGAAAGAGATTTGATTTTATTTTAGTATGACAACTTCATTGTCGTTCTTATCTTCACATTTGCCAGCTTTTTCAATCGATGTGTTAATTTTGTCACCTTGATTTATATATTTATAGGTAACAGAGGGGTCGATTGTATTATTAAACATATTGCACGTTTCTTTGTTAAGTTTTGTGATTACATAAGCAAACGAATGTGCTGATGCAGATGTTCCTTTGAGCGGGGTGGATTCCTTGATGTATAAATTTTCGGGTATCTTTTTATCGCGGTAGTATCTGGTTAACCAGTCTCCCCCTTGCTCCTTATAGCTGAGAAAGGCATTCTCCAGCTGTGTATATCCATTGCTAGTTGGTTGCACGATCAAACTAGTCAGTGTGGTGCCGTCATAAATAGCATCAACTTTCTCTAGACCGCCACGTGCATGATCAATATTAGCTATAGTATCAGCCACTTCGATAAAAATCAGAGGTGAACTTAACGCTGGCACCGCTACCATCGACATGGCTAAAGGAAAAAGTAATGGCAGACAGTAAGTTTTAAGATCTCTGGGCTTCCATAATGATAATTTTTTCATGATACTTTCCTCAACGTGTGACATTTTATTTTTTCCTTAATATCATTAACTTTAGGAATTCACAACAAAAAATATTACTCTTGCTTTTAATTTATACGATAAAAATCTCTAAGTAAGCGATTCAGGTCAACTTTATTAATGCCCCGCGCAACTGGTGAATGTTTTAAGCGTGTCGGGAGAGCGTATTGTTTTCAATGCTAGCAGTTGACCCGGTTCTATATTACTTCTAAACGGGTTGATGAGTCACACTGGTACTTAGTGAGTGATCATTAAAAATACTTTCTATGACTCATTTGCAAGTACACCTTTTTTACGGCATAGAGACAGATGAACTATTTTTAGCTTTTACTAAATTATTCATAGGCAGCTTTGCTGCAAGCAAAATGTCATCTTTCATTATTGGTAACGTCATGATAAACATACCCGCCACCTCTCAACGAGAAAGCCAAACTGTAGCGCATTTTCCACCTCACTCTCCGCCTTTCACTTCCAGCCATGCGCGTTCAACCTCTTGTCACTCTATCCCAGCTTAAAACAGCACATCCTCAAACACTCTTTTCGCATCAATGAACTATGGGTTGAAGAAACAATCATACTGGCAACCTTGCGTATGAGTTAATGTTGCCGATAAGGTTCTTCAGGTTCCAGTTTCGACGCCTGCTTTTACAGGCGCGGCGCAAAGTTGCAGTAATATAAATGGCGTGACAAGCCGCATTCCCCGAAGCAGGCTCGCAATTCTGGATATTCAATTACATTTTTACTGCCCATTTACCCAAATGAGTGCCACCTTATGCCTGGTGATGTATTCCGTTATCGATGAATACCCGTGCAGTTATAAATTTAGTATAAATTTGTCACCTGTCTGGCGCACTGCTAAAATTCGCAGGGCCATAACGTCGTGACGGCAGCGCGGTGCGGGGCTTATCTATCCACCTTAACGTAAGCTCACTGATGCCCGGTACGGGTAAATGAAAGAGGAATTAAGTATGACTAACACCATGTCACAGAAACTGGCCCGTGAAGGCCTTGGCAATCCGGAACTTTTTGAAGGCGGCGTCTACGTGACGAAAAATGGTACAGCGGAATTGTTTGTGCAGACAGCCAGCGAACGTGAAGCTGAACTTCGCGAAAGAGAAATGGAAAAACAATCCAATGCACTGTTGCGACTCATATTGTCCGCAAAACGTGAAATCAAAAACGGCGAGGGAATGTCGCCAGAAGAAGCGCTCCTGGCGTTGCGCGACGCCAGAACTTAACACGAGACACTGAGTGAAAACTTCTTACACAATCAAAATCTCCCCAACGGCACTTTGGTCTCTCAGGGATGCGGAATCCTGGAAATCTTTCCATAACGATCCGGTGAGTGCCGCACAGTGGGTTGATGAACTCTTACAGACATCGCTAGCTGCTGTTGTTCAGGATCCAAAACGCTACCATCACAATGTGATGATGGCAGATAAAGGTCTTCTCATACGCGAACGCCTGTCCGTCGAGCACGGGGCGCGATGTTTATATGATGTCGACGAAGAAACGAATACCGTAGAAATTTTGCTTTTTGTCAGCATGAAGCAGGATTTGCTGTCGATGTTCTACCGCTATGTGGTGTTGAACTAAATCAGGTTTTGATGAGATGAATATCATTCATTGTGACACTGACAATATCGCTTTCCTGATATTAATCAAAAACCAATTCCCTTAATCTCGCTATTAATGCAACATATTCCACCACACACCTTTCTATTTCTAATTCTCAACTTAGCTTAGTCAAAAGCGCTTACTATATTTATTACCAAATAGTATTTTTAATCGCCGCATATTTATTACTAGAGTGGTTTTCCGGACAATGTTAAAAGAAAATCACCATGACCGCATCAGGCAACCTTGCTCGTTTCACTACTGATTTACTGGATATTCACCCCGTCGCGGGTAACATCGGCGCAGAGGTGCGCAATATTTCGCTCTCGGCGGAACTCGATGATGAGCATATTCAGCAAATAGAAAATGCACTCGTAAAATATAAGGTTTTATTCTTCCGCAAACAGAGCCATTTAACGGATGAGGCCCATCAGGCCTTTGGTGCGCGTCTGGGTAAAATCGTGGCGCACCCCACGGTTCCCGCGCCTGCGGGCACCAAACTGTTCGAACTGGATGCCTCTAAAGGCGGCGGCAGGGCGGACTCCTGGCACACCGACGTCACCTTTGTGGATGCCTTCCCGAAAATATCCATTCTGCGCGGCGTCACTATCCCGGATTATGGCGGCGACACCGTCTGGGCCAATACCGTTTTAGCCTACGAACAACTGCCGGAATCCTTAAAACAGTTCGTCGGCACACTGCGCGCGGTTCACAGTAATAACTACGACTACGGGGCCGAACGAATTGTCACCGAAGAACATCGCCTCAATCACCATCAAAAAGTCTTCGTCTCATCCGTATGGGAAGCCGAACACCCGGTGGTGCATGTTCACCCGGTCACCGGCGAGCGGGCGTTATTACTCGGCCACTTTGTGAAAAAAATTGTCGGCTTCAGCAGCCGCGAATCGGCGCAGCTTTTTGAATTACTGCAAAACCGCATTATCCGCCTCGAAAATACCGTGCGCTGGAACTGGCAGCAGGACGACGTAGTGATTTGGGATAACCGCAGCACCCAGCATTACGCCGTCAATGACTACGGCGCCCAGCCGCGCCTCGTGCGCCGCGTCACCATCGAAGGCGAGCAGGCCGTGGCCATTGACGGCAGCCGCAGCCGCACCGTGGCCCGCCCGCAGGATGCCGCCAACGGCTCCGGCACTGTAAACCAGGACAGGGAAGTAAACTATGCAGCGTCGTGATTTACTCAAAGCCATGGCAGCGTTCGGGGTCTACAGCATGATCCCGGCCATCGCCCGTGGCGCAAACGTGGCGCGCAGGTACGACGGCGTCACGCTTAACGTCTCCACCTTCAGCACCGCCTGGCCGCAGTTAATTCGCCAGTGGCTGCCGGAGTTTGAAGCCCTGACCGGGGCAAAAGTGCAGCTCGATACCCCCGCATTCCCGGTCTACAACCAGCGCGCCGACCTCGAACTGTCGACGCGCGGGTCGGCCTATGACGTGGTCAACGTCACCTTTATCTACACCAGCCGCTGGATTAACGCAGGCTGGCTGACGCCGCTCGATGAGTACATCGCCAACCCGAACCTGACCCCGGCAGACTGGGGTTTGCAGGACTTTTTGCCCGCAACCCTGGCGGCAGAAACCGGGCGCGACGGCAAGCTGTACGGCATTCCCTATGTGGTGGAAGGCATGCTGGCGGGGGCGTCGCGCTATGATCTCATCCAGCAGGCCGGGCTTGAATTCCCTAAAACCACCGACGAGCTGGTGAAGGTGTTGCAGGCGGTGAACAAGAAAGAGCGCGTGGCCGGGTATGTCACCGACAACCACTACGGCTGGACCTTTATTCCCTATCTGCAGGCTTTTGGCGGCAATGTTTTTCGCACGCCGCCGGACGATCTCTTCCCGACGCTGGATACGCCGGAAGCGGTGCAGGCGGCGGACTATTTTGCTCGTTTAATTCGCGATTTTGGCCCGAACGGCGGCCTCACCTATACCGCCGACCAGTCGTTGCAGGCGCTCAGGCAGGGCAAGGTGAACTTCTCCGACGCCAGCCAGACCTACCTGGCGCAGCTTGGCAATGCGCAGACCTCGCGCACCCTGAAAACGGCGCACTTCGGGCCGATGGTCAGCGGCCCGAAAGGCGCGTTCCCCGGCATGGCAACCCATGCGTTGGGTATTCCGGCCGGATCGAAGAACAAAGAGGCGGCGTGGGCCTTTATTCAGTGGTCGCTCTCGAAACAGATGACAGCCCGTGCGCTGGCCGCCGGATACGGTTCACCGACAAGGCGCACTGATATCGATTCGCAGGTGTTTCGCAGCAAACAGGTCATCAACGGTGTCGATCTGGCGCAGTTGTCCATCGATGCCATCGACCAGGCGGGCAAGGGCGGTTACATGAAGTACCGCACCGTAGAGTTCTATCCCCAGGTGGATCAGCAACTGAACAAGGCTATAGCCCTGATTGCCTCCGGGCAGCGTTCGGCGAAAGAGGCGATGGCCCAGGAGCAGGCCGGGACGATTGCCGATCTTAAGCGTGCTGGCGCAAAAATCTAAGGTGGACGTGATGGCACAACCCAAAAGCTGGCGACATCGCCAGCGTCTTGCCTGGCTGCTGGGGTTATCGCCGTCGCTTGCCGTGCTGACGCTATTAACCCTGGTCCCGGCGGCGGCATTGCTGATAACCAGCCTGACGCCGTTCAGCCTTACCAACCCGGAGGCGACCTTCACCTTCAGCAACCCGCTGGTGAACTACCAGCAGTTACTGCATGACGATCGCTTCCTCAACTCGCTGGTCACCCAGCTGAAGCTGTCGGTAGTGAGCGTGGTCTTCCAGGTGCTGATTGGCCTGCTGCTGGCGCTGCTACTGAATGGCCCGTCGCGGCTGCTCAACGGGGTGCGCACGCTGCTGTTGATCCCGATGGTGCTGCCGCCGATCATCGTCGCGCTTATCTGGAAAATCATCTACACGCCGGACATCAGCCCGCTGCATCAGGTGCTGGACCGCTTTGACATGCCGCTGGACTCACTCATCGCCAACCCGGATACGGCGCTGTGGGCGATAGTGGTGGCGGACGTCTGGCAGTGGTTTCCTTTCACCATGCTGATGGTGCTGGCGGCGCTGCAAATGGTACCCAACGAACCGCGGGAAGCGGCGAGTCTCGACGGCGCGTCGTCGTTCAATATTTTCCGCTACATCGTCTTTCCGCACCTCAAACCGGTGCTGGCGGTGTGTATTCTCTTTCGCCTGATCGACAGCTTCAAAGCCTTTCCGCTGATCTACATCCTCACGGACGGCGGGCCGGGATCGGTCACCGAAGTCACCAATTATTACGGCTTCATCCAGGCGTTTAACTTCTCATGGTGGGGATACGGCAGCGCGATTGCGGTCGTGATTCTGGTCGGGGTATTCCTTTTAAGCTGGCTGATTGGCCGTGCGGGGTGGAACGATGACAGTGCAACAAACTGACGAACCTCGGGTGGCGGCCTGGGCCCCCGTACGGCGTAAAACCTGGCGCTTTAAAGGCAAGCGCACGCTGGCGGCGTTACTGCTGCTGGTGTTGTTCCTCGCACCGTTCTTATGGATGGTTATCATGTCCCTGCGCCCGTCGCTGGACGCGTTCGAACTGACGCTGTTCTTTACGCCGACGCTGGAGGCTTACCGCCAGCTGATCGCCGGGAATTTTTTACAGCCTTTTGGTAATAGCCTGATGGTCAGCGTGCTCTCGACGGTCTTCTCGCTGCTGCTGGGCGTGCCTGCCGCCTGGGTGCTGACCCGCTGGCGCTTTCGCGCTCGCCGCTACGTGGCGCTGTGGATCCTGGTCACGCGCATGGCACCGCCCATCGCCTTTACCATTCCGTTCTTCCTCGCCTGGCGCTGGCTCGGTTTACAGGACACGATAATCGGCCTGGCGATTGTGTACCTCACCTTTAACCTGGCGATAGTCATCTGGCTGATGCAGACCTTCTTCTCCGCCGTACCGGTGGCGCTGGAGGAGGCGGCGTGGATGGACGGTTGCTCGCTGTGGGGAAGCTTCTGGCGCGTGTCGTTGCCGCTGGTGAAACCCGGCCTCGCGGCGACTGCCATTCTCTGTTTTATTTTTTCGTGGAACGACTTTTTCTATGCGCTCATCCTCACCCGCACCAGTGCCGTTACGGCGCCGGTCGCCATTGTGAACTTCCTGCAATACGAAGGGTGGGAGTGGAGCAAAATCGCCGCCAGCGGCACCCTGGTGATGCTCCCGGTGGTGGCCTTTACGCTGCTGGTGCGCCGCTATTTAGTACACGGCCTCACCGCCGGTGGGCTTAAGGATTAATCATGGCAACCCTGACTCTAAACAACATCGCAAAGACCTTTAACGGGCAGACCCTTATTCCCGGTCTTGATTTGACCATTCACCACGGCGAGTTTATTGCGCTGGTGGGGCCATCCGGCTGCGGAAAATCCACCCTGTTGCGAATGATTGCCGGGCTGGAGAGCATTGACGGCGGCGAACTTGTGCTCGACGGCGAGGTGATTAACGACCGCTCGCCGCAGGAGCGCAACATGGCGATGGTCTTTCAGAACTACGCCCTCTACCCGCATATGACGGTGGCCGAGAATCTCGGTTTCTCGCTTAAAATGCAGCGGCTAGAGAAAGCGAAAATCGACAAACAGGTGCAACAGGCGGCAGAAACCTTAGGGCTGACGCCGCTGCTGGCGCGCAAACCGTCGCAGCTTTCCGGCGGGCAGCGCCAGCGCGTGGCGATGGGCAGGGCGATATTGCGCCATCCGCGCCTGTTTCTGTTCGACGAACCGCTGTCTAACCTCGATGCCAAACTGCGCGTTGAACTGCGCACCGAAATTAAAGCCCTGCACCAGCGGCTCAACACCACCATGATCTACGTCACCCACGACCAGATTGAAGCCATGACCATGGCCGATCGCATTGTGGTGCTGCGCGACGGCCATATTGAGCAGGTGGGTACGCCGCTGGAGCTGTACGACCGCCCGGCTAACGCCTTTGTCGCCAGCTTTATTGGCTCGCCATCCATGAATCTGTTCAGTGGACGAGTAGACAGGCAGGGCGTGGTGCTTACCGAGGATGGCATCGCGCTGCCGGTGACACAAAACACCAGGCTGGATGTCGGCTCTCGGGTGCTCTATGGCGTGCGCCCGCAACACTTTTTGCTGACGCCGGAGGCGACTATCGCTGCGCAGGTCAACGTGGTGGAACCCACCGGGTCGGAAACACAGATTCTGCTCAACATCGGGCACAAGAAAGTGACCACGCTGTTCCACCAGCGCGTCAAAACAGAGCCGGGCGAAACCCTGAAAATAGCCCCTGATGCCCGCCATGCACACCTGTTTGATGCCGACAGCGGGGTGCGGCTAAATTAATCCCCGACGGCGCTATAATGCAGGCAGTGCTTACGCCAGATGAGAAGAAAAGATGACTGAACATCGTTATACCCGGTACGGGAGTTTAGAAAACAAGGCGGTGCTGATTACCGGCGGGGCGAGCGGCATTGGCGCGGATCTGGTGCGCGCCTTCAGCCAGCAGGCGAGCCGGGTGCATTTTCTCGACATCGATGCGCAAGCCGCAGCGGCGGTTGTCGTGCAAACCGGTGCGCATTTTCACAAGGTGGATGTGCGCGACATCACCGCACTGCGCCGGGTTATTGACGAGATAGCGGGGCAGGAAGGGGGCATTGACATACTTATTAACAATGCCGCCCGTGACGACCGCACCGATACGTTAACCATCGAACCGGACGGCTGGCGGGAGAGCCTGGCGGTGAATCTCGATCACCAGTTTTTCGCAAGCCAGGCTGTAGCCGCATTAATGAAAGCGCGTAGCGGCGGCGCTATCATTCTCACCAGTTCCACCAGTTTTATGAAGGGGAGGCCCGGTATGGCAGGCTATACCACCTCTAAAGCAGCAATAGTGGGGCTGAGCCTGACCCTGGCGCGGGAGCTCGGGCCGCTTGGTATTCGGGTAAACTGCATTGTGCCAGGGGCGATTTCAACGTCGCGCCAGCAGGCGCTGTGGCGCACGCCGGAGTCGGAAAAAGAGATCAGGGCCATGCAGTCGCTGGATATCACGCTGGAAGGGCGGGATGTGGCGGCGATGGCGCTGTTTGTCGCCTCCGATGATGCCCGTGGGTGCACGGGGGCCCAGTTTTTTGTCGATGCAGGAATAAGGTTGGTTTAGGTCAGGTGCGCCCGGTTCCCCTCACCCTGGCCCTTATGTCTTGATCTTCTCCGCTCAGCCGGAGAAGATCCCCGACTGATCATCGGGAGGTGACCGGTGAGCATCCCCTGGCCCTGGTGCCTCTGAGCCCGTGGGAGAGATTATGCCCCGGTCACCTGTTTCCC
>NZ_JAHVDV010000011.1:0-128224 GCF_051486985.1 Yokenella regensburgei
CTTGTGGTCATTCCGTTCACCTTATGTTCCTTGCTTTTCTGTCACGCCAGAACCCGTGAACGTGCCAGGGTGGTTCACCGCCACCACCCTGGCGACCCGGGCTCCCGGCAAGGAAAATCGCCGCTTCGCGGTCCATGATGCTTATGTCGCCTGCCTATCGGGTCGGGGACCAGCCTACGTCCTTGTAGGCTATCCCCTCCGCCCGCTTCCCTGCGGGCGGCCCCGGTCAGCCGTCAACGCCTCATCGATTTTCAGCCGGACCCTGTCATCGCGGTGACGGCTTTATTCTCATTGCGCCGTGATATCGCTGCAAAACGTCATATTACAGGGGATTCTTCAGCCCACGGGGAGAGGGATCCTCACAAAATAATATGAGCACGGAAAGTCCCCTCGCCCCTTTGGGGAGAGGGTTAGGGTGAGGGGTGTGGGTACAAACACTAAAAAGGCAACTTACGTTGCCTTTTGCTGTTTATTTCGTGCGCTGACGAACGGCTTCGAACAGGCAGATACCGGTGGCGACAGACACGTTCAGCGATGACACGCTGCCCGCCATCGGGATGCTGATCAGCTCATCGCAATGCTCACGCGTCAGACGACGCATCCCCTCACCTTCAGCTCCCATGACCAGCGCCATCGGGCCGGTCATTTTGCTCTGGAACAGGGTGTGGTCTGCTTCACCTGCGGTGCCAACGATCCAGATGTTCTCTTCCTGCAACAGACGCATGGTGCGCGCCAGGTTGGTCACACGGATCAACGGGACATTTTCCGCCGCGCCACAGGCCACTTTTTTGGCGGTCGCATTCAGCTGTGCCGACTTATCTTTCGGTACGATGATGGCGTGAACGCCAGCGGCATCGGCGCTACGCAGGCAGGCACCGAGGTTATGGGGATCGGTGACGCCATCGAGGATCAGGAAGAAAGGCTGTTCGAGGCTGGCGATCAGATCCGGCAGATCGTTTTCCTGATACTGACGACCCGGCTTCACGCGTGCGATGATACCCTGATGCACCGCGCCTTCGCTTTTCTCGTCCAGATACTGACGGTTAGCGACCTGAATCACGACACCCTGCGCTTCCAGCGCATGGATCAGGGGCAGCAGGCGTTTATCCTCGCGGCCTTTCAGAATAAACACTTCCTGAAAACGCTCGGGAGCGCGTTCCAGCAGGGCCTGCACCGCATGGATGCCGTAAATCATTTCACTCATTAAGGGTACTCATTTGAGGCGATATCGCCGGATTGAAAGGGTTCAGATAGTCACATCGCCCATTATAACCGACAACGCCTGCAAATCGACTCCTGAACGTTCAACCATTCACCCCTGCACGCCAGTCATCGTGCGTGACCGGGTATTCAGGCAGCCTCGCGCTCAGTAAATAACGGGTATAGTCATGCGCTGGCCGGGTGAAGATCCGCTCACTCTCTCCCTGCTCCACCAGGCGACCGTGCTGCATCACCCCAACATGGTCAGCAATGTGGCGCACCACGTTTAAATCATGGGAGATAAACAAATACGCCAGCCCATACTCACGCTGGAGCGGCATCAGCAGGGGCACGAACGCTTACCCCCAACACCGGCACCTGACTGTTGGTGGCGGTAAATCCGGCGACCAGCCCGGCTTGTGTGCCGGTGCTGCCGGTGGCGTGCACCACATGATCAATACACAAACGTAACTGCGAAGACTGGTAGAGAAGCTCCTCGGCACAGGCTACGTAGCCCAGTGCACCAATCGGGTTAGATCCCCCGCCGGGGATAACGTAGGGGTTATGCCCTTGCTCACGTAGCGTGGCGGCATACTCCTCCATCGCCTGCTGCATATCGGTGCCGCCCGGCAGATGCGCGACAATGTCGCCCCCCAGCAAATCATCCAGCAGCACGTTGCCGGAGCGCTGATAATCTTCACCAAAGTCAGTGACCCGTTTTTCCAGCAGCACTTTCGCCGCAAGGCCGAGTTTTGCCGCTCCGGCAATGGTCTGGCGCACGTGGTTCGATTGCGTCGCCCCCTGGGTAATGATCACATCGGCTTATTTCTCCAGCGAATCGGCCAGCAGAAATTCCAGTTTGCGGGTTTTATTTCCGCCGCTGGCAAGCCCCGTTGCATCATCACGCTTAATCCATATTTTCGGACCACCGCGTAAAGTGGAGAGATTATCCAGAAGTTCTAAAGGTGTAGGAAAATGGCCGAGTGACAGTCGGGGAAAACGCGCCAGATGCATGATGACGCCTTGCTAAATAAGCGAATAGCTGATGCAAGTCACTATACACATCTGATTCTGGCGGCTAATCACCAATAATAAATATCGATTTTCACAATTTAGCTAAGCCGGGAAATAACCGTCCGGAGGGCTATATCTATTACGCGTGGAATATATTACGTTAAAAAAGAATAACCCCTCTGCATGGAGAGGGGTTATGGGGTGTTATTTCAGGACTATTTATTCAGCGTCTTTCTTTTTTGAAGCACGCTTTGCTTTGGTCGCCGATGCGATTTTTTGCGTTTTCGCCGACGGCTTTTTCACGCTTTTTTCTTTCTTCGCTTTCGCCGGGTCTTTTGCTTTACGAAACGCGCTGTCCGGTTCGAAATTCACTTTCTTTCCGCTCTGACGACGTTTGCTGCCGGACGGTTTGGCGCCGCTGCCGTTCTTCGCCTTTTCCCGTGCGGTTTTCCCGACATTACGCGGGCCACGTTCACTGGAGATCAGCGAGAAGTCGATTTTACGCTCATCCATATTGACCGCTTCCACACGCACCTGCACTTTATCGCCCAGACGGTAAGTCTGCCCGCCCGATTCGCCAATCAGACGCTGGCCCACCTGGTCGAAGCGATAGTAGTCGTTATCCAGCGTAGAGACGTGTACCAGACCGTCGATAAACAGATCGTCCAGACGGACAAAGAAACCAAAGCCGGTGACGCTGGCAATGACGCCCGGGAAGGTGTTGCCCACCTGATCCTGCATAAAGTCGCATTTGAGCCAGTCAGAGACTTCACGGGTCGCTTCATCAGCACGGCGTTCGGTCAATGAACAGTGCTGACCCAGTTGCAGCATCTCTTCCATGCTGTAGTGCCAGCCACCGGTTTCGGTGCTGTTGCCGGTATGGCCCTCATCTTTCGCCAGCAGATACTTAATGGCGCGGTGCAGCGACAGGTCAGGATAACGGCGAATCGGCGAGGTGAAGTGGGCATAGGATTGCAGTGCCAGGCCAAAGTGACCCCGGTTTTCCGGATCGTAGACCGCCTGCTTCATGGAGCGCAGCAACATGGTTTGCAGCATCTCATGATCCGGACGATCGGCGATGGACTCAAGCAGCGCCGCATAATCCGCAGGCTCAGGCACTTTGCCGCCCGGCAGCTCAAGGCCCAGCTCTGCCAGCACGGTACGGAAGGAGGTAATCGCTTCAGTGGTCGGCTTGTCGTGAATACGGAACAGCGCGGGCTCATTCTCCTTCTCAACGAAACGCGCCGCCGAGATATTCGCGAGGATCATGCACTCTTCAATCAGCTTATGGGCATCATTACGCTGCGTTTGCTCAATGCGCTCGATACGACGCTCAGCATTGAAGATAAACTTCGCCTCTTCGCTCTCAAAGGAGATACCGCCACGTTCGGCACGGGAGGCATCCAGCACTTTATAGAGGTTATGCAGCTCTTCAATGTGCTTCACCAGCGGCGCGTACTGCTGGCGCAGATCCTGATCGCCCTGCAGTATATGCCAGACCTTGTTGTAGGTCAGACGGGCATGAGAGCTCATTACCGCTTCGTAGAACGTATAGCTCGTCAGGCGACCCTTTGCCGAAATGGTCATTTCACAGACCATACACAGTCGGTCAACCTGTGGGTTGAGCGAGCAGAGGCCGTTGGAGAGCACTTCCGGCAGCATTGGCACAACCTGCGACGGGAAGTAGACGGAGGTACCACGACTGCGGGCTTCATCATCCAGCGGCGTGCCCGGACGGACGTAATAACTGACGTCGGCAATGGCAACCCACAGGCGCCAGCCGCCGCCGCGTTTTTTCTCGCAGTGAACGGCGTCATCAAAGTCACGGGCATCTTCACCATCGATGGTGACCAGTGGCAGTGAACGCAGATCGATACGGCCAATTTTGGCCTCTTCCGGCACCTGTTCTTTCAGCCCAGAAATCTGCTGTTCAACCGCTGGCGGCCAGACATACGGAATTTCATGGGTACGCAGCGCCATATCAACGGCCATGCCGGTGCCCATGTTGTCGCCCAGAACTTCGACAATTTTACCGATGGCTTTGGTGCGACGGGTCGGGCACTGGGTCAGCTCAACCACCACCACAAAGCCCATGCGGGCACCCATCGTCTCTTCCGGCGGCACCAGAATATCAAAGCTCAAACGGCTGTCGTCAGGGACCACAAAGCCTACGCCTGCATCGGTAAAGTAACGGCCAACAATCTGACCGGTTTTCGGTACCAGAATGCGCACAACACGTGCTTCGCGGCGGCCTTTACGATCGGCACCCATCGGCTGAGCCAGAATCTGGTCACCGTGCATGCACATTTTCATCTGTTCACTGGAGAGATACAGATCGTCTTTGCGCCCTTCAACGCGCAGGAAACCAAACCCATCGCGGTGGCCAATGACCATGCCTTTTAGCAGGTCGAGACGTTCCGGCAGGGCATAGCACTGACGGCGGGTGAAGACCAGTTGCCCGTCGCGTTCCATAGCGCGCAGGCGGCGGCGCAGCGCTTCCTGCTGTTCTTCGCCTTCGATATTGAGTTCAGTGGCCAGTTCATCACGACTGGCGGGTTTTTCACGTTTGGTGAGGTGTTCGAGGATAAATTCGCGGCTGGGGATGGGATTGGAATATTTTTCAGCTTCGCGTTCCTGGAAAGGATCGTGTGACATAGCGGTTCCTCCGTTGTCATCTCTGGTGAAAGTCCCTTCATTTTTCACGCCGCCTCTTTGTTGGCTGCCTTCACGTCTCCCGGTCACTCACTTGTGTAAGTCCGGCATTCGTTCAGTTGCCACCTTGATGCAACGCGAAATTTACTGGGCTTTACTCTTCCACCAATAGTAATTTGTAAAGCGGTTGATTCTCTTCAACCAATTCGGCCAGGGTGTAGTTATCCAGTTCCTTAAGGAAACTACTGACGGCCTTAGAAAGCGCCTGCTTGAGGCGGCAGGCGGAAGTAATATGGCAAAATTCACTGCTGCAATTTACCAGCGAAAGCGGCTCCAGATCGCGCACGACATCACCGATACGAATCTCCTGCGCAGGTCTGCCCAGGCGGATACCGCCATTTTTTCCCCTGACGGCCATCACATAGCCTTCACGACTAAGTTGGTTGATTATTTTGACCATATGATTACGGGACACACCATAAATCTCAGTGACTTCGGTGATATTCGTCATTTTCCCTTCTGGCAATGACGCCATATAAATCAACGCACGTAATCCGTAATCAGTGAAACTCGTTAACTGCACATCAACCTCAGAAACAGGGGGAAAATGAGATACCCGCAGGTATTGACTCTATTGATGATAAACCAGCCAGCAGGAATGCCGCTAATTTATTTGAACAGGAGGGGGAAAAAGCAGGAAGAAGGGGCCCGTCTGGCAGGCCCCTGCAATGATTATGCGTCGAACGGGTCGCGCAGGATCATGGTTTCAGAGCGGTCCGGACCGGTAGAGATGATATCGATCGGCACGCCAGTCAGTTCTTCAATGCGTTTGATGTAGTCCAGCGCAGCCTGCGGCAGGCCATCACGGGTTTTAACACCAAAGGTCGTTTCAGACCAGCCCGGCATTGACTCATAAATTGGCTCAATACCTTCCCAGTTATCAGCCGCCAGTGGTGTGGTCGTCACTTCGCGACCATCCGGCATACGGTAACCGACGCAGATTTTCACCTCTTTCAGGCCATCCAGCACGTCCAGCTTGGTCAGGCAGAAACCAGACAGGGAGTTGATCTGCACCGCGCGGCGAACGGCAACCGCATCAAGCCAGCCAGTACGACGGCGACGGCCGGTGGTGGCACCGAATTCGTTACCCTGCTTGCACAGGAACTCGCCGATGTCGTCAAACAGTTCAGTCGGGAACGGACCTGCACCCACGCGTGTGGAGTAGGCTTTGATGATCCCAAGAACGTAATCGACATAACGTGGACCCAGGCCGGAGCCGGTCGCAACGCCACCTGCGGTGGTGTTAGAGGAGGTGACGTACGGATAGGTACCGTGGTCGATATCAAGCAGCGTACCCTGTGCGCCTTCGAACATCACGAAGTCGCCACGCTTGCGCGCCTGATCCAGCAGGTCGGAAACGTCAACAACCATCGCCGTGAGGATGTCGGCAATCGCCATGACATCGTCCAGCACCTTCTGGTAGTCAACCGCTTCTGCTTTATAGAAGTTCACCAACTGGAAGTTGTGGTACTCCATCACTTCTTTCAGTTTGTCAGCAAAGGTCGCTTTGTCGAACAGATCGCCTACGCGCAGGCCACGGCGAGCCACTTTATCTTCATAAGCAGGCCCGATACCACGACCGGTGGTGCCGATGGCTTTAGAACCGCGCGCTTTTTCGCGTGCTACGTCCAGCGCCACATGATAATCGAGGATCAGCGGGCAGGCTTCGGACAACAGCAGGCGTTCACGAACCGGGACACCACGGTCTTCCAGGCCTTTCATCTCTTTCATCAGCGCAGCCGGAGACAGCACCACACCGTTGCCGATGATGCTGGTTACATTTTCGCGGAGAATGCCTGATGGAATAAGATGGAGGACGGTTTTTTCACCGTTGATTACGAGAGTATGGCCTGCGTTGTGACCGCCCTGGTAGCGTACAACATATTTAGCCCGTTCAGTCAGAAGATCAACAATCTTCCCTTTACCTTCGTCACCCCATTGGGTGCCCAGTACGACGACGTTGTTACCCATTTTTTCAAAATCACCGTTTGCTTAAAAATGGATTCTACCATCGGATTTTCAGATAGACAGCACTTTTTGTACCCAAATTATGGCAAAACTGCCTGCTTTTTGATCAGCCAATCGTTTTCCTCAACATGTAGTAGACAACAATGCCAGCGACCACAAGACCCCCGCCGAAGCGACGTAAAATATTATCCGGCAGAGTACTCATCGTCGCGATCATACGGCGCCAGGCACGTGGATAGAGCATTGGACCTAACCCTTCCAGCACCAGAACGAGGGCCAGTGCCAGCCAGATGGTTGCGTTCATTTTTACCCCTATAAAAAAACCACCGCTCCTGGGGGAGCCGGTGGTTTATCATGTTAAACCGCTTAAGAGCGCTTAGCGCGTCACGGGCGTTGTGGGTGACTTCATATAACGGAAGAAGTCGCTATCCGGGCTGAGCACCATGACATCCTGGTTGCTCTGGAAGCTGCTTTCATAAGCACGCAGGCTACGGATAAAGGCATAGAAGTCTGGATCCTGACTAAAGGCATCAGCAAACAGCTTCGCCGCTTCGGCATCCCCTTCACCACGCAGGATACGTCCCTGACGCTCAGATTCGGCCAGCGTTTTAGTCACTTCGTAATCCGCTGCTGCACGCAGTTTTTCAGCCTCTTCCTGACCCTGAGAGCGGTGACGACGGGCAACCGCTTCACGCTCAGCGCGCATACGGTTGTAGATCGCCTCAGAGACTTCAGCAGGCAGGTTGATCTGTTTGATACGCACATCAACCACTTCAATGCCCAGTGCCGCCATACTGTTCGGGTTAATCACCGGTACGTTGCCGTTGGTTTCAGCCTGAACGCGCTCAGCAGCTTTGGCAATTGCATCATCCGCCGCCGGAGTCGCCACTTCATCTTCGGTGCCAGCAGAGCCGGAGTTCAGTGCATCGCGGACTTCCAGCGTCAGGCGACCACGTGAGTCGGTGACGATATCTTTCACATCCAGACGACCAATCTCAGAACGCAGACGGTCAGAGAACTTACGTTTCAGCAGGACTTCTGCCTGAGAAACATCGCCACCGCCTGTTGCCAGGAAGTAACGGCTAAAATCACTGATGCGCCATTTGATATAGGAATCAACGATCAGGTCTTTCTTCTCTTTGGTCACGAAACGGTCGGCCTGGTTATCCATCGTCTGAATACGCGCATCGAGCGTCTTCACGGACTGAATAAACGGAACTTTAAAGTGCAGGCCCGGTTCGTAAATTACCGGTTTTTTGTCGTCATCACGCACGACGCTGCTGAACTGGAACTTGATGCCACGCTCACCCTCTTTCACAACAAATACAGAGGTATAAAGCACAACCAGCGCGATAATGATGATCGCAATAAGTGACTTACGCATCGTTATTCCCCCTGACGCTGGTAGTCGTTACGCTGTGCGTTAGCACGGCGTTGGTCCATGATATCGCCCTGATTTGAGGACGAGGACGAGCTTGCTCCACTTGAGCCAGACGAGGAGGCAGGCGGCAGGCGCAGAAGGTTGTTCGCGCCACTGCTGTCACTCTTTGCCGCAGGGGCAGTGCCGCCTTTGAGCATTTGATCCAGCGGCAGAACCATCAGATTGCCACCTTTATCATTCACCACCACCTTGCGGGTATGGCTTAACACTTTTTCCATGGTTTCAATATAGAGACGCTCGCGGGTGATTTGCGGTGCGGCTTTATATTCCGGCAGGATCCGTGCGAAGCGAGCCACTTCACCCTGTGCTTCCAGGATAGTCTGCGTCTTATAGGCACGTGCCTCTTCGAGAATACGCTGCGCCTGACCATTCGCACGCGGCTGCACTTCGTTGGTATAGGCTTCTGCTTCGCGGATGAACTGCTGTTCGTTTTCACGTGCGGCAATCGCATCGTCAAAGGCGGCTTTTACTTCTTCCGGTGGACGCGCTGCCTGGAAGTTGACGTCGAGCAGCGTAATACCCATGTTGTACGGACGCACCGTCTCTTCCAGCTCGCGCTGGGTATCGCTACGAATAACGGTACGCCCCTCGGTGAGGATACGGTCCATGGTGTATTTGCCGATGACACCACGCAGCGCACTGTCGGTTGCCTGACGCAGGCTGTCGTCTGCGCTGGTCACGCTAAACAGGTAGCGCTCAGGATCGGTAACACGGTACTGCACGTTCATCTCAACGCGCACTACGTTTTCGTCGGAGGTCAGCATGACGCCAGACGCCGCCAGTTCACGAACTGATTCGACGTTAACCGCCGTTACGTTATCAATGAAGGTCGGTTTCCAGTTCAGGCCGGGTTCAACCAGATGACTGAATTTACCAAAACGCGTTACCACGCCACGTTCGGCTTCTTTAATGGTGTAGAACCCACTCGCCGCCCAGATGATCACCGCCGCTGCCGCAACAATAGTGACAATACGACCACCAATGTGCGCACGTGGGCCAGAAGGTTGTTGGCTTCCTCCGCCAGAACCGGTGCCTTTGCCACCGCCCAGACCGCCGAGCTTTTTGCTCAACTTACGGAAGATATCATCCAGATCAGGTGGTCCCTGATCGCGACCGCCTTTGTTTCCATTTCCCTCAGAGTTGCCGCCTGGTTTGCTGCTTCCCCACGGGTCGCGGTCTTGTCCGTTATTACCGGGCTGATTCCACGCCATGTATGTGCTCCATATTTGTTATGCGGTGCTATACCTATGTCTTTTGTGCTGCATGTGCGTTGGCCACACCCATCAACCTCAGTTACATAGTTCACTATGCTCCTGAGGATTTATGGGCTTGCCGCCTTCCTGCAGCTCAAAATCCAAAAGGTATAGAGGCGAAAAAATCTTCAAGCCATCTCCAACCGGTCAGACGACATAGTCTTCCAGTGCCGGTTCTTGTTTACAGAGGCGACGCCAGTCCACAATCGGCATGCGCACCTGCATACCCAGACTCCCGTCCTCCTCCATCCACTCTTTTTCGATGGCCTGAAGCTGATAAAAACGACTTCTCAGGCGCCCCTCTTTGGCTGGTAAACGCAAGGTATGTTGCGCCACCTCGCCAGACAGACGCTCTGTTAAAGCCTGAAATAACAGTGATACACCCTCTCCGGTCTGGGCAGATAACCAGACCCGAATGGGTTTATTTTCTTCATCCCGGTCGATACGTGGCTCAAAATCGTCCAGCATATCAATCTTGTTCATCACCAGCAGCGTCGGGATTTCATGCGCATCGATCTCTTCGAGCACAATGTTTACGGCTTCAATATTGTCCTGCAACCGCACATCGGCGGCGTCAATGACGTGTAAAAGCAACGTCGCCTGCCGGGTTTCCTGTAGCGTCGCTTTAAACGCGGCCACCAGATCATGTGGCAGATGGCGGATGAAGCCAACGGTATCCGCCAGCACGGTTTCCCCTACGTCAGCAACATCAATACGACGCAGGGTCGGATCCAGCGTGGCGAAGAGTTGATCCGCCGCGTACACCCGGGCCTCGGTTATCTGATTAAACAGTGAGGATTTGCCGGCGTTGGTATACCCCACCAGCGACACCGTAGGAATATCCGCTTTCATACGCGAGCGGCGTCCCTGTTCACGCTGCTTTTCCACTTTCTCAAGCCGCGAGAGGATTTGCATAATACGATTACGCAGTAAACGACGGTCGGTTTCGAGCTGGGTTTCACCAGGGCCACGCAAACCAATCCCGCCTTTTTGTCTTTCAAGGTGGGTCCAGCCACGCACCAGGCGCGTAGCTAAATGGCGCAACTGCGCCAGCTCAACCTGCAGCTTACCTTCATGGGTACGCGCACGTTGGGCGAAAATATCGAGAATCAGACCTGTGCGGTCAATTACGCGACATTCGCATAAACGTTCCAGGTTGCGTTCCTGGGCCGGACTCAATGCGTGATCAAATAAAACAACAGAAGCCCCTGTCGCTTTTACGGCTTCCGCAATTTCGACAGCCTTACCTTCACCTACAAAATACTTTGGGTGCGGCGCTTTACGGCTACCAGTAATCACCTGCATTGCTTCGACACCGGCAGAAGAGACCAGAGATTCAAACTCCTGGAGATCTTCCATATCTTTGTCTTGCGAAAAATAGATGTGTACCAGCACCGCCTGCTCACCGGCTTCATAACGGTCAAACAAGCGTAAACTCTCCTAAAATACCAGCGGGGAACTCAGAATCCTGGCTCCCCGACATGGAAATACAGCCATCAACCTTATTCGGTTTCTTCGCTGTCCTGCTGCGCAGAAGCCTGTGCATTGCTACCATGATGGTAGTTACTGCCCGTGCCGCCACCCGCGTTGTTGCTATGATGTGAAACCGGGCGAGACGGGACAACAGTAGAAATAGCATGCTTATAGACCATCTGGCTGACCGTGTTTTTCAACAGGATCACGAACTGATCGAAAGACTCAATTTGCCCTTGCAGCTTAATACCATTCACCAAATAAATTGAAACTGGAACACGTTCCCGACGCAGTGCGTTCAGGAACGGATCTTGTAAAGATTGCCCCTTAGCCATTCTATCTTTTCCTTATATGCTTGTTTTGTACTTAGAACCCGGGAGTTCTGAAAACTGCGTAAAATTTTGCGCACGATACTAGTTAATTGTACACACTCAACCCGCTATAGCACCAATAACCTGTAACACATCGTTGTATGAATGTTGCGGCTTTTCACTGTCTAACCAGTGAACGCCCTCCCACCCACGCAACCAGGTAATCTGCCGCTTGGCTAACTGCCTCGTAGCGCAAACACCTCTGTAAACCATTTCGTCGTATGAAATCTCACCGGCGATGTAAGACCACATCTGGCGATATCCCACGCAACGAATGGAAGGCATGTCCGTATGCAAATCACCGCGGGCAAATAAAGCCCGCACTTCTGCTTCAAAACCTGAAGCCAACATCTGATGAAACCGCTGCTCAATTCGCTGATGGAGCAGTTCACGGCTCGCCGGGGCGATGGCGAACTGATGCACCTGATACGGCAGAGCGTCTCCTGACGTTTGCGTCAGATCTGTTAAAGTTTTACCCGAAATGAAAAAAACTTCCAGTGCCCGGGAAAGCCTTTGCGGATCATTCGGATGGATTCGCGCTGCGGCGACAGGATCGATCTCCTGTAACTGCCGATGTAGCGCATCCCACCCACGCTCTGCTGCTTGTTTTTCAATCTCGGCTCTTACTGTCGGGTCTGCGGAAGGCAGTGGTGAAAGCCCTTCCAGCAACGCTTTGAAGTAGAGCATAGTGCCACCTACCAGCAGAGGAATACGCCCTGCTGCAGTGATCTCCTCCATCTCAGCCAGCGCATCACGTCGGAAATCCGCTGCGGAATAAGCCTGAGAAGGATCGCGAATATCCAGTAAACGATGGGGAGCGGCACGCAATTCATCGGCATTCGGCTTCGCCGTCCCGATGTCCATCCCTTGATAGATAAGGGCGGAATCGACGCTTATCAACTCAACTGGCAAAACTTTACGTAACTCAATGGCGAGCGCCGTCTTGCCGGAGGCGGTCGGCCCCATCAAAAAAATCGCCTTTGGCAGGCCAGCTTTACTTACATCACTCATGTTTCAGGGCGTTCATCGCCATAGATAAATCAACAGGTTGTAATAAACCACCCGGTGGATTTTTCACCAGATGCGGACAAAGACGTTCGACGTCGGTCAATAGAGTAATGGCCTGTGCCATATTCCACTGGCCGGGTTCGCTGGCCAGATGGCGGGCAATCCACTGAGCAGTATTCACCGCATCAATCGTTGTCTGCTGCGCCAGGTAGCCTATCAGTTCAGGAATCAAGATTTGTAAATTTTGTTGGCGTAAGGGTAAAGGCACCGCACGCAGCGTCACGTAATGACCATCGGGAACAAATTCAATCCCCATTTCCGCCAGAACATCCTGCGCCTGCGTTAAGGTGGCACGCTCTTGCGATGAGACTTTAAGGCGCACGGGGATCAACAGCGGTTGGCCGCAGACCGGGCCCGTTTGAGGCGAAAGCTGGCGGTATCGCAACCAGCGCTCGGCTACAGGAAGCGCCAGCAACATCAACGCACCTTCGCGTTCAAGCAGAGCATACGCCGGCGGCACAATGGTCAGTACCCGGCCAAAACTCTGATTGTGGGCCTCCGGCGCAGCTCTATTTTCAGCCGGCTTACTGTCTACTACAGGAGTATCTTCTGGCGTTTCCAGCAGTTGGCGGTACAAGGCCCCCTGCTTTTTCTGATAACCCGGCTGTGCATTGGGCCAGGCAGGCTGGCGTGCAGAAGAGGCGCCCGATAATGTGCCTGTCGAGGCAGGCTCGCGCAGCACAGAAGGTTCACGACTCACCGCAGGTTCTGCAAACTGATTGCGACCCGCCGCTACCCGGTTTTCCACAATAGTACGCGGGGCAACGTCATCCTTTAGCGGCAGTGACGTCTCAGCCTGCTGCTGAAGTACGCTCAGAACGCCCTGATAAATAAAGTCATGGACTAATCGTGACTGATGAAAGCGCACCTCATGTTTTGCCGGATGCACGTTCACATCCACCTGATGTGGGTCAATCTCAAGGTAAAGCACAAAGGCGGGCTGCTGCTCGGCCCCCAGCTTGTCTTCGCAGGCCTGGCGGATGGCATGATTGATCAGCCGGTCACGCATCATACGACCATTCACATAGCAGTACTGAATTTCAGCCAGTGCAGAAGAGGTTGCCGTGGGTTCCGCTACCCATCCGCGCAGGGCAAGATCGCCATGTTGCCACTCAATGGCCAGCGCCTTTTCAAGAAACGCCGTCCCGCAGATTGCGCCCAGTCGACGCTCATGCTGCCCACCCTCAGGAACGGCACGATACTGGCGTACCATTTTTCCGTTATGACTGAGATTAATAGTGACATCAAAGCGGGCCAACGCAATTCGCCGCACGACCTCATCGATATGGGTAAATTCCGTTTTTTCGGTACGCATAAATTTACGGCGAGCGGGGGTGTTGTAAAACAGGTCCAGCACTTCAAGCGTGGTGCCGACCGGATGGGCCGCCGGTTTGACGGTGACGTCCATGTCTCGTCCCTCGGCATACGCCTGCCAGGCTTCCGCCTGCTCCGCCGTACGCGAGGTGAGCATCAGACGAGAGACGGAACTGATACTCGCGAGGGCTTCTCCACGAAATCCAAGGCTGATAATGGCTTCGAGATCGTCCAGAGAGGCAATTTTACTGGTGGCGTGACGCGCCAGCGCCAGCGCCAGCTCCTCTTTTTTAATTCCGCATCCATTATCACGAATGCGGATAAGCTTCGCACCACCACGTTCAATGTCGATATCGATGCGGGTTGCTCCCGCATCGATACTATTTTCAACCAGCTCCTTCACCACCGATGCAGGACGCTCCACCACTTCGCCAGCGGCGATCTGGTTCGCAAGCTGTGGCGGCAAAACCTGAATCGGCATGAAGACTCCTTAGTTAAAAAATCCGCGTGAAGAGGTTTCCGCACTGGCGGTTTGCGCGGTACCGCCCTGTGGCGCAGACTGCAACGGATGCGCCTGGAAATAGGTTCGCAAACCATTGTAAATGGCTTCAGCTAACTGCTGCTGGTAGTCATCGCTGTCCAGCAGGCGTTCTTCACTGTTATTACTGATAAATCCGGTCTCGACCAGCACCGACGGGATATCCGGCGAGCGCAGCACACCGAGGCTGGCATGTTCAGGCCGACGCTTATGCAGGGCGCCAATTTGCGAAAGCTGCGTAAGCATCTTGGCGGCAACATCATACCCGACCCGCTGAGAATGACCGAACTGTAAATCCAGCACCGCCTGGCTCAGGTAGGGATCGGATTGACTGTTCGCCAGAACATCACCTGCACCACCCAGCAGTTCAGACTGCTTCTCATGCTCTTCAAGCCAGTTTGCCATTTCGCTGTTGGCCCGGCGATTGGACAAGACCCACACTGAAGCCCCGGTGGCGCTGCGGTTTGGTGCCGCATCGGCGTGAATCGACACCAGGAAATTGGCATTCTGTTTGCGGGCCACGTCAGAACGCCCCATCACCGAAATGAAGTAATCGCCATCGCGGGTCAGGACCGCTTTAAACATTGGATCGGCATTGAGTAAGGTACGCAGTTTGCGCGCGACAGCAATGGTGACATTCTTCTCCTGCGTGCCGCCAGGCCCAATAGCGCCGGGATCCTGACCACCGTGTCCTGCGTCAATAGCGATAATCACCTTATCACCCGTTGCCGCACGCGCCTGGACCGCAGGGCGCACTGACGAATTGCTGCTGGTGACGCTGGTAATACGGTCATTGTCCGATTTAAACGGGTTACGCGCAGGCTCGGCTGGACGCGGAGCAACAGCCGGTGTCTCTACGCGCTGCACCACGGCTTTTGGCGGTGGTGGCGGTGGCGGCGGTGGAACATCCGCATCAATGGTGAACACCACGGAATATCCCGCGCCATTTTGCTGCTTCACCGCGCGGGTTTTACCGTTTTGCGTAAGGTCGACCACCAGACGTAGCGACTGGTTATCTTTCGGCGTGCCTGAACGAATACTTTTCACCAGATTATTGCCGCTGAACTGCAACGGCAGACCCTGGATAATGCCCGTCTGCTTGATGTCCAGTGCCACGCTGCGTTTTCCTTCCTGCGAAAACGCATACTCCGGGTCGCCCATAAAACTAAAGGTAATGCGGGCCTGAGCGTCACCATTCGAGACCTGAATATCAGACAAACTGGCCGCACCGGCCTGGGTGCAGAGCAAAATGAACGCTGCAGCCAGCCAACTTTTTACGCGATAAATCATCCCGTCATCCCTAAAACTAACTGGCTAAACGTGCAAGTAACGAAACGCCAGATGAGGAAACAGCAGTAATGCGCGCCTCACGCCCCTGCGCCTTGTAATCAATATGGATTTCGACATCCGGGTCAGGCAGTACACCCGCGCCTTGTTGCGGCCACTCGACCAGACAAATTGCGTCGTTGGCAAAATAGTCGCGGATCCCCATAAATTCCAGCTCCTCAGGATCCGCAAGACGATACAGGTCAAAGTGATACACGTTTACGCCTGCCAGCGTATAGGGTTCGACCAGCGTATAGGTCGGGCTTTTTACATTTCCGCTATGGCCGAGCGCCTGGAGAAAGCCCCGGCTAAAGGTGGTTTTGCCTGCCCCAAGGTCACCGTAGAGATAAATCACTGTTGCGCCATCGCAAGCCTGTGCCATACGTTGGCCAAAATCCAGGGTCGCCTGCTCGTCAGGTAAAGGAATTACTTGGTTCATCATTCGGTATCACTAACATCCGGGTTAACTACACGCACCAGCGTGGAAAAAAGATCGGTCGCCAGCATGCCTCGCATGCCCTGCCGTGCTGCCAGCACATCAGCCGCCGCCCCATGCGCGAGACAACCCGCGCAGGCCGCGTCATACAATTCAAATTTCTGGCCCAGTAACGCACCAATAATGCCAGAAAGGACATCACCCATCCCACCGCTCGCCATACCGGCATTGCCTGCGTCAATGATACAGGTGTTGCCACCTTCCGCACTGACTACCGTCCCGGCACCTTTTAAAACCACAACGCCTGCGTACCGTTTTAGCAGACGCTGCGCCGAAAGTAAGCGATCACTTTCAATTTCTGCAACGGTACAGTTGAGCAGACGCGCGGCTTCACCGGGGTGTGGCGTCAGAATGCGATTGTGACGTTTATCGGGATTGATTGCCAGAAGGTTCAACGCATCGGCGTCCCAGAGCATGGGTTTGCGAAAATTCTCAATTTTTTGCAGCGCTTTTTTACCCCACTCCTGCTGACCAAGGCCGGGCCCAATAACGACTACATCGGCCCATTCCAGACTCTCCTCCAGCGATTCAGGGGTAAGCTCATGCACCATCAGCTCGGGCCGCGCGGTGATAATCGGCGCGATATTTTCCAGGCGGGTTAAGACCCGAACCAGCCCCGCACCGGCTCGCAGGGCGGCTTCACCTGCCATACGAATTGCCCCCGCCGTGCCGTGATCGCCGCCGATAATAACCAGCCGGCCGTGGGCACCTTTATGCGACGTTGGCCGTCTTGGCGGAAACCAGTGAGGAAGCTGGGACGCATCCATTCGCGAAAGCGCCGTCTCCTGCCCGGCAAGCCAGGCCTCAAGTCCCAGGGCATGATGATGCAGCTCGCCCACCACGTCCCGCGCCTGGCCGGTCAACAGGCCCGGTTTAAGCGCAATAAACGTGACGGTATGCGCCGCCCTGATGACGGCCCCTGGTGTAGCACCGGTCTGGGCTACCAGACCCGAGGGAATATCCAGCGCCACGACCGGTGCCGGATGGCTGTTAGCATGGGTGATCAACCCTGCGATGGGTTCTCTCGGGGCGCTGCTGATGCCGGTTCCCAACAAACCATCAATAATCAGGTCAATATCTTCTGGCCAGGCAATATCCGGGGCATGGAGGGTGCCGCCCGCCTCAAGCCAGGCATCGCGCGCGGCCTGCGCCTCCTCCGGCAGTGGTTTATCACTCTCAATGGCCAGCAAAGTGACATCGATTCCCGCAGCGACCGCAAGCCGGGCGACCACATAACCATCTCCCCCGTTATTACCGTGCCCGCATAAAATCAGCCAGCGTTGCGTGTCGGGGTAGTGGGTGTGAGCCACGTTGAAAGCCGCCAGCCCTGCCCGTTGCATCAGTTCATAAAGCGTAATGCCGAGACTGTCAGCAGCCTCTTTTTCTGCCTGCCGTAGTGCCTCCGCAGGCCAGATGGAGTGTGGTATACTTGCTGCGTTTTTCTTCATTGTATGGTCCGTCATGTCAGAGCCCCTCGATTTCAACCAATTAGCGCAGAACATCAAACAATGGGGCACTGAACTGGGTTTTCAGCAGGTCGGCATTGCCGATACCGATCTTTCTGCCAGCGAGCCAAAACTTCAGGCCTGGCTGGACAAGCAATATCATGGCGAAATGGCGTGGATGGCACGTCACGGTATGATGCGTGCCCGTCCGCATGAGCTGCTGCCCGGCACCCTGCGTGTCATCAGCGTCCGGATGAACTATCTCCCCGCCAATGCCGCTTTTGCCAGCACACTCAAAAACCCGGCGCTGGGCTATGTCAGCCGCTACGCGCTGGGCCGTGATTATCACAAGCTATTACGTAACCGCCTGAAGCAGCTTGGCGAGAAAATTCAGCAGCATTGTGTCTCGCTGAATTTTAGACCGTTTGTAGATTCTGCGCCCATTCTTGAACGTCCCCTGGCTGAAAAAGCCGGGCTTGGATGGACAGGTAAGCACTCGCTTATCCTTAACCGGGACGCCGGCTCCTTCTTTTTCCTGGGGGAGCTGCTGGTGGATATCCCTCTGCCCGTCGACAAGCCCGTGGAAGAAGGCTGTGGTCGCTGCGTCGCCTGCATGACCATTTGCCCGACGGGTGCCATTGTCGAACCCTATACGGTTGATGCCCGGCGCTGTATTTCCTATCTGACGATTGAACTTGAAGGGGCCATTCCCGCAGCCCTGCGTCCGCTCATTGGCAACCGCATTTATGGTTGCGATGACTGCCAGCTGATCTGCCCGTGGAACCGTTACTCACAAATCACCGATGAAGCGGATTTCAGTCCACGCAAAGCCCTGCACGCACCTGAGTTGATTGCGCTATTTGCCTGGAGTGAAAGCTGGTTTTTGAAGGTAACGGAAGGGTCAGCGATTCGTCGCATCGGTCATCTGCGATGGTTGCGAAACATTGCCGTGGCGCTGGGAAACGCGCCCTGGGATGAAGCTAATATTGCCGCGCTGGAAGAACGACGAGGTGAGCACCCACTTCTTGATGAGCACATTGAATGGGCGATTGCGCAGCAAATTGAGAAGCGAAATGCCTGTGTGGTTGAGGTGCAAACACCGCAGAAACAGCGGCTTGTCAGGGTGATTGAAAAGGGCCTAGCACGTGATGCCTGAGTCGTCCACAGCGTGTGAATAAAATTAAAAATGCATTGCGATTCAACGCGACCAGATTCGTCAAGCGATCGCGGTAACAATTTGAAATGTTATTTTTTCTATGAAATTCAAAAAGTTAAAAAGATACTATTAATCAGGCGAAGTAATTTTATTTTTTCTTGCGCTGGCAGAACCTGTGGATAAGTCTGTTCACAATACTTTTTCAACATGAAAAGAATCGTCCCCAGCCTGCTGTTTCGCTGTGGATACTTTTAGAGGTAAGTAAATTTTGGAGCGGGAAACGAGACTCGAACTCGCGACCCCGACCTTGGCAAGGTCGTGCTCTACCAACTGAGCTATTCCCGCTTGGGTGGTGCGTATCTTGCGATACTTTTCAAATTTTGGAGCGGGAAACGAGACTCGAACTCGCGACCCCGACCTTGGCAAGGTCGTGCTCTACCAACTGAGCTATTCCCGCATAATCTCGGTATTCAATTTGCCGCGCCTGGCAGCGATTTGAATCTTTGATCAGGATGGTGCATTCAAATTTTGGAGCGGGAAACGAGACTCGAACTCGCGACCCCGACCTTGGCAAGGTCGTGCTCTACCAACTGAGCTATTCCCGCAAACATCATTTTCTTGCTGTCGTGCTTTCACATTTCTGTGTCTTCACGGGAGGCGCATTATACGAGAATTCCTTTCTCCTGCAAGCCCCCTGAAACCGTTTTTTTTGAATTTTGATTCAAGTGTTCGATTATTCGTCACATTGCCTGTTTTTACGCCGAAAGCGGGAGTTTTTATCCGGAATACCTGAAAATAGCGGTCCTCCACGCCCCCGGCGACAGCGTCAGAGCTGAATAAAGTGCTCACGATAATAGGAGAGTTCGGCTACCGACTCGCGAATATCGTCCAGGGCCTGATGGGTGCCCTGCTTTTTGAACCCATCGAGAATTTCCGGCTTCCAGCGACGCGCCAGCTCTTTAAGCGTACTGACATCGAGATAACGATAATGGAAGTACGCTTCGAGTTCCGGCATGTACTTGAACAGAAAACGCCGGTCCTGACCGATACTGTTTCCGCAAATGGGCGATTTTCCTGCCGGCACCCACTGTCGTAAAAATTCGATAGTGGCCAGTTCAGCAGCCCGGTCGTCCTGATGGCTGGCTTTGACGCGCTCGACAAGGCCACTGCCGGTGTGAGTGCGCACGTTCCAGTCATCCATCAGTGCCAGCTGTTCGTCAGACTGATGAACCGCTATGGTCGGCCCTTCCGCCAGGATATTAAGATTCGCATCGGTCACCAGTGTGGCGATCTCAATAATGCGATCGCGCTCGGGATCAAGCCCGGTCATCTCCAGATCGATCCAAATGAGGTTGTTTTCATTTGCACTCATGCTATTTTCCACCCTTCTCGCGTCATACCAGCGTGACTATATTCATCTAAAATAGCGTGTATCATAGAGGTTTTGCCCTGACAGGGCGACCAGGAGCCAGCTCGATTGAGTAAAAATAAACTCTCCAAAGGCCAACAGCGCCGCGTTAATGCAAACCATGAGCGTAGATTAAAAACGTCGGCGGAGAAAAAAGACTTTGATGACAATCTCTTTGGCGAAACGGCTGAAGGCATTGTCATTAGCCGCTTTGGCATGCATGCCGATGTAGAGTCAGCCGAAGGCGGCGTACACCGCTGCAACATTCGCCGCACGATTCGTTCACTGGTGACCGGCGACCGCGTGGTCTGGCGCCCCGGTAAAGAAGCCGCGGAAGGCGTAACGGTAAAAGGCATTGTAGAAGCTGTGCACGAACGGACTTCCGTTCTGAATCGCCCGGACTTTTATGATGGCGTGAAGCCGATCGCCGCTAACATCAATCAGATTGTGATTGTCTCCGCCATCCTGCCAGAGCTGTCGCTGAATATCATCGACCGCTACCTTGTCGCTTGCGAAACCTTAGAGATTGAACCCCTGATTGTTTTGAACAAAATCGACCTGCTGGATCAGGAAGGCATGGATTTTGTGAATGAACAGATGGATATCTACCGGCATATCGGCTATCGCGTACTGATGGTTTCCAGCCATAAAAAAGATGGCCTGACACCGCTTGAAGAGGCGTTAACAGACCGAATCAGCATTTTTGCTGGCCAGTCCGGCGTCGGTAAATCCAGCCTGCTGAATAATCTGCTTGGCTTGCAAAATGAGATCCTCACCAACGAGGTTTCCGATAACTCCGGTCTGGGTCAGCACACGACTACCGCCTCACGTCTTTATCATTTCCCACATGGCGGTGATGTGATTGACTCTCCAGGGGTGCGCGAGTTTGGCCTCTGGCACCTTGAACCGGAACAAATCTTTAATGGTTTTGTCGAATTCCATGACTATCTCGGCCATTGCAAATATCGCGATTGTAAGCATGACACCGACCCTGGCTGCGCCATCCGTGAAGCGGTCGATAAGGGCGATATTGCTGAGACAAGGTTTGAAAACTATCACCGTATTTTAGAAAGTATGGCGCAGGTAAAAACGCGTAAAAACTTTTCTGAATCCGAAGACTGACAACTACCCTAAGCGTCGCTAGAATCGTCCCCTTTTCTATAGATCCGGTGAATGCTCCCGGTTCAGGAACGACAAAAAACAATGGCCTGGAGGCTACTTTGTTAAACTCATTTAAACTTTCGCTTCAATATATTCTGCCTAAACTGTGGCTCACTCGCCTGGCGGGTTGGGGCGCAAGCAAACGAGCAGGCTGGCTGACTAAACTGGTTATCGATCTGTTTGTGAAATATTACAAGGTCGATATGAACGAGGCGCAAAAGCCGGATACCGCGAGCTACCGCACCTTTAATGACTTCTTTGTCCGCCCGCTGCGTGATGAGGTTCGCCCGTTAAATACCGATCTCAACGTGCTGGTGATGCCTGCAGATGGCGTGATAAGTCAGTTGGGCTCCATCGAGAATGACAAACTTCTGCAAGCCAAAGGACACCATTACAGCCTCGAAGCCTTGCTGGCCGGCAACTACCTGATGGCGGATCTTTTCCGTAACGGTTCTTTTGTTACCACCTATCTCTCTCCGCGGGATTATCACCGTGTGCATATGCCCTGTAACGGTATTCTGCGCGAAATGATCTACGTGCCAGGCGACCTCTTCTCTGTGAATCACCTGACCGCGCAAAACGTCCCGAACCTTTTTGCGCGTAATGAGCGCGTCATTTGCCTGTTCGATACCGAGTTTGGCCCAATGGCGCAAATCCTGGTGGGTGCCACTATCGTTGGTAGCATTGAAACCGTCTGGGCGGGCACCATCACCCCACCGCGTGAAGGCATTATTAAACGCTGGACCTGGCCTGCCGGGGAGAGCGACGGTGCGGTTGCTTTGCTTAAAGGTCAGGAAATGGGCCGTTTTAAACTGGGTTCTACCGTTATTAACCTGTTTGCGCCTGGTAAGGTTGAACTGGTAGCGCATCTGCAAAACCTGTCGGTGACCAAAATCGGTGAACCGCTGGCGGCTTCAACAGAAACGCTGGTCACCCCTGACATTGAACCGACCCCACTGCCCGCAGAAGAGATCGCGGCAGAACATGAAGCCAGCCCACTGGTTGACGATAAAAAAGACGAAGTTTAACGAAAGGTAAGCTGTTGTGCGCCTGATTATCATTTTTCTGATGGCCTGGTGCCTCAGCCTGGGGGCGAGTGCGGCGACCGCCCCTGATGCCAAACAAATCTCCCAGGAGCTGGAGCAAGCCAAAGCGGCGAAAGCCACACCGGAACAGACCGAAACAGTAGAGCTGCTCCAGGGGGCGCTCAACGCCCTTGAGGAACGCAAAGGTTCTCTTGAACGCGCCTCGCAGTATCAAGATGTTATTGATAATTTCCCCAAACTGTCACGCACGCTGCGCGCGCAGCTGGATAACCTGCGCGACGAGCCCAAATCTGTGCCCGCCAATCTCAGCACTGACGCCCTTAATCAGGAGATTTTGCAGGTCAGCAGCCAGTTACTGGATAAAACCCGCCAGGCACAGCAAGAGCAGGAACGTGCCCGTGAAATCAACGACTCTCTGAGCCAGCTACCACAACAGCAAACGGATGCCCGTCGCCAGGTCAATGAGGTCGAACGACGTATCGGCGCTCAAAGCGCGGCCACGCCGCTGGCTCAGGCGCAAAATTTCAGTGCTCAGGCTGAATCCGCCAGGCTCCGCGCGCTTGTCGATGAGCTTGAACTGGCACAGCTGTCGGCAAATAACCGTCAGGAGCTGGCCCGCATGCGCTCCGAACTGGCGCAAAAACAGGCCCAGCAGCTTGATACCTATCTGCAAACCTTAAGAAACCAATTAAACAGTCAACGTCAGCGTGAGGCGGAGCAGGCGCTGGAAAGCACCGAGCTTTTAGCGGAAAACAGTGACAACCTGCCGCCGGGGATTGTGGATCAGTTCAAGGTAAACCGTGAGCTGTCGCAGGCGCTGAATCAACAGGCGCAGCGTATGGATCTGGTCGCCTCCCAGCAGCGCCAGGCCACGAATCAGACGTTACAGGTTCGCCAGGCGCTCAACACACTGCGCGAACAGTCGCAGTGGCTGGGCGCATCAAATATGCTCGGCGAAGCGTTGCGTGCACAGGTTGCCCGGCTGCCAGAGATGCCAAAACCGCAGCAGTTGGATACCGAGATGGCCCAATTGCGCGTCCATCGCATGCGGTATGAAGATCTGGTAAACAAGCAGCCGCAGTTACGGCAAATTCGTCAGGCGGACGGTAAGCCCCTGACCAGCGAGCAGAACCGTATCCTGGAAGCGCAGTTGCGCACCCAGCGCGAGCTGCTCTCTTCGTTGTTGCAGGGCGGCGATACGCTGATCCTTGAGCTGACCAAACTGAAAGTGTCAAACAGCCAGCTTGAAGATGCGCTCCGGGAAATGAACGAAGCCACACACCGCTATCTCTTCTGGACGGCAGACGTCAGCCCTATGACCTTCGCCTGGCCACTCGAAATCGTCCAGGATCTTCAGCGCCTCATCTCCCTTGACACCTTCAGTCAACTGGGTAAAGCCGGGCTGATGATGGTAACCAGTAAAGAGACGTTATTCCCCCTCTTTGGCGCGCTGGTGCTGGTTGGGTTTAGCCTTTATTCGCGTAAACATTTCACCCGCTTCCTTGAGCGTTCCAGCGCGAAAGTCGGCAAGGTCACTCAGGACCATTTCTGGCTCACGTTGCGAACGGTGTTCTGGTCAATTCTCGTCGCACTGCCGCTGCCGGTGCTTTGGGCAACGCTCGGTTATGGGCTGCGCGAAGCCTGGCCTTATCCGCT
Source organism: Yokenella regensburgei (assembly GCF_051486985.1). Classification (GTDB taxonomy): domain Bacteria; phylum Pseudomonadota; class Gammaproteobacteria; order Enterobacterales; family Enterobacteriaceae; genus CBFFRJ01. The sequence continues at coordinate 24,047 of NZ_JAHVDV010000011.1, forward strand.
GGCGGTGGCCATTGGTGATGGCGTGACCGCCACCGTGCCGCTGTTGTGGGTGGTGATGATTTGCGCCACGTTTGCCCGTCCGACGGGCCTGTTTGTGGCGCATTTTGGCTGGCCGCGGAACCGGGTAGCACGCGGTATGCGTTATTACCTGATGAGCATCAGCTTAATTGTGCCGCTGATCATGGCCCTGATCATGTTTGATAATCTTAATGATCGGGAGTTTTCCGGGTCGCTGGGGCGTCTGTGCTTTATTTTAATCTGCGGTGCCTTAACCGTGGTGACCCTGAGCTTCAAGCGCGCAGGCATTCCGCTCTATGTCGACAAGACCGGCAGCGGTAATAACATGGCAAACAGCATGTTGTGGAACCTGTTACTGAGTGCTCCGTTACTCGCCATCCTGGCCGCGGCGGTCGGTTATCTGGCCACGTCGCAGGCGCTGCTGGCGCGACTTGAAACCTCCGTTGCCATCTGGTTCCTGTTGCTGGTGGTCTATCACGTTATACGTCGCTGGATGCTGATACAGCGCCGCCGCCTCGCCTTCGATCGCGCCCGGCACCGTCGCGCTGAAATTCTGGCCCAGCGCGCGAAAGGCGAAGATGACGCCGCACACGCAACCAGTATTGAAGGTGTTGTCGAGATTGATGAAAAAGAGCTCGATCTGGATGCCATCAGCGTGCAGTCGTTGCGCCTGGTGCGTTCGATTCTGATGCTGATTGCGCTGCTTTCGGTCATCGTGCTGTGGTCCGAAATCCACTCTGCCTTTGGTTTCCTTGAAAATATCTCACTCTGGGATGTCACCTCAACCGTACAGGGTGTCGAGAGCCTTGAGCCGATTACCCTTGGTGCTGTGTTGATCGCCATTCTGGTCTTTATCATTACCACGCAACTGGTGCGAAATTTCCCTGCCCTGCTGGAGCTGGCTCTCTTACAGCACCTGGATTTAACGCCCGGCACGGGTTACGCCATTACCACCATTACCAAGTATCTGCTGATGCTGTTTGGTGGGCTGGTGGGTTTCTCCATGATTGGCATCGAATGGTCGAAACTCCAGTGGCTGGTAGCCGCGCTCGGCGTTGGTTTAGGTTTTGGTTTACAGGAGATTTTCGCCAACTTTATTTCAGGCCTGATCATTCTGTTTGAGAAGCCGATTCGTATTGGCGATACCGTGACAATCCGCGATCTGACAGGCAGCATCACCAGAATCAATACCCGTGCGACAACCATCAGCGACTGGGATCGAAAAGAGATCATCGTGCCAAACAAGGCGTTTATTACTGAGCAGTTTATCAACTGGTCACTGTCAGATTCGGTGACACGCGTGGTGCTGACGGTACCGGCCCCGGGAGATGCCAATAGTGAAGAGGTAACGCAGATCCTGCACACGGCAGCAGAGCGCTGCTCGCTGGTGATTGATAACCCGGCGCCAGAAGTTTTCCTCGTGGATCTCCAGCAGGGCATTCAGCTGTTTGAACTGCGTATTTATGCCGCAGAAATGGGACATCGTATGCCGCTGCGCCATGAAATTCATCAGCTGATCCTGGCGGGCTTCCGTGAACATGGGATTGAGCTGCCATTCCCTCCCTTCCAGATGCGTCTGGAAAGTCTGGACGGGCAGAAAACAGCACGTACCTTAACGTCAGCGGGTAACAATAAACGCCCGGCAGGGAGTTTATAAATCACAGATACCGGTCATCATCTGGCCGGTATTTTTTACAATGTTAATTACCACAGACAAAGCGGGTAGCGGATGAAAAATTGCCACAACCAGTATCCACTAATAAGAAAAGTCACCAGGTAAATAAACCAATACCGTTTTCTTTTTATGAGAATGGCATAACTTGCCGGAAAGAATACAGGTAATGAAGAGACGAGCCCAACATCGCGAATATCATCCTTCACAATAGATCTCATAAGATCGCAAATGTTATGGACTTCCCCAATACCTGTCCACCACTCTTTATCTTGAACAGAACAGATTACAATCCAGAGCAGGGAAGCTAAAAGCTATAAAAAGCCTGGTGTGAACACTTTCCATGTCATTACTGATTCCCCAGAATTTTTATTATAGTCGCTTTCTCTTCGATAATCTGGCATCCACATACATGCTATTCGTGAGATAACAAGCCTGCGGGTTTATGAATACAGTTAATTATATTTACTGCACTTCTTTTTAACCCGTGGTGATTTAAAGCGTAACAGCTACGGCAAAAATAAAAAGACAGGAAACCTCATTCTCCATACCATTTAGTAGTTATAGCTAATCTATAAATGGTATGGATATATTTTCCGCTCATATAAGAGCTTACTAAATCAAGCGCGGTCGACGGTAAAGGCCATTACCTCTGCCAGGCTTTCAGCCCCCAGCGCCAGCATCACTAACCGGTCTATACCCAGCGCCACGCCGGAAGAGTCCGGCATTCCCGCTTTGAGGGCCGCCAGCAGATTCATATCCACCGGCTGCTGCGGTAAACCGCGGGCGGCACGTTTACGGTTGTCCTGATCAAAACGCTGCTGTTGCTCACGGGCATCCGTTAGCTCATGGAAACCATTCGCCAGCTCAATGCCTTTGAAGTAGACCTCAAAGCGCTCTGCCACACGGTGATCTTCGGTGCTGATTTGCGCCAGCGCGGCCTGGCTCGCCGGGAAGTGGTAGACAAACGTTGGGCGATCTTTGCCAATATGCGGTTCAACACCCATGGTAAAGAGCAGTTGCAATAATGTATCGCGGTCTTCTTCAGTGTCGGCAATATTACTCAGATCGAGTTTTGCAGCCACTTCACGTAACGCGGTCTTATCGGCTGAAAGCGGATCGATCTCCAGGTGACGCTGGAAGGCCTGCTGGTAAGAGAGTGACTCTGCAGCGGGGCACTCCAGTACCTGCTGCAAAAGGTCATCCACCTCGTTCATCAGACGGTACATGTCGTAATGGGGTCGATACCACTCAAGCATGGTGAATTCCGGGTTGTGATGACGTCCCATCTCTTCGTTACGGAAACTACGGCACAGCTGAAACACCGGGCCACATCCTGCGGCCAGCAGGCGTTTCATATGGTATTCCGGGCTGGTCATCAGGTAGAGATTCATCCCCTGAGAGTGGCCGGGTCCTATAAAGCGAGTCTCGAACGGAAACAGATGAATATCCGTAACCGTGGCCTGGCTCATACATGGCGTTTCCACTTCCAGTACGCCGCGATCGGCGAAGAAGCGTCGAACTTCCGCCATGATAGCCGCGCGTTTCAATAAGTTAGGAATGGATGCGCTCGGCTGCCAGGTTGCCGTCTCGCTCATGGTACTTTCTCCAAATTCTGATAAGGGCACGAAGTCTACCCGCATCGGCTGAGAGAGACAAATTTTGCGCAATACATTTACTGAAGGAGGAAAACAGAGGCCGGATCACGCTTTCAAGCTGACATTTATCAACCTGAGTGATTAATAACAACGGTGAACAGCAAAAAAATCGAACACATCAAATTTCCCTGTTTCCCCTACGGTTATACTGCCAGCACAAAAAGGAGCAGTGAACACGTTCGTCTTCGACCCCTGTCGCAGGACGAAATAACAAAACCTGGAGGAATGTCGTGCATACCTTTCACGCCGATCTCGCTGTAATAGGTGCTGGTGGCGCGGGATTACGCGCTGCTATCGCCGCAGCCCAAGCGAATCCTGATGCCAAAATCGCCCTCATTTCTAAAGTTTATCCTATGCGAAGCCACACCGTGGCCGCGGAGGGTGGCTCCGCCGCCGTCGCCCAGGATCATGATAGCTTTGAGTATCATTTTCACGACACGGTCGCTGGTGGCGACTGGCTGTGCGAACAGGATGTTGTCGACTATTTCGTGCATCAGTGCCCTACGGAGATGACCCAACTGGAGCAGTGGGGATGCCCCTGGAGTCGTCGCGCAGATGGCTCCGTCAACGTGCGCCGCTTTGGGGGCATGAAAATTGAACGTACCTGGTTTGCCGCCGATAAGACCGGCTTCCACATGCTGCACACCCTCTTCCAGACCTCTTTACAGTTCCCGCAAATTCAGCGTTTCGACGAACATTTTGTCCTTGATCTTCTCGTCGATGACGGTCAGGCACGCGGCCTCGTCGCCATGAACATGATGGAGGGCACGCTGGTGCAGATCCGCGCGAATGCCGTCATTCTGGCCACCGGGGGCGCGGGGCGCGTCTACCGTTTTAATACCAACGGCGGCATTGTGACCGGCGACGGCATGGGGATGGCGCTGGCGCACGGCGTTCCGCTACGGGATATGGAGTTTGTGCAATACCACCCAACCGGGCTGCCCGGCTCCGGCATTTTGATGACAGAAGGTTGTCGTGGCGAAGGCGGGATTCTGGTGAATAAAAATGGCTACCGTTATCTGCAGGATTACGGCATGGGTCCAGAGACACCGCTGGGCGAGCCAAAAAACAAATATATGGAGCTTGGCCCGCGCGATAAAGTGTCGCAGGCATTCTGGCATGAGTGGCGTAAAGGCAACACTATCTCTACCCCGCGCGGCGATGTCGTGCATCTTGATCTTCGCCATCTTGGCGAGAAAAAGCTGCTCGAACGCTTACCCTTTATCTGCGAACTGGCAAAAGCTTATGTCGGCGTCGACCCGGTAAAAGAGCCGATTCCGGTTCGCCCGACCGCGCATTACACCATGGGCGGCATCGAAACCAACCCGCAGTGTGAAACCCAGATCCAGGGGCTGTTTGCCGTGGGTGAGTGCTCCTCCGTTGGGCTACACGGCGCAAACCGCCTCGGTTCCAACTCACTGGCCGAGCTCGTCGTATTTGGTCGCCTGGCCGGTGAACAGGCTGTGGCCCGTGCCGCTTCTGCTTCTGCTGCCAGCGATGCCGCACTTAACGCACAAGCTGCCGACGTTGAGCAACGCCTGAAAACGCTGGTGAACCAGGAGGGCACTGAAAACTGGGCGAAAATCCGTGACGAGATGGGTGAGTCGATGGAAGAAGGCTGCGGGATTTATCGCACACCAGCGCTGATGCAGAAAACCGTTGATAAGCTCGCAGAGCTGCAGGAGCGCTTTAAGCGCGTGCGTATCACGGATACCTCAAGTGTTTTCAACACCGACATTCTCTACACCATCGAATTAGGTCACGGGCTGAACGTTGCCGAATGTATGGCGCACTCCGCGCTGGCGCGTAAAGAGTCCCGTGGTGCCCATCAGCGTCTGGATGAAGGCTGCACCGAACGTGATGACGTGAACTTCCTGAAACACACGCTGGCCTACCGCGATGCAGATGGCTCAACGCGCCTTGATTATAGCGACGTGAAGATAACGACGTTGCCTCCTGCAAAACGCGTTTATGGTGCAGAAGCGGAAGCCACCGAGAAGAAGGAATCGACCCATGGCTGAAATGAAGATGCTGAAAATAGAGGTGGTGCGATACAACCCGGAAGTCGATGTTGCGCCGCACAGTGCTTTTTATGATGTTCCCTACGATGAGCAAACGTCGCTGCTGGATGCGCTCGGGTACATCAAAGATAACCTGGCGCCCGACCTCAGCTACCGCTGGTCCTGTCGCATGGCGATTTGCGGCTCCTGCGGCATGATGGTCAACAAGGTGCCTAAGCTTGCCTGTAAGACGTTTTTACGTGAATACACGAAAGGTCTGAAGGTTGAAGCGCTGGCCAATTTCCCTATTGAACGCGATCTGGTGGTCGACATGACCCACTTTATCGAAAGCCTGGAAGCCATCAAGCCATACATCATTGGCAACCCGCGCACGCCCGATCAGGGTCCCAACAAACAGACGCCGGCGCAAATGGCGAAGTACCATCAGTTCTCGGGGTGTATTAACTGCGGCCTGTGCTATGCCGCCTGCCCGCAGTTCGGCCTTAATCCTGAATTCATTGGCCCCGCCGCTATTACGCTTGCGCACCGGTATAACCTGGACAGCCGCGATAAAGGCAAGCAGCAGCGTATGGCACAGTTAAACAGCCCTAATGGCGTCTGGAGCTGCACCTTTGTTGGCTACTGCTCGGAAGTGTGTCCGAAACACGTTGATCCGGCGGCCGCTATTCAGCAGGGCAAAGTAGAAAGCTCGAAAGACTTTCTTATCGCAACCCTGAAACCACGCTAAGGAGCGCACTATGACTCAACGCAAACCCTATGTCCGGCCTGTGCCGTCGACCTGGTGGAAGTCACTGCCGTTTTATCGCTTCTATATGCTGCGTGAAGGTACGGCGGTCCCCACCGTCTGGTTCAGTATTATCCTGATATACGGGCTGTTTTCGCTAAAACATGGGCCGGAATCCTGGATGGGTTTCGTCAGTTTTTTGCAAAACCCCATTGTGGTCATTCTGAATCTGATAACCCTGGCCGCTGCGCTGCTGCATACCAAAACCTGGTTTGAGCTGGCACCCAAGGCCGCAAACGTCATCATTAAAGATGAAAAACTCAGGCCCGAACCGATCATTCTCGGACTTTGGGTCGTGACCGGACTGGCGACGCTGGTCATCCTTTTCGTCGCACTTTTCTGGTAAGGAGGCCCCGATGATTAATCCAAACCCAAAACGCTCTGACGAACCCGTCTTCTGGGGATTATTTGGTGCAGGCGGCATGTGGGGAGCGATCGTGGCCCCGGTGATAGTGTTGCTGGTCGGGGTGCTATTGCCGCTGGGACTCTACCCTGGCGAGGCGCTTGGCTATGAACGTGTTCTCGCTTTTGCCCAGAGTTTTATTGGTCGTGCTTTTCTGTTCCTGATGATCGTCCTGCCGCTCTGGTGCGGGCTTCATCGCCTGCACCACGCCATGCATGACATCAAAGTGCATGTGCCTAACGGGAAATGGGTCTTTTACGGCCTTGCCGCCATTCTGAGCGTGGTAACGCTGATCGGTGTGATTTTTCTTTAAGCAAAGACCCGCTGGCTCAGGCTGGCGGGTGTTCAGATCAGACGGGTAAAATGGATGGCAAGCCCGATGCCAGCTAACACCAGCGAGAGCACAACCGCTCGTTTTCGTTGTAAAACAATCGCGATGATTGCCAGCAGCATCAGGCAGAACGCCGCGCCATAGAGGTAATTTGCCTGCGTCACCCAACCTCTCAGACACAAGCAACCGACCAGCAGAGCCGAAAACGCTGTGCGCCTCCACGCCAGCCGGGTACGCTCAGGCTGCAATCCCGGGTCGCGTACCGTCACGGCTGGCCCTGCCAGAGCAACCACGCCAGTAAGAGAGCAATCAGCACCACGCCACCGGCAATCAGCAATAAGAAACGGGTGTAAGGAAGCTCTCTCTCCAGCCGCATGGCATATTCATTTTCACGCCAGCGATACCAGGCAACGATGGCCAGTACCGTACCGGAGAACACCAGCAGCAGCGCAAGCGCGAGGCGCAGTGTCGGGGAGCTTAACTGTGGAGAAAACTGATCGATGCCCACCGCCCCCGCCAGCAACGCCAGCGCGGTACGGATCCAGGCGAGAAAAGTACGTTCGTTGGCAAGCGTAAAGCGGTAATCTGGCTTTTTACCCGCCAGCCACCATTTTTCTCGCAAACGAGGGGAAGTGTTACCCTGCTGACTCACGTTTGATGCGTTCCTTAATCAGTATCTCTTTGATAGAGAGCCCCGGCGAAGCACTCTCTTTAAAGTTATGCCGGGTTATCTCGGTGCAGAGAAATTCAATCATAAATAGTTGTGATACACGGGTGGCGATAGAGTCACCCTGAAAAGGCCCGGCGGCACCACAGGTCAACAGAAAAATATCGGCCATCTCGGTTAACGGTGAGTGCGGGTTATGCGTAATGGCCAGCCGCCCGGCATCGGCTTTTTGGGCAAGACGAAAAGCATTAACCACCTCGGGCGTTTCACCGGAGTGGGAGAATGCCACCACCAGATCGTTACTTTTCAGGTTTGCCAGTTTTAAGGTCATGGTGAAGCGGTCAGTAAAGGCTTCGGATTCAATACCAATACGGTTCATCTTGTCTCGCGCCTCCATCGCCGCGAGACCAGACGCGCCGAAACCAACGAACATCACCCTTGGTGCCTGAATAAACCGCTCGACAATGGATTTCACTTTTTTCATGTCGAGCAGATCGATGGTCTCTTTCACCGTAGTCTCAAGCGTGAGCGCAATTTTATGTGCAACATCATTGCGGGTGTCGTTCATAAAGATGTCCGGGGATGAGGGCAACGTCAGGTCACTCTCTTCCAGCAGTTCACGTTTAAGCTCCGCCTTCAGACTCAGGAGACCCCCATAGCCAATCTTCTTACAAAACCGGACAATAGTGGCTTCGCTAACGCCTATCTCGAGGGCAATTTTCTTCACCGGTAACTGAACGACCCGCGCCGGGTTACGCAATATGAACTCTGCAATTTTGTGGTCTGTCTCCGCCAGTCCCACCAGGATATTGGCGATGTAAACGCGCACCTTTTCTTTATTAACACTCATGCATGACTCTCCCGGCTCATCCCTTTTCATGGACAACGCGTTATGCAACAGATTATTGCCGGGTATTTTAGCCATCAATTCATGCCACGTCTTGCGCAAGGATAACGCCGACACTCTGCCGGTAACGTTCACCTGGCGCTAACCAGCGCATTCCACGTTTGTGGATAACATTGCCATCGAAGGTCGGGTCGTCCGTTGTGCCCGTCAGCGGTTCGATACACAATAAGTCCGCACCCGGCACCCCCCAAAGTGCCAGCCAGCGCGCTTCGGGTGCGTTCATTCGTAGCGCGACCACCCCATCAGGAGAGACAACGCTGATATCCTTTGCCTCCTGCATTGCAAAATAGACGGCACCCTGTTGAAAGGTGTCAGGGCCGAGCGAAAAGGCGGAAGTACAGGGCGACTCGTCAGGAATAGATAACGTTCTGTCCTGCGTAGGATAAGGGCCGCCGACCGGTGATGAAAACCTGATCTGCCACCCGGCTTGCGTTGCCACCGTAAGCGCAAAACCCGGGTGCCAGCCCAGCGCAAAAGGAAAGGCCCGGGCGTCATGGTTCTCGATGCTCCAGTTGACCGTTATTCCTTGAGGCGTGAGCGTCCAGCCAACCCGGAGCGTCCAGTCAAACGGCCACATTTTCCGCGTCTCATCATTCGCGTCACACTTAAGTTGCAGCGTGTCCGGGCCAATGTGCTCAAGGCTGAACGGCTGATGCCGTAAAAAACCATGCGCAGGCAGCGGCCAGAACGCGTCCTGATGCCACAAACCGTTATGGCGTAACCGTCCAACGACCGGAAAGAGCTGCGTGGCGCTGTTGTTCCACACCCTGGGATCGGGTTGCCAGAGCGGAGAACGCTGATGCGTTTTATCCCACCATTCACACAGTTCCGCGCCCCGGGCCGCCACGCGTATCCGCCAGGCGTCATTTTCCAGCGTCCAGCACGCCATTGTTACTCCACCCTGAGCAGTAATCGAACCTGATAAGAGAGGGCCAGTTGCTGGTCACCAGTAAAATGACGTTCGACCAGCCGCAGGACATCGTCCCCGTGAATGCCCTGCTCTACCGGGCACGCTTCGAGAAGCATCTCAAGGGTTACCCCTTGTTTTTCTGCGGCTTTGCTGACAAACATCAGGGCTTCATAGACACCCCGGTCGGCACAGTGCCACGGCGTGTCTGCCAGCGCATCGTCCTGGCTCCAGCGCTCACTGAACGCCTGTTCGCGCTCGGGTGAAAGCTCGTCCAGTTCAAAACGCACCAGTAATTCTGCCGGCGCATCGTGAGCCTTAAGAAGGGGCAACATGGCCTGCGCCATCTCGAATGACTTTTGCGGATCGTTCAGTGGCTGCGCCTGTAAAGGGTCATTCTTAATATCATAGAGTTTGTCGCCAAAACGCCACGGATTCAGATAGCCGAAGCTGGCAGGGATCTGCATGACCTGGGCCCCCTGCGTGAAGTCAAACCCTGGGTGGATGCGAATATCTTTTAACTCGCTGACGCTAAAGGGGCTATCAATACGCGTGGGCATCAGGGTGTATTCAAAGAGGTTTGCTTTGCCCTTTTCACGCGGACAGCGCATATAGACGGATTCGCCATCGGTAATGTTTATATGGCCGCCGAAATAACCAAACAGGCCATAGTCGCGTACCGGCGTATCATCAATAACGGCAGGAAGCAGAGGCCGCCCGGTCATGGAATCCGGCCGCTCAACATTAAAGTAGTCCAGCAACGTCGCAGGAATATCTATAGTTTGCGCCAGGGCTTCACGTTGCTCTCCCTGCTTTTTACAGCGCGGATCGCGGATGAAGAATGGCGTTCTGGCGATCTCGTTATACACCGGCATGATGTTTTTACCCCACCACTGATGCTCGCCCAGCAAGAATCCGTGGTCGGTACAGACGATGAAAAGGGTATCTTCCCACAGGTCGAGCGCCTTCATCTTATCCATGACCTGACCGAGATAGTCGTCGCACATGGTGATCAGCGCCTGATAAAACTTCCTCGCTTTATCATTATTCTCTCCGCCGGGGCTACCACAGTAATAGGGCACCCAGCCGTCGAAGTCATCGGAAGTGCATCCATACTGGGCCAGGTATTTCTCTGGCACAAAGAAAGGTTCATGTGGGTCGAAACACTCTATCTGTAAGAACCAGTTATCCTGATGCTGGTTGGTCTCCATAAACTCCAGACCAGACGCAATGGTTCGGTGAGTAAAATGGTCTTCCTGCGTCGGCATTGCCGCCCGGTTAATCAGATCCTGGGTCATGCGCCCGGCACGACGGCGGCGGGTTTCTTCATCCTCCATGCCCTGCCAGCGAATCAGCGGTTTCTCGACCTGCCCTTTCCAGCAATCCCCTTCCTGACCACGAATAAAGTCGAACGTGGAGTACCGGGTATGGTAGGTCGCGCCGCCGTCCCGCCAGTAGTGCTTGTGGTCAGTCACCATATGGGTGTGCACACCCTGCTTATGCAAAGCCTGCATGGTAGAAAAATCAAAAGGTTCGAGCGGACCCCAACTGCGATGCAAGAAATTGTAGCGTCCGGTATGCAGTTCCCGGCGGGCAGGCATGCACGGCATGCTGCCCACGAAAAAGTTATTAAATTGCACAGACTCCTGTGCTAACCGGGTAAAGTTCGGCGTAATCGCATCGCCACCATAAGGCGCAAGGTGATTGCGCGTCAGTGTGTCAAACATCAGCATTACAGCTTTCATAATAAGGTCCCTGGTCAGGCGCCAATAAATTCTTCAACTTCATTCTTAATAATGGTGACGTGCGGGCCGTACACCACCTGGACTCCTTGTCCACGTATAAATGCGCCTTTGCTCCCCAGCGCTTTAAAGTTATCCAGTTGCACCTGCGCCGGATCTTTCACCGTGATTCGCAGGCGTGTTGCGCAGCAGTCAACATCGACGATATTTTCTTTTCCGCCCAGCGCATCCACGATTTGCGCCGGTCGTGCACTGCCGCTGACGGTAACTGACTCCTGCGTCTCTTCTTCACGACCAGGGGTTTTCAACTGACGCCACTGGATGAGGAAACGGAAGGAGAAGTAATAGAGGCAGAACATCACGGCCCCCAGCGGCAGCATCAGCATCCAGTTGGTTTTCGCATTGCCTTGCAGTACACCAAACAACAGGAAATCAATCAGGCCACCTGAGAACGTCTGTCCGACGGTGATCTCAAGGATGTGCGTAAACATGAAGGCCACGCCCGTGAGGATGATGTGCACGCCATACAGCAGCGGAGCACAGAACATGAACGCAAACTCCAGTGGCTCGGTAATACCGGTGACGAACGCCGTCAGGGCTGCCGAGAGCATCAGACTCGCCACTTTTTTGCGATTTTCAGGTTTGGAGGTGTGATAAATAGCCAGCGCTGCGCCCGGTAAGCCAAACATAAAGTCTGCGAAACGGCCGGCCATAAAACGCGAAACGCCAATGTAATATTGCTGCACGCTCGGGTCAGCTAACTGGGCAAAAAAGATTTTTTGCGTTCCCTGAACCACGTGACCATTGACGGTCATCTCACCGCCCACGCTGGTTAACCAGAATGGCAGATAGAAAAGATGGTGTAAGCCAAGAGGAATCAGGCACTTAAGGATCATGCCGTAGAAAAGCGTACCAACATAACCGGTTTTCTCAACTAACCCGCCGAGGTGGGTAATCCCGGCCTGAATGGGCGGCCACACCCAAAAGAGCGCGACGCCAAGAAAAATGGCGAAGAAAGAGGTCATGATAGGCACAAAGCGCGAGCCGCTGAAGAAGGCCAGCAGATTTGGCAGCTCCGTTTTGTTATAGCGATTGTGCGCCCAGGCCGTCAGCAGGCCGCTGATGATGCCGCCCATCACCCCGGTTTGCAGCGTAACAATTCCCAGCACGTTCGCTTGTCCGACCGCCGCCAGATTATCCACCGCCAGCTTTCCGGTCAGCATCAGCATGGCGTTAATCGCTTTGTTCATCACCACGAAACAGAGAACGGATGCAAGCCCGGCGGTGCCTTTATCGCTTCGCGCAAGACCGACGGCAATCCCCACGGCAAACAGCAGGGACAAGTTATCAAACACTACGCTTCCGCAGAGTTTCATAAGGGTAAAAATGGCCTGCAGGATATGGTTATCCAGTAGCGGATAGGTGGAAATAGTGACCGGATTTGAGAAAACGCCGCCGATACCCAGTAACAGCCCCGCCGCCGGAAGCACCGCGATGGGCAACATGAACGACTTACCCAGATTCTGTGCGCCTGCAAAGAATTTGCTCATAAGGATTCCCTGATGTTGACGTTTGAATTTTAAATTTCACGCTTGTTGTGTTTTAATGAAATTATTATTTCCTTGCATTCTACATAATGTCAACGGCAAGCGACGAAACAGTGACTCATATCACTTTTAGTCGTGCTAACCGATCGGGAGAATGACATGAATCGCGCTTTTCATTTGATGGCAAAACCGGTCAGTTACCAGTGTAATCTGACGTGCGAATACTGCTTCTACCTTGAAAAAGAACAGGACACGCTAAAGCCTAAAAAGGTACAGCGTCATATGGATGACGTTACCCTTGAACGCTACGTTCAGCAGTACATTGAGGCGAATCCCGCGCCCGAAGTGGAGTTCACCTGGCAAGGGGGCGAGCCTACGATGGCGGGACTGGCGTTTTTTGAGAAAGCGCTCGCCTTCCAGGCCCGTTACGCAGCGGGCAAAACTATCCGTAACAGCATCCAGACAAATGGCGTTTTAATTGACGAGACCTGGGCGCGTTTTCTGGCAAAACACCATTTTCTTGTCGGGCTATCCATCGATGGCCCTGCCTGGTTGCATGACACCTACCGTAAAACCCAGAGTGGTCGCTCCGTTTTTAGTCAGGTGCTGAACGCCATGACGTTGCTTAAACAACACGGCGTTGAGGTCAATGTGCTTACGGTTATTAATGATCAAACAGCACAGCACCCGCTTGAGATATACCGCTTTATTACCCAGGAGCTCGGTGCCGATTTTGTACAATTCATCCCTGCCGTTGAGCAACGGCCGGTGCATGAAAAATATGGTGAGCTGCTCTACCCTCAGTCACTTAGCCAGCGCCAGGTGACGGACTGGTCAGTTTCAGGCGAGCAGTGGGGGCAGTTTATTATCACTGTTTTTGATTACTGGGTTCGCCATGATGTTGGCCGGGTTTATGTCCAGCTGTTTGACAGTGCCCTGGCCGCCTGGCTTGGGGAGACGCCCTCGCTCTGCGTCATGCAGTCACGGTGCGGTTTTGGGCTGGTGGTCGAACAAAACGGCGATGTATACAGCTGCGATCATTACGTGTACGCCACCCATAAACTGGGCAATGTGCGTCGTGATTCACTGGCACAGATGGCTAACGGTAAACAGCAACGTAAATTCGGACTGGAGAAGGGACAGGTTTCGTCATTGTGTCAGCAGTGTGAGTGGCGCTTCGCCTGCCACGGCGGCTGCCCAAAACATCGCATTCACAAAATGGGCGATCGCTGGCACAACCACCTTTGTGCCGGGTACAAAGCCATGTTCAGCCATATGGATCCGTGGATGCGATTCATGGCGCAGCAGATACGTCAGCAACAGCCTCCCGCTGCGGTAATGCAGGTGGCGTCACAGATCGCTGCGCAGGCAATTTCTCCCTAAGGTTCTACACTTAGCATAAAAACCTGAAAGGAAAACATCATGCGTTTGCTGCCTGTCATTGCAACAGCTGCCGCTGCGTTTTTGCTTGTGGCCTGTAGTACGCCCACCCCGCCTTCTGGCGTAACCGTTGTTGAGAATTTTGACGCCCAGCGTTATCTCGGTCGCTGGTACGAAATCGCCCGCTTCGACCACCGCTTCGAACGCGGGCTGGAAAAGGTGACCGCCACTTACAGCACTATGGACGATGGTGGTATTCAGGTCATTAACCGGGGATACAATCGGGAAAGAGGAAAGTGGCAGCAGTCGATTGGTAAAGCCTATTTCACCGGTGACAGCCGCCGTGCGGCGTTAAAAGTGTCGTTCTTTGGGCCATTCTATGGCGGCTATAACATCATTGCGCTGGATAAGGATTACCAGCACGCGTTGGTGTGCGGGCCGGATCGCGACTATCTGTGGATCCTCTCCCGCACCCCGACCCTGCCGGATAAGGTGAAAAAACAGATGGTTGATATCGCCGCCCGCGAAGGTTTTGCCGTTGAAAAACTGATGTGGATAAACCAGACCTATTAGTGGGTGCTGAGTTTAAGCCCGATGATACCTGCAACAATCAGCCCCAGGCTGAGCAATCGGGCGGGGCTGGCTGACTCGCCGAGCAATATCATGCCCGTTATCGCCGCACCCACGGCCCCAATGCCGGTCCAGATGGCGTAAGCCGTACCGACCGGCAGACTCTTCATTGCCCATGACAACAGCACAACGCTTGCTATCATCGCCGAAACGGTAATCAGGCTGGGAATCAGGCGGGTAAATCCGTGCGTGTATTTCAGACCAATGGCCCAAACCACTTCCAGAAGGCCTGCAATCAATAGAATTATCCAGGACATTGTTGGCTCCAGTGTGGGGCCGTCCCCGTTGAGATTGGCGCTGCCGGGTCGTCCCGACAGGCTGGTGGTAGAAAATAAAGTCTGGCGCAGTAACCGCCCTGATGCAATTTTTTTGCAATTGCATCAATTTAAGTGACTTAAAGCAAGAAATAGCCCCAGATAGCTGCGCAGTTCAGGCATTTATTCACCTTCGCTACCCCCTATGATGATGTGCTATCCGGGAAAAGGAAGCCGTGCGCCACCATTCTACTGCGAAGAAAAATATGTTCAAAATCCTTCTGATTGACCGTTGTTATTTCACCCGGACGGGGCTGGAAGCCTGGCTCAATCAAACCGATCTTTTTCCCGCCTCATTTCTTGTGACGGCACTGAATAATCTGATGCTGGCAAAAGAGCACATTGCGCAGTGGCAGCCTGACCTGATCATCGCCGACCTGTTTGGCTTCAGAAACGACCTGCACCATATTCATCAACTCTCCTCCTTGTTCTCCGCGTGCAGCGAAGAGAACCGTCTCATCCTACTGGAGTCGGGAAAAGATACGCAGCTGGATGACTATTGTGCGCAGTATGCTCTCCATGCGAGTCTGCAAAAAAGCGTGCCCCTGGAAACGCTGGCATACGCTATCGATGCGGCAGTTCTTGCTCGCCCGGTGCGAATGGCACCGCATATTGCCACCCCGCTGCTGACGCGCCAGGAAGAGAAAGTGTTGTCGCTCTGGATGGAAGGCACAAGCAATCAGTCGATCGCCACCAAGCTCAGTATCAATGGTAAAACGGTGTACACCTATAAGCGGAATATAAGAATGAAGCTGGGAATGGGAAATCGGTTCACGCCGTTTCTGTCACTGCCAGAAGTTCATGGCGGGGTTGATTCACTACCGTAACGCTGAAATGAGCGGTACGGCGTGAGCCGTACCGGCTGGTATTACTGCTGCGCTTTTGTGGCTGCACCAGAGATAGCACTACCGCCATCGGAGATATCTTCACCGACACCACGGGTGGTGTTACAGGCAGTCAGTACAGTAGAAAGCACCAGCACAGAAAAGATCGCAGCAATTGTTTTCTTAACCATAATATCTTCCTTTTATAGCCAATATTGTTTGTGTATAGCTACTTAAGCATAGACAAGATTGCGCAGGATGCAGAAGGAAGGATGATTTTTAGGACGATGTGAAGCCTTAACTGACCGCACGAGAAAGAGGGTTGCCTGGCGGAAGGATGGCGCAACAGGGCTGCTGCGCCACGGGTAAGAGATAATCGGGGATTATTTCACGCGGGAAACGTATTCGCCAGAACGTGTATCCACTTTGATCACTTCACCAATCTGCACGAACAGCGGCACTTTAACCACAGCGCCAGTGCTCAGGGTTGCAGGTTTGCCGCCAGTACCTGCGGTGTCGCCTTTCAGACCTGGATCGGTCTCAACGATTTCCAGTTCAACAAAGTTCGGCGGCAGAACAGCGATAGGACGACCGTTCCACAGAGTAACGATACATTCCGCCTGATCCAGCAGCCATTTGGCGTTGTCGCCAACTGCTTTTTCGTCCGCAGCCAGCTGCTCGAAGGTTTCGTTATTCATGAAGTGGTAGAACTCACCGTCGTTGTACAGGTAAGTCAGGTTCATATCGATAACGTCAGCGCCTTCAGCGGAGTCCGTTGATTTAAAGGTTTTCTCAACGCGAGTGCCGGTCAGCAGACGACGCAGCTTAACGCGTGCGAAAGCCTGACCTTTACCCGGTTTAACAAATTCACTGGCTTCAACCGCGTAGGGTTCGCCGTCCATCATGATTTTAAGACCGGCACGAAAATCGTTGCTATAGTAAGTCGCCATAAAGGCCCTCTAAAATTGTTAACTGGTAGCTAAGCCACAAAATGGCGCATATTGTAACCCTAAATACCCCATCCAGAGAAGATTGGTTAGTACAACTTGCCGATGTAATAACCGATCCCGATGAACTCCTGCGTGTTTTAAATATAGACGCTGACGAAAATCTCCTTGCCGGACGCGAGGCAAAGCGCCTGTTTGCGCTGCGCGTTCCCCGGGCATTTGTTGCACGTATGCAAAAAGGCGATCCTGACGACCCTCTGTTACGCCAGGTTCTGACCGCCAGGGAGGAGTTTCTCGCCGCCCCCGGATTTAGCACCGATCCGCTGGAGGAACAGCATAATGCGGTGCCCGGTCTGCTGCACAAATACCGCAACCGTGCACTGCTGCTGGTGAAAGGCGGCTGCGCGGTGAACTGCCGCTACTGCTTCCGTCGCCATTTCCCGTATGCGGAAAACCAGGGCAACAAACGTAACTGGCAGGTCGCCCTCGACTATATTGCCGCGCACGATGAACTGGATGAGATCATTTTCTCCGGTGGCGATCCGCTGATGGCGAAGGATCACGAGCTGGACTGGCTGCTTGAGCAGCTTGAAGGTATTCCGCATATCAAGCGCCTGCGCATCCATAGCCGTTTACCCATTGTGATCCCGGCACGTATAACTGACGCTCTGGCCGCACGTTTTGCCCGCTCTTCTTTGCAACTCCTGCTGGTTAACCATATTAATCACGCCAGGGAGATTGGTGAGGACTTCCGGGCCGCGATGACAAAGCTGCGTCAGGCTGGCGTAAGACTGCTTAACCAGAGCGTGTTACTGCGCGACGTGAACGATAATGCGCAGACCCTGGCTGACTTAAGCAATGCGTTGTTCGATGCAGGCGTAATGCCCTACTACCTGCATGTGCTGGATAAAGTAGAGGGCGCGGCGCATTTTATGGTGAGTGACGATGAGGCACGTACCATCATGCGCGAATTACTCACGCTGGTGTCCGGTTATATGGTGCCAAAACTGGCCCGTGAAATTGGCGGTGAGCCAAGTAAAACGCCGCTGGATTTACAGCTGCGCCAGTCGTAACCCCACACTTTATATTTCCACTCTCGCCCTGGGTGAATTCACGCTTCATCCGGGGACCCCTGCGCTCTATTTTTTGTTATTATGACGCTCTGCGATTTCGCATAAATTAAATAGATGAATGGTTAAGGAGAACCAGATGGTATACACAATTATGGGTGTTAATACCGGTGTTATTCGTCACAATGATAAATTCGCGGCTTTAGCCTTAAAAATTAAGCACCCTAAAAATAAACAATCCCTATTATTTTTCCCACTGGTTGCGTTGAAAGATCTGTTACTCGCGCTGGAGCATCGCCTGTCACGCCAGGCAGCATCTGCCGGTAAGGCGAAGGAGCAACAGCGAAAAGCTATTGATTCAGCATCAAAAAAAATGCATTCCCATATCCCGCCTGTTGAAATAGATGAGCTAAAAAATGCGGATATTGGTCAGCGCGTTAATCTTGTGGAACTGGATGAAAACGGAGCCAGTGAACTGATTTTTAATTTTACGCTGCATTGCGGCAAAAAACTGAAGTTAAGTATTAATGAGCATCAGATAGAGGTCGTCGTCGCAGCAATTATTCATGCAATTAATAATGCGGAGATGCGTGAGGTTGCTATCAGCCTCTCATCTGTTCTGGATTTTCTTCCATTATATGACGCAGACTTTTTACCTGACGGTAATATTGCCTACGATACTTATACTCAGGCGGAATGGAAGCAGGCCCTGTTTAGCCACCATCACGCCCTTATTTATCATTACACTGATGCAAATGGAGACATTCAGTACAGCGGAACCGTGATTAAAACCCGTAGCCTGTCGCAAGACGATGAGATGGCCTCTGTTTCCCGTCGCGTACTGGATTACAGCCATCGTTTGAACAGACTGAAGGGGAAACCCTGCCAGGTGAGCGTTAAAACGTTAAGCAGCGATAAACGCCACCGCCTGACGCTTGAGCAATGCATGCGCAGCCTGCACAGCGTGCAGCAGCAGATAAAACAGAAAGCCAGTCAGAGTTAGTGGCAATCCGCCCCTGAGCGTTTTCAGGGGCGTTCTCACCGCAGTTCAAATCAGTTTGGGCACTTGTAAACCTGACCGTTCATTTCACTGGCGGTCGGCACGAAGCTGGAGAGGAAGCCTTGTGTCGGACTGGTGACGCTAAATATTACGTTTCCGCCCATCTGCGCGGCCTGATTACGCAGCGCGTTCGCGGCACCACGCATTGACCCGCCCTCTTCACCATGCTGCCCGGAAAGCCAGTTACTTTGCTTACCGGTGGCGGTACCCAGATACTGGCATTCGGCGGCAGGCTTATCTTCAACAAAGCGCACGTTCTGCCCGCCTGAAGAGAGCTCATTGCCGGAACTGCAACCTGCCAGCAATAAGGCTGCGCCAACGATCCCTGCTAAATATTTCACCTGCATGTTATTCCCCATTTTCAATGAGCTGGACACAGTCGTCCGTGTGTAAACCTTATACTAAAAAGATGACCAAAAGAAAAACCCCCGGCCATTTCTGCCCGGGGGTTTCTCATTTTTAGCGAGATACTTATTTAATCGAATCATTCAGGTTGCAGGCAGGCGGCAAGTCCATTCATTCCCAGGCGCTTACTCAAGTAAGTGACTGGGGTGAATGAGCGCAGCCAACGCATCTGCGGTCTGAAGTATGAAGATTAAATTACATCATACCGCCCATACCGCCCATGCCGCCCATACCACCAGCTGCACCTAAGTCAGGCGCATCACCTTTCGGCAGGTCGGTTACCATGCACTCGGTGGTGATCATCAGGCCAGCCACAGAGGCCGCGTACTGCAGCGCAGAACGGGTCACTTTGGTTGGGTCCAGGATACCCATCTCGATCATGTTGCCGTATTCTTCGGTTGCTGCGTTGTAACCGTAGTTACCGTCGCCCGCTTTCACGGTGTTAGCGACAACAGACGGCTCTTCACCGCAGTTCAGCACGATTTGACGCAGCGGGGATTCCATCGCGCGCAGCGCAACTTTGATACCCACGTTCTGGTCTTCGTTCTGGCCTTTCAGCTCAGCGATTTTGCTTGCAACGCGAATCAGCGCCACGCCGCCGCCTGCAACCACGCCTTCTTCAACCGCAGCACGGGTAGCGTGCAGAGCATCTTCAACGCGTGCCTTTTTCTCTTTCATTTCAACTTCGGTAGCAGCACCAACTTTGATTACTGCAACGCCGCCTGCCAGTTTCGCTACGCGCTCCTGCAGTTTTTCACGGTCGTAATCAGACGTCGCTTCTTCGATCTGCTGACGAATCTGAGTCACACGACCCTGAATCGCTGCTTCGTCACCCACGCCATCGATAATGGTGGTGGTGTCTTTGTTGATAACAACGCGTTTCGCCTGACCCAGGTCTTCCAGGGTTGCTTTTTCCAGCTCCATACCGATCTCTTCAGAGATAACGGTACCGCCAGTCAGCGTTGCGATGTCCTGCAGCATAGCTTTACGACGGTCGCCGAAGCCAGGTGCCTTAACCGCAGCCACTTTCACGATGCCACGCATGGTGTTAACCACCAGCGTTGCCAGCGCTTCGCCTTCAACGTCTTCAGCGATGATCAGCAGAGGTTTACCTGCTTTCGCAACGGCTTCCAGAACCGGCAGCATTTCGCGAATGTTGGAGATTTTTTTGTCAGCCAGCAGAATGAACGGGCTTTCCAGTTCAACAGCACCGGTTTCCGGTTTGTTGATGAAGTACGGGGAGAGGTAGCCACGGTCGAACTGCATACCTTCAACCACGTCCAGCTCGTCCTGCAGACCGGTACCGTCTTCAACGGTGATCACGCCTTCTTTACCGACTTTATCCATCGCTTCAGCGATCAGTTTACCTACGGTTTCGTCGGAGTTAGCGGAGATGGTACCAACCTGAGCGATTGCTTTAGAGTCAGAACACGGTACGGACAGCGCTTTCAGCTCTTCAACCGCAGCAGCGACAGCTTTGTCGATACCACGTTTCAGATCCATCGGGTTCATGCCAGCAGCGACCGCTTTCAGTCCTTCGGTGATGATGGACTGTGCCAGTACGGTTGCGGTGGTGGTGCCGTCGCCTGCAGCGTCGTTCGCTTTAGAGGCAACTTCTTTCACCATCTGCGCGCCCATGTTTTCGAACTTGTCTTCCAGTTCGATTTCACGTGCTACGGAAACACCATCTTTAGTGATAGTCGGCGCACCGAAAGATTTATCCAGAACCACGTTACGGCCTTTCGGGCCCAGGGTCACTTTCACTGCGTCTGCCAGTACGTTTACGCCGCGCAGCATTTTCACACGAGCGTCGTTACCGAATTTTACGTCTTTAGCTGCCATTTTTTCTTTCCCTTAAATTCGTATGTTCAGTGTCGTTCGCGGATTACGCTTCAACAATTGCCAGGATGTCGCTTTCGGACATGATCAACACTTCTTCATTGTCGATCTTCTCAGATTTCACGCCGTAACCGTCGTTAAAAATCACGATGTCACCCACTTTAACGTCCAGCGGTTGAACAGTACCGTTTTCCAGAATGCGGCCCTTACCGACAGCGATGATTTCGCCACGAGTTGATTTGCCTGCTGCTGAACCGGTCAGAACGATGCCGCCAGCGGATTTGGATTCAACTTCTTTACGTTTGACGATCACACGATCATGTAACGGACGAATACTCATTGATAGCTCTCCTTTGAGAAAGTCTTTATCAGTTATGGATGGCGCCGGTCCGCACTGGCTTCTCCGGCTGGTGACCTGAGAGATGGGGCCATGTTTTTTCCCTTCAAGGGGGGGGCTCAAAAAAAATTCGCATAAATGCGCTCTGCGGTAAAAAAACCCGAAGACAAGCTGCTGTTTCCGGCAGGCTACCCGGCGACCATAAGTAAAATCTATTGTGTTAGCATGACTTCAACGACAATACGATGACGACGACAGGAATAAGCAGCATGAGCGGATTAAAACAGGAGCTGGGGTTAGCACAAGGGATTGGACTACTCTCCACCTCTTTGCTGGGCACGGGGGTATTTGCCGTTCCGGCGCTGGCGGCGCTGGCGGCAGGCAATGACAGCCTGTGGGCCTGGCCGGTTTTGATTGCTCTTGTGTTCCCGGTTGCCATCGTTTTTGCGGTACTGGGGCGTCACTTTCCCAGCGCGGGCGGCGTTGCCCATTTTGTTGGCATGGCCTTTGGCCCGCGCCTGGAACGCGTAACCGGCTGGTTGTTCTTATCGGTCATTCCGGTGGGCCTTCCCGCTGCGCTGCACATAGCAGCAGGCTTCTGGCAAGGGATGTTTGGCTGGCAGGGCTGGCAGGTATTGATGGCTGAACTGGCGACGCTGGGATTGATCTGGCTTATGGGCACGCGTGGTGCCGGTTCAAGCGCCAATTTGCAGATGCTGATTGCCGGGCTGATTGTGGCGCTGATCGCCGCTATCTGGTGGAAAGGAGAATTATCGCTCTCCACAATCCCTTTCCCTGCGCCTGCAGAGGTGTCACTTTCGGGCATGACCGGCGCGCTGGCGGTCATGTTCTGGTGTTTCGTCGGGCTTGAAGCCTTTGCTCATCTGGCATCGGAATTTAAACACCCGGAGCGCGACTTCCCGCGGGCGCTGATGATTGGCCTGATACTGGCCGGCTCCGTCTACTGGGCCTGTACCGTGGTGGTGCTGCATTTTGATCTCTGGCGCGACCTGGGCGCAGCGGCTTCGTTGCCGGTTATTGTCGTCAATCTCTTTGGCAAAGAGACGCTATGGATTGCCTGTATCATTGGCTACCTCGCCTGCTTCGCCAGTCTTAATATCTATATCCAGAGCTTTGCCCGCCTGGTCTGGTCGCAGGCACAATATAAGCCGCAAAGCCCGCTTGCCCGCCTCTCTGCGAGACACATCCCGCTTAATGCTCTGAATGCGGTGCTGGCCTGTTGCGTTATCTGCACGATCGGCATCTACGCGTTCTCGGTCGATCTCGATACCTTGATAATCTACGCCAACGGTATTTTCATTCTTATCTATCTGCTATGCATGATGGCAGGATGCCGCTTGCTGAAAGGCAAATACAAGGTGCTGGCGTGGGTGGGTAGCCTGCTCTGCCTGTTACTGCTGGCGATTCCCGGCTGGAAAAGCTTGTACGCGATTGTCATGCTGGCGGGGCTGTGGGTGCTGTTGCCTAAACGCACCCTGGTCATGCAGTAAAAAAGCCCGGCACCCGGGCTTTTTACACGCTAAAACGGTTAGCGATCGTCTTTATTGTCCAGACGGTCGCGCTGCTCGTCTTTGCGCTGATATTCACCTTCAAAAGTATTACCCGCACCCGGCCCCGCGCTAAACCCACCGCCCGGCATGCGTGCAAAACGCAAATGCGGCATCAGCTTAAGCGTCAGCAGCTTCTGCAACGGCGGAAGCAGAAGTAACAGCCCCAGCAAATCGGTGAAAAATCCTGGCAACAGCAGTAGTAAACCGGCGATGATCAAGGACACGCTTTTGATCATCTCTGCCGCCGGGCTTTCGCCTGCCGCCATCTTCTGCTGCATCAGCAGGAAATTTTTAAAGCCCTGGTTACGCACCAGCGACATACCAATCACGGAAGTGAAAATAACCAGCAGCAGGGTCATCAGAACGCCAAACACATGGGCGACCTGAATGAAAATTGAAATCTCAATGTAAACGTATAAAAAAATAGCGAGTAACGGTATCCAGCGCACTGGTTTCTCCTGTCAGGGGACGGACGCCTAAGGCCCCCGTCGAAAAGGGTTTGCGAGTCGCATTAAGGTGAGATGGTGATGATTAGGCCAAAATTCAATTTTTTCACCAAAGTATTTTTCAGGCGCTCCGCAAGCGGTGATTCATTTCACAGATTAATGATTCTGCTAAAACAGCTAAGATAATAAGTGATCCAGATTACGGCATTTCAGCGTAATCAGAATATGATCGCGAATATCTGGCCGATAAAGGAGATAATCGTCGGTCAGAAATCACACATAACCACATATCTACTGTGTGTTTGGTGCATTCATTCGTAGCTTGAAAAAGAAGGTTCACATGTTAAACAACATTCGTATCGAAGAAGATTTGTTGGGTACAAGGGAAGTTCCAGCGGATGCCTATTATGGTGTACATACTCTTAGAGCGATTGAAAACTTCTACATTAGTAATAGCAAAATCAGCGACATCCCGGAATTTGTCCGCGGCATGGTGATGGTAAAAAAAGCGGCGGCTCTGGCAAACAAAGAGCTGCAAACCATCCCGAAGAGCATTGCGAATACCATCGTGGCAGCATGTGATGAAGTCCTTAATAACGGCAAATGTATGGACCAGTTCCCGGTCGACGTCTACCAGGGCGGCGCAGGAACCTCGGTGAATATGAACACCAACGAAGTGCTGGCAAATATTGGCCTTGAGCTGATGGGACACCAGAAGGGTGAGTACCAGTACCTCAACCCGAACGATCACGTGAATAAATGCCAGTCCACTAACGACGCCTATCCAACCGGTTTTCGTATTGCGGTGTATACCTCGGTGCTTAAATTGATCGACGCCATTAGCCAGTTGGGCGATGGTTTTGAACATAAGGCGGATGAGTTCCGCGATGTTCTGAAAATGGGCCGTACCCAGTTGCAGGACGCGGTGCCCATGACCCTCGGTCAGGAGTTCCATGCCTTTAACGTCTTGCTAAAAGAAGAGACCAAAAATCTGCTGCGCACGTCAGAACTCTTGCTGGAAGTGAACCTCGGCGCAACTGCCATCGGCACACGGCTGAATACGCCAGACGGCTACCAGCAGCTGGCGGTGCAGAAGCTGGCAGAAGTGTCAAACTTACCCGTGGTTCCGGCAGAAGATCTGATTGAAGCGACCTCTGACTGCGGCGCGTACGTCATGGTACACAGTGCGCTCAAACGCCTTGCCGTGAAGATGTCCAAAATCTGTAATGACCTGCGCCTGCTCTCCTCCGGCCCACGCGCCGGCCTGAACGAAATCAACCTGCCTGAGCTGCAGGCGGGCTCGTCCATCATGCCGGCCAAAGTGAACCCGGTGGTGCCAGAGGTGGTGAATCAGGTCTGCTTTAAGGTAATTGGTAACGACACCACCGTGACGATGGCGTCTGAAGCGGGCCAGCTGCAGCTGAACGTGATGGAACCCGTGATTGGCCAGGCGATGTTTGAGTCCATCCATATTCTGACGAATGCCTGCTACAACCTGCTGGAAAAATGCGTTAACGGTATTACCGCTAATAAATCCGTCTGTGAGGGCTATGTTTATAATTCCATCGGCATCGTCACCTACCTTAACCCGTTCATTGGTCACCACAATGGTGACATCGTCGGCAAAATTTGCGCCGAAACGGGCAAGAGCGTACGTGAAGTCGTTCTGGAGCGTGGTCTGCTTACCGAAGCGGAACTGGATGATATTTTCTCCGCCCAGAACCTGATGCATCCGGCCTATAAAGCCAAGCGTTATACCGATGAAAGCGAACAGTAACACTGGCGGCTAAAGCCTGAAGGCACGTCAGCAGACGTGCCTTTTTTTTGGCCTTCAGTAGAAAAAATTCAATCTCACTTCATCAACAAGGAAGGCATTTATGTTTGCTGCAGAACTTGTACTCGTCCTGCTTGCCATTTACCTGGGGGCCAGACTCGGCGGCATCGGCATTGGTTTTGCCGGTGGCTTCGGCGTGCTTATACTCACCCTCTTCTTTCAAATCAAACCTGGCGCAATACCCTTTGACGTCATTGAAATCATCATGGCCGTTATCGCCTCCATCGCCGCCATGCAGGTGGCAGGGGGGATGGACTACCTCGTAAGCCTGGCGGAACGTATGCTAAGGCGGCACCCGAAATACATCACCTTTCTCGCCCCGCTGGTTACCTGGTTTATGACGATTCTGGCGGGCACCGGGCATACAGCGTTCTCCACGCTGCCGGTGATTACGGAAGTGGCAAAAGAGCAGGGCATTCGCCCGTCACGCCCGCTTTCCATTGCCGTGGTGGCCTCGCAAATTGCGATCACCGCCTCACCTATCTCCGCCGCCGTGGTCTTCTTTGCCGGGATCCTGGAGCCGCTGGGGGTGAGCTACCTGACGCTGCTGGCTATCTGTATCCCGGTGACGCTGATCGCCGTGATGCTGACGGCTGTCGTGTGTAACTTTCTCGGTACGGAGCTTAAGGATGATCCGGTTTACCAGGAGCGTCTGGCGAAGGGCGAAGTCAAACTGCGTGGCAGTCAGGCATTCGAGCTTAAGCCACACGCCAAACGTTCCGTGCTGCTCTTCCTGATCGGTATTGTGGCAGTGATGTTTTATGCCACTGCCATCAGTGACACCGTGGGTCTGATTAAGAACCCGGTACTGCCGCGTAACGAAGCGATCGTGGTCTTTATGCTGACCATCGCGACGTTGATTAGCATGACCTGTAAAATCGATACCGGCGACATTCTCAACGCCAGTACCTTTAAATCCGGCATGAGCGCCTGCGTCTGCGTTCTGGGTGTCGCCTGGCTGGGTGATACCTTCGTGAAAGCGCACATTACCGACATTCAGACAGTAGCAGGCGATCTGCTGCATAATTACCCGTGGCTACTGGCCGTTGTACTCTTCTTTGCTTCAACGCTGCTCTATTCTCAGGCCGCTACCACCAAGGCGCTTATGCCTGCGGCGCTGTTGCTGGGGGTAAGCCCGTTGACGGCGGTGGCCTCTTTTGCGGCGGTGTCAGCGCTTTTTGTCCTGCCGACTTACCCGACGTTACTGGCTGCCGTCGAGATGGACGACACCGGTTCAACCCGCATTGGCAAGTATGTGTTTAACCATGCTTTTCTTATCCCGGGGGTCATCGCCATTTCGCTCTGCGTGCTGCTCGGCTTTGTGATTGGCGGCATCCTGATGTAAATCTTATTAAAACCGGGCCGTGCTGCGGCCCGATTTTTTTACGCGTGGTATAGTCCTCTTTTCGCGAAGAAGAGGTTAACGATGAACACGCCCGACGCTGTTGTTGTACTCTGCACTGCTCCGGATGAGGCCACCGCCCAGGAGCTGGCGGCAAAAGTTCTGGCCGATAAACACGCCGCCTGCGTGACGATCCTCCCCGGTGCGACCTCCCTCTATTACTGGGAGGGAAAGCTCGAACAGGAGTACGAAGTCCAGCTGCTGCTGAAAAGCGACGCTGCTCATCTCGAAGGCCTCTTCGCCTGCATTAAAGCGCATCATCCTTACCAGACCCCAGAATTGCTCGCTATACCGGTTACTCACGGAGACTTTGACTACCTCTCATGGCTCAACGCATCTTTACGCTGATTCTGCTGCTATGCAGTACCCCTGCCCTCGCCGGGCTGTTTGACGCGCCCGGAGGGTCGAATTTTGTGCCTGCGGATCGGGCATTTGTATTCGATTTCCAACAGCAGGCGCAGGATCTCTCGCTGAACTGGCAGATCAAAGAGGGCTACTACCTCTATCGCCAGCAGATAAAAGTCACGCCTGCGCAGGCGGACGTTGGCCCGCTCTCGCTGCCCGCCGGCGAGTCCCATGAGGATGAGTTTTTCGGTAAGAGTGAGATTTACCGCCAGCGGTTAAACCTGCCGGTCACGATTAACCAGGCGGCAGAGGGCGCGACGCTGACGGTTACTTACCAGGGCTGTGCCGACGCCGGGTTCTGCTACCCACCGGAAACCAAAGTGATTCCGCTAAGTGAGGTTCGCCCTCACCCTGACCCTCTCCCCCAGGAGAGGGAACAAACACGCGCTGAAGCTGACATTCCCCCTCTCCCCTCGGGCGAGAGGGCCGGGGTGAGGGGCGATGACACCCAAAACTCAGACGCACTGCCCTTCTCTGCGCTCTGGGCACTGCTTATCGGCATCGGTGTCGCCTTTACGCCGTGCGTGCTGCCGATGTACCCGCTGATTTCCGGCATCGTGCTTGGCGGTAAACAGCGTCTCTCCACGGCGCGAGCCCTCATGCTGGCATTCATCTACGTTCAGGGGATGGCGCTGACTTACACCGCGCTCGGTCTGGTGGTCGCCGCCGCCGGGCTTCAGTTCCAGGCTGCACTTCAACATCCTTACGTGCTGATTGGCCTGTCCGTGGTCTTTATTCTGCTGGCGCTGTCGATGTTTGGCCTGTTCTCCCTGCAATTGCCCTCGTCCCTGCAAACACGCCTGACACTCTTGAGCAATCGCCAGCAGGGCGGCTCGCCGGGCGGTGTTTTCGCCATGGGTGCCATTGCCGGGCTTATCTGCTCCCCCTGTACCACCGCGCCACTGAGTGCCATCCTGCTCTATATTGCCCAGAGCGGTAATCTGTGGCTCGGTGGCGGCACGCTCTACCTCTATGCGCTGGGCATGGGGTTGCCACTGATTCTGGTGACGGTGTTTGGCAACCGGCTGCTGCCCAAAAGCGGGCCGTGGATGGCGCAGGTCAAAATCGCCTTTGGCTTTGTGATCCTTGCCTTGCCGGTGTTCCTGCTGGAGCGTGTGCTGGGTGACGACTGGGGGCTGCGTCTCTGGTCGCTGCTCGGCGTCGCTTTCTTCGCCTGGGCGTTTATTTCAAGCCTCGGGGCCACCCGCCCGGTAATGCGTATCTTCCAGATTCTCCTGCTCGGCGCCGCCCTGGTCAGCGCGCGTCCGTTACAGGACTGGGCATTTGGGCAACCCGTTACTGAAAGTCAGGCGCATCTGCCCTTTACCACTATCAAAACCGTCGACGACCTCAATCAGGCGCTGGCGCAGGCGAACGGCCGCCCGGTCATGCTGGATCTTTATGCTGACTGGTGCGTGGCCTGTAAAGAGTTCGAGAAGTACACCTTTAGCGATAAACAGGTACAAACAGCCTTGCAGAACACGCTGCTTCTGCAAGCCGATGTGACACGCAATACCGCGCAGGATAAAGCCCTGCTGCAACATTTACAGGTGCTGGGTTTGCCCACCATTGTATTTTTCGATGCAGAGGGCAAGGAGCATCCGGCGCAGCGCGTGACAGGATTTATGGATGCCAGCGCCTTCGCCGCGCATTTGCGCAATCTGGCCCCATAAACAACACTTGGGGGGGGAAGCTGGCTTATGAAGACGGAGGAGTTCACCGTGCAACGTGAAGATGTTTTAAATGAAACGCTTCAACTTTTTGAATTGAAAGGAATTGCTGATACAAAGCCCGAGATGGTGGCCGAGCGCGTTGATTATCCTCTGGAGACGTTTCAGCGGTTCTGGCCGGATAAAGAGGCCCTGTTTTATGATGCATTGCGCCATCTCAGCCAGCAGGTGGACGCCTGGCGCAGGCAGCTTCTGCTCAACGAAGCGCTGACGACGGAGCAAAAGCTACTGGCCCGCTACGGTGCGTTAACCGAGTGTGTGAGCAACAACCGCTATCCGGGCTGTTTGTTCATTGCCGCGTGCACGTTTTATCCGGACCGCGATCATCCTGTCCACCAGCTGGCTGAGCAGCAAAAGCAAGCAGCCTTCGCCTTCACGCATGACCTGCTAAGGCAACTGGATGTGGACGACCCGACGATGGTTGCCAAACAGATGGAGCTGGTGCTGGAAGGCTGCCTGAGCCGGATGTTGGTTAATCGCAGCCAGGCGGATGTGGATACGGCACATCGGCTGGCGGAAGATATTCTGCGCTTTGCCTGCTGCCGGGCAGGCGGTGCCTTGACCTGATCAGCCGACAAACCCCATCCAGGCCGATAGCAACAGACACAGCGCCATTACCCGCTGAAAAATAATCAGTGATGTCGCCGTACGAAACAGTCGGTTAACCGCTTTGCCAAGCAGCGTCCAGGCGCACAGACAAAGCAGGGAAATGACCAGAAAGCTCAGCGACAGCAGCGACACATCCCGCAGTGGGTGTGCGCCCGCTGGCGCGAACAGGCTTACGATCGCCAGCGCCATCATCCAGGTTTTCGGATTAATGAGCTGCAACATGGCCGCAGATCGCCCGCTAAACGGCGCCCCGGCATTGCCGTGCAAACTGGCCGGCGGCGCGGTAAACAACTGCCAGCTCATCCAGCTTAGCCAGAGGGCGCCCGCCCAGCTCATGGCCTCGCGTATCAGCGGGTGGTCACGCAGTATTTCCCCTGCCCCCGCGCCGGAAATAAACACAATCAGGCTCGCCGCCACGCAGGCCCCCATCACCGCAGGCAGGGTCGCCTTAACGCCATAGCGCTGGCTGCTGGTGAGAATCAAAATGTTAGTTGGGCCGGGGGTTATCGACGCCACAAAGGCAAAAAGCATAAACGGCAGGTAAGTGTAGAAAGTATGCACAGTCGGGACTCCTTATTCTCCGTACTGTGACTGTCGCGCTATTTACTGACACCGTCTGGAAGATTTGTGCAGAGTTTTCGGTAATGGGCGGGGGAGAGGCGATAAGCACGCTGGAACCAGCGCCCGAGGTGGCTTTGATCGGCAAACCCCAGCGCGGCCGCCACGCTCGCGGGCTGCTCTCCCCGTGCCAGCCTGCTGCGGGCATTGGCCAGCCGCAGTTGAATAAGCCAGGCATGGGGCGAAAGGTGGAACTCACGTTTAAAGCAACGCGTCAGGGTGAAGCGATCGGTACCCGTCTCCCGCGCCAGATCCGACAGGCCGATATTTTCCCCTATATGCGCGTGCAAATAATCACGTGCACGATGCGCCACTGCGGCGCTTTGCAACTGCGACGGCAGGCGCTTTCGCCATTGGGTATGCCGGGTAAGCTGGCCAAGCAGATTGTCCATCGCACTTTGCTGCACGATCCGCATCTCTTCGCTATGCAGAGAATAAAACGTTTGCGAAATAGCCCTGGCGAGCAGCGGCTCGCGCGCCATCGTGCGAGAAAAATGGAGCGAGTAGCTGGAAGGCACCGAGTCGTATAATCCACGCAATGTTGAGTTCAACCACCCTTCATCAAGGTAGAACGTCAGGTAGGTAAAGCCCCCTTCCACCGGCGCGTCGCCATCATGAATCTCGCCAGGTTCCAGCAAGAATGCGTCACCCGGCACGCTGCGATGGCGTTCACGGCGGCAATGAAACTCCTGCGTGCCGCTCAGGGTAATACCGACAAGATAGCTATCGTGCCAGTGCGGATCGTACGCGTGCCCCTCAAAGTGCGCACGAATGGTTTCAATACCGGTATCAGCATGTTGCCGTAGCTCCAGCCAGTCATTTGCCATATTGCCTCCGCTATCCTCGTGAACAGCATGGCCTGCCCGCGCAGAAAAAATCTGGAAGATTTGTGCAGCACGCCGCTATTTGGCGCAGAATCGCTCAGACTGCCGTAAAGTTGAGCAACTGAACAGCATTTTTTGAAATAGAGTTGACGCCTTACAGCGATTAAGGTTTAATGCGCCCCGTTGCCCGGATAGCTCAGTCGGTAGAGCAGGGGATTGAAAATCCCCGTGTCCTTGGTTCGATTCCGAGTCCGGGCACCACTTATTCAGAGAACCCAGCCTATGGCTGGGTTTTTGCTTTTAGAGATGCGGACTCTCCATCGAACTCCGTTCGATTATTCGCCGCAAGCGACTCACCCCTTCGGGGCCAGCGCGACACACGCGCTGTTCAACGCCTCCGGCGTTAGTCCGAGTCCGGGCACCACTTATTCAGAGAACCCAGCCTATGGCTGGGTTTTTGCTTTTGGTTTTCTCCCTCTCCCTGAGGGCTGAGGGATCCCCACAAAAAAATGCGAGCACGATCGGTCCCCTCTCCCTTGAGGGAGAGGGTTAGGGTGAGGGGGAAAATGCGACAGCTTATCTCCCGATTGCGCCCCTTCGGCATTTGCCCACATCTCATTCCTGCTACCCGATTATCCATTCCCCTACCCTCGCTTGCTTTCACGCCACCACCTGACGTATACATAAAGGCCTGTTTCTTACAGGGAAATCTCATGCCTAATATTCTCATGCACTACACCGCCAATCTGCCTGCACAGGATAAACTCGAAACCTTTGCGCAAAAGATACACACTCTGCTCGCACCCGTTGTGGTCACCGACGTCGGCAATTTCAAAACTTTCTTTATTCCCGTATCCCGTTACGTCTCAGGTGCAGGCATTGCACACAAAGCCTTCCTGCAAATTGATTTTCGCATGCTGCCGGGGCGTAGCGCGGAGGTGAAAAAAGCCGCTGCGGATATCGTGCTGGCGCTGGCGGCTGAACACTTCTCCGTCGAGGATGGCGTAGAGACCAGCATCACCATTGAGATTGGCGAGATCGATAAAGAGAACTACCACAAAGTGATCGTTAACCCGTAATCACTGACACTTCGGCAGCGTCGCCAGCAATACCGGCCAGCGCGCTGCCCAGTCTGAACCATGCTCCATGCCCGTAACCTCCACGATCTGAACACATCGCTTACCGGCCACCTGCTGAAATCGTCTTGCCACTAACGTTGGGACCGTGGTGTCGTCGGTGCCACTGAAATGTACCTGCGGCAGGGTTGAAAGTTGTGCGGCGACGTCTATTGCGCTGCGCGACTCAGGCATTGGCGTGACATGATGTAACGCATTGACGTAAGCAACATCCAGATTTCCGGCAACCGTGCGCAATGAACGGACATCATGGCGACGTGCTGCAAGCAACGCAGCGAGGGTTGCCCCGCCTGAATACCCCACCAGCTCTAATTGCACCCCCGGATAACGATTAGCAAATATTGTGAGCGCTTCATTCATCGCGCTGACCACTTCAGGCGCAAAGCGTTTGTCCGTCCACCACGTTGTGGTACAAACGGCAGCCATAGGAAGATCAGTGAACTGGCAAGGGCGGGCCAGATAAAGGACATTGGGCGACGGATCCGCTGCTGCGAGTTTTAATCCTACCGGGTTACGCGGTGTCGGGTCATCTGAAGGGGTTGAGCGATTAACCCAGGCGAAACCATCACCTTCAATATAAACCCGCAAAATGTTAACAGGGGCTAAAGTTTTACTTAAGGCGCGTAGCACAAATGTCTTAGTTTGTAAATTTTCACTGGTTAGACCAGTAGTTTTTGTGAGCGCACCAAGATTATCCTGACGAGTGGTAGTACCACATCCGCTTAATAAAAAAACCATAGCAATCAACAAATGACTTACTTTCTCTCCACATTTATTACGCATTAAGCCTTCTCTTTGCAGGGTTTTATCGTGCATAAAACGGCATTTATAAAGCGTATAGTGATGCTTAAACATCATTTAGCACGGATTGTGTTTTTTGCAACCAAATGTATATTCTGCACTTGGATAAATATCAGACGAATCTGAGATCCAATTTCACCAACACCAGGAATCTTTTAAAAATATAACGCAACGGTACATCATGAAGAAATTAAGAATCGGCCAGCATGGTTCATTGCTGGTGGCACTCACCTCTGCGCAAGGATTGCTGGCGACTTATGCTCACGCCATTACAACGAATGAAACTATTAGCACAGCAGTTAGTACAAGTCGTGAAATTTCATTTACTTTCGATAATTTAGATATTACCAACCAGGGTTCATTGATTGCTTCTGGATTTTCTGCAATCCAGGTAACTTACGATGGTAACCTCAATTATTTAAATAATGCGGGCACGATTTCCGGCACCAGTGGATATTCGGTCTATAACGCTGGCACTATCGGCACGATTGCGAACAGCGGCACGATTGCGAACGCCAGCACCTATGGGGCTGTCTACCTGGAAAACGGCAGTCAGACTGACCTCATCAGCAACAGCGGACTGATTGGCGACGCCAGCAGCAGCAACTATGGATACGCCATTCATAACTATGGCTATATCAACACGCTGAATAACAAAGCCGATGGCACTATTATTGGTGCTATGGGTTTGTATAACAACGGATATATCTACCAGGTCGAAAACGCCGGTACCATTTCCAATAATAATAATGGTCACTCAGGTGACAGTGCTATTTTTAACGAAGGCAGCATTGATACCATTGTTAACACCGGAACTATCTCTTCCAATTACAGTAATGGCCTGGTCGGCGGCAGCGTCGCCATTCGAAACTATGGCAACATTGGCACACTGATCAACAGCGGAACCATCAGCAGCAATTATTTCGGCATTTTAAGCGACAGCACGCAATATAATGCCATTGGCGAGATCATTAATAGCGGGCTAATTAAAGCGCCGCAGGCCATATATACCTATAATAACAATAGCTTTAGTGACGCTATAAAGATTACCAACAGCGGAACCATCGCCGGTAATATTTATAATTATGGTGCAACGCCGATCGTTATCGCTGGCAGCAGTGACGGGCAAGGTCTACTGACAGGTTATAATCCAGGCGCAACCGGGTATATCTTTACCAATGGCGGGAACGTGACCTTCAGTTCAGGTTCGTTACTGTTGAACAACCATGTTTATGCCTCGGGTGGCACGGTCCTTAACGACGCGGCACGTCTCCAGGTGAATGCGCCGCTTATCATTTATGGCAATTATCACCAGAATGCCACCGGCTCCCTGATTCTGGGCGTCAGTGACGGTGCTAATGCCTCGGAAGATACAACGACGGCCTCTGGCTACGGTCGTCTTACGGTGAACGGTGCTGCAACCATCGACCAGGGTTCCCACATCTCGCTGGCACGTACAGGCAATACTTACTCGTTTGCCACCGGTCAGCGCTATGTGGTTATCAGCGCAAACAGTGCCGATACCCAGTACAACGCCAGCAGCCTGAATTATAAAGCCGTGGGTTACAACGGTGCCGTGAAAGGAACGGAAGTTAACGACGGCACGCGCAGTGCGTTAGTGCTGAGTCTGGAAGAGGCACCGGTTATCGTTACGCCTCCGCAGACATCTCAGCCAACACCGGTGACCCCAGAACCTGTTACGGTTCCTCCTGTTACCACCACCCCGACATCACCGGTGGTTGTCACCACCCCGACATCACCGGTGGTTGTCACCACCCCGACATCACCGGTGGTTGTCACCCCGGTAACGACGGCACCGACCACGACTGTACCAAAAACACCTGCCGTGGTGACGCCGGTTGTTGTCACGCCCGTCGATGCGACGCCAGTGGTTGCGCCCCCTGCTGTTGTGACACCGATTGCCGCAACGCCAGCACAGCCGCAAGCGGAGCCGGTAAAACCAGGCCTGAAAAATTGGGCTACCACGGAGGGTGCGACGTCAACATTGACCGGCCTGACGCAGTATTCCGGTATTTCTCCGCAACTGTTGGAGCTGTATAACGCCTCACTGGCCATCAACGGTACCTCTGAGGCAAACCGTGTTGGTGAGCAACTCTCCTCCAGCCAGAACATCAATGCCAGTACTGCCACCGGCACCGCAGTCACCAAAGCGATGAGTATTGTCGGTAACCACATGAACACGGCGCGTAATCCGCAAACCGCGGGCATGAGCGGCATCTCTACCGGTGATGCCTGGGATGAGTGGGCCTTCTGGGGTCAACCGTTTGGTGGCTTTGCCCGTCAGGACAGCTCTCGTG
The DNA here is from genome assembly GCF_051486985.1 of Yokenella regensburgei. Taxonomy (GTDB): domain Bacteria; phylum Pseudomonadota; class Gammaproteobacteria; order Enterobacterales; family Enterobacteriaceae; genus CBFFRJ01. Next base: position 59,204 of record NZ_JAHVDV010000011.1, read on the forward strand.
AAGTCAGCGGTTATAAAGCGAAGTTCGGCGGTCTGCTGCTGGGTGCCGATCGTGCCCTGGGTGACAACTGGCGTGCCGGTGCGGCCGTGAACTATAGCAACACCTCCGTTCACGGTACCGGCAACCTGAACAATGATCGCTCGACTGCCGATAACTACGGTGTGATTGGTTATGCCGGTTACACGGGCAACCCGTGGTACCTGAACCTCTCTGCCGGTGTGAACCGTCAAAACTACGCGTCGACGCGTAATGCCGACTTTACTGGCTTCTCTGGTCGTGCAAATGGCAAGTTCAATGGTCAGTCCGTGACGCTGCAAACTGAGCTGGGCTACCCACTACAGCTTCCTGCCGACGTCGTACTGACGCCGATGGCGACGCTCACTTATGGTTATCAGCATATTGATGGCTACAAAGAGAGCGGCGGTAATGGTATGGCACTGAATGTCGGCAGCAGCCACAATCAGTCGGTAACCAGCGATATCGGTGCCCGCGTAGAGAAGACTTTTGATACGCGTCTCGGCAAACTGACCCCGTTCGTGCAAGCGTCCTGGATTCATCAGTATGACGATCGTCAGATGAGCAGCACGGCGACCTTTGGTGCCGATACCCTTGGCGAAACGCAGTTTACGACCAAAGGTGCCGCGCCGGTGAAAGACATGGCCGGGATCGCTATCGGCAGCACCTTGTATAACGCGAAGGACCTTACCCTTGATGCGCGTTACGATCTGCAGGCAGGCGAGCGTTACCAGGCGCATACCTTTAGTTTACGTCTGCGCAAAACCTTCTGATCCCCTCATGCGGGAGCCATTTGGCTCCCGTTTTTATTGCTCACGCCTGTTCGCCATCGCCGGTTCTCTGGAGCGAACCCAAAGCAGCACCTATACTGCCCTTATGGTCTCCCCATCCCGCCTGACACTATGACGACGCAAACCCTGACCCGCCCCTGGCGCGTACCGGGCGCCATCGCGCTGGTAATGCTTGTTATCTTCGCCGCCGTGGCCTTGCATACCCATTGGGCCGAGTTTTTGCAGTGGTGTCTGAACGCGCAAATCACGCTGCATCGTTACCTGGTGATGTATTTGCTCCAGCTTAATAATCATCAGTACACCGGAGGAATCTGGCTCCTGTCAGGCGCCTTCTTTTATGGCGTACTCCATGCCATTGGGCCGGGGCACGGCAAATTCATTGTGACGACCTGGATGACGACCAATCAAGAGAGTCAGACTGCCGCTCGCGTGATTCCCTTTCTGGGCAGCCTGATGCAGGGCGTCAGCGCGATTCTGTTTGTCTTCATTCTGGCGGTAGGGTTCAACCTTGCCTCTGGCGATCTCAGTCAAAGCCGCTGGTATGTGGAGAAAATCAGTGCCGTGATGATTGGCGGCTTCGGCTGCTGGCTTATCTGGCAGGCGGCGAGGCGTTTAAAACCGAAAAAACGGCAAATCACAGCGTTACGGCCACTTGCCGGGGAACATGCCCATCACATGGACTGCGGCTGTGGGCAACACGGTGTCGGCGTCAGTACGCAGGGCGACTGGAAAACGCGTCTCGGGGTGATTCTGGCCATCGGTGCTCGCCCATGCAGTGGGGCCATCATGATCTTGTTGTTCTCTAATGCGCTGGGGATCGTGAGCTGGGGAATGGCGGCCGTGATGACGATGTCGTTCGGCACGGCGCTGTCTATTATGGGCCTGTCGCTGGCCGTCCGTTACGCCCGTAATAGCACCGCGACATTCTTCAGCCGGGAGTCCGGGCAATTCCCCTGGCTACTTTCGGCAGTGCGTCTTGCCGGTGGCGTGGCATTACTGCTTTTTGCGGTGGTGCTCTTCTTAACCGTGATTCCGGTCAGTGCCAACGGCGACTACATTGCTGCCGGGTGCTAATAGATAAAGAAAAGCCCGGTTCTCACCGGGCTTTATTCACTTACTCGTCAATCTTCGGATGCTGCTGAACAAGCCGGGTGCGCTTCTTCTGCAGTTCTGCGATCTCTTGATCAATATCCTCGATTTTCTGTTCGATATTGTCGTGATGCTCTTGCAGGATCTCTCTGGCTTCCTGAATATCCGATGCCGCAGGCGTTGCCCCTTTCAACGGTTTATTGGCCGTCTCTTTCATCGTGATACCAGTTATCAGGCCCACTACCGCAACCACCATCAGATAATAGGCTGGCATCATTAGATCGGAGGTGGTTTCGACCATCCAGGCCGTCAGCGTTGGGGTGAGACCCGCAATCAGAATGGAGATATTAAAGGCACTGGCCAGCGCACTGTAACGAAGGTGCGTCGGGAACATCGCCGGAAGCGTAGAGGCCATGACACCGGTGAAGCAGTTGAGCACCACCGCCAGCATCAGCAAACCCGCAAAAATCAGGCCGATAACGTTACTGTTAATCAACAGGAACGCCGGAATGGCGAGCACAAAGAGCGCCACGCTGCCGAACAAGACGAAAGGACGTCGGCCAAAGCGGTCGCTCAGAAGCCCCATCATCGGCTGAACAAACAGCATACCCATCATGATAGCGATGATAATCAGCACGCCATGATCTTCAGAGTAATGCAGGTTATGAGACAGATAGCTCGGCATGTAGGTCAGGAGCATGTAGTAGGTGACGTTAGTTGCAATCACCAGACCGATACAGGTCAGCAGGCTACGCCAGTGTTTCGTTGCAATCTCTTTAAAGGAGACTTTCGGCCCTTCCTGTAATCCCTGACGATCGCCCTGTTCCAGTTTATCCACATGCTGCTGGAACGCCGGGGTCTCTTCGAGCGCATGGCGGAGATAAAGACCAATAATGCCGAGCGGCAAGGCCAGGAAGAATGGAATACGCCAGCCCCAGTCCAGGAAGTTCTGTTCGCCGACAATCGTGGAAAGCAGAACCACAACACCTGCCCCTAATACGAAGCCCGCAATAGAACCGAAGTCCAGCCAGCTTCCTAAAAAGCCGCGACGTCTGTCCGGGGAATACTCCGCCACAAAAATAGATGCACCGGTATATTCTCCGCCCACCGAAAAGCCCTGCGCCATCTTACAAAGCAGCAGCAGGATGGGTGCCCATATGCCGATGGATTCATACGAGGGAATCAGGCCAATACAGAATGTACTGACGGACATAATAACAATGGTGATAGCGAGAATTTTCTGACGCCCGTATTTGTCACCGAGCATCCCGAAGAATAACCCGCCGAGCGGACGAATAAGGAACGGTACAGAGAAGGTACCTAACGCTGCAATCATCTGTACGCTGGGATCGGCATCAGGGAAAAACACTTTGCCGAGGGCGTAAGCCACAAAACCATATACCCCGAAGTCAAACCACTCCATCGCATTACCCAGCGATGCAGCGGTAATAGCCTTGCGTAATTTCCCATCATCTATAATGGTTACATCGCGCAAAGTGATGGGTTTAACTTTTTTCCTTTTTAACATAGTTTCCTCTTTTGACTTTCGCCCATTACCGCCCGGCTTTATTCCACATTAACGCCAGGCGTATTACGCCGCATCTTGCAGCGTCCTTATTCAAGCGTAGCAGGTTTACTTACACGGGCTGGTCACAGCCTGTACAACCGAACCTGTTGACGCCTGCTGGGGCAGTTAACGATTTATTTTTACCCTAACAGGATTTAAAAACGTGATCAACTTCACATAAAGTTGCCGTGTGAAGCACGGCACAATTCCAGCAATCTGAACCTTTTTTTATCGAAACTACGTTTTACTTAACGGGAAATTACGTTCAATAAAAATAAGATGTTCCTGACGCATAGCAAAACATGAAACCAAATAACTGTGGTGATTATTACTTTGCTAGCAGTATTTACCCTCTGATTCTTTACAAGCCATTTACAGCCAATCTAATTATTGGAGCCTTTAGAAATCTTTACACGGAATATGTGATGAAGATAACTAAAACATTGTTTTATTTTCATTGAATCAATATTCCATTGATCGCATCATACGCCCAGATATGTTGCCACCAGAGATAAACAGATTTATAGCCTGCTCCTCTCATCAGCCGCATCGGCGGAAATGTGCCAGGGGCGATAAAACTCTGCGGGCTTAACCCTTTGAATTTATGAAAGTTAACTTCTGGTTTTTCTCGGTCATTCCATATGATGAGAAGTGAGGATTTATTATGAAGATCAAAGCCACCATTGAACGAATCCCTGGCGGGATGATGTTGATACCTCTGCTCCTTGGGGCAATCTTAAATACCCTTGCCCCGAATACAGGCGCTTATTTTGGCTCCTTCACCAAAGGGATGATTAGCGGTACGGTTCCAATTCTGGCTGTCTGGTTCTTCTGTATTGGCGCATCCATTGACCTGCGCGCAACCGGTACGGTTTTGCGTAAATCCGGCACGCTGGTGGTGACAAAAATCGCCGTCGCCTGGCTTGTGGCTATGATTGCCGCCTCCTTTATTCCTGAAGGTGGAATTCAGACCGGCTTCTTTGCAGGCATCTCCGTTCTGGCTATCGTCTCCGCTATGGACATGACAAATGGTGGCCTCTATGCCAGCCTGATGAACCAGTACGGTACGAAAGAAGAATCGGGCGCCTTCGTCCTGATGTCGCTGGAGTCCGGCCCGTTGATGACAATGGTGATTCTGGGCTCCGCAGGGCTGGCCTCTTTTGAACCTCACCATTTTATCGGCGCGGTGCTGCCGTTCCTCATCGGCTTTGCACTGGGTAACCTGGACCACGATCTTCGCGCCTTCTTTAGCAAAGCCACACCGGTTCTGATTCCATTCTTTGGCTTTGCACTGGGTAATACCATTAACCTGAGCGTCATTCTCGATACAGGTTTACTCGGTATCTTCCTGGGTGTTGCGGTCATCATCATCACCGGCATCCCGTTGATCATTGCTGACAAAGTCATCGGCGGCGGTAACGGCACAGCGGGTATAGCAGCCTCATCTGCCGCAGGGGCCGCGGTTGCAAACCCGGTTATCATCGCCCAGATTAACCCGGCGTTTGAGCCGGTCGCCGCTTCCGCCACTGCACTGGTGGCCGCCAGTGTGATTGTGACCGCGATTCTGGTGCCGATTATTACCGCACTTTATGCAAGACGCTTCGGCAACGTTCCGGTTGCCGATAAAGCGGCAGAAAAGCCCGTCGAATCTGCGGGGCACTGATCTCGCTCGCCGCTAGTGTCAGGTAGTTGATTTACGCAAAAGAGGACCTTTTCACCCGGTGGAAAGGTTCTTTTTGCTGTCAGGGAGGCATGATGGGGGAACGCTTCTTTTACTTCCTGTCAGGCAGCTGCATCCTGCAATTAACCATCAAGGTTGGTTAATTGCAGGGCACATCTTTTTACTCGCCAAATATCTCATCCACCATTGCCCCCGCCAGGCGGGTGGCTGAGCAGAGTCTTGGCATACCCAGCGCCACGGTCTGCCAGCTTTGGGTCACCGACCAGCAAATGGGATGACGCTCCGCATCACTCCAGTCGCCTAACCAGCCCAGCAAATCCTTGTAATCCATTATTCCCGGTGTGGCAGGGGTGGTCAGCCACTGGTGATAAAAGTGCCGCGTGGAGGGGGAGGCGTTAATACCTTGTGCCAGAAAATCCGCTGCCATTGCGCGCAGGTTATCTTTCAGCATTGAAGCAACTTCACTGCTTGCCAGGCGGCAGGCATCACCAAATGCTCCCCAACGCAGCTCCTCCAGCGCCACATAGCAACGCCCGGCCATTGACCAGCCGTTATAATTACCGGCGCGCCAGCGGGTAAAAATCTGTTCGCTGTGATGACCGGCCTGCACCGTCAGGCCGCGCTGGGTCAGGGCTTTCTCTTTCCAGCCAGCTCGCTGACTGAAATGCTCAATCATCTCATCATATTGTGGCAGACCACTGCCCGTGCCGTTAACCGGCCGTCGCTCTGTCTGCTGTAAGGCGATTAAACGCTGGGTAATACGCGTCAGCGCAAGATGGCCGGGGTCGAGCATACTGGCCAGTTTTTCCGCCAGACCCAGTCGAAGGGTATCATTTTCATTCAGCACCCCGGACATCGCCCACGGGCGTAATTGCGTTTGCGCCATGACTTCCTGCGTCAACCGCTCACGAAACAACTGCTGTTGGGGCACAATCTGGCTCTGCCGGGGCGCATCAACGCCCTGCACCAGATCGACGATGAACTTGGGATGAATACACTCCAGTGTCCGCCCGGGCCCTTCCAGTAGTCGATTTTTCATGGTTGTTCTGCCGCGAATAGAGTTTGAATATCATCGCGTAACAGGCGTGCATCTTCCTGAATCCAGTGGGCAGTCTTGATGCATTGTTGTAGATGCTGTCGCAAGGCCTGCACTGAAGATTCGTTTTGTTGACGTATCGCCAGACTGTCACGCAAACTTTCTTGTAGTCCCTCGAGACTCAACGAGAATTCGGCAAAGAACGTTGCCATTCCGGCCGTAACAGAAACATCGACCTGCGCGGCTAAAGCTTTACGAATTTGTTCACAAAAATGAGCGACATGCTGAGTGAGCTTCTGCTGTAAGGAGGCCACATCAATGACGTAACGGGTGCGGGTTACCACATAATCATCCCAGCCCCAGCCCGGATTGTTCAACCAGCGCGACACCGTCTCACGCACGCTCCCTGCACGGGGAAGCTGCCCCGCCGGCGTATCTTCTGACGCAATCGCATTATTGAAAAGCTGGCGGGTATTAAAGTTAAGCGCACTGGGCTGAAACGCCGGAAAACTAATGCGCGCACGGAATCCCGCGTGGCTCAACTCTTCTTTGATACGCATCTCAATAGGGCGCATGGCATCGTTCAGGGAACGAGTGAGGGTGTTTTCCAGCTGGTCAAAACGCAGCGCCAGCTCACGGCTGATTTTCTCTTGCGCCGCCAGTAAGATAGATTCACAGGATGAGCGCATTTTACTGAGTACGTTCTGCGCCTGCCCTTCATCTTCCAGCACCAGTTGCCCTGCGGAGAACTCTGCGTCAAGACGCAAATTCACCCGGTTTTCCTTCACCATATGCATCAGTTCGCCATCACGGAACCAGGCATCAATAGCCGCGATAATCTCAATCTGCTGGTCGTAAATGAACTGGTTAGCAGCCACCAGCGCCTCATCAACCTCATGATCGATTTCATCACTGACGCTTACCTGGCAGCTCTGGAGAAGGGCCATATCTTCTTCCAGACGGGCAATATTATGCTCCAGATTCTCAAAGGCCACGGTCAGACCCTGATAGCGAAAATCGAGATATTCACGCGCACTCTGGGCGTAATTGAGGAGTTTGTGTGACGCCGAACGCAGGGCAAACAACGAGGCATTCGCATGCGCTGCATGAAGGAGTTTGCGGATAGGCTGCTCAAAGAGTGAGTCTTTCCATAACAGCTCAGCGGCATGGTGAATATGGTCTACATCATCCAGGTCTGCGGTGCGCCAGCGTCTGCCCAGTGCGGCTTCGGCAAAATCCTGTACCCAGGGCTGATCGTCCGGATCGGGCAATTTACCGCGATGCTTGATCTCATGGCGGGCGCGGTTTGCCAGGTAGCCCCACATAGACGAGACCGGGAAAATCTGCGAAGGGTTAATATGCCCCTTCATTAACGTCCCGGAAATCAGCGCGCGAACCTGATCCTCATCGTCGCTATTACGATCTTTCTGATCAAATTTGTTAACCAGCGCATAAAGTGGCACTGACCGACCGACGGCAGAAACAGCATGACGGACTTCTTCGTCAGAGACTGATTTAAGCTGGGTATAATCCATCACCGCCAGCACCGCTGACGCTCGCGCCAGCTGTTCACTGAGCATTTTTTGCAGGTGTGGTTGCCCCGCTTCGTTCGGCCCCGGTGTATCCAGTAACGTCAGTTGACCGACGGCATTTTCCAGACCAGCCAGATGGACAAACTCCACCTCAATAACAGGGATATTTTCTACGGACGCGTAAGCAGAAAAAGGAAAATCGACGTCGAGTGCCTTCGATAACCGCACCAGATCATTAAGACTTTTTAAACAGTGGAAAATGGGCTGTGCACCCAAATAATGTTTATCAAATGCATCGCCCTGCGTAATACGGTCGAGCAGCGCACTCATGTCCTTGTCAACTTCCAGTCTTTGCGCCAATTTTTCACGATCGAAATTAAACAGTCGGGTTTGTAATTGTTGTGTCAGGGCATCGATAGGGCCGACATGGGCAAAATGTAACACGGGTTCTTTCTGCCCCGGCGTATGACGAATCAATGTAGGTAATGCAGTCATAGGACGGTTGCGGTTCGGCAGCACTTCCGTCCCGACAATGGCATTAATGGTGGTCGACTTCCCGGCCTTCATGGTGCCGACAATGGCTAATACCATCTCCAGACGGGTAATTTTACGCAATTCATTGTGCAGGGTGGCTTGCTGCGTTTCGATTCCACGCGTACTGAAATGTAAGGGTAATACATTGGTGTTTTCTGCTTTTTTACCAGGAGCTACATCATCAAGCGTGGCTAATGGCAACGTCTTCAGGGCCTGCAGGTTATGCAATGAGAGCTGCAAAAGCCTCTCTGCTTCCTGGCTTAATTCGAAAATCGTTTGTGTGTGCATATAAAAGTCTTTCCTTAACGCAAATTTCTTACTTTTATTAAGCCGCAATGTTTTATTTGTGAAGTTTCGGCTTTTATAATTACGTGTGGAAAATATCTTATAAAAGATAAGCGCCTGAAGATTATCAGGAAATTATATTTCTCTAGAGAGACTGACACAGTACACCCTCCACGCCAATTAAGGCCGGGGAGATACAGAGGGTAGCCCATTTTCAGGAGCTGCCAGAATATATCGTCATTTATTTACCCCCCCAATTTGCGAGGTAATTAACTGCCTTCGACTGAAAGCTTAGCAAGGATGACGGCATGTCATTATTAACACCGAATGCTTCATCCCACCTTATCTGAATTGGTAAAAAGTGGCAATTTCATGGCGAAAATATTCTAAATAGTATTCATAAGCGATTCCACAGTATCGGACGCATTCAGCATCGCTCAACGTGATGACAGGTTATGTCACCGTAATCACTTTTTTATCTTTTTCTGAAAAAAAGAATAGCACCAGCAAAAGTGCGGACTTGTTGTATAATCCCTCCCCTTTCTGGCAAAACACCGCCTTTTTTGCTGGCCTGTTTCCAGCGTCCAGGTACTTTTGAGGATATCCGCATGCAACTCCCTAACTGCCCACAATGCAATTCTGAATACGTTTATGAAGATAATGGCATGTTCATCTGCCCGGAATGCGCTCATGAATGGAATGACAACGAAGCCGCGCAGGATGGAGACGAACCGATCGTGAAAGATGCGAACGGCAATCTGTTGGTCGACGGCGACAGCGTCACCGTGATTAAAGATCTGAAAGTAAAGGGCAGCTCGTCGATGCTGAAGATTGGGACCAAGGTGAAAAACATCCGCCTGGTTGAAGGCGATCATAATATCGACTGCAAAATCGACGGCTTCGGCCCGATGAAGCTGAAATCAGAATTCGTTAAAAAGAACTAATACCTTTTCAGAACTGCTCTTCCAGCCGCCTTTCTTCATCGTCTAACTGTCGGCGCTCGCGATCGAGCTGGCGCTGACGGTCGTCGAGCCGGGCACGCCGGTCTTCCAGCTGTCTGCGCCTCTCTTCATACTGTCTGCTTTGATCGTCGCTGCGGCGGCGATCCTCTTCATAACGCCTCTGCTCGTCGTCGCGGTTTGCATCGTTCGGATTATAGGCATCATTAATCGCGCGCTGAATATTCCCGATGGCATCATCAACAATATCCGCCTGTGCGAACGGAGCAGAGAAAGAGAGCGTGCTGACGAGCAGCAGAGTTACATAAGATTTCATAATGCCAGCCTCGGAATTGGACTGGCTTAACCTTATTAAAGAGTCATCACAAGGAGTAGCGGAGGAATCCCAAACCGCCGCCCTCTTACGCCGCAATCCGCCGCAGCGCCTGGGCCAGTTGCCCACGGGTAAAGGGTTTTCGCAGCAGCTCCACGTCCGGCAGCGCCGGATTGTGCGCCGGGCGTAAATCCTGCCCGCTTATCAGTAACAACGGCAGATGCGGGTAGTGCAGGCGGGCAAAGTTGATCACCTCTGCGCCACTGAGCCGCCCCGGCAGCATTAAGTCGCTTATCACCATGCCAATCTCCTGCGACGCCGCCAGCAGTTGCAGCGCCTGTTCGCCACTCTCCGCCTCCAGCGTCAGATAGCCCAGCTCATGCAGCTGTTCACACAGGGTCTGGCGCACATCGGCTTCATCTTCCAGTACCAGAATCAGCTTCTCAGTACCCTCCTGCGCCTGAGTCGCATCCTGCTCCAGCGGGGCCGCCGCCTGCACAAAAGCGCGTGGGAGCTGTAACCGCACGGTTGTCCCCTGCCCGGGCGCACTTTCGATCTCCACCCGCCCCCCGGACTGGCGCACGAAGCCATAGACCATCGACAGCCCCAGACCGCTGCCGCTGCCGGTTTGCTTGGTGGTAAAGAACGGTTCAAAGACGCGCGCTTTCACCTCCTGCGACATGCCACATCCCCGGTCAATCACCTCCAGCGCTACCATATCCTGCCTGCGTCCGTCGGTACGGGTCACCCGCTGATTCCAGGTACGGATCTTAATCACCCCACTCTGCCCTTCCATCGCATCGCGGGCATTCATCACCAGGTTAATAATGGCGTTTTCCAGCTGGCCGACATCAATCCAGGCGGGCCAGGCGGGCTGCTGAGCTTCAATATCGAGGGTCAGTGATGCTGGCAGCGAGTGACGCATCAGTTCACTCAGGTTCTCAAGTAGCGGCTGCATCTCGACCGGATGCGGGTGCAACGACTGTTTACGGGAGAACGCCAGCAGGCGCTGGGTCAACAATGCACCGCGTTCAGCCGCTTTGAGCGCACGGGAGATGCGAACCGCATCTGGCGACGCCGGGCTCACCAGTTCAAGGCTACCGATAATCACCGCCAGCAGATTGTTGAAATCATGGGCCAGCCCGCCGGTCAGTTGCCCGACCGCTTTCATTTTCTGACTATGCAGCAACGCCTCTTCCAGCCCTTTGCGCTCGGTTCGGTCCAGCACCACGTTAACCATGCCGCGCCCCGGCACCGGGCTAAAGCGTAGTTCGATGGTGCGGTGGTCCGCCAGCCGTAGCTCCTGGGCCCTGGGCATCAGGCGCGATAAATTCTCCTGCACATGCCCTGGCAGATCCCCCACCTGACGCAGCAGGCTCTGGTAATGCATTCCCCGTTGCAGCGCCTCCGCATCCAGCCCCAGCAGCAGCGGATACTGCGGGTTCCAGACCACGAGACAGCCGAGGTTATCAAACAGGGCAAAGCCATCGCGCATGGCGTGAAAGGTGGTTTCAAGCTGGGTGCTTTTCTCTTTCAGCAGCCGGGAGGTGTGCTCCAGCGAGGCGGTATTGCGGGCAAAAACGTTAAACGCACGCGCCAGCTCGCCAAGCTCATCGCGCCGTTGCAGCGCAGGTACAGAGACATCTGCCTCCCCACGCGCCAGTTGCGCCATCGCCCGGGAAATCGCCGTCAGGTTGGAGCCAAGGTTGCGGTAGATATACCAGCCCGCGCAGCCGGTGATGATGAGCGCCAGCAGAGCAAAGGTGCTGATAAAGATGATGATGGAGTGCATCTCACGATGGCTTTGCGCGGTACGTTGTTCAGAGGCCCTCGCTACCTGCGCCACGTATTGATTGATATCGGTATTAAGAATGGCTACCAGCGCTTTGATATGAAACATCGACCAGTTGATGGCCATATCGCTCTCTTCCAGTTGCCCGGATAGCGGAGCGAGTTTCCCAAGCTCGGTTCTGAACTCTGCCACAATGCTGCTGACCATCGGATTTGTTGTCTGCGACGGCAGTTGTCTCATTACCGCCGTCAGTTGCTGCACCGTCGCCGTGGGTGAAGGGGTACGAATGGCCGCATCCAGCAATCTGTCCATCTCACTGAGCAGCCGGGGATCGGGTAGCGCCCCGCCTACACGCTGGTTGATATGCTGTACGTGGCGCAGATAGCTTTGGTTTTGATAGAGCGAACTGAGCAGCGTATTGCGCTCAAGGTGCCGACGCTGACCGCGTTCCAGCATTTGCGTTACGCTCTGTTCCAGTTCGTTGCTACGCGACGTAATCCGCTCGACAAGCTGAGGTTCAAGCCGTGCCAGCGGCGCCTGCGCCAGTTGTGACAACGAGCGCTGCAGCGCCGTCTGTGTCGCCTTCAGTCGCTCGGCTTCTCCTTTGTACTCCAGTGCGCCTACCACCTGCGATAAGCGCACCGCCGCCGTGGCAACGTTGGCGGTATCCCGCGCCAGATTCATGCTGGCGGTCATGTCATCCAGGGTTTGTTGCTGAACCTGTTCCTGTATCTGGCTGGCATGGCGAAAACCCAATACCGCCACGCCACAGACCATCAGGGTCACGGCCATCACCAAGAGGTTAAAGAACAGCAGTCGCCCACGGGCGCTGGCGAAGAACGAGTTGTGCCGATAAGGCATAGCGGGCTCCGGTGTCTGTGTTCCCCTCACCCTGACCCTCTCCCCGGAGGTGCGAGGGGACGCTTCGGTGCGGTCTGGTTTTTCCCCCCTCCCTTCCAGGAACAGAGGAGGCTTCAGTGCGGCCTGGTTTTCCCCCTCTCCCCAATGCGCCGGGAGCGGGTTTTCTCCCTCTCCCTTCCAGGGAGAGGGCTGGGGTGAGGGTGAAGGAAGTCATGTTACGTAACTGTGATCTTCGTTAACTATTCAACAATATGACAAATATGAATGCCCAATGACATTTTGCATTTATTTCGCCGTGTTGGACTGGCGTAAACCAAACCCTTGCAGGAGCAAGCAATGAGCAAGACGCCGGTTCTGGAGATGCGCAATATTGCCAAAGTGTTTGGCAAGTTTTATGCGCTAAAAGGGGTCGACCTGACGGTGTATGCCGGTGAAATCCATGCCTTAATGGGTGAAAATGGCGCAGGTAAAAGCACCCTGATGAAAATCCTCGCCGGGGCGTACACTGCCACCAGCGGTGAGATCCTGATAGACGGTCAGCCGTTTCATATTAAAGGGCCAAAAGACGCGCTGGCGGCCGGCATCACGCTGATTTACCAGGAGATGCAGCTCGCCCCCAATCTGACCGTGGCGGAAAACATCTTCCTCGGCAGCGAAATTTCACGCGGCGGACTGGTACAGCGCCGGGAAATGGTGGCCCAGGCGCAGAGCGTGATTGACCGGCTCGGCGCACAATTCAAAGCCAGCGATTTGGTAATGAAATTGACCATCGCTGAGCAGCAGCAGGTGGAGATCGCCCGCGCTCTGCACCGCAACAGCCGTATTCTGGTAATGGATGAACCCACCGCCGCCCTCTCCTCCCGCGAAACCCACCGCCTGTTTGAGCTGATCATGCGTCTGCGTGACGAAGGAATGGCGATCATCTACATCAGCCACCGTATGGCAGAAGTGTATGAGCTCTCTGACCGGGTGAGCGTGCTGCGTGACGGGCAGTACGTCGGCAGCCTGACTCGCGACAAACTCAACGCCTCTGAGCTGGTACGCATGATGGTGGGCCGCCCACTCAGTGACCTGTTCAACAAAGAGCGGGACATCCCCAAAGGCGACATCCGGCTGAACATTCATCACCTCACCGACGGCAGCAAAATTCAGCCGGTCAGTTTGCAGGTTCGCTCAGGTGAAATCGTCGGCCTTGCCGGGCTGGTGGGCGCGGGCCGCTCTGAACTGGCACAGCTGATTTTTGGCGTGCGTAAAGCCACCGGTGGGGTAATCGAAATTGATGGCGAACCGGTGGTGATTCACTCGCCGCGTGCCGCCATTGATTTGGGCATCGGGTTTCTCACCGAGAACCGCAAAGAGCAGGGTCTGTTTCTGGAGCTGGCGGCGCAGGAAAACATCACCATGGCGACCATTGAGCGCGACGCTAACTACGGCATGCTCGACCGCAAAAAAGCGCAGTCCATCTCCGATGACGCCATTAAGTTGCTCAATATTCGCGTACCCCACGCTCAGGTGCGGGCGGGAGGCCTGTCGGGCGGCAACCAGCAAAAACTGTTGATCTCCCGCTGGGTGGCCATCGGCCCGCGCATACTCATCCTGGATGAACCGACGCGCGGTGTGGACGTCGGGGCCAAGAGCGAAATCTACCGCATCATGAGCCAGATGGCGCGTCAGGGTGTCGCCATTCTGATGATTTCCAGCGAACTGCCGGAAGTGGTGGGGATGAGTGACCGCGTTTACGTGATGCATGAAGGCAGCATTGCCGGCGAGCTGGAAGGCGAGCGGATTAGCCAGGAAAACATTATGACGCTGGCAACCGGCGTTAACGAATCCCATCAGGTGGTGCACCATGACTGAATCTAAACATACCTCTGCCTCAACACCAAAGTCGGCCTCAGCGAAGAAAATGCTGATGGGCGATCTGATGCAAACGGTCGGTATTTTACCCATTCTGATCCTGATTGTGGCGGTATTTGGCTTTATCGCACCGAACTTCTTCACTGAAAGTAACCTGCTCAACATTACCCGTCAGGCCTCGATCAACATCGTGCTCGCGGCTGGCATGACTTTCATCATTCTGACAGGGGGTATCGATCTGTCGGTGGGGTCGATTCTTGGCACCACGGCAGTGGCGGCGATGGTCGTGTCGCTGATGCCTGAACTGGCCATGCTCTCAGTTCCTGCCGCACTGATGCTTGGCATGGTGCTGGGGTTGTTTAATGGCGCGCTGGTCGCCTTTGCCGGACTACCACCCTTTATTGTTACGCTGGGCACCTATACGGCATTGCGCGGTGCGGCTTATCTGCTGGCGGATGGCACCACGGTGATTAACTCCAGTATTGGCTTTGAGTGGATTGGTAATAACTACCTCGGGCCGGTGCCGTGGCTGGTGGTAATCGCCCTGGCAGTGATTGCCATCTGCTGGTTCATCCTGCGGCGTACCACGCTTGGCGTTCACATTTATGCCGTTGGCGGCAACATGCAGGCCGCCCGTCTTACCGGTATCAAAGTGTGGATGGTGCTGCTGTTTGTCTATGGCATGAGCGGTTTGCTCTCTGGCCTCGGCGGAGTGATGAGCGCCTCGCGCCTCTACAGCGCCAACGGCAATCTTGGAGCAGGCTATGAGCTGGATGCCATCGCGGCGGTCATTCTTGGCGGCACCAGCTTCGTCGGCGGTATTGGCACCATCACCGGTACGCTGGTGGGCGCATTAATCATCGCCACACTGAATAACGGCATGACCCTGATGGGCGTCTCCTACTTCTGGCAACTGGTGATCAAAGGGGCGGTGATCATCATTGCAGTGCTGATAGATAAATACCGTACCCGACATCATCAAAGTGCATAACAACAATATTTCCCTGAAAACCCTACGTGAGGAAAGAACATGCGTTTGAAACCCTTAGTCACCGCGCTCTGTGCTGGCGCACTGCTTGTCGCAACGCCGTTTGTCCAGGCAAAAGATCTGAAATCCATCGGGGTAACGGTGGGCGATCTTGCTAACCCGTTCTTCGTGCAAATCACCAAAGGGGCTGAGCTTGAGGCTCGCAAGCTGGCGGGTGATAACGTCAAAGTCACGCTGGTGTCGAGCGGTTACGATCTGGGCCAGCAGGTGGCGCAGATTGATAACTTCATCGCCGCAAAAGTGGACATGATTATCCTCAATGCCGCCGATTCTAAAGGCATTGGTCCGGCGGTGAAACGCGCCAAAGAGGCCGGGATCGTGGTGGTCGCCGTTGACGTGGCAGCGGAAGGGGCCGATGCCACTATTACCTCCGATAACACCCAGGCCGGAGAAATGGCCTGTAAGTACATTACCGATCGCCTGAAAGGCAAAGGCAACGTAGTCATCATCAACGGACCGCCGGTATCCGCCGTACAGAACCGTGTGGAAGGCTGCCAGACTGAATTCAAGCGCCACCCGGATATCAAAGTGCTCTCGTATAACCAAAACGCCAAAGGCAGTCGCGAAGGGGGTCTGGAGATCATGACCTCGTTGCTGGCTGCGCATCCGAAAATTGACGGCGTGTTTGCGATTAACGATCCGACCGCGATCGGGGCCGATCTGGCAGCAAAACAGGCGCAACGCAACGAATTCTTTATCGTCGGCGTGGATGGTTCCCCGGACGGTGAGGAGGCGCTGAAGCGTGAAAACTCCCTGTTCGTAGCCACCCCGGCGCAGGACCCGCAGGTCATGGCGGCCAAAGCGGTGGAGATCGGTTACGACATTCTGCAGGGTAAAGCGGCGCCAAAAGAGCCGGTGCTGATCCCGGTGACGATGATCGACAAGCAGAACGTCGGGAACTACAAGGGCTGGACGGTTAAGTAAGTGCGGATTCTTCCCCTCACCCCTGCCCTCTCCCCATAGGGGAGAGGGAGCAAACCATCCCCTCGCCCCTGTGAGAGAGGGAGCAAACCATCCCCTCGCCCCTGTGGGAGAGGGAGCAAACCATCCCCTCGCCCCTGGGGGGAGAGGGTTAGGGTGAGGGGCACAACGCGCTCAAATGCCATCAGGAGATCGCCATGAAACGCTCCGAAATCAACGAAATACTCGGCCATACCCGCCAGTTCTTTTCAATGCACGATGTGCATTTACCGCCGTTTGCCAGTTTCCCGCCCACTAAATGGCGGCAGCTCGACAAAGGGGCCTGGCGAGAAGTTTTTGACCTCAAGCTCGGCTGGGATGTGACCGCCTTCGGCAGTACCGATTTTTACACCCAGGGGCTCACGCTTTTTACCCTGCGTAACGGCTCCCCAAACGGCACGCCTTATGCCAAATGCTATGCCGAGAAAATCATGCACGTGCGCGACGGGCAGGTAACGCCGATGCATTTTCACTGGCGCAAGCGTGAAGACATCATCAATCGCGGCGGCGGCAATCTCATCATTGAGTTGTGGAATGCCGGTGCCAGAGAAGAGACCGTCAACAGCGACGTGACGGTGGTGATTGATGGCTGCATGCAAACGCATGCAGCAGGCAGCCAGTTGCGGCTCTCCCCCGGAGAAAGCATCTGCCTGACACCAGGCCTGTACCACAGCTTCTGGGGCGAAACGGGCTTTGGTGATGTGCTGGTCGGTGAGGTCTCATCGGTTAACGACGACGACCACGATAACCACTTTCTGACACCCGTGGATCGCTATAACGACATTCTGGAAGACGAAACCGCACAGTTAGTGCTGTGTAACGAATACCGTCTGTTTCTGGATTAAAGGAGATTCCCATGCCGCTGATTTCGCTTGCTGAAGGTTTAACCCATGCCCGTGAGCACCGCTATGCACTGGGCGCTTTTAACGTGCTCGACTCTCATTTCCTGCGCGCCCTGTTTGCGGCGGCAAAACAGGAACGTTCGCCGTTTATTATTAATATTGCCGAAGTCCATTTTAAATATGTCTCCCTCGACTCGCTGGTGGAAGCGGTAAAGTTTGAGGCCATGCGCAGCGACATCCCGGTGGTGCTCAACCTCGACCACGGCCTGCATTTCGAATCGGTGGTGCGCGCGCTGCGGCTTGGTTTCAGCTCGGTGATGTTCGACGGCTCAACGCTGGAGTACGAGGAGAATATTCGCCAGACGCGGGAAGTGGTGAAGATGTGTCATGCGGTGGGCGTGTCGGTGGAGGCTGAACTGGGCGCCGTGGGCGGCGATGAGGGCGGCGCACTTTACGGCCATGCCGATGAGGCCTTCTTTACCGACCCGGCCCTTGCGCGCGACTTTGTCGATCGCACCGGCATTGATGCCCTGGCGGTGGCCATCGGTAACGCTCATGGCAAATACAAAGGGGAGCCCAGACTCGACTTCACGCGGCTGGATGAGATTCGTCAGCAAACCGGCCTGCCGCTGGTGCTGCACGGTGGCTCCGGGATCAGCGATGCGGATTTCCGTCGCGCCATCTCGCTCGGCATCCATAAGATTAATTTCTACACCGGCATGTCTCAGGCAGCACTCGATACCATCGAAGCGCGGATGGCCGATCGCCAGCCGGTGTATGACGAGTTCGCCCAGTTATTGTTGAGTATCGAAGAGGCCATTACCGATACCGTCGCCACGCAGATGCGCACCTTTGGCAGTGCGGGGCAATGCTGATGGCGCGCCAGGGGATTATCGCCGCCGGAAATATGCTGGTCGATCATGTGCATCAGATTGTGCAGTGGCCGGAGCGTGGCTGGCTGGCGGAGATCACGCAGAGCGAACGCTCCACCGGCGGCGCGCCACTTAACGTGCTGCTGACGCTGGCAAAAATGCATACCGGTATGCCGCTTCAGGCCGTGGGGCTTGTGGGCGAGGATAACGACGGTGATTATATTATGGCGATGCTGGAGCAGTACCACGTTAATCGCCAGCACGTGCAGCGCACCACCGTGGCGCCCACGTCAATGTCGCAGGTGATGACCGACCCTACCGGACAGCGCACCTTCTTCCACTCGCCAGGGGCAAATCGCCTGCTGGATCTGCCCGCGTTTGACCGTCTCGACACCACCCTGAAAATCTTCCATCTTGGCTACCTGCTGCTGCTCGACAGTCTCGATCTGCCGGATGAAGAATATGGCACCCGCAGCGCGCGCCTGCTGGCGCAGATGCGCGAGCAGGGTTATGAAACGTCCCTTGATTTGGTCTCCCGCAAGGGCGACCCGCGCTATCAGCCGCTGGTCGTTCCCTGCCTGCCGCATCTTGATTATCTGGTGATTAATGAGCTGGAGGCGGGCGAGTTTAGCGGGCTTGAGATGCGAACAGCTGACGATGCGCCCCATATCGACCATATCTCCCTGGCCGCGACCCAACTAATGAACGCCGGTGTGAAACAGCGTGTGGTCATTCATTGCCCGGAAGGCGCATGGGGATTGCAGGCCGGCAGCGAGGGCCAGTGGGTGGCATCACGACTGCTCAGACAGGAAGAGATTGTCGGTAGCGTGGGGGCGGGAGATGCGTTCTGCGCGGGCCTGTTGTACGGCTGCCATGAACGCTGGTCGCTGGTGCAAAGCATTCAACTGGCCCATGCGTGTGCCCGCGCCAGCCTGTTATGCGCCAACGCTATTGATGGTGCGAAGACGCTGGAGGAGCTTAAAGCAGAGTTAACGGATGCGGCGTAGCCTGTTACGCCGCTTTATTATTGTCGGCCACGTCAGCGGCAAACACATAGCCGATGCCGCGAATGGTTTTAATGAGCGCGGGCTGGTGTGGATTGATTTCGATCTTACGCCGCAGGCGCATAATCAAGACATCGATGGTGCGATCAAACACCTCGATACTTTCACTGTGCGTGAGTTCCAGTAACTGCTCCCGGTTCAGGACACGGCGCGCATTTTGCACCAGCGCCAGCAGCAGACTGTACTCGCCCTGGGTCAGCGCCACGGTCTGCTGCCGGGGATCCTGTAAGGCGCAGCGTGCCGGGTCGAGATGCCAGCCGTTAAAACTGAAACCAGCCACCTTCACGTTTGCCGCTTCTGTCGCCAGCGCACCGGTTCGCCGCATGACGGCTTTGACCCGTGCCACCAGTACGCGGCCATTGAAGGGTTTACCAATATAGTCGTCGGCCCCCATTTCCAGCCCCACCACCACATCGGACTCACTGCCGAGGCCTGTCAACATAATGACGGGCAGCGCCGGGCGCTGCTTTTGCAGTTGTTGTAACACCATCAATCCGTTGATGTCCGGCAGAACCATGTCCAGCAACACCAGCGCTATCTCCGGATGACGCGCTACCGCCGCGATAGCATCCAGCCCGTTATGGCAAACGAGAACGGTAAAGACATGCTCGCTGAGCACATCGTTCAGCAGTTCACACACCGCCAGATCGTCATCCACTATCAGAATTGCAGGTTTCATCGTCCGCATCCGTCAGGAAAGTTTACCTATTCTGCTTTATTTTATTTGGCGGATGCATAACGGCGGTGAATTAATGCTGTTTTTATAATCACCGTCACATCCCCCTTCCCTGTGGTCACGTCAAATCTGACGACATCCTGCCCGTCGTCAGCATTTTGAACAGAAATTGGGCTTAAGATCCGGCAATACCCACAAAAGCAGCATGGCTTAGATGATGCATAATGGGTGTGATGGCGCGAAAGCGCGCTTTTTCTTAACTGGAGCGATAGCGATGAAAAAAGTCGTCACGGTTTGCCCCTACTGCGCCTCAGGTTGCAAAATAAACCTGGTGGTGGATAACGGCAAAATCGTTCGGGCGGAAGCGGCGCAGGGTAAAACCAACCAGGGTACGCTGTGTCTGAAAGGCTATTACGGCTGGGATTTTATCAACGACACCCAGATCCTCACTCCTCGCCTGAAAACCCCTATGCTCCGTCGTGAGCGTGGCGGCAAGTTGGAGTCCGTTAGCTGGGACGAAGCCCTGGAGTACGTCGCCAGCCGCCTGAGCGCCATTAAAGCGAAGTATGGCCCGGATGCGATTCAGACGACCGGCTCGTCACGGGGCACGGGTAACGAAACCAACTACATCATGCAAAAATTTGCGCGCGCCGTTATTGGTACTAATAACGTCGACTGTTGCGCACGCGTCTGACACGGCCCCTCGGTTGCAGGTCTGCACCAGTCGGTCGGCAATGGCGCAATGAGCAATGCCATTAATGAAATCGATAACACGGATCTTGTGTTCATCTTTGGCTACAACCCGGCAGATTCCCACCCCATCGTCGCTAATCATGTGATTCGCGCAAAACAGAACGGGGCAAAAATCATCGTCTGCGATCCGCGGAAAATTGAAACCGCGCGCATTGCGGATATGCACGTGGCGCTGAAAAACGGCTCCAATATTGCGCTGCTGAATGCGCTCGGACACGTCATTATTGCAGAAAAGCTTTACGACCAGGCATTTGTGGCGTCACGCACACAAGGCTTTGATGAGTATAAAAAAATCGTCGAAGGCTATACACCTGAGGCGGTAGAAGAGATTACGGGCGTGCAGGCAACGGAGATCCGTAACGCGGCGCGTCTGTATGCCGGGGCGAAAAATGCCACCATTCTTTGGGGCATGGGCGTCACCCAGTTTTACCAGGGGGTGGAGACCGTGCGCTCGCTGACCAGTCTCGCCATGCTGACCGGCAACCTCGGCAAACCCCATGTCGGGGTTAACCCGGTACGTGGTCAGAATAACGTCCAGGGCGCCTGCGATATGGGAGCACTGCCGGATACCTTCCCCGGCTATCAGTTCGTGAAAGAGCAGGCCCACCGCGATAAATTCGCCAGGGCCTGGGGCGTGGAAAGCCTGCCTGCACATACTGGCTATCGCATCAGCGAACTGCCACACCGCGCGGCGCACGGTGACGTGCGTGCGGCTTACATTATGGGAGAAGATCCGCTGCAGACAGACGCAGAGCTCTCCGCCGTGCGTAAGGCGTTTGAGGATCTGGAGCTGGTCATCGTGCAGGATATCTTCATGACCAAAACCGCGGCGGCAGCGGATGTCATTTTACCCTCAACGTCATGGGGCGAACATGAAGGGGTGTACACGGCGGCTGACCGTGGCTTCCAGCGCTTCTTTAAGGCAGTGGAACCGCAGTGGGATCTGAAAACGGACTGGCAGATTATCAGTGAGATTGCCACCCGCATGGGTTATCCGATGCATTACCACAACACGCAGGACATCTGGGACGAATTGCGTCACCTCTGCCCGGAATTCTACGGTGCCACCTATGAAAAAATGGGTGAACTGGGCTACATCCAGTGGCCGTGTCGTGACACCTCGGATGCCGATCAGGGTACCTCGTATCTCTTTAAAGAGAAGTTCGACACCGATACCGGCCTTGCGAAGTTCTTCACCTGCGACTGGGTGGCACCTGTCGATAAACTCACTGACGAATATCCGATGGTGCTCTCTACCGTGCGTGAAGTCGGCCACTACTCCTGCCGTTCGATGACCGGTAACTGTGCCGCACTTTCTGCCCTGGCGGATGAACCCGGCTATGCGCAAATCAACGTCGCCGATGCCGTGCGCCTTGGTATTGAGGATGAAGCCCTGGTGTGGGTGAACTCACGTAAAGGGCGGATTATCACCCGTGCACAGGTCAGTGAGCGCCCGAACAGAGGAGCTGTGTATATGACCTACCAGTGGTGGATTGGTGCCTGCAATGAGCTGGTGACCGAGAACCTCAGTCCGATTACCAAAACGCCGGAGTACAAATACTGTGCCGTCAATATTGAACCTATTGCCGACCAGCGTGCCGCGGAACAGTACGTCATTGATGAGTATACTAAGCTGAAATCCCGCTTGCGCGAAAGCGCGATGGGGTAATACCTTCGGTAAAGAATAAAAGGCGCAGAGGATTTAGTCCCTGCGCCGTTTTATTTCCACCAATAATTAATTCATTATATAAATATTAAATAGCTCTTTTGCGAGTGTTATTCCATGAACATGGAATAAATGCAACGAAATTACATTCTGCTTTGTCTTTATTTTAACACCCTAAATAATTCGAGTTGCAGGCAGGCGGCAACGCAGCGAATCCCCAGGAGCTTACTCCAGTAAGTGACTGGGGTGAGTGAGGAGAGCCAACGCACATGCAGCTTGAAGTATGACGGGTATATGAAATTGAATGTTATACGTCGCGGTGCTTAAGGCTTTCTGGTCTTGAGCATTATTGTTGAAGGTCAGAGAGTGGAAAAGCCCAGGGCTAGTTTCCAATAACCCGAGGCTACTCTACCTCAACTCCAAACAAGTTGAGAGTGGCCTCGTACCCTTTTTTTACAAGGAGTATTAGGCATGGAGCCATTAAAATAGACGTTGGCCATTCTTATTATCGTGTGTCTGACGATCCTGACGTTTTCATTTATTCATCGTGGGAAACTGTGCGAATTATATATTCGTGGAGAGAATCAGGAGGTAGTAGCGAAATTAGCCTGTTCGTTAGGTTAACTCTCGGGCGGGGAAACTCGCCCGACTTATTTGGAAGTGAGGTTCTTAATGCACCCAATTTTTCTCCGCCCTCATTATGGTGAGGGCGGAGCAAAGATTACTGGTCGGCGGTTTTTTCAAACTTACCGAGCATTTCACGCTCGTAAGCCTGTGCTTTTTTGCTGTCGAAGCGGTGTTCCCACTTGGCGATAACCAGCACAGCCAGCGCATTACCAACCACATTCAGTGCGGTACGCGCCATATCAAGGATACGGTCAACGCCGGCAATAAACGCCAGACCTTCCAGCGGGATACCGACACTACCGAGCGTTGCCAGCAGCACCACAAAGGATACCCCCGGCACACCCGCGATCCCTTTTGAGGTCACCATCAGGGTCAGCACCAGAATAATCTCCTGGCCGAGCGACAGATCAATGCCGTACAGCTGGGCAATAAAGATAGCCGCAATACTCTGGTACAACGTAGAGCCGTCGAGGTTGAATGAGTAACCGGTTGGCACCACGAAGCTGGTGATTGACGCCGGGGCACCGTAGGCTTCCATCTTCTCAATGATACGCGGCAGCACGCTCTCAGAGCTCGCCGTGGAGTAGGCCAGAATCAGCTCTTCTTTCAGGATGCGGATAAGCGTCCAGATGCTGAGCTTGCAGATACGCGCCACGATCCCCAGCACCACCAGTGCGAAGAACAGAATCGCGAAATACACCAGGATAACCAGCTTTGCCAGCGGCCACAAAGAGGCGAAACCAAAGTTGGCGACCGTCACGGAAATTAACGCAAATACCCCAACCGGCGCATAGCGCATCACCATATGGGTAACTTTAAACATGGTTTCTGAAATAGAGCGGAATACGGTCACCAGCGGTTCGCGATGCGTGGCAGGCAGTGAAGAGAGCCCGAGGCCAAACAATACCGAGAAGAAGATGATCGGCAGCATATCGCCTTTTGCCATTGAGGCCACGATATTGGTCGGCACCAGGGAGAGAATCGTCCCCATCAGGCCATGAGCATGACTTTGCACCTCGGCCGTCGTGCTCTGATATTTCGAAATATCCACCGATGCCAGTTGCGTCATATCGATGCCCGTACCTGGCTGGAACACATTCGCCAGCGTAATACCCAGCACGATAGCAACCGTGGTGATCACTTCGAAATAGAGAATGGTTTTCAGGCCAATTCGCCCCAGTTGTTTCGCATCACCGACACCGGCAATACCGACAACCAGCGTGGAAATAACAATGGGCACCACAATCATTTTAATTAAGTGGATAAAGATATCCCCTGCCGGAGACAGAAGATTCGCGATAAGCCATTCACGGCTGTCGCTCTGGTAATGCAGATAGCTGCCCAGAAGAATACCCAGCACCAGGGCCAGCAAAATCTGCCAGGCCAGGCTGACTTTCAATGTTTTCATAACTGCAGAGATCCTCAATAAAGCGACTTTCCCGACCGGGGAACGACTCATAGGGAAAGGGTATGGTTAGCGTCACACGCTCTTACGGGGTTTTTTAACGCGCGTTATCAGTACCATTTGCAGGGTGTAACGTGCAACCCTTTACCAGAAGGGGTATTGACTGATTTTTTGTTTAAAACCGCATTTTTATACCATTTATCGTGCATAACTATTTGTTATGAAACCGCTTTTTTTGCGCCTATTTTAGATAATGCCCACGGGTAATTATTTCCCTGCAAAGTTTCATTTGCCCATTTTTCAACCTGTTCATTAATGCGTGATCTGTCGCGCAAATAATAAACAAAGCCGGCAAAGCCCCTACAATTAACGTTTATGTGACATATCATTAACATCCTACAAGGAGAGCAAAAGCCATGAGCCAAATCCATAAACACGATATTCCCGCAAATATTGCGGAGCGTTGCCTGATTAATCCGGAGCAGTACGAGGCGAAATATCAGCAATCGGTCACCGACCCGGATGCGTTCTGGGGCGAGCAGGGTAAAATCCTTGACTGGATTAAACCTTATCAGAAGGTAAAAAATACCTCCTTCGCGCCAGGCAATATTTCAATTAAATGGTATGAAGACGGCACGCTTAACCTTGCGGCTAACTGCCTGGACAGACACCTTTCCACGCGTGGCGATCAGACCGCGATTATTTGGGAAGGTGATGATGCGACGCAAAGTAAAAACATCACTTACCGCGAACTGCACCGTGACGTCTGCCGCTTTGCCAATGTACTGGTGGATCTTGGCATCAAAAAAGGCGATGTCGTGGCTATTTATATGCCGATGGTGCCTGAAGCTGCCGTCGCCATGCTCGCCTGCGCGCGCATCGGTGCGGTTCACTCGGTTATCTTCGGCGGCTTCTCACCCGAAGCCGTTGCCGGGCGCATCGTGGATTCCAGTTCACGGCTGGTGATAACCGCCGATGAAGGGGTACGCGCAGGACGCAGCATTCCGCTGAAAAAGAACGTCGATGATGCGCTGAAAAACCCAAGCGTCAAAACCGTTGAACATGTGGTTGTACTCAAGCGTACCGGCGGCAACATTGAGTGGCATGAAGGCCGCGACCTGTGGTGGGATGCGCTGACTGCAACCGCCAGCGACGAGCACCAGCCGGTTGAAGTTAATGCGGAAGATCCGTTGTTTATCCTTTATACCTCGGGTTCAACCGGCAAGCCGAAAGGGGTGCTGCACACCACTGCCGGCTATCTGGTGTATGCCGCAAGCACCTTTAAATATGTCTTCGACTATCATGATGGCGATGTCTACTGGTGTACCGCCGACGTCGGCTGGGTCACCGGACACAGCTACCTGCTGTACGGGCCGCTGGCCTGTGGCGCGGTCACGCTGATGTTTGAGGGCGTACCAAACTGGCCAACCCCGGCACGCATGAGCCAGGTGGTCGATAAGCACAAGGTGAATATTCTTTACACCGCACCGACCGCGATTCGCGCCCTGATGGCCGAAGGCGACAAAGCGATTGAAGGGACTGACCGTTCTTCACTGCGCATTCTCGGGTCCGTGGGCGAGCCAATCAACCCGGAAGCCTGGGAGTGGTACTGGAAAAAAATCGGCAACGAAAAATGCCCGGTGATGGACACCTGGTGGCAGACCGAAACCGGGGGGTTCATGATAACGCCGCTGCCCGGCGCTACCCAGCTGAAAGCCGGTTCCGCGACGCGTCCGTTCTTCGGTGTGCAGCCTGCGCTGGTGGATAACGAAGGGAATCCCCAGCAAGGAGCGACCGAGGGTAACCTGGTGATTGTCGACTCCTGGCCGGGACAGGCCCGCACGCTCTTTGGCGACCATGACCGTTTTGAGCAGACCTACTTCTCCACCTTCAAAAACATGTACTTCAGTGGCGACGGCGCACGTCGTGACGACGATGGTTATTACTGGATAACCGGTCGCGTGGATGATGTGCTGAACGTCTCCGGACACCGTCTGGGCACCGCCGAGATTGAGTCAGCGCTGGTCTCTCACCCGAAAATCGCCGAAGCCGCGGTGGTCGGTATTCCGCACAATATTAAAGGCCAGGCTATCTACGCCTATGTCACGCTGAACCACGGAGAAGAGCCGACCCCTGCGCTCTACACTGAGGTCCGTAACTGGGTGCGTAAAGAGATTGGCCCGCTGGCGACGCCGGACGTGCTGCACTGGACCGACTCGTTACCCAAAACCCGCTCAGGCAAGATCATGCGCCGCATTCTGCGCAAGATTGCCGCCGGAGATACCAGCAATTTGGGCGATACATCCACTCTGGCCGATCCTGGTGTCGTGGACAAACTGCTCGAAGAGAAGCAGGCCATCACCATGCCATCGTAACGTTATTCTCACCCTACCCCTCTCCCATCCGGGGGAGGGAATAATATAAAAAACCCCTCCCCAAAGGATTTTGTGTTGCAGGAAGGCGGCAAGCGAGCACATCCTCAGGAGCATAGTGAACTATGTGACTGGGGTGACAAATCTGTATGGAACAGATTTGAACGTTACTTGTAACGGCCCCGTCAGGGGCGAGGCCCAGGGATGGGCCGAGTAACGAGCGCAGCCAACGCACCTGCGGCGCGAAAGACGAAGGGGATACCTCTGGAGACTCTGTGATGAATGACACCATTTATCAACGGATTGAAAACAACGCGCATTTCAGGGAGTTAGTCGAAAAAAGGCAACGGTTTGCCACCATATTGTCGCTTATTATGCTGGTGATTTACGTCAGCTTTATTCTGCTTATCGCTTTCGCCCCTGGCTGGCTCGGGACACCGATTTCCGACGGCAGTAGCATCACGCGCGGTATTCCGATTGGCGTGGGTGTGATCCTGATTTCATTTATTCTCACCGGCGTTTACGTCTGGCGTGCCAACGGCGAGTTTGATCGTCTGAACAGAGCGGTTCTGCAAGAGGTAAAAGCACCATGAAACGTTTTTTGATGGCGCTCGCCGCCCCACTTCTCGTCACCTCTTTCGCCTCTCAGGCGGCGGATGCGCTCACCGGAGCTGTGCAGCGTCAGCCAACCAACTGGCAGGCGATCATTATGTTTGTGATTTTCGTGGCGTTCACGCTCGGTATCACATACTGGGCTTCAAAACGTACCCGCACCCGTAGCGACTATTATACGGCGGGCGGCAATATTACCGGCTTTCAGAACGGCCTGGCGATTGCCGGAGACTATATGTCGGCGGCGTCGTTTCTCGGCATCTCCGCGCTGGTCTTTACTTCCGGGTATGACGGGCTCATCTACTCACTGGGCTTCCTGGTGGGCTGGCCTATCATTCTGTTTCTGATTGCCGAACGTCTGCGTAATCTTGGTCGCTACACCTTTGCTGACGTCGCCTCCTACCGCCTGAAACAGGGGCCGATTCGCACACTCTCTGCCTGCGGCTCGCTGGTGGTGGTCGCGCTTTACCTCATCGCACAGATGGTGGGTGCCGGTAAGCTCATTCAGCTGCTGTTCGGCCTGAACTACCATGTTGCCGTGGTGCTGGTGGGTGTGCTGATGGTGATGTATGTACTCTTCGGTGGCATGCTCGCTACCACCTGGGTGCAGATCATCAAAGCCGTGCTGCTGCTGTTTGGCGCCACCTTTATGGCCTTTATGGTGATGAAACACGTTGGCTTTAGCTTCAATAACCTTTTCACCGAAGCGATGGCGGTACACCCCAAAGGGTCTGCCATTATGAGCCCGGGAGGGCTGGTGAAAGATCCTATATCCGCCTTGTCTCTGGGGCTGGGTCTGATGTTCGGTACGGCAGGTCTGCCACACATTCTGATGCGCTTCTTCACGGTGAGTGATGCACGTGAGGCGCGTAAAAGCGTCTTTTATGCCACCGGTTTTATGGGCTACTTCTACATCCTGACCTTTATCATCGGCTTTGGTGCCATCATGCTGGTGGGGGCGAATCCGGCCTTTAAAGATGCGGCAGGTGCATTGATTGGCGGCAACAACATGGCCGCTGTCCATCTGGCGAACGCCGTGGGCGGTAACCTGTTCCTTGGCTTTATCTCAGCCGTAGCCTTCGCCACCATTCTGGCGGTAGTGGCCGGCCTCACGCTGGCAGGTGCTTCGGCGGTGTCTCATGACCTCTATGCTAACGTGTTCCGTAAAGGGGCAACCGAACGTGATGAGCTGAGAGTGTCGAAAATTACCGTGCTGGTGCTGGGTGTCGTCGCCATTCTTCTGGGTATTCTGTTTGAAAATCAGAATATTGCCTTCATGGTAGGCCTGGCGTTCTCCATTGCTGCCAGCTGTAACTTCCCGATCATTCTGCTCTCCATGTACTGGTCCAAACTGACCACCCGTGGCGCAATGATTGGCGGCTGGCTGGGGCTTTTGACCGCGGTTATTCTGATGGTGCTGGGCCCGACCATTTGGGTGAAGATCCTGGGTAATGCCGCTCCGATATTCCCTTATGAATATCCGGCACTCTTCTCCATCGCCGTGGCCTTTATTGGTATCTGGATCTTCTCAATTACCGATAATACCGCCGAAGGGCTGCGTGAACGCGAGCAGTTCCGTGCGCAGTTTATCCGTTCGCAAACGGGTATTGGCATCGATCAAGGTCGCGCGCATTAATCACACTCCCCGGTCATTCTGGCCGGGGATCACATTTTTCTCCCCGCACAGTATCCATCCTCAGCCGTAGCGTTACAGTAAACAAGCAAACTGAAACATTGTTTTATTACTTAGATACGCTTATTCATTGAGTCAAAGAGGATGCTATGAAGAAATATGCTCTTGTGGGTACAGGGGGACGTGCCGGGCTTTATATTGCCGCCATCGGGGGGCAGTGGAAAGAGAATGCGCGGATGGTCGCCTTTTGTGATACCAATCAGACGCGAATGCAGTATGCCAATACCTTATTAACAAAAGAAGGCGCAGAGCCGGTTTCGACCTGGCCTGCCGGGCAATTTGAAGCGATGATCCATGAAACGCGCCCGGATATTATTATTGTCACCACGATGGACCGCACGCATGATGATTATATTGTGCGGGCGCTGAAAGCAGGCTGCGATGTTATAACCGAAAAACCGATGACCATTGATGAAAAACGCGCCCTGCGTATTCTCGATGCCATTGAAGAGACCGGCCATACCGTGCGTGTGGCCTTCAATTACCGCTATGCGCCTCACCACAGTAAAGTGCGCGAACTGTTAATGAGCGGTGCCATTGGCGAGGTTTACTCTGTCCATTTCGAATGGCTACTGAATACCGAGCACGGTGCAGATTATTTCCGTCGCTGGCACCGGGAGAAACGCAACAGCGGCGGCCTGCTGGTCCACAAATCCACTCACCATTTCGATCTGATGAACTTCTGGCTTGATAGTTACCCGCAGCGGGTTTACGCCGAAGGGGCGCTCCGTTTTTATGGTAAAGAGAATGCGGAAAAGCGTGGCGTTACCGACTTTTATCCACGGGCTCACGGCTATCCGGCGGCGAAAAATGACCCTTTCGCGCTGCATATGGAGGAAAATCCGCAGCTCAAAGCGCTCTATCTCGATGCAGAACATGAGGATAACTACTGGCGCGATCAGAGCGTATTCAGCGATGGGATCACCATCGAAGATACGCTCTCAGTACTGGTGAAATACCAGAACCAGTGCCAGCTCAGTTATTCGCTGAATACGTACTTGCCCTGGGAGGGACTGAACGTGGTGTTTAACGGCAGTCTTGGGCGACTTGAGATGAAAATCGTTGAAAAATCCTACGTTAACGCCGGAGGCGCGCGCGCTGACGAGGGTAGTCTGGAGTCCTGCAATATTACGGTATTCCCGATGTTTGCGCCCGCCTGGGAGGCGGATTTTACCCTGGGTGAAGGGGGTCATGGCGGCGGCGATAACGCGATGCTCGCCGACCTGTTCGGCACGCCAGGCCATGATCCGCTTCAGCGCGCGGCCGACCACCGGGCAGGGGCCATGTCTATTCTGACCGGCATTGCGGGAAATCTGTCAATGCAGCAACAGCGCCCGGTCAATTTCAGCGAATTTGAACTGGTGTCGCGCCTCAGAAAGCAGCAATAGAGAATGAGCAGCGCGGGTCACTCCGCGCTATTTTTTTGTTGGGCTTTATGGGGTTTTATGCAGCCGGCAGCGATGCGTTTTTTATTACCTGCAGACACTGAGGAGACTCAGGTTATTTTCATCACTATTTCTTGCACAAATGAGACAGAGGCCGCGTACAGAGTGCCACCGCTGCGTTCAGAAATACATTAAACTCATTGCAGGCAGGGTCTTAAGGAATAATGATGGATATCCGAACGCTGCGTTATTTTGTCGAGGTGGTGCGCCAGCAAAGTTTCACGCGCGCAGCGGAGCGCTTATTCGTCACGCAGCCTACCATCAGCAAGATGCTTAAAAACCTTGAGGATGAACTTAACTGCACACTGCTTATTCGTGACGGGCGCAAATTATTGCTCACTGATACCGGACGGGTGGTGTTCGAACGTGGCCTGGCAATTCTTACTGAATTTCGCCAGCTGGAGGACGAACTGGGTGATATCAACGCGCTGAACAGCGGCGTGCTGCGCCTGGGTATTCCCCCGATGGTTGGCATGTTAATGGCGGGTCCCATCGGTTTATTTCGCCAACGCTATCCAGGGGTCGAGCTGAAAATTGCTGAGTTTGGTGGCTTATCGGTGCAGCAGGCTGTCATTAATGGGGAGCTTGATGTCGCCATGACGGCCCTGCCGGTAGCGTCGGACAGCGGCCTTGCCGCCCTCCCCCTGTTCAGCCATCCGCTCTGTGTGCTGACGCCGCGTTCCGGTGAGTGGCACACCATGAAATCCATTACGCCGGCACTGCTTGCCGACCACCCGCTGCTCATCTACAACGAGGATTTCGCCTTAAGCCGCCAGCTTAATCAGCTCTTCAGTGAACATGGTGTGAAACCGCAAATTGCGGTACGCAGCGGGCAGTGGGATTTTCTTGCCGCGATGGTGCAGGCTGGCGTGGGCATTGCTATTTTGCCTGAGCCAATCTGTCAGCGTCTCGACAGGCAGACGCTAAACTGGGTTCCACTGGAGAGCGATTTGCGCTGGCGGTTGGGGTTGATCTGGCGCGACGGCGTTTACTTATCACACAGCGCCAGAGCGTGGCTGACGTGCTGCGAGGGATTTTTTCTGAACACGACCACAACGGTCTTTGACGCCACAGCCCGGTAAGCGTCTCGTTACCGGGCGGGCAAAAGGTTTATTTGTGCTCTACCAGCAGTGACTCCAGTAAGTCCAGATCGTGAAGCATCTTCTGCAGCGTCTCATTACTGATTTGACGGGTTGCACGCAGATGGTACAACTCAGCGCGCTCTGACCGCAGTGCCGCCAGACGAAAGCGCCGCTCCAGGTTCTCTTCCATTAGCGAACTTTCGACATTATTACGGCCATCCGCACGACGTCGCAGGTTTCCGATAACCCTTGAGCTGACTTCGGTAAGCAGCTGATTATCGATGTTCTCTTCAGCATCTGCCGCCATGCGCTCTTCCATCTTCTGGATCGCGACAATCGCCACTTCTGCCGTTGCTGCACGAGCCATGCGTTCTTCTTTGAACTGCTGCGTATGGTCACGCACTTCAATGTGCTGGAGCAGTTGCGGCAGGGCAATCACCCCTACAAACAGCGAGAAGAGGATAACGCCCGCGGCGAGGAACACCAGTTCATACCGGGCCGGGAAGTCCATACCGTTTGGCAGGAACAGGGGAACAGACAACACACCCGCCAGGGTAATGGCCCCACGCACGCCCGCAAAGGTGGCAATCAGCAGCTCACGTGTGCTCCAGGAACCAAACTCCATCGGCTTCTTGCGTAAAAAGCGTTTGCTGAAGTTTTTCATGGTCCACAACCAGCCAAAGCGGACCAGCATCAGCGCCAGATAAATCAGTACGATGTCAGTAAACAGCATCCAGGTTTCGACATTGGGATCGGCCTCCGCCGCCACCAGAGAGGACTCCAGAATACCCGGCAGCTGCAGGCCTAACAGCAGGAACACCATGCCATTGAAGACAAACTCCAGCATCGCCCACGTGCTGTTGGCTCGCAGGCGCATAGCCAGCGGCGCGGTACGCATCATGCCGGAACGGGTGATGGTCATCCCCGCCGCCACCGCCGCCAGGATACCGGAGAAACCAATATGTTCAGCAATCAGATAAGAGGCGAACGGCAGAAGGAACAGCAGAACTATCTGGGTAGCAGGTTCATCACCACCCCAGCGGCTGAGAAAACGCAGTGAGCGACCATACAGCCAGCTCACCACAAACCCGGCGAGAATGCCGCCGATGGCCACTTTGAAAAATTCGACGGTGGCACCGCCGATGGTGAAGACCATCGTGCCCATTGCCACGGCCACGGCAAATTTTAGCGACACCAGGCCAGAGGCGTCATTCATCAGCGCCTCACCCTGCAAAATACCCATGATTTTCTTTGGAATGCGCCCTTCGCCGACAATACCCGACAATGCCACCGCATCGGTGGGTGACAACACCGCAGCTAACGCAAAAGCCGGTACCAGTGGAATGCCTGGCACCAGAAAATAGATGAGAAAACCAATTCCCACGACGGTCACAACGACCAGCGCCAGCGCAAGACCGAAGATCTCTCGCCCATGCTCGAGAAACTCTCGCGTCGGTGTTTTCCAGCCATCAGCGAAGAGCAGCGGCGGGATAAAGAGGACCAGAAACAGTTCCGGATCAAACTCCACGTGCAGACCAAACGTAGGAAAAGCCAACAGCGCGCCGATGGCAATTTGCATCAGCGGGAGGGGGATCTGGAAGGGTAAAACACGGGTAACGACCCCGGAGAGCGATACCACGAGGATCATGATGAGAATGGTAAAAAAGAGTTCCATGCGTTCCCTGTTGCAATGTTTTTTATAAAGGCGTCATGCCTTGATAATAGAACATCCAGCTTAACGCAATGATAACGAGATGTGCGCAAAAATGAGAACGGGCGGCCAGCGCCGCCCGTTTTTGCCATCCAGCATTGCTTTAGATAGCCCAGCCACCGGCATAGAAGACCACCAGCGCCACCGCAATCACGACGGTGCCAATGTTCAGCTTACGGAACTCACCGGAAACCACGCGGCCAATAACCAGCGAGGCAAAACCGATCATGATGCCGGTTACGATGTTACAGGTCAGCACGATAAACACCGCCGTGATGAGGCCCGCCATCGCATCCACAAAATCAGCAAAATCAATTTTAGCGACGTTACTGAGCATCAGCAGGCCGACGTACATCAGCGCAGGAGCGGTGGCGTAAGCCGGTACAAGATAAGAGAGCGGCGAGAGGAACAGAATCAACAGGAACAATACACCTACAGTCAGCGCAGTCAGACCGGTTTTCCCGCCAGCCGCTGTACCCGCTGCCGATTCGATATAGACCGCCGCAGGCGCAGCCCCCACCAGCCCGGAGAAGACGCTGCTCAGGGAGTCAGTGGTCAGCGCTTTACCGCCATCAATGATTTGGCCGTCTTTATCCAGCAGATTCGCCTGCCCGGCTACCGCGCGGATCGTGCCGGTGGCATCAAACACGGCGGTCATCACCAGCGCCAGCACGCTTGGCAGAACAACCGGATTCAGCGCACCCATGATATCCAGGCTACCAATTAACGAATTACCTTTGTCATCACTGAGCGATGGCATCGCGAAGATGCCGGAGAAGTGGACGCTCGGATCGAAAATCAGGCCGACGATGGAGACACCAATGATGGTCAGCAGGATACCGCCCGGCACCTTCAGTTTTTCCAGACCGATGATGACCGCAAGACCAATCAGCGACATGATGACCGGGAAGCTGGCGAAATGACCCAGCGCAACCGGCAGACCGTCCAGAGGATTTTTCACAACCAGACCCACGCCATTGGCCGCAATCAGCAGCAGGAACAGGCCGATACCGATACCCGTGCCATGCGCAACGCCCTGCGGCAGGTTGCGCAGGATCCAGCTACGAATGCCCGTAGCGGAAATCACGGTGAACAATACCCCCATCAGGAACACTGCACCTAACGCAACCGGGACGCTGATCTGCTGACCCAGCACCAGGCTAAATGCGGTGAACGCCGTCAGCGAGATAGCACAACCGATAGCCAGCGGCAGATTCGCCCACAGGCCCATGACGATAGAACCCACACCGGCAACCAGGCAGGTTGCCACAAAAACCGCAGCGGGCGGAAAGCCTGCTTTGCCCAGCATGCCGGGCACCACAATGACGGAATAGACCATTGCCAGAAAAGTGGTTAAACCGGCGACAACTTCCTGACGAACCGTGCTGCCACGGGCAGAAATTTTAAAGAAAGCGTCAAGCGAACCGCCGGTACGCGCTGAAGGCGTAGACATAGAAAACATCCCCTGAGAATTTTTATCGTTCGTTGGTATACGCGGCGGACAGTCCACTGCGTGTCAAACGTCGTTTCCCTATGCTTTGTGACAAAGGGGTGTCACAAAAAGCAAACGTTTAACTCCGCGCATACAAAACGGTTGGAAGAAAAAGGCAAACGATTATCCAGCGTTTAGATACCGCTTTTCAACAGAACTTTGCCGCTTTTTGCTAATTTTCGCTTATGGCGGTGAAGAAATAACCGCCATATGCGCAAACGTTATCGTGGGTGCGCAACTTTGCAACATTTCGGGATCACTTTTCGCTGCCCGGTAGCTCAAAAGGTCCACCCTGCTGTATCGCCCGTTGCCAGGCCGGACGCTGTTCAACGCGTTTTTGCCAGGCTTTGGTATTGGGAAGGTCGTCAAGGCCGCCTCTGGCAAGTAAGGCAAAGATGGGGAAGCTCATCTGCACGTCAGCCATGCTTAGCGCCTCCCCTGCAAACCAGGGACGGTGCGCCAGTTCAGATTCAATAAACCGGGCATGAGTCGTTATTTGTTTATTCAGCCAGGCTTTTTGAATGCCGCCGCCCAGGGCTTTGCCTATTGTTCGAAAGCCAAACGGCACCGGCGCTTTACCCAGACTGGAAAATACCAGTTTCATCAGTAACAACGGCATCAGCGAACCTTCTGCATAATGCAGCCAGAACCGATACTGCTGGCGCATGGCGGGGTCCTGCGGTTTAAAGCGCTGTTCAGGATCATAGGTTTCCTGAAGGTACTCAAGGATAGCGCCGGATTCGGCAATCACCAGCCCGCCATCTTCCAGCACCGGAGACTTACCCAGTGGATGGACTTTTTTGAGTGAATCCGGGGCAAGCATGGTTTTCTCACGCTGATAGCGGACGATCTGGTAGGGTTGCTCTAACTCTTCCAGGGCCCAGAGCACCCGCTGGGAACGTGATTGGTTCAGATGATGCACGGTAAGCATGGTGGTCTCCCCAGGTTAGTTGAATAACAATTTATTCGAATTAACTATAGAAAAGGCTGGCCGTTGGATAAAAAAATTCCTAAAAAGTCGCGGCACGAGCGGGTTGTTTTTTAAGCAGGATCTATACTAAAGGTGTCAGCACAATCCGGAACCTCCTGTCTACCTGAGGGGTGCTGAAGTCGGGGGAAACCCTCCCAGAGATGAGTGGGATAGAGAGAAAGGCAAAGACCGGAACGACTAAAGCGCCCCTGCCGTGCGCTTTAGTTTTTTGCAGCGCGCACTGGCGCTATCACTCCTCTTCCAGCAACCGCGCGCCGGTACCCTGCTGGCCTAACTGGTCGCCAGGGTTACGCAACGGGCAGTCGCTGCGCGACAGACAACCGCAGCCGATACAGCCATCGAGCTCGTCACGCAGTGCCACCAGAGTATGAATACGTCTGTCGAGCTCCTCACGCCATTGAGAGGAGAGCTGCCTCCACTCCTTTGCGCTCAACGTATGCCCTTCCGGCAACACACCAAAAGCATCGTGAATGGTCGCCAGCGGGATGCCAATGCGCTGGGCAATCTTGATAATCGCCACATAACGCAACACATCACGCGTATAACGCCGCTGATTACCACTATTTCGCGTGCTTTTAATCAGCCCTTTGCTTTCATAAAAGTGCAATGCAGAGACCGCTACCCCGCTACGCTTAGCCACTTCTCCCGGCGATAACAGCGCTTTTATACGCGGTGATTTTACTGCCATAAAACCCCTTTACCTCAAGTTAACTTGAGGAATTATACTCCAGCGCAGACAAATCGACGAATCGAGAAAGAGGCACCAATATGTCCCATCAGCAGATTATTCAAACACTGACGGAATGGATTGATGAGCATATCGACCAACCGTTGAACATTGATGTTGTCGCCAGAAAGTCAGGCTATTCTAAATGGTATCTGCAAAGGATGTTCCGCACGGTAACGCATCAAACCCTGGGCGATTATATTCGTCAGCGTCGGTTGTTACTGGCGGCGGAAGCACTGCGCACTACGCAGCGTCCGATTTTTGATATTGCGATGGATCTGGGATATGTCTCGCAACAGACGTTTTCTCGGGTGTTTCGTCGTGAATTTGATCGGACACCCAGCGACTATCGTCATCACGCGTAGCGGCCGCCGGGGTAATTACTTTAGTGGAGGCGGCTGCTTAACCCAGGCCATGAAGTCCTGCGGGGGGAGCGCCTTCGCAAAGTGCCAGCCCTGACAAAACTGCACGCCGCGCTTGAGCAACCAGGTGACCTGCTCACCGGTTTCCACCCCTTCAGCGATGATTTTTAACCGCAGACTGTGCGCCATCTCGATAATGTGTTCGGCGATGAGATGGCTGGTGCTATTGGTAGTCAGGGTATCGATAAAGGATTTATCTATCTTCAGAATATCGACATTTAATGAATACAGGTTATGTAAGTTTGAATAACCAGTACCAAAATCATCAATTGCGACTTCATAACCTGCCTGACGAAATGCCTGAATGACGGGTGTTGTTTTAGGGACGTCAATAAACCCGCGCTCAGTGACTTCTATTTTAATTTGCTCTGCACGGACCGAATATTCGCGGGCTTTATTAGAAATAAGGGCAATGAGCCTTGATGAGTGAAAATCTACTGCTGAAAGATTGACCGAAATATAAAGCTCAGGCCACTTAGCCAGAAAATCGCCTAAATCCTGAAAAAGTTCGTCAACCACATAATCGGTGACACGCTCAATCATCCCCTCTTTTTCTGCCAACGGAATAAATTCCGCCGGGCTCATTACCGGGCCATTAAAACCAGGCCAGCGTAATAATGCTTCAGCACCCACGCATTGGCCATTTTTTATATCAATAATAGGTTGGTAATGAAGTTTCAGCTGATGTTTTGCTAATGCCCGATGAAGTAACCGACGTGGGGAGTTAAACTCCTGTCGTGTTCGTGACCACATCAGCAACACAATAATACTGCATATCATCCCCAACGGCAGAGTCAGCGTTGCCTGGTGATAGAGGGACTGATAATAGCTGTCACTCGACGTTGAAATGCGCTCCTGTTTCCTTCACTGCACGTACATGCGCAAACCATAGCGACAGCATCACCGGCAGGAGCACTACCACGATGATCCCGACAAGTCTCAGCATCTTGCGACGCACGCTATGATTCATTTCCGCCTATATCCCTGCATTTAGTGTGCCTGCATGTAATGTAGGCAGGATGCTTTGATAAACAGGTGATTACGTTGCATGAATCATACGACATTAGCAACTTACTTTTCTCATTAAAAACCTAATATTTGGTTATGACGATAATATTTGTCCGTAAGCCAAACTAAAAGTATGCGTTATGTTTATATTAAGGAATGCCTTTATCCACTGTTCAGACGTTTTTTTTGATTGCGCAACATACTATCGTTGATTAAGTCAAACTTCCCACAGGATAAAAAAAAGGCGGGCCGGTAGGATATTTTTTCAGCTATTGCATGCCCGATCATTTACGACTGAAAATAGCGATAATGCTCTTGCATTCACCCCTTCTTACTCTCTCCCCTATGCTTCGCGGCAGCACATGATGTTTCCGGTAAGCGTAAGTAAAATTAAAGTATCTGTTGCCCCGCAGGCTACCTGTACGCCTTTACAGGTTCACTCTTTCCTGCGTGGCGAAGGGGTGACAGAAGCTATCCCTTTGATGCCCCGCTCCCGCTTTTCAGCCAAAATTTACACGTATCAGGCTGGTGAATAAAAGAACAAACGTGATATAGTTCACATTATTGAAAGCAGCAACACTGTTTCAACCTGATGCGCTACCCCCTGCGGACTCAAGCACTGCCAGCCCATAATGGGCATGGCCCACGCCTGTCCGCCTGAGCTTTGTTTCTTTTTGAGGATAGTTTCATGGCAACCTTAACCACCGGCGTTGTTCTCTTACGCTGGCAGATATTGAGTGCAGTGCTGATGTTTATGGCCAGCACACTGAATATTCGGTTTCGTAAAGCGGATTATATCGGCCTTGCCGTTATCAGTAGTGGACTGGGGCTTGTCGCGGCCTGCTGGTTTGCCACCGGTCTGCTGGGTATTACCCTGATGGACGCAGCCAACGTCTGGCATAACCTGGTCAATATCATGACGGAAATATCAGCAAAAGCGCCGCCGGAATGGCCAATGGTGATTACCTGATGCAAAAGCTCCCGCGTGGAGCTTTTTTTATATCTGGATGGCAGAGACAAAAAACCCTCGTCATTGCGAGGGTTTTAGTCAGTGGCTTAATGCGCCGTTTCGGACATCCATCAGAACGGGATATCGTCGTCAAAGTCCATCGGTGGTTCGTTAGACTGCGCTGGCGCAGACTGCTGCTGCGGACGGGACTGTGCACCGCCGCTGAACTGGTTGCCACCCTGCGGTTGTTGAGGTTGACCCCAGCCGCCCTGCTGACCCTGGCCGCCGCCCATATTGCCACCTGCCGGCGCACCGCCACCCTGGCGACCACCGAGCATCTGCATGGTGCCACCAACGTTAACCACGACTTCAGTGGTGTACTTTTCAGTACCAGACTGATCTGTCCATTTACGGGTACGCAACTGACCTTCGATATAGACCTGAGAACCTTTGCGCAGGTATTCACCGGCGACTTCAGCCAGTTTGCCAAACAGCACAACACGGTGCCATTCAGTCTGCTCTTTCATCTCACCCGTCGCTTTATCGCGCCAGGATTCGGAGGTCGCCAGCGTAATGTTGGCCACTGCACCACCACTCGGCATGTAGCGTACTTCCGGGTCCTGCCCCAGATTACCGACGAGAATCACCTTGTTTACGCCTCTGCTGGCCATGATCGTGTCTCCTGAAAACATTTCTAAATAGTGTAAGCGCGCGAGTGTACCATTTCCACGTGGCCTTTCGATAGTTTCGAAGCATCTCCCGGCATTCGCACGATCCATACATTGTTGCACACTTAATCAGAATGCGCATTCCAATACTGTATATTCAGCCAGGTTAAATTGTGTCATAATTAGCCGTTTCTGCCGGTTGTCCTTCAAACAAACCAGGCATTCCGAGTCATTACCGGGAAAGGTGAATGGATAAGATCGAAGTACGGGGCGCACGCACCCACAATCTCAAAAACATCAACCTCGTCATCCCACGCGACAAGCTGATTGTCGTGACCGGGCTGTCGGGTTCAGGTAAATCATCACTGGCTTTCGACACCCTGTACGCCGAAGGGCAGCGCCGCTATGTAGAGTCGCTCTCTGCCTACGCCCGCCAGTTCCTCTCCCTGATGGAAAAACCGGACGTTGACCACATCGAAGGGCTGTCGCCTGCGATTTCCATTGAGCAAAAATCCACCTCGCACAACCCGCGCTCTACGGTCGGGACCATCACGGAAATCCACGACTACCTTCGTCTGCTGTATGCTCGCGTTGGCGAGCCGCGCTGCCCGGATCATGACGTGCCGCTGGCGGCGCAGACCGTCAGTCAGATGGTGGATAACGTACTGGCCCTGCCGGAAGGC
Organism: Yokenella regensburgei; assembly: GCF_051486985.1. Classification (GTDB taxonomy): domain Bacteria; phylum Pseudomonadota; class Gammaproteobacteria; order Enterobacterales; family Enterobacteriaceae; genus CBFFRJ01. The sequence continues at coordinate 99,284 of NZ_JAHVDV010000011.1, forward strand.
AAGCGCCTGATGCTCCTCGCGCCGGTTATTAAAGAGCGAAAAGGTGAACACACCAAGACGCTGGAAAATCTGGCCAGCCAGGGCTACATCCGCGCACGTATTGATGGTGAAGTATGCGACCTTTCCGATCCGCCGTCGCTTGAACTGCAAAAGAAACACACCATCGAGGTGGTGATTGACCGCTTCAAGGTCCGTGAGGATTTAGCCCAACGCCTGGCGGAATCTTTTGAAACTGCATTGGAGCTCTCCGGCGGTACGGCGATTGTCGCCGATATGGACGACACCAAAGCGGAAGAGATGCTCTTCTCCGCCAACTTTGCCTGCCCAGTTTGTGGCTACAGCATGCGTGAACTGGAACCGCGCCTGTTCTCGTTCAACAACCCGGCTGGCGCCTGCCCTACCTGCGACGGCCTCGGCGTGCAGCAGTATTTCGACCCGGATCGCGTTATTCAGAATCCTGAACTGTCCCTCGCGGGCGGCGCTATTCGCGGCTGGGATCGGCGCAATTTTTACTATTTCCAGATGTTGAAGTCGCTGGCTGACCACTACAAATTCGATGTGGACGCGCCCTGGGCAAGCCTGAGCGCAAACGTCCATAAAGTGGTGCTGTTTGGTTCCGCAAAAGAGAGCATCGAGTTCAAATACATGAACGATCGCGGCGACACCTCCGTGCGCCGCCATCCGTTTGAAGGGGTGCTGCATAATATGGAGCGCCGCTATAAAGAGACCGAGTCCTCTGCGGTGCGTGAAGAACTGGCAAAGTTCATCAGCAATCGCCCGTGTGCGAGCTGCGAAGGGACGCGTCTGAACCGTGAAGCACGCCACGTCTATGTTGAAAATACGCCGCTGCCAACCATTTCGGATATGAGCATTGGCCACGCGATGGACTTCTTCACTAACCTGAAGCTTTCTGGTCAGCGGGCTAAAATCGCCGAAAAAGTGCTGAAAGAGATTGGCGATCGCCTGAAATTCCTGGTCAACGTTGGCCTGAACTACCTGACGCTTTCCCGCTCGGCGGAGACCCTCTCCGGTGGCGAAGCGCAACGTATCCGTCTGGCGAGCCAGATTGGTGCTGGTCTGGTGGGGGTGATGTACGTCCTGGATGAGCCGTCGATTGGCCTGCATCAGCGTGATAACGAGCGCCTGCTCGGTACATTGATTCACCTGCGCAATCTCGGCAATACCGTCATTGTGGTTGAACATGATGAAGATGCCATCCGCGCCGCGGACCACGTGATTGATATCGGCCCTGGCGCCGGCGTTCACGGCGGCCAGGTTGTTGCAGAAGGTACGCTGGATGACATTATGGCGGTACCAGAGTCACTCACCGGCCAGTTCATGAGCGGTAAGCGGCAGATCACCGTACCAGCATCACGCGTTAAGGCTGACCCGGAAAAAGTGCTGAAACTGACCGGCGCACGCGGTAACAACCTTAAAGACGTGACGCTGACGCTGCCGGTTGGCCTGTTTACCTGCATTACCGGCGTCTCCGGCTCCGGTAAATCAACCCTGATTAATGACACCCTCTTCCCGCTTGCCCAGACCCAACTCAACGGCGCAACGCTGGCGGAACCCGCGCCTTATCGCGATATCAAAGGGCTGGAACATTTCGATAAAGTTATCGACATCGATCAGAGTCCGATTGGCCGCACACCGCGTTCAAACCCGGCAACCTATACCGGGGTGTTTACGCCGGTACGCGAACTTTTCGCTGGCGTGCCGGAGTCCCGCTCTCGTGGCTACACCCCTGGGCGCTTTAGCTTTAACGTCCGTGGCGGACGCTGCGAAGCCTGCCAGGGCGATGGCGTCATCAAAGTTGAAATGCACTTCCTGCCGGATATTTACGTGCCGTGCGACCAGTGCAAAGGCAAACGCTACAACCGCGAAACGCTGGAGATTAAGTACAAGGGCAAGACGATCCACGAAGTGCTGGATATGACCATCGAAGAGGCGCGTGAATTCTTTGACGCCGTGCCAGCGCTGGCCCGTAAGCTGCAAACCCTGATGGATGTCGGCCTGACCTACATCCGCCTGGGGCAGTCTGCCACCACGCTCTCCGGCGGTGAAGCACAGCGTGTGAAGCTGGCGCGTGAGCTTTCGAAACGTGGCACCGGTCAGACGTTGTATATTCTGGATGAACCCACCACCGGTCTGCACTTTGCGGACATTCAGCAGCTGCTGGAAGTGCTGCATCAGTTGCGCGATCAGGGCAATACTATCGTGGTGATTGAGCACAACCTGGACGTTATTAAAACTGCCGACTGGATTGTCGATCTTGGTCCGGAAGGCGGTAGCGGCGGCGGGGAAATTCTCATCTCCGGTACGCCTGAAACCGTCGCCGAATGCGAAGCCTCGCACACGGCGCGCTTCCTGAAGCCGTTACTGAAGTAGTCAGACGGACAGCTGTTGCCTGACGGGATCAGGCAACAGCGATAACGCCTGATTATACGAGGCATCAACCAGGTAGTAGAGCTGTGAGTCGGGCAGTGAGCCGTCGAGATAGACCGTGCTCCAGTGGGCTTTATTAAGATGCCTGCTGGGGCGCACATCTTTATGCTGCTGACGAAGCAACTCCGCCAGCTCCGGGCTGGTTTTCAGTGACGCCGCCGGACGCCCGTCCACCTCTTTCACCATCGCAAACAATACGTCAGATACTTTGATTTGCGTGGCTTTCCAGTCACTGTGAACGCTCTGCTCTGCGCCCTTTTTCGCCATGCAGTACTGTAATAACTCCGAAATGGTCATCTTTATTCTCCTTGTAGCGTCGCGATGATGTGTCGCGAGCCGCCGTGGATACGATGCTCTCCCAGCCAGATCCCCTGCCATGTGCCAAGCTGAACGCGCCCGTGAGAAATGGGTAGCATCAGGGACACGCCAAGCATGGAGGACTTGATATGTGAAGGCATATCATCCGGCCCTTCATAGTCGTGCTCATAGTGCGCATTTTCAGGTACGGTCTTGAGAAAATGCTGCTCCATGTCGTGACGCACGGTAGGGTCGCAGTTTTCATTGAGGGTAAGAGAAGCAGAAGTATGCTGTAGCAGCAGATGTAACAATCCCGTTTTGATGCGGTGCAAATCATGGATCTGCCCCAACACCTCGTCAGTGACTAAATGAAAACCACGTGATTTAGCGTCCAACGTTAACGTTTGTTGATACCACATCTGCTGCTCCATTGTGAAAGACGAATCTTTTTAAGTGTGCAGCAAGTCAGCAAAAGGTAAAACCCGCTAAGGCTTTTTTGTTTAATCAGGCAGTAAAAAACTTCAGTATTCTGAGTTAACAATGACCTCTTCGCCGTACGCCCCCGCCTGCGGCAGCGGCCGGTAGGTAGAGTTTGAAGCGCGCAGAATGCGCACCGGTCGCGCCTGAGCCGCTTTGGCTGCGGTAATATCGTTGTCCGAATCCCCGTAGAAGATTTTGATCTGCTTATCCATCAGCCACTGGGTTTTGGTATTTTGCCCGGCCTTATCGCCGGCGAAAATTACCGGGTTCATGTTGGCGGCGGGGATCAGGAAGTCGTCCTGCAAAGTTTTGGTTACGCTTTCGGTCGCAGTCTGGCTGCGCCCCGTCACGAAAAAGAGGCGATCGCCTCGCTTCACGTGCATCGCAATCAGCGCGCGCGCCACCTCTTTTGGAATGCTGAACTCGTCCCAGCCGTTGTTCATCTTTTCCCAGAATTCAGGATTTTGCAGATATGCGTCGCTGTCCGGGGAGTAGATTTTTTTCCCGCGCCAGAAGCCCGGACTCGAAAAGAGCACCGTGTCGTCGATATCAAATCCTACGGCCATCGGCGGGCGATCCACAAGGCTGTTTTCAATCTGAGCGACGGAGACCCAATGCACGGGAACCTGTTCGGCGAGTCTGGCAACATTGGTCCCAGCGGTATTGTCAGGCGTTGGCGTGGAGGCAAGAGCAGAGACCGCGCTGAAAAGCGAAAATGATAAGCAGAGTGCCACTGTAATTTTTCGCATATTTATCCCTAAATTTTCAGTTCGTTATGCTTAGAATTTGTGCAAATGATTAAAAAACCGTTCGACCATACCCCCTGAAGCGGGGTATGGAAAGTCGTTTCTGCACTTTTTAGGGCATTTTCCTCCCCGGCGGGAGGAAAAGTGGGCGGTTACATTACGGCGGCAAATGCCTGCGCCACGCGGTGAACGTTGCGGCTGTTAAGACCAGCGACACACATGCGTCCGCTGGCGATGAGGTAAACGCCAAACTCGTCACGCAGACGGTCAACCTGCGCCGGGCTCAGGCCGGTGTAGCTGAACATGCCGCGCTGCTGCAGCAGACAATCAAAGTTACGGCCAGGCACCGCCTCTTTCAGCACGGTAACCAGTGCCTGACGCATGGACAGAATACGGATGCGCATGGTTTCCACTTCCGCCAGCCATGAGGCTTTCAGCGCCGTATCACTAAGCACGGTTGCGACCAACTGAGCACCAAAATTTGGCGGGCTGGAGTAGTTGCGACGGACCGTAGCTTTCAGTTGACCCAGTACGCGACTGGCTGCATCAGCATCTTCACAAACCACCGACAGGCCGCCGACACGCTCACCATAAAGGGAGAAAATTTTGGAAAACGAGTTGCTTACCAGCGCAGGCAGGCCGGCATCCGCAACCGCGCGAATGGCGTAGGCATCCTCTTCCATGCCAGCGCCAAAGCCCTGATACGCGATGTCGAGGAACGGGATCAGGTTGCGTGCTTTGAGCGCGGCCACCACCGCATCCCATTGATCGTTACTCAGATCGGAGCCGGTCGGGTTATGGCAGCACGGATGCAGCAACACGATGCTCTGCGCCGGCAGCGCCTCCAGTGTTTCAAGCAGCGCCGCGAAGCGCACGCCGTTAGTTTCGCTGTCGAACCAGGGATAAGTGCTGACGGTGAAACCGGCACCTTCAAAGATAGCAACGTGATTTTCCCAGGTAGGGTCGCTGACCCAGACGCCGGAATTCGGGAAGTAGCGTTTAAGGAAATCGGCACCCACTTTCAACGCGCCGGAGCCGCCCAGCGTCTGGATGGTCGCCAGGCGTTTTTGCGCCAGGACCGGGTGATCGGCCCCAAACAGCAGGGGGGCGATGGTATGGCGGTAGCTGTTCAACCCTTCCATCGGCAGATAAAGTGACGCCCCGTGCGGCTGAGCATTCAGACGAGCTTCGGCTTCGGCAATCGCCTGCAGACGAGGAATGATACCCTCTTCGTTATAATAGAGCCCGATGCTGAGGTTTACTTTGTCGCTACGGGGGTCTTCTTTAAAACGCTCCATCAACGTCAGGATAGGGTCGCCCGCATAGGCGTCAACTTTCTGAAACACGAGGTGGTTCTCCAGGTTTACAGTGGCAAGAAAGACACAATAAACCGGAAGCGGAGGAAGGTCGAGAGAGATGTTTACACCTCATCGTCTGGTGCCTTCAGCCCGGCGTTCTCCCACGGGGCTGAGGAATCCCCACAAAATAATACGAGCACGGTCGGTCCCCTCGCCCCTTTGGGGAGAGGGTCAGGGTGAGGGGAACATGCGGCTCTGGTGGTCATTCCGTTCACCTCATGTTCCTTGCTTTTCTGTAGCGTCAGAACCCGTGAACGTGCCAGGGTGGTTCACCGCCACCACCCTGGCGACCCGGGCTCCCGGCCAGGAAAATCGCCGCTTCGCGGTCCATGATGCTTATATCGTCTGACTATCGGGTCGGGGACCAGCCTGCCTCCCTGCGGGCGGCTCCGGTCAGCCGTCAACGCCTCATCGATTTTCAGCCGGACCCAGTCATCGCGGTGACGGCTGTATTCTCATTGCGCCGTGATATCGCTGTAAAACGTCATATTACTGGAAATTCCTCAGCCCACGGGGAGAGGGCGAAAAGCGTGCTGATTTCGGTCTCTCACCCTTTGGGAAGAGGACCAGGTTGAGGAAGAGAGCAAACTCCAGGTTAATCAACGTATTTCAGCGCCGCACGCGAGGTCAGACGCGTTATCAGCTCATAGGCGCTGATGCCGGTATGCTCCGCAATGCGTTCAACAGGCAGACCTTCACCCCAGAAGATAACCGGATCGCCCACCTGATCCTGACACTCCGGCCCCAGGTCGACACAGATCATATCCATCGCCACACGGCCGACGATTGGCACTTCGCGCCCGTTAACCAGCACCGGCGTACCGGATGGCACCGAGCGCGGATAACCATCGCCATAGCCCATCGCCACCACTCCCAGACGGGTGTCACGCTCACTGACCCAGGTGCCGCCATAACCCACGGGTTCACCGGCTTTGTGTTCGCGCACGGCGATAAGGCTGGAAGTGAGAGTCATCGCCGGCAGGAAACCAAAATCTTCGCCCCACGGACGGCGGTCAAGCGGCGAAACACCGTAAAGAATGATGCCAGGGCGCACCCAGTCAAAATGTGCCTGGGGCCACAGGAGCGTTCCGCCGGAGGCGGCAAGAGAACGCTGTCCCGGTTTACCTTCACTGAAGGTGGTGAAGATAGCAATCTGGCGCTCGGTAGCCCCACAGTCGGGCTCATCCGCACGGGCAAAATGGCTGACAATATTGACCGGCTGACGCACATTTTTACACTGCGTCAGGCGCTGATAGAAAGCCTCAGCCTCATCCGGACTCACGCCAAGGCGATGCATGCCGGTGTCGAGCTTCATCCAGACGGTGACGGGAGTCGCCAGGTCGGTGGACTCCAGCGCCACCAGCTGTTCGACGCTGTGCACTACGGTATCAAGGCGCTGAGCCGACACGAGAGGCAACTCGTCGGCGGTAAAAAAACCTTCGAGCAACAGAATGGGATGAGTGATGCCGCCTTCGCGCAGGCGAAGGGCCTCTTCGAGACGGGCGACGCCAAAAGCGTCGGCATCGGGGAGCGTTCGCGCGGTCTCAACAAGACCGTGTCCATAGGCGTTCGCTTTCACAACCGCCACCAGGCGACTGGCGGGAGCCAGTTCGCGCAGGCGTTGCAGGTTATGTCGCAGAGCGCGGCGGTTGACTACAACAGTTGCCGCTTGCATTTGAATTCCTTGCCTAAATGAAAAATAGACCATCCTCTGAATCATTTAAGTTGCAGCTAGGCGGCAAAGCCACGACTCTCCGTGAACGTAGTCCACTACGTTCACGGAGTGAGCGGACGCAGGCAACGCCGCTGCAGCTCAAAGGATGACGAGGATTATTCGTCGTCGTATTGTGGTCCTGCGTAATTATCAAAACGCGACCACTGCCCGTTAAAGGTCAAACGCACCGTACCGATAGGGCCGTTACGTTGCTTACCAATAATGATTTCTGCGATCCCTTTCAGGTCGCTGTTTTCGTGATAGACCTCGTCACGATAGATAAACATGATCAGGTCGGCATCCTGCTCGATGGAACCGGATTCACGCAGGTCGGAGTTCACCGGGCGTTTATCGGCGCGCTGCTCCAGGGAGCGGTTTAGCTGGGAGAGCGCCACCACCGGCACCTGCAGCTCTTTCGCCAGCGCTTTCAGCGAGCGGGAGATTTCGGCAATCTCAAGCGTACGATTGTCTGAGAGCGACGGTACGCGCATCAACTGAAGGTAATCGATCATGATAAGACCGATCCCGCCGTGCTCGCGCGCAATGCGGCGCGCACGGGAACGCACTTCTGTCGGCGTCAGGCCGGATGAGTCATCAATATAGATATTGCGTTTTTCCAGCAAAATGCCCATGGTGCCGGAGATTCGCGCCCAGTCCTCGTCATCCAGCTGCCCGGTACGAATACGGGTCTGGTCCACACGTGACAGCGAGGCCAGCGAACGCATCATAATTTGCTCAGAAGGCATCTCAAGACTGAAGATAAGCACCGGTTTGTCCTGCAACATCGCCGCATTTTCGACGAGGTTCATCGCAAAAGTGGTCTTACCCATCGAGGGACGCGCGGCGACGATGATCAAATCGGAAGGCTGCAAACCCGCGGTTTTTTTATTGAGGTCGTCATAACCGGTGTTGACGCCGGTGACGCCATCGTGCGGCTGCTGGAACAACAGCTCAATACGCGCAACGGTCGCCTCAAGCACATCAGCGATGTTTTTCGGGCCTTCATCTTTGTTGGCGCGACTTTCCGCTATTTTGAAAACGCGCGACTCAGCCAGGTCGAGCAGGTCTTCACTGGTGCGCCCCTGAGGGTCAAACCCCGCGCTGGCGATCTCATTGGCGACGGAGATCATCTCACGCACGACTGCACGTTCACGGACGATATCGGCATAAGCGCTGATATTCGCCGCACTTGGCGTGTTTTTGGACAATTCAGCCAGATAAGCAAAACCGCCGACGATGTCCAGCTGCCCTTGCAGTTCCAGCGATTCCGCCAGTGTAATCAGGTCGATAGGCTTACCCATCTCCTGAAGACGATGCATTTCCGTGAAGATATGGCGGTGCGGGCGGGTATAGAAATCTTCTGATACTACGCGTTCAGCTACGTCGTCCCAGCGCTCATTATCCAGCATTAAACCGCCCAACACTGACTGCTCCGCTTCAATAGAATGAGGAGGCACTTTCATCCCCTCGAGCTGTCTGTCGCGGGGTTCAGTCGGTTTGTTGAAGGGTTTATTTCCTGCCATAGTGAATGGAGTTACCGAGATAGAGAATGGGTCGAAAGATTATCACATTCAGGAGGAAGCATGGCGACAAGAATTGAATTTCACAAGCATGGTGGGCCGGATGTTCTGCAAGCCGTTGAATTCACTCCCGCCGATCCCGCGGCGAACGAGGTGCAGGTAGAAAACAAAGCGATTGGCATTAACTATATCGATACTTATATACGTAGCGGCCTCTATCCACCGCCAGCGCTGCCTGCTGGCCTCGGCACTGAAGCGGCTGGTGTAGTGAGCAAAACAGGCAGTGCGGTTGAGCACATTAAAGTGGGTGACCGCGTGGTCTATGCTCAGTCCGGGCTGGGCGCTTACAGCTCAGTGCATAATGTTCCCGCCGATAAAGTCGCCATCCTGCCGAATGCCATCTCATTTGAGCAGGCTGCGGCCTCCTTCCTGAAGGGTCTGACGGTCTTTTACCTGCTGCGCAAAACCTATGAGATCAAGCCCGATGAGCCTTTTCTGTTCCACGCCGCAGCCGGTGGCGTGGGCCTGATTGCCTGTCAGTGGGCGAAAGCGCTGGGGGCGAAGCTCATTGGTACGGTGGGCTCTGCCCAGAAAGCGCAGCGCGCCTTGCAGGCCGGTGCCTGGCAGGTCATTAACTACCGTGAGGAGAGCGTTGTCGAGCGGGTAAAAGAGATAACCGGCGGTAAAAAAGTGCGCGTGGTGTATGACTCCGTGGGTAAAGATACCTGGGAAAGCTCGCTGGACTGCCTGCAACGCCAGGGGCTGATGGTCAGCTTCGGTAACGCCTCAGGACCGGTAACAGGCGTGAATCTTGGCATTCTTAATCAAAAGGGGTCACTTTACGCCACGCGTCCCTCGCTGAACGGCTACGTGACCACGCGGGAGGAGCTGGAAGAGGCCAGCAATGAACTCTTCTCATTGATTGCCAGCGGCGTGATAAAAGTTGATGTGGCCGATACGCAGAAATTCGCACTTGAGGATGCGCAGCGGGCGCATGAGATGCTGGAAAGTCGTGCCACGCAAGGGTCAAGTTTGCTGATTCCTGCATCTTCTAAATAATTTACGTTGCAGAAAAGCGGCAATTGAATGAATCCCTGGAAGCTGATTCAGGTAAGTGACCAGGGCGAATGAAAGCAGCCACGCATCTACGGCATGAATGATGACGAGGAAGAAAGAATTAGGGCTTCCCGAGGGAAGCCCATTCTTTTTTTAGTTCGGCTGTATGTAGGGTACAGCGCGATGAATTCGTTAACGGCGCGATAGTGACAGATTTGATATCTAAATCCTATTCGGTTCTTAGCGATGTGCCTGAAAAAGTGTTGAGGTTGTGATCAAGCACTCAAACCTTTAGTAACGCCAGCGCTTATTGCGCTGATATTGAGGCACTTTTGGAGCTTTGACCGCGCGTATCACCCAAACAACCGCCACGGCGAGCAGCAGCCACGGTAACAGTTTAATCATCATGGCGAACAAACCGCCGACAAACATCAAAGCGGTGGCAACCAGGATAGCCGCCAGAATGCCTAATACCGACACGCCTGTCGCCAGTAACACAATAAAAAAGACGATAACAAACAGTAATTCCAGCATGGTGCGCTCCCGATAAATGAGTCATAACCTGGACTCTATGCCAGAGATATATCAAGAAACGTGCCAGAATTTTTATCGTTGATTTATCAACAAAAAACCCTGCCATCAAGTGCAGGGTTTGGTGAAATTGACCAACAAGTAGTGAAAATTTAACGACCAGCCACCAGGCTCAACGCATGTTCCAGCACGGCGACATCAGCGCCGGGCTTGTGCGCATTTTCGCTGAGGTAACGCCGCCACTGGCGTGCACCAGGGATGCCCTGGAAGAGACCCAGCATGTGTCGCGTGATATGGCCAAGATAGGTGCCTTGTCTCAGCTCATTTTCAATATAAGGATACATGGCACGCACCACGGCCACCGGATCGGCATCCGGACCATCCACGCCGAAAATCTCGCGATCAACTCGCGCCAGGATCCCTGGATTTTGATAGGCTTCGCGCCCCACCATGACGCCATCCATGTGTTCAAGATGGGCGTTCGCCGCTTCCAGCGACGTAATGCCCCCGTTAATGGCAAGGGTCAGATGCGGGAAATCACGCTTTAACTGATAAACCCGTGGGTAATCCAGCGGCGGGATCTCGCGGTTCTCTTTCGGGCTCAGACCAGAGAGCCAGGCTTTACGCGCATGGATGATAAAGGTCTCACATTCGCCTTTGCCGGCGACGGTGTTGATGAAATCGCAAAGGAACTCGTAACTGTCCTGGTCGTCAATCCCGATACGTGTTTTCACGGTCACCGGGATCGTTACGACATCACGCATCGCTTTAACACAGTCGGCAACCAGTTGCGCATTACCCATCAGGCAGGCGCCAAACATGCCGTTCTGCACGCGATCGGACGGGCAACCTACGTTCAGGTTGATCTCATCATAACCGCGCTGTTCAGCCAGTTTTGCACATTGCGCCAGCGCAGCCGGGTCGCTTCCTCCGAGCTGCAAGGCCACCGGATGCTCTTCCTCGCTGTAGGCCAGATAGTCACCTTTACCATGAATAATGGCGCCCGTCGTCACCATTTCGGTGTAGAGCAGCGTATGGCGGGAGAGCTGACGCAGGAAGTAACGACAATGCCTGTCCGTCCAGTCGAGCATCGGCGCGATCGAGAAACGGTGAGCGGGGTAAACAGTAGGCTGAATTTCTGGCGACATGGCGAATAAATGAGCTTTACGAAAAAGGGGCGCTACTATAGCACAAAGAAAAACCGGAGGCGCAAGGCCTCCGGCTCTCTGTCAGAACGTCAGGGTGAGCTGTGCTCCCGCTCCCCATGTCTCTTTTTCACCCACCATACCTGTCAAATCGACATGTACGGTGTTAAAGGGCGCAAAACCTACCCCTCCGGTAAAGACATTGCTTTCATCTCCTTTTACGTCCGCACGATAACCGGCGCGAACAGCCAGCCAGTTAAGCGGACGCACTTCTGCACCGACACCCACATACTGTGAGTTTTTCTCGCTTTTAAACCCTTTGGTTTCAGTAAGATCGCCATCCGCACTCAGGGTCAGCAGTTCATTTTGCCAGGCCACACCGGCGGTCACCACCGGACTGATTTGATAGGTATCTTTATAATTTTTCACTTCGCCGGTACGGCGGTTTTCGATGAGTACATCTTTGGTATCGATGTTATTAGAGATAAGGTTCTGCCCGGTTAACCCCACGGTGAAGTTTTCCGTCAGGTCTGCAGCCAGGCCCACATCAATGTTGAACGACGTGTCATCAGTACGGTAACGATCTTTTTTCCAGTCGTTTTTATCGTAATCGCTAATCGTGGTGGTGTAGTTATAAAGCCAGGTTTTCTGCAGTTTAGGCGTCACCCCTACCGACAGCGGTACCCCACCTGCGTCGAACTGATGCGCGAAGGCCACCCCAAAATCGGAGACAATGGCAGCGCGACCTGATGCGGTAGAGTTGAGGTTATCTGAAATTCGTTCAGTACCAAAGACAGCGGCATCAACTGCCCTCAGGCTTGCCCTGGTAAAATCAGCAGGGTCATTGGGATCGTCCATCTCACGCAGATAGCGAATATCTTGCTGATCGATTGAAGCAGACACATAAGCATGAGCGTAAGCCTTGGTCATAAATGCCACGGAGAGCGTATCGTTTGGAATACTGACGGCAATTCCCGCCCCCGCATTCGCGCTTGCGCGTTTGCCTTTTAAAAACTCCAGAGATTCAGCCAGATCGCCTGCGGCATTCTGGAACTGGTTGACGGTACCAATGGGATTAGCGAGCACATCCCCAAGTGAAAGACCATCAACGACATCACCGTAGTAATCGATCTTGTCACTGATGTCCTCAATTTCATTTCTCAAATCATCTTTATCATTAATTTGCGCAGTAAAACTTGGCAGAATAATGGATATATCATCTTCAGGTTTGGCTTTCGCCAGGAGCGCCGGGTTAATTAATGCCGCACTGCCATAACTGGCTGAAGCAACCCCCGTCCCCCCCATCGCATCATTACGCGCTTCCGCCCAGGTATTCGCTGCTCCCGCTTGATTTGCCACTGTAAAGGAGACAGCGATAGCGACCACTGAAAGTTTGAGTTTGTTTTTCACAATTATGCGTCTCGTAGTCAGATGAGTTTTTTTATGCCCCGCTCCTTTTTACATGAACGGGAATGCTCTATTGCTGCGAATAACACCAAAAATATGTCTTATTCTGCCAGACAGGCAATAACTGGCAGAAAGTATAGTTATAAGAAATGTCCCACATTATTTATAGAAGACGTAATGCGATTGTGAAAGGCGCTAAAGCAGGCCGATCTCGGCGTTTAACGCAGAACATGATAAAGTGAGGGATTATGCCGCCGGGAAACGAGAGGACGACAATGGATAAGACCACTTCGCAAGAGATGCTAACGCAGGCTGAAAAACTGTGCGTGCAGCGCAATGTGCGTCTGACGCCACAGCGCCTTGAGGTTCTGCGGCTGATGAGTCTGCAAGAGGGTGCTATCAGCGCTTATGATCTGCTGGATCTGCTTCGCGAGAGCGAGCCGCAGGCGAAACCGCCCACCGTTTATCGTGCGCTGGATTTCCTGCTGGAACAAGGCTTTGTGCACAAAGTAGAATCTACCAACAGCTATGTGTTGTGCCATCTTTTTGACCAGCCGACCCATACTTCGGCGATGTTCATCTGCGATCGTTGCGGGGTGGTCAAAGAGGAAGAAGCGGAAGGTGTGGAAGATATCATGCACATGCTCGCCGCAAAATTAGGCTTTGCCCTGCGCCATAATGTTATTGAAGCGCATGGCCTGTGTGCCCGTTGCGCTGAAGTGGAAGCCTGCCGCCATCAGGGCGACTGCCACCACGATCACTCAATTTTAATCAAGAAAAAGCCACGTTAAGCACGGGCTCTGGGCGGGTGGAGAAAGAAGAGTGGTACGTCCATGTACCGTCGGGCAGGGTAGTCTCTTAAAATGCCTGTTCAGAGGGCTTTAAGACTACCAGCGGTAATCGTGACGGGTTTCCCAGTCACCAACCTCTTTTTCCGCTTGATCTTTCTGGTAGCCATAACGTTCCTGGATTTTACCTACCAGCTGATCGCGTTTACCTTCGATGACGGTCATGTCATCGTCAGTCAGTTTGCCCCACTGTTCTTTCGCTTTACCTTTGAACTGTTTCCAGTTACCGCCGACTTCGTCTTTATTCATAATCATTTCCTCATCGTTCGGTTTTGAATAGCGAGTATTCATCCATTTATTACGTTCTTAATGTGCTGAACGTGATAATAATTGTAGTCAGGGATAACGATGCGGTGGATTTATTCGGAATTTTTAACCATCCATACGCTGTTTTGAAGAATAGACATTGAGGAGAAAAAAGAATGCGGCAGAGAACGAGGGGGATTTAAGTTATTGTAATAAAAGCAAATAAACCGCGATAACTGTATGCGTTATCACGGCTCATAAAAGTAAGTTACAGCCATTCGCCATTGCGGATCACGCCAACCGCCAGCCCTTCAATGGTAAAATTCTGCTCGCGCAGATTAACCACGATAGGCGAAAACTCGCTATTTTCCGGCAGGAGCTGAACAGTATTACCTTGCTTTTTCAGCCGTTTAACCGTCACTTCGTCATCAATACGGGCGACCACTACCTGACCATTACGGACATCCTGCGTTTTATGCACGGCCAGAAGGTCGCCGTCCATAATGCCAATGTCTTTCATCGACATCCCGCTAACGCGCAGCAGGAAATCAGCATTAGGTTTGAACAGAGAGGGGTCAACCTGGTAATGGCCTTCAATATGCTGCTGGGCCAGAAGAGGCTCGCCCGCCGCGACGCGCCCGACTAAGGGCAGACCTGCATCATCTTCCACTTCAAGCAGCAAACGAATGCCACGAGAGGCACCAGAGACAATCTCAAGTACACCCTTACGCGCCAGCGCTTTCAGATGCTCTTCCGCTGCGTTTGGGGAACGGAACCCCAATTGTTGCGCGATCTCTGCACGCGTCGGCGGCATACCGGTTTGGTTGATTCGATCGCGGATAAGATCGAACACCTCTTGCTGCCTGGCCGTTAAAGCTTTCATTCCGCCCCCTGGGTGTATATACAGTTATGCTGTGAGTATATACAGCTAAAGGCGATTTTGAAACCAAAATTACGCAAAAAACCAGCAGTTAGCGCAAATCCTGAAGCTTTATCGAAAATGGCTCCACAACAGCGAAACCCAGGTAAAGATCGCAACCAGAATGGCCATCAACACCGCTGCCGACCCCATATCTTTCGCGCGCCCGGACAGCTCATGAAATTCAGCGCCAATTCGGTCAACCACGGCTTCAATAGCGCTGTTGAGGATTTCAACAATCATCACCAGAACCACTGAGCCAATCAGCAATACACGGGTGATGGCGTCAACATCAAGGAAACAGGCGATAATAATTGCCAGAATGACCGCAACGGCCTCCTGGCGGAAAGCAGCTTCGTTGATCCATGCTGCGCGTACGCCTTTCCATGAATAACCCGCCGCTTTGATGATGCGGGTAATGCCAGTGGTATTATTGGCCATTAAAAGAACCTTTTTATGTAATGAACAACGATCTCTATGTAAGGTTATAGAGGTACAAAGAATTTGTGCGCGCTTTCTGATATTCTTGCGGCGCAATGGCATTTTTAACCAGAGGCTTCACATCCTTTATGTCCGGCTGGCCACGAATTTACTACAAATTACTTAATTTACCATTAAGCGTACTGGTAAAAAGTAAGTCGATCCCTGCGGAACCTGCGCAGGAGCTGGGGCTCGATACCTCACGCCCTATTATGTACGTTTTGCCTTATAACTCTAAGGCTGACTTACTCACGTTACGTGCACAATGTCTGGCACATGATTTGCCGGACCCGTTAGAACCGCTGGTGATCGACGGAGCGGAGCTCCCGCGATACATCTTCATTCACGGTGGACCACGGGTGTTTACCTGGTACACGCCGAAAGAAGAGTCTATCAAGCTGTTCCATGACTATCTCGATGTGCACCGTAGCCATCCCGATCTGGATGTGCAGATGGTGCCGGTTTCGATGATGTTCGGCCGCTCACCGGGCCGCGAGAAGGGTGAAGTGAATCCCCCCCTGCGTATGCTCAATGGCATCCAGAAATTCTTTGCTGTCTCCTGGCTTGGCCGTGACAGCTTTGTACGCTTCTCTCCCCCGGTCTCGTTACGCCGCATGGCGACCGAGCACGGTACGGATAAAATCATCGCGCAGAAGCTGGCCCGTGTGGCGCGTATGCATTTCGCTCGCCAGCGTCTGGCTGCGGTTGGCCCGCGCCTGCCTGCCCGTCAGGATCTGTTTAACAAACTGCTGGCCTCCAAGGCAATTGCGCGTGCAGTAGAAGACGAAGCGCGCAGCAAAAAAATCTCTCATGACAAGGCGCAGCAAAACGCCATCGCCCTGATGGAAGAGATAGCGGCAAACTTCTCTTATGAGATGATTCGTCTCTCCGATCGCATCCTGAGCTTTACCTGGAACCGTCTGTATCAGGGCATTAACGTGCACAACGCTGAGCGTGTGCGCCAGTTGGCCCATGATGGCCATGAAATTGTTTATGTGCCCTGCCACCGCAGCCACATGGACTATTTATTGCTCTCCTACGTCCTTTACCACCAGGGGCTGGTCCCGCCGCATATCGCGGCTGGTATTAACCTGAACTTCTGGCCTGCCGGCCCGATTTTCCGCCGTCTGGGCGCGTTCTTCATTCGCCGCTCGTTCAAAGGCAACAAACTTTACTCTACCGTGTTTCGTGAATATCTGGGCGAGCTGTTCCAGCGTGGTTATTCGGTCGAATACTTCGTGGAAGGCGGACGTTCGCGTACCGGTCGCCTGCTGGACCCGAAAACCGGTACCCTGTCGATGACCATCCAGGCGATGCTGCGCGGCGGCACCCGTCCCATCACCTTAGTGCCCATTTACATTGGGTATGAACACGTCATGGAAGTCGGAACTTACGCCAAAGAGCTGCGTGGCGCGACCAAAGAGAAAGAGGGTTTTATGCAGATGTTACGCGGCTTAAGCAAGCTGCGTAACCTGGGTCAGGGGTATGTGAACTTCGGCGAGCCTATCCCGCTGATGAACTACCTTAACCAGCGCGTGCCGGAATGGCGGGAATCTATCGATCCTATCGAAGCGGTGCGTCCGGCCTGGCTGACGCCGACGGTGAACGCCATCGCCGCCGATCTGATGGTGCGCATTAACAACGCAGGGGCTGCCAATGCCATGAACCTCTGCTGCACCGCCCTCCTCGCCTCCCGCCAGCGTTCGCTGACCCGTGAACAACTGACGGAGCAACTGGATTGCTACCTGAACCTGATGCGCAATGTGCCTTACGCGGAAGATTCCACGGTGCCAACGGCCAGCGCGTCGGAGCTCATCGCCCATGCCCTGCAGATGAATAAGTTTGAGGTAGAAAAAGACACCATCGGCGACATCATCATTCTGCCGCGTGAGCAGGCGGTGCTGATGACTTACTACCGCAACAACATCGCGCATATGCTGATGCTGCCGTCGTTAATGGCAGCCATCCTCACCCAACACCGTCATATTTCTCAGGATGAGATGCTGCGCCATGTTGAGCTGCTCTACCCGATGCTCAAAGCAGAACTGTTCCTGCGCTGGGAAAAAGCGGAGCTGGCGGGCGTGCTGGACAACCTCGCACAGGAGATGCTGCGCCAGGGGCTGGTCACCATCAAAGAGGGGCAGCTGAATATTAACCCTTCACACTCCCGTACCCTGCAACTGCTGGCGGCGGGTGCGCGCGAAACGCTGCAACGCTACGCCATTACCTTCTGGCTGCTGAGCGCGAATCCGTCGTTCAACCGCAGTACGCTGGAGAAAGAGAGCCGCACGCTGGCACAACGTCTTTCCGTGCTGCATGGCATCAACGCGCCGGAATTCTTCGACAAGGCGGTGTTCAGTACCCTGGTGCTGACCCTGCGTGATGAGGGCTTCATCAGCGATACCGGTGATGCGGAACCGGCGCAAACGCTGGAGATTTACCAACTGCTGGCGGAGTTGATTACCTCGGATGTGCGTTTGACGATTGAGAGTGCGACGCAGAGCGAGTGAACAGGATGCGGTCTGCTTCCTTCTCCCCAGGGAGAAGGAGCAAACACAAAAAAGGCAACTGACGTTGCCTTTTTGCTTTTACCTCCAATAGCTCACCGCCAGCCCTATAAACAGCACCATGCCCACATAGTTATTGTTCAAAAAGGCCTTAAAGCAGGCATCCCGATCGCGCCCGGCGATAAGCTTTTGTTGATAAACAAAGAGTGCGCCCGCAACCAGCACCGACCAGTAAAAATCCCAGCCCAGACCGTTAAGCTTGCCTACGGCAACCATCAACGCCAGCACCGCCACCTGTAAAATACCAATGATCAGCTTGTCCTGACGACCAAACAGAATCGCCGTCGACTTGATGCCTATTTTCAGATCGTCATCCCGGTCCACCATCGCATACTCGGTATCGTACGCTACGGCCCAGAGAATATTGGCGAGGAACAATATCCAGCAGCTCAGCGGCACGGATTCACTCACCGCAGCAAAGGCCATTGGGATCGACCAGCCAAATGCCGCCCCCAGCACCACCTGAGGCAGGTGGGTGTAGCGCTTCATAAAAGGATAAACCCAGGCCAGCGCCAGCGCCGCAACGGAGAGCAGAATGGTCATCATGTTGAGACTCAGTACCAGCGCAAACGCCAGCAGTACCAGCACAACAAACAACGTCCGCGCTTCGTTTTCCGTCACCGCCCCACTCGGCATCGGGCGACCGGCAGTGCGCTTAACGTGCCCGTCAAACTTGCGGTCAGCATAATCATTGACCACACACCCCGCTGCACGCATTAACCAGACACCGGCAATAAACACCAGCAGGATCCACAGCGGCGGCACGCCCGGCGTAGCCACCCACAGCGCCCATAATGTCGGCCAGAGCAATAAAAATGAGCCAATCGGCTTATCCGTGCGCATAAGTCGGTGAAAGGCCAGCAGCTTATTCTGCGTGAGACTCCACTCCATTTTTCTATCCTCTTAATACAGCGGTGATGCAGGCAAAAACAGTTCAGTCAGCAGCAGCGGTTTTCCCCCCAGCCGCAGGCGGGAACGACGCCCCCACAGCGACTCGACCTGGCCGACTTCAATAAAATCTCGTGTTAGCGTAGACGATGTAAAGAGATAGCGCCCGAGCGGGGTAGTGCCTAGCGTCTGCAGGGCCAGTTCCGGGCCGGTCAGGGTCGATTCCGGTACCACCGTGCGTCCGGCAAGCCAGGGCTCACCGTCAGCGCAAAGCAGAATTTCACGCAGCCAGTAGCGCTTATCATCGGGGAGCAGATGGCGTTCCTGTTCCAGAGACTCAGCGGTCACAAACGCTTCCTGAACCAGGGTAACGGTCACTTTTTTATTCAGTTGTTCAAAGCGTTTGGTCATCGAATCTTCCAGCAACAGCCAGTCGAGTCGTTGCGGATCGAGTGCGGGAAGTGCGTCAAAGTAGCGCAGCGCACGCAATTGCGTAAGCGCGGGGTGTGACATGCCTTACTCTCCAATACATTACGTTATTGCATTGTATCGCAGAACAGAGGGCCTCGTGCGTGGAAACTTCATTCAGTTTTCATAAGCGCAACAGCTGTGCAACAGCGCCCGTTGCGCCGGGAAAAAAGGGTGCGTCAGGCGACGCACCAGTTGTTGCAAACATCAGCATTGCGGGGTGAATTACCCCTTGCCTTTTACACTGCTGATAAAAGTGCTCCGGGCAGAGGTAGACCCGAGACGTTCAGCTTCATTCAGTAATTTCAGAGCCTTATCAACATCACCTTTCGCTACAGCCTCTTTAATGGCTTTGTTGAAATAGCTTTCGGTGTCATTCAGCATCGGTTCGCTTTTCGCTGCAGATGGCGCAGCAGCAGAGGTCGGCGCGCCAGCAGGAGCGGCGACAGGTGCCGCAACCGGCGCACTGTACGCCGTGGCTGGTGCCGCCGTGTTACCCACGGTGACCGGGCCGGGTCCTGATGAGCCGAACAACGGGCCTACCAGTACGCTCGAACTACTGTTGGTTTTCACCTTCAGTTTCAGCGTACCCTCGGTGGTATGGCGCGCAATAGGATCAGGGATATCCGGCACCGCGTTACCTGCCCCTTTGGCATAGGACTTGGCCGGGTCCATCAGTTGCGTGGTCTGCTGCAAATCTTTGTCGGTGGTAAAGACCAGCACATAGATTTTTTGCTGGCCGAGGGCGGGCGTCAGACGCATCACGCCTTCAAGCCTGTCGGCACTCATGACGCCGGGTGCCTGATAGGTAAAGAAACTGCTCGGGAAAAAGGCGGCAGGCGCCAGATTCTGATCGAGGATCAAGACGTTGGGCGCAAATACGCTGGTCTGCTTACTCACTTCACTGGTGAGGGTCAGGGTCAGCTCACCGATGTTGGCCGGTACGCTGTAAGCCGCCACCGGGCCGCTTATCCCCGCCACGTTCAGGCGCTGGCCTGCGGTGGCAAGAGAGGTGGTTTGTACTTTGCTTTGATCAACCGGCGTCCAGCTCAGTTGCTGGAGGGCAGAGGCCGGAACAGACGGCGCAGCGGTTGTATTTTGTGGCACGATGTTAACATCGGCGACGCTCACCCCAGGCACGGCGGCAAACAGGCCGGCGGACAGGCACAGGGCGAGGAGACTTTTTTTCATTTTCATTGTTATCACCTTCTTTACATGAGTCAGCTAACGCCCGGCAATAGCGCGCTGTCCCGAAGAATTGAGGGGCTTGCGCCCCTCTTGTTCGTTACATCAACGCTTCAGCATTACCACCAGATTTCCATCTGCGCGCCGAAGGTCCACTCGTCGTTGTCACCACGGCTGAAGGTTCTTGCGGAGGTGTCGTTGTAAGCTACGCCAGAGGTGTAACCGGCACCTGAATCATTGTTGGCATAACCCCATTTCTCATCCCATTTGGCATAGGTCGCGAAGACACGAATTGCCGGGCGTGACCAGATGCTGTCGCCCGCCTGCCACTGTTGAGCAAGGGTGATTTTGTACTGGTTGTTGGTTTCGTCAGTGCGCTGAGACTTCACGTTGTCATAGCCCACTTCCAGCAGGGTGCTCATGATTGGCGTCCATTTGTACATAGGACGGATACCCACGGTCCACCACTTGGTACCGTTGTTATCATCACGATCGATATTCTGGTACATACCGACGTACATCAGGTCCCAGCTGTCAGCCAGCGTAACCGCACCATGATCCAGCACGCGCCACAGAGAGCCGTTGTTGTTGATACTGCCGCCCTGCGGGATCCCTTTACCGTTAGAGGTCATGGAGTCCGTCGCGTACTGCAGAACAAACTTGTTAAAGCCTTTCAGCATGCTCTGAGTATGTTCAGCGGTGAACATCCAGCCATCTTTGGACGCATCAGGCGCCAGATTGTAGTTATCCGGCAGGTTGGTGTGACCGTAGTCGACGCCGAATTCAAGCGTGCCGCCCGGGTTGATTTCCATCCCCGCGAAGCGCACGTCAAACACGTCGTTAGGGACGATGTTGTCATAAACACGGTTACCAAAGGCATCGCGGTCAGCAAAGGTACCCGAGCCGCCTGATTCAGACGAACGGGTTGCCGCAAGGGAGAGCTTACTGAAGCCCAGATCGATGTTTTCAATACCGGCACCAGGACCTGAAATATCCCAGTAGTAGAAGTCGATCATGTGCACATCATGACGCTGGTAGAAACGCTTACCTGCCCAGATGGTAGAACCCGGCAGCGCTTCAATCAGGTTTT
Source organism: Yokenella regensburgei (assembly GCF_051486985.1). Classification (GTDB taxonomy): domain Bacteria; phylum Pseudomonadota; class Gammaproteobacteria; order Enterobacterales; family Enterobacteriaceae; genus CBFFRJ01. The sequence continues at coordinate 120,677 of NZ_JAHVDV010000011.1, forward strand.
TACCCTGAACGTTAGCTTCACGGAACGCCGGGCTGGTGGATTCCCAGTCATTTTGTTGTGAAACGGAGTAGGCTACGTTGGTATCGAAGTAGAAGCTCTTATCGCCTTCTTTCCAGACTTCCTGGCCCAGTTTCAGCTCAGCATAAGTTTCGCATTCGTTACCAAGACGATATTTACTTTGTGCACCGGTGGCCTGGAAGCATTGCTGCTCACCGCCGCTACCGGTCCAGCCGATGCCGGAACGTGCGTAACCTTTGAAGTCTACGGCGCCCGCCTGCGCAGACAGGATGCCTGCGGTAATGGCGATGGCCAGTGGAAGTTTGCGCAGAGTAGTCATCATTCTATCTCCTGAGAGAGTTGCTTTTCTTTGAACGCTTCACCCGTCGGCTGCCTCTTCGTAGGCGGCAGATACGACGCGTTTGGCGTTTTCTTTTAATGGGAAGCCTTAAACGCCCGGCTCTTTATGCAACCGACGACAGGCGGTGCCATCTTCACGGAAAAGATGACAACGCTCCGGTGGCAGACCGATAGCGAATGTGGCCCCCTCTTCTACCAACACCACGTCATTCTGGCGGTAGACCAGGTTCTGACGGATGGCGGGGATCTGGATATGAATTTGCGTTTCGTGGCCGAGTTGTTCGACGACCTGCACCACCCCTTCCAGCGTGACATCCGCGATGTCGCTGGGCAGCAGATGTTCCGGGCGAATACCCAGTGACATATTGCTGCCGACCTGCACGTTGGCACTGTCGACAGGCAGCCAGACCTGCTGGCGGTTTGGCAGTTCCACCTGTACCTGTTCAATGGCGGTAGCGGTCACTTTTACCGGCAGGAAGTTCATTTTTGGCGAGCCGATAAACCCGGCAACAAAGCGGTCAGAGGGGTAGTGATACAACTCAAGCGGCTTACCCACCTGGGCCACGCGCCCGGCGTCCAGCACCACGATTTTGTCGGCCAGCGTCATCGCTTCGACCTGATCGTGGGTAACGTAGATCATGGTGCGCCCAAGGCGCTTATGCAGGCGGGAGATCTCAATGCGCATCTGCACGCGCAGTGCTGCATCAAGGTTAGAAAGGGGTTCATCGAGCAGGAAGACGCGCGGCTCCGCGACCAGGGTACGGCCAATGGCCACACGCTGACGCTGCCCACCGGAAAGTGCTTTTGGTTTACGATCCAACAGATGAGCCAGTTGCAGCACCTCAGAAACCTGCGAGACCTTCTGCTGAATCATCTCTTTTTTGGCGCCAGCCAGTTTCAGGCCAAACGACATATTCTCCGACACCGACAGGTGCGGATAGAGCGCGTAAGACTGGAAGACCATCCCCACGCCACGTTCGGCCGGAGGAACATCGTTCATCCGCACATCGCCAATAAACAGATCGCCGCTGGTGATGGTTTCCAGGCCTGCAATCATACGCAGCAGCGTAGATTTACCGCAGCCCGATGGCCCGACAAACACCACGAATTCGCCTTCATGGATGTCGAGATTAATGTCTTTTGATACGACCACATCGCCCCAGGCTTTCGTCACATTACGCAGCTGTACGTTCGCCATGCCCTCTCCCTTCGTTACAACTTGTCACTTACGGATACATTCAAGATGGGGCTGACTATGGGCCATCCGAAAACGCCGCGAATCCTCCGCCCCCCTGGTTTTTTGTGGGGGAGGAGACGGGAGGATGAGAGGGACGAGGCTGGTCAGGGCGACCAGGGGGTGAGGCAATTTTCGTGACACAGACGGCAAAAAACGGTGTGGTTTTGTGTGCGCTGACACGCATAACGAAAGTTTATGTAACAAAGATCACATATTTGGCCCCAGGGGCGTAGGGGTAAGGAGGATGAGAAGCGCTTGCCAAAAAAGGAGACTACCTGCCGTCAGACCCCTCAACATATCCACGAGCACATCACCTAAAGGACGGGATATATGAAATTCAAAACAGGCGCACGCATCCTCGCATTGTCTGCACTGACGACGATGATGTTCTCCGCTTCTGCCCTCGCAAAAATTGAAGAAGGTAAGCTGGTCATCTGGATCAACGGTGACAAAGGCTACAACGGCCTTGCGGAAGTGGGTAAGAAATTCGAGAAAGACACCGGCATTAAAGTAACCGTTGAGCACCCGGACAAGCTGGAAGAGAAATTCCCGCAGGTTGCGGCTACCGGCGACGGTCCGGATATCATTTTCTGGGCGCATGACCGTTTCGGCGGCTACGCGCAATCTGGCCTGCTGGCAGAAGTCTCCCCAGATAAAGCCTTCCAGGACAAAGTGTTCCCGTTCACCTGGGACGCGGTGCGCTACAACGGCAAGCTGATCGCTTACCCGGTAGCCGTGGAATCGCTCTCGCTGATTTATAACAAAGACCTCGTACCCAATCCGCCAAAAACCTGGGAAGAGATCCCAGCGCTGGATAAGACGCTGAAAGCGAAAGGTAAGAGCGCGCTGATGTTTAACCTGCAGGAGCCGTATTTTACCTGGCCGTTGATTGCCGCTGACGGTGGCTACGCGTTCAAATATACCGACGGTAAGTATGATGTGAAAGATGTGGGCGTGGACAGCACGGGCGCGAAAGCCGGCCTGAGCTTCCTTGTGAAGCTTATCAAAGACAAGCACATGAATGCCGACACCGACTACTCCATCGCCGAAGCTGCGTTTAACAAAGGCGAAACGGCGATGACCATTAATGGTCCGTGGGCATGGGCCAACATCGATAAGAGCAAAGTCAATTACGGCGTTGCACCACTGCCAACTTTCAATGGCAAACCGTCTAAACCCTTTGTGGGCGTGCTGAGTGCCGGTATTAACGCCGCCAGCCCGAACAAAGAGCTGGCAAAAGAGTTCCTCGAAAACTACCTGCTGACCGACCAGGGACTGGATGAAATGAACAAGGATAAACCGCTCGGCGCGGTGGCCCTCAAATCCTTCCAGGATCAGTTAGCGAAAGACCCACGCATTGCGGCCACCATGGACAACGCCCAAAAAGGCGAAATCATGCCGAACATCCCGCAAATGGCTGCCTTCTGGTATGCCACCCGCACGGCGGTGATCAACGCAGTCAGCGGTCGTCAGACCGTGGATGCCGCGCTGAAAGATGCACAGGGTCGTATTACTAAGTAAGACAGGCTGTTACCCCCTCATCACGGCCTTCTCCCTGAAGGGAGAAGGAGAAAACTACCCCCTCTCCCTCAGGGAGAGGGTTGGGGTGAGGGTTGCTTAATTGTTGTAGAGGAAATTTCCCATGGATGTCGTTAAAAAGAAACACTGGTGGCAAAGTAACACGCTGAAGTGGTCCGTCATCGGGCTGCTCGGACTGCTGGTGGGATATCTTGTCGTATTGATGTATGCCCAAGGGGAATACCTTTTTGCCATCACGACGCTGATTTTAAGCTCTCTTGGCCTCTATATTTTCGCCAACCGTAAAGCCTACGCCTGGCGCTATGTCTACCCTGGCCTTGCTGGCATGGGGCTGTTTGTACTGTTTCCGCTGGTTTGTACCATCGCCATTGCGTTTACCAACTACAGTAGCACCCACCAGCTCACCCAGGAGCGTGCTCAACAGGTACTGATGGATCGCTCCTATCAGGCAGGGAAAATTTACAACTTTGCCCTTTATCCCGCAGAGGGAAAATGGCGCCTTGCGTTGACCGACGGGGAAAGCGGCAAAAACTATCTCTCAGACGCTTTTTCTCTTGGCGGCGAGCAGAAAATCACCTTAAAAGAGGCCGACGCCCTGCCCACCGGCGAGCGTGGCACCCTACGTGATGTTACGCAAAACCGTGCCGCCTTAACTCAGCTCACCGCCGTATTGCCGGACAACAGTAATGTGGTCATGAGCTCCCTGCGTCAGTTCTCCGGTACGACACCGCTGTATGCCCTGGAGCAGGATGGCTCGCTGACAAACAAACAGAGCGGCGTAAAATACCGCCCCAATAACAGCCTCGGTTTTTATCAGGCAGTCAATGCGGATAACAGCTGGGGCGACGAAAAGCTCAGTCCGGGTTATACCGTGACCATCGGCTGGGATAACTTCACCCGTGTCTTTACCGATGAAGGCATCCAGAAGCCCTTCTTCGCCATATTCATCTGGACCATTGTCTTCTCGCTGCTGACCGTGGTGCTCACCGTGGCGGTCGGGATGGTGCTGGCCTGCCTGGTACAGTGGGAAGCGCTCAAAGGCAAAGCCGTGTACCGCGTGCTGCTCATTCTGCCCTATGCAGTGCCATCGTTTATCTCCATCCTGATCTTCAAGGGTTTGTTTAACCAGAGCTTTGGTGAGATCAACATGATGCTGAGCGCCCTGTTTGGCATCAAACCCGCCTGGTTCAGCGACCCGACCACCGCGCGATCAATGATCGTCATCGTCAACACCTGGCTCGGCTACCCGTACATGATGATTCTTTGCATGGGCCTGCTGAAAGCCATTCCGGACGATTTGTACGAAGCCTCTGCGATGGACGGAGCCAGCGCATTGCAGAACTTTTTCCGTATCACGTTCCCGCTGCTGATTAAGCCGCTCACGCCGCTCATGATCGCAAGCTTCGCCTTTAACTTTAACAACTTCGTGTTGATTCAGCTGTTGACCAATGGTGGCCCGGACCGCATCGGCACTACCACGCCAGCGGGTTATACCGACCTGTTGGTCAGCTACACCTACCGCATCGCCTTTGAAGGCGGCGGTGGGCAGGATTTTGGCCTTGCCGCCGCCATTGCCACGCTGATTTTCCTGCTGGTGGGTGCGCTTGCCATCATCAATCTGAAAGCCACACGCATGAAATTTGACTAAGGAGGGCGATGAACATGGCTATGGTCCAGGCAAAATCGCAAAAACTAAGATTACTGATTACCCACGTGCTGCTGCTGGCATTTATTGCCGCCATCATGTTCCCGTTACTGATGGTCATCGCCATCTCCCTGCGTGAAGGTAACTTCGCGACAGGCAGTCTCATCCCGGAAACCATCTCCTGGGAGCACTGGAAGCTGGCGCTGGGCTTTAGCGTCGAACACGCTGACGGGCGCGTCACCCCGCCGCCGTTCCCGGTGCTGTTGTGGCTGTGGAACTCTATCAAGATTGCGGTCATTACCGCCATTGGCGTGGTGGCACTCTCCACCACCTGTGCGTATGCCTTTGCCCGTATGCGTTTTCCCGGCAAAGCCACGCTGCTTAAAGGGATGCTAATTTTCCAGATGTTCCCGGCGGTTCTGTCGCTGGTTGCTTTGTATGCCTTGTTTGACCGTCTGGGCCAGTACGTCCCCTTTATCGGACTGAATACGCACGGCGGGGTGATCTTCGCTTATATGGGTGGCATTGCTCTACACGTCTGGACCATCAAAGGCTATTTTGAAACTATCGATAGTTCCCTTGAAGAAGCCGCTGCGCTGGATGGCGCCACACCGTGGCAGGCGTTCCGTCTGGTGCTGTTGCCACTATCGGTGCCTATCCTGGCGGTGGTCTTTATTCTGTCGTTTATCGCGGCCATTACTGAAGTGCCGGTCGCCTCGCTGCTATTACGTGACGTTAACAGCTACACCCTGGCGGTGGGCATGCAGCAGTACCTGAACCCGCAGAACTATCTGTGGGGTGACTTTGCCGCCGCTGCTGTGTTGTCAGCTATCCCCATTACCGCCGTCTTCCTGCTGGCTCAGCGCTGGCTGGTGAACGGCCTGACCGCGGGCGGTGTAAAAGGTTAAGTTTCATCATGATGTGCCACTGTTGTCCTCATTGGAATATTGACCCGTAACTCTGAATAACGCGGGTTGCAGACAGGCGGCAAAAGAGCGCAGCCAACACACTGCAACACGAAGTATGACGAGTTAACTTGTGACTATGATTGTTTATCAGGCGCTCTTCGGAGCGCCCTTTTTTATTCACGTTTCAGGCGCTTAGAGTTACAAAGCCAGAGAGTGATCACCAGCAACAGGATCGCGCCGGAGTAGATCAGCACGTCCATCGGTGATTTATGATCAACAATGATCAACCGCACAATCGCGGTGATCCCAATGTAGATAAAGTAGCGTAACGGGAAGTGAAAACCGGACTGAAAGTACTTCACAATCAGGGCGATAAATTCGAAGTAGAGAAAATAAACCACCAACCCTTCTACCAGCGCATACTTGCTGGCCTGCTCGGGCGCAAACAGGACGTCCGCCAGATGCAGCGTCTCTTTGCCAAGAAAGACAACCAGGATCAGCCCCAGACTCAACAGGCCCATGTTTAACACCGTCTGAAGAACGGTAGAGATGAACTCAACGCGCGGGCGCGTGTTGAGCGATGGCATGGTCATACTGGCACCTCATGTTCAGTGGCGAGCCTCCTGTATAACGCAGAAATGTGATCCAGATCTAGATTTTTTGCTTATATTTTGTGCCGCGCCATGATGACATAGCGCCCTGTACTGATAAGAACAGGGAGAAAAAACAGAGTGCTGACAATCAATAAGGCGCATGTTACTGACGCGCCATTACTGCACGAAATGGGCTGTACAAGTTACCCCTTTCATTTCGCCCATTTGTGGCAGGACAAAGATGAGCTGACGAATTTTCTCGAACAGGAATATTCCCTTCAGGCTCTGCAGGAGAGCTTACAGAACGACAATTGCTGCTGGCTTATCGCCACGAATGCCAGCGAGCCCGTTGGCTTTGCCAAATTCAGCTGGCACCATCCTGTTCATCCGCAAGGCCCCGCTGGCACCCTACTGAATAAACTCTATTTACTGCCGCACGCGACCGGCAAAGGCTATGGCGAGGTGATTTTCAACGATGTTATTCAGCGAGCCAAAGCACACGGCGAAACATTTTTCTGGCTGGAAGTTCTAAGCGCAAATACGCAGGCCCGCCGCTTTTATGAACGCCTGGGATTGATCCATCTACACGATACGGTGTTCAGCAGTCCCTCACAGCAGAGCACAATGCATATTTTGGGAAAATCAATTTAAGGCGTCGCAATGAATCCAAATATACGGCAGGTGGCAATCCGCAACGTGGTGCGTGGCGAGAATGTGGTGATTTACGAACCGGTCAATCTCTACGACTGTGCGCTGGCAGATGAGGTTTTTATCGGGCCTTTTGTGGAGATCCAGGGTCATACCCGTATTGGCAAAGGCAGCAAAATTCAGTCGCACACCTTTATTTGTGAGTACGTGACCATTGGCGAGCGCTGCTTTATCGGCCACGGCGTGATGTTCGCCAACGACATGTTCCGCGACGGAAAACCTGACCCGGACCGGGAAAACTGGGGGCGGATTGTGATAGGCAACGAGGTGTCGATTGGCAGCGGCGCGACTATTCTGGCGGTGAGCATTGCCGATGGCGTGGTGATTGGTGCGGGGAGTGTGGTGACAAAGTCGCTGACCGAGAAAGGGGTGTATGCAGGGAATCCGGCAAGGCTACTGCGGCGGCTGTAGACCCTCACCCCGACCCTTATGTCTTGATCTTCTCCGCTCAGCCGGAGAAGATCCCCGACTGATCATCGGGAGGTGACCGGTGAGCATCCCCTGGCCCTGGTGCCTCTGAGCCCGTGGGAGAGATTATGCCCCGGTCACCTGTTTCCCTGT
>NZ_JAHVDV010000012.1:0-121951 GCF_051486985.1 Yokenella regensburgei
ACAGAGCACAAAGAATTTGCCTGGCGGCACTAGCGCGGTGGTCCCACCTGACCCCATGCCGAACTCAGAAGTGAAACGCCGTAGCGCCGATGGTAGTGTGGGGTCTCCCCATGCGAGAGTAGGGAACTGCCAGGCATCAAACAAGTGAAGAGCCCATCCTGACGGATGGGCTTTTTGCGTTTCTGCTGCAAAAAAACCACCTGACGGTGGCTATCCTACGCTTATTCACCCCTTTTTGATGATTCCCGCCACTGGAGTACAAATTCCACGATCTGTGGAATATCATTAATATCCAAATTCGGTACATCCAGAGTAAGCGGAATATCACTGGCAACGGCAATAACATGTGTATCAACGCTGAGTTCGCTGATGTCATGCCCGCATCCCTGACGAAATAACAGGATTTTGGGAACGGCTTCATCTTTGAACCCTTCCACCAGCACCAAATCCAGCGTGGATGGATCCATCCGGCTGACTAACCAGGCAAGATCCACATCAGGTTCTTCAGGGGTTTCCGTGATCAATGCCCAACGACGAGCACTGGCCACAATGGTCTGCGCGGCACCTGCTTTACGTAACCTGTAACTGTCCTTTCCTGGTTCATCCACATCCATATCATGATGAGTATGCTTAATCAGCCCAGGCCGTAACCCCTTTTCACACAGCGCCGTGATGAGTGCTTCTAAGAGGGTCGTCTTACCTGTACCACTCCATGCGGCAATAGCCAGCAGTGGAATTACACTTTGTCTTCCCAACGTGCTAAATCCTCCGGCGTATTTACGTTAATAAACGCCTGCGGCCTGTCGCTGAAATCGACGGAACGTCCACCTGCGCTCTTTAAAAAAACCATGACTCTGCGCTCACCCCTATCAATATAGTGTTGAAGCTCTGGCACAATATCCCGATGCATTAATGCAATGGTTGGATGATCGCGTTCACCATCATGCACCCATATGGCCCGAGAGGCTGCTGTCGCAGGATATAAACGTATAGCCAGATCAGCAGGGATAAAAGGGGTATCGCAGGGCGAAAATAAAAACCAGTCACTGTCCCACTGCGACATCACTGAAAGCATTCCAGCCAAAGGACCCGGATAGTCGGCAATACAATCCTGAATTACGGGCAATCCACTCGCCCGGTACACTTCCAGGTTGCGGTTTGCACTGACAACAAGGTTATCCACTTGCGGCCTCAATAGGTGCGCCACGTGCTGCCATAAAGGTTTACCTTTTAATTCAAGCAGGCCCTTATCTTGCCCACCCATACGTGAGGCTTTGCCTCCCGCCAGAATGACACCCGTTACCCTACCCATGCCAATCACCTTACCGCCTCTTTTATTGTGGGTTTGACCCTGCTAACGTATCTGCACCCAGAGTAAGGAGCACGACCATGAAATGTAAACGTCTGAACGAAGTTATCGAACTCCTTCAGCCCGCATGGCAGAAAGAGCCGGAATTAAATCTGATCCAATTTTTGCAGAAACTGGCAAAGGAGTCAGGTTACGAAGGCGAACTGAGTGATTTAAGTGATGACATTCTGATCTACCATCTGAAGATGCGTGATTCTGAAAAAGATGCCGTCATCCCAGGACTTAAAAAAGACTATGAAGAGGACTTCAAAACCGCCTTACTGCGCGCGCGTGGCGTAATTAAAGAGTAAAAGCTTGTAAGAGGCGCCACCGAAAGCGCAGTGAAATGATATCCTGAATCATTCGTTTTTATTTGCGGATAATGGGATGAACCATAACGCTTTTACTTTCCAGACTCTTCATCCAGACACCATTATGGATGCGCTGTTTGAGCTGGGATTACGGGTCGATTCGGGCCTGACGCCGCTCAACAGCTATGAAAATCGGGTCTATCAGTTCCAGGATGAAGATCGTCACCGCTATGTGGTGAAGTTTTATCGCCCTGAGCGTTGGTCCGCCGATCAAATTCGGGAAGAGCATCAGTTTGCCGGGGAACTTCTGAATGACGAGGTTCCCGTCGCCGCCCCCCTTTCATTTCATCAGCACACGTTATTAACCCACCAGGGTTTTTACTACGCCGTTTTCCCCAGTATGGGGGGGAGGCAGTTTGAACCCGATAACCTTGATCAGATGGAGTGGGTGGGTCGTTACCTTGGACGCATGCATCAGACAGGGCGTAAATCCTGCTTTACCCATCGTCCTGACATTGGCGTGAAAGAATATCTCATTGAACCCAGGCAGGTATTTGAGACTACAACACTTATACCATCGGCATTAAAACCCGCTTTTCTGAGCGCGGCTGATAAGCTTATTGATGCAGTAATGGCGCAATGGCACTCCCGCTTTACCAGCCTCCGGCTGCACGGTGATTGTCATGCCGGGAATATACTCTGGCGAGATGGCCCTTTATTTGTGGATCTTGATGATGCCCGCAATGGCCCGGCCGTACAGGATCTCTGGATGCTTTTACATGGTGATAAAGCCGAACAGCGTATCCAGCTTGAGACAGTTATCGAAGCGTATGAAGAATTTTGTGAGTTCGATACGGCGGAATTAAGCCTTATTGAACCCTTACGGGCCATGCGCCAGGTGTATTACCTGGCATGGATAATCCGCCGTTGGGAAGATCCTGCTTTCCCAAAAAACTTCCCGTGGTTGACCGGAGAAGATTACTGGCGTGAACAAACTTCTACTTTTCTCTGGCAAGTGAAGGCGCTTCAAGAGCCGCCTTTGCAATTAACGCCATTTTATTAATGTGACACATCCTGGAGAGTATTAACCATGAAGAAAATTTGGCTGGCGCTGGCGGGAATGATTCTGGCATTTAGCGCATCTGCTGCTCAGTTCAGTGACGGCAAACAGTACATCACACTTGATAAGCCAGTAGCGGGAGAACCACAGGTACTTGAGTTTTTCTCATTTTATTGCCCACACTGCTACGATTTTGAACATGTCTGGCATATCGCGGATGCGGTAAAACAGAAGCTGCCGGAAGGCACTAAAATGACCAAATACCATGTGGAGTTCCTCGGCCCGCTGGGTAAAGAGATGACGCAGGCATGGGGCGTAGCAATGGCACTGGGAGTGGAAGATAAAATTACCGCGCCTATGTTCGAAGCGGTACAGAAAACACAAACCGTTCAGAGCGTTGCCGATATTCGCGATGTCTTTATTAAGGCGGGCGTAAAAGGTGAAGAGTACGACGCTGCCTGGAATAGTTTTGTGGTGAAATCCCTGGTTGCTCAGCAGGAAAAAGCAGCAGCCGACCTGCAGTTACGCGGCGTCCCTGCCATGTATGTCAACGGTAAATACCAGGTGAATATGCAGGGCATGGATACCAGTAGTATGGATATCTTTGTTCAGCAATATGCCGATACGGTAAAATTCCTGGTCGAGAAGAAATAAAAAAACGCCGGTCATTGACCGGCTTTTTTATATTCATTTTTTAGCGCGCTGAGTTGCTTGTCTTTTTCATCCCAAAGATTATTCAGCCATTGCTGAAAACCACGCTTGAAATGCTTATCTCCAACGTAATCGCCATGCAGTTCTTCTTGAACAGGCAATACGTTCACGCGAATGACAATGCGGGTGAGTTTCCCGCTAAGCATGTCATAAAACGGCTTTGCGTCATTTTCCGGATAGCACAAGGTGACGTTAAGTAATTTATCGAATTGCGAACCCAACACGCTCAGCGTCATTGCGATACCTGCGGCTTTTGGCGGTAACAGATTCGTAAATGACGAGCGGGTGTTAAGGCGTTTTTCTTCCGTAAAGCGTGAGCCTTCAACAAAGTTTACGATAGTTGTCGGGTGCGTACGAAATTTCTCGCATGAGCGGCGGGTTGTCTCGACATCTTTACCGCGACGCTCCGGGTGGCGGATAAGATAGTTGCGCGAGTACCGACGCATAAAAGGCATATCCAACGCCCAGCATGCGAGTCCGATAAAAGGCACCCAGGCGAGCTGTTGTTTAAGGAAATACTTATTCATGGGGATATGCTTACGAAAAAGCACACAGAGCACCACGATATCCGCCCAGCTGTGGTGGTTACAAATAAGCAGATACCAGTTTTTCTTATTAAGCCCATCCAGGCCTTCAATATCCCATTGTAAATGTGGATTCAGGCGCAACAACCGGGCCAGCCCCTGACACCAACAATACATCATGAAATTACAAAAAACGGAAATGGCGCGCCATAAGGGGGGTACAGGTAAAAGCAGCTTTATCATACCGGCCATAATGATGGGCACAGCACAGAGAATGGTCACCACGATGGTAAGCACACTGCTTATCATTAAGGTAAAAACAGCGAGTAATCTCGACATAATTAATTTATTCAAAACGTTAATAGCAAAATGGTGTTTTAACGAGGCGCAAGGCGGCGATTCTACCAGAATATGCCCGGCGTTTTTGTAGAAAGGAGGTCTGATTTCCGCAACGTCCGAACGAGGACGTAAGTAAGGCTTTTTTCTTATATCCACAAAGAGCAAATAATCGCCAAAACGCAATAATGATCGCTAATATTTTTTTAAGCTATTGAAAATAAAGTATAGATACAATTCTGCGATCGTCAGTAATGCACAATAATCCAGACCGGAAGAAACAATTCACAAACTTATCCACAGATAATTCGCGCATGCGATCTCCAGGATCGTCAATTCTTTGCGAGCAATGAGGGCGAAAAACTGATGTTTTTGCTCGTATGTGGCATCCTTTAACCATAAATTGATAAACAGGCATGGTCATCATGGTTCAGATCCCAGAAAACCCCCTTATCCTCGTAGACGGTTCTTCCTACCTTTATCGCGCCTACCACGCGTTTCCTCCGCTGACTAACTCAGCGGGAGATCCTACCGGTGCGATGTACGGCGTGTTGAATATGTTACGCAGCTTGATTTTGCAGTATCAGCCTACGCATGCGGCGGTGGTATTTGATGCGAAGGGTAAAACCTTCCGCGATGAACTCTTTGAACACTATAAATCTCACCGTCCTCCAATGCCGGACGATCTGCGCGCGCAGATTGAGCCTCTTCACGAAATGGTCCGGGCGATGGGGTTGCCGCTGATGGCGGTATCCGGGGTGGAAGCGGATGATGTCATTGGTACACTTGCCCGTGAAGCGGAAAAGATGGGGCGTCCGGTGTTGATAAGCACGGGTGATAAAGACATGGCGCAACTGGTAACACCAGGGATCACCCTCATTAATACGATGACCAATACCATTCTTGGGCCGGAAGAGGTGGTGACGAAATACGGTGTTCCACCTGAACTGATTATCGACTTCCTGGCGCTGATGGGTGACTCGTCGGACAACATTCCTGGCGTACCGGGCGTGGGGGAGAAAACTGCACAAGGTCTGCTTCAGGGGCTGGGTGGGCTGGATACGCTTTATGCAAATCCGGATAAAATTGCCGGACTCTCTTTCCGCGGAGCCAAAACTATGGCCGCGAAACTTGAGCAGAATAAAGAGGTCGCCTACCTCTCCTACAAACTGGCGACCATCAAGACGGATGTGGAACTCGAACTGACCTGCGAGCAGCTTGAGGTCCAGCAACCTTCAACTGAAGCGCTGGTGGATCTGTTTAAAAAGTATGAATTCAAGCGCTGGATTGTTGATGTCGAAGGCGGGAAGTGGCTGCAGGCAAAAGGGGCTAAACCCACTGCTACTCCTAAGGAACCTGTCGTTGTTGAAGAGGATGCAACGCCTGCCGTGCAGCTTTCAGCAGAGAATTATGTCACCATTCTTGATGAGTCTGTGCTGCAGGAGTGGATCACGAAGCTAAAAAAAGCGCCTCTCTTTGCCTTTGATACAGAAACAGACAGCCTGGACAATGTCAGTGCCAACCTGGTAGGACTCTCATTTGCAATCGAACCTGGCGTGGCGGCCTATGTGCCTGTCGCGCATGACTACCTCGATGCGCCTGAACAGATTTCGTGCGAAAGGGCACTGGCGTTGCTCAAGCCGCTGCTGGAGGACGAAAACGCGTTGAAAGTCGGGCAAAATCTGAAGTTCGACCGCGGCATCCTGCAAAACTACGATATTGAGCTTAGGGGGATCGCCTTTGACACTATGCTTGAGTCCTACATTCTCGACAGCGTAGCCGGGCGCCATGATATGGACAGCCTTTCTGACCGCTGGCTGAAGCATAAAACCGTCACCTTTGAAGAGATCGCAGGTAAAGGCAAGAACCAACTCACTTTCAATCAGATAGCGCTTGAACAGGCAGGGCATTATGCCGCGGAAGATGCGGACGTTACCCTTCAGCTGCATCTGAAAATGTGGCCGGAGCTGCAAAAACACGCAGGCCCCCTGAATGTCTTTCAGAATATTGAGATGCCGCTGGTGCCCGTCCTTTCGCGTATCGAGCGTAATGGCGTCAATATTGATCCCGCTGTTCTGCGTAAACACTCATCTGAGATTGCATTGCGCCTGACAGAACTGGAAAAGAAAGCGCACGAGATTGCCGGCGAGCCGTTTAATCTGGCCTCAACCAAACAGCTGCAAACCATCCTCTTTGAAAAGCAAGGCATAAAACCCCTGAAAAAAACGCCGGGCGGCGCGCCGTCTACGTCAGAAGAGGTGCTGGAGGAGCTGGCGCTGGATTATCCGCTGCCAAAAGTCATCCTCGAACACCGTGGTTTATCGAAGCTGAAATCAACCTATACCGACAAGCTGCCGCTGATGATCAGCGAGAAAACAGGCCGTGTGCACACCTCTTACCATCAGGCGGTGACGGCGACAGGGCGTTTGTCCTCAACCGATCCAAACCTGCAAAACATTCCGGTGCGTAACGAAGAAGGCCGTCGTATCCGTCAGGCGTTTATTGCGCCGAAGGATTATGTGATTGTCTCTGCCGACTATTCACAAATCGAGCTGCGTATCATGGCGCACCTGTCTCGTGACAAAGGCCTGCTGTCTGCATTTGCTGAAGGCAAAGACATTCACCGCGCCACCGCGGCCGAAGTCTTTGGTATGCCACTGGAAAGCGTGACGAATGACCAGCGTCGCAGCGCGAAAGCCATTAACTTTGGTCTGATCTACGGCATGAGCGCGTTTGGATTGTCGCGCCAGCTCAACATTCCGCGTAAAGAATCGCAGAAGTATATGGACCTCTATTTCGAACGTTATCCGGGCGTTCTGGACTATATGGAGCGTACCCGCGCACAAGCGAAAGAGCAGGGCTATGTTGAAACGCTTGAAGGACGCCGCCTCTACCTGCCAGATATTAAGTCCAGTAATGGTGCTCGTCGTGCCGGTGCTGAGCGTGCGGCAATTAACGCTCCGATGCAGGGTACTGCCGCTGACATCATCAAGCGCGCCATGATCGCGGTAGACGCCTGGCTGTTAAGCGAAAAACCCCGCGTGAAAATGATCATGCAGGTCCACGATGAACTGGTATTTGAAGTCCATAAGGATGATGTGGATGCGGTGTCGAAAAAGATCCATGAACTTATGGAAAGCAGCACCACCCTGGATGTGCCGTTGCTGGTGGAGGTAGGTAGTGGGCAAAACTGGGATCAAGCGCACTAAGTATTCGTCTGCAAAGGCCATTTTTATGTAAGTAAGCAACATAACCTATAGGTTTTGTGACGATCATTAGAAATCCCTATGTAAAGATTGAAAAAAAACTACAAAAAATGCTTTGTGCGGAATCGAAAAGGGAGTAGAGTTAAACGCGTAGGGTACAGAGGTAAGATGTTCTATCTTTCAGACCTTTTACTTCACGTAATCGGATTTGGCTGAATATTTAGCCGCCCCAGTCAGAAATGACTGGGGCGTTTTTTATTGGGCGAAAGAAAGAAAAAACGCGGGCAGATGCCGCGTCTGGGGGTTATGCTTCGCTGCTGTTTTCGGTAACTGGTGGGATCGTGTTAAACCAGTTGTCGAGTTTTTCACGCAGTTTATCCACACCTATCTTTTTCAGTGAGGAAAATGCTTCAACCTGCACATCTCCATTAAAAGCAATAACCGCTTCACGTACCATTTTCACCTGCGCCTTACGTGCGCCGCTGGCCAGTTTATCGGCCTTGGTCAATAACACCAGAATCTGCACGTTACTCTCTACAGCCCACTGGATCATCTGCTGATCGAGGTCTTTAAGCGGGTGGCGAATGTCCATCAGCACCACCAGACCCTGCAGACACTGACGCTTTTCCAGATACTCGCCGAGCGCGCGCTGCCACTTAATTTTCATCTCTTCCGGCACTTCAGCATAGCCATAGCCGGGAAGGTCAACGAGACGCTTGCCATCTGCAACCTGAAACAGGTTAATGAGCTGGGTTCGTCCCGGCGTCTTCGAAGTACGCGCCAGGCTCTTCTGATTGGTCAGCGTATTAAGCGCGCTGGATTTACCTGCGTTGGAGCGGCCGGCAAATGCCACCTCAATGCCTGTGTCAGAGGGTAAGTGGCGAATATCAGGCGCACTGGTCACGAAGTGCGTCTGTTGATAGTTCCAGGTAGTCAAAATGGTCGTCTCCGTAATCTTTAGCTTGGGTGGATTATACCTGAACCCACGTAAAAGACTGTTTTTCTCGAAAGGGGGTCATTAACCATCCTTCCTGTAAGAGATTGGCTACAGATGACCGACGACTTTTCGGAGAAGTTGCAGGGTTGAAAAAAGGTAAATCAAAGTAAATCAATGATTTGATTTTATGGAATTATCTGAATTTATCTTTTTTGGCCCTATTGTTGCTTGTGCGTTTGGATTTTGCAGGTAAAGTAGTTGTCAGGGCGAGGAAGCCAACAGGATAGAGACTTAAGGATGAGGGGTCAGGAGCGCCAGGAGGCGAAGACCAGGATACTGTCAGGATGGCAGTCATAAGGAAAAAGGACCGCAACAGGGATTGTGACACGCTAAGGGAAAAACAGGGTAGGTTGTTAGCAAACAAGGAATGTCATACCCCATGAGGGTAGAGGGTCAGAAAAAAAGGCGACAGATTGCTCTGTCGCCTTTTTTCTTTGCTTGCTTTCTGCTAGATTCCGCCGCAATTCTATACTGAATAAAACCATCAAAGCTGAGCATCATGAAAAAACCTTCGACCACTCCACGCGGTAAAACGCACCGTAAAACACGTGAAGAACTGAATCAGGAATCACGTGATCGCAAGCGTGATAAAAAACATCGCGGCAATGCGCCGGGCAGTCGTGCGAGTGGGGCAAGCGAAAGTACGGGCTCCGGCAAACGTTCTCAGCAGAACGATCCACGCATTGGCAGCAAAAAAGCCATCCCACTGGGCGTAACAGAGGCGCCCGTTAAGACGCAAAAAAAACCCAAGAGCGAGAAACCTATGCTTTCACCGCAAGCTGAACTGGATTCGCTGGAAACTGATGAGCGCCTGGACGCGCTGCTGGAACGTTTAGAAGAGGGCGAAAGCCTGAGTGCCGAAGAACAAAGCTGGGTGAACGCCAGACTTGATCGTATTGATGAGCTGATGCAACAGCTGGGGCTCTCTTACGATGATGAAGACGACGAAGAGGAAGAAGGCCGGGAAGATATGATGCGTCTGCTGAAAGGCGGCCAGTAACGGCCACGCATGGGCTTACCCGTCCTGCTTATAACCCTTCCGGTTATATGTTATCTGGTGTGGTTATTCGTTAAACTACAGCGGTTGTCGCAGCGCAAGGTGTGGCTGCGCAACCGGCTTCTGACCCGACAAGCGGTCAGGCCGGGCCGCCGTAAACGACAGCGGCATCATCGGAAGGAGTGAGCATGTCTGAGCAATGTATTGACTGGGATCTGGCCCTCATCCAGAAATATAACTATTCCGGGCCGCGCTATACGTCCTACCCTACCGCGCTCGAGTTTTCTGCCGATTACGGTGAAGATGATTTTCGTGCTGCCGTTGCCCGCTATCCGGGTCGTCCGCTCTCGCTCTATGTGCACATCCCGTTCTGCCACAAGCTCTGCTACTTCTGTGGCTGTAATAAGATTGTCACCCGCCAGCAGCACAAAGCCGATCAGTATCTGGATGCGCTTGAGCAGGAAATTATTCATCGTGCACCTCTGTTTACCGACCGCAGAGTCAGCCAGTTGCACTGGGGGGGCGGTACACCCACCTATCTGGATAAAACGCAAATAAGCCGCCTGATGGGGCTGTTGCGCGGCCATTTCCATTTTGACGAGCAAGCGGAAATCTCAATTGAAGTTGACCCGCGCGAGATTGAACTCGACGTGCTTGATCACCTTCGCGCGGAGGGCTTCAATCGCCTGAGCATGGGGGTGCAGGACTTCAACAAAGAGGTTCAGCGTCTGGTCAACCGTGAGCAGGATGAAGACTTTATTTTTGCGCTGATCAACCGCGCGCGTGAGATTGGCTTCACCTCAACCAATATCGACCTGATTTACGGCCTGCCTAAGCAAACACCTGAAAGTTTCGCCTTTACCCTTAACCGGGTCGCGGAGCTCAACCCGGACCGTCTGAGCGTGTTTAACTATGCGCATCTGCCCACCCTGTTTGCCGCGCAGCGTAAAATCAAAGACGCCGATCTGCCCTCCCCGCAACAAAAGCTGGATATTCTGCAGCAGACCATTACCTCGCTGACTGATGCGGGTTATCAGTTCATTGGCATGGACCACTTTGCCCGTCCGGATGATGAACTGGCCGTGGCGCAGCGGGAAGGCCTGTTGCACCGTAATTTCCAGGGGTACACCACCCAGGGTGATTCGGATCTGCTGGGAATGGGCGTGTCGGCCATCAGCATGATTGGTGACAGCTACGCCCAGAACCAGAAAGAGTTAAAGGCGTATTACCAGCAGGTTGATGAAACCGGCAATGCACTATGGCGTGGTATTGCGCTGACACGCGATGACTGCATACGACGTGACGTCATCAAAGCGCTGATTTGCCACTTCCGCCTGGATTTTGCGGCGGTGGAAAACCAGTGGGATCTTACCTTTAACGATTACTTTGCTGACGATCTGAAGCTGCTTGCGCCGCTGGCAAAAGATGGGCTGGTGGCTATTAACGAGCAGGGGATCAGGGTTACCGCAAAGGGGCGATTGCTCATCCGCAATATCTGTATGTGCTTTGACGTCTATTTGCGTCAGAAAGCGCGCATGCAGCAGTTCTCTCGGGTGATTTAGGGGTTTATCAGGCCTACAGAACGTAGGCCCGGTAAGGTTAGCTAAAAAGTCCAAACAGCGCAGCGCAGAGTACTGCCGCTACGGCTGCTTGCGGTGTATGACCTACCGCAGCGCCGACTTCAACGCTGCCCGACACCATATTAATTAATGATTCCAGCATGATTCAGTTCCCCCGTGAACGGGCAAGATCATACTGAACTCATCGGAACAGTAAAGTGCAAGATTGCAGCAATTTGCGCTCACTATTCAATCTTTACAATATGGCGAGCCGTTACTCCATTCCCAGCTCTTTCAGCTTGCGAGTCAGCGTGTTACGTCCCCACCCCAGCAGACGAGCGGCTTCCTGTTTATGCCCTTGAGTATGACGAAGCGCGGTCGTGAGCAGGGTGCGCTCCATCTCTGGCTGCGCTTCAGAAAGCAGGTTTTGATGACCGGAACGCAGCGCACGATCGGCCCACTGTGCCAGCAGCGTTGCCCAGCTGTCGGGCAGTGATTGTGATGGGTTGTCCGGCACGGTGGTTTCAAACAGTTCTGCTGGTAAATCCTGAATCAATACTTCCTGGCCTGCGGCCATCACGGTCAGCCAGCGACAGGTATTTTCCAGCTGGCGAACGTTACCCTGCCAGGCGAGACGGGTCAGGGCGGCTTCCGTTTCCGGATGTAGCAGCTTCGCTTCGACACCCAGTTCGCGGGCGGCGACCTGCAGGAAGTGACGTGCCAGACGAGGGATATCTTCACGACGTTCGCGCAACGGCGGCAGATGGACGCGAATGACATTCAGGCGATGGAACAGATCCTCACGGAATTTTCCCTCCTGCACACGCAGTTCGAGGTTCTGATGGGTCGCGGCAATAATACGCACATCCACTTTCACCGGCGCGTAGCCACCCACACGATAAAACTGGCCGTCTGCCAGCACACGCAGCAGGCGCGTCTGTACATCCAGCGGCATATCCCCGATCTCATCCAGGAACAACGTCCCGCCATCTGCCTGCTCAAAACGGCCCTGGCGAATCGTATTCGCGCCGGTAAAGGCCCCTTTCTCGTGACCAAACAGCTCAGATTCAATCAAGTCTTTGGGAATGGCCGCCATATTCAGCGCAATAAATGGCGCTTTAACGCGTGGGCTGTGACGATGCAACGCATGAGCCACAAGCTCTTTACCGGTTCCGGATTCCCCGTTAATCAGCACGCTGATGGAGGAGCGTGACAGGCGTCCAATGATGCGAAACACATCCTGCATAGCGGGCGCTTCACCAATAATGTCGGTGGTTGGGCCGCTTACCTGCACGTTGCGTGGCTGTTGCTGCTCCTGATAGTGACTGATGGCACGCTCTACCAGCGCTACCGCTTCGTCAATATCGAAGGGTTTTGGCAGATAATCAAACGCCCCTTGTTGATAGGCGCTGACGGCGGCGTCCAGATCCGAATGGGCGGTCATTATGATGACCGGAAGCATGGGATGACGCTGTTTTATCTGCTTTAACAGGGCAAGACCGTCCATCCCCGGCATACGGATATCCGACAGCAGTACGTCCGGGGTTTTGGTGGTCAGCGCATCAAGCACGTCAGTTGCATTTTCAAAGGTCGTGCAGCTCAAGCCAGCACCGGTGAGCGCGCGTTCAAGCACCCAACGGATGGAGCTATCATCATCAACGATCCAGACTATCCCTCGTTGCATAAACACCTCTATTTCCGAATAGGCAGGAACACCGAAAACTCGGTATGGCCTGGCCAACTGGTGAATTCAATTTTGCCAGAGTGTTGATCGATCAAACTGCGAGCGATGGATAAACCCAGTCCGGTGCCGCCTTCACGCCCGCTGACCATCGGGTAGAACAGCGTATCCTGTAAATGTGAGGGAATGCCCGGGCCGTTATCTTCCACATCAATGCGCGCGGCCAGGCGATAACGTACACCGTGCAGCGTTAACTGGAAGGCGGTGCGCGTCCGCAGAATGATCTCGCCGCCTTCCGGGCCAAGGGCCTGTAAAGCGTTGCGGACGATATTCAGTAACACCTGTTCTATTTGATCGGGGTCGTGCGCCAGTTCCGGTAAGCTCGGATCATAATCACGTACCAGAGTGACATTATCCGGCAGCTCCATCGACACCAGTTTCACCACGCGCTCAGCAACTTTGTGAATACTTTCGGTAACGTGCATGCCGGGCTGCTGCGGTCCGAGCAGTCTGTCGACCAGGTTACGTAACCGATCAGCCTGTTCGATAATCACCTTGGTATATTCCGTCAGCGAGGGGTCAGGCAGTGCTTTTGCAAGCAGCTGCGCCGCGCCGCGTAAACCACCGAGCGGGTTTTTGATTTCATGCGCCAGGCCACGAACCAGATCGCGCGCCGCCACCTGCTGAGCATGCTGTAACTGCTCCTGGCTAAGGCGTCGCTGATTATCCATCGGAGCCATCTCCAGCAGGATGAGGCCTTCAGGTAAGCGTTGTGCCGTTAACGAAAGAATGTGTGAGCGACCATCAATCACCAGGGTCACTTCGTTGTCGGTAAAGCCCTGACCAGCATTAAGGCTCTCGCGCATTAAGACGATGTTCAGTGAAAAATAACTCAGCAGTTCCGGCAGCGGCGTGCCGAATAATTTACGCGAACTCTGCGCCAGTAGTTGTTGTGCGGCTGGGTTGGCGTAATGCACCGCCAGCTCATCATCAACCAGCAAGATGCTGTTGATTAAAGAATTGAGGATCTGCCCAGCATCGGGCAACGAGCCACTCGCCATTCAGCAGTCTCCCAAAAGGTTGCACTAATTTAGTGCATTATAGCTTTTAACCGCTGTTAAAAGCCCGATATCTCAGGGTGGGCGGAGAAAAAAGCCCATCCGAAGATGGGCTACAGATGACGAACAAACTCTGCTACCAGGTGGCAAAGTTTGTTATCAATCTCAAGCCTGCCAGGGCAGGCTAAAAGTTTCCACGGCAACGAAATATCCTGCGTCTTTCTCGCCCCTGCCGCGTCGGCCGCTTTCGCGCACCCCAGTCACATAGGTTGCTATGCTCCTGGGGATTCGCTCAGTGGCCATCTTGCCGGGACAAGAAAAACGTTGGCTATTATTACTAAGGTATTAAACGCTGTAGTACAGTTCGAACTCTACCGGGTGCGGCGTCATGCGCACGCGGTCGTTTTCTTCGGTACGCAGTGCGATGTATGCATCGATAGCGTCGTCAGTGAACACGCCGCCCGCCGTCAGGAATTCGCGGTCTTCATTCAGTGCGTTCAGTGCTTCTTCCAGAGAGCCTGCAACCTGTGGGATCTCTTTCGCTTCTTCCGGCGGCAGGTCATACAGGTTTTTGTCCATTGCTTCGCCCGGGTGGATTTTGTTCTTGATACCATCAAGGCCAGCCATCAGCAGGGCAGCAAAGCACAGGTACGGGTTAGCAGCCGGGTCCGGGAAGCGCACTTCGATGCGACGTGCTTTCGGAGAGGCAACAACCGGGATACGGATAGAAGCAGAACGGTTACGGGCAGAGTAAGCCAGCATAACAGGTGCTTCATAACCCGGGACCAGACGCTTGTAGGAGTTGGTGGTCGGGTTTGCCAGGGCGTTGATCGCTTTAGCGTGTTTGATAACACCGCCAATGTAGTACAGCGCCTGCTCAGACAGACCGGCATATTTGTCACCAGAGAAGAGGTTTACGCCGTTCTTGGACAGGGACATATGGCAGTGCATACCGGAGCCGTTATCGCCGAACATCGGTTTCGGCATGAAGGTTGCTGTTTTGCCGAAACGGTGCGCAACGTTGTGCACTACATATTTATAAATCTGAATTTCGTCCGCTTTCTTGGTCATGGTGTTAAAGCGGGTTGCGATTTCGTTCTGACCTGCCGTCGCCACTTCGTGGTGATGCGCTTCAACCACCAGACCCATCTCTTCCATGATCAAACACATGGTGGAACGGATGTCCTGTGAAGAATCGACTGGCGGAACCGGGAAGTAACCGCCTTTCACACCCGGACGGTGGCCTTTGTTGCCGCCTTCGTATTTGGTGGAGGAGTTCCAGGCACCTTCGATATCATCGATAGCAACGTGAGAACCGGAGATGGACGCGCCAAAACGGATGTCGTCAAACAGGAAGAACTCTGGCTCTGGTCCGAAGAGAACGGTATCAGCAAGGCCGGTAGAACGCAGATATTCTTCAGCACGTTTAGCGATAGAACGTGGGTCACGATCGTAGCCCTGCAGAGTACCAGGTTCCAGGATGTCACAGCGAATGATCAGGGTCGATTCTTCGTAGAACGGGTCAATGAGCGCGGTAGAGGCATCCGGCATCAGAACCATGTCGGATTCGTTGATGCCTTTCCAGCCGCCAATCGAGGAGCCGTCAAACATTTTGCCTTCTTCAAAGAATTCGGCATTAACCTGATGAGCAGGAATAGTGACGTGCTGTTCTTTACCTTTGGTATCGGTGAAGCGCAAATCAACAAATTTCACTTCATGCTCATTCAGCATCGTCAATACGTGTTCAGCGGACATACTTAAACTCTCCCGGATTTTTTCATTGTCGTCGTGGTAACGAGGTCTGCAGATACTGCGTCAATCTGGCGGTGTTGCCATAAATTTTATAAAGCGAAATCTATGCCAACTTTTAAATGTCACTAAAAAGGCGCTATTATGCGCACCATAGTGCAAAAGGGCTGCACCATGATGGTCACATTGCACCAATATAGTGCTTTTATGTGAACAACAAGCACCGTATTGGTGCAATTTTTGTTAAAGTAGCCCAATTCCGCTTCGTGAAAGTGATCACAAAGCATCCCTGCGATACTTGTTTGCGGGGGATGTTTGTGATCCTGTTTTGTAGTGCGATTAATCCGTGTACAATAACGCGCTATTTCTAAATGCCTGAGGCAAAGTTGTGATCGAAAATCTGCGTAATATCGCCATCATCGCGCACGTTGACCATGGTAAAACTACCCTGGTTGATAAGCTGCTGCAGCAATCTGGTACCTTCAGTAACGAACGTGCTGAAGCCACCGAACGCGTGATGGACTCCAATGACCTGGAGAAAGAGCGTGGGATTACCATCCTCGCTAAAAACACCGCTATCAAATGGAATGACTACCGTATCAACATCGTTGATACCCCGGGTCACGCCGACTTCGGTGGTGAAGTTGAACGTGTAATGTCCATGGTAGACTCCGTACTGCTGGTTGTTGACGCAATGGATGGCCCAATGCCGCAGACGCGCTTCGTAACCAAAAAGGCCTTTGCCCACGGTTTGAAGCCAATTGTTGTTATCAACAAAGTTGACCGTCCTGGCGCGCGTCCTGACTGGGTTGTCGATCAGGTATTTGACCTGTTCGTAAACCTGGATGCGACTGACGAGCAGCTCGATTTCCCTATCATCTATGCATCCGCACTGATGGGTATCGCGGGTAACGATCACACTGAGATGGCGGAAGACATGACCCCGCTGTACCAGGCGATTGTTGACCACGTACCGGCACCGAACGTTGACCTGGACGGCCCGTTCCAGATGCAGATCTCTCAGCTCGATTACAACAACTATGTTGGTGTTATCGGCATTGGTCGTATCAAGCGCGGTAAAGTGAAACCTAACCAGCAGATCACCCTGATCGACAGCGAAGGTAAAACACGTAACGGTAAAGTCGGTAAAGTACTGACTCACCTCGGCCTGGAACGTATTGAGTCCACCGAAGCCGAAGCGGGTGACATCATCGCCATTACCGGTCTTGGCGAACTGAACATCTCAGACACGCTCTGCGATCCGCAGAACGTAGAAGCGCTGCCAGCGCTGTCTGTCGATGAACCGACTGTAACCATGTTCTTTAACGTCAACACCTCTCCGTTCTGTGGTAAAGAAGGTAAATTCGTTACCTCTCGTCAGATCCTTGAGCGTCTGAACAAAGAACTGGTACACAACGTGGCACTGCGCGTTGAAGAAACCGAAGACTCTGACGCATTCCGCGTTTCGGGTCGTGGTGAGCTGCACCTGTCCGTGCTTATCGAAAACATGCGTCGTGAAGGCTTCGAACTGGCTGTGTCCCGTCCGAAAGTTATCAACCGTATGATCGATGGCCGCATGCAGGAGCCGTTCGAGAACGTCACGCTGGATATCGAAGAGCAGCATCAGGGTTCTGTGATGCAGGCGATGGGCGAACGTAAGGGCGATGTCAAAGACATGATCCCTGACGGCAAAGGTCGTATCCGTCTGGACTACCTGATCCCGGCTCGTGGCCTGATCGGCTTCCGTACCGAGTTCATGACCATGACCTCCGGTACCGGTCTGCTGTACTCCACCTTCAGCCACTATGACGACGTGCGTCCGGGCGAAATCGGCCAGCGTAACAACGGCGTGCTGATCTCCAACGGTCAGGGTAAAGCTGTTGCGTTTGCCCTGTTCAGCCTGCAGGACCGCGGTAAGCTGTTCCTGGGTCACGGTGCAGAAGTCTATGAAGGCCAGATCATCGGTATTCACAGCCGTTCTAACGACCTGACGGTAAACTGCCTGACCGGTAAGAAACTGACCAACATGCGTGCGTCTGGTACAGACGAAGCAACGGTTCTGGTTCCGCCGATCAAGATGACGCTGGAACAGGCACTGGAATTTATCGATGACGACGAACTGGTAGAAGTGACTCCTACCTCCGTGCGTATCCGTAAACGCCATCTGACTGAAAACGACCGTAAACGTGCGGGTCGTGGTGCGAAAGAAGCGTAATTAACGCTCCCTTTCGTAAAAAAGCCGGGCACTGTGTTGCCCGGCTTTTTTGTTTCAGAACGAATACCGTAAACCTAAACGAATACGGTACTGCTCGCTATTGTAAGCGTTCCAGCGGTCCAGCCATTGCAGTTCGAGGTAGGGCATCCAGTTTGGGGTTATTTTGTAGCTAAATTTATTGGTTATCTCCCAGTGATGATCTTTGCCATTCTTACTATGGTAATCGTTTATGCGCTGGAAATAGTGTGGCTCAAAAGTGTAGAAAAACGAATCAGTCAATCTGAAATTCCAGTAGCTGGCAAATTCATGAGTATCGTTTTTATCCATCTTGCCATTAAGGTCGACGGTGTCGTAATTGCTGTGGTTATAACGATAACGGAACGTAAGGTTAAACCAGGGGACGAATTTATAATTTGTATCGAAATAAACTGCTCCGCCTGAACCATCTCGATTATCGTTAATCAAGCCACCCGGCTGAAAGGTTAATTTATCAGTAGGCTTAAATAACGGATACCAGCCCTCAATTTCATTGTAACTGTGCTTTATTTCATCCCAGCGCCCAACATTATAGGCATTCGTCGCCATTAACCCTGCGCCCATGTCAAAGTTATAGCCTGCACGGAGAATGACTTCATGCAGGTCAGAGGCGGTGTTATATGCTTCGCGTGTTTCAACATAAGCGCCAGCAAAGGCGGTGCCAGGGAGGGTCAAAACAAGCAGGGCGGTCATTATTTTATTCATAGTTTTTCCAGGTATCAGATACAAAGGGGCCACCCCTCCTGCAGAGCAGGAAGGGAGAGGTACATTTTTTTATTTATAAAGTCACTGTTGACGCTTTATTTTCTGCGTTTACCTCTGTGGATATAGTTTGGTTGTTTTTCCGGTTGCTGATTTCCTCAATAATAAAAGCAAAACGCTGCTCATTTAGTTTATAAAAGAATCCCATCGTGAGGGCGGCAATAATAGCGAGCGAACAAGGCCAAAGGAATATGAGCTGACGTAACCCCAACAACGTAGCATCGCTTTGCGCAATGTTAGGAATGTAACCAATTTGCGTCAGCATTATGCCAGGTAAAAAACCCGCCAGCGCGGCGGAAATTTTTCGTGAAAAGGTATAGCCAGTATAAACAGAGCCTTCTGCACGAATTCCCGTTTTCCATTCGCCATAATCGACGGTGTCTGGCACCAGGGCCCAGTTCAGGCTATTCACAAAAGCGGTGCCAAAAAATGCCATGCATGAAAAACAAATAAATAACAGAGAGTTAGTGCCGAGGAAAAAATTAAGCACATCGCCTACTGCCCAGAGTGCCAGCCCGCCCAGGTAAACCTGTTTTTTGCCAAAGCGTTTTACTGCACCCGGCACCAAGAATACGCCCACCAGAATGCAGCCCATGCTGAAAAAACCCATCCACGACAGCAGATGAATATCGTTCAGCACATACTGGGTGTAATAGACCTGGATAGCCAGTTTGATATTGAATGCGGCCAGGGTACAGAGGTTGGCGATACACAATACCAGCAGGGGAGGATTACGGAAGATGGCGTAAAACGATTTCATAATCCCAGGCTTATGCCCTTCCGGAGAGAGTTCGACATAACGCTCTTTTACGCCGCTATAACACCACCACATGCAGAACAAACCGCAGGTAACAAAAAGCAGTGCAGCAATGAGGTAGCCGAGTGACGATCTGCCAACAAAGAGTGATTGCACCGGCATAAAGCCCACCGTACACAGCAGAAGCCCTATCGTCGCTCCTCCCTGCCGCCAGGCAGCAAGATGCGCGCGTTCCTGCGGGTTTTTGGTGATCGCAGGTACCATGGCGCCGTATGAGCAGTTCATCAGACTGTAGAACAGTCCAAACATCATGAACAGCACCGTGGCAAGGGCGGTTTTAACCGTCAGACTGAAATCGTTGGTCATAAACTGTGCCGTGGCAACCAGCGCCACCGGGACAGAAGCATAAAGAATGAAGGGGCGGAACTTGCCTGCGGGTCCAATTTTACGCCGAGAGTCGAGCAACACCCCGGTTAACATATCGGTAAAGGCGGTAAAGAATTTCGCCACAAGGAAGATGATGCCGCCATAGAACGCCGGCATCCCCAGCTCATCGGTATAAAACTTCAGTAAATAGAGTGTGCCGATGCATAGCATCAAATTGGAGCCAAAATCACCCATTCCATAGGCGAACTTCTCGCGCAGGCTTAGTTTCAGGGTTAACGGATCAGTGATGTGGTTCATAAGCGATCCTCGTAGCGCCCCGCAGGGCGCTAACTTGTTGACTTATCAGGCGGTGCGTTTACGCGTTTCAATCTCTGTAACGATACGTATGTACATTTTTTCGTTGAGATTGTAGAAACAGCCCATGGCGACGATCGTGGCAACCGCGAGCGCGCAGGGATAGATGAAGATCAGTTGCCGTAATCCTTCCACCGTTCTCTCCGACTGCACGACGTTTGGCACATAGCCTATCTGGGTCAGCATCCATCCCGGGAAGAAGCCTGCCAGCGCTTGCGACACTTTACGGAAGAAGGTAAATCCGGTGTAGACCGTACCTTCGGAACGAACGCCGGTGCGCCACTCGCCATATTCGACCGTGTCGGAGACCAGCGCCCAGTTGAGGCTGTTAACAAAAGCAGAGCCAAAGAACGCAAGGCAGGAGAAGGCCACGAAGCTGACTGAACCGCCGCCGAACATGTAGTTGAGCAGGTCGCCCGCAACCCAGGTCAGCAGGCCGCCAATATAGACTTTCTTCTTACCGAAACGACGCACCGCACCGGGCATCAAAAAGACGCCGATGAAGATACAGCCCATGCTGAAGAAGCCCATGTAAGAAAGTAAAATAGGGTCATTCAGAACGTATTGGGTGTAGTAAACCTGGATGGCGAGCTTGACGTTAAACGCCCCCAGCGTACAAAGGTTGGCGATACACAGAATAAACAGCGGACGGTTACCGGCAATGGCGCGAAATGACTTCAGCAGGCCCGGTTTTTGCGCCGGATTAGCGGGTTGAGTTTCAACGTAGCGCTCCTTCACGCCGTAGAAGCACCACCACATAAAGAACAGACCAAACAGTGAAAACAGCGTGGCGGCGAAGATGTAGCCCAGCTGTTGATTCCCCTCAATCAGGTTCATCACCGGCACAAAACCCACTGTACACAGCAGTAACCCGAGGGTCGCCCCTCCCTGACGCCATGCCGCCAGCGAGGCACGTTCATCCGGATTTTTGGTAATGGCAGGCACCATTGCACCGTATGAACAGTTCATCATGCTAAAAAACAGGCCGTAAAGCATAAACAGCACCGTGGCCATGACGGTTTTACCGGTGACTTCGAAGGGGGTGCCAACAAAGTTCGCGATCGCCAGGAGCGTGACCGGGAAGGCCGCATAAAGCACAAAGGGACGAAACTTTCCTTTGGGGCCAATGTTACGGCGGGAATCCAGCATGATGCCGGTACCCATGTCGGTAAACGCGGTAAAGAATTTGGCGATCAGAAAAATGATGCCGCCATAGGTACCCGGAAGTCCCAGCACATCGGTATAAAACTTCAGAAGATAAAGCGTACCGATATCCAACAGGATATTGGAACCCAGGTCACCTATCCCATAGGCGAGTTTTTCTTTGAATGGCAATCGTAGGGTCGCCGGATCGGCAGAGGTCTGACTCATTGTTATTCTCCTGATGCCCGCAGTTTTCCTGCGGGCGAGCCTGATTAGATGTTCTTCAATGTGGCAAACAGTGAGGCCCATTCGCTTTGTGCGCGGTAAAAGACCGGGGGTTTGCCGAGCGGTGCATCAACCGTGATATCGCCGCCGGTATACTGCTCACCTGTCCATGCGTTGATCCAGTTGTCTTCTGGCAGATAAAGCGACCAGTCACTGCGGCCTTGTTCATGCACGGGGGCCACCAGCAGATCGCGGCCAAACAGGTACTGATATTTCAGGCTGTAGGCGCGAGCATCTCCTTCGTAATGCAGGAACAGTGGACGCATTACCGGCAGGCCGGTGGCGGCGTTTTGCGCAACCGCTTGTTTGATATAGGGTTTAAGCGTGGTGAACACGGTGGTCATACGGGCAAAGTGGGCGATGGTTTCTGCATCACCATCAAATTGCCAGTTATCGCCGGGACGGTTGCCTTCATGGGTGCGCATCATCGGCGTAAAAGCACTGAAGTCGCACCAGCGCAGCAGTAACTCTTTGCTGCGTTTCATCTCGAACAGGGTGGTGTAACCGCCGATATCGCTATGGTGCAGACCATGACCGGTCATCGCCAGGGACAGAGCAGCAGGAACGACGGAAGCCAGACCATCATCCAGACTCCAGTCCACATTCTGGTCGCCTGCCCACATCATCACGGAGTATTTCTGGCTGCCTGTCGAGCCGGCGCGCATAAAGAAGAGTATTTCCCCCAGCTTGCCGGTCTCCTGCAACGCTTCGTAGTTACATTTCGCCCAAAGTGCAGGCCAGGCGTTATGCATGATTTCCGCGCTGACCCCGTTGTGCAGGTAGGTATCGGTCGGCAGGTATTCGCCGAAATCGGCCATCCAGCCGTTACAGCCGAGCTCAATCAGGTTCTGCTTAATGACATTTTTGAACCAGTCATAGGCCTGCGGGTTAGTCAGATCGACCACGCCACCGTAGAACTCCCCGAACTCAACCAGGTAATCTTCTCCGGCGGCATCTTTTGCCAGATAACCCTGTGCAGCTGCTTCAGCACACAGATCTTTATCGCTGGCGACATAGGGGTTGATATAGGAGAGGAACTGAATGCCTTCACGGTTCCACTGCTTAATCTGCGTATCAAGCTGCGGGTAAAGCTCGCTGTTCCATTTCCAGTTCCACATGACGCGCTTACCAAAGGAGGTCATGCGGATGCCCGACCAGTCCTGCGCCCAGATGCCGTTCACTTTCACACCACCGTTGCGCATGGTGTCCAGCTTCTGCTGGCATACCTGCGTACCGCCCTGAATGCCCAGTGTGACGCCGTCGTAGACCCAATCCGGAAGCTCAGGCTGGCGGCCCAGTAACGCCGTCAGTTTTTCCAGCAAGGCAATGTAGTTGTCTGCGTGTTCGAAGCGCAGGGTTGCATTATCTTCCCACAATGCCAGTTCGTGATAGTCCGGCGCGCTGAAGTCGAAATTCATGTAGCAGCTGTTATCGACGTGGCAGTAGTACTTTTGCGTACTGACAAAAGTGGGCTGAGGGAAGAAGGTCCAGTAATAGTCGCCGCCCGCGTTCTCTTTACAGTCAGCAAGCCAGGTCACATGGCTCTGTTTATTGCGGCCCACGCCCTGTTCACTGGTCCAGAGCGGGAAGGGTTTGCCGCGCAGATCGAAACAGGAGAACTGTTCACCGCAGCCGTAAATATGGTCGTCCGGGTTAGCTGCAAGGCGTAGCCAGATACGGTTGTGGCTGGTGGCGTCGTTTTTGAGTTTAAACTGCAGGCGGCCTTCAGCGTCAGTACCAATGTGCAGTGTGGCACTGATGGCGTCGCCACGGGTAAAGCGGACCACCCAGCCTGAATCCTGTTTAACCACGGTCGCACTGGTAAGAGCGATTTTTTCGTTCAGTTTATCTTTAATGCTGAAGTTACCGCGGAACATATCGATGTCGGCAACACCGGCACCGACCCACAGGCAGGGATTCTCTGTGGTGTGGCGTAAGATGAGACGCTCCTGCCAGCTCAGGGTAAAACCGTTATCGGTCGTTATCAGAGTAATATTGTGTAGGGTACTCATAGGATCTCCATTCGTATGCTGACAGCGTCTTACCCCGCCTGTGAAAGAACAGATGGCACAGAGCGGGTAAGAGAAGCGCCGTCAGGTGATTCACGGTGTCTTCTTTATTTGGGTGTGGTTATCTGGCCTGGCTATCCAGCAGCCCCGCCGCAACGGCCGGTGCCAGACCCGGTGCGAGAGGAAGACGCGGTATTACCAGGCAGTGCAGGAGATGGTAGATGTCCTGTTTGCCATCCCAGACTTTTGTCGTCACCTTGTTGTGAATATCCAGCTCCTGCCACCAGGATCCGTTTTCGTAATCCATCAGGTATGTAATGCAGTAGTCCCACCAGCGCTGATACCAGGCTTCGTATTGCGGATCGCCGGTGACGGTATAAAGCGCGTAGGCGGTACCCATAGCTTCCACAATGGGCCAGCGCACACGTTCCCGCACGATAGGGGTGCCATCCCAGTCCACGGAGTAGACAAAACCGTCTGCGCCATCTGGTGCCCAGGCGTCGCGGATAGTGGCGTGGAAAAGACCTTTTGCATCTTCCAGCAGCCATTCAGGTGGGGTTTCGAAGCGGGCTTCCAGCGCGGCGCGCAGGTGCAGCATCAGGCGGCCCCACTCGATCCAGTGGCCTGGTGTGCCGCCGTAGGCGCGAAAGCGATGCGCCGGGTTGTCTTTGTTGTAATCCCGCAGGGGGTTCCAGTTGGCATCAAAATGTTCGTTAACGCGATATTCACCCCGGCGAGCGACGTCATGAATAATGACTGAGGCAATTCGCAGCGCGCGATCCAGCCATTTGCGGTCGTGCGTCACGTCATAAACAATCAAAAATGCCTCAACGGCATGCATGTTGGCGTTACCGCCGCGGTAATCTTCCGTTTTGCTGAAGGCTTCATCCCAGGACTCAAGGCACATCTGTTCCTCTTCGCTCCAGAAATAGCGCTCAATTACCGCAATCGCCTCATCGAGGAGAGGGCGTGCTTCAGGGTGTCCGGTAGTGACGGCGCTTGCCGCGCCCAGCAGAACGAAGAAGTGCTGATAGCCCTGTTTTGATGCATCAATCACGCCTTCATCATTGACGCAGGCGTACCAGCCGCCATGTTTTTTATCCCGCAGTGGCCCGTTCAGGGCTTTGATGCCATGCTCAACGAGCGCCAGGGCGCCCGGGCGACCCATCGCTGCCGCAACCGCATAGACATGCAACATGCGGGCGGTGATCCAAAGATGGGTGCCCATGTCCTCTCTGACCTGACCGTTATTGCCTAACCAGCCAAAACCGGTGGGGACGGCCGCGTTTTTGCCGAAATCCAAAATTCGGTCTGTTTCCTGCTCCAGCCAGCGGTTGTGGCTGAGTGTGTTAAACCATTTCATCGTTCCGTTCTCCTCAGCGACGGGCCATCATTTCGTCAACGATTTCACCCAGCCGCTGCAGTTTGGGCACGGAGATATCGCGAAGCATCATTTCAGTGTCGGGCAGACCAACCACCGAGGACCAGACAGCACGCCCCGCCAGGAAGCCCGATGCACCTGCTTTCATGGCGATGCTCACGGCGCGAGGGAATAATTTTTCGTCAATACCCGATGAGAGGATGACCCAGGGCATGCTGATGTTGTCATTCAGCCGTTGTGACGCGTTCAGGAGAGCCTCTTGGCTCCCTTTGCCAAACAGCGGCATCTCGACTTTATAGAGATCGGCACCGCTATCCCCCAGCTCTTTGGCGGCATCAATAATGGCCTGTTCGCGATCGAATGTTGCGCCACGGCGGGGGGGACGTACGACTGGCTCGATGATGCTGACCAGGCCGTGGGTGTGGCATATCTGATTAAATTCTTTAACCATCTCAAGGCGTTGTTGAGGGTCTTCATCGCTGCGCCACAGCACCAGCAGCTTCAGTGCCTTGCCGCCGTCACGTTTCACTGCCTGGGGGTCGACGCTTTTGTCGATGATGACGCTATCAACAGGAATTCCATTACCAGGAATAAATTCATCCGCTGCCACAATCATTGCGCAGCTCTGGGCAACGGCGTTCTGCTCCACCACCTGGCGGTAGCAGAATTGCTGATCAACCAGAATAGCCGAGGCATAAGGGGAAAGGATTCTGGCGGCGTTTACTTTAAAGTCGGTGAGAACCTGATCGGTCACCGGCTGCGGTGCGCCTGCGGCGGCAAACATCAAACGCATGGCCTCACGCTGGTCAACGGCCAGCATGGAGAAACCGCCAGAAGGGCGGGTTATATCTTTCAGGGTGTAGTGCGTCATTGTTTTGTCCTTAGTTATTCATGAATGCTATTGAGTCAACCCGGCGCTGTTGCGCACCTGTTCCAGGATGGCGGTCCAGTCTTCGCGACCACGTCCGGCGGCGCGTGCCTGGTTGTAAACTTCGCGGGAGGCCGCGCCCAGTGGCATGGGGACATGCAGTTGGTTGGCGACATCCAGCGCGATGCCAAGATCTTTGTGAGCAAGGTCGATCATGAAGGCAGGGGAAAGATCGCCTTTGAGCACCTTATTCGGCCAGGAGGTGGTGAAATGGCCTTTTCCGGCGGGCGTACCGCTCATGACTTTCAGCGCCACGTCGAAGGAGAGGCCAAGTGCCTCACATAACACCGCCGCTTCGGCTGACAACGCATTCAGTGCGATACTCATGTAGTTGTTAATCAGCTTCACGCGAATACCCATGCCTGGACCACCCGCATTGACCAGCTCATTACCCATGGCCATTAAAATGGGGGCGGCGCGTTCTACTTGCTGCTCGGTGCCCCCGGCCAGTAACAACAGCGTGCCGGCAATAGCATGGTCGGATGTACGTCCTACGGGGGCATCCATCATGGCGAAACCTTTTTTACGCATGTCGTTGATAAGCGCGTCGGTTTGCAGGGGGTGGATGGTTGACATATCGATAACCAGGGCGTCAGGAGATAACCCTTCGCAGACGCCGTGTTCGCCAAACAATACCGTGCGCACCAGGTCACCATTCGGAAGCATGGTTATCACGAACTCAGCATCGGTAGCGGCTTGTGCGGGTGTCGAAGCCTGTTGAGCGCCCTTACTCACCAGATGTTGCACTGCGGCAGGATTTACGTCGTAGACCTTTAACTGATGACCCTTTTTAAGCAGATTGCTCGCCATTGGCGCGCCCATCTGCCCAAGTCCTATAAATGCAATGACCGGCATACCGTTCTCCTGTAAGTGAGTAGATGTCATATTTTGTCAATTATTGCGCACTTGTGGTGTCTGTTTTTGATCGTATTTGTAATTTATGGTTGAAAAATTGACAGCTGTCACTTTTTAAACATTTCGTGAAATTAAAATGATCCCATCTCAAATCAGTGAAGGAATGACCATGATTCGCGTTGCTTGTGTAGGCATTACCGTGATGGATCGCATCTATTACGTGGAGGGATTACCAACGGAAGGCGGTAAATATGTGGCGAAACGTTATACGGAAGTGGGCGGAGGTCCGGCGGCGACTGCCGCAGTAGCGGCAGCGAAACTCGGTGCGCAGGTAGACTTCATTGGCCGCGTCGGAGATGACGACACCGGAAACAGCCTGCTGGCGGAGCTGGAATCCCAGGGGGTCAATACACGCTATACCCGACGCTACGCGGGGGCGAAGTCGTCACAATCGGCGATCATGGTGGATGCAAAAGGGGAGCGAATCATTGTTAACTTCCCCAGCCCGGATTTGCTGGCGGATGCTGACTGGTTAACGGAGATCGATTTCTCGCAGTGGGATGTCGTACTGGCGGATGTACGCTGGCATGACGGAGCAAAACAGGCCTTTACCTTAGCGCGCCAGCAGGGGGTGATGACGGTACTGGATGGTGACGTTACGCCACAGGATATCAGCGAGCTGGTGGCGCTCTGCGATCATGCGGCTTTCTCTGAGCCGGGTCTGGCGCGTCTGACGGGGCTGAAAGAGACGAACGCGGCCCTGAAGCAAGCGCAAACGCTCACAAATGGACATGTCTACGTGACCCGCGGCCGCGAAGGTTGTGACTGGATAGAGCACGGCCACTTACAGCATCAGTCCGGATTTGCTGTCGACGTTGTCGATACCACCGGAGCCGGGGATGTTTTTCATGGCGCCCTGGCATTCAGCCTGGCATCCGGCACCACAATAACGGAAGCGGTAAGGTTTGCCAGTGGCGTGGCAGCGCTTAAATGCACACGACCAGGTGGGCGTGCCGGGATCCCCGACTGTGATCAAACCCGCTCTTTCTTGTCACTTTTTGTATAAAATGCGGGGCACGATGGTGTTAAGAGGGATACCCATGAGCCTTACCGAACTAACCGGTAATCCACGGCATGACCACCTGCTGGCACTGATTGCCGAGCGTGGCTATATGAATATTGACGAACTGGCGCAACTGTTGGATGTGTCTACTCAAACCGTTCGACGCGATATCCGTAAGTTAAGCGATCAGGGGTTGATCACCCGCCATCACGGGGGGGCAGGGCGCGCCTCCAGTGTCGTGAACACGGCATTTGAACAGCGCGAAGTCTCTTTGCTGGATGAGAAAAAAGCGATTGCTGAAGCCATTGCCGATTACATCCCTGACGGTTCGACGGTGTTTATTACCATCGGGACAACGGTCGAGCATGTCGCCAGAGCCCTGCTTAATCATCAGCACCTTCGTATCATTACTAATAGCTTACGTGTAGCGCATATCCTGTATAAAAATCCGCAGTTTGAAGTGATGGTCCCTGGTGGAACGCTACGCGCGCACAATGGCGGAATTATTGGTCCGGCGGCGGCGAGTTTTGTGCAGGGGTTCCGGGCTGATTATCTGGTGACCAGTATTGGGGCCATTGAACATGACGGTGCGCTGCTGGAGTTTGATGTCAACGAGGCTGCTGTCGCCAAAGCGATGATGGCCCATTCGCGGCAAATTTTACTGGCGGTCGATCATACTAAATTCCATGCCTCTGCAGCCGTGGAAATTGGTAATATCAGCCAGATTACCGCCCTGTTTAGTGACAAAACGCCGCCAACACCGATCAACCTGGTGCTGAGAAGCAACCAAATCGAAATGAATCTCATCGCGGTTGAACAGATCGCGTCTGAGATAAATGCTGGATAGTCAGCCAGACCACGGTCTTACCACACCATTACTTTTCCCTTCGCCTGCGTGAGTGGGCGAACTATTCAACCTCAGACTTTCCCGCTACAGTTAACTTTCCACGGCAAACAAGGAGAGGAAAATGCTCTATATCTTTGATTTGGGTAATGTGATCGTCGATATCGACTTCAACCGGGTGCTGGGTGCATGGAGTGATTTCAGCCGCGTGCCGTTGGCAACACTGAAGCAGAGCTTTACGATGGGCGAACCGTTTCACCGGCACGAACGCGGGGAGATCAGTGATGAAGATTTTGCCAAAGCGCTGTGTGAAGAGATGGCATTGCCGCTCAGCTATGAGCAGTTTTCCACGGGATGGCAGACTGTCTTCGTTTCGCTGCGAAAAGAGGTCATCACTATCATGCAGAAACTGCGTGAGCAGGGGCATCGCGTCGTCGTGCTTTCAAACACTAATCGCCTTCACACCACGTACTGGCCCGACCAGTACCCGGAAATCCGCGCCGCCGCAGACCACATCTATCTCTCTCAGGAGATGGGCATGCGTAAGCCAGAGGCAAGGATTTATCAGCAGGTGCTGGCGCGTGAAGGGTTCAGTGCCGCAGATACGGTTTTCTTTGATGACAATCCTGACAATATCGAAGGGGCTAACCAGCTGGGGATCACCAGCATACTGGTCGTCGATAAACAGACCGTGACGGACTATTTTGCGAAGCAGCTATGTTAAAACTTTTTCGTCATAAGGCGAAACACCATTCAGGGCCGATCCTGGCCTGGCTCAAACTCCTCTGGCAGCGTATTGATGAAGACCATATGACGACGCTGGCGGGGAACCTGGCCTATGTGTCTTTGTTGTCACTGGTACCGCTGGTGGCAGTCATCTTTGCGTTGTTTGCGGCATTTCCGATGTTCTCAGATGTCAGTATTCAGCTGCGACACTTTGTCTTTGCCAACTTTATCCCTACCACGGGCGATGTCATTCAGAACTACATCGAGCAGTTTGTGGCAAACTCCAGCAAGATGACGGCGGTGGGGGCATGTGGCCTGATTGTCACCTCCCTGTTGTTAATGTATTCCATTGACAGTGCGCTCAATGCTATCTGGCGCAGCACCCGCGTGCGCCCACGCGTCTACTCTTTCGCCGTTTACTGGATGATATTAACGCTGGGGCCACTGCTGGCCGGAGCAAGTCTGGCTATTAGCTCATATCTGCTGTCGCTACGTTGGGCAAGCGAGCTGAATAGTGTCATTGATGATGTGCTGCGCATCTTTCCCCTGATTTTATCCTGGCTCTCTTTTTGGTTGCTTTACAGCGTTGTACCAACCACCCGGGTACCCAATCGGGACGCTATTATTGGTGCTTTTGTCGCTGCGGTACTCTTTGAGGCGGGTAAAAAAGGGTTCGCGCTTTATATCACCACATTTCCTTCTTATCAGCTTATCTATGGCGTGCTGGCTGTTATCCCTATTCTGTTTCTTTGGGTCTACTGGACCTGGTGTATCGTCTTGCTTGGTGCGGAAATAACTGTCACTCTCGGAGAATACCGAAAACTAAAAACCGCAGCAGAACAAGAAGAAGCAGACCAACCATGATTGCATTGATTCAGCGCGTATCTCAGGCCAGCGTGTCCGTGGCGGGAGAAGTGACGGGTGAAATCGGCCCGGGACTTTTGGTGTTGTTAGGTGTCGAAAAGGAAGATGATGAGCAGAAAGCGAACCGTCTTTGCGAGCGCGTTCTGGGATATCGCATTTTCAGTGACGCTGACGGCAAGATGAACCTCAACGTTCAACAATCCAGTGGTAGTCTACTGGTCGTATCACAATTTACGCTGGCGGCGGATACGGAACGCGGCATGCGTCCGGGCTTCTCCAGGGGGGCAGCCCCGGAAAAAGCCGAAGCCCTGTATGACTATTTCGTGAGTCGTTGCCGCAGCCAACAAATTGAAACACAAACCGGACGATTCGCTGCCGATATGCAGGTTTCGCTGGTCAACGATGGCCCCGTAACGTTCTGGTTGCAGGTATGAGCCAGCTTGCGGTGTTGCCCCGGGTCACAAGAGAGAATACAGCCATGTATCACCTTCGCGTACCGCAAACAGAAGAAGAGCTAGAGCTTTACTACCAGTTCCGTTGGGAGATGCTCCGCAAGCCGCTGCATCAGCCAAAAGGTTCCGAACGTGATGCCTGGGATGCCATGGCCCATCATCAAATGGTTGTGGATGAAGAGGGTAAGCTGGTGGCCGTAGGCCGGCTTTACATCAACGCGGATAACGAGGCGTCTATCCGCTTTATGGCGGTCCATCCCTCAGTGCAGGACAAGGGGTTAGGGACGCTGATGGCGATGACCCTGGAATCCGTCGCCCGTCAGGAAGGCGTCAAGCGTGTGACCTGCAGCGCACGTGAAGATGCCGTGGAGTTCTTTGCCAAACTGGGGTTCGTCAACGAGGGTGAGATAACCGCGCCACAGACCACCCCGGTGCGTCACTTTTTGATGATTAAACCCGTTGCCACCCTGGATGACATATTGCACCGCGGGGACTGGTGCGGGCAGTTGCAGCAGGCATGGTATGAACATATTCCGCTGAGCGAAAAGATGGGTGTTCGTATCCAGCAGTATACCGGGCAAAAATTTATCACCACGATGCCGGAAGCGGGCAACCAGAATCCGCACCACACGCTCTTTGCCGGAAGTCTGTTTTCGCTGGCAACGCTCACGGGCTGGGGGCTTATCTGGTTAATGCTGCGGGAACGCCACCTTGGTGGAACGATTATCCTCGCGGATGCGCATATTCGTTACAGTAGTCCTATCACCGGAAAACCGAGCGCAATTGCCGATCTGGGCTCGTTAAGTGGCGATCTCGACAGGCTGGCACGCGGGCGCAAGGCGCGCGTGCAACTTCAGGTTGAACTGTTTGGCGATGATAAACAGGGCGCTGTGTTTGAAGCGGTTTACATCGTTCTTCCCGCCACACCCTTTGGGCCGCTTGAAGAAGGTGGCAACGAAGAGGAGTAATAAACGCGTCCGGCGAAAGCCGGACTCTGTTTCTCCAGCTTCTTTAAACTGCTATTCGCCATGCCACGTCCCGTACTGCGCCACGGGCCGCCTCGCTAATGCCCCCTAACTGGAAGAAGCCGTGTGTCACCCCGAGGTAGTGCTGACAGGTGCATGCCACGCCTTGCTCAATGAATCACTGATAAAGCGCTTCGCCTTCGTCACTCAGTGGATCAAATTCCGCGGTAATGATGTGGGTGGGAGGAAGACCGTGAAAATCATCTCGCCAGAGTGGACTGGCTTCCGGGTGCATAAAATCGGTGTCACCAAGGTACATCTCGTAGCCGCTCAGGAGCGAATCGCGTGTGATGATATAGTCCGCGCCATTACTGACATAACTTTCAAAATAAGCCGTTGCGTCCAGCATCGGGTATATCAGGATCAACTGCGCAGGCTGCCATGTGTGGGCTGCTTTTAAGCGAAGCGCTGTGACCAGGGCCAGATGCCCTCCTGCGCTGTCACCCGCCAGCGTGATTTTCTGGCGGTCGACGCCAAGCCCGGCGGCATGGTGCCAGATAATGTCTGCCCCTTTCTGTGCGTCATCATGTGCCGCCGGGAATTGTGCTCGGGTGCGAGACGGTACTGGAGTGCAATGACCCGGCAGCCGCTGTAAAAGGCGAGTTGGCGTAATTGTTTGTCATGGGTAGCAAACTCTCCGCTGACAAAGCACCCACCATGATAGTAAATCAGCGTCGGTAATGCGCCAGCCGCAGCAAGGGGAGAGTAGAGACGAAATGCCATCCCCTCCCGTTCGATATCCTTCACGTTTACTCGGATTTCTGTCTCGTCGGCTAACACCACGCTCGCAAGATAACCCGCCCTCCGATCGTCAATACTCTGCGCCCGCACTGAAGGCCGCCCGGCGGCGATAAACGCTTTTACCTGCTCTGCAATACCCTTTTCCAGCGCCATGTCTAATGTCTCTTTCTGTATGAATATACAGTGTTACACCCTGAAAAAGTGCAGAGGAAAACGGTGATTTTCAGTAGGGGGCAGGTTCTGGAAAGCGGCTCGCAAAAGATTATTCCTGACGTTGTACTAGTCACTTTTTCGGTTCTAAATTCTGGATTTGAATTTACAGGTATACGTCATTGACGTATGAAAATCGTTGTCAGACTCAGCCAATGGCGTAGAATCCATGCTATTTATAGAGACGGAAATCTTTACTGAGGATGTAAAAAAGCTGCTGAAAGAGGAAGAGTATCATCGTCTTCAGGTTTTTCTTGCTACGCAGCCTGACTACGGCGACCTGATTCCAGAAACAGGCGGTTTGAGAAAGATGCGCTGGGGATCTTCAGGGAAAGGAAAGCGAGGCGGTGTCCGGGTTATTTACTTTTATCAAGCCCGTCGTTTCGAAATCAGGTTGCTTCTACTCTATCAAAAAGGCGTTAAAGATAATCTCTCATCGCAGGAAAAAGAGATGCTGAGGCTACTGAATAAGAGGTGGTAAATGGATAAGGCACTGTTTGAACGATTAACCAAAAGCATGGAACAAATGAATGAAATTGTTGACGGGAATCGACAGCCTTCCCGCACTTTTCATATTGATGCGATGAAGATTAAAGAAATCCGGCAGGTGTCGGGGTTATCGCAGACTAAATTTGCGAATCTCATTTCTGTAAGCGTAGATACTTTACGCAACTGGGAACAGGGCCGCCGTTCACCTACCGGGCCAGCAAAGGCTTTATTACGAGCCATTGCTAATGATCCTCAGCATGTCATTCCTGCATTGGCACAGTAGAGCGCCCGGGAGAACTCAGATCTGCCGGGCTTTTCAATTACTCCCCTTCACCAGGGAAGAGGAACGGGTTGATCGAGCTGCGGGCAAAACCCTCTTGCTCCATGCGTGCATCGAGCACCAGTGACGCCAGGTCATCGGCAACGGCTTCCACGTTCGGGTCTTTTTCCTGATAGAGAATTTTCAGGTAAGTCCCGCAATCGCCACAGGTTTCTGTTTTGATTGCCGCCTGTTCGCTGTCCAGTGACCAGTAATGCAGATCGCGGGTCTGTTCGCAGTTGCTGCATTTGATGCGTACCACGTGCCACTCGGTCTCACACAAATTACAGTGCAGATAGCGTAAACCCTGCGTGGAACCAATATGCACCATGCTTGAAACAGGCATGGAGCCGCATACCGGGCAAAACTGACGCTGCTCACCATATTCTGCGCGGGCTTTGCCGGGAATGAGGCTGGCCATCTGTGCCCAATAGAGCGACAGGGCCGCCCAGATGAACGGTGCCTTATCACTGCTGACAGCGCTAAAGTCAGCGGCAAAGAGCGCGCCTGCCATTGCTTCCAGCTCCTGCTCTGACGCCTTTTCGAGATTCTCGATAACCGCCAGCGCCGGGCCGCTCATCTCAGGCTTCAGCTCAGCAATGAGCGAATGCAGCAGCCGCTGCCAGTGCTTGTCGCGCGGCAGGACGTGAATATCCAACGGTGGCTTACCCTGATCGTTGGCCTCTTTGATGCGGGCGGTCAAATCCATCTGCAACGGGTGGTCGTACAGAACCACTTCCTGAGCATGGGCGATAAGAGCGGCGAAGCGCAGATAGTCGCCCAGCGGATTATTTTCAGCCAGTTCGCGCAGGCGTTCCGCCCGGCGGTTATAGAGATTTTTCAGCCTGGGGAATAATAACGGCGGAATCACTTCCGCCGTGCGTTTCTCGCTCTTCTCCAGCTCATCTTGCGGGATTATGCGAATACTCATTCAGTCGTATTTTCCTTTTTCTGGCGGACTTCCCGGTACCAGCGTGGGTGATGCTTTTTCGCCCACGTTCTGGTGACCCAGCCTTCCACCATGGCGGTAATGGTGCCTTTTACCCACAGGGCAGCATAGATATGCACCATGATAACCACAATTAACCCGACGGCGGCAAACGAATGCAACATGATGGCAAATCGGATAACCGGAATAGAGAACGCGGGTGCGAAATACGGACGCCACATGATGATGCCGCTCACTAGTAGCAGTACCAACAGAATAATAGCGGCCCAGAAGACACACTTCTGACCGAAATTATAGCGCCCGGTGTCACCGACTTCCTCGTTGACGACGATCTTATGAATATTCTTCGCCCAAAAGATATCATCCCGATTGATTAGGTTGTGGTGCCAGTAGCGGAAAAACATAATGATGAAGGAGGCAAACATCACCACCCCGACAAAGGGGTGCAGAATGCGCGCCAGCTGCGGTGTGCCGAGAATATGCATCAACCAGTTGAAGGATGGGAAGAAAAACCCCAGCCCGCTCACCGCTGCCAGCACGAAGCAGAAGGCGGTGACCCAGTGGTTAATACGTTCCGGCGCCGTGTAGCGCACGATGGTGTCACGTCTTTTCATTTGCGCACCTCGTCTTTCTCTTCATGCAGATTATCGTCTTCTTCCTCTGCACGGTTTGGACCCACACCGACATAGTGGAAGATGCTGGCGGCAAAGGTCGCGGCGAAGCCAACGGCAGCCAGTGGTTTCCAGATACCTTTCCAGAATTTCACGGTGGCGCTGATTTCCGGGTTTTCCGGCAAGCCGTGGTAAAGCGTCGGCTTGTCAGCATGGTGAAGCACATACATCACGTGCGTTCCCCCTACACCCGCCGGATCGTACAGACCGGCATTGTCATAACCACGGGTTTTCAGCTCAGCGACGCGCTCGCCTGCCAGTTCCTTCATATCCTCTTTAGACCCAAAGTGGATAGCGCCGGTCGGGCAGGTTTTCACGCAGGCCGGTTCCTGCCCGACGGTCACACGGTCTACGCACAGCGTACATTTGTAGACGCGGTTATCGTCCGGGTTCAGTCGCGGTACATCGAACGGGCAACCAGCGATACAGTAGCCACAACCGATGCACTGCTCTGACTGGAAATCGACAATCCCATTAGCATACTGAATGATAGCCCCTTCTGACGGGCACGCTTTCAGGCAGCCAGGATCGGCGCAGTGCATACAGCCATCCTTACGAATGAGCCACTCCAGTTTGTCGTTCTGCTCCACTTCTGAGAACCGCATCACCGTCCAGGATTTCGCGGTTAAGTCGGCAGGGTTATCGTAAACCCCCACGTTGTGTCCCACTTCATCACGGAGATCGTTCCACTCTGAACAGGCCACCTGGCAGGCCTTGCAGCCGATGCAGGTGGTGACGTCGATGAGCTTTGCCACTTCCTGTTGATGATCCCGCGCCTGAGGCGCGGGAGTGAAGCCGTTAGTCGCGGAACGACGGATAATATCTTGAGATTGATAAGCCATAAGTCGTCTCCGTTACACCTTTTCCACATTCACCAGGAACGCTTTAAACTCCGGCGTCTGGGTGTTGGCATCGCCAACAAACGGGGTGAGGGTATTGGCGATAAAGCCTTTCTTCGCCACGCCTTCATAGCCCCAGTGAATAGGAATGCCGATGGTATCCACATCCTGCCCGTGCACTTTCAATGTGCGAATACGCTTGGTCACCACGGCCTTGGCTTTGATATAGCCACGGTTTGAGGAGACTTTTACGGTGTCGCCCTGAACAATGCCGAGCTTGCCCGCCAGCTTTTCCCCTATCTCCACAAACTGTTCCGGCTGCGCGATGGCGTTCAGCAACGCGTGTTTCGTCCAGTAGTGGAAATGTTCGGTCAGACGATAGGTCGTACCG
This sequence comes from Yokenella regensburgei, assembly GCF_051486985.1. Lineage (GTDB taxonomy): Bacteria > Pseudomonadota > Gammaproteobacteria > Enterobacterales > Enterobacteriaceae > CBFFRJ01. The sequence continues at coordinate 36,233 of NZ_JAHVDV010000012.1, forward strand.
ACATACGGGAATTTATCTGCTTTGCCCAGCGCGTCAGCATCGTCCTTGAAGATACGGGCGGCAGGGTTAGAGATAACGTTTGGATGCAGCGGGTTCGTACCGAGCGGCGTTTCAAAGGGTTCGTAATGTTCCGGGAACGGCCCTTCCGCCATCTTATCGGTAGCAAACAGACGCCCCATGCCCTCTGGTTGCATGATAAACGGCCCGACATTACTGCCCGGTGCGGCTGTGCTGTAGTCCGGAATATCCATCCCGCTCCATTTCGCCCCGTCCCATTTCAGGAGCTGGCGTTTAGGATCCCAGGGTTTACCCTGCGGGTCAGCAGAGGCGCGGTTATAAAGAATGCGGCGGTTGAGCGGCCACGCCCACGCCCAGCCCAGGGTGTTACCGAGGCCTGACGGATCGGCGTTATCACGACGCGCCATCTGGTTGCCTTCCGGCGTCCAGCTTCCGGCGAAGATCCAGCAACCGCTTGAGGTGGTGCCATCATCGCGCAATTGGGCAAACGAACTGAGCTGCTGACCTTTCTTCACGATCACGGCACCCGTTGCCGGGTCCATCACGTCTGCAAGGGCCTTGCCGTTGCTCTCCATCGCCACTTCTTCGGAAGCGGGTTCGTGAGGCGTGGTGTAATTCCAGGTCATATTAAGAACCTGTTCCGGATTAGCACCGCCTTCTTCGGCATACATTTTACGCAGACGCAGGAAGATGCCCGCCAGAATTTCGCCGTCCGTCACCGCATCGCCCGGCGCATCCTGACCTTTCCAGTGCCATTGCAGCCAGCGCCCGGAGTTAACGATAGAACCGTTTTCTTCGGCAAAGCAGGTGCAAGGCAGACGGAATACTTCGGTCTGGATTTTTGACGAGTCCACGTCGTTCGACTCACCGTGGTTTTGCCAGAAGGTGGACGTCTCGGTGTTGAGCGGATCGATGGTTACCAGGAATTTCAGTTTCGACAGCGCTGCGACGACCTTATTCTTGTTCGGGAACGACGCTACCGGATTGAAGCCCTGGCAGATATAGCCGTTCACCTGACCTTTGAACATCATGTCGAAATATTGCAGGACGTCATACCCTTTATCCCACTTCGGCAGCCAGTTGAAGCCCCAGTCATTCTCTTTCGTCGCCTTGTCGCCATAGAAGGCTTTCATGAGCGAGACAAAGAATTTCGGGTAATTGCTCCAGTAGTTTACCTGGCCTTCAAGCAGCGGTTTGGGCGTGTTCGCTGTCAGATAGGTCTGAAGGTCGCCCTGCTTCTCACTGGGAAGCGTCATGTAACCGGTCAGGCTTTGCGACAGCAGGCCAAGATCGGTCAGACCCTGAATATTGGAGTGGCCACGCAGGGCGTTGACGCCACCGCCTGCCATACCCATATTGCCGAGCAGCAACTGGATCATCGCCATGGTACGGATGTTTTGCGCACCGATGGAGTGTTGCGTCCAGCCCAGTGCATACAGGAACGATGCGGTTTTGTCGTGAGCGCTGGTTTCTGCGATGTACTCGCACACTTTCAGGAAATCCGCTTTCGGCGTCCCGCAGATGTTTTCAACCATTTCAGGCGTGTAACGGGAAACGTGCTGTTTCAGCAGATTCCATACACAGCGCGGATGCGTGAGCGTGGTATCCCGTTTCGCGAAGCCCTGTTCGTCCAGCTCATAGTTCCAGCTGGTTTTGTCATACTTACGTTTGTCAGCGTCATAACCGGTGAACAGGCCATCTTCGAAGCCAAAATCCTCACGCACGATCAGGCTGGCGTTGGTATAAGCCTCGGTGTATTCACGGTTATATTTTTCGTTAGTCAGCAGGTACAGCAGCACGCCGGAGAGGAAGGCAATATCCGTTCCTGAACGAATGGGCGTGTAAAAGTCCGCGACTGATGCCGTTCGCGTAAATCGGGGATCGATAACAATTAATTTGGCGCCATTATGGATTTTGGCTTCCATCGCCCAGCGGAATCCCACCGGATGCGCTTCAGCCGCGTTCCCACCCATCACAACGATGAGGTTGGCGTTTTTCATATCTACCCAGTGGTTGGTCATCGCACCGCGACCAAATGTTGGAGCAAGACTTGCTACCGTTGGTCCGTGTCAGACACGCGCCTGGTTATCCACGGCAAGCATGCCGAGGGCGCGGGTAAATTTCTGGGTTAAATAGCCGGTTTCATTACTGGATGCCGAGGCGCATAACATACCGGTGGAGAGCCAACGGTTAACGGTAGTGCCTTCGGCATTTTGCGCAATGTAGTTAGCATCGCGGTCTTCTTTAATCAGTTTGGCGATGCGGTCAAAGGCATCATCCCAGGTAATTTTCTGCCATTTATCAGAGCCAGGTGCGCGGTATTCCGGGTATTTCAAACGGCTTTCGGAATGCACGAAATCCAACAGACCTGCGCCTTTGGGACAGAGCGCCCCGCGGTTAACCGGATGATCCGGGTCGCCTTCAATATGGATAATGGATGCTTTGGCATTTTTCGCTCCGTCACCGAGGCTGTACATTAACAGCCCACAGCCAACGGAACAGTATGTGCAGGTGTTTCGGGTTTCACGGGTACGCAGCAGTTTGTACTGCCGCGTTTCCGCCAGCGCCACCCCTGGAGCAAAGCCCAGAGCCGCCGCTGTAGTACCTGCCATACCGCCAGCGCAGATCTTAAAGAACTGCCTTCTGCTGACCTGCATGGATTACTCCTTGATTCGACATTGTCACGCGTTGTTATTTACTTTGCGGTCGACGCCGCAAAGGTTCAGAATTGCTGTAAATCCCCTGGTCCAAAAGGGGTATGCCCCAGAATACCACATTGCGGGTACGCCTGTTTTAATTCGGTTAATACAACGTGAACAAAATCCATACTGAAGAAGACGAAATTGCTATGCAGATCACAGGTGCGCGCCAGGTCTCACTCTGGAAACGGGAAGATCTGCAGCATACCCAGCCTGACGTTCTGGCCGAAGAAGTGCCGGTGGCGTTGGTTTATAACGGCATTTCGCACGTCGTGATGATGGCATCGCCCAAAGAGCTCGAGTGGTTTGCTATTGGGTTTTCCTTATCCGAAGGGATTATTGAGAGCACATCAGACATCTATGGCATGGAGGTCGTCCCTTCCTGTAACGGCCTGGAGGTACAGATAGAGTTATCCAGCCGCCGCTTTATGGGATTAAAAGAGCGCCGCCGTGCGCTGGCCGGGCGAACAGGGTGTGGGGTCTGCGGTGTTGAGCAGCTTAATGACATCGGAAAACCGGTTACGCCGCTTTCTTTTACTCAAACGTTTGATCTGGCGAACCTTGATCAGGCTCTCCATCAGCTGACAGATTTTCAACCTGTCGGGACGCGCACGGGATGCACCCATGCCGCCGCCTGGATGTTACCGTCCGGTCAGCTGATTGCAGGGCATGAAGATGTGGGGCGCCATGTGGCGCTGGATAAACTGCTGGGGCATCGCGCGCACAAAGGAGAGCCCTGGACGCAGGGGGCGGCGCTGGTCTCCAGTCGGGCGAGTTATGAAATGGTGCAGAAAGCGGCGATGTGTGGCGTGGAAATTCTCTTTGCCGTCTCCGCAGCAACCACGCTGGCGGTTGAGGTTGCTGAACGCTGCAACCTGACGCTGGTGGGGTTTAGCAAACCGGGCAGGGCGACGGTTTACACGCATCCCCGGCGTTTAATTGCAGGTTGATGAGTTAGTCAATAATTTTGACAATTAAAAGCAAAACCTTCCGCTTTTTGTTGATGGGGTAGAGGTCTATTATCTATTCCATCGAGGCACGGTGCCTCACCCAAACAAATAACCTGAAGGATTTACATCATGAAAAGCATCAAAACTTTCGTTGCAGTTATCGCCCTTGCTACTTCTTTTGGTTCTTTCGCGGCACAAACCGTTACCGCAACCGGTTCAACAATGGATGGTGCGGAAGCCAAAATCGCCGCTCAGGCTCAGCAGGCGGGTGCGTCTTACCACATCACTGAAGCTTTCACCGGTGACCGTGTACATATGACCGCCCAATTGACCAAGTAAAAATCAGTACTGTCGAAAGAGCGCCTGCGGGCGCTTTTTTCGTTTTTGTAATGTCCGAAATCCACACTACTTTTTCAAACGGGAAAGGTTTTTAGGGTGTTGATAATTTGAGGCTTATTTCCAAAAGAAACAGGAGCTTCAACGCGATGCCTGATGGAACTCTACGCTGCTGTTCCCAGCTGCGAACAAGATCCACGCTTAGACCAATCGCATCCGCGAATTCAGCGTGTTTCATACCTGCATTTTTTCGAATGGCTTTAACATCAGGCAGAATATGACGATGAATATTTTCGGGTGCTGGAATTATCTGGCCTTTCTCAATGGCCACCATCTCTTCCAGGCTGGTCACAAGATCTGCAAACAATGTTTTATCCCGTTTTCTTTCCTCATAAGGAAGGCCGGGTACCCCTCAGGGCAATACCCCTTATTCCCGGAGCTGAGACCGTGTTTTCAAAATTGCTTTCTCAGCCTCGTTTAACTCATCTTTTACGTTTTTCGGGTATATGAGTATCAGGTAAATTCTCTCACTCGCTAATTTAACGTAGTAGCTAACCCTCACTCCCCCTCGCTTTCCTGTGCCTGGACGGGTCCAGCAGATCTTTTTACACCCACCAGTATGTCCAGTCACATCACCCCGTTCATATGCTTCCTGCAAATAGCTCTGAAGCGCCTGAAATTCATCATCCTGCATCAGGCTTCTCTTCATCGCGCTTCAGTCGGCAATACGAAAACTGCGCCTGTTAGATGTCCTGTCATTGCAAACGGTGTCGTCTCAGGAACCGTGTGCAAACGACTGTATTTGAAAAGTGGTTGCAGCCAGTCTGGCAGGTACTATTAATCTAAAAATTAATTCAATAAAATTGAATGATAAATGCAAATCATTCCACTTTCAGTTGAGGGTTAACAGGTCTATTATTTATTTCATCGAGGCGCGGTGCCTTAATTAAACAAACTTACTAAAGGATACATATCATGAAAAGCATCAAAACTTTTGTTGCAGTTATCGCTCTGGCTACTTCTTTCGGTTCTTTCGCGGCTCAAACTGTGACCGCAACGGATACCACTCTTTCTGGCGCAGAAGCCAAAATCGCCGCTCAGGCACAGCAGGCCGGCGCAGCCTCTTACCAGATTACCGAAGCCTTCTCTGGCAACCAGGTTCACATGACCGCTGAACTTAGCAAATAAGTTGTCCCGCACTGCCGCTGTCCCTTGCTCTTCGGAGCGGGGACAGGTTCTTTCCCATCCGGCTCTTTACACTCTCCCTTTATTGCACGCCCGCCAGACGCAACAGCGCCGTTACCACCGCGGCGGAAATAATCACCACAATTAACGGCATCTTGCGCCAGGCAAGAAACAGGGCAAACAGCACGCCCAGCACCCGCGCCATTCCGGCAAAATGTTCACCTTCATACAGCGTTGCCGCCAGCGCCACGGCAAACAGCAGGGTGGTAGCCGCATCCGAGAGCAGCGCCTGCGCGCGCTCCGACAGGGCCAGCTTACTGCCGAGCTTCGCCCCCCCCAGCCGCATCAGATAAGTGCCCGCCGATAAAATCGCAATGCCACCAATGATGAGCGTCGTGTTCGCCATTATTTCTTCCTCGCGAGCAGACCAAGTAAAGAGAGCAGCACCGGCAGCCCCACCGGCGTAAAGGGCACCGCCGCCAGCGAGATAACCGCCCCGCTGGCGGCGCGAATCAGCGTGGTTCGCTTCTTCAGTGCGGGTAGCACCAGTGCCAGTAAAATGGCGGGGAAGACCGCATCCAGGCCGATAGTTTCCGGCGCGGGCAACAGTTTTCCGACTCCGGCACCGACCAGCACCCCCGCCGGCCAGAACAGAGCCACACCCAAACCGCAGAGCCAGTAAGCCGCTTTGCGCTGTTCTGGCGTAGGCTGGGATAAACCAAACACCACGCTTTCATCGTTCATGATGTGGCAGCCTAAAAAGCCTGCCGCACGGCTGCCGACCAGTTCACGCACCGTCACCCCAAACGGCAGATGGCGGGCATTTACCAGCAAACCGGCTACTGCGGCAGCCAGCGGATTGCCGCCGCTGGCCACAATCCCGATAAACATAAACTCGGAAGCACCGGCGAGTACCAGCACGGAGAGGGTAAGGGGCACCCAGAGCGGAAAACCGTAGGCCATCGCCAGCGATCCATAGGAGACGCCCACCACGCCAACGGCGAGGCAAACGAGGAAAATGGCCCTGATCGTGTCGTTTGTGAGACTTGAAAAGTGATATCTGAACATAGGTTTTTTAGCTATATCGAACGAGAATCCATTATAATGAACACACTAAAATCGTTTTTCAAGAAGAACGATTCGTTCATTATAACGAACAATGGAGCCGTGTCATGACACAGCCTATTAGCGTGATTGCCAAAAGTCTGGTGCGGGAGCGCCTGAGAACCGGGCTGTCGTTGGCGGAGATCGCCCGCCGTGCCGGGATTGCGAAATCGACGCTTTCGCAGCTTGAGGCCGGGAACGGTAATCCTAGCCTGGAAACGTTATGGTCGCTTTGTGTGGCACTGGATATTCCCTTCGCCCGTTTGCTGGAGCCGCAGGCCAACAAGACGCAGGTGATCCGTCGCGGCGAAGGGACGAAAGTGGTCGCGGAACTGGCGCATTATCAGGCCACCTTGCTGGCTACCTGCCCGCCGGGTGCGCGGCGCGACCTCTATTTTCTGGACGCACAGCCCGGAGCCGATCGCATTTCGCAGCCGCACCCGCCAGGTTCCGTTGAGCACATTATTGTGACCCGGGGTCGGGCGATAGTGGGGCTGATGGAATCGCCGGAAGAACTCAGCGCAGGGGATTACATCTGTTACCCTGCCGATCTTGAGCATATTTTTAAGGCGCTGGAGCCTGACACCCAGGCCATTCTGGTCGCAGAACAGAATTAAGCCACCGCACCGCATGCCCGCTGGACGGGAACAGCTGCGCTGACAAAGACAGGGTAAGGTATGTCACTTAAAGCAATCGCCAAACAACTCGGTATTTCCGTCACCACCGTCAGCCGTGCGCTGAACGGCTATGATGATGTCTCGCAGGAGACGCGTGCCCGTGTGCAGGCTGAAGCGGACAGACGCGGCTATCGCCCTAATACCCTGGCCCGCCGCCTGAAGATGGGCAAAATCGATGCTGTCGGGCTGGTTTTTCCGGTACACCCGGTGCCGCTCAATAACAGCGTATTTATGGAAATGGTGGGGGAGATCAGCCGGGAGCTGGCGAACCACGATATCGATTTACTGTTGATTGCTGATGATGACCTGGCGGACAAGCACAGCTATTTGCGCATGGTGCAAAGTCGCCGGGTGGATGCGCTGATTGTTGCCCACACGCTGGACAATGACGTCCGGCTGGCGCAGTTGCAGGCCACCGGTTTTCCCTTCCTCGCGCTGGGGCGCAGCCAGCTTGCAAGGCCTTATGCGTGGTTTGATTTTGATAACTATGCCGGGACTTATCGCGCTACCCGTTACCTTATTGAAAAAGGCCATCAGCGTATTGCGCTACTGGGTGAGAACAACAATCAGGCGTTTATTACTCAGCGACGCCAGGGCTACCTGGATGCGCTGCGCGACAGCGGCTTATCGAGCGAATGGCTCCGCATGTTGCCCCCTTCACGCCGTGCGGGCTACCAGGCAGTAGAAGCCCTTCTTGCGCTGCCCGAACCGCCACAGGCCATTATTACCGACTGCAACACTCACGGGGACGGTGCCGCTATGGCACTGATCAAGCAAGGAAAACTGCTCGGTGACAACCGTGTGGCATTGGTGGTATATGACGGATTACCCGACGACAGCATTGTCGACGTGGATGTCGCCGCCGTCGTGCAGGCCACCCGCGAAGCGGTAGGTAAGCAGATTGCCGACATGGTACTTCAGCTTATTGCGGGCGAACCTGTAGGCCAATTACAGGTGCTCTGGCAGACCGAATTCCGCCCCGGCGTCACCGCCTGACTTCTCTCATTCAATGCGCAAATTTTTGAGTAGATCACATAACCAAAACGTTTCGGTTGTGATCCGAAACGTTTCGGATCAAGGATAGCGGCATCCCGAATCTGGAGACGCCCTATGGAAGCTCGTTATCTGCGCCTTGAAAGCGCAACAACCGATGTGGTTATTAAAACCCACCCTTTTGCTGAAATCGTTTACTGGGGGCCGCACCTCCATCACTACTCGCCCGAGGATGCGCAAAGCCTGGTACGCCCGGTTGCTAACGGCAGACTGGACGTAGATTCCCCGGTCACATTGATGGCGGAATCCGGGCATGGCCTGTTTGGTTCGCCGGGGCTGGAAGGGCACCGTAATGGGCTGGACGGCTCGCCGATTTTCACCACTATCGATGTGCAACATCATGAGCAAAGCGTGACCCTGACCAGCGAAGACGTGGTGGCGGGGCTGCAACTGACCAGCAAACTGCGTCTCGACGCGACCGGCGTGCTACAAATTCGCCATGGCCTGGCCAACCTGATGGCGGATGACTGGCAGGTGAATCGGCTGGCCGTGACGCTGCCGGTTGCGGAGTACGCTCGTGACGTGATGGCGTTTCATGGACGCTGGATCCGCGAATTTCAGCCGCACCGCGTCACCCTTGAACACGACAGCTTTGTGATTGAAAACCGTCGCGGGCGCACCTCTCATGAACACTTCCCGGCGCTGATGACTGGTAGCCCGCACTTCAGTGAATCGCAGGGCAGCGTCTGGGGCGTGCATCTGGGCTGGAGCGGCAACCACCGCCTGCGTGCGGAAGTGAAAACCGACGGCCGTCGCTATCTTCAGGCTGAAGCGCTCTATCTGCCTGGTGAAATGGCGCTAGCGGAAGGAGAAACCTTGTGGACCCCGTGGCTCTACGCCAGCCACTCCGCGCAGGGGCTGAACGGCATGAGCCAGCAGTTCCATCGATTCCTGCGTGCCAGGGTTATCCGTTTCGTCGGGGACAAGCCGCGCCCGGTGCACCTTAACACCTGGGAAGGCATCTATTTTGACCATAACCCGGCGCACATCATGAAGATGGCCGAAGAGGCTGCCGCGCTCGGCGTAGAGCGCTTCATCATTGATGACGGCTGGTACAAAGGGCGTAACGACGACTTTGCCGCGCTCGGCGACTGGTATCTGGATGAGGGGAAATACCCGGATGGGCTGCGGCCCGTTATCGACCATGTTAAAGCGCTGGGCATGGAGTTCGGCATCTGGGTTGAGCCGGAGATGATCAGTCCGAACTCGGATTTGTACCGTGCCCATCCCGACTGGGTGCTGGCGCTGGAGGGCTATTCGCAGATCCTCGGCCGCCATCAACTGGTACTGAACATCACGATCCCTGAGGCGTTTGATTACCTGCTGGCGCGTATGAGCTGGTTGCTTGGCGAGCATGAGATTGACTATGTGAAGTGGGACATGAACCGCGAACTGGTGCAGCCGGGTCAGGGGCGTCGCGCTGCGGCTGACGCGCAAACCCGCGCCTACTACCGCCTGCTCGACACCCTACGCAGCCGGTTCCCGCATATTGAATTTGAGTCCTGTTCGGCGGGCGGTGGACGCATCGATTATGAAGTATTGACCCGTTGCCACCGCTTCTGGGCATCGGATAACAACGATGCGCTGGAACGTAATATTATCCAGCGCGGCATGAGCTATTTCTTCCCGCCGGAAGTGATGGGTGCGCACATCGGCAATCACCGTTGCCATGCCACCTGGCGCCAGCACAGCATTGAGTTTCGCGGCCTGACGGCGCTGTTCGGGCATCTCGGTCTGGAGCTGGATCCGGTCAATGCCGATGCCAAAGAGCGTGCAGGCTACCGCCACTACGCCGCGCTCTATAAACAGTGGCGTGAAGTGATTCACAGCGGCACGCAGTGGCGTATTGATATGCCGGACAGCACCACGCTGGTACAAGGGATCGTGAGTCAGGATAAACGCCAGGCGCTGTATACCGTCAGCCAACTGGCGATGCCGGACTATACGCTGCTGGCCCCCCTGCGCCTTGCCGGTCTGGAGGCTCAGGCGCGGTATCGCATTACGCTTCTCGATCACCCGAACATCCGTATTACCGATGAGGGAGGCCACACCATGCGCCAGCTTCCGGCATGGATGACGGTACCGCAAATCGTCAGCGGGGAGTGGCTGATGCAGGCGGGGCTCGCGCTACCAGTGCTCGATCCGGAAAGCGCTATTTTGGTCGGTTTTGAACGCGTGTGACCCTAACGGGGCCGCGCTGCGGCCTCACTTCTGAGGATAATAAGAATGAACACGACCCCCTGTACCCATAAAAATAACCCGACGTTCTGGATCTTTGGCATCTTCGTATTTTTGTATTTCTTCATCATGGCCACCTGTTTTCCATTCCTGCCTATCTGGCTCTCGGATGAAATTGGCCTCAGTAAAACCCACACTGGCATTGTCTTTTCCTGCATGTCGCTTTCAGCCATCTCTTTCCAGCCGATTCTGGGCGTGGTTTCTGACAAACTTGGACTGAAGAAAAACATGCTGTGGGTGATCGTCAGCATGTTGGTACTCTTCGCGCCGTTCTTCCTGTACGTTTTCGCCCCGTTGTTGAAATTCAACATCTGGGCCGGTGCGCTGGCAGGAGGCTTATATATTGGCTTTGTCTTTTCTGCGGGCTCCGGTGCCATTGAAGCCTATGTGGAGAAGGTAAGCCGCCACAGCCATTTCGAATATGGTAAAGCACGCATGTTTGGCTGCCTCGGCTGGGGGCTGTGTGCTTCGACCGCTGGCATTCTGTTCAGCATTAACCCGGCGTTTGTCTTCTGGATGGGCTCTGCGGCAGCCGTCGTGTTAATGGTGTTGCTGGCGCTGGCGAAGGTGCAGTCGCAGGAAACCCTCACCGTGGGGACAGGTGAAAGCCGCCCGGCGACCATTAATATCCGTATGGTCATCGACCTGTTTCGCATGAAAAAGATGTGGATGTTTATTCTGTACGTGGTGGGCGTGGCCTGCGTGTATGACGTCTTCGACCAGCAGTTTGCCACCTTCTTTAAGTCCTTTTTTGATACCCCACAGGCGGGAACCAAAGCCTTTGGTTTTACCACCACGGCAGGGGAATTATGTAACGCAGTCATTATGTTCTGCTCGCCGTGGATCATTAACCGCATTGGTGCCAAAAACACGTTGCTGATTGCCGGACTGATGATGACAACTCGCATTATTGGTTCGTCGTTTGCCACTACGGTTTATGAAGTGATCGCGCTGAAAATGCTCCACGCGCTGGAGGTGCCGTTCCTGCTGGTGGGGGCATTCAAGTACATCACGGGCGTCTTTGATACCCGCCTGTCGGCGACTATCTATCTGATTGGTTTTAACTTCGCCAAACAGCTGGCGGCGATATTCCTCTCCGCGTTTGCCGGCAACATGTATGACCGGATTGGCTTCCAGGACACCTACTTAATCCTCGGCTGCTTTGTGCTGGCGATTACGCTGGTGTCAGCCTTTACGCTGAGCGGCAGGCAACCTACGGTGGTGACGGGGGGAACGCTGGAGGCGAGGTAAGGCAGAAAAACGCAGCTCTTATGGTGGCAAAACAGCATAAAGCTGTTTTAAAATGTAAGAATAGTTCTTACATCTGGAGCAGGTATGGCACGTACAATGACTGTAGATCTGGGCGATGAACTTCGTGAGTTTGTTGAGTCGCTGATCGCTACCGGGGATTATCGAACGCAAAGTGAAGTGGTTCGTGATTCCTTAAGACTGCTACGCGAGCAGCAGGCGCAATCGCGTTTAAATCAGCTAAGAGCGTTGTTATCTGAAGGGCTGGAAAGCGGTGAAGCGAAAAAATGGGAGCAGGATGCTTTCCTCAGAAACATCAAAGCCAGGGTGGCGACAAAGGATGAGAGAGATTGAGTTAACGCCGAAAGCGAATGAAGATCTTGAAAACATTTGGTTATACGGCTTTGAGATGTTCGGTATGGAAAAGGCAGATCGCTACATTCTGCATATCTCTTCCGTATTTGGTCATCTTGCACAACATAGTGCTGGCAAGCGAAGAGGGGAATTAGGGCAGGACATTCGTTCATTTCCCTGTCGGCAACATGTCATTTTCTATAAAGAAAACAGGCAAATGATATCCATTATCCGCGTATTACATCATTCGCGGGATGTCGAAACCCATCTGTATTGGCAATAGCTCCCCCTGCGAGGAGCTATTGCGTTTTACGCCAGGTAAAACACTTCGTTAAGCTCTGTGCTCACCGGGCTGTTGTCCGGGTTGGAGGGCATCACATCACTCATGTGTTTCCACCAGCGCTGGCAGACGTCGGTGTTAGCCACCGCGTTCCAGCGCTCTTCGGACTCAATTTCCACTGTCGCGAACAGCAGGTTACGGGCTTTATCAAGGTAAATGGCGTAGTGATGTGCGCCATGAGCCTTCAGCACAGCCTCAAGCTCAGGCCAGATGGGGTTATGACGACGCTCATACTCTTCGTGCGCGTCAGGATTTACCTGCATCACAAAGGCCTTACGGATCATAAAGCCTCCAGGTAGAGCTCGCGGACTTCATCACGGCTGGCGGTGCGCGGGTTGCATGGTGCGCAGGGGTCCGCCAGCGCCTTGTCCAGCCAGCCTTCGATATCCTCTTTGGTAACACCAAGCTGACTGAAGCCAGACGGAATGCCCACGCGTGCGCTGAGATCGCGAATGGCCTGAATCGCCGCCATGCTCGCCGCTTCATCGCTCATGCCACGGGTATCAACACCCATCGCCTGAGCCACGCGGGCAAAGCGGGCAACAGCATTCGGTCGGTTAAAGTTTTCGATTACCGGCAGCAGGATGGCGTTACAGACCCCGTGCGGCAGATTGTGAGTGGCGCCCGGCTGGTGAGCGAGAGCGTGGACCAGGCCCAGACCGGCGCTGTTAAACGCCATCCCCGCCAGGTACTGACCAAAGGCCATCTGTTCACGGGCTTCGATATTGTGACCATCGTCGACCGCTTTGGGCAGCCACAGATTGATGAGGCGGATGGCTTCCAGCGCATTAGCGTCAGTAAGCGGATGTGCGCCTACGGAAACATAGGCTTCTACAGCGTGAGTCAGGGCATCCATCCCGGTTGCGGCGGTTACAGATGCCGGGATTTCCAGCATCACGCTGGCATCGTCCACGGCAATATCCGGGATGATGTTCGGGTCGATGATGACCTCTTTCACCTGGCGAGCAGAGTCGATGATGACCGCGTTGCTGGTCATCTCGGCAGCGGTTCCGGCGGTGGTGTTGATGGCGACCAACGGCACGCCCGCATTTGTCACTTTGCCCACACCGGAATATGCAGTAGACGGGCCGGGGTTAGCGGTGAGGATTTTCACGGCTTTGGCGGTATCGATTGGGCTGCCGCCGCCGAAAGCGATCACGTAATCGCAGCCGGCAGTCTGGTAGGCTTCATAGCCTTTTTGCACCAGTTCTTCGGTCGGGTTAGGGAAGACGTCATCAAACAGGTGATATGACATCTGATGGGCGTCGAGTGCGGCGAAGAGGCTGTCCAGCAGGCCGAGTTTGACCAGCTGGCCGTCGGTCACAATCAGCGCTTTACCCCACTGTTTGCCTGCGACCAGGTTGACCATGTCACCGATTGCACCCGCACCATGCAGGCTGATTTTCGGAAGGGCTAACATAAAGCTCATAATGTATCTCCTTAATTACTTTTATTTTTTCCGGCGGCCAGACTCCATGCCGTCGGAGGTATTCTGTTCCCCTCACCCTAACCCTCTCCCCTTTGGAGCGAGGGGATGGTCCGGTACGCTCCAGCGCTCAGGAGCTAAACAATGGCTGAGAGCAGTTTTCACCCTCTCCCCTTTGGTGCGAGGGGATGGTCCGGTGCGCTCAAGCGCTCAGGAGCCAAACAATGGCTGAGAGCGGTTTTCACCCTCTCCCCTTTGGGGAGAGGGCAGGGGTGAGGGGCAATTAACCCCTTCTGCGCTGCATGACCCGGCGGTAGATAATTGGCAAAGAAATCACCACGATCAGCATCGCGCCGACGATAATCGACATCACAATGCCCGGCACGTTAAGCAGGCTCAGACCAAAGGTCACAAGCCCCATCAGGAAGGCGGCAATCACCACGCCCACCATGCTGCCAGAGCCGCCAAGAATGTTGACGCCGCCCAGCACCGCCATCGTCACCACCGCCAGCTCCCAGCCCATCGCAATCGTCGGACGGGTACTGCCCAGGCGTGACGTCAGCAACACCGACGCCAGGCCCGCCATCAGCCCCACCAGCGCAAACAGGATCAGGTTGTGGCGCTTCACATTGATGCCGGAATACCACGCGCCCGTCGGGTTGTTGCCGATGGCGTAAGTGCGACGACCAAAGTTGGTGCGATGCAGTACAAAAGCAAAGACGATGGCGAGCACAATAAACAGCGCAAACTCGAACGACAGCGCGCCGAAGACATAGCCCTGACCAAACCAGGCGAAGCTCTCCGGGTAAGCGTTAAGCGCCTGATCGCCCAGCAGAATGTAGGTGATGCCGCGGTACAGGCTCATGGTGCCGATGGTGATGACGATGGACGAGAGGTTAAAGCGCGTCACCAGCAGACCATTAAACAGCCCGCAAAGCAGACCTACCCCCAGTCCGACGCAGACCAGCAGCGGCGTGTCCAGACCCGCTGCGGCACAAAACCCCATCACCGTTGAACTCAGCGCGATGGTGGAGGCGACCGACAGGTCAATCTCACGAGCAATGATCAGCATCGCCATGGGCAGCACGATGATCGCCTTTTCCGTGAAGTTGAAGGTGGCGTCTGAGAGGTTCCAGATATTGAGGAAATAAGGTGAGGCCAGCGAGTTGGCAATGAACACCGCCAGCGTCACCGCCAGTAAAAAACCTTCCCAGCAGAGCAGGCGCTGCCAGAAGGACGTTGCGACGGGAACGTTGTTCACCGCGTCAGGCGTCAGCATTTTGGTCATGATTTCACCGCCACTTTCTGTCGTGCCAGGGCTGCATCGCGCAGGATCAGACGCCCTTTGCGTTTGTTGCCACGTTCATTCAGCAGAACCGCAATGACAATCACCGTGCCGGAAATCGCCATCTGCCAGAAGGGGGAAATACCGATGACAGGCAGCGCGTTGTTGATAACGCCAAGGAACAGCGCACCCAACAAACACCCGAGTACCCGGCCTGTTCCGCCCATGGTACTGATACCGCCAATTACACAGGCTGCCACGACCTGCAGTTCGAAACCGTTAGCCACGTCGACATAGGCGACAGCGAAGCGGGAAATCCACAGGTAGCCGCAAAAACCCGCCAGCGCCCCGGAAAGACAGAAACTGACGAACTGCATTTTTCCGGCGTTGATTCCGGTGTAGTACGCTGCCGTAGCGTTGCCGCCAGCGGTGTAGAGGGCACGCCCGGTGCGGCTGTAGCGCAGGAAATAGCCCACCAGCAGCAATGCCGCTACGGCACACCAGCTCAACAGCGGTAACCCGAGCAGGGAGGTGCGAGGCAGGCTGAGGAAGTCAGCGCTCATCTGGTGTGAGTTAATCCAGCCGCCATCTGAAAGCAGGAAGATAATGCCGCGATAGATGCTCATGGTACCGAGCGTCACCACAATCGCCGGAATGCCCATCTTCCAGACCAGCAGGCCGTTAATCATGCCCATCACCAGGCCGAGCGCAGTAGCCAGAATCAGCAGTGCCCAGACCGGAATTGTCGGGTAGTGGAAGTTCAGCAAAGCGACGATCATGCCGGTCAGTGCGAGGTTGGCCGCCATCGACAAATCAATGCCTTTGGTCAGCAGCACCATCATCTGCCCGAGCGCGAGGATGATAAGAATGGAGGTGTCGTTAAACATCTCCACCAGGTTGCCGGGACCGATAAACGACGGCACGCGGCTGCCGATAGCCAGCACCATCAGCACCACCACGCCGCCCAGCAGGGCTTCGCGATGTTTAAGAAGTTGTTGCCACATTATGCTGCCTCCTTACCGGCACCGCTGGCGGCGCTGACGATGGTTTCTGCCGTGGCTTCACCGGCGTTGTATTCCGCCACCATCAGCCCTTCATGCATCACAATGATCCTGTCCGCCATGCCCATCACCTCCGGCAGTTCCGACGACACCATGATCACCGCTAGTCCGTGGGAGACCAGTTCGGACATAAACTGGTGCACCGCCGCTTTCGAACCGATATCAATGCCTTTCGTCGGTTCGTCGAGGATGATCACATCCGGGTGGGTGGCGAGCCATTTGCCGATCACGACCTTTTGCTGATTGCCGCCGGAAAGGGTTTCCACTGGTTGTTTCCAGCTAAAGGCCTTCACCTGCAGGCGTCTGGCGTATTCATCCGCCAGCGCCCACTCTCTGGCATCGTTGAGCACGCCGTTGGGGTTGAGTTTGCCAAGCTGCGGCAGGCTGATGTTCTGGGCAATCGGCAGTTCAATGATCGCTCCCTGCTTTTGGCGCTCTTCCGGCACGCAGACAATCCCGGCCTGAATGGCATCCGCAGGCTGACGGAAATGCACCGCTTTGCCATTGAGGACGATCTCGCCAGAGGACGGGCGGGAAACGCCGGAGAGCGCCTGCATCAACTCGGTACGCCCGGCACCGACCAGACCGTAGAAGCCGAGGATTTCCCCCTTACGCAGAGAGAAATTGATATGGGCAAACTCGGTAGGGTGACAGAGATCTTTCACCTCCAGCACCGTGTTGCCCCTTTCACAGACCACTTTCGGGTAGGTCTGGGTGATGGCGCGCCCGACCATCATCGACACCATGCGTTCCTCGGTAATATCCTGCATCGCGCCGGAACCGATATAGACGCCGTCGCGCAGAATGGTGTAGTAGTCCGCCAGTTCGAAGATTTCATCGAACTTGTGCGAGATAAAGAGGATGGCTTTTCCCTCGTTTTTTAAACGCTCAACGATTTGATAAAACTCCAGAATTTCATGCTGAGACAGTGCCGCCGTGGGTTCGTCGAGAATCACTACCTGCGCTTCGAATGACAGCGCACGGGCAATCGCCACCATATGGCGCTGGGCGATGCTCAGGGTTTTGAGGGTGGCACGTGGATCAATCTGCACTTCGAGGCGGGTCAGGATATCCCGTGCCTTCTGATGCATGGCGGGCCAGTCGAGCTTTTTCAACAGACCCTTGCTGATGTACTGACCGACGAAAATGTTCTCGGTGACGGACAACTCGTCGAACAGTACGGTTTCCTGGTGTATGGCGGTGATCCCCACCTTGTGCGCAGATTCCGGTGTCGGAAGCTGAATGGGAATGGCTTTATAAAGGATTTCGCCCTCTTCAGGCTGGTAAATACCGGTCATGACTTTGACCAGCGTGGACTTGCCCGCGCCGTTTTCACCGATGAGGGCGGTGACGCTGCCGGGCCAGAGGTCGAGCTGCACGTTCTCAAGGGCACGCACACCAGGGAATACCTTGGTGATGCCTTTGAGGGACAGCAGGGGTGTGGATGCCGTCATAATGTTCTCCATAAAATTTCCCCTCACCCCACCCCCTCTCCCCATAGGGGCGAGGGGCTCGATCGGTTCCCTTCTCGCCTGAAGGGCGAAGGGCTCGATCGGTTCCCTTCTCGCCTTAAGGGCGAAGGGCTCGATCGGTTCCTTCTCGCCTTAAGGGCGAAGGGCTCGATCGGTTCCCTTCTCGCCTGAAGGGCAAGGGGCTCGATCGGTTCCTTCTCGCCTTAAGGGCAAGGGCTCGATCGGTTCCCTCTCGCCTTAAGGGCAAGGGCTCGATCGGTTCCTTCTCGCCTGAAGAGCAAGGGTTCGATCGGTTCCCTCTCGCCTTAAGGGCAAGGGCTCGATCGGTTCCTTCTCGCCTGAAGAGCAAGGGCTCGATCGGTTCCTTCTCGCCTGAAGAGCAAGGGCTCGATCAGTTCCCTCTCCCCTGTGGGGAGAGGGTTAGGGTGAGGGGCGAAGTTGTTAGAAAATTTTCGAGAACTTATCAATGTTGCTGGCGTCGTAGACGAACGGCTCTGCCATTGCGCCACTGCCGTCGGCATCCAGTTTCACCTTGCCGAGTTTGCCCATATTGGCCTCGGTTTTGGTCGCCGTCCCTTTCACTAAGTCATCGGCCAGGTACGTTGCGGCATAACCCAGATCGATGGGGTTCCAGATGGCGAAACTTTTCGTCGCCCCGGATTTCACCGCACCGGCCATTTCAGACGGCAGGCCAAGACCCGTGACGTACACTTTGCCAATCTTGCCCTGGTCTTTCACCGCCTGCGCTGCCGCCACGATGCCCACGGAGGACGGGGAGACAATCACCTTCAGGTCCGGGTAAGATTTCAGCAGGCCAACCGCTTCGCGGTAGCTCTTATCGGAGAGATCGTCACCGTAGGCAACGGTGACCAGATTGATGGACGGGTACTTCGGCAGCACCTTTTTCATCTCATCAATCCAGATGTTCTGGTTGGTGGAGGTCGGCGTTGCGCTGAGGATAGCCACGTCCCCCTTTTCCACATTCAGTGCTTTCAGCGCATCGGCCGCCAGCTTGACGTTGGTTTCGCCAATCAGGGCATTGTTAGACGGGTTCAGGTGAATCTGACGACCGCCTTTCGCCACGCCAGAGTCCCAGGAGACGACTTTAATGCCGCGCTGCATGGCTTTTTTCAGTACCGGGACCACGGCATCGGGATCGTTGGCGGAAATCGCGATCGCATCCACACCCTGAGCGATCAGGCCGTTAAGCACTTCGATCTGTGCTTCTGCGGTGGTGGTGGTCGGGCCGGTATAGATAACTTTGACATCACCTAACTCTTTGGCAGCTTCCTGCGCGCCGGTGTTTGCTGCTTCAAAAAAACCATTTCCTAATGATTTCGCTACAAGGGCAATTTTGACTTCTGCTAAAGCGGAACCGGACAACGCCAGAGCGGCAACGGTGAGGATTAAGCTTGTCTTTATTTTCATTGCTTTTACTCCACTGAGTTAGATTCCCGTCGTCATTCGCATTGCAGGTGCGTTGGCGTTCTCACGAACCCCGGTTACTTACTGTTGTAAGCGCCCGGAAATTCGCTGCGACGCTGCCTTCCTGCACTGCGAAATCCATAGGAATAGATTGTTTGCAGGTAACAGAGTTTCCCCTTCGGATCGTTGCCCGAAGGGGTTATATACCCGTCATACTTCAAGTTGCAGGTGCGTTGGCTTTCCTCGCTCACCCGGTCACTTACTCTTGTAAGCTCCCGGAGATTCACTGCGTCGCCGCCTTCCTGCAACTCAAATTATTTAGGGTATTAGACGTTCTTAGTGGTACAGCTCTAATGCACTGGCCAGCGGGGTGACGCCAAAGCGTTTACCCAACGCGATCAACTCTTCGCGGGTGATGGTCTGCTTCATGCCGCCCATGGAGTAGACTTTCACCAGCACTTCTGCAGATTTCTCCGCGGTATCGATAAGACCAAAGGTCTCGTCCAGCGTCGGGCCGCTGCCGAAAACGCCGTGGAACGGCCACAGCACCAGTGAATGTTTGTTCATCGCCTGGGCGGTAGCCTGACCGATTTCGTCAGTACCCGGCACCATCCACGGCAGAATGCCTACGCCGTCCGGGAAGACCACCAGACACTCGGTGCTCCCTTCCCACAGTTTGCGGGTGATAAGATCGGAATCATTCTCCAGCACGTAGGTCAGGGCGATCAGGTTGGTGGCATGACAGTGCATGATGACACGGTCTTTGCCGTCGGTAGCCTTGATGCGCTCGCAGTGTGACAGGAAGTGGGCCGGCAGTTCAGAGGTCGGCACCGCTTCGTTCGTCAGACCCCATAGAATGTGGTAGCCCGCGCCGTCGCTGTCCACTTTTACCACACCGAGGTTAGCGGCAGGGTCGAGCTGAACGTTACGGAAGAATTTGCCGGAACCGGTGACGATAAACGGCGTGTTGGCGAGCAGCGGCATCGGCTGGCTCAGCGCGATATAACGCGGCTCAGCATGGAAATCAGCTTCATAGGGGGCGATGTCAGCATCATCCAGACGCAGCGTCAGGTTACCGCCGTTGCGCTCATCCCAGCCTTTAAGCCAGGCATCGCTGGTGGCTTTGATCATGCCCTGGGTGAACCAGGCGTTGATAATGTTCTGCATAGTCTTTCGGTTCCTGTTTAATCGGCGAGGTTTTCCCCTCACCCTAACCCTCTCCCCAAAGGGGCGAGGGAACTGTTCGGTGCGTTCCATAACCCCGGTGCACTGGAGCGGGGGAACGGTTTGGTACTCTCCATAACCCCGGTGCACTGGAGCGGGGGAACGATTCGGTATTCTCCATAACCCCGGTGCACTGGGGCGAGGGAACGGTTCGGTCTTCTCCCTCTCCCTTTAAGGAAGGGGGTCGGGGCGAGGGTCAATCACCCGCGGTTACTCAACACCTCTTTCTCATAAGCGCGTACGCTCTGGAGCCACTGGCTACCGGCCGGTGTGTCGTGACGCTGGCAGTACATCTCCCACACGGCCTGCCACGGCAGGCATTTCTGCTCTTCCAGCAGTGCCAGGCGCGCGGTGTAATCACCTTCGGCTTCCAGTTGACGCAGTTGCTCAACCGGCTCCAGCAGGGCACGCAGCAGAGCTTTCTTCATATTGCGGGTACCGATGACCCAGGCGGCGATACGGTTGATAGAGGCATCAAAGAAATCGAGGCCGATGTGTACGCGGTCGAACAGGTTGTGACGCACAATCTCGCTGGCAATCGCCTGGGTTTCGTCGTCCAGCAGCACCACATGGTCACTGTCCCAGCGTACCGGGCGGCTGACGTGCAGCAGCAGGCGCGGCACATAGAGCATGGCGGCGGAGATTTTGTCGGAAATCACTTCGGTTGGGTGGAAGTGGCCGGCATCAAGACACAATGCAGTCTGGCGACTGGCGGCGTAGCCCAGGCAGAATTCGTTGGAGCCAACGGTGTAGCTCTCTGCCCCAATGCCAAACAGTTTGCTCTCAACGGCGTCAATGTGATGCGCCTGGTCGAACTTCTCGCTCAGCGCTTCGTCAAGGGCGGCCATTAAACGCTGACGGGGGGCGAGGCGGTCAACGGTGATGTCTTTCATGCCGTCCGGTACCCAGATGTTCATTACCGACGGCGTGCCAAGCTGCTCACCGAAGTACGCAGAAACGCGACGGCTGGCCTTCACGTGGTCAATCCAGAACTGACGGATTTTCGGGTCGGCATGGGAGAGGGTAAAGCCATCGGCGCTCAGCGGGTGTGAGAAACAGGAGGGGTTAAAGTCCAGACCCAGTTTGTTGGCTTTTGCCCACTCAACCCAGTTTTTGAAGTGTTCAGGCCTGATGGCATCGCGACTGACGGTGGGGCCTGCTTCATGATAAATCGCATGCAGGTTCAGGCGCTTAGGACCTGGGATCAAACTCAGTGCCTGTTCCAGATCCGCTCGCAATTCAGTGGCGCTACGCGCTTTGCCCGGATAGTTGCCGGTCGCCTGAATGCCGCCGGTCAGGCTGCCTTCCGGGTTTTCAAAACCAGCAACGTCATCGCCCTGCCAGCAGTGCATGGAGACCGGTAGTCTGTCGAGCTGGCGCAGCGCCTCTTCGACATCAATGCCTACTGCATTGAAGCGCTGTTTAGCGATTTCCCAGGCGTGTTCAAGTTGAGTGGTCATGCGCAAAGCTCCTTAGTCTGTCGTTTTTGCTGAAACCGCACGACGTAGCGGGCAATTTCGTTATCAGGATTGGGGGTGTAGGTTGTCAGCGCGTAGCTCGCGGCAACAACGTCACGAAAAGCATCGACACTCTTCAGTTCGTTCAGTGTCATCAGTTGCACGCCAATATTGCCAAGGGTGGAGGCTTCAATCGGGCCTGCCACCACGGGCAGACCGCAGGCATCGGCACAAAGTTGGTTCAGAAGCTGGTTCTGGCAGCCGCCGCCGACAATATGCAGTTGGGTAAAGGGTGTACCGCGAAGGCGGGCGAGCTCGCTCAGGACATCGGCATAGAGCAGCGCCAGGCTGTCAAAAATGCAGCGTGCCAGCTCGGCATCGCTGTGCGGCTCAGGCTGCTGGCTTTCGCGACAGGCGGCCTGGATCTCCTCACTCATATTGCGCGGGTTGATGAAGCGTTCGTCGTTGGGGTTGATAACGAACTGGCATGAAGGCAGCGCGCTGGCCCCGGCAATCAGCGCAGGCAGGTCTTCCACCTGATGCTCTTTCAGTACGCGCTGGAGCAGCCATAAGCCCATGATATTTTTTAGTACCCGGTAACGCCCTTCCGCCCCCCCTTCGTTAGTGATATTGGCGGCCAGGGCCTCGTCACCGGTGTAAGGCGTGGTGCTCTCAAAACCCATCAGCGACCAGGTGCCGGACGCGAGATAGGCGGCGCTGGTATGTTTCAGCGGCGAGGCGATGACGGCGCTGGCGGTATCATGGCTGGCAACGGCGACGACCGGAATGGCCTCGCCCTGTGGGCTGTTCCAGTGGCCGATCACATTGCCCGGATGCGTCGGAGTACCAAACCAGGATGCGGGTACGCCCGTCCAGTCGAGCAGCGTATCGTCCCAGTTGTCGGTTTCAATATTGACCAGTTGGGTGGTGGTGGCATTCGTGTATTCCCAGTTCAGATTACCGGTCAGGCGGAAGCTGAAATAGTCAGGGATCAGCAGAGCATGTTCTGTTGCGTTCACGACGTCCGGCTGCTGCTGGGCGAGGGCATAGAGCTGATAGAGCGTGTTAAAGGGGAGAAACTGAATCCCGCTGCGGCGATAGATGTCGGCTTTGCCGAGTGCCGCCTGGGCGCGTGCCATGATGCCATCGGTGCGGTGGTCGCGATAGGAGACGGGGAGGCCTACTCGCTGCCCGTGTTTATCAATCAGTACATAATCCACGCCCCAGGTGTCGATACCAATGCTGTCGATCTTCACACCCTCGGCACAGGCTTTTTCCAGCCCCAGACAGATTTCATCTTCAAGCGCGTCGATATCCCAGCAGTCGGCACCCTGTTTTTTTTCCAGATAATTGGCGAAGCGATGAACTTCACGCAGCGTGAGCATCCGCTGTTCTGTCGCGTAGCAGGCCAGCATTACGCGGCCGCTGGAAGCACCAAGATCGACGGCGACACAATGGCGAAAAGTCATGGTGAGGTCCTTGTGAGAGTTGTTACCCCCACTCTAAAAAAAGGACGCTCAGGTAACCTTCTTGTTACTGACAGTCGCCATGAGGGACTGGCAAGAAAGCAAAGGTGAAAGTGAGAGAGTTCACACTTTCGGGTAAAAGTGAGGCGCGTTACAGGTGTGACGGATGCCGCAATTCCTGATCTTTCACGCGCTTTCTTAAAAAACCGACAGGCTTTGCCGCGTTTGCGGTCAAAAATTCAAGGTGCGAATCGTTACCCTTAATTACTATTTTGAGAACATTTCTCATTAGTGAGTAGGGCAATCATGACCGTATTACACAGCGTGGATTTTTTTCCTTCGGGCATCACGCCAGTGGCTATCGAACCGCGATTGCCCCAGGCGGCATTTCCTGAGCATCACCATGATTTCCATGAGATTGTTATCGTAGAGCACGGCACGGGTATCCATGTTTTTAATGGTCAGTCGTATACCATAAGCGGTGGCACAGTCTGCTTCGTGCGCGATCATGACAGGCATTTATATGAACATACTGACAACCTCTGTCTGACCAATGTGCTCTACCGCTCGCCGGATGCGTTCAGGTTCCTGGCGGGCTTAAACGAACTGCTGCCACAGGAGCAGGATGGTCATTACCCGTCCCACTGGCGCGTTAATCAGTGTGTGCTTCAGCAGGTTCGCCAGATAATCGGCCAGATGGAAACGCTGGGGGATGGGCTGGATATGCCGACCACCGCTAACCGCGAAATTCTCTTTATGCAGTTGCTGGTGTTGCTGCGAAAAAGCAGCCTGGAAGAGGGGGCAATCAGTAACGATGCGCGACTGAATCAGTTGATGTCCTGGCTTGAGGATCATTTTGCAGAAGAGGTGTGCTGGGAGTCACTGGCAGACCAGTACGCGCTGTCACTGCGAACGCTGCACCGCCAGCTTAAAAGCTACACCGGCCTGACGCCGCAGCGTTATCTCAACCGCCTGAGACTGATTAAAGCGCGTCATATGCTGCGTCATGGGGATGATAGCATCACGGATATCGCTTATCGCTGCGGTTTTGGCGACAGTAACCACTTTTCAACGCTTTTTCGCCGGGAATTTAACTGGTCACCGCGTGATATTCGTCAGGGACGCGATGTGCAACTGCAATAACGGTAACGAGAAGGCTGTCACCGATTTTGTTTTGTAAATCAGCTAATAGTTACCGGTTGTCTTAGGCTGAGGTGATGTTGTGGCAAGCCAGTTAATTCTTCGTAGCGCCGATTTTTTCCCACGGGCAGGGCAGACCGTCGCTGTGGCGGATCGCTATCCGCAAAATGTGTTTGCGGAGCATACGCACGAGTTTTATGAACTGGTGCTGGTCTGGCGAGGCAATGGCCTGCACGTTCTTAACGATCGCCCCTGGCGCATTACCCGCGGCGATCTGTTTTACATTCGCGCTGAAGATAAACACTCCTATGCCTCGGTCAACGACCTGGTGCTGCAAAATATTATCTATTGCCCGGATCGACTATCACTCAATCTTGATTGGGCGGCGCACATTCCGGGGTGTCACGGTTCTGAATGGATGCCCCACTGGCGCATAGGCAGCACCGGCATGGCTCAGGCGCGCCAGGTCATTACGCAGCTTGAGCAGGAGAGTACGAAAAACGACCCTCTCGCGAACGCCATGGCGGAAGTCCTGTTCGCCCAACTGGTGATGACCTTAAAGCGTCATCGCTTTGCCACTGACAATCTGGCCGCGGTGAACAGTGAGCCATTGCTGGACAAACTCATCACCGCCCTCTCCGGTAGCCTTAACCGCAGCTTCCTGCTGGAACAGTTTTGTGAACAGGAGCAGTGCAGCGAACGGGCGCTTCGCCAGCAGTTTCGCACCCAGACCGGCATGACCATTAACCACTATCTGCGCCAGCTGCGGATTTGCCATGCGCAGTATTTATTGCAGCATAGCGAACTGATGATTGGCGAGGTCTCCACACGCTGTGGCTTTGAAGACAGTAACTATTTTTCTGTCGTCTTCACGCGCGAAACGGGTATGACGCCCAGCCAGTGGCGGCAGCGCCATAACGACGCGGCATAGTATCCTCGCGTCGCGACATTCCTTTATGCCACATAGACTTGTTTACATAACAGAATGTTATAACCATAATAAAACTACGGCATTGATAAACATTTTCAATAGCATTTAACTAACTATAATGAACCAACTGCTTACGCGGCGTTAACATACCTGCCGCCCGACAATAATGGAGATTAGTATGAGCTATACACTGCCATCCCTGCCTTATGCGTACGATGCACTTGAACCTCATTTCGACAAGCAGACGATGGAAATCCATCACACTAAACATCACCAGACCTACGTTAACAATGCCAACGCGGCGCTGGAAAGCCTGCCAGAATTTGCCAGCCTCCCTGTTGAAGAGCTGATCACCAAGCTGGATCAACTGCCGGCTGACAAAAAAACCGTACTGCGTAACAACGCAGGTGGTCATGCTAACCACAGCCTGTTCTGGAAAGGCCTGAAAAAAGACACCACCCTGCAGGGTGATCTGAAAGCGGCTATCGAGCGTGATTTCGGTTCTGTTGATAACTTCAAAGCTGAATTTGAAAAAGCAGCAGCGACGCGCTTCGGCTCTGGCTGGGCGTGGCTGGTGCTGAAAGGCGATAAACTGGCTGTGGTTTCTACTGCAAACCAGGATTCCCCGCTGATGGGTGAAGCTATCTCCGGTGCATCTGGCTTCCCGATTCTGGGTCTGGACGTGTGGGAACACGCCTACTACCTGAAATTCCAGAACCGCCGCCCGGACTACATCAAAGAGTTCTGGAACGTGGTGAACTGGGACGAAGCAGCAGCACGTTTCGCCGCTAAGAAGTAATTTCTCGTTATCTCCCGCGCCTTGCGGGTGAGTCCAGCCCCTGCTGACGTTGTCAGCAGGGGCTTTTTTATGGGCCAGACCGGGGGAAGGAATGATAGAAACGCTGATCTGATAAAAATGAAATATTGTTTTAATTTTGCATGTGAGATCACTTTTCCGGGTGTGACGAAGGTCTAACATTTCGCCATCAGCGCTGGAAACGTTTCGGTAAATGGGCGAGATGGCGCACAAAAATCAGTGATTTTTTGACAGGTGGCGATATGCAAATCAAACGTGCAATTGAAAAAATCCCCGGCGGGATGATGCTGGTTCCGCTGTTCCTTGGTGCGCTGTGCCATACCTTCTCTCCGGGTGCCGGTAAGTATTTTGGCTCCTTCACCAACGGCATGATCACCGGTACGGTGCCTATTCTGGCGGTGTGGTTCTTCTGCATGGGTGCATCCATCAAGCTCAGTGCAACCGGCACGGTGCTGCGAAAATCCGGTACCCTGGTGGTGACGAAAATTGCGGTGGCCTGGGTGGTCGCGGCGGTGACTTCACGTCTGATTCCGGCTCACGGTGTGGAGGCCGGCTTTTTTGCCGGGCTGTCGACGCTGGCGCTGGTCGCCTCAATGGACATGACCAACGGCGGTCTTTACGCCTCTATCATGCAGCAGTATGGCACTAAAGAGGAGGCCGGGGCGTTTGTGCTGATGTCTCTGGAATCGGGTCCGCTGATGACGATGGTTATCCTCGGTACGGCGGGTATCGCGTCATTTGAACCCCATGTCTTTGTTGGTGCCGTGCTACCGTTCCTGATTGGTTTTGGCCTCGGGAATCTCGACCCGGAACTGCGGGAGTTCTTTACCCGCGCGGTGCAGACTTTGATTCCCTTTTTCGCCTTCGCGCTTGGTAATACCATTGATTTAAGTGTGATAGCGCAGACCGGTTTGTTGGGGATTCTGCTGGGGCTGGCGGTCATTGTGATAACCGGCATCCCGTTGATTATTGCTGACAAGCTCATTGGCGGTGGCGATGGGACGGCGGGGATTGCAGCCTCCAGCTCGGCAGGTGCAGCGGTGGCAACACCGGTGCTGATTGCGGAGATGGTACCGGAGTTTAAAGCGATGGCACCGGCCGCTACTGCGCTGGTGGCGACATCGGTCATCGTGACCTCAATTCTTGTGCCGATCCTGACCTCTATCTGGTCACGTAGAGTGAAAGGAAACGCAGCAGCAGCTGAGCTACACAGTGCGGTAAAATAACACCGAAAAAGAGACATGAAGCCGGCCTGAAAAGGCCGGTTTTTTTAGCGCGTTGTCCCAAAAATTTCATCTGCCAGGGCACACTGCCCGGGCGTTAACTCACCGCCAAAATTGCGTGACGTGGCCCCACAATAGCCGAACTTACGTGACACCACGGTTTTGATGGTGGTAACAAAGTCTTCGCCAATGGTGTAAATCGACATAAACCGGCCAATGTCACGCTGGGCTCTGTGCAGTGCAGCCAGATCGTTTTGCTTCCAGGCTTGGCGGGCGCCGACAAATAACTCCGGCATTACGTTGTTCAGCCCGGAGATAACGCCTGCCCCGCCTGCCAGCAGGTTCGGAATGAAATATTCGTCATAGCCTGACAGCACGGCGAAATCATCGCGGATTTTTTCGGTCGCCAGAATGATATTGCGGGTATGCGACTGGCAGTCGACCGTGTCTTTGATGCCGACGAAGTTCGGGAATTCCGCTGCCAGCGTGGCGACCAGCTCAGGCGTCAGGTCACATCCCGTGCGTGCCGGGAAGTTATAGGCGAACCATTTGCCACGCAACTGTTGCCCCAGATGACGGAAGTAGCTCAGCAGTTGCGCCGACGTTTGTCCGTAGTAATAGGGCGGCAGCACCATCACGGCATCATAGCCGGTGCGGAAGGCCTCATCCGCCATTCGTTCTACATCATTCATGCAGGTTGAGGAGACGTTGGCGACCAGCGTGCCCGGCGTCATTTCCCGTACCTCTTTTATCAGCATAAGCCGTTCATCAAGCGTAAAAGAGGCGAATTCGCCAATGCTGCCCATTAGCAATACCACATCAATTCTGGCGTCGGTCAGGCGTGAAATATGCTGTCTCATTCCGTTCAGGTCGACTTTACCGTCGGGCGTCATTGGCGTAATGGACGGGCACCAGACGCCGCAAAATTCGTTTTCATTCTTCACGTCACTGTCTCCTTGAATGTGAAATAGCGTTTCAGTTATTCATTTAAGTGATAGCACGTCCCGATGAACCTCACGCGAACCGGTGTCTCATTTCTGCACGATTTCAGTGTAAAAAATGTGGTGTAATGCCAGGACACTTTACGCACCAGGGGGCCTTATGCGGCATGCGGTTAATGTTTATGTGGGAACAATACAGGATTATGCGGGAAGTAAGCCCAGTGCTATCGCCAAACGTCAGGTGGATGGAGAGTTAACGTTAACGAATCGCGGCCTGGTGGGGGATCAACAGGCGGAAAAAGTGATTCACGGCGGGCCGGACAGAGCCCTGTGCCATTATCCACGGGAGCATTATGCCTTCTGGCGACAGCAGTTTCCTGAGAACGAAACGCTCTATTATGCGCCCGCCTTTGGTGAGAATTTGTCGACGGAAGGGCTGACGGAACACAACGTATTTATCGGCGATATCTTTCGCTGGGGGGAGGCGTTAATCCAGGTCACTCAGCCACGCTCACCGTGCTATAAACTCAATTTTCACTTTAATGTCAGCGATATGGCCTCACAAATGCAGGCGAGCGGGCGCGTAGGCTGGCTGTACCGCGTGATTGCCGCCGGAAAGGTCGCCACTGACTCGCCGCTGGAGCTGGCCTCCCGTACCAGCGACGTCAGTGTGCAGGATGCCGCCGCCATTGCCTGGCATATGCCCTTTGATGACGCGCAGTACCATCGGTTACTTTCCGCAGCCGGGCTTTCAGCCAGTTGGGCAAGAACCATGCAAAAGCGACGTTTAAACGGCGTTATCGAAGATAATTCGCGAAGATTGCGCGGTAAATAGTGTCGGTTTCCCCTCGTATGCCGAGGGGAAACAATGCGGTTAAGCGCGTCTGTACAGCGGCAGCCAGATGGTCAGGCGTAACCCGCCCAGCGGGCTGTCATCCGCTTTTACCCAGCCACGGTGCTGCTGAATGGCGGTTTCGACGATAGCCAGCCCCAGACCCGTGCCCCCCGATTCACGATCGCGCGCCTCGTCGGTACGGTAGAAGGGGCGGAAAATTTGCTCTCTGTCTTCCGGGCTGACGCCAGGGCCGTCATCATCAACATTGATGGTAATGCCCTCTTTGTCGACGGCGAAGTTGACTTCGATTTTGGTGTGCGAATAACGCAGCGCGTTGCGCACGATATTCTCCAGCGCGCTTTCCAGCGCGTTGGGGTTGCCGTACAACGGCCACGGGCCCGGGGGGAAGTTGACCGTCAGCGTTTTGCCAACCTGCTCCGCCTCAAACGCGGCATTATCCAGCACCTCATTCCACAGGTGGTTCGCCTTCACGGTTTCGCTCACCAGGGCCGCTTTTTGCTGATTACGTGACATAACCAGCAGGTCATTAATCATACTGTCCAGGCGCTGTGCTTCGGTTTCAATACGCTCAAGCTCTTTGCTCTCCCCACTGCGGCGGCGCAGAAGCGCTGTCCCTAATTGCAAGCGGGTGAGGGGTGTACGCAGTTCGTGGGAGATATCAGAAAGCAGACGCTGTTGCGAGGTCATCATTCGCTCCAGCGCTGTGACCATCTGGTTAAAACTGGCCCCGGCGGCGATAAATTCCTGCGGCCCGGCTTCCAGCTCTGGCCGCTGGCGTAAATTGCCCTGGGCCACTTCATCCGCAGCGTTTTTCAACTTGCGGGCCGGTCTTGCGAGGCTCCATGCCAGCCAGAGCAGCAACGGCGAGCTAATAAGCATGGTGACGATAAGCAGCAGCAGCGGCCGGTCAAACAGCAGGTTGATAAAATCTGATTGAGAATTGCTGGCAGGGCGGATCAGATAGAGCTGGTAGCTATCCTCGCCGTCGCGGACGGAAAAGGGCCCTACCATCTCTACCCGCCCGTATTTTTTCTTCTGCGGGTGATCGGAGTTATCCGCCTGACCAATAAAGTTGCGGATAATCTGCATTTCATTGCGTTCTGCGCCTATCACGCGGCCTTCGCTGGTGACCAGCAGAAGGCGTTGTCCTGGCGGCGCCCATTTATCGATAGCGCGGAACAGTCTCCGCCACCACATCAGATCGTTCGGTGGGTCGTTGACCAGCTCCGCCTCGACGTGCTGTTCAATCATCACGCCCTGGCGCTGCTCGCTGTCGAGCAACTCCGTCATCTGGCGTGAATCAAGTTTTGGCACCATCAGAACCAGCATTAAAACCAGCGCCAGCGTCAGCCAGAAAATGGCGAAGATGCGGGCGGTCAAACTTCCTATCATGTAGCGGATACCATCAAATAGCCGCGACCACGTAAGGTTTTAAACCACGGATGGCCGTCCTTGCGGTCCGGTAGTTTGCGGCGCAGGTTAGAGATATGCATATCGATGGCGCGATCGAACGGCGTCAGGCGTTTGCCCAGCACTTCCTGGCTTAGATGCTCACGCGAAACCACCTGACCCAGGTGCTGCGCGAGCAGATAGAGCAGGGTAAATTCAGTGCCGGTAAGTTCAAGCGACTGACCATCGAAGCTGGCTTCCTGGCGACCCGGGTTCAGGCTCAGGCCATCTACTTCCAGGGTCGGAGAGCCGTTATCGGTGTTCTGCTGCTGTTCGCTCCAGTGGGAGCGACGCAAAATGGCGCGAATACGCGCGACCAGTTCGCGATCGTTAAAGGGTTTTGGCAAATAGTCATCAGCCCCCAGCTCAAGGCCGAGAACGCGATCCAACTCGCTGCCACGGGCCGTCAGCATAATGACGGGTGTCTGGTGTGTCTGGCGTAGCTCTTTAAGGGTGTCGATGCCATTTTTCTTCGGCATCATGACGTCGAGCAAAAGCAAATCGATACTGTCATCAAGGAGGTCGAGCGCCTGCTCCCCATCATGGGCAACCTGCACATTAAAACCTTCCATGTCGAGCAGCTCTTTTAACAGGGATGTAAGCTCTCGGTCATCATCTACTAAAAGAATCTTATTCATCGTTTAAATACCTCCGAGGCAGAAATTACGTCATCAAGAGTCGCTAATCCATGACTTTACGTTGTTTTACACCCCCTGACGCTTGTTTGCAGCCTGAATCGTAGACTGATTCTCGTTGATTCGCGACACATAAGATTTTGGGAGCAAATGATGCGCATTGTTACCGCTGCCGTCATGGCCTCAACACTGGCGCTCAGTACGATTGGCCAGGCAGCTGAAGTCGTAACAGGCGATAACTGGCACCCGACTGAGGGAATCGCGCAGCGTAATGGTCAGAACCATATGTTTGACGGCATAAATTTAACCGAGCATCAACGCCAGCAGATGCGAGATTTGATGCAGCAGGCACGGCACGACCAGCCCCCTGTTAATGTTAGCGAAGTGGAGGCAATGCATCGCCTTATCACCGCAGAAAATTTTGATGAAACCGCCGTGCGAAATCAGGCTGAAAAAATGGCGCAGGCACAGATAGCGCGTCAGGTTGAAATGGCTAAAGTCCGCAACCAGATGTATCACCTGCTCACGCCGGAGCAGCAGGCGGTTTTGAACCAGAAGCATCAACAACGGATGAACCAACTGCGCGACGTCGCGCAAATGCAGCAAGGTTCACCGTTGAAGTTCTTCAGTAGCAGCAGTACCCAGCGTTCCCAGTAATGAACCCTGTTTTCCTTGCCATAGACACCATCCCTGTCTTCCCCCACATGATGTGGGGGTTTTTTTTGCCCCGAATTCAGACCCCCTGATTTTGCGCCTGACAGGTGGCCTTTCGTTATACTACCCACACAAGAGTGGGGAGTCCTTATGAACGAATCTTACGGACGCCTGGTCAGCCGTGCTGCTATCGCAGCCACGATCATGGCGTCGTCATTATTGGTAATTAAAATCTTTGCATGGTGGTATACCGGTTCGGTCAGTATCCTGGCCGCGCTGGTCGATTCGTTAGTGGATATCGCCGCTTCGCTCACTAACCTTCTGGTGGTGCGTTATTCACTGCAACCGGCAGACGATGAACATACCTTTGGTCACGGCAAGGCTGAATCTCTCGCTGCGCTGGCGCAAAGTATGTTTATCTCCGGTTCGGCGCTGTTTCTGTTTTTAACCGGCATTCAGCATCTGGCGAACCCGGAACCTATGCATGCCCCTGGTATTGGTGTGGTTGTAACGCTGATTGCGCTGGTTAGCACTGTGATCCTGGTCACCTTTCAACGTTGGGTGGTGCGAAAAACCCAGAGTCAGGCGGTCAGGGCAGATATGCTTCATTATCAGTCTGATGTTATGATGAACGGTGCAATTTTGGTCGCGTTGTGGCTGTCGTGGTACGGCTGGCATCGTGCAGATGCCCTGTTTGCATTGGGCATCGGTTGTTATATTTTATACAGCGCGTTACGTATGGGATATGACGCCGTTCAGTCTCTGCTGGACAGAGCATTACCGGATGAAGAGCGTCAGGATATTTTCAATATTGTCACATCCTGGCCGGGCGTCAGTGGCGCACATGATCTTCGCACAAGGCAGTCCGGCCCAACACGGTTCATTCAAATCCATCTGGAGATGGAGGATAACCTCCCACTCTTTCAGGCGCATCTTGTGGCTGAACAGGTGGAACAGGCGATTCTGCAGCGTTTTCCAGGGTCCGATGTCATTATTCATCAGGATCCCTGCTCGGTAGTACCTCAAGGACGATAGGCGCGTTGAAGCTGTCGTATTTCGTTGTAAAAAAAGAGAGTCAGACCCGCATTTAGTGTATAAATTACCGCCATATGGTCTGACCTGAATCAATTCAGCAAAAAGCGATTGATATAATATTTGCATCATAGTCGTTTGCCCTGCGGGGCCTCGTTTTGGCCAACAGAACATTATTTTTGCATTCCTAAGTTCAGAGGTAGTCATGATTAAAAAAATCGGTGTGTTGACAAGTGGCGGTGATGCGCCGGGCATGAACGCAGCAATTCGTGGCGTTGTCCGTGCAGCATTAACTGAAGGTCTGGAAGTCGCGGGTATTTATGATGGTTACCTCGGCCTGTATGAAGACCGTATGATTCAACTGGATCGCTATAGCGTGTCAGACATGATTAACCGTGGCGGCACCTTCCTCGGCTCCGCGCGTTTCCCGGAGTTCCGTGAAGAGCACGTTCGCGCCGTGGCTATCGAGAACATGAAAAAACGCGGCATCGATGCGCTGGTGGTTATCGGCGGGGACGGTTCCTATATGGGCGCCAAACGTCTGACGGAAATGGGCTTCCCATGCATCGGCCTGCCAGGCACCATCGACAACGATGTGGCCGGTACTGACTACACCATCGGCTACTTCACTGCACTGCACACTGTGGTAGAAGCGATTGACCGCCTGCGTGACACCTCTTCTTCTCACCAGCGTATCTCTATTGTTGAAGTGATGGGGCGTTATTGTGGTGACCTGACTCTGGCGGCCGCCATCGCTGGTGGTTGTGAGTTTATCGTGCTGCCGGAAGTAGAATTCAGCCGTGAAGACCTGGTTGCCGAAATCAAAGCCGGTATTGCGAAGGGTAAAAAGCACGCCATTGTAGCTATTACTGAGCACATCTGTGATATCGATGAACTGGCGAAATATATCGAAACTGAAACTGAGCGTGAAACCCGTGCGACGGTGCTGGGTCACATTCAGCGCGGCGGCTCCCCGGTTCCTTACGACCGCATCCTGGCTTCCCGTATGGGTGCCTACGCCATCGAACTGCTGCTGCAGGGCCACGGTGGACGTTGCGTCGGTATTCAGAACGAAAAAATGGTGCACCATGACATCATTGACGCTATCGAGAATATGAAGCGTCCGTTCAAAGGCGACTGGCTGGACTGCGCTAAAAAACTCTACTAATCCTCATTAAACGCCCTCTGCACCGAGGGCGTTTCTTTTCGCTTCAGATATTCCCCAAAGTTATAGCCAATCTTCTTTTATTCTTTAATCATCGCATCGCTTTCTGGCAGGCTGAGTACATCAAAATACCTGACCTGAGAGAGTGGGCGATGAATAAATGGGGCGTGGGACTTACCTTACTGCTGGCATCCGGCAGCGTTCTGGCAAAGGACATTCAGTTATTAAATGTGTCGTATGATCCTACGCGTGAGTTGTACGAACAGTACAACAAAGCGTTCAGCGCACACTGGAAGCAGGAGACGGGCGATACTGTCACTATTCGTCAGTCTCATGGCGGTTCTGGTAAACAGGCGACCTCCGTCATTAATGGCCTGGATGCTGATGTCGTGACGCTGGCCCTGGCGTATGACGTGGATGCGATTGCCACGCGTGGCAGCATCGACAAAAACTGGATTAAACGCCTGCCGGATAACTCCGCGCCTTACACCTCGACCATTGTATTTCTGGTGCGTAAAGGCAACCCGAAACAGATTCATGACTGGAATGATTTGATCAAGCCGGGCGTGTCCGTCATCACCCCAAACCCGAAAAGCTCAGGCGGCGCGCGCTGGAACTACCTGGCGGCGTGGGGCTACGCGCTGCACCAGAACGGTGGCGATCAGGCAAAAGCGCAGGAATTTGTGAAGGCGCTGTTTAAAAATGTAGAAGTACTGGATTCCGGCGCACGTGGGGCAACCAACACCTTCGTAGAGCGCGGTATTGGCGATGTGCTGATTGCCTGGGAAAACGAAGCCCTGCTGGCGACGAAAGAACTCGGCAAAGATAAGTTTGAAATCGTGACCCCGAGTGAATCTATCCTCGCGGAACCGACGGTTTCCGTCGTTGATAAAGTGGTGGCGAAAAAAGGCACCCAGCAGGTGGCTGAAGCCTACCTGAAGTATCTCTACACGCCGGAAGGTCAGGAGATTGCAGCGAAGAACTTCTATCGTCCCCGTGACAAACAGGTTGCGGCGAAATATGAAAGCGAGTTCCCGAAACTGAAGCTGTTTACCATTGACGATGTCTTTGGTGGCTGGACAAAAGCGCAGAAAGCGCACTTCTCCAATGGCGGCACTTTCGACGAAATCAGTAAACGCTAATCCCCGGGCGGCCCTTAACGGGGCCGTTTTTGTTTTCCCCTTCGGACGTTATTTTCTTACCCTCCTGCGCTATGCTTCATGTTCTGCCTGAAATGAGGACGGCTAATGAAGATGGTGCTCCGAACCGTAAGCGTGCTGGTGATGTTAATGCTGCTGGCGGCGGCTTACGGCGCGTACTGGTGGCACAGCGGCGACAGGGATCAACTTCGCCAGACCGTGATCGGGCAATGCGTCCCTCATCAGCGTGATAAACAGCAGCCCGAACCCTGTGTTCAGGCTAACCTGGACGCGGGTTATGTGTTGCTCAAAGACCGACAC
Source organism: Yokenella regensburgei (assembly GCF_051486985.1). Lineage (GTDB taxonomy): Bacteria > Pseudomonadota > Gammaproteobacteria > Enterobacterales > Enterobacteriaceae > CBFFRJ01. The sequence continues at coordinate 71,554 of NZ_JAHVDV010000012.1, forward strand.
GGCCCGCTGCAACATCTTCTTATGCCCACCTACCGTATTAACGGGATTGAAAGTCCACTGTTACTGCAGCCCTACACGCCGAACTTTTTCTGGCAGGCCTGGCAGTCGCGCGGGGTGATGGAAAAAAGGCACGGCGGCCCGGTTCCGAATAGTGCGATTTCACTGGCCATCAACTCCCGTACCGGGCGCACTCAAAACCACTTTCATATTCACATCTCCTGCCTGCGTAGCGACGTGCGAACCACGCTTGACCGTGAAGCAGCCAGTATTAGCAGCCGCTGGCTGGCGCTGCCCGGTGGACTGCTGAGGCATCACTATCTGGCGCGGCGGGTCACGGAAGCCGAACTGGTAAAGCGCAGTCCGTTCCTGATGCTGGCAGAAGAGGTGCCTGGTGCCCGTGACCATATGGGACGGTATTCACTGGCCCTGGTGCAGCAGGCTGATGGCTCCTTTGTGCTTCTGGCAACACAACGAGATGCGCTCACCTTTAACCGCGGGTTTGCGGAGGAACTCCAGGATCATCAGTGCACTATCCTGAACTGATCCCACCAGATTTGGCGTTTACCAGGCAAGTCTGTCGCCCTACACTTGCCGAAATTATCTACAGGAGACAGGCATGTCGCTCTGGTTTACTCACCCTCTGTTCCTTCCTTCCGTAATCGTTGGCATAACCATCGTGCTCTGGGCGACCTCGCTGTTGCCGGAGTTCATCACGGCGCTGTTGTTTTTCACCGCGGCAATGATTGCCAAAATTGCGCCGCCGGACGTTATCTTTGGCGGCTTCGCGTCTTCGGCGTTCTGGCTGGTGTTCAGCGGTTTCGTGCTCGGCGTGGCGATTCGCAAAACCGGGCTGGCCGACCGGGCCGCACGGGCATTGTCTTCTAAACTGACGGATTCGTGGTTGCTCATGGTGGCAAGCGTGGTTCTGCTAAGTTATGCGCTGGCCTTTGTGATGCCCTCCAATATGGGGCGTATTGCGCTGTTGATGCCCATTGTGGCGGCAATGGCAGCACGGGCGGGTATCGCGGAAGGCACGCGCGCCTGGTACGGACTGGCGCTGGCGGTCGGGTTTGGTACCTTCCAGCTCTCTGCGACCATTCTGCCTGCGAACGTCCCCAACCTTGTCATGAGCGGGGCGGCGGAAGGATCGTACGGCATTCACCTGAATTATGTTCCTTATCTGCTGTTGCACACGCCGGTGCTCGGCATACTCAAAGGTCTGATCCTGATTGGCCTGATTTGCTGGCTCTTCCCAGGCAAACCGCATGCTGCAAAAGAAATGGCACCGTCAGAACCCATGAGCCGGGCAGAGAAGCGGCTGGCATGGCTGCTGGCCGTTGTTCTGACGATGTGGGTGACGGAGAGCCTGCACGGCATTGGCCCGGCGTGGACGGGCCTGGTAGCGGCCTGCATTACGTTGTTGCCACGGGTCGGCTTTATCAATGGCGAGGAGTTTTCCAGCGGCGTGAATATTCGTACCTGTATCTACGTAGCCGGTATTCTGGGGCTGGCGATTACAGTGACGCAAACCGGGATCGGTGCGGCGGTGGGCAACGCCCTGCTGCATGTGATGCCGCTTGATCCGGAGAAGCCGTTCACCAGCTTCCTCGCGCTGACCGGCATCACGACGGCATTAAATTTCATCATGACCGCCAACGGCGTGCCGGCGCTTTTCACCACCCTGGCACAGAGTTTCTCCGATGCTACCGGGTTCCCGCTGCTGTCGGTAATTATGATTCAGGTGCTGGGCTATTCCACGCCGCTGCTGCCGTACCAGGCGTCACCGATTGTGGTGGCAATGGCGCTGGGTAAGGTGCCTGCCCGGGCGGGAATGTTGTTATGTTTCGCGCTGGCGGTGGCAACGTATCTGGTGCTGTTACCGCTGGATTATGCGTGGTTTAGCGTGCTGGGGAAATTGTAGGTCTTGATGGGTCTGTGCCCCTCTCCCTGCAGAGAGAGGGGCCAGGAAATTACGCTTTGGCGGCTTCTGCTGCTTTAACGATCACCGCAAAAGCGTCAGCTTTCAGGGATGCACCGCCAACCAGCGCGCCGTCGATGTCCGGCTGAGTGAAGAGTTCAGCCGCGTTGGACGCATTAACTGAACCGCCGTACTGGATGATCACTTGCTCAGCCACTTTCGCGTCGGCTTTAGCAATGTGGTCACGGATAAATTTGTGAACGGCCTGTGCCTGCGCCGGGGTAGCTGATTTGCCGGTGCCGATAGCCCATACAGGTTCGTATGCAATAACAGCGCCTTCGAAGGCCGCAGCGCCCTGGGTTGTCAGCACGGCGTCAATCTGACGCGCGCACACTTCTTCCGTTTTACCCGCTTCGTTTTCTGCTTCGGTTTCACCGATGCACAGAACCGGGATCAGACCCTGCTCTTTCAGCACGGCGAATTTCTTCGCGATGAATTCATCAGATTCTTTGTGGTAGGTACGACGCTCAGAGTGACCAATGATGATGTATTTCGCACCAATATCTTTCAGCATTTCAGCGGAGGTTTCGCCGGTGAATGCGCCAGACAGGTTAACGTCAACGTTCTGCGCGCCCAGCACGATGTGGCTGCCGTCAGCGGCGTGTTTTGCCAGATCGAGGTACATATCAGGTGGCGCGATGGCTACGCCACAACCGGTAACGCCAGCCAGCTCTTTACGCAGGTTAGCAACCAGTTCGTTTACCATATGGCGGCTGCCGTTCAGTTTCCAGTTACCCATCACCAAAGGATGTCGCATTTTTACTCTCCACGCACGAAGCGAATTAAGGAATATAGCTACCCCTCAGGGCAGCGTGGTCTGTGAAACAGTATAGAGATTCGTCCCTGCAAAGGCTTTGCTTTTTGTCATTTATTGTCGCCTTGGGTGCTCTCAGATAACGTCAGCTTAATCGGTTCAACTGCGAAGGTCAGCCCCTTTTCACCGTCATCTGCGACAACATAGCGAATCGCACCTTCCGTTTCGGCATACCATAATTTGTTTTTGCCGCTGTTCAGGAGCTTTTGCAGTTTTTGCAGGCTTTGCGCTTTTGTAAGACCGGGCGAAAACTCCCGCAGCACCGCAGCCATATACTCCTGCGCTTTCGCTCTGGACGATTTTTGCTCTGGTCCTCTGATGGGGAGCCAGGTTATCTGCATTGACTTAATTTTCAGCGTACCGCGCTCCAGTGCCGTGGACGCATAAAGATTGTCATTAATCCTGGTGGCCGCACGGGTGATACGCGCCGTGTCAGCACCCGATTCAATGGCGCGGAACTCATTCAACGCAAGCGCAGGATTGTCCTCATTAAAACTTTCCCGGAACTGGCTGATAGATTGTTCAAAGGTCGGGGCACCGGGCAATAAATAGGGTGCCGCCGGTACGGATGAGGCATCGTCTGCATGCGCAGGCGAAACTATCATCAGTGCCGCCAACAGGAGCCACCAGGTTTTCATCAACATCATCCTCATTTCATTTTGCTCACGATTAAAACGATAACCGCCGGGCTTGTCAAAAAGTCGCGCCGCCAGGGTAAACTAGCCGCATCACGATAATAAGGAACCTTACATGGGTATTCAGCAGTGGTTATTCTCAATTAAAGGGCGCATTGGCCGCCGTGACTTTTGGGTATGGATGGTCATCTGGGTGGTGGCAATGGCGGCGCTCTTTTATGCGGTCAGTTTCAGTCTGCTTGCCAGCCAGACTGCGGCGTTCATGCTGGTTTGTCTGCTCTGGCCGACCGCCTGCGTGGTCATTAAACGCCTGCACGATCGCGGCAAATCTGGCCCCTGGGCACTGTTATTTATACTCGCCTGGATGCTGCTTGCCGGGAACTGGGATATGTTAAACGCCACGTTGCAGTGGGCTGTCGGACGTTTTGTGCCTGCGCTTATCATGGTGGGAATGTTCATTGACCTGGGCGCCTTTGTGGGCACCCAGGGTGAAAACAAGTTTGGTAAAGATACGCTGGACGTAAAGTACCGCTAATCACCAGTAGTGTTCCGCCGTCATATGGCCCGGTCGACGGCGTAAGTGTTTGGCCATCTGCCGGGTCTCTTTCAGCAGTTGCTGCGTATCACGCACCATCTGCGGGTTACCGCACAGCATCACATGGCTGGTCTCTGGCGTCATCGGTAATCCGACGGCCTCCTCCAGTGCGCCGCTCTCGATAAGTGCCGGTACGCGCCCGGTCAGCGAACCTGAAACCGTTTCGCGGCTCACCACCGTCTGAATGCGTAATTTGCCTTCGTAGCGCTGCTGAAGCTCCAGCATCATCGGCAGGTAGCTGAGATCGGCGGCATAACGCACCGCATGTACCAGCACCAGATTTTTAAAGCGTTCGAGATCTTTGCCCTCCTGCAAAATCGACAGGTAAGGGCCAATAGCCGTGCCGGTGGCCAGCATCCACAGGGTTTCGCAGTCCGGCACCTCTTCAAGCACAAAGAAGCCAGCGGCTTCGCTAACGATCAGAATGTCATCCCCTGGCTGGAGTGCGGCCAGGCGAGGGCTAAGTTTGCCTTCCGGCACGGTGACCAGATAGAACTCAAGATCAGGATTTCCTGGCGCGTTAACGTGTGAGTAGGCGCGTTGCACCCGTTCCCCGTCGATTTCGAGCCCGAGCTTGGCGAACTGTCCGGCGGTGAAAGGAAGGATGGGGGCATGAACGGTCAGGCTGAACAACGCGTCGGTCCAGAACTCGACTTTAACCACTTTTCCTGTAACCCAGTCGGCCATGATTTTCTCCTGTTCAGAATCATTGCCTTATCTTCGTCGTGAATGGAGAGGATTTCCAGCCCGTGAGCACCGGAAAGCTCTCCCTGACAAATATACCCGCCCTGCGTAAGGTTGCAGATGCCTTGGCTACACGCCTTCACGCGAATCACTTACGAATAAGTTCATCGGGATGGCTCGCTGCCGTCAGCCTGCAACCTGGGTGATGCAGGAGACACACTTACAGAATATGGGTCTGCACGTCCGGGTCTTTGCGATCCAGATAATGAATTGACTGAATACGGCGAATGGTGCGTGATTTGCCGCGAATCAGCAGGGTTTCGGTGGTGGCGATATTGCCTTTGCGGCTGATACCGTCCAGCAGGTCGCCTTTGGTGATGCCGGTCGCGGAGAAAATCACATTGTCACTGCGCGCCATGTCGTCCAGACGTAACACGATACCCGCTTCGATACCCATCTCCTGGCAGCGTGCCAGCTCATTTTCCCCGATACGTCGGTTCGCTTCACTGTCACCTTTCACATGATGACGAGCCAGCAGGCGGCCCTGCATATCTCCGTCCAGTGCACGGATAACGGCAGCGGAGACCACACCTTCTGGTGCGCCGCCAATTCCGTAGAGCACGTCAACTTCGCTGTCCGGCATACAGGTCAGAATGGAGGCGGCAACGTCGCCGTCCGGAATGGCAAACACGCGCACGCCGAGTTTCTGCATGTCGGCAATGGTCGCTTCGTGACGTGGCTTCGCCAGAATGGTCACCGTCAGCTCAGCGAGCGGTTTACCCAGCGCAGCCGCGACGTTACGCAGGTTCTCATCCAGCGGCAGGTTGAGATCAATCGCGCCTTTTGCGCCCGGCCCGACAATCAGTTTTTCCATGTACATATCCGGTGCGTTGAGGAAGCACCCTCGATCGCCCACCGCCAGCACCGCCAGGGCATTCGCCTGGCCCATCGCGGTCATACGCGTACCTTCAATCGGGTCCACGGCGATGTCCACCGCATCCCCTTTGCCGGTACCGACTTTCTCACCGATGTAAAGCATTGGGGCTTCGTCTATCTCCCCTTCGCCAATGACGATGGTGCCGTCGATGTTGACCTGATTAAGCATGATGCGCATCGCGTGAACTGCTGCGCCGTCAGCTACGTTCTTATCACCGCGCCCCAGCCACTTGTAACCAGCAAGCGCCGCCGCTTCCGTCACGCGGGAAAATTCAATGGCAAGTTCTCGTCTCATTGCATACTCGTGAAGTCAAAGAAATTGCGCGAAGTTTAACACAGAGAGGGCGCGAGGGTGCGGCCGGGTCCCCTCACCCTAACCCTCTCCCCAAAGGGGCGAGGGGATGGTACGGTGCGGTTTTCTATCCAGGTGCAGCGGTGTCGGTTTTCATCCACTCCCAAAAGGATGAGGGGATTGTACAGCGCGGTTTTTTTCCGGAACGGAGGGTGAGTGAACGGGGCTGGTTTTCACCCTCTCCCCGTTGGGGAGAGGGCAGGGGTGAGGGGATTACTCGCCGTGATCTTCCCACGCCAGGGCGCGTTTTACTGCTTTCTTCCAGCCGTTGTAACGCACGTTACGCTCGGTGGTTTCAATACCGGGGCGGAATTCGCGCTCAATCACCGCCTTCTCTTGCAGTTCATCCAGATTCTGCCAGAAACCAACGGCCAGACCGGCCAGATAGGCGGCACCCAGCGCCGTCACTTCACGCACTTCGGGGCGCTCCACGCGGGTACCCAGAATGTCGGACTGGAACTGCATCAGGAAGTTGTTGGCGACGGCACCGCCGTCCACCCGCAAGGCGTGCAGACGAATGCCGGAGTCGGCCTGCATCGCTTCCAGCACATCCCGTGTCTGATAAGCAATGGATTCCAGGGTGGCGCGGATGATGTGGTTTGCATTCACCCCACGGGTCAGACCGAAGACTGCACCACGGGCATAGGGGTCCCAGTAAGGCGCGCCCAGACCGGTGAACGCAGGCACAACGTACACGCCATTTGTGTCTTTCACCTTGGTAGCAAAATACTCAGAGTCAAACGCATCGCTGATGAGTTTCACCTCGTCGCGCAGCCACTGAATAGACGCACCCGCCATGAACACCGCACCTTCCAGTGCATAGTTCACTTCACCGCTTGGGCCACAGGCGATGGTGGTCAGCAGACCATTTTCTGATTTCACCGCTTTCTCACCGGTGTTCATCAACATAAAGCAGCCGGTACCGTAAGTGTTCTTCGCCATCCCTTCTTTGACGCAAAGCTGGCCGAACAGCGCCGCCTGCTGGTCACCGGCAATCCCGGCGATCGGAATACGTGTACCACCTTTACCACCAATATTGGTCTGCCCGTAAACTTCAGAAGATTTGCGGACATCCGGCAGCATCGCGCGTGGAATATCCAGCGCTTCCAGCATCTTGTCATCCCATTCCAGCGTATTAATGTTGAACAGCATGGTACGGGAGGCGTTGGTGTAGTCGGTCACGTGTACGCGTCCCTGGGTCATTTTCCAGATAAGCCAGGTATCAACGGTACCAAACAGCAGTTCGCCGCGTTTTGCTCGCTCGCGTGAGCCTTCAACGTGGTCGAGGATCCATTTCACTTTCGTTCCGGAGAAGTACGGGTCAACCACAAGACCGGTGGCGCTACGCACGTATTCTTCCATACCATCACGTTTTAGTTGCTCGCAAATATCCGCGGTGCGGCGGCACTGCCAGACGATGGCGTTATAAATCGGTTTGCCGGTTTCACGTTCCCAGACAATCGCCGTTTCACGCTGGTTGGTAATACCAATCGCCGCGATCTGATCGGAGTTAATATCGGCTTTTGCCAGCACTTCAACCAGGGTGGAGCTCTGGGTAGCCCAGATTTCCAGGGGATCATGTTCAACCCAGCCTGGCTTCGGATAAATTTGTTCGAATTCGCGCTGGGATACGCTGATGATGTTGGCGTCATGGTCCATTACAACGGCGCGGGAGCTGGTAGTGCCCTGGTCGAGCGCAACGATATATTTTTTTTCAGTCATGATTTATGTCCCGTAGTCACATTACAGCGAAGCTTTTTGTTGAGCGGTAGGCGTGGAATCTTTCTCTTCCACGGCGCAAACATCACACGGCAGATGGCGGCCAATCAGTTTACGATAACCGAAGGCACCCAGCGCTGCGCCGACAATCGGCCCGAACAGCGGCACGAGGAAGTAAGGAATATCTTTACCGCCGGTGAAGGCAACATTGCCCCAACCTGCCAGCCAGGCGAACGCTTTCGGCCCGATATCACGTGCCGGATTCATCGCAAACCCGGTCAGTGGGCCCATAGAAGCACCAATAACCGCGATCAGCAGGCCGATCAGCAGTGGCGCAAGTGGACCACGTGGAATACCGTTACCATCGTCCCCTAACGCCATAATGACGCCCATCAGAATAGCGGTAATCACCATTTCAACCGCGAAGGCCTGCACAAAATTGATATGTGGGTTAGGGTAAGTTGAGAAAATGCCCGCGAGATCAATACTTTCAACCGTCCCACGTACCATGTGGTGAGTTTGTTCGTAATCGAGGAAAAGATTGTAATAAAGCCCGTAAACAAGCGCAGCAGCGCAGAACGCACCGGCAAACTGGGAAAAAATGAAAGGAGCAACTTTGCGCCCGTCAAAACAGGCAAAGAGCCACAACGCGATTGTCACTGCCGGGTTAAGGTGTGCGCCGGAAACCCCTGCGGTCAGGTAGATGGCCATCGCCACACCCAGGCCCCAAATGATACTGATTTCCCACTGTCCGAAGCTGGCGCCCGCCACTTTCAGCGCAGCAACGCATCCCACACCGAAGAAAATCAACAACCCGGTTCCGAGAAATTCGGCGATGCACTGGCCTTTTAAGGTTGAGGTTTGACTCATAATCGGATCCTGCCAAGAGTTTAATGGTTATTGTTTGCATGGAGGTCGGGCTCCACGATGTCGTGTAGACATACTGTTAATTTATCGTTAACGCTCACAAACGAGAAATATCGAAATTAAAATGTGTGTGCTACGTCAATAAAATGAGCGTTTTCGCGCTATGAGGCGCGTTTGCGAATGATGTGAACATTGAGTGAAGTGTGAACTGAATCATTTTTGTAACCCATAATTTAACAATTAAGGAGTAGGCCCGCCAGCAGCCCAGGCATAACCTGAAAAGTGTTGCAAAGCTTGATCTGCGCGGCTTGTCGCTGGACAGGGGCGGTAGGGCTTCATACAATCGGACACCAGGGCCATGCGCTAAACATTGAGGCGTCGCCGTTCACGGAACGAAGCTGTACCCGAGAGGTGCAACTGTTCATCAACGCCTTGCAATTCAGGAGAGGTATGACGATGTCATTAGAAGTATTCGAGAAACTGGAAGCAAAAGTACAGCAGGCGATTGATACCATCACGTTGTTGCAGATGGAAATCGAAGAGCTGAAAGAGAAGAACAACAGCCTGAGCCAGGAGATTCATTCTGCTCAGCAGGGTCGTGAAGAGCTGGAACGTGAAAACAACCAGCTTAAAGACCAACAGCATGGCTGGCAGGAGCGGTTGCAGGCTCTCTTAGGGCGCATGGAAGAAGTCTGATTACGCTTTATCTTTCGCGCCGTAGCGGCGTTGGCTGCATTCGCTCACCCCGGTCACATAGTTATCTATGCTCCCGGGGATTCGCTTACTGGCCGCCTTGCTACAACACGAAATCTTTCGCGTAATGTTGAGGTTATCTTTCGCGACGTAGCGGCGTTGGCTGCATTCGCTCACCCCGGTCACATAGTTATCTRTGCTCCCGGGGATTCGCGTACTGGCCGCCTTGCTACAACACGAAATCTTTCGCGTAATGTCGGGTTTATCTTTCGCGCCGTAGCGGCGTTGGCTGCATTCGCTCACCCCGGTCACATAGTTATCTGTGCTCCCGGGGATTCGCGTACTGGCCGCCTTGCTACAACACGAAATCTTTCGCGTAATTGTTGATTTCAACTTGCGCGTAAAATAAAAAGGGCACCCGAGGGTGCCCTTTTTATATAAAGCGAAAGCGAACTACTCGATATCTAACGCATCTTCGGAAAGGATAATACCGGTGTTGTCAGCATAGAGATGGTCGCCGGAGAAGAAGGTCACACCGCCAAAGTTGACGCGGACATCGCTCTCACCAATCCCTTCTCCTGCTGCTCCCACCGGGATGGCGGCAATGGCCTGAATACCCAGATCCAGTTCCTCAAGGTCATCAACCTGACGCACCGCGCCATAGACGACAATGCCTTCCCATTCGTTCTGGGCGGCGATGCGGGCAAGATCCGCATCAATCAGGGCACGGCGCACCGAACCACCGCCATCGACCAGCAGTACGCGACCACGGCCATTCTGTTCGAGCAGATCATAGAGCAACCCGTTATCCTCGAAACATTTCACCGTGATGATTTGACCGCCAAACGACGACCGTCCACCAAAATTGGAGAACAGCGGTTCCACGACGTTGACATCTTCCTGGTAGATGTCACAGAGCTCAGACGTATCGTATTTCATAGGCTTAACGTTCAGTTGCTGCGAGAATAGTCAGTATATCGCGCATCACGCGTTGTTGGCAAAATCATCAATTGTTAATTGACCTTCGTCAGTTAAAAATGCACCTGACTTAAGATAATCCCAATCACAAACAATAAGTTAGTTAACAACGCCCCTTTTACCGTGCGTTCGAGCATCGGCGGCATAGCGTTCGGATTCAGTTCGCGCATCACAAAGCGCGCCTGTTTGAATAACAGCGGAGTGGCAAGCAGGAACAACCAGCCCCAGACGCTCTGCAACGAAAGCAGGTTAAACAACGCCAGACAAAGGAGCGCGCCCGCCAGCAGGCCGGCATGATAACGTCGGGCATTCACCGGGCCTAAACGAACGACGAGGGTGATTTTGCCGTTCACCCTGTCGCTGTCGATGTCGCGCAGATTATTGATGTTAAGCACGGCCGTAGCCAGCAGGCCGCAGGCGGTAGCAGGCAGGAAAATCGCCGGGCTCAGCATGTGTGCCTGGAGATACCAGCTTCCCATGACGCTCAGCCAGCCGAAGAAAATCAGCACCGAGACATCACCCAGGCCAATATAACCATAGGGGCGCTTGCCGACGGTATAGGTGATAGCGGCCACAATTGACAATCCACCCAGTACTACGAAACCGATAAAGTCCATCAATGTATGGGTGGCGGTCAGCAGCAGTAGCAGACCTGAAATACAGCTCAGAACGATGACGATAATCAGCGCGCGTTTCATCTGCTCAAGGGAGATCGCCCCTTTTTGCATCCCACGCAGAGGGCCAATACGGTCAGGTTTATCGCTGCCTTTGACAGCATCGCCATAATCGTTAGCCAGATTGGAAAGAATTTGCAGGAGGCCGGCGGTGCTTAACGCGAGTATGGCAACCAGGGGATCAAAGAAACCCTGCCACCAGGCGAGTGCCGTGCCCACCACAATGGCGGCAAAAGCCAGCGGAAGGGTTTTAGGCCGCAGGCTTTCCAGCCAGGCCTGGGTGCGGCTCAAAGGTTGTGTCTCGGTCATAATCCCAGCCAATAATAAAAATGGGGGCATAAGCCCCCATCAAAAATGATGAAAACGTTGTGGCGGGGATTATAAGATAAAACGGCTCAGATCTTCATCTGCCACTAAAGCATCAAGATGCTTACTCACATAGTCGGCATCAATAGTAATACTTTCGCCATTCAGGTCGCTTGCGTCGTAAGAGATATCTTCCATCAGACGCTCCAGCACTGTGTGCAGACGACGCGCACCAATGTTCTCGGTGGTTTCGTTGACCTGCCACGCAGCCTGAGCGATACGCTTGATCCCATCATCGGTAAACTCAATGTTCACGCCTTCGGTCGCCATCAGCGCTTTGTACTGTACGGTAACAGAGGCGTTTGGCTCGGTCAGGATGCGCTCGAAATCTTCGGTGGTCAGCGCTTTCAGTTCAACGCGAATCGGCAGACGGCCCTGTAATTCCGGGATCAGGTCTGACGGGCTGGCAACCTGGAACGCACCGGAGGCGATAAACAGGATGTGGTCCGTTTTCACCATGCCGTGTTTTGTGGAGACAGTACAACCTTCCACCAGCGGCAGCAGGTCACGCTGAACGCCTTCACGGGAGACATCCGGGCCGGAGGTGTTGCCACCACGTTTACAGATTTTGTCGATTTCATCGATAAAGACGATACCGTGCTGCTCAACCGCGTCGATAGCATCCTGCTTCAGCTCTTCCGGATTGACCAGTTTGGCAGCTTCTTCTTCCACCAGCAGTTTCATCGCGTCTTTGATTTTCAGCTTGCGCGGCTTCTGCTTCTGACCGCCCAGGTTCTGGAACATCGACTGCAACTGACTGGTCATCTCTTCCATACCCGGAGGGGCCATGATTTCGACACCCATCGGGGCCGCGGCGAGATCGATCTCAATCTCTTTGTCATCCAGCTGCCCTTCACGCAATTTTTTGCGGAATGACTGGCGAGCGGCGGACGGTTCGGCAGGCTGCTCTGCTTGCCCCCAGTTGTTTTTTGCTGGTGGGATCAGCACATCCAGGATGCGCTCTTCGGCCATCTCTTCCGCGCGGTAACGGTTTTTCTCAATGGCCTGGACACGCACCATTTTTACCGCAGCATCGGTCAGATCGCGAATGATGGAATCCACTTCCTTACCAACATAGCCCACTTCGGTGAACTTTGTAGCTTCGACTTTAATGAAAGGCGCATTGGCCAGCTTCGCCAGACGGCGGGCAATTTCGGTTTTACCGACACCGGTCGGGCCAATCATCAGAATGTTTTTTGGGGTCACTTCATGGCGCAGCTCTTCATCAAGCTGCATACGGCGCCAGCGGTTACGCAGCGCGATAGCGACGGAGCGTTTCGCCGCGTCCTGACCGATGATGTGTTTGTTCAGTTCGCTGACAATTTCGCGTGGGGTCATTTCAGACATGGGAGATCCTTACGCCTTGGAGGTCAATTCTTCAATGGTGTGGTTATGGTTGGTATAGATGCAGATGTCTCCTGCAATATCCAACGCTTTCACCGCGATATCGCGCGCATTCATGTCGGTGTTTTCCAACAGTGCGCGGGCAGCTGCCTGGGCGTACGGGCCGCCGGAGCCGATAGCAATGAGGTCGTTTTCAGGCTGAATGACGTCACCGTTACCGGTGATGATCAAAGACGCGGTTTCGTCCGCGACGGCCAGTAGCGCTTCGAGCTTGCGCAGCATGCGATCTGTGCGCCAGTCTTTCGCCAGTTCAACGGCGGCTTTCACCAGATGGCCCTGGTGCATTTCCAGTTTACGTTCAAAGAGTTCAAACAAGGTGAACGCATCGGCGGTTCCGCCGGCGAAGCCCGCGATAACTTTGTCGTTATACAAACGACGGACTTTTTTCACATTGCCTTTCATAACGGTATTGCCCAGCGTGGCCTGGCCATCACCGGCGATAACGACCTGGCCGTTACGGCGTACGCTTACTATTGTTGTCACGAGCAGACCCCCTGGTTAGGAATACAGAACAGAAGCCCCGTACAGGTACGGGGCCGAATGCAAATATAGATGGGGGGGATTTTGGGGGTTTCAACCCCCGGAGGCGAGACGGATACAGTTTGTGTGGCCGGCAATCTTCAGGCGGCTGATGGTTCCATCTGCGTTATCTTTCCCTTTCACCGGGCCGATGACCACGCGGTTCCAGCCGTTGCTGCTGGTGATGCGGGAGTCAAAACCTTCGAAAGCGAGCTGAGCGCGCACGGTTTCAGCCTGCTCTGCCCCTTTAAACGACCCGCACTGCACCATCCAGCGGCGGTCATCTTTCTTCTCAGCGGCTGGCTTAGGCGCTTCGGTTTCATGGGTTATCGGCGCACTCTGCTGTGTTTTTGGCGCCGCTGCGGTCGTGTGTGCAGGCGTTTGCAGTAAATCCTGATAAGGCTGCTGGTTACTGCTCACGGGCCTCTGCGTCTGCGTCTGGCGCGGCGGCTGTTGTACCGGCGCATTTTGTACCGTACGTGCTGGCTGAGAAGGCTGCGAACGCGGCTGCTCCGCCCACTGCTGTTGCTGCTGAAGCTGTTGCTGTGCCTGACGCTGGCGCTGCAACGTTTGCTGGCGTTGCTCTGCCGTCTGTTCATTCCACGGCACCTCATTGAGCTGCGTGGGCTGCTGGCGCATATCAGCTTGCATCTGCGCGAGCAATTGACGTTGCTCGCCTGTCAGCTGATCGGCGTTCTGTACTTCGCCGCCGGCAGAGGGTTCCGTAGGCGCACGTACGCCCGGCTGGCGGCTTTCAAGTTCTTTGATATAACGCCAGCGCTCTTCTGGTTTTGGCGGTAAGCCATTGCCTGCCACTTTCTGGCTCTGCAGGGTTTCGGACTCTTCTTTTTTGTGGTGAGTAATAAAGTACAGACCACCGATAAAGGCCACCACCACGGCAGCGGCGATCGCGACCATCGCTGGCGAGACAGCAGACGAACTGCGTTGCTTTTTCCTTGGGCTACTCTTTTTCTGCCGCGAAGGAGCCGACTGGCTGCGGCGTACATAATCTCGTTGTGCCACTATCGTTTCGCTGTATTTATTTCGTTTATCAGCCCGCCATGTTACTTAAGCGACGGGCTTTTGACCAGAAGAGGGATTCTGATAACCCATTTACGTTAGGTCAGCGCTTTTGTCGAGCCACGAATGATCAATTCGCAGTCCAGCAAGCGGGAACCACTACTGACACTATGTCCTTGCAGCTGATCCAGCAAGAGCAACATCGATTCGCGGCCGATGTCGAAACGCGGCTGGGCGACGGTGGTCAGCGGCGGATCGCAAAACTCTGCCAGCGAGATGTTATCAAAACCAATAATGGATAAATCGCGTGGGACCTGGAGGCCGTGGCGTTTGGCATGCGACAGCGCGCCGAGCGCCATGATGTCGCTATGGCAAAATACAGCGGTTGGTGGCCTGGGTAGAGACAAAAGCTGCTCCAGCGCGTTGCTGCCTGCAGCAAAGGTAAAATCTCCACGCGCAATATAATGAGGATCAACGGTGAGTCCGGAGCGACGCAACGCCTGCACATAGCCCTGTAAACGGTAGTGACAGAGCGGCATCTCTTCCGGGCCGGCAATACAGCCAATCAACTGATGTCCCTGCTCATGCAAATAGTTAACGGCGTTGAAGGCAGCGGTGAGATTATCGATATGGACGGTGGGTAGCTCCAGCTCGGGCGCGAATTCGTTGGCCATGACCATCGGGGGCAGATTACGTTGCTCTTCAATACTGGCATCAAAGGGTAAACGCGAGCCCAGCAGCAACATACCGTCAATCTGCTTGGTGATAATCAAGTCGATAAAGGTCTTTTCCTGCTGGTTCTGATGGGCGCAGTCGCCAATCAAAACCAGATAACCGTTTTCTGCGGCGGTCACTTCGATGCCGCGAATTATTTCGCTAAAAAAGGGATCGCAAATGTCAGGGACAATCACCAGGATGGTCCGGGATTCATTGCGTTTAACATTGCGTCCCATCGCCTGCGGCAGGTAACCCACTTCCATTGCCGCCTGTTCCACCCGATTACGGGTTGCCTGCGATACCTTATCTGGATTCATTAACGCACGGGATACCGTTGCGGTCGAAACGTTCGCTTTAACGGCAACATCTTTCATGGTCGCAGTTGCAACCGGATTCCTGGTCTTCACCTTCTTCTCCTCGCCTGCGCGGCGCACGCGCAGAGACATTTTTATCAGATAGTTAACCAGACCGGTTACAGTATTTTCAGCAAAAGTGTGATGAAAGTTAAATTTTTAGACCCGCCTCGCAAGCTTAGCTCTCAGCCGGGTCCACATCCAGGGTCCACTTCACTTTACGCGCGTCGGGGAGGGTATTGATAAGCGCCAGCGTGCCGCTGATAACCTGTTGCAGACGAACGCGGGAGGGGTGCTGAAGTAAAAGCTGCCAGCGCCAGCGCCCGGCGCGCTTGGGTGCCAGGGCGGGCACCGGGCCTAACACCCACAGTTGCTGGTCTGCAAGCGGGCTCGATTGCAGCAAATTCTTCAATTGCTGGAGGAAGAGAGGGGCCTGCTGATTGTTATGATCTTCAGCACGGATGATCACATGGCTGGTCCAGGGGGGAAGTTGCATGGTCTGACGTTCTGCCAGCGCTTGCTCTGCGAAGGTGTCATAGCCTTTATATAACAGCGTTTGCAGCAGGGGATGCTCCGGGTGGTGGGTTTGTAATACAACCTCACCTTGTTTTCCCGCACGGCCCGCACGGCCGGAAACCTGCGTATAGAGCTGGGCGAAACGCTCAGCAGCGCGAAAATCCGCAGAGAACAGCGCGCCGTCCACGTCCAGCAAGGCAACCAGGGTGACGTCCGGAAAGTGGTGACCTTTCGCCAGCATCTGGGTACCAATCAGAATACGCGCACCACCCCGATGAACATCGGCAAGATGTTGCTCCAGTGCCCCCTTGCGGCTGGTAGTATCGCGGTCAACGCGGGAGAGGGGCACGTCGGGAAAGAGGGGCGTCAGGGCCTGTTCAAGCTGCTCGGTTCCCAGCCCCACCGGCACCAGATGCGTCGACCCACATGACGGACACTGGCGCGGGACCTGGCGCTGGCTGTCGCAATGGTGACAGCGAAGCTGGTGTTGAGACTGATGCAGCGTGTAGTAGTGATCGCAGCGGGGGCATTCGGCAATCCAGCCACAGTCATGGCAGAGCAGCGCAGGTGCGAACCCACGGCGATTAAGGAAAAGAATAACCTGATTACCCGCCTGCAGATGCTGGCGCATGCGGTTGATTAGCGCTGGCGCTAAACCAGCCTGTAACGCCTGCCCTTTTAAATCCAGCACATGCTGGACCGCAGGGCGAGCCCCACCGGCGCGGCGCGTCAGGCGCAGCATGTGGTATTTCCGCGCCCGTACGTTGTGCAACGTTTCCAGAGCGGGGGTGGCGGAGCCTAAAATAATCGGTATCTGTTCACTATGCGCACGGTATACCGCCAGATCCCGCGCATGGTAGCGCCACCCTTCCTGCTGTTTATAGGAGCTGTCGTGCTCTTCATCAATCACGATCACCCCGAGGTTCTTAAAGGGCGTGAACAGCGCCGAACGCGTGCCGATAACTATCGCCGCCTCGCCGTTTTTTGCTTTCAGCCAGGCGGACAGCCGCTCGCTGTCGTTAAGGCCGGAGTGCAGCACCTCAACGGGGGCGGAGAAGCGTTCGCGAAAGCGGGCGATAGTTTGAGGCGTCAGGCCGATTTCCGGCACCATCACCAGCGCCTGTTTACCCTGTGACAGCGTGTTTTCCAGCACGCTCAGGTAGACCTCGGTTTTCCCTGAACCGGTGACCCCCGCCAGTAGCCAGGCGGAGAATCGGTCATCGGCACTGCGGATCGCCCCGACGGCGGTAGCCTGCTCGGTATTGAGCCTTAAACGCTCGCCGCTGACGGAAAAGCCCACCCGCCAGTCCTGCCACGCCGGTTCCTCACTGTTAAGCTCCGCCAGCCCTTTTGCACGTAATGATTGCAGTGCGGCTTCAGTGAAATCGAGCTGCGTGACTTGATGACGCCAGATGCGCCCCTGGCGTAAAGCGGCAAGGGCCTGCTGCTGTTTGGGGGAGCGTTTGAGCGTATTAATGTCGACAGCCAGCCCCTGTTCGGTGGCAAACCAGAACCACTGCACGGTCGCGCTGGCAGGTTTGCCCTGACGCAGCAAAATTGGCAGTGCGTTGGAGAGCACGTCGCCAATCGGGTGGTGATAATAATCCGCTGCCCAGAGCAGAAGTCGCCAGAGTGAGCCAGCAATCACCGGTTCGCTGTCCAGGACCTCAATGACCTCTTTCAGTTCATGAACGGGGAGTTCACTCTGCTCGCTAACCGCGACCACAATGCCGACACGCTCCTGTTTACCGAAAGGTACACGCACGCGACAACCTGCACTGACGGGCATGCTCTCGGGCAGGCGGTAGTCAAAGGTGCGAGGCAAGGGTACAGGCAGCGCAACGTGGGCGACGGGCATTTGTGGATCCTGACTTGAAAACTGGCGGGATAGTATACACATTGTTAACGGTGGGGCGCGGATCAGTTTGCATACACTGGTTAATTTCTGTATGATTCGCCGCCTTTGGTGCGTATTCACGCAGCCAAAACATTATTGCCCGAGAATTTTGCGTCCCTGCGGCGTGAAAGGCGACGGGAAATTATTAACTTCGCGTGGTGTCTGGCGTTAGGGCTGGAAGAGCGACGCGGCCTTAAACTGAGGTTTCCCATGAAAAAAGGTATTCACCCAAATTACACTGAAATTACTGCTAACTGCTCTTGCGGTAATTCTATCAAAATCCGCTCAACCGTAGGTCACGACCTGAACCTCGACGTATGCGGCCAGTGCCACCCGTTCTACACCGGCAAACAGCGTGATGTTGCTACCGGTGGCCGTGTTGACCGCTTCAACAAGCGTTTCAGCATCCCAGGCAGCAAATAAGTTGCCCGATAAAAAGAGCGCCGAAAGGCGCTTTTTTTGTGCCTGATTTCTGCCTGGTACACCCTCACATCACCGCCTGATCGCCATCTTTCCTCCCCTGTTGCTACGTCATCTCTGGTGATTCGGCACGGCGTTTCTTTTTTTAAGACCTATTGTTTCAGTTGGTGATATGGCGCTTATCAACCTTTGCTTTTTTGCCACGAACCGAAAACCCTGGCAAAATTTAAAAGGTTTGTACATTTACACTAAAATACAATCCCTCGCGTAATGAAACCTTTTTAATCTGTAGCTTTGAATTTCACTTGTTGCGCTGGCCTGGGGATTATCAGCTACATATTTTCTTTTATTAGATTACGTCAAAGAGGAATTTCCATGAAGCTGAAATATGCCTTATTACTGCTTCCTGTATTAGCAGGTGCGGCCCATGCCGGTTATGTGGATTATCGTCACGAGTATTATGATGATGGTCGTAACTACGACCGTGTTTATATGTCCCAACGTTTTGCAAGTGGTTTTGGTGTGGCGGTAGAAGGCATTTCTCGCTCTAATGATACGCAGGCCAAAAAACCACTGAATAATATGGAGTCAAACGGGGTAGAGTATACGGCAAGCTATCAGGCGACCTGGAACAACCTGGTCTGGCAACCCGGCGTGGCGGTTGAAACCGGTGATAACATCGCGATTTATAAACCTTATATTCGTGTTCAATATAATATTAATGAAAACTGGTGGACCGCCTTCCGCTACCGTTATGAGTATGCAAGACGCAATGCCCAGGGGCGTGACGATCGTCATTTAAACCGGCCGGAAGCATGGATTGGATATAATACCGGGAACTGGATGTTTGAATTAAACGGTTTCTATAAATTCGCAGAAAACGAAAATATTTATAATAACTCTAAAACAGATTATGAATATAACTTCCGTGTAGCTTATAAATATGGCTCATGGGTGCCTTTTGCCGAAGTGGGTAATGTTTCCTCCGGCTATAATACTGCCACCACCGATGACCGTCAGACCCGTTACCGTATCGGTCTGGGATACAATTTCTAACCTTCCTCATTTATTTCTGTGTCTGTCTGAACGGCGGCAATATATTTGTCGCCGTTGTTCTGCGCATTCGTAAGAGGACGTCTCGCCCTTACCACCGTAGGCCTTCTATTTACCCGGTTGAGATTTTACTGGCGACAAAGGTGCCGGTGCTTTTGACGCGTTGCAGCTAGTTTTTGTGATATATGTCACAAAATTCTTGCCGGTCGCCTTCATCAGGCTTATGCTTTTCACAACAAACAGGCAATCGAATAACGTGTGAAAGGTGATGACTATGCTGAAAGCGTTCAAAAATGTCGTTGTGTCTTACTTTGTTTCACTGTCAGAAGTTCACCCCGAAGTGACCCGCTTCTGATTCAGACACCGCATAACCTACAAAAAAGGCAGAAGATATCTTCTGCCTTTTTCATATCAGTATTCCCACGTATCGGGGTCAATTCCCAGTTCACGCATGATCACTTTCGCTGCTTCCGGGATTTCGTCGCTGCGCTCTTTACGCAGGTCTTCATCGTTGGGCAGAGGCTGGCCGGTAAAGGCATGCAGGAAGGCCTCACACAGCAGCTCGCTATTGGTGGCATGACGCAGGTTATTGACCTGTCGACGGGTGCGCTCATCGGTGAGGATTTTTAACACCTTCAGAGGAATGGAAACCGTAATTTTTTTTACTTGTTCACTCTTCTTACCGTGCTCAGCGTAGGGGCTGATATATTCGCCGGTCCATTCAGCCATGAGATACCTTTAATCCTCTCAGTCATTAATAGAAGGTCTGAACCTGGACAATGCACAGTGCCCGGACCGTAATCCCGCATAGTTTACCGTAGAGTCACTATCGTGACACGGTGTATCGCGTGACGTTGCTTTACTAAAGCATATAATTTTAACGGCTATTGCGCATTTGCTCAATCTATACGCAAAGAAGTTTAGATGTCCAGATGTATTGACGTCCATTATCCGAGTGTTTACTCTGTGACCTGACTTTTCATCCATTAAGCCAGGAAGCCTTCACCATGACGCGTAAACAGGCCACCATTGCAGTGCGTAGCGGATTGAACGATGACGAGCAGTACGGCTGCGTTGTCCCGCCTATTCATCTCTCCAGCACCTACAACTTCACCGGATTCAACGAACCACGCGCGCATGACTATTCGCGCCGTGGTAACCCTACGCGTGATGTTACCCAGCGTGCGCTGGCAGAGCTGGAAGGCGGAGCCGGCGCAGTGCTGACCAACACCGGCATGTCGGCGATTCATCTGGTGACCACGGTGTACCTGAAACCTGGCGATCTGCTTGTTGCACCGCATGACTGTTATGGCGGCAGCTATCGACTGTTCGATAGTCTGGCAAAACGCGGGTGCTACAACGTTTTATTTGTCGATCAAAACGATGAGCAGGCACTACAGGCAGCGCTGGCGCAAAAACCCAGGCTGGTACTGGTGGAAAGTCCAAGCAACCCATTGTTGCGCGTCGTGGATATTGCGAAAATCTGTCAGCTGGCGCGTGAAGCCGGGGCGGTAAGCGTGGTAGATAACACCTTCCTGAGCCCGGCGTTGCAAAACCCGCTGGCGCTGGGTGCTGACCTGGTACTGCATTCCTGTACGAAGTACCTCAACGGTCACTCTGATGTTGTCGCCGGGGTCGTGATCGCAAAAGACCCGGAACGTGTCACGGAACTGGCATGGTGGGCGAATAATATTGGCGTCACCGCAGGCGCCTTCGACAGTTACCTGCTGCTGCGCGGCCTGCGTACGCTCTCACCACGAATGGAAGCGGCGCAGCGCAACGCCCAGGCGATTGTCGAGTTCCTGAAAACCCAGCCGCTGGTAAAAAAACTGTATCACCCGTCGCTGCCGGAAAATCAGGGTCACGACATTGCCGCTCGTCAGCAAAAAGGCTTTGGGGCAATGTTAAGTTTTGAGCTGGATGGCGATGAGCAAACACTGCGTCGCTTCTTAAGCGGGCTGTCACTCTTTACGCTGGCAGAATCTTTAGGTGGGGTTGAAAGCTTGATCTCCCACGCTGCCACCATGACGCACGCGGGCATGGCGCCGGAAGCACGTGCCGCCGCCGGCATTTCTGAGACGCTGCTGCGTATCTCAACCGGCATTGAAGATGGTGAAGATTTGATTGCCGATCTGGAAAATGGCTTCCGGATCGCAGCTGAGGGATAAACATGAGTGTGAATGCGCAGGCAGGGGCGACGGTTCGCCAGCTGCACAAATTTGGTGGGAGTAGTCTGGCTGATGTGAAGTGTTACCTGCGTGTCGCAGGGATCATGAACGAGTACTCGCAACCTGGCGACATGATGGTCGTCTCGGCGGCGGGCAGCACCACCAACCAGCTGATCAGCTGGCTGAAGTTAAGCCAGACCGACAGGCTCTCTGCGCATCAGGTTCAACAATCATTACGGCGCTATCAGAGTGAGTTGATCGCCGGACTGCTGCCCGCTGACGTGGCGGACGGCCTGACCAGCGATTTTATTCGTGACCTGGAGCGGCTGGCGGGTTTGCTGGATAGCGGAGTAACCGATGCCGTCTATGCCGAAGTGGTGGGGCACGGCGAAATCTGGTCAGCCCGTTTGATGTCTGCCGTGCTTAACCAGCAGGGGATGGAATCCGCCTGGCTTGATGCGCGTGACTTCCTTCGCGCCGAGCGGGCGGCTCAGCCTCAGGTTAACGAAGGTGCCTCCTGGCCACTGTTGCAACAGTTACTGGCGCAACATCCTGGCAAACGTCTGGTAGTCACCGGCTTCATCAGCCGCAACGACGCGGGTGAAACCGTGCTGCTGGGGCGTAACGGTTCTGACTATTCGGCCACCCAGGTCGGCGCGTTGGGCGGCGTGTCTCGCGTCACCATCTGGAGCGATGTGGCCGGGGTGTACAGCGCCGATCCCCGTAAGGTTAAGGATGCCTGTCTGCTGCCGCTGCTGCGTCTGGATGAGGCCAGTGAACTGGCACGTCTCGCCGCACCGGTACTGCATGCCCGCACGTTGCAGCCGGTTTCCGGCAGTAATATCGATTTGCAACTGCGTTGTAGCTACAACCCGGAACAGGGGTCCACGCGTATTGAACGGGTGCTGGCCTCCGGCACCGGCGCGCGTATTGTCACCAGTCATGACGATGTCTGCCTGATTGAGTTTCAGGTTCCCGCGGGGCACGATTTCAAACTGGCGCAAAAAGAGGTCGATCTGATCCTCAAACGCAGCCAGGTGCGCCCGCTGGCGACAGGCGTTCATGCCGACCGCAACCTGCTGCAACTTTGCTACACCTCGGAAGTGGTGGAGAGCGTCTTTAAACTGCTCACTGAAGCGGACTTACCCGGCGACCTGCGTTTGCGCCAGGGGCTGGCGCTGGTCGCGCTGGTGGGAGCCGGTGTCTGCCATAATCCGCTGCATTGCCACCGTTTCTGGCAGCAGCTCAAAGGACAACCGGTGGAGTTTATCACCCAGTCAGAAGAAGGCATCAGTCTGGTCGCGGTACTACGCGTCGGACCAACCGAAAGCCTGATTCAGGGGCTGCATCAGTCTCTGTTCCGGGCGGAAAAACGCATTGGTCTGGTGCTGTTTGGTAAAGGGAATATCGGTTCACGCTGGCTGGAACTCTTTGCTCGCGAACAACGCGCCCTCTCTGCGCGAACGGGTTTTGAATTTGTGCTTGCTGGCGTGGTGGACAGCCGCCGTAGCCTGCTGAACTACGATGGGCTGGACGCCAGTCGTGCGCTGGCTTTCTTTAATGACGATGCGGTTGAGCAGGATGAAGAGTCTCTCTTCCTCTGGATGCGGGCACACCCCTACGATGATCTGGTGGTGCTGGACGTGACCGCCAGTGAGCTGCTTGCCGACCAGTATCTGGATTTTGCCAGCCACGGTTTTCACGTTATTAGCGCCAATAAACTGGCCGGGGCGAGCGACAGCAATAAATACCGTCAGATCCACGACGCCTTTGAAAAAACCGGGCGTCGCTGGCTCTATAACGCCACCGTCGGTGCGGGTCTGCCGGTCAACCACACCGTGCGCGATCTTATCGACAGCGGTGACAGCATTCTGGCCATCAGCGGGATTTTTTCCGGCACGCTCTCCTGGCTGTTCCTGCAATTTGACGGCACCGTGCCGTTCACCGACCTGGTGGATCAGGCCTGGCAGCAGGGTCTGACCGAGCCGGACCCGCGCGTTGACCTTTCTGGTAAAGATGTGATGCGTAAGCTTGTGATCCTCGCCCGTGAAGCGGGTTATGACATCGAGCCGGATCAGGTGCGTGTGGAGTCGCTGGTGCCGGCGCACTGCGAAGAGGGCTCCGTTGATCACTTCTTTGAAAACGGCGATGAGCTGAACGAGCAGATGCTACAGCGTCTGGAGGCGGCGCGCGAAATGGGCCTGGTGCTGCGCTACGTGGCGCGTTTTGACGCTAATGGAAAAGCACGTGTCGGCGTTGAAGCGGTACGCGAAGAGCACCCGCTGGCGGCGCTGCTGCCCTGCGACAACGTTTTTGCCATCGAAAGCCGCTGGTATCGTGATAACCCACTGGTGATTCGCGGGCCGGGTGCCGGGCGCGATGTGACTGCCGGGGCGATTCAATCGGATATTAATCGCCTGGCGCAACTGTTGTAATCCGTATGTTTTCCCTCTCCCGGCGAAAAGCGGAATGCAGGGCCGGTTTTCTCCCTCTCCCCGTGGGAGAGGGCTGGGGTGAGGGCATCATCACGCACTTCCCCCAGCCCATCCTGAACCTTTTTCATCTTCGTTGAATATACCGCACACATAATCGTGATTTTCCGGTTGACGTTCGTCCGCTTTTCCGTCATTTTTACATCCAGACGTCTAAACGGATGGATGTTTATAGCGCAGCAAATAACAACACGCGATTGATGAGGTAAGGTATGAGCTTTTTTCACGCCAACCAGCGAGAAGCCCTGAATCAGAGCCTGGCTGAAGTGCACGGGCAGATTAATGTTTCTTTTGAATTTTTTCCGCCGCGTACCAGTGAAATGGAACAGACCCTCTGGAACTCCATCGATCGTTTGAGCAGCCTTAAGCCGAAGTTTGTCTCCGTGACTTACGG
This sequence comes from Yokenella regensburgei, assembly GCF_051486985.1. Lineage (GTDB taxonomy): Bacteria > Pseudomonadota > Gammaproteobacteria > Enterobacterales > Enterobacteriaceae > CBFFRJ01. Next base: position 95,798 of record NZ_JAHVDV010000012.1, read on the forward strand.
CGCGAACTCCGGTGAACGTGACCGTACCCACAGCATCATTAAAGGGATTAAGGACCGCACCGGTCTGGAAGCCGTGCCGCATTTGACCTGTATTGATGCCTCCCGTGATGAGCTGCGCGCTATCGCCAAAGATTACTGGGACAACGGCATTCGTCACATTGTGGCACTGCGCGGTGATTTACCGCCAGGCAGCGGTAAGCCGGACATGTATGCCGCCGATCTGGTGACGTTACTTAAAGAGGTGGCGGATTTTGATATCTCCGTTGCGGCCTACCCGGAAGTGCACCCGGAAGCGAAAAGCGCGCAGGCGGACCTGCTGAACCTGAAACGCAAAGTGGATGCGGGCGCTAACCGTGCCATTACACAGTTCTTTTTCGACGTCGAGAGCTATTTACGCTTTCGCGACCGCTCCGTGGCGGCGGGTATTGATGTGGAGATAATCCCAGGCATTCTGCCGGTCTCCAACTTTAAACAAGCGAAGAAATTTGCCGACATGACCAACGTGCGTATTCCGGCATGGATGTCACAGATGTTTGCCGGCCTTGATGACGATGCGGAAACCCGCAAGCTGGTGGGCGCCAGCATCGCCATGGACATGGTGAAAATACTTAGTCGTGAAGGGGTGAAGGACTTCCACTTCTATACCCTGAACCGTGCAGAAATGAGCTACGCCATTTGCCACACCCTGGGCGTTCGCCCGGCACTCTGAGTGAACATTCCTGGCCGGATATTTGGCTCATCCGGCCACGCTGAACGCCACGTTGCCAGCGCAGAAAGTGGTGTGCACATCGTAATTATCTTCCAGTACCACAATATCGGCATCATACCCGCGCTGCAGTTTGCCTTTGTGCCCGTCAACGCCGAGCAGTCTCGCCGGATTAAGGGTGCAGGATTTCAGCGCGGCGCCAAAAGGCACCATTGCCCCTTCAACCATATTGTATAGACCGCGATTGAGATGCAGCGTACTGCCGACCAGCACGCCATTCTCCCGACGTGTTGCACCGTCTTCGCCCAGGATCATCGGTTCGCCGCCAAACATATAGCACCCGGGTGGGCAGCCCTTGGATTTCATCGAATCACTGATCATGATGACATCGTTGTCATTTTTCAGTCGGTAGAGGTGAGAAGCGGAAACCAGACTGACAAAAATACCGTCAGCGATCACTTCGCCATAAAGTCCGTCCAGACGAAAAGCGGCCCCGAGCAGCCCCGGTTCGCGGTTCACATACTTCGCCATACCGTTATACACATGGGTGACGTTCTTCGCGCCATTGGCGACGGCATCAAGAACCTGCTCAAAGGACGCGTTTGAGTGCCCCATGTTGACGACTATTCCTTTTTGCGCGCAGTAGCGGGTGAGGGCGAGATCTTTATCCTCTTCCGGCGCAAGGGTAATGGCGATTATCCGGTTCCGGGCCGCTTTCTCAAAGAGGGCAAATTCGGCCACGCTTGCCGGGCGAATCTGATTCTCCGGCTGCGCGCCGCGATACTGCTGGCACAAAAACGGACCTTCAAAATGAATTCCCAGGATCTCCGCACCGCAGTAATCCTCATCCATCACCCGGGAAATATTACCAAGTGCGGCAAGCAGGGTGGCATCCTCGTCCGTCACCGTGGTGGGGCAGAATGCGGTGACACCTTCAGCGGGGAGGTGCTTCGCCCAACGGCGTAATCCCTGCGGATCGTCTTCATTGGTGTCGTAATCCCATCCGCCGTGAGCATGGCTGTCAATCAGGCCAGGGATAATGCGCCGCGTGCCAAAGTCGTGGGTTGCGTTGTCGACAAAACCTGTCGCGATGTGAGTAATACGGCCATCCTCAACGATAATATGTGCCGGGTAAAAACCACCGGAGAGCCAGACGCGCGCGCTTTGGATGATCATTGCATTACCTCGGAGAAGGAATGAGTGAGGCAGCTTCCCGATCGCAAATAATGGTGACATCAGGGTGCAGCAGCAGGAAGGAGGCCGGGAAAAGCGGGTCAATGGTGGCGCATTCGTAGAGTTGCTTCATCACCGGGGCTTTCGATACGCCGTTGGCAATCAGTACGATCTCTTTACTTCTGAGGATGGTCCCCATACCGAGCGTGATGGCCTGACGCGGCACATCTTCGCGACGCGCGAAGAAACGGGCATTCGCCTTAATGGTCTCCTCATTAAGATCGACAACGTGGCACACCGGACTATGCGTGGCGTGAGGTTCGTTAAAGCCAATATGGCCGTCATGACCGATACCCAGTACGGTCAGATCAAAATCGCCATGCGCCTGAATAGTCTGTTCGTAGCGCGCGCACTCGGCGAGAAGATCTGCTGCCAGAACATCCGGAACAAAACGGTTTTCCAGAGGCAGGCTGGCATGCTGATAGAAATAGTGGTCAAGGAACCAGTAATAACTCTGGGGATCCTCTTTTTTCAGCGCAATGTATTCATCAATGTTGAATGAGAATGCGCGGGAAAAATCGAGCTGCTCATCCCGCGCCATGCGGCTCATCTCCTGTAACAGGCCGACCGGCGTGCCGCCCGTAGGCAGCGCCATAACCAGAGCAGGTTTATGCTCCAGCGCTTTTGCGACGCGGTGTGCCGCCAGCCTGCTCATTTCTTGATAGTTTTGTGCAATGGTAAAATTCAGCATGGGTTTTCCTTAACCGCCGACAGTGGTCTTAAGACCTATCTCTTCAGCGTACTCTCTTGTCTGGTCAATCAACTCCCGCTTAAGCGGCGGAAGGTCATTGAGTAAATAGGGCATCCCAAGGCGGTGATACTTGCCGATGCCGTAAATGTGGTATTCGAGGATATCCACCTGCAGCACGGCACTGCCGAGAGTGCGGATAAAATCGAGGCGTTTACGGATGTCTTCCGGTTGATCGTTCTGCGTGGGCACGATCACCATCCGGACCTGCATGGATTTGCCCATCGCCGCGATCGCTCTGGCGTTTTCCAGGATCAAATGGTTATCCACACCGGTGCAGGCAAGGTGGATTTCTGGATCCAGAGCTTTAATGTCGTAAGAAACCAGATCGACCGCGTCTACGAGCGGCAATAGTTTTTCCGAACGAATATTGCCAGCCGTGTCGAGACAGACATGCACGCCCTCCGCTTTCAGCCACTGTACCGTTTCGCGAACAAATTCAGCCTGTAACGCAGGCTCACCGCCGGAAAACGTGACGCCGCCGCCGCTGGTGTCGTAAAAGGTCTTATCCCGCAGCAGCAGATCCGCCAGTTCTCGTGAAGTCATCTCCTTACCCACTTTTTCGTAAGCGTCGTAAGGGCAGATGTCCACCATCTCAAGAAGATTGCTGCACTGCTTGCGGTCAATGTTCACCCCTTCGCCTGGCTTAGCGAAGGTAATGGCTTGATTTGCTGCCGCCTGGACGCAGGAACCGCACTGGCGGCAGCGCTCTTTAAACCAGAAGACGTTGAAACCAGACCTGAGCGTTTCCGGGTTCGCGCACCACAGGCAGCGGAGGTTGCACTGCTGCATAAAAACCGTTGTTCGCAGACCAGGGCCGTCTTTAGTGGAATAGCGTTGAATACGGGATAGCAGGCCTGTTTTCATTGTATGTCCTTATTAATATGTCCAGGCGGTTTACCAGGCCAGTTCTGTACGGGCGATAATCGCGTCCTGCGCTTCCGGCATCAGCGTCGAGAACAGGGCACAATAACCGGCCACGCGGACCATCAGGTTCGGGTAATCTTCCGGATGCGCTTTCGCTGCCCGCAGGATGTTTGAGTCGATGATGTTGAACTGGTTATGGAAGATATTTTTCTCCCGGCTGGCTTCCATAAAGGTGGTGAATTTTTCCAGGTTATCGTCACCCTCCAGCGCGCTTGGGGTGAATTTCATGTTCAGCAGCTGACCGCCGGCGATTTTCTGATTTGGCAGCTTGGCCACGGAGTTGATCACTGCCGTTGGACCTTCTTTGTCTGCGCCAAGGCACGGCGATGCGCCTTCGTTCAGCGGCAGGGTTGCCAGACGACCATCCGGCGTGGCCCCGACGTCAAAACCGTTTGGTACATACGAGGTGATGTTGGAAGTGGACATGGTGTATCCACATCCTTTCGGCCCTTTACCATAGCGATCGGTTTTGTACTTCGGCAGTAACCTCAGATAGGACTCGAACACATCGGCGACAATGTGATCCACATAGTCGATATCGTTGCCGAACTTCGGTGCATTACGGCAAAGTTTGCGCACGCGAGCACCTTCAATACCCTCGAAGTTGCTGTCCAGAGCGTCACGCAGCTGTGTGAGGGTCAGAACTTTGTCATCAAAGACCAGTTTTTTCACCGCAGCGAGACTGTCGCCAACAACGGACGGGCCGATGTTGGAAGAGCTGACGAAATCATATTCTGCACCGCCATTTTTCAGGGTCTTACCACGCGCCAGCGAGCAGTTGATGGTGGCGGAAGCAAAGGCGTCGGCATCGTGATATTTCAGTGCCCGGTCGCAGACCAGATCGCAGTCCACCGCCAGGTCAGAGTAGAACTCCAGCAGCTGGTTCCACGCGGCCCATACTTCCTCATAAGAAGCATAATGGATCTCACGCCCTTCCTGGCCGTTAACTTTGACCAGCTGCACGCCAGTGGCCGGGTCGCAGCCGTTGTTCATCACCAGCTCAAGAATTTTGCCGAAGTTAACGTAGGTCATCCCGGTGGCGCGGTGACCCCAGCGGCCGGGTATGGCGGTTTCCACGCAGCCCATTGAGGCATATTCGCGCGCCACTTCTTCCGTCAGCCCCAGCGTCATCATTGCCGGTATGACCACTTCGTCACAGAAAATGGACGGCATACCGAAACCTTTGCGGATAAGTTTTGCTGCGTCCTGCATCAGCGAATGCGGAGTATCTTTTGAGAAGCGCACGCTGAGGTTTGGCTCCGGCAGGCCGGTCAGCGCCATCGCTTCCAGCGACAGATAGGAGAGGTCATTGGTGCCGTCGGTGCCATCCGGCTTCATACCGCCCACCATCAGGTTGGAATAAAGCGGGTAGCCGCCGCTGTACTGGGTGTGGCCCCACGGACGCACTTTATTGAGGCTATTGGTCATGATGAAGAAGTGGGTCAGGATCTCCAGCGCCTTCTCTTTACTGATTTTACCGGCCTTGATATCCGCGTCGTAAAACGGCCAGACGTACTGGTCAAAACGGCCAAAGGAGAAGGAGTGTCCGTTACTTTCGATCATCATCAACAGATGGGTCAGATAGACGGTTTGGACGGCTTCATAGAAGCTCTGCGCTTTGCCTTCCATCAGATGAGCGAACATGTCGCTCATGGTCAGCAGTTCATCACGGCGTTTGGCGTCGGCGGTTTTTGCAGCTTCGTCTTTCGCAAGAGCAGAGAACCGTTTGCAGTAAGTCAGCGCGGCATTCATGGTGATGATGACGGCCTGATAGAAATCGGTCTGTTCTTCGGTCAGGTCTTTGTCTTCCGCCAGATGCTGTTTCGCGATATCGCGCATCCCGCCGTAGCCCACTTCCAGCACGAAGTCATGATTAGGGATAATGTGTCCGTCGCCGGACATGCTGATGCCGCCTCGGTGCAGCACGCCCTGTTTTTCTGCCAGACGGTTCACCTGCGGCAGGTTAGCCAGCACTTCATCCTGATGGGTTTTTCCCTGCCAGTAATCCTGTAAAACACGCAGACGAGCTTTGGTCTCTTCGCTTACCTGGAAGCTGTCGCCGGTACGTTTATCAAACTCATCCAGTTCATCAATAACCCAGTTAAATGAGTATTCCGGGAAGACCGGCGCGGCAAAGTTGGCGCTGGCCTGGTTGCCGACAATCAGCATCTCCGGTTCGATGTAAATCGTCATCTTTTCCAGAATGTCGGCCAGCGCCTGCGCGCGGCGAAGGACAATCGATTTTCCTTCGGAGCGTCTGAAGGAGTCGGTAATGATTTCGGCACGTTCGGGGCAGATTGTCGCCACGCGGTGGAACATCTGATCCTGTTTTTTAGCGATGCGTGCAAAATCGCAGTCGTTACTGCTGGGTCTGAAGCTGAGTAATCCGTTCATAAATACCCTCACTGATGAAATGGTTTTAGCGCATTTCATGCCTGGGGTGTGTTTTTGTCAATCTTAAAGTGATTCATTTTGTTTCTTTAGTCACAAATAGATCTAAAAAGAACATTTAAAGCGACTAAAAGACACAGGCGCCCGTCTCCGGGCGCGAAGGTTCAGACGGGGCTGTCAGCGAGGATAAGTTCAGCAGGATAGCGGTCAAGAAGGGATAACACGTCGGCAGCAATGCCGTTTTGACTAACAATCACGTCAAAGTCGCCCAGATCTCCATGACCTGCGAGGAAGGTCTGACCGAATTTGCTTTTGTCAGCCAGCAGGATTTTCTCTCGTCCGGCACGGGCCAGCGCCCGCTTTACGTGGGCATCGGTCATTTTTGGCACCGTAAGTTCACCCTGCTCATTGATGCCCTGCGTGCTGAGAAAGACTTTATCGGCGTGCAGTGTCGTAAAAAACTCAGCGGTGCTAAAAGAGACCATCCCCTGGGTGTCGTCTTCATATTCACCAGGTGCCACAATCAGCTTAATGTTGCTGCGCCCTTTAAGCAGGTTTATCACTGGCACCGAGTTGGTAATGACCATGATTTTCTTATCAAAAATGCACTGCGCAAAGGCCAGTGCGGTGGTGCCGCAGTCGATAATAATGGTGTCGCCGTCTTCAACCCGCTCAGCAGCTTTTTGCCCGATCAGGTGTTTATCATCGACCATCTGTACCGATTTGAGCTGAAAACTGGGTTCCACGCTGGCACCGCTCGTCAGGTAGGCACCGCCGTAGCTGGTTTTCACGATGCCCTGCTTTTCAAAGAAGGAGAGGTCACGGCGGATAGTCATTTTGGTGACGCCAAACTTTTCCGCAAGGTCATTAACCACAACCTTCTTTTCCTGCTGCAGAATGGCATAGATACCCATTCTTCTGTCTGATGATTGCATGAAGAGGATTCACAAAAGGGAAAAACGCACTATAAAGCACATAAATTACCCTGACAATATGGCGTGAAAGGAACATAAAGAAACACTCCCGGACGGCTGAGATATCCCCGGTAATATGACGTTTTGCAGCGATAACATTGCGCAATAAGAATAAAACCGTCACCGCGATGACTGGGTCCGGCTGAAAATCGGCGACGCGTATCCGCCCGTCCCCGATAAGCCCGAAGGATTAAGCTGACAACATTGCCGGGAGCAATGTTGAATAGCGCCTGCGCCAGCCCTGAAAGAGTGAGCCCCGGGGATGGGGCGTATAATTGACCGCGCCGCGGCGATTTTCCTGGCCGGGAGCCCGGGTCGCCAGGGCGGTGGCGGTGAACCGCCCTGGCACGTTCACGAGTTCTGGCGTGACAGAAAAGCAAGGGACATATGGTGAACGGAATGCCCCTCAGAGGCGATGTTTCCCCTCACCCCAAAGGGGCGAGGGGACCAATCGTGCTCGCATTGTTTTCTGGGGATCCCTCAGCCCGGACGGAGCCGGGAGTATGTAGCGCTTATTCCCACTCTGCCAGGAAGCGCTGACCATACTGATCAGCAACCAGCAGCGCGGCATAAACCTGATCCGGGGTCGCACCACCCGGCATGTTATGGATGGTTTCCCCTTCGGCGCAGGCCGCTTCTGCCACGATGCGCATTTTGGCGTGGACATCCTCAGTGATATCCAGTTGCGCGAGGGTGACAGGCAAACCAACGGTATGGCAAAGCGCGGCGACGGTTTCAATCTCTTCCACAGCCGCGTTTTCCAGTACCAGTTGCGTGAGGGTGCCGAAAGCGACTTTCTCACCGTGATAGTAATGGTGCGCATCCGCAATCGCCGTCAGACCGTTGTGAATCGCATGTGCTGCCGCCAGCCCGCCGCTTTCAAAACCGACGCCGCTCAGGAAGGTATTCGCTTCCACCACCCGTTCCAGCGCAGGCGTGACCACATGCTGCCCGGCGGCGAGCATTGCTTTTTCGCCTTCATTGATCAGCGTGTTATAGCAAAGTTCCGCGAGTGCTAATGCCGCCTGAGTACACTGGCCACCGGCCATAGTAGTCGCACCGCTGCGGGAACAGGCGCGGGCTTCAAACCAGGTTGCCAGTGCATCACCGATACCCGCCGCCAGTAAGCGCGCCGGTGCGCCTGCCACGATTTTAGTGTCGACAATCACGCAGTCCGGGTTGTTCGGCAGCATCAGGTAACGTTCAAACTCGCCTTCATCGCTGTAGATGACCGACAGCGCGCTGCACGGTGCATCCGTGGAGGCGATGGTTGGTGCGACTGCTACCGGTACATTCATAAAATGGGCCAGCGCTTTTGCGGTATCAAGGGTTTTGCCGCCACCAATGCCGAGCACGGCACCGCATTTTGCGCTTTCTGCAATATTACGCAGACGATCGATCTCATTTTGTGAACATTCGCCGCCGAAAGGCACCACTTCACAGGCGAGCCCGGCATCGGCCAGGCTGTTTTGCAGCGCTTCCTGAGCGAAACCTAAAACAAATTTGTCACCCACCACCAGCCAGCGTGCCGCCAGTGGTTTGAGGTACTCGCCGAGACGGGTGATAACGTCTGCACCCTGAATATATTTACCTGGGGATTGAATAATGCGGTCCATACATTTCCTCCATGCGGGCTACTCAGGCCGCGGAGCACGGCCCTGTCGCCGGGTTACAGGTTGAGATTGCCAAAAGCGTGGTTCCAGTCCTGTTCAAATTTCTCCACTGCTGATTCTACGGCGGGAGTATTGAGCATTTGTTGCGCTACATCTAAGGGCAGGGTGATAGCTTCACAGCCTGCCAGCAGGCAGTCCAGCGCCTGGCGGGGCGTTTTGAAGCTGGCCGCCAGCACTTTACTGCCGGGTGCGTGTTGCTCCAGCAGGCTTTGCAGCTCCTGCACGGTGCGAATGCCGTCTCCGCCCTGGGCATCGACGCGGTTTACGTAAGGAGCGACATATTTTGCACCTGCCAGCGCGGCAAGCAGCCCTTGGGATGCGCTGTAGACAGCGGTGCCGAGCGTTGGAATACCTTCTCTCTTCAGAAGCTTAATGGCCGCCAGACCTTCAAAGGTGACCGGGATTTTCACGACAATGCCAGGCACGGCGTGGCTCAGGCGTTTTGCCTCAGACACCATGCCTTCTGCGTCACGGCTCATCACCTGTGCAAACAGCGTACCTTCCGGGCCGAGGGCTTTTTGCAGGCGCGGTAATACGTCCCAGATGGACGCTTTACCTGCCGCAATAATGCTCGGATTGGTAGTGACACCCGCCAGCGGGTAGATACGCGCCAGGCGTTCAACTTCTTCCACATTGGCCGTGTCCAGATACAGTTCCATGATAGCTCCTCTTAATTTCCCAATAATGTCTCTCTTCAGAATACGTGGGGAACGGGAGAAGGCGCTACGCGACATTTCTGCCAAAAACTGGACAAATGTAATATCCGAATGAAAGCATGATCTGCATCATGTTTACCTGCCATGAAGTTATCAAGCGGCTGATAAGGTGAGATTTAACGAATAGCAAGCAATAGTGATATTACAAAAATCCAGTAAAGCGCAGGTTAAGACGCCCGCTCAGGCGGCGCGCTACTGCGGTTTTTTCCCGGTCAACTGGCTGTGATAGTGCCGACGATATTCTGACGGGGAGCGCTCGGTGTGTTTGCGAAACAGGCGGCAGAAATAGTTGCTGTCCACAAAGCCGCAGGTGTGCGCGACCTCTTTTACTTTCAGGTCATAACCCTTAAGCAGGGCTTTGGCGTGTTCGAGGCGTGTGTGGGTAAGATACTCATTAAAGCCAATCGCGCCCGTTTTCTGAAACAGGTGGGAGAGGTAGTTAGGGGAGATATAAAAGAATTGCGCCACCGATTCGCGGGTCAGCGGCATGGCATAATGTTCGTCGATATAGTCGCGAATGGCTTCGAAAAGGGCCTGACTTTTGGAGGCGGTCTGAATTTGACTGCCGAGGAGATCGCTGCAATGGCTCAACAGGCTGGCAACGATTAAACGGGCGGTTTGCTGCTCCTTTGGTTGCATCTGCATTTCGTGGAGCGTCTGTAAGAGGAAGGAGCCGATACGCGGCCCACGGCGAGCAACATGCTGTTTCGTTAGAGTATGAAGCGCGCTCCCATCCCAGCGCGTCACGCTGAATCCCAGTTGCTGTTTGCCAAAGAGGATGCTCAAGGTGGTCACAGGTGTTGACCACTGCGGAAAGTTCCAGCCGCCTGCTGGCACATACAATACATCCTGCTCAACCATCACAGACGTGTCGCCGGCAATCCCCCGATCATTCAGCTTGCCTTCCAGCACAATTTCCAGCCGGGGGAAGTCCACCTGAAATGCCTGGTCGGGAATAGCGCTGCCTGCGCCTGCAAAACAGATATGGCGCAGGGGATAGGGGCCGCTAATCAGGCGAGAGAGAAGGTGGCTGACGTCGTCATTCATGATTTACTTTCCCGGGGACGCGAACCGCATAACCTTAACGGGCGGCATAAAAAAAGGCCACACCAGGTGTGGCCTTTTGCGCAGTGTAGTGAGGATTAGCCCGTATTACGCATACCCGCGGCGACACCGGCAATAGTGACCATCAGCGCCTGCTCGACGCAGCGATCCGGCTCTTTACCTTCTTCTTCCGCTTTACGCGAGCGGTGCAGCAACTCGGCCTGCAAAACGTTCAGCGGGTCGGTATAGATGTTACGCAGCTGAATAGACTCGGCGATCCACGGCAGGTCAGCCATCAGATGCGAATCGTTGGCGATAGCCAGCACCACGTTGATATCTGCCTCAAGCAGCTTACGCAGTTCGGCACCCAGCGCCCAAAGTTCAGGGGAAACCAGGCGCTGATCGTAATACTCAGCCAGCCACAGGTCGGCTTTGGAGAAGACCATTTCCAGCATACCCAGACGGGTAGAGAAGAACGGCCAGTCACGGCACATGGCTTCCAGTTCGCTCTGTTTGCCATCTTCCACCACTTTTTGCAGCGCGGCGCCCGCACCCAGCCAGGCCGGAAGCATCAGGCGGTTCTGCGTCCAGGCGAAGATCCACGGGATTGCCCGCAGGGACTCTACGCCACCGGTCGGGCGACGTTTCGCCGGACGGGAGCCAAGCGGCAATTTACCCAGTTCCTGTTCAGGCGTTGCCGAGCGGAAGTACGGCACGAAATGTTTGTTTTCACGCACATAGCCGCGGTACATATCGCAGGAGATGTCAGACAGCTCATCCATGATATGGCGCCAGTCATCTTTCGGCTCCGGCGGCGGCAGCAGGTTCGCTTCCAGAATGGCACTGGTATAAAGCGTCAGGCTGCTGATGGTGATCTCCGGCAGACCATACTTGAAGCGAATCATTTCGCCCTGTTCGGTCACGCGCAGGCCCCCTTTCAGGCTACCCGGCGGTTGGGAGAGCAGTGCTGCGTGAGCAGGCGCACCGCCACGGCCAATCGAGCCGCCGCGACCGTGGAACAGCGTCAGTTCGATGCCCGCTTTTTCGCAGGTTTTGATCAGCGCGTCCTGCGCCTGATACTGCGCCCATGAGGCCGCCATCACGCCCGCATCTTTTGCGGAGTCAGAGTAGCCAATCATGACCATCTGCTTGCCCTGAATGAAGCCGCGATACCAGTCGATGTTCAGCAACTGAGTCATGACATCATCGGCGTTGTTCAGGTCGTCGAGGGTTTCGAACAGCGGTGCGACCGGCAGCGCAAAACCAATACCCGCTTCTTTGAGCAGCAGATGTACGGCCAGCACGTCGGACGGCGTTTTCGCCATCGAAATAACATAAGCGGCCACGGAACCACGTGGTGCCTCGACGATAACTTTGCAGGTGTCGAGCACTTCGCGGGTCTCTTCGCTCGGCTCCCACTGGCGCGGCAGCAGAGGACGTTTGGAGTTCAGTTCACGGATCAGGAACGCTTGTTTGTCCGCTTCCGACCAGCTTTCATAGTCACCGATGCCGAGGTAACGGGTCAGTTCACCCAGCGCTTCAGTATGGCGGGTGCTCTCCTGACGCACATCAATGCGTACCAGCGGCACGCCAAAACATTTGACGCGGCGCAGGGTGTCGAGCAGTTCGCCGTTGGCGATGATGCCCATACCACAGGCCTGCAGCGATTTATAACAGGCGTAAAGCGGTTCCCAAAGCTGCTCATTCTGCGTCAGCAGACCAGCCGGTTTCGGCAGTTTTTGCCCTTTCAGACGGGCTTCCAGCCAGGCCTGGGTTGCCATTAACTGACTGCGAAGCTTCTTCATCAGGTAGCGGTATGGTTCCTGCGCCCCTTCGGCACCGGCCAGATCGCGCAGTTCATCAGTACACTCGACCATAGAGAGCTCGGAGATCAGCACCTGAATATCTTTCAGGAAGAGATCGGTCGCTTTCCAGCGGCTCAGCAGCAGAACGTGGCGTGTAATATCCGCGGTCACGTTCGGGTTGCCGTCACGGTCGCCGCCCATCCAGGAGGTGAAGCGGACCGGCACAAAATCGACTGGCAGTCTGTAACCGAGATTCTCTTCCAGCTGTTCGTTCAGTTCACGAAGGTAGTTGGGCACGCCTTCCCACAGACTGTTTTCCACCACGGCAAAGCCCCATTTGGCTTCATCAACCGGGCTGGGGCGGTGCTTACGGATTTCGTCGGTGTGCCAGGACTGCGCAATCAGCTGGCGCAAGCGGCGCATCAGCTGGTTACGCTCGTAATCAACAATATCTTTGTTATCCAGCTGTTTTAAGCAGGTGTTCACTTCCACCATTTTGTGGATCAGCGTACGGCGGGTGATCTCTGTCGGGTGAGCGGTCAGCACCAACTCCAGCGACAGCGACTCCACCGCTTTTTTAATGGTCGCTTCGTTGAGATCGGGTTGGTCTTTCAGTTTACGCAGCGTACGAGCAATCACTTCCGGGTTGTTTGCGGCTTCGCCTTTTGGCGAAATGCTGTGGTACTGCTCAGCGGTATTGGCAAGATTCAGAAACTGGCTGAAGGCACGAGCGACCGGCAGCAGTTCATCATTGGACAGGTTTTGCAGCGTATTGAGCAGCTCCTGACGGTTGGCCTCATTACCCGCGCGTGAAGATTTGGACAGCTTACGGATTGTTTCGACCCTATCAAGAATGTTCTCTCCCAGCGCATCCTTGATGGTATCTCCCAGCAGCTTGCCGAGCATACTGACATTACTACGCAAAGCGGAATATTGTTCGTTCATGTTAACCCAGACACCCCATCTCATTTTATTTTGTTATACCCACCGCCCTGCAACGTGAAACGGATAGATATCAGACACCGCCTTTTATAAAGCCACGTAAAATCCACGGCGTCAATTGCGGCGAAATCGGTTCAGCAAACGAATAAATGGCGTGAATTTACGAAATTTAATTCGCTTTGCGGCTGATAAGCGTTGCTTATGAAAATGTGAACAACGTCACTGCGATTTCACCTCACCCTGGCAGGGTGAGATGAGGTAAATCAGTGCCAGCAGAAGTGATGCACCACCTGGGTTATCAGCTCGCGGGTGGGCTTAATAAAGCGCGTCTCAAGATATTCATCAGGCTGATGTGCCTGATTAATGGAACCAGGACCTAACACCAACGTGGGGCAAAGGGTCTGGATGAAAGGCGCTTCGGTGCAGTAGTTCACCACTTCTGTCTCCATGCCCAGCAGTTTTTCCACCACTTCCACCAGTTGGTGATCGGGCGGGCATTCGTAGCCTGGAATCGGCGGGTGCAGTTCGGTGACGGTAAGACGACCCGGCCAGCGGCTGCTTACCGGCTCCAGGGCCTCAGCAAGCAGCCCGTTGAGATCGTTAAGGGTCATTCCCGGCAGCGGACGAATATCCATGTGCAGCTCGCAGCAGGCACAGATGCGGTTAGAGGCATCGCCACCGTTAATGCTGCCGAGGTTCAGCGTCGGGTAGGGGACGGTAAAGGCATCGTAGTGATAACGCGTTTTCAGGTTATCGCGCAGATGCAGGATATGGCCGATGGCGTCGTGCATCAGCTCTATGGCGTTTACGCCCCGTGCCGGATCGCTGGAGTGGCCCGATTGCCCAAGAATGCGGATCGCGCTTGAGATGTGACCTTTGTGGGCGCGCACCGGCTGCAGGGAGGTTGGCTCGCCAATGATGGCGCAGTCCGGGCGCAGCTGCGTGTTTTCGGCGAAGTAGCGTGCGCCTGCCATACTGGTCTCTTCGTCGGCAGTGGCCAGTACGTAGAGCGGCTTTTTCAGCGTCGTCACATCAATATCACGCAGGGCATCCAGGATGAAGGCGAAGAAGCCTTTCATATCCGCCGTCCCCAGCCCGTAGAGTTTGTTGTCGTGCTCGGTCAGCGTGAAGGGATCGCGCGTCCAGCGACCGTCATCAAAGGGGACGGTATCGGTGTGACCGGTTAACAGGAGGCCACCCGCCCCCTCACCAATGCTGGCTAACAGATTAAACTTATTGCGCGTGCCGGGAACGGGCTGAACTTCCACCTTGAACCCGAGGTCGCCAAACCATCCTGCCAGCAGATTGATTAAAGAAGCATTGCTTTGATCAAGGGCTTCTTCCGTTGCGCTGATGGACGGCGTGCCAATCAGGGCGCGGTAAATCTCGATAAATGGCGGCAAATTCATTTTCATTGTTGACATACCTGAGTTCGTGATAGTATCAATATTCATGCATTAATAGTGAATAAAAATACATTAATGTTGAGCGTAAAGGAACCCATTCGGCGCCTTTACAGAGCGACGTGGGATTGATGTCGAATCACTCCCTGGCAAACTTGACGCACTAAGAAGGTAGACTGCCCCGATGTTGAACACATTAATTGTGGGTGCCAGCGGATATGCCGGCGCAGAGCTAGTGACCTATGTAAATCGCCATCCTCATATGAACATAACCGCTTTGACGGTTTCAGCGCAAAGCAATGATGCAGGAAAATTGGTCTCCGATTTACATCCGCAGTTGAAAGGCATTGTTGATCTGCCGTTGCAGCCAATGTCCGACATCAACGAGTTCGTTGAAGGCGTTGACGTGGTGTTTCTGGCGACCGCGCACGAAGTGAGTCACGACCTGGCACCACAATTTCTTGCCGCTGGCTGCGTGGTGTTTGACCTCTCCGGTGCGTTCCGTGTTAACGACCCCGCGTTTTATGAAAAATTCTACGGCTTCACGCATCAGCACCCTGACCTGCTGGCGCAGGCGGTCTACGGGCTGGCGGAGTGGAGCACTGATGCGCTGAAAGCGGCGAATCTCATCGCGGTGCCGGGCTGTTACCCAACCGCAGCGCAACTCTCTCTTAAACCGCTGATTGATGCCGGCGTGCTGGATCTCAACCAGTGGCCGGTGATTAACGCAACCAGCGGTGTGAGCGGCGCAGGGCGCAAAGCGGCAGTCTCTAATAGCTTCTGTGAGGTCAGCCTGCAGCCTTATGGCGTGTTTAACCATCGCCATCATCCGGAAATCACCACCCACCTCGGCGCACCGGTGATTTTCACCCCGCATCTGGGTAATTTCGCCCGTGGCATTCTGGAAACCATCACCTGCCGCCTGAAGCCTGGCGTGACGCACGGGCAGATTGCAGAGATTTACCAGAAGGCCTACCGCAATAAGCCACTGGTGCGCCTGTATGAAAAAGGCGTGCCGGCGCTGAAAAACGTAGTGGGTCTGCCCTTCTGCGATATCGGCTTTGCGGTACAGGATGAGCACCTGATTGTGGTCGCGACCGAAGATAATCTTCTGAAGGGGGCGGCGGCTCAGGCTATGCAGTGTGCAAATATTCGTTTCGGCTATGCTGAAACCCAGTCTCTTATCTAATTGAGTGCAGGCGTGATGATGAACCCATTAATTATTAAACTCGGTGGCGTACTGCTGGATAGTGAAGAAGCGCTGGAGCGTCTGTTTACCGCGCTGGTGAATTACCGTGAATCCCATGAACGTCCGCTGGTGATTGTGCATGGCGGTGGCTGTGTGGTGGATGAGCTGATGAAAAAGCTCAGTTTACCGGTGACCAAGAAAAACGGTCTGCGCGTCACCCCTGCCGATCAAATCGACATTATTACCGGCGCCCTGGCGGGCACGGCCAACAAAACCCTGCTGGCCTGGGCGAAGAAACACAAGATTGCCTCTGTTGGCCTGTTCCTTGGCGACGGAGACAGCGTGAAAGTCACCGAGCTGGATAAAGAACTGGGCCATGTGGGTCAGGCGCTGCCCGGCTCGCCGAAGCTGGTGAATTCCCTGCTGGAAGGCGGCTTCCTGCCGGTTATCAGCTCGATTGGCGTGACCGACGATGGCCGCCTGATGAACGTCAATGCCGATCAGGCAGCGACGGCGCTGGCAGCAACGCTGGGAGCAGATTTGATTCTCCTTTCAGATGTGAGCGGGATTCTGGATGGCAAAGGCCAGCGTATCGCCGAAATGACGGCGGCCAAAGCAGAACAGCTTATTGCGCAGGGCATTATCACCGACGGCATGATTGTGAAGGTGAATGCGGCGCTGGATGCTGCGCGCGCCCTGAACCGCCCGGTGGATATCGCCTCCTGGCGTCATGCAGAGCAACTGCCTGCGCTGTTTAACGGCACGCCGATTGGCACGCGTATTCTCGCGTAAGCACAAGCAACCGAATCTTAAGGCCGGACAGGCGCAGCGCCATCCGGCATAAATATCAGAACGAAACGAATTTAAGGAAGCATGTTATGGCACTTTGGGGTGGGCGTTTTTCACAGGCAGCAGATCAACGGTTCAAACAGTTCAATGACTCTTTGCGCTTTGACTATCGCCTGGCGGAGCAGGATATCGTTGGCTCTGTGGCCTGGTCCAAAGCGCTGGTCACCGTGGGCGTGCTGAGCAGTGAAGAGCAGGCTCAGCTGGAAGGCGCGCTGAACGTTCTGTTAGAGGAAGTGCAGGCGAACCCACAGCAGATCCTCGAAAGCGATGCGGAAGACATCCATAGCTGGGTGGAAGGCAAGCTTATCGATAAAGTGGGTCAGCTGGGTAAAAAGCTGCACACCGGGCGTAGTCGTAATGACCAGGTGGCGACCGATCTCAAACTGTGGTGCAAGGATACAGTAGCAGAGCTGCTTGCCGCCTGCCGTCAGCTGCAAAGCGCGCTGGTGGAAACCGCAGAAAATAACCAGGACGCGGTGATGCCAGGTTACACCCACCTGCAACGTGCCCAGCCGGTAACCTTTGCCCACTGGTGCCTGGCCTACGTTGAGATGCTGGCGCGTGACGAAAGCCGTTTGCAGGACACGCTTAAGCGTCTGGATGTCAGCCCGCTGGGTTGTGGCGCGCTGGCGGGGACCGCTTATGAGATCGATCGTGAGCAACTCGCCGGTTGGCTGGGCTTTAGCTGCGCGACCCGTAACAGTCTGGATACCGTTTCTGACCGTGACCATGTGCTGGAGCTGCTCTCTGATGCTTCAATTAGCATGGTGCATCTGTCTCGTTTTGCCGAAGACCTGATTTTCTTTAACACTGGCGAAGCCGGATTTGTAGAGCTGTCCGATCGTGTAACGTCGGGCTCCTCGCTGATGCCGCAAAAGAAAAACCCGGATGCGCTTGAGCTTATCCGTGGTAAATGTGGCCGTGTGCAGGGGGCATTGACCGGCATGATGATGACCCTCAAAGGTCTGCCGCTGGCCTACAACAAAGACATGCAGGAAGACAAAGAAGGGCTGTTCGATGCGCTAGACACCTGGCTGGACTGCCTGCACATGGCGGCGCTGGTGCTGGATGGCATTCAGGTGAAGCGTCCGCGTTGCCAGGAAGCGGCGCAGCAGGGCTATGCTAATGCCACTGAGCTGGCGGATTATCTGGTCGCTAAAGGTGTGCCGTTCCGTGAAGCGCACCATATTGTGGGCGAAGCGGTGGTAGACGCTATCCGGCAGGGTAAGCCGCTGGAAGATCTGCCGCTGGCCGACCTGCAGAAATTCAGCGCCGTCATTGCCGAAGATGTCTATCCGATTCTGTCGCTGCAATCCTGTCTGGATAAGCGTGCCGCCAAAGGCGGAGTATCCCCGCAGCAGGTCGCGCAGGCGATTGCGGATGCGAAAAATCGTTTAGTTTGATCCCCTGCGGGCTGATGCCCTCACTCCAGCCCGCTCCCATAAGGAGAGGGCGCAGAGATAAAAAGGCAACCTGGGTTGCCTTTTTGCTTTTATTTATCAGGATTTTGACGCAAAAAAAAGCGGACGCAGAGGTCCGCAAAATGTTCACGTTGGCTTTAGTTATTCAGAGAGAAAGAGGCAGTGGCAACAAGGGTAATGGTGTCCGCTTCGTTTCTGATGCTAATTATTGTACAGAATGCTTGATAGGGATAATCGTTCATTGCTATTCTATCTATCGCCATGAACTATCGTGGCGATGGAGGATGAATAATGAATATTCGTGATCTTGAATATCTGGTGGCGTTAGCTGAACACCGCCATTTTCGCCGTGCCGCGGATTCCTGTCATGTCAGCCAGCCCACGCTGAGCGGGCAAATACGTAAGCTGGAAGACGAGCTTGGCGTGATGCTTTTAGAGCGCACCAGTCGCAAAGTCCTGTTTACGCAGGCTGGTCTGTTGCTGGTGGATCAGGCGCGCACCGTATTGCGTGAGGTCAAAGTGCTCAAGGAGATGGCAAGCCAGCAGGGGGAAGCCATGTCTGGTCCGCTGCATATTGGCTTAATCCCCACCGTTGGTCCTTATCTGCTGCCGCATATTATTCCTTTGCTGCATCAGACGTTCCCGAAACTGGAAATGTATCTGCACGAAGCGCAAACCCATCAGCTACTGGCCCAGCTGGATAGCGGTAAGCTCGACTGCGCCATTCTCGCGCTGGTAAAAGAGAGTGAAGCCTTTATTGAAGTACCGTTGTTCGATGAGCCGATGATGCTGGCGATTTATGCCGATCACCCCTGGGCAAACCGCGACCGCGTACCGATGGCAGACCTGGCGGGTGAAAAACTGCTGATGCTGGAAGATGGACACTGCCTGCGCGACCAGGCGATGGGCTTCTGTTTTGAGGCCGGCGCGGAAGAAGATACCCATTTCCGGGCGACCAGTCTTGAAACGCTGCGCAACATGGTTGCGGCAGGAAGCGGCATTACTTTGCTGCCTGCGCTGGCGGTTCCCCGTGAGCGTGAACGCGATGGCGTAATCTATCTGCCCTGCATCAAGCCGGAACCACGCCGTACCGTTGGGCTGGTCTATCGTCCAGGCTCCCCACTGCGCAGCCGTTATGAACACCTGGCAGAGGCCATCCGTGGTGCAATGGATGGCCACTTCGACAGCGCGTTAAAACAGGCGGTTTAAACCGTTTAGCGCCGCTACCCGATAGGCTTCGGCCATGGTCGGGTAGTTAAAGGTGGTGTTAACAAAGTACTCGATAGTGTTACCACCGCCTTTCTGCTCCATAATCGCCTGACCGATGTGAATGATTTCGGCCGCGCGTTCACCAAAGCAATGAATCCCCAAAATCTCTTTGGTTTCACGGTGGAACAGGATTTTCAGCGTGCCCACGCTCATGCCCACAATCTGCGCCCGCGCCAGGTGCTTAAACTGCGCGCGGCCCACTTCATAAGGCACTTTCATGGCGGTCAGCTGCTGTTCGGTTTTGCCGACAGAGCTGATCTCAGGAATGGTATAGATACCGGTGGGGATATCCTCAATCAGATGGGCGGTGGCCTCACCTTTCATCATCGCCTGCGCGGCAATGCGACCCTGATCGTAAGCGGCCGAAGCCAGGCTTGGATAGCCGATGACGTCTCCGACGGCATACACATGCTGAAGCGCGGTCTGGTACATGCTGTTCACTTTCAACTGACCGCGTCCGTCAGCATCAAGCCCAATGTTCTCCAGCTGCAGGCTGTCGGTATTACCGGTGCGTCCGTTAGCATAGAGCAGGCAGTCAGCTTTCACCTTCTTGCCGGATTTCAGATGCATAATCACGCCATCCTCGGTCCCCTCGATGTGCTCGTACTCTTCGTTATGACGGATGACCACACCGCTGTTCCAGAAGTGGTAGGAGAGGGAGTCTGACATCTCCTGATCGAGGAAGGCCAGCAGACGATCGCGCGTGTTGATCAGATCGACTTTGACATTCATCCCCCGGAAGATCGACGCATATTCGCAGCCGATCACCCCGGCACCATAGATGATCACATGGCGTGGCTCATGATGCATATTGAGGATGGAATCGCTGTCGTAAATGCGCGGATGCGCAAAATCGGTATCGGCCGGATGGTACGGGCGTGAACCGCAGGCAATGACAAATTTCTCTGCTGTCAGCGTTTCGACCGAGCCGTCCGGGCACTCCAGCGCCAGCGTATGCGGGTCAATAAAGTGCGCATTCCCCTGCAGAATTTCACAGCGGTTACGTTCATAGAAGCCCTGACGCATCTGCGTTTGCTGATTTATCACGCTGTCCGCGTGGTTAAGAATATCGGCAAAGGAGGAGCGAAGAATGCGGGTGTGGTCGCTGTATAATGGGTTTTGATTGAATTCGATAATGCGGCTGACGGCGTGGCGGAGGGCTTTTGACGGGATAGTTCCCCAGTGGGTACAACCACCGCCCACGTTATGATAGCGCTCAATGACCGCCACTCTGGCACCCTGTTTAACCAGACCCATAGCAGCACCTTCACCGCCCGGGCCTGAGCCTATAACTATTGCGTCGTAATCGTAGGAATGTGGCATGGCAAGGCTTACCTGTTCTTATACATAAAAGCAACATAATAGTAACATCAACAGCGCGATAACCCAATTATCGTTGTGCTTTTTTCGTGCGCGAAAGCAGAAAGAGCTCGTAAACAATCATTCACAAACCAGTACAATCCGATTAGTTTTATTCTCTGGTATAGTGCCAGCAGGTCTGCGGAAGGATTCAAGCATTGTGATGGGCGTAAGAGCGCAACAAAAAGAGAGAACCCGGCGTTCGCTGGTTGAAGCGGCATTCAGTCAACTGAGCGCTGAGCGAAGTTTCGCCAGCCTGAGTCTGCGTGAAGTTGCGCGCGAGGCGGGCATAGCCCCGACGTCCTTTTATCGTCATTTCCGCGATGTGGATGAACTCGGCCTGACCATGGTCGATGAGAGCGGATTGATGCTGCGTCAGTTGATGCGTCAGGCGCGTCAACGTATCGCCAAAGGCGGCAGCGTTATCCGTACATCCGTTTCAACTTTTATGGAATTTATCGGCAATAACCCAAATGCGTTCCAGCTGTTATTACGTGAACGCTCGGGTACCTCTGCGGCATTTCGTGCAGCGGTGGCGCGTGAAATCCAGCATTTTATTGCGGAACTTGCCGACTATCTTGAAATCGAAAACCATATGCCGCGGGCGTTCACTGAAGCGCAGGCCGAGGCGATGGTAACGATTGTGTTTAGTGCAGGCGCTGAGGCGCTGGATGTAGGCATTGAGCAACGCAAGCAATTAGAAGAGCGACTGGTGCTACAGCTGAGGATGATTTCCAAAGGCGCGTATTACTGGTATCGCCGTGAACAAGAAAAAATGGCGCATCAACCCGATGAGTGAAGGACGAGTAATGAAACAGTCAGGTCAAGATAGAGGTACGTTGTTGCTGGCGTTAATCGCTGGCTTATCCATTAATGGCACCTTTGCAGCGATTTTTAGCTCCATTGTGCCTTTCTCCGTATTCCCCATTATTTCCCTGGTGCTGACAGTGTACTGCCTGCATCAACGCTATCAAAACCGTACCATGCCCGTGGGTCTGCCTGGCCTTGCGGCCGCCTGCTTTATTCTCGGTGTATTGCTTTACAGCACCGTGGTGCGAGCGGAGTATCCGGACATCGGCTCCAACTTCTTCCCGGCGGTGCTGTCGGTGATTCTGGTGTTCTGGATCGGTTTTCGTATGCGTAACCGCAATCAGGGGCTGTAGGACCTCAGGCCTGATAAGCGAAGCGCCATCAGGCCTGGCAACCGTTTATAAACTATTTCGCTGTTAACAGAACCCCGCACTCCATATGGTGCGTATAGGGGAACTGATCGAACAGGGCCAGACGTTCAATGCTGTGCGTCTGGCTTAACGTTTCAAGATTCTTACACAAGGTTTCCGGATTACAGGAAATGTACAAAATCCGGGGATACGCCTGCACCATCTTCTCGGTTTCGCTGTCCAGCCCACTGCGCGGTGGATCGACGAAAATCGTCTCGCACTGATAGCTCTTTAAATCGATCCCCTGCAGGCGGTTGAACGCACGCACGCCGTTCATTGCCTGGGTGAACTCTTCTGCCGACATGCGGATAATCTGCACATTATCGATATGGTTTGCGGCAATGTTGTATTGCGCTGCCGCTACCGATGGCTTGGCGATTTCCGTTGCCAGAACGCGGTCGAAATTACGGGCGAGTGCCAGTGAGAAGTTGCCGTTACCGCAGTATAGTTCGAGCAGATCCCCGGTTGACCCTTTTGTTGCACCCAGCGCCCACTCCAGCATCTGTATATTCATGGCGGCATTAGGTTGTGTGAAGCTGTTTTCTACCTGGCGGTAGATCATCTCTTTACCCGCAACGGGCAGACGCTCATCAATAAAGTCCTGATCAAGCGCAATCTTGGTTTTGGTTGCTCGGCCAATCAGTTGCACATTCAGGTTTTGTGCCCGCAGGGCATCACGCAGGCGGGTCGCCTCTTCACGCCACGCCTCGTCCAGCTTTTTGTGATAGAGCAGAGTGACGATGGCCTGATTGCTGAGGGTGGTCAGGTAATCAATCTGGAAAAGCTTATGGCGCAGCGTTTTGTTCTCGCGCAGGCTCTCCATCAACACCTTCATCAGCTGATTAATCAGCTCACTTGCCGCCGGGAAACTGTCCACGCGAATACGACTTTTGCTCTGCTGATCGAAAATGATGTGGTACAGGTCGTCGCCATCGTGCCAGATGCGGAACTCGGCACGCATACGGTAATGGCTGACCGGCGAGCGGAACACCTCCGGTACGGGCGCGGAGAAGGGCGTCATCATCGACTGCAGACGCACGACTTTCTCGGCAAGTTGCGCATCATACTGTTCTGTTGGCAGGTGTTCGGGAGTCATCGTATTTCCTGAATGAGTAAGAATAACGCGGGGATTGTAGGGGTTGCTCAGGGGATGTCCAGCGCCGGATGTTTTTTCGATTCACCTCATAGCAGTCTGGACATCTATATGTTTATGAATGTAGCATCCCTGTTCCGGTCCTGTAAGTTAAAAGGGAATCCAGTGTAAATCTGGAGCTGACGCGCAGCGGTAAGGAAAGGTGGGATGATAGCGAAAGCAGACACTGCTTATAAAAGTGGGAAGTCATCATCTTGTAGTACCTCCAAGCCCGAAGACCTGCCGGAGTTACGTCGCAATTGGTACCGTCGTCGCGAGCTACTGAGGGTACCTGCGGCATCCTTCCTATTATGTGGATGCTTACACAATGATAAAAAAAGTTTCGCTGCTGACGGCGCTCTCCGTCACGGCATTTTCTGGCTGGGCGCAGGACAGCAACCCGGACACGCTGGTGGTGACAGCAAATCGTTTTCAACAGCCTGCCAAAACGGTACTGGCGCCCACGGAAGTCGTAACTCGTGAGGATATCGATCGCTGGCAGTCACGCTCCCTGGTTGACGTACTACGTCGACTGCCTGGCGTGGATATCGCGCAAAATGGTGGTCTGGGTCAGACCGCCTCTGTTTTTGTTCGGGGTACAGAAGCGAAACACCTGTTGCTGTTGATTGATGGCGTGCCGGTTGCACGCTCCGGTATTTCAAACGACCCGGAGCTTAACCAGATCCCCCTCTCTTTAGTGCAGCGCGTTGAATACATCCGTGGCCCGCGCTCGACCGTTTACGGCTCCGGCGCAATCGGTGGTGTGGTTAACGTCATTACCCAGAGCGGTGGCGAGCAATCGCAGATTAATGCCAGCATCGGTTCGAAAGGATACCAGACCTATGACGGCACACTGCGGCAGCGCTTTGATGACACCGTGGTCACTGCCGCTGGATCCTACACCAGTACTCGTGGTTTTAACGTGCAGCCGGGCTCTTCATGGGACCATGATGCTGACCGTGATGGTTACCGCAATAAAACCTTCTGGGGAAGCCTGCAGCATAAGTTCAACGACAATATTGACGGCTTCTTCCGTGGGTACAGCTTTAGCAATAATGTGGACTATGACCTTGGCAGCCCGCCGTTCCTGCCGGAATACAGTGCGGATGAGCGTCAGTTGTACAGTCAGGGGTGGGATACCGGCCTGAGCCTTAATCAGGGGATCTACTCGTCCCAGCTGGTGGCGAGCTACCAGAAAAGCAAAGACTACAACTACAGCAGCATCTATGGTCGTTATGAAGACGGCACCACGCTGGATGACATGGAGCAGCGTTATATTCAGTGGGCGAATAATGTTGCAGTTGGTCATGGTTCGGTGAGCGCAGGCGCAGACTGGAAACAGGAACGTCTGGTCTCCTCTAACAAACGCTCTCGTGAAGCCTACGACCGCGATAATACCGGACTCTACCTGTCTGGCCTGCAGCAGTTTGGCGACGTCACGCTGGAAGCCTCCGGGCGTGAGGACAAAGACGAAGAGTTCGGCTGGCACGGCACCTGGCAGACGGCTGCAGGCTGGGAGTTCGTTGAAAACTATCGTCTGACGCTCTCTTACGGTACCGGCTTCCTGGCGCCGTCGTTGGGGCAGCAGTTTGGTGCGAAGCGTTTTAACATTGCCTCCAATCCGGATCTTAAGCCGGAGGAGTCTAAGCAATGGGAAGCGGGTATTGAGGGACTGAGCGGGCCGCTTGACTGGCGCCTGTCTGCTTATCGTTATGAGATTGATAATCTTATTACCTACAGCGACACGGCTTATTACAACATCAACTCGGCAACGATTAAGGGCGTAGAGTGGACGGGCACTGTGGACACCGGCATCTTCTCTCACCGCGTTACGCTGCAATATATTGACCCGCGTGATGATGAAACTGACGAAGTGCTGCCACGTCGTGCGAAGCGCCAGGCCAAGTATCAGCTTGACTGGGCGGTCTTCGATGTGGACATGAATCTTGCCTGGGAGTATTTCGGTAAGCGCTACGACAACAGAACATCGGCCTACAATCCTGAGCAACGTGTGTTGCCAGGTTACAGTACTGTCGATTTTTCTGCGTCATATCCAGTGACCTCACACCTGACAGTTCGTGGTAAAATAGCTAACCTGTTCGATAAAGATTACGAGACAGCTTATGGCTACCAAACTGCAGGACGGGAATACACCTTGTCTGGCAGCTACACCTTCTGAACTACGGCCCACCGTGCTGGTGTTTGACTCTGGCGTCGGTGGGTTATCGGTTTACGACGAGATCCGGCATCTCCTGCCGGATCTTCATTACATCTACACCTTCGATAACGTCGCCTTTCCTTACGGGGAAAAGAGTGAAGCGTTTATTGTTGAACGCGTTGTTGAAATCGTCACCGCTGTTCAGGCTCAATACCCGCTGGCCCTTGCCATTATCGCCTGCAATACGGCCAGTACCGTTTCTCTCCCGGCCTTGCGCGAAAAATTCTCCTTCCCGGTTGTCGGGGTAGTACCTGCCATTAAACCGGCGGCACGTTTAACCGCAAACGGCGTAGTGGGATTACTGGCAACCCGCGCGACGGTGAAACGCCCTTACACCCATGAGCTTATCTCGCGATTTGCTAATGAATGCACCATCGAAATGTTGGGTTCGGCTGAGCTGGTCGAGCTTGCAGAAGCGAAGCTACATGGCAAACCGGTTCCACTTGATGAGCTTAAGAAAATCCTCCGCCCCTGGCTACGTATGAGTGAGCCACCAGATACCGTGGTGCTGGGCTGTACGCACTTCCCTTTACTGCAGGATGAGCTTTTGCAGGTATTGCCGGAAGGGACACGTTTTATTGACTCAGGTGCGGCGATAGCGCGTCGTACCGCCTGGCTACTTGAGCATGAAGCACCGGATGCAAAATCAGCCGATGAAAATATTGCGTATTGCATGGAGGTCACGCCCGAAACTGTACTTTTATTGCCCGTTTTGCAACGCTATGGCTTCAGAACGCTTGAAAAACTGCCAGTTTAGTGACGTTTTGCGCAAAAAAGAGACGGTTAAAAAGTTTTTTGAATTTTAGACTTGTCAGCCCGGAATAACTCCCTATAATGCGCCTCCACTGACACGGAACAACGGCACACACGCCGCCGGGTCAGCAGGGTGTTCCGGTGAGATTCACTGAGAAGCCCGCAGAGAAAAGCGAAAATAA
>NZ_JAHVDV010000013.1:0-121633 GCF_051486985.1 Yokenella regensburgei
TCCGGCGTCAGGCCGCATCCGGCCAGCCACTGATGGCTCTCCGTGCTGACGGCCCCGGCCCGCAGCTCACCCTCAAGCCGGTCCAGCATTGCCACCAGCTCTGGCGGGAACACCACGGCATAACCGGCCTCACTGCCATCCTGTTGCAGTTTCTGCGCCAGCGTCCGGTGATGGCGCAGGGCATCCAGTTCCGCCGTGGCGGTTTCCACCCGGATGAGCGGCGTAAAGCTGCCGGGTTCATAAATCGTCTGGATGCGGGACTGCGCCGTCTGCGTGGTCACCAGCCGGTCGCCGTCCCAGCCGTACCAGGTCAGTGACGGTTCCACATGCTCCTGATGCCGGAACTGCTTCGCCAGCCGGCGGCCCAGCGGGTCGTAGAGGTAGCGGCCTTCAGCCCTGAGGCCGTTATGCCGCGTGTGGATGAAATGAATCAGCCGGTGCTGGTTATCGTAACGGTAGTGATGGCTGTCCCCGTCATCCACCGGCGTGCGCGCCGTTTTCTCTGTCAGCCTGCCGTGGCGGTCGTGATGGTACAGATAATGTGCGTCTTCATGGATACGGTTATCCGGCCATGCTGTCAGGGCGCGCTCTGGATGCAGCCCGGGCTCAGGCAGCCGGTTGCCTGCAGGGTCGGTGAGGTAAGTGTGCTGCCCATCAAGGTTCTCACTGGTGGTACGCACAGCGGTCAGTCTGCCGCCGGAGCCGTACGTATACTCCCTGACCTGAAGCGGGCCGCTGATGCGTACCAGTTGCCCGACTGCATCGTAGCCATAGTCGCGGTCCTGCTGCGGGCTGTTGAGGTGGTGGCTCTGCAGCTGCCCGCCGGGGGTCCAGGCGGTGGACAACGTATATAAAGGTGTGCCGAAGTGGCGCAGGGTTTCCCGGTGCAGACGGTCGCGGGTGAACTCCATGAGCGGGGTGTCGCCGAGCTTCATGCCTGCCAGGTATCCGGAGCCGTATGTCAGCCACTCCACCGGGGGAAGGCTGTCCGGCCGGAAGCGGTTCACCTGTCCCTGTTCATTCCGGGCGTGTGTGGTTTCGTGCTGCCAGAGCAGTGCCGCCGTGTCCGGGGCCTGTACCGTCTGGCGCTCACTGACCAGGCGGCCACGGTCATCGTACTGATAGTGCACGGCGACCCGGTGCCCTTCGCTGAGGTGGCTGATTTCAGTCAGCCAGCCGCGGTCGTCATAGTGCCAGTGCTCTGCAGGCTCGCCGTTCATGCTGCGGTGCGTCAGCCGGTCGGATGCATCGTAGTGCCAGAGGGTGATGAGGTCTTCCTCTTCGCTGCGGCTCAGCCTGCCGGTCAGGTCGTACCGGTAATACTGTGTCCTGCCGTCGAAACCGGTCTGCTGCGTCAGCCGGTCCAGTACGTCGTAATGCAGTGTACAGTGGCGGCCGTTTTCATTCGTGAGCCGGGTGACACGCCCCGCGGCATCGTAATCGAGTTGCCGGGTCAGGCCATCCTGCGTGGTGGACACGGCCCGGCCCGTGGCGTCATACCCGGTTTCACTGCGCCTGCCGTCCGGCAGTATCACCGTGGTCAGGTCACCGGCATCGTTGTACGCATAGCGGGTTTCATGGCCGTCAGCATCCGTCTGGCTGACCATCTGGCCCCGTTCGTTGTACGCGAACACCTGGCTCAGCCCTTCCTCGTGATGGATGGCTGTCACCTGCCCGAAGCGATTGTATTCATAGTGGGTCTGGTATCCCGAGCAGTCGGTGAAAGTCAGTACCTGACCGTAGCGGTTGCGGGTTATCTGTTTCTGGCTGCCGGTAGCGTCCTGAATACGGGACGGGTATTCACTGCGCGGGTCCTCGTACCCGTAGCGGGTGGTATTGCCCTCGCGGGAGGTCTCTGCCGTCAGGCGGCCCTGCGCATCGTATGTGAGACGCAGGACCAGACCATCCGGGTACTTCACGGCGCAGAGCTGTCGCTGAGGGGTGTGATAAAATTCGGTCAGCCTGCCATCGGGGGTGACAATGCCGGTGATGTTGCCGGAGGCAATATTATGCCGGTACTGCGTTTTGCGGCCTGCCGTATCGGTCTGTTCGATAAGCCAGCCCATCGGATTGTATGCGCTGAGCGTCACGCTGCCGTCGGCGTGCTCTTTTTTCACCACCCGCTTCAGGCCACCTTCGCCTTCGGTGTGCAGGACCTCCCGGCGGTTCAGGCTGTCGGTGATGGCAACCTGGTCGCGGGCATAATCATAGCGGTAGCTTAAGCCTGCCGGATTATGCTGCTCCGTTACCCGTCCTGACGCATCGTAGCAATAGGTGGTCTCAGGGCGACCGGCATAGCCGTGCGCCACCATCCTGCCGGGGTGTGCCGGGTCGTATGCAAAGCGACGCACCTGCACATCGCCCCGGTCATACACGGCTGCCAGCTCTCCGGCCGGGGAATACACATAGCGCGCCAGCGGTGCCGCTGGCAGGGTGTCGGGGTATTCGGGGTCATGCGTCAGCCAGACGGCGTCCAGCCGGATACCGCTGTCCTGACCATAGCGGGTGGCGACCGGCGCATCAGGACAGGCCGGTAATCCCTGCTGCCGGKCACGCTCTGGTCGTGTACTCAGCATCAGGCGAAAGCGACGCCCTGCGCCGTCCGTTACCGCCGTGATATGCCCGGTAAACTCACCTGCGGCCTCGCGGTGATACGTCAGTGTATGCCCGAAACGGTCAGCCAGCCCGGTCAGCACCCGGTACGGTGGCAGCGGRGGTGGCAGCGCTTCATCGATGCCCGGTACGCGCTCAGCCCACCCCAGAATCCACCAGGGRCCCTGCAGGCTGCTGATGGCCAGGTACGTATGCTGACTGAGGCGGAGGTCTTCCGGCAGGGTCTGCCACACAGTATGCAGGGGGTTACTTGCGTGCAACCGGTCCACGCCACCCCGGGCAAGCCAGAACAGTTCAGAGCGGCTGAAGGCGGTCTCGCCGGGCAGCAGATRCTCAAAGTGAATGCTGCGCCCGCCGTTGTCATTGAGGATAAGCGCCCCGTCCTGTATCTGCAGGACGATATCAGACGGGGCTTTCCAGCCGGGGCCGAAGAGACCGACCGGGGCGGGAGTGGGGGTACGGTAACTGCTGTAGGTGCGGGTGAGCAGAAAAGGCAGCGGGCCGGGAAGGGCGATATCGGTTTCGCCGGGCAACACTTTGGCACCGGGAAGCGGGTTGACCGGGGAGCCGGAGGTGATACCCCCGGGGCAGACCGAGCAGGCCACCCCGGTGGGTGCCCCAATCATCACTATGACGGCAGGCCTCATGCCCGCCGGTAAAAACAGGGATATACTTATGCTGTGCAACGGGAAGGAAACAGAGAACCCGATCCGCAACCGGGCAGATTAGGAAAACGTTTAGGGGAGTTGAACAGAACAATAGGGAGAAACAGGCAGGTAGAGTAGGTGAAACCAGTCCGCGCTAAACTGACTGGCACGGCTCCAAAATGGAGCCGTTGATGTTTTTAAGGTAGGGAGAAAATTAGGCGTCGTTCGCTATTTTTTCTTCCGCATCCGGCAGCTTTGGCGTTAACACAGTGGCTTTGCTGTCGATACGCGTCACCAGCAACTGGTCGATGCGGTAGTTATCAATATCCACCACCTCGAACTTGTAGCCAGAGAATTTCACCGCGTCGGTGCGTTTCGGGATCTTGCGCAGCATAAACATCATAAAGCCGCCGATGGTTTCGTAATTACCGGACTGCGGGAACTCGTCGATGTCCAGCACGCGCATCACGTCGTCAATGGGCGTACCGCCGTCCACCAGCCATGAGTTTTCATCACGCGCCACGATTTGCTCTTCCAGCCCCTGGCCCACCAGATCGCCCATCAGCGTGGTCATCACGTCGTTCAGGGTGATAATGCCCACCACCAGCGCGTATTCATTCATGATTACCGCAAAGTCTTCCCCGGCGGTTTTGAAGCTTTCCAGCGCTTCGGAGAGGGTCAGCGTATCGGGCACAATCAGGGTATTGCGGATCTGCACGCCGCTGTTCAGTGCCAGACTCTGGTTGCCCAGCACACGGTTCAGCAGATCTTTGGAGTCGACGTAGCCAACGATATGGTCAATGTCGCCATTGCAGACCAGGAACTTCGAGTGCGGGTGCCGGGCTACTTTATTCTTCAGACTCTGCTCATCTTCATGGAGATCGAACCAGATGATGTTCTCACGCGACGTCATGGAGGAGGGAACAGTACGTGACTCCAGTTCAAAGACGTTCTCAATCAGCTCATGCTCCTGCTTACGCAGCACCCCGGCCAGGGCACCGGCTTCGAAAACGGCATAAACGTCATCAGAGGTAATATCGTCTTTGCGCTCCATCGGTAGTTTAAACAGGCGGAAGATGTTGTTGGCCATGCCGTTAAAGAACCACACCAGCGGGCGGAAGATAAACAGGCAGAAGCGCATCGGGTTGATAATGCGCAAAGCCACAACTTCAGGCGCGATCATACCGATGCGTTTCGGGGTCAGGTCGGCGAACAGGATGAACAAACCCGTTACTAACGTGAATGAGATAATAAAGCTCAGGCGCTCTGCCAGTTCAGGTGAGACCACGCTGATGAGCATGCTGTAAAAGGCGGGGGAGAAGGCGGCGTCTCCGACGATACCGCC
Source organism: Yokenella regensburgei (assembly GCF_051486985.1). GTDB lineage: Bacteria > Pseudomonadota > Gammaproteobacteria > Enterobacterales > Enterobacteriaceae > CBFFRJ01. The sequence goes on from NZ_JAHVDV010000013.1 coordinate 4,606, forward strand.
GAGAATGGCGACGGCGTTGAGGCCAATCTGCACCACGGTAAAGAAGGTGCCGGGGTTTTCCTGCATTTTTAAAATGCGCTGCGCATTGATGTTGCCATCATCGGCAAGCAGTTTCAGTTTGATTTTTCTGGATGCGGCAAGTGATATCTCAGACAACGAGAAGAATGCACTTACAACGATCAGACAGAGTATGACTAAGATGCTGTTTAACATAATTTATCCAGTCGGTGACCGGATCCTCGGAAGGGGAAATTGAATAATCCATGTGGCATAGCACATTAAAAGCCGGTCCGAAGCGGTGGGCCGGCAATTTCGTTGGCTAGTATAGCGTAAGCGGATAACCGCTCGCCAGCAGTGTAAGCAGTTTGTTACGTAACCCGGCAGGCGGTTCTTTCGTCAATCTGGCCTCATTTGCGCCAGAAATGGATGGAAACGTCACCGTCTCTGCATAACCAAAGGGTATATCGAAGACACGGGGGTATGGAAAAGAGGAACCGGCCCAACAGGCAAGCCGGTTATCGCTGATGGAAAATCAGGGGTTATGCCAGCTGCGGCGGCAGGCAGACGCCAATGCCGCCAATACCGCAGTAGCCATACGGATTTTTGTGCAGATACTGCTGATGATCATCTTCCGCATAATAGAACGGCGGCGCGGTGGTGATTTCTGTAGTGATGGTGCGTTCGTCATTGGCCGCATGCATTGCCTGCTGGAAACGCTCAAGGCTCGCACGTGCCGCTGCATCTTGTTCCGGGGTCAGCGGAAAAATGGCCGAGCGGTACTGGGTGCCCTGATCGTTACCCTGACGCATACCCTGCGCCGGATCGTGATTTTCCCAGAATGTCTGCAGGAGCTGATCATAGCTGATCACGGCAGGATCATAGACCACGCGAACGGCCTCGGTGTGGCCGGTCTGCCCGGTGCAGACTTCCCGATAGGTAGGATTTGGCGTGTAGCCGCCCATGTAGCCTGCGGCAGTGCTGTACACCCCAGGTAATTGCCAGAACAGGCGCTCAACGCCCCAGAAGCAGCCCATCGCAAAAAAGGCGGTTTCCATGCCATCTGGCACGTTGGTCATCGAGTGTTCGTTCACGGCATGTAAGCCTGCGACAGGCATCGGGGTGTTACGTCCGGGTAGCGCATCCGATTGAGTAACAAGATTTTTTTTATCAAACAGACTCATGGTGAGCCCTCCCAGGATCGCAAGTTGCGGTTAAGGTTGTAACGAAGCGTCTCTTTTAACACAATAAACGTGGTAAATAAGACTAGATTTAAACATAAGAAATATTTGGGGTGTCTTCCGTTTTTCAATCCACATTTTGGATTTTTTACAGGCCGCGGAGCGGCGTTGACGTTTCCTTCCAGGGGCGGGAACAAGGGATATTCAGGAGAAAACGTGCCAAAAATCCGTTATTTATGTTTTGTCGGCTTATTACTGGCATGCGAGAGCGCTGTCGCGGCAAACGTGCGATTACAGCTCGAAGGGTTAACCGGGACATTACAAAAAAACGTCCGCGCCCAGTTATCGACCATCCAGAGCGATGAAGTCACGCCGGATAAACGGTTCCAGGCACGCGTTGATGATGCCATTCGTGAAGGACTAAAAGCACTCGGTTACTACGAGCCGACGATTCAATTTGAGCTACGCCCCCCTCCGGCCAAAGGGCGCCAGGTGCTGATTGCCCACGTGACGGCGGGTGAACCGGTGCGCATTGGTGGCACGGACGTGATTCTGCGCGGCGGTGCACGCACCGACGAAGATTACCTGGCGTTATTAAGCAAGCGCCCAAAAACGGGCACCATTCTCAATCATGGCGACTACGACGGCTTCAAGAAATCTCTGACCCGCGTGGCCCTGCGCAAAGGCTACTTTGACAGCCAGTATAATCATAGCCAGCTGGGGATCGCCCTGGACAGACGCCAGGCTTTCTGGGATATCGACTACGACAGCGGTGAGCGTTACCGCTTTGGCGACGTCACCTTTGAAGGGTCGCAAATCCGCGAAGAGTATCTGCAAAACCTCGTGCCTTTTGAAAAAGGCGATTATTACCAGACGAAAGATTTGGCAGAGCTGAACCGCCGGCTGTCGGCTACCGGCTGGTTTAATTCCGTCATCGTGGCTCCCGAATTCGACAAATCGCGTAAAACAAAAGTGCTGCCGCTAAAGGGTGTGGTCTCACCGCGCATAGAAAATACTATTGAGACCGGCGTGGGCTACTCCACCGACGTGGGGCCACGTGTTAAAGCGACCTGGCGTAAGCCCTGGGTAAACTCTTACGGACACAGTTTCTCGACCACCGCCAGCGTCTCGGCACCCGAACAGCAGCTTGATTTCAGCTATAAAATGCCGCTTTTGAAAAATCCGCTTGAGCAGTATTACCTTGTGCAGGGCGGCTTTAAGCGCACCGATCTTAACGATACGGAAGCCGACTCCACGACCCTTGCGGTCTCCCGCTACTGGGATCTCTCCAGTGGCTGGCAGCGCGCCATTAACCTGCGCTGGAGCCTTGACCACTTTACTCAGGCCAATGTCACCAACACCACCATGCTGCTCTACCCTGGGGTGATGATAAGCCGTACCCGTTCACGCGGTGGGTTGATGCCGACCTGGGGCGACTCGCAGCGTTACTCGGTAGATTATTCGAGCACCGCCTGGGGCTCGGACGTTGAGTTTGTGGTGATGCAGGCGCAGAACGTCTGGATCCGCACCCTCTACGATCGTCACCGTTTCGTCGCCCGTGGCAACGTGGGCTGGATCGAAACTGATGACTTTGATCGCGTTCCACCGGATCTGCGCTTCTTCGCCGGTGGCGATCGCAGTATTCGTGGCTATAAGTACAAATCGATCGCCCCGGAAAATGACGATGGCAAACTGATCGGTGCCTCCAAAATGGCGACCGGCTCGCTGGAGTACCAGTACAACGTCACCGGAAAATGGTGGGGAGCGGTCTTCGTCGACAGCGGCGAGGCGGTCAGTGACATTCGTCGCAGCGATTTTAAAACCGGTACCGGTGTCGGCGTGCGCTGGCAGTCGCCGGTCGGCCCGATCAAGCTCGATCTCGCCGTTCCGGTGGGCGACAAAGATGAGCACGGTTTACAGTTTTACATCGGTCTGGGGCCTGAATTATGAGTTTATGGAAGAAGATAAGCCTCGGCGTACTGGTGTTTATTCTGCTGGTTCTGGGGACGATAGCCTTTCTGGTGGGGACCACCAGCGGCCTGCATCTGTTATTTAATGCGGCGAATCGCTGGGTGCCGGGGCTGCATATCGATCAGGTGACCGGTGGCTGGCGTGATCTGACGCTGAAAAACGTGCGTTACGACAGTCCCGGCGTGGCAGTGAATGCCGGAGAGCTTCATCTCGGTGTAAAGCTCGGTTGCCTGCGTGACACCAGCCTGTGTGTGAACGATATTTCGCTCAAAGACATCAATGTCGTCGTTGATACCAAAAAGATGCCGCCCGCCGCTAAAGTCGAAGAAGAGGAGAGCGGGCCGCTCAATCTTTCCACCCCGTACCCTATTACCCTTAGTCATGTGGCGCTCAACAACGTCAACATCAAAATTGATGACACCACCGTGTCGGTGATGGATTTCTCCTCCGCCCTGAACTGGCAGGATAAAAACCTGACCCTGAAACCCACGTCGCTGCGTGGGTTATTGATAGCACTACCTAAGGTGGCGGAGGTGGCGCAGGAGGAGGTGGTTGATCCAAAGATTCAACAGCCCAGACCTGACGAGTTACCGCTCGGTGAGTCGCTAAAACAACTGTTTTCGAAACCGGTCCTGCCGGAGATGACGGACGTTCACCTGCCGCTCAACCTGAATATCGAAGAGTTCCGTGGGGAACAACTGCGCCTGACCGGCGACACGGACATTATCGTCAGCACTATGCTGCTTAAAGTCAGTAGCATCGACGGTAATATGAAACTGGATGCGCTGGATGTTGATTCAAACCAGGGCACCGTGAATGCGACCGGCACCGCGACGCTACGTGATAACTGGCCGGTAGATATCACGCTCAATTCCACCCTCAATGTCGACCCGATTAAAGGTGAGAAGGTGAAGCTGAAAGTCGGCGGCGAAGTACGCAAGCAGCTGGAGTTTGGCGTTAACCTGTCCGGCCCGGTCGATATTGTTCTGCGTGGGCAGACGCAGCTGGCTGAAGCCGGGCTGCCGCTCAATCTCGATATCACCAGCGAACAGCTTTACTGGCCGTTTACCGGTGAAAAGCAGTATCAGGCCGATGACCTCAAGCTCAAGCTGAGCGGGAAAATGACCGACTACAGGCTGTCGTTCCGTACGGCGGTGAAAGGCGCGGATTTACCCCCTGCCACCATTACCCTGGACGGTAAAGGGAACGAGCAGCAGATCAATATCGACAAGCTGAGCGTGGCGGCGCTGGAGGGAAAAACCGAGCTCAAGGCGCTACTTGACTGGCAGCAGGCCATCAGCTGGCGGGGTGAGTTAACGCTGGACGGCATTAACACCGCCAAAACCTTCCCGGAGTGGCCGGCGAAGCTAAGCGGGCTGGCGAAAATGCGTGGCAGTCTGTACGGCGGTACCTGGCAGGTCGATATTCCTGAGCTGAAGCTCGCCGGGAACGTAAAACAGAATAAAGTGAGCGTCGACGGTCATCTTAAAGGCAACAGCTATATGCAGTGGGTTATTCCCGGCCTGCATCTGGAGCTGGGGCGTAATAAAGCAGACGTGAAAGGCGAGCTGGGGGTAAAAGATCTTAATCTGGATGCCACCATTGATGCGCCGGGGCTGGATAACGCCCTGCCGGGCCTCGGTGGCACCGCGAAAGGGCTGGTTAATATTCGCGGCACGGTAGAAGCACCGCAGGTGCTGGCTGACATTACCGCCAATAATTTGCGCTGGCAGGAACTACGCATCGCCAGAGTGCTGGTGAAAGGGGATATCAAATCCAGCGACCAGATAGCCGGGACGATGAACGTGCGTGTGGAGCGGATTTCTCAGCCCAACGTCAATCTCAGCCTGGTAACGCTGGCTGCAAAAGGCAGTGAAAAACAGCACGAGCTTGAACTGCGCGTACAGGGCAAGCCGGTTGCCGGGCAACTGAAGCTGGCGGGGAGCTTTGATCGCAACGAGCAGCGCTGGAAAGGCACGCTCAGCGATACCCGCTTCACCACCCCCGTTGGACCGCTGGTGCTCAATCGTTCCGTTGCGCTGGATTACCGCAATCAGGAGCAGAAAATCAGCATCGGGCCGCACTGCTGGAGCAACCCAAATGCGGAGCTGTGCGTACCACAAACCATTGATGCTGGCGCAGAAGGGCGGGCCGTGGTCAATCTCAACCGCTTCGATCTGGCCATGCTTAAACCCTTTATGCCGGAGGCGACGCAGGCCAGCGGCACCTTCAGCGGAAAAGCCGACGTGAGCTGGGACACCACCAAAGCGGGGTTGCCGCAGGGTGAAGTGACGCTGAACGGACGAAATGTTCGTGTGACGCAGCTTATTAATGGCTCGCCACTGCCGGTGGCCTTCGAGACGCTCAACCTCAATGCGCAGTTGCGTAATAACCGCGCGGATGTGGGCTGGATGATGCGCCTGACCAACAACGGGCAGTTTGACGGTCAGATCCAGGTGACCGACCCACAGGGGCGGCGCAACCTCGGTGGTAATGTGAACATCCGTAATTTCTCACTGGCGATGGCGAACGCTATCTTTACCCGTGGCGAGAAAGCGGCAGGCACGCTGAATGCCAGTCTGCGGCTTGGCGGCAACCTGCAAAGCCCGCAATTGTTCGGGCAGATGCAACTTAACGGTGTGGATGTGGAAGGCAACTTTATGCCGTTCGACATGCAGCCAAGCCAGCTGGCGATGAACTTTAATGGCACCACATCCACGCTACAGGGGGTGGTGCGCACGCAGCGCGGGCAGATTAGCCTGAGCGGTGATGCGGACTGGAGTCAGATAGATAACTGGCGCGCCCGTGTTGCGGCGAAAGGCAGTAACGTCCGGATCACCGTGCCGCCCATGGTGCGCCTCGACGTGTCGCCGGACCTGGTGTTTGAAGCGACGCCGAGTCTGTTCACCCTGGATGGCAATGTGGATGTGCCCTGGGCGCGCATCGTCGTGCATGAAGTTCCCGAGAGTGCGGTTGGCACCTCCAGCGACGAAGTGATGCTCAATTCAGACCTGAAACCGGAAGAAGCCAAAACCGCCGCCATTCCGATTAACAGCAATCTGACGGTGCATGTGGGCAATAACGTGCGTATGAGCGCTTTTGGCCTGAAAGCACGCTTAACGGGTGATTTAAAAGTTGTTCAGGATAAACAAGGGCTTGGTCTTAACGGACAGATCAATATTCCGGAAGGGCGTTATCATGCGTACGGTCAGGATTTGCTTGTGCGTAAAGGTGAGTTATTGTTCTCCGGTCCACCTGACCAGCCATTACTTAACATTGAGGCGATCCGTAACCCGGAGGCGACTGAAAACGACGTGACGGCCGGGGTACGCGTCACCGGTATGGCTGATGAACCGAAAGCAGAAATCTTCTCTGACCCGGCAATGTCGCAGCAGGAAGCGTTATCCTACCTGCTACGCGGGCAGGGTCTGGAGAGTGGTCAAAGCGATAGTGAAGCGATGACTTCTGCTCTGGTCGGTCTGGGGGTTGCACAAAGTGGCCAGGTTGTGGGTAAAATCGGCGAGACCTTTGGCGTCAGTAATCTGGCGCTCGATACCGAAGGGGTGGGTGACTCCTCTCAGGTGGTGGTCAGTGGTTATGTATTGCCGGGTCTGCAGGTAAAATATGGCGTGGGAATTTTTGACTCACTGGCGACTCTTACGTTACGTTATCGCCTGATGCCTAAGTTGTACCTGGAAGCGGTGTCTGGCATAGATCAGGCACTTGATTTGCTCTATCAGTTTGAGTTCTAGCAATGCGAATATTTGTCTACGGCAGTTTACGACGCAAGCAGGGCAATAGTCATTGGATGACAAATGCCCAGTGGCTTGGCGATCACAACGTTGAACATTATCAACTCTACAGTCTGGGGCACTACCCTGGTGCTGTGCCGGGTGATGGATGTGTGCAGGGTGAAGTGTACCGCATTGACGCGGCGACCCTGAGCGAGCTGGACGCATTGCGTACCGCAGGTGGCGAATACAAACGCCAGCTCATCCAGACGCCCTATGGCAGCGCCTGGATGTATGTGTATCAGCGTCCTGTTGATGGGCGACAGCACATCGTGACAGGCAACTGGTTGGACAGAGACCAGGCTTAAAACGAAACAACGCCACCTTCGGGTGGCGTTGTTTTTTACCCCGCTACCAGTGTTCAATCAGCGACGCGCCGATTTCCGCAATTTTCTTGTTTCGTTCATCCATCGTGGCCTGTGTTCCGGTCAGGTAAATCACCACAATGCGTGCCGGCTTGCCATCTGGCCCCAGCGCCGCAACGATGCCGCGGGAACCCCGCTCGCCCGCTCCTGTTTTATCAGCAATAAACCACCCTGCAGGCGTAACAGAACGCAGCAAAGGCCCGCCGACGTTATCTGCCTCCATCCAGTCCAGTAGCTGCTGGCGTGACGTTGGCGTCAGTACCTTGCCGATGAGAAGCTGACGCAGCGTCCGTGCCATGCTTTCTGGTGTGGTGGTATCTCGCTCATCTCCTGGCAGGGCGGCATTTAAGTCAGGCTCCCATCTGTCAAGACGCGTGGCCTCATCGCCCATCTTGCGTAAAAACGCGGTTAATTCCAGTGGGCCGCCAACTGTCGTCAGCAACAGGTTAGCCGACGTGTTATCACTCATGGTGATGGCGGCATCGCAGAGTTCAGCCACCGTCATACCGTCGGTAAGGTGCTTTTCCGTCACCGGTGAGTACTCAATCAAATCCTGCTGACGGTAATGAACGCGGCGTGTCAGTTGCTCCTTACCGGCGTCAACTCGAGATAATACTGCACCGCATAGCAGCGCTTTAAAGGTGCTCATCATCGGAAAACGTTCCTGAGAACGATAGCTCTCCAGAATCTTGCCATCAGCCAGAGAGACTTCGGCATAGCCCACGCGGGCATGAAGCTGCTGTTCGACTTCTTTAACTTTATTCAGTGTTTCCGGGTGAGCCCACGCGGGCAGGCAAAAGGTACTCAACAAGGGGATGAGGGGCAGGCGAAACCGTAGCATAGCAATACTCTTCCTTGGGATCGGGTTTATGACAGAGATGCATTGTAGGCGCAGATGATTTTCAGTGCGCGGTTGCCTGGACGTGAAGTGGGTAAAATCAGTCGGGAGAGGTACTGTGCCATCCGGCAATGAAGCCGGATGGCGTTCGGGATTAAGCGGCGCTCTGATGCAGTTTAAAGAGGCTGACAGCCTCTAACAGCTCCTCTGCCTGGCGCTGCATTTCATGAGCCGCGGCTGAGGACGCCTGCGAAAGGGTGGCGTTCTGCTGGGTAGCGGTATCCATATGGGTGACCGCGACGTTCACCTGATCGATACCGGTACTTTGCTCTTTGCTGGCCGCTGAAATGGTTTCCACCAGTTCACTGACCTGTTGCACGCTGCGCAGTATTTCATTCATGGCGGAACCCGCATTCTGCACCTGCGTGTTCCCTTCGGCGATACGGCCAACGGAATTGTCGATGAGGTGACGGATATCGCGCGCGGCTGAAGAAGATCGTTGTGCCAGCGCACGTACTTCTGCCGCCACCACCGCGAAACCCCGGCCTTCCGCCCCGGCGCGCGCGGCTTCCACTGCGGCATTCAGCGCCAGAATATTGGTCTGGAAGGCGATGCTGTCAATCACGCCAATGATGCTGTTAATTTCACTGGAGAGCTGGTGAATGTCGCTCATGGTCTGCACCACACGTTCCACGGCCTCGCCACCCTGACCGGCGATAGTAAAGGCATCACGTGCAATGGTGCTGGCGAAGCGGGAGTTCTCCGCGTTGCTTTTCACAACCGACGTCAGCTCTTCCATTGAGGCCGCGGTTTGTTCAAGCGCGCTGGCCTGCGCTTCATTACGCGAGGAGAGTTCACGGCTGCCCGTGGCAATCTCTGCCGAGGCGGAAGCGATGGATTCGGTACTATGACGCACGCCGTGCACAATGCGGGTCAGGTTGCCGTTCATCTCTTTAAGCGCCTGCATCAGTTCTGCGGTTTCATCGCGACCGGAAACCGTAAAGGTGGTTTTCAAATCACCGGATGCCACCGTACGGGCGACCGCGACCGCCTGAGCCAGCGGGTGCGTAATACTGCGCACCAGCCACCAGGTAATAAGCGCGCCGACCAGCATCGTAATGGCCATTGCAGTGAGTAGCATCAGGCGCGTTTGCTCAAACTGCGCCTGGTTGCGGGCATCCGTCTCGGTGTGAATGTTGTTGGCGTGTTCCAGCGTGCGTGCCACCACCTCGTCGATCATCCTGGTCGGCTCACGATCGATACCGGTGACCAGTTTGTCTACCCGTGAGGCGCTGGTGGCGTCGGTCAGTACAAACTGCTGTAAGGCGCTCAGGTAATGCTGCTCAAGTTCGGCATGCAGAATAAGGGTCTTCTCTACCTGCTTATTATCCATGCCCAACTGCGGCAGCAGACCACTGAGTTTTTGCAGTAACTGCTGGGTTGTCTGACTCTGCGCAATAAACGCGTTTTTATATTTATCAAACGTTTCCTGGCCTTGTGTGCCGCGCAGTAAGGTGTTTTTCCACTCCTGCACCTGAATTTTGAACTGTACCTGGGCGTTACGGGCGGTGTCGATACTGTCGGCCAGCACTTTTTCGGTGTTCATCATTTTTTGGTTCTGGTCGAAACCGGCGCTGTTGATAGCAAGCCCACGTAACCCGATAAACAGCGTTGCCAGGAGTAATAGCGTAGCCATCAGGCCAAGACGTTGTCCGATGGTGAATTGATTGAGTTTCATACCGCTTCCGTTGAGTTCACGAGACATTGATCACAAACAGGGGGTATCGACCAACGGGGAGAGGACTTTATGGCAGGAAAAACAGGGTGATAGCCTCAGTCTGGCTTATGCCATTCATTAGCATGGAAAAAGAATTTTATGGCACTTTTATGACAGCGCAATAAACGGGCGAAACAGGGTCAAAAAACCGACCCGTCCGCCGTCTGTTACAGGAAAAGCGCCCGTGATGACGCCGCACCGGATAACAGGGCGCGGCGTCACTCTCATCCCGGTCAGATTTTTTCCAGATCGATTTTCAGCACTGCGTCTGCTGATTTGCTCATCTCTTTTTCGCCCTGCTTCAGGCTGACAAACAGTTCGCTACCGTTAGCCGCCAGCGCCAGGCTGTTGGGCAGTAATTCGGTAGCAATATAGGTTTTAAGGCGATAGGAGGTGCCGTCAATAATGCTGATGAGTTTTGCATTGCGATGGGTAATATAAATTTCATCGCGTTTGGCGTTGTAAAGCACCGCCAGAGAGTTAACGTTATTAATACTGTGGATAATTTTACCGTTACGGGTATCGACGACCAGAATATTGGGCAGATCCGGGTCAGTAATAAAAGCGCGATCGTTTTTGCTGTCGAGTGCGATATTCAGGAAGAAGTGTTTTTTATTGCCTTCAATCACATGGCGGCTGACGATTGAATTATCTTTCCCATCGATAGTAACCAACTCGCCACTGCCGTTAATGACATATACCAGACCTTTTTCGCTATTCACGGCAAGGCCTGTTGGCCATTTACCCATCGCTTTTATGGTGGTCAATAGCGTATTTGTTTGGGTGTCAATAACCCAGACCACTCCCTCTTTTGCTACGCCGGAAACATATAAACGGTGGTGGACGTTATCCAGCGCCATTTCGCGGGTATGAATAATCGCTTCCGGGTTTGAGGTATCGCTCAGCTGCAGGGTTTTCAGTTCCTTACCGCTACGGGTATCCAGCAGGGTCACGGAGCCTTCCAGCGTGTTACCGAGGTATAACCTGTGGTTTGCTTCATCCAGCGCGGTGGCGAACGCGCGGCGGCTGGTGTTCAGCGTGCCGGTGGTATTCAGGGTCTGCGGATCGAGGCGGTAAACGAGACCATGCGTTTTGTCTTTATCGAAAGAGGGGGCAGAGGCAGCGAACAGTGTGTTCTGGCTCGCGTCATATGCCAGCTCATAAATTCCCGGACCGGGGGACGCGGTCAGAAAGTCGCTTTGCGGACGTGTTGCTGCGCTGGCAGAAAACGATGTCACAAGCAGAGTCAGAGAGAGAGTAATCGCAGAGGCCGCTTTCAGGGCAGGTAAACGAGATAAGGTCATTGGCGTATCTTAATGTTATTTATGGAACGCAAATGATAATTATTGTCAGTAACGTTTGCAATGTTCGTAACAGGTACAAAAAAGCCCTGAGCCGCCGTCACCGACGTTCAGGGCTTTTCAAGCAAAGGGATTACTTCTTCGCAGCGCGCTCGAAGGAAGCAACGATTTCAGCTTTAGCGGCTTCAGCGTTGTCCCAACCGTCTACTTTCACCCATTTGCCTTTTTCGAGATCTTTATAGTGCTCGAAGAAGTGCGTGATCTGGGCCTTCAGCAGCTCAGGCAGATCGTTTACATCTTTAATGTGATCGTACTCTTTGCTCAGTTTGGTGTGCGGAACCGCAACCAGTTTGGCGTCTTCACCTGACTCGTCGGTCATTTTCAGCACGCCAACCGGACGGCAGCGGATCACTGAGCCTGGCTCCAGCGGGTATGGCGTTGGGACCAGTACGTCAACCGGGTCACCGTCCAGAGAGAGGGTGTGGTTGATGTAGCCGTAGTTGCACGGATAGAACATCGCAGTAGACATGAAGCGGTCAACGAACAGCGCGCCGCTGTCTTTATCGACTTCGTATTTAATCGGGTCAGCGTTAGCCGGGATTTCAATCACTACATAGATATCTTCTGGCAGATCTTTACCCGCCGGGACGTTGAGTAAGCTCATGTTTGTTTCCTTTGAAATGTGTGGCAAACAAGTGCCGGGTATTATAGCCAACTCCCCGCGAATGTCTCCGCCTGTTTTACTCTTCACCCCATCAGCGGCAGACTATTTTGCATAAAAACATGACCGGATTGTCCATAAAGACAGCCGCATCATCAATAAAATTATGTAAGCGATTACACTGAGGGTGCTGAGAGCAGTTTCACCTGAAAAAGACTGTAATTTCAAAGCATGATGCAGGCCCGATCCCTCATGCTCTTTTCGCGCGCCAGATCGCAACTGGAAGCTAACAATTTATTCACTTTTCCAATTTGTGATGTAACGCATTCTGTTACATCTCCTATTGTCTATAGTTTTCCCGCAGGCAAAGTTGCAGCCAACAATAACCCTACGAGGATACTCTTATGTGGAAGCGCTTACTTCTTGTCACAGCAGTTTCAGCAGCCATGTCGTCTATGGCGATGGCCGCCCCTTTAACGGTGGGATTTTCGCAGGTTGGTTCTGAATCCGGCTGGCGTGCCGCCGAAACCAACGTCGCGAAGAGCGAGGCTCAAAAACGCGGTATCACCCTGAAAATCGCTGATGCACAGCAAAAACAGGAAAACCAGATTAAAGCCGTGCGCTCGTTTATTGCGCAGGGTGTGGACGCCATCTTTATCGCGCCTGTTGTGGCAACGGGGTGGGAACCGGTGCTGAAGGAAGCGAAAGACGCCAAAATTCCGGTCTTCCTGCTCGACCGCACCATTGATGTGAAAGATAAAGATCTTTATATGACCACGGTTACCGCCGACAACGTGCTGGAAGGCCGTCTCATTGGTGACTGGCTTATTAAGCAGGTCGACGGTAAGCAATGTAATGTTGTGGAACTGCAAGGTACCGTAGGGGCAAGCGTCGCCATCGATCGTAAGAAAGGTTTCGCCGAAGCCATCTCTAAAGCTTCCAATATCAAAATTATCCGCTCTCAGTCTGGCGACTTCACCCGCAGTAAAGGGAAAGAGGTCATGGAAAGCTTTATCAAAGCCGAGAACAACGGCAAGAACATCTGCATGGTTTATGCCCATAACGATGACATGGTGATCGGTGCTATCCAGGCGATTAAAGAAGCGGGTCTGAAGCCGGGCAAAGACATCCTGACAGGCTCTATTGACGGCGTACCGGATATCTACAAAGCGATGATCGACGGTGAAGCCAACGCCAGCGTTGAGCTGACCCCGAACATGGCTGGCCCGGCATTTGATGCGCTGGAGAAATTCAAGAAAGACGGCACCCTGCCTGAAAAAGTTACTATCACCAAATCGACGCTCTACCTGCCGGACACGGCGAAAGAAGAGTTAGAGAAGAAGAAAAATATGGGCTACTGATGCCTTTGTCGCTCTGCCCCTCACCCCAGCCCTCTCCCCGGAGGGGAGAGGGAGTCGAAGGGCTGGCACGATTAATCCCCTCTCTCCCGAAGAGGAGAGGGAGTTAAGGGTTGGCACGATTAATCTCCTCTCTCCCGAAGAGGAGAGGGAGTTAAGGGTTGGCACGATTAATCCCCTCTCTCCCGAAGAGGCGAGAGAGTTAAGGGTTGGCACTATTAATCCCCTCTCCCCTCTGGGGAGAGGGTCAGGGTGAGGGGGAGAATACAATGACGACTGAACAACACCAGGAAATCCTCCGTACTGAGGGGCTCTGCCAGTATTTTCCGGGCGTTAAAGCGCTGGATAACGTCAATTTCAGCCTGCGCAAAGGCGAAATTATGGCATTGCTCGGTGAGAACGGGGCGGGAAAATCAACGCTGATTAAAGCCTTAACCGGCGTCTATCATGCAAACAGCGGCACTATCTGGCTGGAAGGCCAGCAGATCAACCCCAAAAATACCGCCCATGCCCAGCAACTGGGCATCGGGACGGTCTACCAGGAGGTGAACCTGCTGCCGAATATGTCGGTGGCGGATAACCTGTTTATTGGCCGTGAGCCTCGCCGCTTTGGTTTACTGCGCCGTAAAGAGATGGAGAAGCGGGCCACCGAGCTTATGGCTTCTTACGGCTTTTCGCTGGACGTGCGTGAACCGCTCAACCGCTTTTCCGTCGCCATGCAACAGATTGTGGCGATTTGTCGCGCCATCGATCTCTCTGCGAAAGTGCTGATTCTGGATGAGCCTACCGCCAGCCTGGATACCCAGGAGGTGGAGATGCTCTTCACGCTCATGCGCCAGCTTCGTGCGCAGGGTGTCGCGCTGATTTTCGTCACTCACTTTCTCGATCAGGTTTATGAGGTGAGCGACCGCATCACCGTGCTGCGTAATGGCAGCTTTGTGGGCTGCCGCGAAACCCGCGAACTCCCGCAAATCGAACTGGTGAAAATGATGCTGGGGCGCGAGCTGGACAGTAACGCTCTGCAACGCGCAGGACGCACCCTGCTCAGCGAAAAACCCGTCGCGGCATTTAAAGATTTTGGTAAGAAGGGCGTCATTACGCCATTCGACCTTGAAGTTCGCCCCGGTGAAATTGTCGGACTGGCGGGACTGCTTGGTTCCGGGCGTACCGAAACCGCCGAAGTGATTTTTGGGATCAAGCCTGCCGACAGCGGTAGCGCCCTCATCAAAGGTAAGCCGCAGGCCCTGCGTTCGCCGCATCAGGCCTCCTGTCTGGGCATCGGCTTTTGCCCTGAAGATCGTAAAACCGATGGCATTATTGCCGCCGCTTCGGTGAGAGAAAATATCGTGCTGGCGCTACAGGCCCAGCGCGGCTGGCTGCGTCCGATACCCCGGCGCGAACAGAACGCCATCGCCGAGCGTTTTATTCGTCAGTTGGGCATTCGCACGCCGAGCGCCGAACAGCCCATTGAATTTCTGTCCGGTGGTAATCAGCAAAAAGTGCTGCTTTCACGCTGGCTGCTGACGAAGCCGCAGTTCCTCATCCTTGATGAACCGACCCGCGGCATCGATGTGGGGGCCCACGCGGAGATCATTCGTCTGATTGAAACCCTCTGCGCTGATGGTCTGGCGCTGCTGGTTATCTCCTCGGAGCTGGAGGAGCTGGTGGGCTATGCCGACCGGGTAATTATCATGCGCGATCGCAAACAGGTAGCGGAAATTCCGCTTGCTGAGCTGTCGGTTCCGGCGATCATGAATGCCATCGCGGCATAAGGAGTAATCTGTGATGCCTCAGTCACTTCCGCAAACCGGGCCGTCGAAACGGCGCTTCACATGGCCGACAGGCACGCCGCAGATCCTGGCGCTCCTGCTGGTGCTGCTGGTCGACAGCCTGGTTGCTCCCCACTTTTTTCAGATTATGTTGCAGGATGGGCGCCTTTTCGGTAGCCCGATAGACATTCTCAACCGTGCGGCCCCCGTCGCTTTACTGGCTATTGGCATGACGCTGGTGATTGCGACCGGTGGTATTGATTTGTCGGTCGGGGCAACCATGGCCATTGCCGGCGCAACGGCAGCCTCAATGACCGTCGCCGGGCATAGCCTGCCGATAGTGCTGCTCGCGGCGCTCGGCACTGGTGTGCTGGCCGGGCTGTGGAACGGCGTGCTGGTGGCGATACTCAAAATTCAGCCCTTTGTCGCCACGCTGATTCTGATGGTCGCCGGGCGCGGCGTGGCGCAGCTTATCACCTCAGGGCAGATTGTCACCTTTACTGCCCCGGATCTTGCCTGGTTCGGCAGCGGCAAGCTGCTGCTGTTCCCGACACCGGTAATTATTGCGCTGGTGACGCTGGTTATCTTCTGGCTGTTCACCCGCAAAACCGCACTGGGTATGTTTATCGAAGCGGTGGGGATCAACATTCGGGCCGCCAAAAACGCTGGCGTAAACACCCGCGTGGTAGTGATGCTGACCTACGTACTGAGCGGCGTCTGCGCCGCCATCGCCGGGGTGATTGTCGCGGCGGATATTCGTGGGGCGGATGCGAACAACGCGGGATTGTGGCTGGAGCTGGACGCGATTCTGGCGGTCGTCATCGGGGGCGCCTCCCTGATGGGCGGGCGTTTTAATCTGGTGCTATCGGTCATAGGTGCGCTGATTATTCAGGGCATGAATACGGGGATTTTGCTCTCGGGCTTCCAGCCAGAGCTTAACCAGGTGGTGAAAGCAGTGGTGGTGCTGTGCGTGCTGATTGTTCAGTCGCCGCGCTTTATTGCACTGATTAAAGGAGCTCGCGGTCATGATAAAACGTAACCTGCCGCTGATGATCACCCTCGGCGTCTTCGTGCTGGGGTATCTCTACTGTCTGACGCAGTTTCCCGGTTTCGCGTCGACACGGGTAATCTGTAACATTCTGACCGATAACGCCTTTCTGGGAATTATCGCCGTCGGCATGACCTTTGTTATTCTCTCCGGCGGAATTGACCTCTCCGTTGGCTCGGTGATTGCCTTCACCGGGGTGTTCTTAGCCAAAGCGATCGGCTTCTGGGGCATTTCGCCCCTGCTGGCCTTTCCGCTGGTGCTGGCGATGGGCTGCGCATTCGGGGCCTTTATGGGGCTTTTGATTGACGCGCTGAAAATCCCCGCCTTTATCATTACCCTGGCCGGGATGTTCTTCCTGCGCGGGGTGAGCTACCTGCTCTCGGAAGAGTCCATTCCGATTAATCACCCGGTCTACGATAGCCTGTCCAGCCTCTCCTGGCTGATTCCCGGCGGCGGACGCCTGAGTGCGATGGGGCTGCTGATGCTGGGCGTCGTGGTAATTGGTATTTTCCTCGCGCACCGCACTCGCTTTGGTAATGAGGTGTATGCGATTGGGGGCAGCGCGACCTCCGCGAACCTGATGGGGATCTCCACCCGCAGTACAACCATTCGTATCTACATGCTGTCAACCGGCCTTGCAACGCTGGCAGGCATTGTCTTTTCGGTCTACACCCAGGCAGGGTATGCGCTGGCGGGGGTTGGGGTCGAGCTTGATGCCATCGCCTCGGTGGTGATTGGCGGTACACTGCTCAGCGGCGGAGTGGGCACGGTACTCGGCACCCTGTTTGGCGTGGCTATCCAGGGGTTGATTCAGACCTATATCAACTTTGACGGTACGCTCAGCTCCTGGTGGACCAAAATCGCTATCGGCATTTTGTTATTTATTTTTATCGCGTTGCAACGTGGTCTGACAGTACTCTGGGAGAACCGTCAAAGCTCGCCCGTAACCCGCGTTAGTACGATGGCGCCAAAGTAGTAACCTATTGAAATTACTATAAAGAACTAAAGTTTTTCCGGTGGCGGACGATAACCTGCCAATGAGGCTTAATTTACGCCTGAAAGAATCTCTGTTACCGGAAAAACTATCATGCTCAGAACGCTCTCGCTCCGTACCGGCCTGTTATCTCTCCTCGCCGTAATGACTTTCCTCCTGCTGCTGGTCAGCGGCATGGGAATTTATGCCCTCAGTAAAAGTTCCTCCTCCCTTGAGCGCGTTAGCGTGTTGCAGGGGGAGAAAATGGCGCGCCTTAACGAAGGCTACACGCGGATTTTGCGGGCGCGTAATGAGTCAGGCCAGGCGGTGCGCATGATGGAGGTCGGGCTGCTGGCGGATGCCGGGAAGTCGGTTGCCGCCATTAATGACGAGATAGACAAAGGTCAGAAGGCGCTGGATAGCGTGCTTAAGGGTGGCATAGAGGATGAAAAGGGCGCTGCGCTCATGGCGCAGGTTTCTAAAAGCTATGCGGCTTACGTTGCTCAGGGCATCAAACCGATGCAGGCAGCCCTGAAGTCCCAGAGCGCTGATGACTATTACGAGCTACTGGAAAACAAACTCATCCCTGTCTCACGGCAATTTGATAACGACATGCAGACATTTCAGGCATGGGGTGAAGCCAGAGGCAAAGCGGAAGTCAGTGCCGTGCAGTCGAGCAAAAACGTGGTCATGATGCTGATTGTGGTAGTGGCAATAGCGGCGGCAGGGGTCATTGTGCTGGCCTGGCTTGCACTACGCCATATGCTGCTAAAGCCGCTGGAATCCTCTATCAGTCAGCTTGAGCATGTCGCCGCAGGCAATTTGACCGAAGTAAGTGCTCACACTGCTAGTAAAGAGTTCAGCCGACTTAACACTGCCATTGAGAATATGCGCTATTCGCTTATCAACTCGGTGACCCGCGTGCGTGATGCCAGTTCGCAGATTGACACCGGCAGCCGTGAGCTATCACTGGGTAACGTCGACCTGGCGCAGCGCACGGAATCTACCGCCACATCGCTGGAACAGACCGCGGCGAGCATGGAAGAGATCACCGCCACCGTGAAGCAGAATGCGGATAACGCCGATCAGGCGCATCAGCTGGCGAAAACCGTCTCCGATACCGCCGACCGCGGCAGTGAGATGGTCTGCTACGTGATTGAAAAAATGCGTGATATCTCCGACAGCTCCAGCCGTATTGCCGACATTCTCAGCATGATCGACAGCATCGCTTTCCAGACCAATATCCTGGCGCTCAACGCGGCGGTCGAAGCGGCGCGTGCCGGCGAACAAGGGCGCGGTTTTGCAGTGGTGGCAGGGGAAGTGCGCAACCTGGCGAGCCGCAGCGGCGATGCCGCCAAAGAGATCCGTCAGCTTATCAGCAGCTCTCAGGCTCATGTTTCTGAAGGCAGCGATCTGGCGATGCAGGCGGGTGAAACGATGGATGAAATCGCTGCGGAAGTGATGCGAATGACCAGGCTGATGCGCGAGATTGCCAGCGCCTCGCAGGAGCAGAGCCGTGGTATCGAACAGGTGAATATCGCGGTCAGTCAGATGGACGAGACGGCGCAGCAGAACGCCGCACTGGTACAGCAATCTTCTGCGGCAACACGCTCGCTGGAAGAGCAGTCCCGTGAACTCCTGGATGCAATGGCTTCTTTCCGTTTACAGTCAGCTGCATAATAATTAACGCCGTGCAGGTTCGCACGGCGTTAATTATCGACAGGGCAGGGATAGATGGAGACGCAGGAAGAAATCAGAAAAAATATTTGTACTCAATGCGATAACGAAGTGCTTAAGGGCGGTGATTATTGCGAAGCGTGCGAGAACAAAGAATGTAAGAAAATCGGTGGCTGGCTGTATCTTCCCGCGCTGGGACTGCTTGTGGCGTTAGTGGCCAGTATTTTCGCCATCAACAATACCGCACGTACCCTGCTGGAATTTGGCAGCAGCGTCACCCCCCGTGGGCTGGGGGTCATTTATTTTGAGCTCTTTGGTTTTATCGGACAATTTCTGCTGACGATTTATGTGGGCAGTCTCTTTCTGCGCAAAAAGCGCAGGTTACCGCTTACTTACATCATTTTTCTTCTTTACGGCGTGGTGTTTGTGGGCGTGGATTTGTGGCTGGCGAACGCACTGATGAACATTCCGCTTGGCTATGACGATGCACGTTCTCTGATTCGTGCGATTGTTGCCTGCTGCATCTGGATACCCTACTTCCGCGTTTCAACACGCGTTAAACGTACCTTTGTGCATTAACGCATTACTGCGCCGGGGAAACCCGGATGACGGCGCAGGGCCGCATCCGGATTATGGGTGTTACGCGTCCGGGTACTCACGCATAAGACGTTCTACATCATTCACCATATGCTCGTTGCCGACGAAGAACGGGCGGCGCTGGTGCAGACTTTGCGGCACGATATCCAGAATGCGGTCTTTACCGTCACTCGCTTTACCGCCAGCCTGTTCCGCCAGGAACGCCATCGGGTTGCACTCATACAGCAGGCGCAGTTTCCCTTCCGGGTGGCTTGCGGTGCTTGGGTAGAGGTAGATCCCGCCTTTCAGCAGGTTACGATGGAAGTCAGCCACCAGTGAGCCGATATAGCGCGTGGTGTAGGGACGCAGCGTCGCCTTATCTTCTTCCTGACAGAACTTAAGATACTTCTTCACGCCCTGCGGGAACTTAATGTAGTTGCCTTCGTTGATGGAGTAGGTGTTGCCCTTCTCCGGGAAGCGCATACGCTCCTGGCAGAGGCAGAACACGCCCAAAGAGGGATCATAGGTGAAGGCGTGAACGCCGCAACCGGTGGTGTAAACCAGCATGGTGGACGAACCGTAAACCACATAACCTGCGGCTACCTGCTGGCTGCCCGGTTGCAGGAAGTCTTCTTCGGTAACGGGGGTGC
The DNA here is from genome assembly GCF_051486985.1 of Yokenella regensburgei. Classification (GTDB taxonomy): domain Bacteria; phylum Pseudomonadota; class Gammaproteobacteria; order Enterobacterales; family Enterobacteriaceae; genus CBFFRJ01. Next base: position 24,539 of record NZ_JAHVDV010000013.1, read on the forward strand.
CGACCGGTGTGACGCGACGATAGATGGAGAAAATAGTCCCGACAGAAACGTTAACATCAATGTTACTGGAACCATCGAGTGGGTCCATGAGCACGACATACTTCGCATGTTCACACCCTTCAAAGACAACGATTTCATCTTCTTCTTCAGAGGCGATCCCGGCGACAATATCACGTGCACGCAGTGCGGCTTTTAGTTTTTCATTGGCGAACAGATCGAGCTTTTGCTGTACCTCGCCCTGCACGTTCTCAGCACCGCTGGCACCCAGGATATCAACCAGACCGGCTTTGTTGATATCGCGATGGATGATCTTGGCACCCAGTTTTATTGCTGACAGCAGCGCGGTTAACTCACCGGTAGCGTGAGAAAACTCATGCTGTTTCTCAACAATAAATTCACCTAACGTTTTCATACCCTGTCCCTGCATTTTGTGTGGAGTAATGTGACCTCAACAATCTTAACAAAGATTCAAATGATCGCGCACAGGTGAATCGCGCCAGCAGGATACGGATTATCCTGAAATGCATTTCCGTCATGTTAAACATATGAGTAAAATGTGCGCCAAAGATAAGAAGGATAGAGACGAATGCGCATTCATATATTGGGGATTTGTGGCACTTTCATGGGCGGTCTGGCAATGCTTGCCCGCTCGCTGGGTCACGAGGTGACGGGGTCGGACGCCAATGTGTATCCGCCGATGAGCACGTTGCTTGAGAAGCAAGGCATTGAACTTATTCAGGGTTACGACGCCAGCCAGCTCGATAACGCGCCGGATTTAGTCATTATTGGCAATGCAATGACGCGCGGGAATCCCTGTGTTGAAGCGGTGCTGGAGAGAAATATTCCGTTCATGTCTGGCCCTCAGTGGCTGCATGATTTCGTTCTGCGCGACCGCTGGGTAGTCGCGGTTGCGGGCACACACGGTAAAACCACCACTGCCGGAATGGCGACCTGGATCCTTGAAGCCTGCGGGTACAAGCCGGGTTTTGTGATTGGTGGCGTACCGGGCAATTTTGAGGTTTCCGCCCGCCTGGGAGAGAGCCCGTTCTTTGTTATCGAAGCGGATGAGTACGACTGTGCGTTCTTCGACAAACGCTCCAAATTTGTTCACTACTGCCCGCGCACGCTGATCCTCAACAACCTTGAATTCGACCATGCGGACATCTTTGACGATCTGAAAGCGATTCAGAAACAGTTCCACCACCTGGTACGCATTGTACCGGGGCAGGGCAAGATCATCTGGCCGGAAAACGACATCAATCTGAAGCAGACGCTGGCGATGGGCTGCTGGAGCGAGCAGGAGCTGGTCGGTGAACAGGGCCACTGGCTGGCGAAAAAACTGACCACTGACGCGTCAGAATGGGAAGTACTGCTTGATGGCGAAGTGGTAGGTCAGGTGAAATGGGGCCTGGTAGGTGAGCACAACATGCATAACGGACTGATGGCGATCGCTGCTGCCCGTCATGTGGGTGTCGCGCCGAAAGACGCCGCAGACGCGCTGGGTACGTTCATTAATGCGCGCCGCCGTCTGGAGCTACGTGGTGAAGCGCATGGTGTGAAAGTGTATGACGATTTTGCACACCATCCGACGGCGATTCTGGCGACGCTTGCCGCGCTGCGCAGCAAAGTGGGCGGCACGGCGCGTATTATCGCGGTGCTGGAGCCGCGCTCTAACACCATGAAAATGGGGCACAGCAAAGACGATCTCGCCCCCTCTCTTGGCCGGGCGGATGAGGTCTTCCTCCTTCAGCCGCAGCACATTCCGTGGCAGGTGGCTGAAGTGGCTGACGCCTGTGTACAGCCTGCATACTGGAGCGGTGATGTTGATGTGCTGACCGACATGATCCTGAAAACCGCACTGCCGGGCGATCATATTCTGGTGATGAGTAACGGGGGTTTTGGGGGAATTCATCAGAAACTGCTGGATGGTCTGGCGAAGAAAGCCGCAGTGGCCGCAGCCGGATAAGTGAGCCGGTAAAGTCATCGACTGGGAACCGCGCCATCTGATGGGAATGGCGCGGTTTTTTTATGCCTACTCTTTCGCGATAGGTGTCTCAATCACCTGCTGCGTTTTACTGCCCTGAATATCCGCTACCCGTTTTTCCACTTCCTGCACCTGGCCTGCGTTATGCAACAGGGTGTAGGTAAGGTCAAAGCGAGTGCTCTGGCCGGGTTCCAGTTTCTTCACGCGTTTCTGTTCACGCTCGATGGTGACCGGATAGGCGTAGCTGGTGCCAGGTTCAATGCCGGTGACATAGCCCTGCTTTAAGGTATCGGTGTTTTTCCACAACGTCAGAACAGGCAACTGCTGGGTGTTAAAGCTGATGGCGGCCCCTTTGTCGCCCGCCTTATTAATGACGGCTGCTACGGTCTGTTTGCTGGCGTCTGCCAGCGGTTTTAGGTTAAAGACCATCTCATCGAAGCCTTTGGTGGGGCCACTGTAGGTTTGCCACTCCTTCAGGCCCGCTTTGGCGTAATCGTTAAATGGACTGACGCTTTCGACCGGGGCGATAAAGCGCGCACCTTCTTCGAGGATCGGCGTACCAAAATTGCTGTGATAAATAATCTGATAGTCGTGCGCATAGTCAGCATGGTTGGTCAGCACGTCGTGCAGCGTGAAGCTGTTGCTGCCAGGGATGTAGCTCAACTCCATCGTCGTTTGCAGATCGGCCTTCTTGAAGGTGCTCTCTTTGACCAGACCGCGAATGCGAATTTCATACGGCGCTTCTTCGCTGACATCGACGGAAACCTGCGAAGCCGGGGTGTTGCCCACTTTGCCATGCAGGGTGTAAATTTGTCCGTCCGCGGTCACCGGATGGCCGGTCCACTCATAACCGCAGCGTACCAGCATCTCGTTGAATCCATCCAGCCAGCCCAGACCATTGCGGCTCTCCAGGTTGATATAGGCGGGGTTTACCACCTCTTTTACCGGTGAATCCCAGCCCATGCGCACGCCAAAACCTTCAACACGCAGTAAGTTCATGCCTCGCGTTGGGCTAAGGGTGATTGTCAGCCCGTTCTGGCTGGTAATGGTGATGATTTTGCTGCCTTCCTGCTTACCACCATGCAGCACCTTCTGCTCAATGCTGAAGTTCTGATCTTTAATTTTCAGCTGCTGGCTGTTCACCTGCCAGTTTCCTTGTTCTATGCCGCTTTCAGCGCTGGTCAGCAACCAGGTTTTCGCACTGACGTTGCCGGAGATAAGCAGGGCGAGGGCAGAGATCACGACTGTTTTTTTCATTCATCATTCCTTTTTGCTGAATCGATTATGTTTCTGACCCGTGAAATCTAATAATTGCTGACTCCAAAAAATGTGATCGAATCGATCTGATGGAATAAAGGGCGATGAGACGATCAAAAATACGATATTGATCGCTTTAATCAATGAAATACTAGTGATACATACAGAAAAGTTGTGAAGTTGGCAGGGTTATGCTTTAACGATTCAGCTAATCCAACTGCAAAGCATTAGCAGATTATGAGGTAATAATCCTTAAAAAGCAGAACCGCATCGTTGATTATGATGACGCCGTGTATGGCAGAGGGTTTTTAACGGGTTAATGACAAAGGGGTTGGCTTGCCAAAGCAGAAGACGCTTTCGGGGAGTGCCCGCTGGCTTGCGGCGCTTTGATTACTGGCTTTTAACCAGCCCATTGCTTACACCTACGGTAGCAGCAAAAGCGTGTTGCATTAATTCTGTTGCTTCACGAATGGCTTTAACGTCGATTTCGCCAAAGGTATGAACATGCTCGGGGCGGGCGTTTTCACCTTTATCAATTCTGCCCCTTTCTTTCGCACTTGCCAGCAGATCGGCAGATAATTCGGCTTTCATGGTAATCTTATCGCCTTCGTTAATGTCCCAATCGGCTTAGTAGAACGCTGTACGCCAGCGTTAAATCAGCATGCCGGTTAGCGACTTCAGCGCTTTTTTTGTTCACTGGTTAAATCGTCTCGTTCATTTTCAGGATAAACGTTTGTGTACCCGGTACGCTAAACCGGCGGCAGTGAATTACGGAAAAAGGAGGGGGATGAAGTATGAAGAGGAAAGCAAAAGCGATGTGCGGAGGCGAGTCCGCACATCTGCGAAGGGATTATTCCTGACCTTCTGCCAGCTCGCGCAGATACTGGAAAATCAGACGAGAAGATTTTGGCGGCTTATTGCCTTCTTTCTCTTTTTTAGCATTACGGATGAGTGAACGTAGCTGCTGACGATCGGCATCAGGCCACAGGTTCATCACTTCCGCCAGCGCATCGTCGCCATTTTCAATCAGACGATCGCGGATCTGCTCCAGTTTATGAAACAGCGCCACCTGCTGGTTATGACGGTTTTTCAGTTTATCCAGCGCCTGGCGAATCGGCTCAACGTCGCGCTGACGCAACATTTTACCAATCAGCTGGAGCTGACGGCGGCGTCCTTCTTTCTTAATGCGCTGGGCGAGTTCAATGGCCGCGCGCAGGTCCGGGTCAAGCGGGATTTTATCAAGCGCGTTTTTACCAAGCTCAACCATTTCGAGGCCGAGCTGTTTTAACTCTTCGGCATCACGCTTAATTTCACTTTTACTGACCCAGATTATCTCATCATCTTCGTCCTCGATGTCGTCACCGGGAACGTCGTCGAGCCAGTCTTCGGGCTGCTTTGTCATCTATGGCTCCTTAAAAAAGAGGCTAATGTTACCAGTTAAGGTGCGCACTGAAAAACGGTTCTCTGTTAGACTTCAAATTATCTCTCCTTTAATTATGGCATTGGCGATGAAAGTAATCACACAAGTTGCACAACAACGTAAGGCACTGGAAGAGGCCGTCTCTACCGCGCTGGAACTGGCGTCTGGAAAATCAGACGGTGCGGAAGTGGCCGTCAGCAAAACCACCGGGATTAGCGTCAGTACGCGCTACGGTGAAGTGGAAAACGTCGAGTTCAACAGTGACGGCGCGCTGGGCATCACGGTCTATCATCAAAACCGTAAAGGCAGTGCTTCATCGACCGATTTAAGTCCCGACGCCATTGCCCGCACGGTGCAGGCTGCGCTGGATATTGCCCGTTATACCTCCCCGGACCCCTGCGCGGGGGTAGCAGAAAAAGATCTGCTGGCCTTCGAGGCGCCGGATCTGGATCTGTTCCACCCGGCGGAAGTCTCTCCGGACGAGGCCATTGAGCTGGCCGCCCGGGCCGAGCAGGCGGCGTTACAGGCTGACAAACGTATCAACAATACTGAAGGCGGTAGCTTCAACAGCCACTACGGTATTAAAGTCTTCGGCAACAGCCACGGTATGTTGCAAGGCTATGCCTCGACCCGCCACTCTCTTTCAAGCTGCGTGATCGCTGAAGAAAATGGCGATATGGAGCGCGATTACGCCTACACCATTGGCCGTGATATTCGTGACCTGAAGAGTGCAGAATGGGTAGGGGAAGAGTGCGCGCGCCGCACCCTGTCCCGTCTGGCGCCGCGTAAACTGTCGACCATGAAAGCCCCGGTTATCTTCGCCAATGAAGTGGCAACCGGACTCTTCGGTCATCTGGTTGGGGCGATTGCGGGCGGGTCGGTATACCGTAAATCCACCTTCCTGCTGGATTCGCTGGGCCAGCAGATCCTCCCTGAGTGGCTGACCATTGAAGAGCATCCGCACCTGCGTAAAGGACTGGCCTCCACGCCGTTTGACAGCGAAGGGGTACGCACCGAACGTCGCGACATCATCAAAGACGGCGTGCTGACCCAATGGCTGCTGACTAACTACTCCGCACGCAAACTCGGCCTGAAAAGCACCGGGCACGCTGGTGGCATCCATAACTGGCGGATTAAAGGGCGCGGGTTGGGCTTTGAACAACTGCTGAAACAGATGGGCACCGGCCTTGTGGTCACCGAACTGATGGGTCAGGGCGTGAGCGGTATCACCGGGGATTACTCCCGTGGCGCGGCCGGTTTCTGGGTCGAAAACGGCGAGATCCAATATCCGGTCAGTGAGATAACGATTGCAGGAAATCTGAAAGATATGTGGCGTAATATTGTTACGATTGCTGACGATATCGAAACACGTAGCAATATTCAGTGTGGTTCAGTGTTGTTGCCGGAGATGAAAATCGCCGGCCAGTAAAACCCGCGATACTTCAGGTTACAGGTGCCTGGCTGCACGCACTTATCCCCGCCACTTACGCATGTAAGCTCATGGGATGGGCGTGTTTGCCAGTTGCCTGAAACTCGACTTATTCAGGGTATGACTTTTTAATAATAAAAAAGGAAGTGAGCAATGCGGAAAAAACTGCTGGCGATGTTAGCTGTCTCTACCCTTGTCCTCGGTTCGGTGCAGGCATTTGCCGCCGATCTTGAAGAGGATATGGATACCCTCAATGAAAATCTGAAAGTGGTCGAGAAAGCTGACGATGCGGCGACCATTAAAGATGCGTTAACCAAAATGCGCACCGCAGCAGAGGATGCGCAGAAAGCGACCCCGCCTAAGCTGGAAGGTAAAGCGCCGGACAGCCCTGAAATGAAAGATTACCGACAGGGCATGGACACGCTGATCACGCAGATTGATGGCGCGCTTAAACTGGCCAACGAAGGCAAAGTGAAAGAAGCAAAAGCGGCGGCGGAAGCGTTTAAAGCCACCCGCAACAGCAACCACAAGAAGTTTCGTTAATTATCCTGAAGTGGGGCGCTTGCCCCACTTTCGCCCTCACTGAGGTATTCCTCCTCACGTACAGCCTGCCTTTATGCCCGTTAATGCGTCAGCGCTTAACGCATAACACGCAGCTATCTCAACGGATACTGTTATCAGCGAATACGAAGTGGCTTCCTGGTGTTGATGGACGGAACGCGCCCGTGAATGCTGGAAAATATTTCGACCAGCGTCACTTTCGTGTGATCCTGGCGCATACCTGCCTCACCACACTTTGCGGCCCGCTGTATGGAGATGGCTTTGCGGCGGCGGCGTTTGTTAATGCGGTTGTTGAGCGTAAGACGCCTGTCAGCACAATGTTTGGCGAGGGCATTGCGCTTCTGCACCCGTTTGTGGCTGCGCGTTGATACAACGCGCCCCACCGTTGGCCAGTTAATATAAAAATTTATGCTGCGTATGCTTATTTCCCTTGCGGGGGTAAGGTTTTATTATTTTCCCTCTCGTGTAGCATTAAATACAAATTATGCAAGGAGGAGGGTTTATATTTATTAATGGTTATTGTTTTTCTTCATTGCGAGACTTAATAGATTCTCCTTCCTTAGCCGCAATATTTGTCATTTTATCATTGAGTATTTCTTTGATAACTGTCGCCGGTTGGCTCACGTTAAAGGCGAGTTCCGGGGCGCTTACTTTCAGCCCTGAGAAGGCATCTACCGTGACTTTCTCTCCGTTGGGATACTTCGTTACAGAGACCAGTCGGCCGTGATAGAGCGGGATACCGGTCATCTCCAGCGTATAATCGGTCTTCTTTACCTCCTCGTGTTTTAATTGCTTTTCTTTTTTAATTTCAGCTACTGATGTCGTTGCCAGAGAAACTTTCGTACTGCTTTCCTCCGGCTCGCTATTTTTATTATCAGCATTTATCTCTGCAGATTTAGGTTTATTTCGCAGAGCCAACGTGCTGTCATTATCTGATGGATGAGAATCGCCGTGTGCGCCAGCACTCACGGCGGTAATTTTATCAATACCGTTCATTATCATCTCCGGAATATAACGTAGAATCCGACGCCTGGAGCGTAAGTGCCTCGCTGGAATGATGAGTCTGCGTTAGACAAAACGAGACTACGTCGTTATCGGCAGCGGCAGGAATTTGTTTAGTTAATTGTCGCTGTTATTGTTCTTTCATTTTTTTTGAACGATAGAAACAAATAGTTAGGCTTTCCCTAACCGGCTGTTGGGATTACTCTTTTCAATTGTCAGGGCAAACTGCCACCGGGTTGTTTGCTCTCGTTTAAGGGAAAGACAGGAATCGGCGAATCATGAACTCGTTTCAGCGCATTTTGAACGCACTCTTATCACGTGAGCAGCCTGTCGCGCAGACCACAACCCCGTTGGAATTAACCACCCTTTCAGGAGGCGTTATGCCAGAGAACTACCTTGCTTTAGCGAAACAACGCAGAACCATTTATGCACTGGGCAAAGATCTGCCGTTGCCGGAAGATGACGTTGTTCAGATCATTCAGGACGCCATCAAGCAAGCGCCTTCTGCCTTCAACTCACAGAGCTCCCGCGCGCTTATCCTGCTGGGCAGTGAGCACAATAAATTCTGGGAACTGGTACGCGAACAACTGAGAAAAATCGTTCCGGCTGAGAGCTTCCATGCGACCTCCGATAAACTCGATGGCTTCGCCGCCGCGGCAGGTTCTGTACTGTTCTTTGAAGATCAGGGTGTGGTGACCGCGCTGCAGGAGCAATTTGCGGCATACGCGGATAACTTCCCGATTTGGTCAGAACATAGTTCGGGTATCGCCCAGTATGCCGTCTGGATGGCGCTGGCGGAGAAAGGAATTGGCGCAAACCTCCAGCACTATAATCCGCTGGTGGATGAAGACGTTCAGCGTACCTGGAATGTCCCGGCCAGCTGGAAACTGCGTGGCCATATGAACTTCGGTTCCATTCAGGCGCCGGCAGGCGACAAAACCTTCATCGAAGATGAAAAACGCTTTATCGTTGCCAAGTAATCCGCCGGTCCGGATATTTGATAAAACGGTTTTCTCCGGTAAGCATTGCGCTACCGGGGAATCCCGAAGAGTGGCACAAGTGTCTTGTCCGGGCTATTTATGAACTTCCGTGAAGAGGAGTATCAACATGACAGGTGATAATTCACCTGCCTGTAAAGGGCCAAAAAAGAGAGCGAGCTTTAACCTTTCGGTATTACCGCAACCCTTCAAATATGACGAAAAAATTTAAAGTGTATACAGGTTTTTATATTCATCAGTGCCCTGCATTTGCTAAAAATCATTTACCGTGTGTAATTACCCTTTCATCTTTATGCAAAAAATGCACATACATTTCCTTGTTTTCAGCTAAATCTTCATGTCCATTTATCAAATAAATTTCATGTCTCAATACAATTTCCTCTAAAAGCTATGAAAAAGGAGGTTGAAAGCGATACGTGAAATTCAGTACAATCCGCGAAAACAATATTACATGAAGTAATTCGTCCCTCTTTTTTTCATGAGCATTATATGTTGCTCATATTTATCATTCACATGAATGTTTGTGATAATATGAAGCTAATATTCTTTATATAAATGTGTAGAGGCGAATAATATATTTCACGGAGGGATATACCATGCATGGATGTGCATTTTTTCTCTTTTCTCTGTTCTGGTGTACGGCGACGCAGGCAGGGATTCAGTTTGACAGCACGCGGATTATTTATCCGGCGGCAAAGGGCGAAATAACGCTCGCGCTGACCAACAATGCCAGCACGCCGCGTCTGTTACAGGCATGGATGGATAATGGCGATCCCACTCTTCGGCCCGACATGTCTACCGTCCCTTTTATTGTTACGCCACCCATCTTTCGTCTCAATAGTGCCAAAGGCCAGACGCTGCGTATCCGTTTTATCGGCGGTAATATTTCGCCGGATCGTGAATCGGTTTTCTGGCTGAACGTGCTGGAAGTGCAGCCAAAAATGAAGCACAAGGCAAAGGACAATAATGTTATTGAGTTCCCGGTGCGTTCCCGTTTAAAACTCTTTTACCGTCCCGTAGGGTTGCCAGGCTCGCCGGGCGATGCCGTTAACGCGCTTCGCTGGCGGCTTCTCAGCGTAGCAGGCCAGAACAAAATCGAATGCGAGAACCCGTCGGCATTCAGTGTCTCGTTTGCTCGTCTCAGCCTCAGTGAAGCCGGGGCACATGCTGAGGAAATAACAGGCATGTGCCCGGCGAAAGCGCGTTCTGTATTTACGTTGTCGGGTGCGGGAAAGGGAATTATTTATTTCACCACGATTAACGATCACGGCGGCTTTACGCGACATCAAGCTGTCTATAGACGTTAAAGCAATGAGTTATTTGCGCTCCGGTTGGAGCAGGGAAATATGCGATGAATATGCTTAAGCACTTTTTAAATTTGTCCCTTCTTTTGGGGCTGATGACACTGAGTTTTATCAGCAATGCAGGTTGTTGGTTTACTGGTGGTGGTATTTACAACAGGTCTTACACTGTTGATATTGCATCGCTATCAGTAGCGAGTAATCAGCAGCCGAATACACCGCTGGGTCCGGTCATCACAATTCCGCAAGGGGGACAGGCATTTTTTCGATGCGATTCAGCGCCGGTTGATATGATGACGAAATTCGCAGAAACTCTGACAGAGTCTGTTTATCCCGGGATTTATAAGACTAATGTAGAAGGCATAGGTGTTAAGGTTTGGGTAGTGAGTGAAAGTAATGTTGTTGGTAACAATTTATCGATATATCTCCAATGGCCACTTAATAGTTTTGGGAGTTTCAAGTTTCTTAATACATACCTTCAGTTCTATGTTATCGGTCCGGTTAGTCAGGATGACGGTCCGTTACAACTTAACTTTACGGTTGAAGGCTGGGTAAATAATTCAGTTTCCACCATTGCTGGCATGAAAACTGCCGAAATAAAAATAACCAGTAATATCCCCGTCACCATCAAATCCTGCGAAACCCCCGATATTTCCGTTGACCTCAACAAACACAGTAAATCGGATTTCCCAAGCGTAGGTTCCACCAGTAGCGCCACACCATTTAATTTTGAAATCAAAAAATGCAGTAAGGATATGGCGGCGGTGAAGTATACTTTTAAGCCCGCTGCGGGGATCAATCTTGTCAATTCAGGAAGCAGTGATCAGCATATCACCCTGCGAAGTGGTTCCACAGCGAGCGGGGTGGGGGTGCAAGTGTTGTATGCCAATGACACACTGGTGCCGTTTAACAGCGCGGTGAAATACTCCGGCTACAGCCCATCCCTGGGCGGTGATTACGTTATCCCGATGAAAGCCCGCTTTATCCGCACGGGTGAGGTCAGCCCCGGTTCGGCAAACTCTGCGGTGGAATTTACGATGTCATATGAGTAATTCTCTCACTGCGGCGATGCGCTTATTCGGCCTGTAAATCACCTCAGCATGTGTTCTGAGGTGATTTTTTAGCGCAGGTGATGCACCACCTGATTGCTGCTGCCCCGCCAGATGAGCATGGGGTCTTTTAGATCCTGCACAAACTTCCCGTCGATCAGCACATTGATCAACGCCACCACCGCTCTTTGTGCCTCGTTTAGTTCGTCCATCTTATAACCCGTCCACAGCCAGATATCTTTGCCCGGGCATTCGGCCCGCACGCGTTTGACCAGTTTCAGGATCGCCGGTACGTTCTGCGGATGCAGCGGATCGCCGCCGGAGAGCGACAGCCCCTGGCGTTTGATGCGGGTATCGTTGAGATCGCTGATGATCTGGTCTTCCATTTCCTGCGTAAACGGCATGCCGGAGTTTAGCCGCCAGGTGCTTTTGTTGTAGCAGCCCTGGCATTCGTGCACGCATCCGGAAACGAACAGGGTGCAGCGGGTGCCGGTGCCGTTGACGATATCGACAGGGTAGTACTGGTGGTAATTCATTTTTCTACTAGGCCGGTTTTTACCGGCCTAAAATTCCTTAAAGTTTTACTTCGACGTCAATAATATCTACACAAGTTTGGGCTTTACTGTGATTGTCGGCGGTGTACCACTGACCATCACGGATTTGAACATTTTCTAAATCGACCAGCCGTAAGCAACGCCAGTTGTAGGGGGATGAAGAGTCGATTTTTCCCTTGCTGCTTTCCCCCCCGAATTGGAAGAACAATGCTTGTTGCTTGCCATTTTTAGTTCCTAAAGCGTGCGGACACATTTCTCGATAATAGCCATCGTATACAGCAGTAATTTGTTTTTTGTTCAGAATTGCATGCTTGATTAACTCGTAAGTATTCATACTGCGATCTCCTGGTTTGCTTGCTGTTAGAACTTAACCGATTTGCCCATTTCCCAGATGCTTAACCCGGCGTTTCACTTCTTCCTGCTTTCCGGCATTAAAGGGACGCGCATCCGGGCTGCCTAAGTAGCCACACACGCGGCGGGTGACCGAGACGCGGGCGGCGTCGTGGTTACCGCATTTCGGGCAGGTAAAGCCTTTGCTGGTACATTCGAACTCGCCGGTGAAGCCGCACTCATAGCACTCGTCGATAGGGGTATTGGTGCCGTAATAAGGCACATGCTGATAGCTGTAATCCCAGACATCTTCCAGTGCGCGCAGGTTGTGCTGGATGTTTGGATACTCGCCATAGCAAATAAAGCCTCCGCTGGCGAGCGGCGGGTACGGCGCCTCGAAATCAATCTTGTCGTACGGGTTCACCTTTTTCTCGACGTCGAGATGGAAGCTATTGGTGTAGTAGCCTTTATCGGTGACCCCGTCGACCACGCCAAACTCCGCGGTGTCGAGGCGGCAGAATCGGTCGCACAGGTTCTCGCTCGGCGTACTGTAGAGACTAAAGCCGTAGCCGGTCTCGTCTTTCCACTGATCCACGGCCTGACGCAGACGCTCCACAATCGCCACCCCTTTGGCACGCAGCGTTTCGCTGTCAAACATATGCGCTTTGCCGAACAGTGCATTGATGGTTTCGTGAATGCCGATATAGCCCAGTGAAATAGAGGCGCGGCCATTTTTGAAGATTTCAGAGACGTCATCGTCTGCTTTCAGACGCACACCGCACGCCCCTTCCATGTAGAGGATAGGTGCCACACGCGCTTTCACCCCTTCAAGGCGCGCAATGCGGGTCATCAGGGCTTTACGCGCCAGCACCAGACGTTCATCCAGCAGCGCCCAGAATGCGGCTTCATTGCCTTTGGCTTCCAGAGCAATACGCGGCAGGTTCAGGCTTATCACGCCGAGGTTATTGCGCCCGTCATGGATTTGCTCGCCATTCTCTTCGTATACGCCGAGGAAGCTGCGACAGCCCATCGGGGTTTTGAACGAGCCGGTGACTTTCACCACCTGGTCATAGTTCAGAATGTCCGGGTACATGCGCTTGCTCGCACACTCCAGCGCCAGCTGTTTAATGTCGTAGTTCGGATCCTCAACCTTATGGTTCAGGCCATCTTTAATGGCGAAGACCAGTTTCGGGAAGACGGCCGTTTTGCGGTTTTTGCCCAGGCCCGCGATGCGGTTACGCAAAATCGATTGCTGGATGAGGCGCGATTCCCAGCTGGTGCCAAGGCCAAAGCCGAAGGTTACAAAGGGAGTCTGCCCGTTGGCGGTATGCAGCGTGTTGACTTCATACTCCAGCGACTGGAAGGCGTCGTAGCACTCTTTTTCGGTGCGAGTACGGGCATAGCCGTCGGCGTCCGGGATCTGCCAGTCAATGGCAATCTTACGGTGTTTTTCAAAGCTCTCGGTCACGAACGGTGCGAGCACTTCGTCAATACGGTTGATGGTGGTGCCACCGTAAATATGGCTGGCGACCTGAGCGATGATCTGGGCGGTAACGGCTGTTGCCGTGGAGATGGATTTTGGCGGCTCGATTTCCGCGTTACCCATTTTAAAACCTTGCGTCAGCATGCCTTTCAGGTCGATCAGCATGCAGTTGAACATCGGGAAGAACGGCGAGTAATCGAGATCATGGTAGTGGATATCGCCACGTTCATGCGCCAGTACCACGTCGCGCGGCAGCAGGTGCTGGCGGGCATAATGCTTGGCAACGATACCGGCCAGCAGATCGCGCTGCGTCGGGATCACTTTACTGTCTTTATTGGCATTTTCATTGAGCAGAGCAGAATTGGTCTGTTCAACCAGGCCGCGAATTTCCTGATTCAGACGACCCCGCTTTTCACGCGCGATATCGCGGTCGTGGCGGTATTCGATGTAGGCGCGGGCAAGCTGTTTATGCGGCCCCGACATCAACTGGTTTTCCACCGCAATCTGAATTTCGCCGATATCAACCTGCGCACGGTTGTGCATCTGCTGACTGACGACTTCCGCGACGGTGGCGCAATAGTCTGCGTCATCGACTCCCGCTGCTTTAGCTGCACGCAAAATTGCTTCCTGAATGCGCTCTGACCTGAAAGGCACTTTCTTGCCATCACGTTTCATCACATGCGGTGTCATGATCACTCCATCTTAAAAACAGGTTATCCACAGAGGTGAGGAAATATTCACAGCCGTTAAGTGTCGCCGCGACAGTGAGTTCCCCGAATCCCGACCCTTGTTATCCACAATTCCAGCCAGTTATGCTGCCGTTATTTTGTTGGAATAATAGACGATAAATACAATATGTTGGGTCGGCGTGCATTCTAAGTTCTATATATAGTGATTTGCATCAAACAAGTTTGCGTTTTTATTGATTCAGGACAAAGTAAAAAAGAGAGAGTACAAAGGACGGGCGCTGGGGAGGTTTGTAAATTCACATGGAATAGTTTTGCTTAATTATTCAACAAAAACAGTATGGTAATCGTACACTGCCCGGCCGCAGCGACCTGCCGGGCAGTGCACTTAAGCATGATGCTGTAGCCACCAGATGGCCTCGAATGGCCGTAGCGTCATATTGCCAGGGGTGAGTGAGATCTCGTTATAGTTGTTCATCAGCACCTGCCAGCACCCCGCCTGATCGCCAGGCTGCCACTGCTGGCACTGGTGGCTGAGGTTAGCAGCCACCATCAGTGTCTGCCCGTTGTGCTGGCGACGGTAACACCACAGGTACGGGTGTTCCGGCAGCAGATCCTCATAGTCACCCCAGGTCAGTACGGGCTGGGTTTTACGTAGCGCGATCAGATGCTGATAGGTATAGAACACCGAGTCGGGATCGTTAAGTGCTGCCTCGGCGTTAATTTCCTGCACGTTATTGCACAGTGAAATCCACGGCGTACCGGTGGTAAATCCGCCATGCCTCTCTGCGGACCACTGCATGGGGGTACGACTGTTGTCGCGGGATTTGCTGGCGAGAATGGCGAGCAGCTCATCGGCATCACGTCCGCTGGCGCGCAGGCTGGCAAACATATTGTGGCTCTCTACGTCGCGGTAATCGGTTATTTGCGAGAAGTGCGGGTTAGTCATGCCAATCTCTTCGCCCTGATAAATGTAAGGCGTCCCCTGCAGACCGTGCAGCACCATCGCCAGCATTTTCGCCGCCGGAACCCGGAATTCTCCTTCATCGCCAAAGCGCGACACAATGCGTGGCTGATCGTGATTACACCAGAAGAGCGCATTCCAGGCCTGGTTGTGCATGCCCTGCTGCCAGTGGTTAAACAGGGCTTTGAGCGCCACATAGTCCGGCGCCGCCAGCGTCCATTTTTCGCCGCCGGGATAATCGACTTTCAGGTGGTGGAAATTGAAGGTCATCGACAGTTCACGTCCGTCGAGACTGGCGTACTGTTGGCAGTGTTCGAGGGCGGTGGAGGACATTTCGCCGACGGTCATCAGTTTACGTGGGGTAAACACGTCGCGGCTCATCTCTTGTAAGAATTCATGCACACGCGGGCCATCGGTATAGAAGCGGCGGCCGTCACCGTGTGGATCGTCCGGGAAATTCCAGTCTTTGGAAATCAGGTTCACCACGTCCAGACGCAAACCCTCGACGCCGCGATCGGCCCAGAATTCGCAGATCTTTTTCAGCTCGTCGCGAACCTGCGGGTTTTCCCAGTTCAGATCCGCCTGCTCCGGAGCAAAAAGGTGCAGATAGTATGCTTCGCTTTGCGCGTGCCACTGCCAGGCACTACCGCCAAACTTGGACTGCCAGTGGTTGGGTTGAGCGTCAGGCTGGCCTTCGCGCCAGATGTAATAGTGCCGGTACGGGCTTTGCGGATGTAAGGCGTCGTGAAACCACGGATGTGCCGTCGACGTGTGGTTAAGCACCATGTCGAGCACCAGACGAATGCCGCGCGCTTTAGCCTGCGCCACCAGCTCGTCGAAGTCCGCCAGCGTACCGTACGCCGGGTCAATGGCGGTGTAATCCGCCACGTCATAGCCATTGTCTATCTGCGGTGAAATATAGAAGGGGGTCAGCCAGATTGCATCCACGCCCAGCGTTTTCAGGTAATCAAGACGCTGAATAACGCCACGTAAATCGCCGGTGCCGCTGCCGGTCGTGTCCTGAAAGCTTTTGGGGTAGATCTGATAGATGACGCCGTTCTGCCACCAGTGGGGAAGGGTATTCATAGCGATTTCCTGGTTAAAGCGAAGGGGCGCAAGCGCGCCCCAAAATGTTACACAATCTGCAGCGTGCCCTGGCGGAACTTACGCTGGTAAATCACCGTGGTGAGCGCCATTGGCACGATAATCGCCACCGCCATCGCCACTGAGAAGACCTGCCAGTAGCCCGGTTGAATGGAGAGGATGCCAGGCAGACCGCCGACGCCGATGCCGTTCGCCATCACGCCGTTCAGACCACATAACAGCCCGGCGAGGCCAGAACCTACCATTGCGCAGAGCATCGGGAAGCGATATTTCAGGTTGATGCCGTACATGGCCGGTTCGGTTACGCCAAGGTAGGCGGCGATGGCAGCCGGAACGGAAATTTCGCGCTCGTTCTGTTTACGGCTGGTGAGGATGATTCCCGTCACCGCCGAGGCCTGAGCAATATTCGAAAGGGCGATCAGCGGCCATACCGGGGTGCCGCCGAGGCTCTGGATCATCTGCATGTCGATGGCAAGCGTGGTCTGATGCACGCCCGTGATGACCAGCGGCGCATACAGAAATCCGAACAGCGCAGCGCCAATTGGCGCGAAGCTACCGGTCATCAGGTGGCGGACGGCAAAGGCCACACCGTCGCCAATCATACGGCCAAACGGGCCGATAAAGGCGTGGGCGAGAAACACCGCCAGCAGCAGCGAACAGACCGGCACCATCACCAGATAGAGATAGTCCGGCACCCATTTTTTGAGACGTGTTTCAATCACGCCCAGCGCCAGGCCTGCCAGCAGGGCGGGGATGACCTGTGCCTGGTAGCCTACTTTTTCAATGGCAAACAGGCCGAAGTTCCACACTTCCGGGATTTTACTGCCGAGATCATAGGCGTTCATCAGCTGCGGCGACACCAGGGTCACACCGAGCACAATACCGAGGATCGGCGTACCGCCCATTTTACGCACCGCTGACCAGCAGATACCCACCGGCAGATAAAAGAAGATCGCTTCGCCAATCAGCCACAGGAAGTCATAAAGGGTTTTCAGGCCGGGAGACATTTGCGCCAGGGTTTGGCCGTTGCTCATTGGCAGGTCGCCAATGACATTGCGAAAACCAAGGATCAGGCCACCGCTGATTAGCGCCGGAAGGAGCGGGAAGAAGATCTCTGCAAAGTGCGAGATCAACTGCTCGTGCCATTTCATGTTCTGTCGGGCGGCACGTTTCGCCTGCTCTTTGTCGACGGAGGCCTGGCCGATCGTGGCGATCAGAGCCTGATACCAGTCGCCCACATCCGTGCCGATCACCACCTGGAACTGGCCGGCATTGGTGAAACAGCCTTTGACCATAGGGAGAGTGTCGATTGTTTTTGGGTCGGCTTTGGCCGGTGAATTGAGGACGAAACGCAAGCGGGTGATGCAATGGCTCACCGTTGCGATGTTCTCGCGCCCGCCGACCAGCTCAATAAGCCTGGCAATATACTCCTGTCTGACTTTGCTCATCGTGATGCCCCACTGAGAGAAATAATGACTGCTGATGAATGCGCGCAAGCATATCCATTGAATGGATAACTGAAAATGGGAACGTTCCCGTAATCAGGCGACGATCACAATAAACCGAACGGAGAGGGGATCAAATGAGGCTGGCGGGGATCACTATCTGTCGTGGATCGGCGCGACCATTAACCTGATCGATAAGCTGCGCGGCGGCCTGACGGCCTGCTTCGGCATAGCCGGGATCCACGGTGATGATTTCCGGGTGAAGAAATTTGATAAGCGGCGTGTTGCCTACGCTCGCAAGCTGCAGATTTTCAGTGCGCTGTTCCTGCAGGTATTTGCTCGCCCCGAGCGCGAGGGTGTCGGTGGCGCAGACCAGCGCGGTCGTCGTCGGAGTGAGCACGCGGGCCACGTTGTCATAACCGTGCTTCATCGCCAGCCCCGGCAGGAGGTAATGCGGCGTGAGCTGGTGCTGCTGACAAAACGCCATGTAGGCTTCGTGGCGGCGCTGACCGGTGGTGATATCGCTATGGGGGACGCCGATAAAGCTGATCTGGCGGTGGCCCCGCTCGAAAAGATGCTGCATCAAAAGCGTAATGGCCCCCTGGTCGTCATAGCAGACCGAGGCGAAACCTTTGGCATCCCGCGCCAGCAGAACCAGCGAGGCGCGCCAGGCCTGAAGCAGGGTGTCGGTGATGCCGGTAAAACCAAACAGCACCACGCCATCGATGTTACGTCGGCTCAGCATCTGGAGGTGTTCTTTCACCAGTTCCGGGGAGAACTGGCTCTCCATCATGATCGGGTCGTAACCCTGCTCATAAAAGGCGGGCAGCATGGTCTGGACGGCGAGGTTTTCAGACAAAGAATCCAGGCGGGAGACAATAATGGCGACCACTTTGTCACTCTGGCCGCGCATGGCGCGTGCGGAACGGGAAGGGGAGAAACCATGCTGATTAACCACCGCTGCTACGCGCTCGCGGGTGCGTTCACTGACGCCGCTTTCATTATTCAGCACACGAGAAACGGTGGATTTCCCGACGCCACTTAAGCGCGCAATGTCTTTGATTGTCAGCCGGTTTTGCATGCGTCCTGTCCTGTCCCTCTTCAGCGGTTTGCAGAGTAAAGCAAGTTTGGTCAACACTCAACCAGACGACAATGAGTAAAGTCCGGTTTACGTTCGGTTTAATTCACCTGCGTTACTATTTTCACGCTGTTACCGAGACATTTTTACCCTTACCGGAGGCTCTATGGACCCTGATCCCGCACCTCTCCCCCGACGGAGATATTTCTTCCGGTAAGCCCGTCTCTGCTGCCTTACCGGAAGCGTAAGGCAGCGACGTCACACGTCCCTGCACAATTTATTACGTCTTCAGGACGCGGCTTGCCCGTGCCCGCAAGATAAGGGACTTATCATGTTCAAAAATATTACCCGGATTCTCGCCCGGCTTAACCGTCATTTACCTCGCCGTCTGGTGCAGCGCGACCCGCTGCCTGACGCGGCACATTCCCCCCATGCTGAGGTTTCCGCCTCCTTAAGCGCACGTTGTCTGACGCTTGCGAAGATGGCTATCCCTGAACTGTGGAAACCCCTCAGCGCCCACCCGGAGGGGCTGAATGCCCAGGAGGTGCAGCGCGCGCGGGAAGCGCACGGCATAAATCAGATCCCCGCCCAGCGCCCGATGCCCTGGTGGGGACACCTGTGGGTCTGTTATCGCAACCCGTTCAACCTGCTGCTGACCTGTCTGGGACTTTTCTCTTATGCCTCAGAAGATCTGTTCGCAGCAGGGGTTATAGGCCTGATGGTGGCGATTTCCACCTGCCTGAATTTCATTCAGGAGGCGCGATCCACCAGGGCGGCGGATGCGCTCAAGGCAATGGTGAGTAATACCGCGACCGTTCTGCGCATAATAAATGCCAGAGGTGAAAACAGTTGGCTTGAGATCCCACTCGATCAACTGGTGCCCGGTGACATCGTCAGACTGGCGGCGGGGGATATGATCCCTGCCGATCTACGTGTGGTGCAGGCTCGCGATCTTTTTGTCGCCCAGGCGTCCCTCACCGGAGAGTCGCTGCCGGTGGAAAAAGTGGCACATACGCGCCTCCCGGAACAAACCAACCCGCTTGAGAGCGACACCCTGTGCTTTATGGGCACGAACGTTGTAAGCGGCACGGCGCAGGCCATCGTCATCGCCACGGGAGGCAATACCTGGTTTGGTCAACTGGCCGGGCGCGTCGGCGAGCAGGAGAGCGAACCGAATGCGTTTCAGAAAGGTATAAGCCGCGTCAGTATGTTGTTGATTCGCTTTATGATGGTAATGACGCCGGTCGTGCTGTTGATAAACGGGTTTACCAAGGGGGACTGGTGGGAAGCGGCGCTCTTCTCGCTCTCGGTGGCGGTGGGCTTAACGCCGGAAATGCTGCCGATGATCGTCACCTCAACGCTGGCGCGTGGTGCGGTGAAGCTCGCAAAACAAAAAGTCATTGTGAAGCATCTGGATGCCATTCAAAACTTCGGTGCGATGGACATTCTTTGTACTGACAAAACCGGCACCCTGACTCAGGATAAGATTGTTATTGAAAATCATACAGATATAGCAGGTAAACTCAGTGAGCACGTTCTGCATATGGCCTGGCTGAACAGCCATTACCAGACCGGGCTAAAAAACCTGCTCGACGTGGCGGTGCTGGAAGGGGTGGAAGCAGAAACAGCCCAGGCGCTCGCTTCACGCTGGCAGAAAATTGACGAAATCCCCTTTGATTTTGAACGCCGTCGTATGTCAGTGGTGGTAGCAGAAGAGGCGGATAAGCATCTGTTGATTTGCAAAGGGGCGCTACAGGAAGTCCTTGGCGTCTGTACTCAGGCACGCTACCACGGCGGCATTGTGCCGCTGGATGAAAGCATGTTGAAACGCATTCAGCGGGTGACCGAAACGCAGAATCGCCTGGGGCTGCGTGTGGTGGCGGTGGCAACGAAATACCTGCCTGCGCGCACCGGCGATTACCTGCGTGTGGATGAGTCGGATCTGATCCTCGAAGGTTACATGGCGTTCCTTGATCCGCCGAAAGAGAGCACCAAACCGGCGCTGAAAGCACTTAAGGCCAGCGGCGTGACGGTCAAAATACTCACCGGAGACAGTGAGCTGGTGGCAGCGAAAGTGTGCCGTGACGTCGGGCTGGAGGTGGGGGAGTGGGTTACCGGCCACCAGACAGAGCAAATGGGTGATGACGAACTGGCTAAACGTGCCAGAGAGACCACCCTGTTTGCCCGCCTGACGCCAATGCACAAGGAGCGTATTGTCACGCTGCTTAAGCGGGAGGGGCACGTGGTAGGCTTTATGGGGGATGGTATTAACGATGCACCTGCGCTGCGTGCGGCGGACATCGGTATTTCCGTTGATGGCGCAGTGGATATTGCCCGTGAAGCCGCCGACATCATCCTGCTGGAAAAGAGCCTGATGGTGCTGGAAGAAGGGGTGATTGAAGGGCGTAAGACCTTCGCCAACATGCTGAAATACATCAAAATGACCGCCAGCTCCAACTTTGGTAACGTCTTTAGCGTACTGGTGGCGAGCGCCTTTCTGCCGTTCCTGCCGATGCTGCCGTTACACCTGTTGATTCAGAACCTGCTGTATGATGTGTCCCAGGTGGCGATCCCGTTTGATAATGTGGACGAAGAGCAGATCCAAAAACCGCAGCGCTGGAACCCGGCGGATCTGGGGCGCTTTATGATCTTCTTCGGCCCGATAAGCTCCATCTTCGATATTTTGACCTTCTGCGTGATGTGGTGGGTATTTAAGGCCAACGTGCCGGAAGCACAGACTCTGTTCCAGTCCGGCTGGTTTGTGGTGGGACTGCTGTCGCAGACGCTGATTGTGCATATGATCCGTACCCGTCGCGTGCCCTTTATCCAGAGCCGCGCCGCCAGGCCGCTGATAATGATGACGCTAATGGTGATTGTGGTGGGCATTGCGTTGCCGTTCTCGCCGCTGGCGAGTTACCTGCAATTGCAGGCGCTGCCGCTGTCTTACTTCCCGTGGCTGATTGCCATTCTGGCAGGCTATATGACGCTGACCCAACTGGTAAAAGGGTTCTACAGCCGCCGGTATGGCTGGCAGTAATCTCACCTCATGGCTGCTACGGTAGCCATGACGCTTTCTCTGTTAGCCCTTTATGACCCGCTTTACGAGGGCTAAATTTTTTCTGAAATAATAAATGGTTAAAGCTACTTATCAGAACAGGCTAAATATTGATGTTAGCGTAAAAGAATATTTATTCCTTTATTGGTCTTTACATGATTAATATAACTTCAGTCGTGTTGTTATTATGTGGCGATTTTGATCAACAGTGTCTGGCCAGAGAGTTCAACATATTTGGCACGATTGAGACCGAGGTTAAATGGCATGACTGAACGTGGGTACGCCTTTTTCCTGTCGAAGATAGTCCGCATCGTTACGGTTGCTGCATTTATTTATATGCTTTATGTGATTTGCGCTTGTTGGGATTTTGTGCGTGAAAGCAGTGCGTTGGTGGCCGTACAATGGTGCCGTAACGATCAGTCACGTTTGCACTACGCTGACGAGCTCTCCAGACATGGGTTATATGTTTATCTGGAAAAATCCTCTGGGAAAGTCAGGGTGAGAGAAATGAGCATTGCGCTTGCCAGCCCCTTTCAGCCTTACAGATATCGTTATCAGACTATTGGTTATGAAAATAATATTCAGACAGCCAGAGAGAAATGGGGCACTATTAAATGTCTCAAGAAGAATAAAGCCCTTATCGGTTCATCGGGTTATATTTTCTCATGGGGGGAATAAGCGATGAATCATTTTTTACGGCAGCACAGACGAACTGTTGTTTTTCTACTGCTCGTACTATTGGTATGTGTCTTTTTAATTGGTTCAGCTCAGAGATATAACGATCTTGTCAGTTTTAGAACTGACAACGAAATGATTTTTACCCTGGAAAGAGTACGAGACGAAGGTGCTGATGTGCTGAAGTTGAATGTTTATCGCTCCAGAATAAGTTGGATTACGGGGCGGGTTTGCCTCTCTAAATATATTGAATCTCACACTACAAGCCCAATGGAGTTGTATAACTGGACGATCGAGAATCTTGCAAAGGACTCGGTGACATTAACCAACACTGGCAAAGTATTGGTTTATTCCTTTACTGACTGCACAGGCCAATTACTCAAAGATAAGCCGGATCAACCCGTATCCCAATGAGGCAAGAACCAGGATCAGGATGGTCCAGCTAAACATATAAAACGCATTACCCGTGCCCACACCTGAGCGGGCGAGGAAGGTATCGCCTATTTTGATATGTTTCGCAGACAGTGCGCGGTAGCGGCAGATATAACTCACGCAGTAAACCAGGAAAAGAGGGATCGTCCAGATAGCGACGGCCTTCGAGAAAATCAGTGCCAGCAATACGGAGGTAACCAGGAAGCCGAGAAAGACGAATGATGCTGTGGTTTCCATTTTCTTTAAGTCACCGCGAATGCGCCTGGCATGCTGTTCTTCCCAGCGACGAAGCGTGCTCATGCTAAAGCCATACTTCTCACACAGTTCATTACCCGGTGTGCCACCTTTGGCCTGCTGCAGAAATGCCGCAATCTGCTCTTCTGTAAATCGTGCATTTGCCATTGCTGAACCTCCGTGGCGCGACCTGTCTACTGGGGGAATAAAAGTGGGGGCGATGAGGAGAAAAGATAATCCAGGCTTCGCTTCGACCCGGATTATCTTGCCTGACAGCGACTAGCGGCGAACCGCGATGGCTTCAATCTCGATTTTCACATCTTTAGGCAGGCGGGCCACTTCAACGCAGGAGCGCGCCGGGAAGGTCGCATTATGCTCTGCGAAAAAGGCTTCATAGGTGGCGTTAACGGTGGCGAAATCGTTCAGATCTTTCACGAAAACCGTTGTCTTAACAATGTCACCTACTTTCAGGCCAGCGGCTTCGACGATGGCTTTAACGTTTTCCAGCGACTGGCGCGCCTGGGCTGCCACCTCTTCCGGCACGCTGCCGGTTTTCGGATCTACCGGGATCTGACCGGAAGTGATGATCATGCTGCCAAGATCAACACCCTGTACGTAAGGGCCGATTGCTGCTGGTGCATTTTCCGTCGCGATAGTTTTAGTCATGTTATCTCCTGAAGAACAGCGGTAAAAAGGTCGGGGCCATTATACCCATCATGCTTTAAGTTGCATGCCTGTTGCTCTGCTTTGTTCACCCCGACCCGATGATTAACCGCGCAGTACTACCGAGTGGGCAAACTCTTTTTCGCAATATTTGCACTTCAGGGCGATATCATTAGCGCGTTTTTTTACGGCAAAACTGGAGGCCACCGGCTCGGCGTGGCTGATGCAGTTGCTGTTCGGGCAGACCAGCACGCTATCAATGCGATCCGGCAGGTTCGGGTGTGACTTACTCACCACCTCGTAATTATCGATACGATTTACCGTCGCCAGCGGCGCATACAGCGCCAGCTGATCGACCTGCTCATCCGTCAGGAAGGTATTTTCAATTTTAATCAGATCCTTGCGGCCCATTTCGCCGGAGGGGAGGTTCAGGCCGATGGTGATGCGCTGGTCGGTTTCGGTCAGCTTGAACAGGGACAGTAGCTTGAAGCCGATCTGTGCCGGGATATGGTCAATTACGGTGCCACGTTTGATGGCTTCAACCTGGAGTTTGTTATCCTGTGTCATTGTCGTTTCCTCCTACAGAGCCAAATCACTATTCAGAACCAGTGCCAGAATCGCCTGACGCGCAAAGATGCCATTGCCTGCCTGCTGAAAGTACCAGGCGTGTGGCGTCTTATCGACATCGGTCGTTATCTCATCCACGCGCGGCAGCGGGTGCAGCACTTTCATATTGCTACGTGCTCCGGTCAGGTCGCTGGCACGCAGAATGAACTGCGCCTTCACGTTGGCGTATTCAGACGGGTCGAGACGCTCTTTCTGCACACGGGTCATATAGAGAATGTCCACCTCGGCCATCACCTCCTCGATACTGGCGTGAATGCTCCAGGCAAGCCCTTTCTCATCCAGCATGTCGAGAATGTACTGCGGCATGGCCAGCGCATCCGGGGCGATAAAGTAGAAGCGGTTGCCGTTAAATTTCGCCAGGGCCTGCGCCAGCGAGTGGACGGTGCGGCCATATTTCAGGTCACCGACCATCGCGATGTTGAGGTTTTCCAGGCGGCCCTGAGTCTCCTGGATGGTGAAGAGATCGAGCAGCGTTTGCGTCGGGTGCTGGTTCGCGCCATCACCGGCATTAAGGATAGGAATGCCGCCGGAGAATTCGGTCGCAAGGCGTGCGGCCCCTTCCTGCGGATGGCGCATCACGATGGCATCCACATAGGTGCTGATAACCGAGATAGTGTCCGCCAGGGTTTCGCCTTTTTTGCCAAGCGACGTGTTGCTGCTGTCCGAGAAGCCTACCACGCTCGCCCCGAGACGATGGATAGAGGTCTCGAAGGAGAGGCGGGTTCGGGTAGAGGCTTCAAAGAAGCAGCTGGCGATCACTTTGTGCCTGAGCAGCTCTGGCTGCGGGTTGGCTTTCAGTCGGGCAGCAGTGTTCAGCACCAGTTCAAGTTCTTCGCGGCTGAGATCGTTTATGGAAATGATATGTTTTTGATACAGCGGATTAGCCATGGTTATCTCCTGACGACTGCGCAAAAAAAAGCCCCTCAATAGAGGGGCTGTGGAATGGGGTAAGCAGCGGAAAGAAAAACGGCAGGCCAGCGTCCTTTTTCAGACGCCCAGGGACACTATGTCGAACACACTGGACCATGCTTCCTCCCGGCAAATTGTCCGCGATTATACTCAGCTGTTTTGGTCGATCAAGCGATTAATGCAACATTTACCATAAGCAATCGGTTTATTTGCATATAAATGCATAATTTATGGGTAATTAACTGATGTGCCTGCATGGGCCAGGTACGGAGGGGAGATCGCTGGAATAAACATGCGTTAGCGCAAAGCTTCGGCAGAAAGGGGTGGTAGCCAACAGGGTTTTTCCGTATAAAAGAAAAAATGAAACATTGTTTTATATTAAGGAGTGAATCATGATCGTTGGCAATATCCACCACCTCCAGAGCTGGCTTCCGCAGGAGCTGCGCCAGGCCATTGAACATATTAAAGCGCATGTCACCGAGGCCACCCCAACCGGTAAACATGACATCGACGGCAGCCGCCTGTTTTACCTGGTGTCAGAAGATATGACTCAGCCTTTCGCCGAGCGCCGTGCGGAGTATCATGCGCGCTATCTGGATATCCAGATTGTCCTGAAAGGTCAGGAAGGCATGACGTTCAGCACCCTGCCTGCGGGTGCGCCGGATACCGACTGGCTGGCGGATAAAGACATTGCGTTTTTGCCGAAAGGCGACGAGGAAAAAACCTTCACCCTGAGCGAAGGGGATTTTGTGGTCTTCTATCCCGGCGAAGTGCATAAACCGCTGTGCGCCGTCGGTGCGCCTGCGCAGGTGCGCAAAGTGGTGGTGAAGGTTTTAGTAGCCTGACTCGCGTTACCCGTTTCCCCTCATCCTACCGGGCGAGGAGAGCGATCGCCGTGCGAAGCACCGATTTCTTTGCGGGGCCGCAGAGATTGTAAAGGGGAACGCGGTGTTCCCCTTTACCCGTTCACGTGTCCGGAGATCCATTTCGCCATGAACATAAGGTGAACGGAACCCACCTCCCGAGCCGCATTTTCCCCCCTAGCCCTGGCCTCTCCCCGGGGGGAGAGGGAGAAAACCGGTCGTAGCCCGGGTAAGCGCATGCACACCCGGGAAAACATCTGGCTACCCCTCACCCCTTATCAGAGCTACACGAACAGCGCACCCAACGAATCTGGCTTTCCACTTTCCCTCCCTGCCTGGCTTCCCCTTACCACATCGCATAACGAAAACATGATGGCGATCTCATTAATACGTATTATAACGTATTAATGTTATCCCGAATTCAATATCCCTGCGTCTAACTTATGTGGAGATTTTCAACGTTATGAATATCAAAGAAATTATTGAAAAACTGGCGGCCAATGTTAAAGACAATGGCGGGATTCGCCAGGTGTTTCTGGTGGCATGTGGCGGTTCGCTGGTGGATATGTATCCGGCAAAATACTTCTTCGACAGCGAAGCCACCACGCTGCATGTGGGCATGTACACCGCGAATGAATTTGTTTATGCCACCCCGAAAACCCTCAGTGAAAACTCACTGGTCATTGTCTGTTCGCACGGCGGCAATACGCCGGAATCGGTCGCGGCGGCAAAACTGGCGCGTGCGCATCAGGCGCAAACCGTGACCCTGACCCACAACGAACAGGCGAAGCTTATTCAGCACGCCAGCCATAACATTCTGTATGCCTGGGGCAACGATACCAATGTCGTTGATAACCCGATGGCGATTATCCTCAGCCTGTGCGTCGAGGTACTCAATCAGGTGGAAGGGTATGCGCCTTATGCGGATTTTCAGCAGGGCATGGAACAAATCAACGGCGTTATTGCAAAAGCGCGTCAACAGGTGGCTGACCGCTGCCAGCGCTTTGCCCGTCTTTATCAGGACGAAAAATTGTTTTATATCCTTTCCAGCGGTGCGTCCTATGGCCATGCTTACGGCTTCGCCATTTGTTCGTTAATGGAGATGCAGTGGCTGCACGCCGCGCCCATTCACTCCGGCGAATATTTCCACGGGCCGTTTGAAGTGACCGATAAAGAGACGCCGTTTATCTTACTGATGAACGAAGGTCGCACGCGCGTGATGGATGAGCGGGCTAACGCTTTCCTTTCCACCTACGCAGAAAAAGTGGAAGTGGTTGATGCAAAAGAGCTGGGTATTGGCGTACTTCCTCCCCGCGTCGTGGAGTTCTTTAACCCGGTGCTGTTCTACAGCATTATGTGTGAATATCGTTCGGCGCTGGCGGATATTCGTCAACACCCGCTGGAAACACGTCGCTATATGGGACAAGTCGCGTATTAAGGAGAGCATGATGAAAGTCATAGGCGTTGGCGATAATGTCGTCGATCAGTATGCCCATATTCGTACGATGTACCCAGGCGGCAATGCGCTTAATTTTGCAGCTTATGCCTCTATGCTGGGCTATGAAGCGGCGTATCTGGGCATTTTTGGCAATGACAGCGCGGCAGAACATGTTATTTCCGTACTGGACGAACTGGGTGTCAAACATCCGCACTGTTTATATGTCTCCGGGGAGAATGGTTGTGCGCAGCTTAAAATAGAGAATGGCGAGCGAATATTTCTCGGATCAAATGCCGGAGGTATTCGTAAAACAACTTCAATGGATTTTATTTTCCATCATACGGACTATCTGCGGGAATATTCTCTCATTCACAGCGGTTGTTATAGCTATATGGAAGAACAGCTTCCGGCATTACAGCAACTGGGTGTGCCCGTCTCGTATGACTTCTCGGATGATTTTGTGCTCGAAGAGGCGTTGCCGCTTTGTCAGTATGTCGACTTTGCCTTTTTCTCCTGCGCTGATTACAGCCTTGAGCAGACGCGAGGCATTATTCAGCAGGCGCATAATAGCGGCAGTCGGATTGTCTGTGCCACGCGTGGCAGCGAAGGGGCAATTCTGTTTGATGGCAAGCAGTGGTATCAACAGGCCCCGGAATATGTCACGCCTGTGGATACGATGGGGGCAGGCGACGCGTTTATTACCGCCTTCCTGTGCCATTATCTTGCACAGACAAATACCCCGGATGAAGAAGCGATTCCTGCAAGCCTTAAGCAAGCCGCATTATTTTCGGCGAAAATCTGCCTCAAAGAGGGGGCTTTCGGCTACGGTGTTCGCTATTAAATAACGCTATCTAAATAGGTTTTTATTTCGCTCATTTTATGAGGGGAAGGGGCGCGGTTTTGCGCTTTTTCCCCAATAAGGAAAGAGTTATGCCTGAATATCATACTGCCGATCTTATTCTGCGGTCGGATAATATATTTACTGCCGACAGCGATGAATTATTTTCTGGATATATTGTTATAAGCCACGGCGTTATTTCAGCGATACTTGCAAACGATGAAGATATTCGCCCGTGGCGCGGCCCCACTACCCATTTTCGCGATCTTGGCGAGCGGCTAATTTGTCCTGGTTTTTGTGATAATCACACCTTTTTCACGGGGTATATGAGCATGCATCGCGGCGTAGATCTTAGCGCCACGAACACTAGCGCGGCGGCACTATCGCTGCTCAAAAAAGCGGAGCAGGGTCTGCCTGCCGGAAAAAGCCTTTACGCGTGGGGCTGGTCTGCGGCGCAGTGGGGAGCGTTGCCTGACAGTGCAGAACTTGACGACGCTTTTCCCCATCGCCCGGTGGTCGCGATTAATAGTGACAAGAGCTACTGCTGGATGAATCAGGCAGCGATCGCTCGCTACGGGTTCACGCCTGACGACTGTAGCGCGGAGGCACGTGTGCACCTGCTTACAGAAATGCTTAACGACGTGGGGCAGGTAAAAGAAGAGTTGCGCGCCTTTATGGCGATGCTGGCGACGCGCGGTATAACGGCAATTAAAGATGTCTGTTTTGATGATGCCCCCGCGCTGCTGGACGCCTGGGCCGGGCTTGAGGCGAATGATGAACTGTCACTGCGCGTCAGCCTGGTCAGTGAGCCAGTGGCCAGCGCCGCTAATTTTACTTTTGCCCGCCAGGCGCGTGACCGTTTTCACTCTTACCGGCTGCGTTTTCATGGCTTTAAATTTATGGTAGATGGCGTGATTGCCGATTACACCGGCGATATGTTGCAGCCTTATACTGACCGGCCGCACACGCATAACGAAAAACCGGTGGATTACGCGGTATTGCGCCAACAGGTGCTGGAAGCCGACCGGCTTGGGCTTAATTGCTGCCTGAACGCCGAAGGGGATGCCGCCATACGTCATTGCATCGATATTTTCGCTGAATGTCACCGCGTCAATCCTCCTCGAGTGCGCCATCACGCCTTAAGCGATCTCGAGTGCCCGCATCCGGACGATATCCCACGTCTTGCCGCACTGGACCTTTCTGCTGAGGTCTACGCGCAGATACTGCTGCTTAATCAGAGCGCGTCTGACGCCTATATGCGTGAGCGCGGAGGCGAAGCCAGGGAGAGGCAGTTCTTTAACTATGCCGCGCTGTTCAATGCCGGGGTTCTGGTGACCATCGGCACCGATTTGCCGCTGTTTATCCCCAGTATTCCCGATGCGATCTATGCGGCCTGCTGTCGCCATTTTGCCGATGGTTCGCCACCAGAAGGGTGGTATCGCGAACACGGAATGACGCGAACACAGCTTCTGAAAGCCTGGACCATCAACGCCGCCGTTCAGCATGGCATGGGGGCACAGACCGGAAGTCTGACCGTGGGCAAGCGCGCGGATATTGCCGTGTTCGACCGCAACCTGCTCACCTGTGCCGATGATGAAGTGCGTAACGCGCGAGTGGTGCTGACCCTGATGGATGGCCGTACAACACACGATGTTTTATAGACGCCCGCCTTCACGCGCACAGACGACGTGATGACAGGCGATAAAGCGAATTCTTACCGAGGCAGATTATGCGTATTCCAACAATAAAATGGGCCGTACCCCACTGCTACGCTCTGATCTTTTTTATCATTGTTGTGGTTGCCGTTTTAACGTGGTGCATCCCCAGCGGCAGCTTTGACTATCACGCGGTCACTTTACCGGGTGGCGAGACCAAAAGCCTGGTGGTGCCCGGCTCTTATCATGTACTTGAAAAAGTCACCACTGATGGTGACTTACGACAGGGACTTTCGGCAATTCTTGCCGCTCCCTTAGAAGGCATCATTAAAGCAGCCGATGTGATCGCCTTTGTGCTGATAGTCGGTGGCGCGTTTGGCATCATTATGCGGACCGGCGCCATTGAGCGCGGCCTGCTTGCGCTGGCGCAGCGGCTGGCAGGCAAAGGGATTCTGGTGATTCCGCTGTCTATGACGCTGTTCAGCTTGGGCGGTGCGACTTTCGGCATGAGCGAAGAGGTCATTCCGCTCTATGCCATCTTCATTTCACTGATGTTCGCACTGGGCTATGACTCCCTCACCGCCATTTTGATCTTGTTTCTGGGGACGCAGATTGGCTACGTCGGCGCGATGACCAACCCCTTTTCCGTGCTTATCGCCCAGGGCGTTGCCGGTATTCAGGGCAACCCACAGCTCTGGCTGCGCGCCATTGCCTGGGTGGTTTTTACCGCGATGTCGATTATCTTCACCATGTGGTACGCCCATCGCGTGAAGCGTGATCCGAGCAAATCACCGTCGTATGAAAGCGACTCCCAGAACCGCACGCTGTTTATGGGAGAGCAGACAGGAACGGTATACTTCTCGCTGAGTGACCGGTTGATCATCATCGCCTTTGTACTCGCGCTGGCGGTTATCTCCTGGGGGCTCATCACCCGTGGCTGGTATATGGTGGAGATTGGTACCGTCTTTTTAGCGCTGGGGCTGTTTGCCGGTATCGTCAGCAGAATGTCTGTGAGCGATGTGGCGGAAAGCTTTGTCGATGGCTGCAAAGAGTTTGTCTATGCCGCGGTCGTTATCGGCCTGGCGCGCGGCATTCTGGTGGTGGCGGAAAACGGCAAAATCATCGACACCCTGCTCTATGGCCTGTCGGAAATGCTGGATGGTTTGCCGCAGTATGCTTTTACGACGCTGATGCTGCTGAGCCATAACATCATCACCTTCTTCGTGCCGTCCTCTTCGGGGGAAGCGGCGTTAACCATGCCGGTGCTCGCACCGCTGGGCGATCTGGTTAATATCAATAAAGAGGCGATGGTGATGGCCTATCAATTTGGTAACGGGCTGACCAATCTTATTTCGCCCACCGGCGGTGTGCTGCTGGCCGGGTTGTCGATTGCGCGCGTAGGGTTTGGTCAGTGGCTGCGGGTGATTATGCGCCTATTTCCGCTGCTGTGGATCACCAGCGCCATTTTTGCGGCCATCTCCGCCTGGGTTTAACCGCGCTATGCGCGCCGGCATAGTTTGCCGTGCGCGCATCGACTATAATCCGGGTTCAAATCATTGGCCCTGTTGGTGAATACGCGATGTTGAGTAATGGACTGCAACAGCAGACCGCTGTCCCGCTATACAGACAGTTGAAGGATAAAATCCTCAGCGATATCTCCTCCGGCAAACTTACGGAAGGGGCGAAAATACCCACCGAAGTTGAGCTGAGCGAGCTGTATGACATTAGCCGTGTGACGGTGCGTAACGCTATTAAAGAGCTGGTGGACGAAGGCTATCTGGTTAAGAAACAGGGAAAGGGTACCTTTGTTTGTCTGCCGAAGATTGAACGTAAAGTGGTGCATCTGCTGAGCTTTACCGATGCCTGTGACAGTAGCCATCTGACTACCGCCAGCAAGGTGCTGCGTACCGCTATCCTCGACGATTATCACCATATTCGCGAAGCGCTGCGCTTAGCTGACGACGACTCGCTGCTCTATATTCAACGCCTGCGTCGCGCGGGGGACCAACCTTTGATGCTGGAGAATAACTACTACTCACTCAAGCGATTTGGTTTTTTACAGCAGGAAGATCTGAGCGGTTCGTTGTATCAGCTTTTACGCGAAAAGTACGCGATTTGCCCGACCCATGCCGGGGAAACCACCGTGGAGATGGTGCGCGCCCACGGCGAGACGGCAACGTTGCTGGAACAGCCGCTCGGAGAGCCGCTGTTTTTAATGAAGACGCTGATTCTGGATGCCGACTACCAGCCTATTCACTACGGCGAGCAGCTTATCGTTGCCGAGCGGTATAAATTCAATTTTTGAGATGCGGGTGATTCTCCCGGATGCGCTGCGCTTATCCGGGCTACGCCTGAGTGTCGCCACGGTAGGCGTAGCGCGCCGTGGAAATGATTACGGAGCCAGCGTCGCCACCATCACCGCTTTAATCGTATGCATCCGGTTTTCAGCCTGATCAAACACAATGCTTGCGGCTGATTCAAACACCTCATCCGTCACTTCCATCCCGCCGTGCAGACCAAACTCTTCCGCCATTTTCTTGCCGAGCGTGGTCTGGTCGTCATGGAATGCCGGCAGGCAGTGAAGGAATTTCACATTGGCATTGCCGGTCAGTGTCAGCATCTGGCTGTTCACCTGGTACGGGCGTAGCAGGCTGATCCGCTCTGCCCATTTTTCCTTTGCCTCGCCCATTGAGACCCACACGTCAGTGTAGATAAAGTCCGCGTCCTTCACGCCTGCGGCAATATCTTCAGTCAGTGTAATGTTGCCGCCGTTCTTCCTGGCCTGCGCCGTGCATTCTGTCACCAGGCGCTCTTCCGGCCAGCAGGCGGTCGGGGCGACAAGACGCAGATCCAGGCCAACCAGGGCGGCGGCTTCCAGCATTGAGTTACCCATGTTATTGCGCGCATCGCCGGCATACACCAGGGTCATCTCGTTAAAGGGTTTTCCCGGCAGGTGTTCCTGCATGGTCAGTAAATCGGCCAGCAGCTGGGTCGGGTGGAACTCATTTGTCAGGCCATTCCATACCGGTACTCCGGCGAATTCCGCCAGCGTTTCAACGATTTCCTGGCCGTAACCACGATACTGAATCCCGTCGTACATTCTTCCCAGCACGCGCGCAGTATCTTTAATTGATTCTTTATGCCCAATCTGACTGCCGCTTGGGCCGAGATAAGTGACGCGAGCGCCCTGGTCAAATGCGGCAACTTCGAAAGAGCACCGGGTGCGAGTGGAGTCTTTTTCGAAGATGAGCGCGATGTTTTTACCAGTAAGCTTTTGTACTTCCTGACCTTTTTTCTTATCAGATTTTAACCGGGCGGCAAGTTGTAGCAGGGTGTTGATTTGTTCAGGGGTAAAATCGAGTAATTTTAAAAAGTGCTTTTGGTAAAACGTCGTCATGGTTCCCTCACCTGGCTGGCCACTTATTGAATTAAAATTCAATTTATATGTATTAATATTCATTTTCAAGCGCTATGAATAAATCTTTTCTCCCAGGAGTGGAGGCATTGACGGCGGTATGTGACAATAAGTCTATCTGCCACATTATGAGGAATGAGCCATGGCGAACCCGGAACAACTGGAAGAGCAGCGCGAAGAGACGCGTTTGATTATTGAAGAATTGCTGGAAGACGGCAGCGATCCTGATGCGCTGTACACCATTGAGCATCACCTGTCGGCAGATGACTTCGAAACTCTGGAAAAAGTGGCGGTCGAAGCCTTTAAGATGGGCTATGAAGTGACCGAGCCGGAAGAGCTGGAGCTGGAAGATGGCGAAGTCGTTATCTGCTGCGACCTGCTTTCTGAGAGCGCACTGAATGCCGATCTGATTGATGCTCAGGTTGTACAACTGATGGATCTCGCAGAAAAATTTGAAGTCGAATACGACGGTTGGGGCACCTACTACGAAGACCCGAACGGTGAAGACGGCGACGAAGGTGATGACGATTATGAGGATGAAGACGACGACGGCGTGCGTCACTAAATCCCCCTGCGGCGGCTTCGGCTGCCGCACTGCAAGGAACAGGCATGGATTACCCGCAAATACTCTCTCCGGTTTTACACTTTCTGCACTGCACGACCCCGCAAGCCTGGATAGACAAAGCCCGTGACCCGGCACATCTGCCTCTGTTACTCACCGACCATCTGATCTGCGAACTGAAAGCGGCGCAAACGGCCATGCTGTTGGTGCGTAAATACGTTGCCAGTAAAGAAGGGGCCAACATGCTGCTGGAATGGCTGAAACCCTACGAGGCGTTCGCCTTTCGTGAAGGGCCAGAGCCCGATTTCAATACGTTGCAAAAACAGGTAGCCAAAGGCGCGATGCCCAAAACGGAGGATCCGTGGGGACAGGCATTAATCGACAGCATGGTATTGCTGATTAAAGAAGAGTTGCACCATTTCTGGCAGGTTCGTGAAGCCATGACAGCGCGCAATATTCCCTATGTGAAAATCACCGCCAGTCGTTACGCCAAAGGTATGCTGAAAGGGGTGCGCACGCATGAACCGTTGACTCTTATCGATAAGCTCATCTGTGGCGCCTATATCGAAGCGCGATCCTGCGAGCGCTTTGCGGCGCTGGCACCGCATCTGGACGATGAGCTAAAAGCATTCTATCTGTCACTATTGCGCTCGGAGGCCCGCCATTATCAGGATTACCTGACGCTGGCGCAGCAAATTTCAAAGACCGACATTACGCCACGTATTCGCTATTTTGGTGAGGTTGAAGCCGCCTTGATCAGCACCCCTGATGCCGAATTCCGCTTTCACAGCGGCGTGCCGCTCTGACCTGTCAGAAGCGGTTGTTCTGTTTCTCACGGCGTGACATCTTTCCAGGGCGGTTAAAGAGGCGGCATTACCGCTTTGGTGAGTGTTGTGGGCGTTATTCGGCTGACCGCGGAATATCAGTAAGCGGTTTGCCTCTCCCGTACAACGTGAGGGAGGCATGGTTTAAAGTGATTTCAACATCCTTACTTCGCAATCCACATGCCCGGTACAGCCGAGCGGCTCATGAATATGCATAAAGCCAAGGTGTTCGTACAGGCCTATTGCCTCTTTCAGAAAGGCCGTAGTCTCCAGATAACAGCGCGTAAACCCCTGCGCACGCGCGTGATCAAGGGCGAGAAGGGCCAGTTTTTTTGCCATCCCCAGGCCACGCGCTGAGGGCAGGAAATACATCTTTTGCAGCTCGCAGATATCCGGCTCGCTACCGCTCAGTGGTGCTACGCCGCCGCCGCCCACAACAACGCCATCCTGCTCAACCACCCAATAGGCATGGCCCGGTTGGCTGTAGAGTTGATAAAGCTCATCAAGATTAGGATCGGCCACGGTATAGCCTTTGTCAGCAGTCAGACCGTATTCTGCGGAAACCTGACGGATAACGGCGGCGATAACGGCATTATCACAGGCACGAATTGGGCGTAATGTTACGCACTGTTTAGCCACTACATTCATACATACACTCAATAATACAAACTTATTAATTGGCGTATTTAATAGCACTCTCTGAAAGTGCGTGCAAGTTGTTTAATACAGATGCCATTTATTGGTCGATACGTTATCGTAGCGCGCTCACGGAAGTGATAATCATTATTTGCTTATTCAATGCTTATATTTAAGGATGATGTTTTTATGCACGGAGATATCCGTTTTAAGAATGATGTAAGGCAGTCGTTTATATTTCATGGTAAAGGTCTGGACTATTTTTTAATTTCACTAGTCAATATTTTTCTGTCGCTTATCACTATTGGTATTTACATGCCCTGGGCGATGGTGCGATCCCGCCGTTACCTCTATGAAAATCTCGAACTCAACGGCGCACGCTTTGGCTACCACGCAAAGGGGAGTGCACTGTTTCTGAGCTGGCTACTCATGGCGATAATCCTGTTTATTGTTGTCTTTGTCGCCGGGCTGCTCCATCCTTTTGTAAGCTCATTGACTCTGTTTGTTATCATGCTGGTGATGCCGTTTCTGATGGTAAAAAGCCTGCAATATAATGCCCTGATGACCACGCTGAATAATATCCGCTTTGCATTTCATTGTTCGATGAAAAGCGCCTGGTGGATAATAATGGGGCTGCCCACGCTGTTGACCCTTATTTTATGCACGGTTTTATTTAGCCTCGGGTATATGATGTTCAACGGTTATAATTTTGACGGTTTGCTGGTGAAAATCATTCTCCTTGCGCTAATTGGAATAACGGGCCTGAGCGGGATCAATGGCTATGTCTATGCCAGATGGCTCTCCCTGATTGGGCAGAGCGGGCAGTTTGGCGTGCATAAATTTGATATTCATGTCAGCACGAAATTCTGTATTAAAGCCTGCCTGTTCTCGCTGTGTATTTTAATCCCTTTTTTAGGGCTGATTTTCTACTGCTTCTCACTGTCGTTTAGCAATATGGACATGCTGCGGAGGATGGGCGGTTCAGACAACGAGGTGATTTCGCATTTCCCTGGGCTGATTTTGTTGTGCTACCTGCTCTACTTCGCGGCGATTTTGCTCTCCTCTGCTTATATCTGGCAGGCCTATCGCAACCACTTTATGAATGGACTAACCCTGGCAGACGGGCGCATTCGTTTTGCCTCAACCCTGACATTTTACGGTGTTGTTGTCCAGTTGTTGCAGTTGGTTTTCGTCTCGATGATAACCTGTGGCTTAGCCTATCCGTGGATGAAGATGCGCTTTATCCGCTATCAGGCCCGCCACTCCTGGGTAGAAGGTTGCCTCTCCAGCGTGGCATTGACTGACCACAATGAACAGGTGGATAAAGGTGTGGTTGCAACGGTGTCTCGCGGCGTGATGCCGGTGATTCCCTTTCTTTAACCTTGCCGGCCGAAGCGTACTTCGGCCTTTATTTCACTCTCAGTTTTTCCGCCTGTTTTCCCGCTATAGCATCATCAGCATACCCTGACAATCCCAGTAATATTAGTCGCTACATTTTTAGTACAAAATTAACTAAACTTAATAACGGCAATAAAAACCGCAATGGTAGTGTGGCTTATTTGGTGTTGTTCTATTTACGATAAGGATTGTTATGTCTTTCGAAACTCAAGGTGCTACGGCAGCACCCTCACGGAATTTTACGTTCCAGGGGAGCGGTGCCGGCTATTTCTGGATCTGGCTGGTTAATATTTTACTGACTATTGTCACGATGGGACTTTTTTTACCCTGGGCATTAGTACGTGCACGCCGTTATTTTTATGCTAATACGGAACTGGAAGGGGCGCGTTTTTCTTACCATGCCACCGGCAGTTCGGTATTCATCGGCTGGCTCTGCCTGGTGGTGCTTTACGTTATCTTTTTTGTAAACATGGTCCACAATAACGTCCTGTTATCCTTTTGTATGATTGGGCTCTTTTTGATCTTCTTTCCCTGGCTGGTGACACAGGGTCTGCGCTATCAGATGCTGATGACGGAAATTAACAATGTCCGTTTCAGCTTCTATGCCAGCCCGCTGCGCGCCTGGTGGGTGATGCTGGGTTGTCCGTTGCTCATCATGGTGGTCTCCGTTCTTATTTTCTCCGGAATAATGACCAGCACCATGAGCACGGGTTCTTATACGGCGATGTTTGTGGGTATTGGCATTGGTTCGCTCTGTCTGCTGCTCGGTATGGCCGTAATGCAGGGGATCTACACGGCGCAGTGGTACGGTATGCTGGTAAATAACCTGCAGTATGGCACGCAGAAATTTGCCGGCAGCTTCTCCATCAAGAAATGTACTATGATTGCGCTGTTCTCAATGTTGCTGCTGTTCCCGTTCCTTGCGCTGGCGATGTTTATTGTCGTTCCGGCCCTGATGACCCTGATGCAGTACTCATCGGTGGTAGGGGGCGATCCTGAGCAACTGGCAGTGCTGGCCGGGCCGCTCTACAGCAGAATGGTGCTGGCTTACTTTGTCTATATTTTCGGGGCGTTGTTCTGCTTTATTTTCGCCTTCGTGAAAATGCGTAACTACATCTATTCGCAGGTTTCGCTGGCGCAAAACATCCACTTCTCCTCAACCGTCACTATTGGTCGTGTGATGTGGCTGTCGGTAACCAACGTTCTGGTGTGCATGGTAACGCTGTTCCTGGCGTGGCCGTGGGCGAAAGTGCGTTTTACCCGCTATGTGCTGGAAAACACCCATGTGCACGGCGAGTTGCAGAATCTGACGCTGGAAAATCATGGTCAGCAACCGGCGAAAGACCCGGCGAACCTGCTGGCGCGTGGGCTTTCCTTCTTCCCTGCGGTGTTCTGATTACGCTCAGTAAATAAAAAAGCCAGGCGTAAAAGCCTGGCTTTTTATTTTGCAACCCGATTACAGTGCGGCGATAACGGCCTGCTGCTCAATCAGCTTGGCTTTGGCTTCGGCATAGCCATCCAGCTTCTCACGCTCTTTGGCAATCACCGCTTCCGGTGCGCGGGCCACAAAGCCTTCATTGGACAGTTTGCTTTCGATGCGGCCAATCTCACCTTCGATCTTCGCCACTTCTTTCGCCAGACGTGCAAGCTCATCGTCTTTATTGATAAGACCCGCCATCGGGATCAGCAGCTCTGCGCCGTCAACAATCTTGGTCACGGAAACCGGACCTTTCTCGTTAGCTGGCAGTACGGTGATGCTCTCCAGGCGTGCCAGGTTCAGCAGGAAGCTGCGGTTGTCATTCACACGACGCTCCGCATCTTTGCTGCAACCGCGCAGCAGCAGCTCAAGCGGTTTACCCGGAGAGATGTTCATCTCGGCGCGGATGTTACGCACGGCGATAATCGCCTGCTTCAGCCATTCGGTGTCAGCGGCAGCGGCTTCATCAACCTGAGACGCATCGTACTGCGGCATAGGTTGCAGCATGATGGTGTCAGCGGTAATGCCTTTCAACACTTTTACACGCTGCCAGATGGTTTCGGTGATAAACGGAATGATCGGGTGCGCCAGACGCAGCAGCGCTTCCAGCACGTTGACCAGCGTGTTGCGGGTACCACGCAGTTCCGCTTCAGAGCCGCCGTTCATCACCGGCTTGGTCAGCTCCAGATACCAGTCGCAGAACTGGTTCCAGGTGAATTCATACAGAATGCCCGCCGCAATATCGAAACGGAAGTTATCCAGCGCTTCACGGTAGGCTTTCACGGTCTGGTTAAATTCCGCAAGGATCCAGCGATCGGCAAGAGAAAGCACCATATCGCCGCCGTTAAAGCCGCAGTCCTGCTCTTCGGTGTTCATCAGTACGAAGCGGCTGGCGTTCCAGAGTTTGTTACAGAAGTTACGGTAACCTTCCAGGCGCTTCATGTCCCAGTTGATGTCACGACCGGTGGAGGCGAGCGCGGCCAGGGTGAAACGCAGGGCATCGGTGCCGTGTGGCTCAATGCCGTTCGGGAACTGTTTCTCGGTGCGTTTGGCTATTTTCTCAGCCAGTTGCGGCTGCATCATATTGCCGGTGCGTTTTTCCAGCAGATCTGCCAGAGAGATACCGTCGACCATATCCAGAGGATCGATAACATTGCCCTTGGATTTGGACATCTTCTGGCCTTCGTCATCACGAATCAGACCGGTCATGTAGACGGTATGGAACGGCACCTGCGGCTTGCCATCTTCATCTTTGATGAAGTGCATGGTCATCATGATCATGCGGGCAATCCAGAAGAAGATGATGTCGAAGCCAGAGACCATCACGCTGCTCGGGTGGAACTGACGCAGGGCGTCGGTATTCTCCGGCCAGCCGAGGGTGGAGAAGGTCCACAGGGCGGAGGAGAACCAGGTGTCGAGCACGTCTTCGTCCTGGCGCAGGGCAACGTCAGCGCTCAGGTTATTTTCCTGGCGCACTTCAGCTTCGGTGCGGCCCACGTAGACGTTGCCTGCTTCGTCGTACCACGCCGGGATACGGTGACCCCACCACAGCTGACGGGAGATACACCAGTCCTGAATATCACGCATCCAGGAGAAGTACATGTTTTCATACTGTTTCGGCACGAACTGAATGCTGCCGTTTTCAACCGCTTCCACCGCCGGTTTCGCCAGCACGTCAGCGCGAACGTACCACTGATCGGTCAGCATCGGTTCGATAACCACGCCGCCGCGGTCGCCGTAAGGCACGGTCAGGTCGTGGGGTTTAATCTCTTCCAGCAGGCCCAGCGCATCGACAGCGGCAACCACCGCTTTGCGCGCGGCAAAACGTTCCAGTTTCTGGAACTCAGCCGGGATGGCGCTGGAATAGACGTCAGACTCTTCGCCTTTGGTGTCATAGACTTCGGCGCTTTCACGGATGTCGCCGTCAAAGGTCAGGATGTTGATCATCGGCAACTGATGACGACGACCCACTTCGTAGTCGTTAAAGTCGTGTGCCGGGGTGATTTTCACGCAGCCGGTGCCCTTTTCCATGTCGGCGTGTTCGTCGCCCACAACAGGAATGCGGCGGTTCACCAGCGGCAGCACCACGAATTTGCCAATCAGGTCTTTGTAGCGCGGATCTTCCGGGTTAACTGCCACGCCGGTATCACCGAGCAGGGTTTCCGGACGGGTGGTCGCAACCACCAGATAATCTTTACCGTCTGCGGTTTTTGCGCCGTCGGCCAGCGGGTAGCGGATATGCCACATGGACCCTTTGGACTCACGGTTTTCCACTTCGAGGTCGGAAATCGCCGTACGCAGTTTCGGGTCCCAGTTCACCAGGCGCTTGCCACGGTAAATCAGGTCTTCTTTATACAGGCGGACGAAGACTTCTTTCACGGCATTAGACAGGCCTTCGTCCATGGTGAAGCGCTCGCGCTCCCAGTCCACGGAGTTACCCAGACGGCGCATCTGGCGGGTAATGGTGCCGCCGGATTCTGCCTTCCACTGCCAGATTTTATCGATGAAGGCGTCGCGGCCGTAATCGTGGCGGGTTTTCCCTTCTTCAGCGGCAATTTTACGCTCAACCACCATCTGGGTGGCGATACCTGCGTGGTCGGTACCGGCCTGCCACAGAGTATTTTTACCCTGCATACGCTGGTAGCGGATCATGGTATCCATGATGGTTTGCTGGAAGGCATGACCCATATGCAAACTGCCGGTGACGTTCGGCGGCGGGATCATGATGCAGAAGCTTTCCTGGCTTTCATCGCCATTGGGTTTGAAGTAGCCCTGCTTTTCCCAGTGCTCGTAAAGCGGCTGTTCGATATCTTGTGGGTTGTATGTCTTTTCCATTATTTCCAGGTTGCCGTGTTCAGGTTGAAACCAGCCATGCGATAGGCTTTATAGCGCTCGCGAGCCAGTTGTTTCAGAGTGTCTTCGTAAGGGACAAAGTCTATCACTTCTGTGAAAGCGGTGGCAAAATCTGCAAAGTTCGTGCGCAGGCTGATAAGCACATCGCGGGCGCTGCTGTTGCGCTTTTGCGGCCAGGCGATTTCGACCGGCGCGCCGCCACGTGGGCCTTCACCCGCCAGGTTATGCGGCACAAAGCTTTCCGTTGGCCTTGCCCACAGCGCTTCGTCGAGGCGAATAGCCTGTTGCTCATCTTCGCAGGCAATCAGTACGCGTTTGCCAGTGCGCCAACGTTCTGCGGCAATCTCACACACCAGTTGCTCGACGGCGCTCAGGCCATCCTGCTGCGTGTCGTTGTCCAGAAGATAAAACGTGGCGTTCTTCATGATATGGGGCTTCTTGTGGTGGATTTAAATCGTACACCCTCACCCCGACCCTCTCCCTCAAGGGAGAGGGAGAAAACCTAACCCTCGCCCCTTTGGGAGGAGGGTTAGGGTGAGGGGGATTTTGCTTACTCTTCGCCGTTAAAACCCGCACGGTTCAGCAGGAACTGCGACAGCATGGCAACAGGACGACCTGTCGCGCCTTTGGCTTTACCGGAGCGCCATGCGGTACCGGCGATGTCCAGATGGGCCCAGTTGTACTTACGGGTAAAGCGAGACAGGAAGCAGCCCGCCGTGATGGCACCGCCGGGACGTCCGCCAATGTTTGCCATGTCGGCAAAATTAGAGTCCAGCTGTTCGTAGTACTCATCACCCAGCGGCAGACGCCATGCGCGGTCGCCCGCCTGTTCTGAAGCACCAATCAGCTCATGCGCCAGCGGGTTGTGGTTCGACATCAGCCCGGTGATGTGATGGCCCAGCGCAATCACGCAAGCACCAGTCAGGGTCGCCACATCGATAACCGCTTCCGGCTCAAAACGCTCAACGTAGGTCAGCACATCGCACAGTACCAGACGGCCTTCAGCATCAGTGTTGAGCACTTCAACGGTCTGGCCGGACATGGTAGTCAGCACGTCACCCGGACGATAG
Source organism: Yokenella regensburgei (assembly GCF_051486985.1). GTDB lineage: Bacteria > Pseudomonadota > Gammaproteobacteria > Enterobacterales > Enterobacteriaceae > CBFFRJ01. Next base: position 66,808 of record NZ_JAHVDV010000013.1, read on the forward strand.
GCGCGTCCACCCGGCATGTTTTCACAGCCAGCCAGTACGCCCACAACGTTAATCGGCAGTTGCAGCTCTGCGACCATGCGCATTACGCCGTACACCGCCGCCGCACCGCACATGTCATACTTCATCTCGTCCATGCCTTCGGCAGGCTTGATGGAGATACCGCCGGAGTCAAAGGTCAGCCCTTTGCCCACCAGCACAATCGGGCGCGCCTCTTCTGACGGGTTGCCTTTGTATTCAATGACAGACATCAGGGATTCGTTCTGCGAACCGTTACCGACCGCCAGGTAAGAGTGCATGCCCAGCTCGCGCATCTGCTGCTCGCCAATCACCCGGGTAATGACGTTTTTACTGTAGGAGTCAGCCAGCTGGCGCGCCTGAGAGGCCAGGTAGGCCGCGTTGCAGATATTGGGCGGCATATTGCCGAGATCTTTTGCCGCTTTGATGCCGGCGGCAATGGCCAGACCGTGCTGAATGGCACGTTCACCGCTGGTCAGTTCACGGCGAGTCGGCACATTAAAGACCATTTTACGCAGCGGACGACGTGGCTCGCTCTTATTGGTCTTCAACTGGTCAAAACTGTAGAGCGACTCTTTTGCGGTTTCCACCGCCTGGCGCACCTTCCAGTAGGTGTTACGGCCTTTCACGTGCAGCTCGGTCAGGAAGCAGACGGCCTCCATAGAACCGGTGTCATTCAGGGTATTGATAGTTTTCTGGATGACCTGCTTATACTGGCGTTCATCCAGCTCACGTTCTTTACCGCAACCAATTAACAAAATGCGTTCGGAGAGCACATTTGGAACGTGGTGCAGCAGCAGGGTTTGTCCTGGTTTGCCTTCCAGTTCGCCACGGCGCAGCAGGGCGCTGATGTAACCGTCGCTGATTTTGTCGAGTTGCTCGGCAATCGGCGAGAGACGGCGCGGCTCAAAAACACCCACAACGATGCAGGCACTCCGCTGTTTCTCGGGGCTACCGCTTTTTACACTGAACTCCATGCACTACGCTCCTGAATCTTAAAGACAACAGCGGCGGCTACGGATAGAATTGCAAGCTTTCGTAACTCGGTTCCGCTGTTGCGGTGACTTCGTGTTAATCTTAACGTTACTTGGGTTTCGGCACGTCAGATCGGGGTCGGATACGTTTAACCGCTGAGTATAATAATCTTAGCGATGATTTCGACGACTCAAGAGAATAAATGACGTTTAAGCCACGAAACAAGCGATTTTCCAGTAAAAAGACTGGTTTTTACGGGCGTAATGTAAAGTGATAATCATAAGATATCTTGCGCGGGAGACGCTTAAAAGCCAGCTTGCGATCCTATTCATCCTGCTTCTGATCTTCTTTTGTCAGAAACTGGTCAGGATCCTTGGCGCAGCGGTCGACGGCGAAATTCCAACGAACCTGGTGCTCTCGCTACTGGGTCTCGGCGTGCCTGAAATGGCGCAACTTATCCTGCCTCTCAGTCTGTTCCTCGGTCTGCTGATGACGCTGGGCAAATTGTATACTGAAAGTGAAATTACCGTTATGCACGCCTGCGGCCTTAGCCGGGCGGTGCTGGTAAAGGCGGCAATGATCCTCGCGCTACTGACCGGTGCAGTGGCAGCCATCAACGTGATGTGGTTAAGCCCGTGGTCATCGCGCCATCAGGAAGTGGTACTGGCCGATGCCAAAGCCAACCCCGGCATGGCGGCACTGGCGCAGGGGCAGTTCCAGCAGGCCTCTGATGGCAACTCCGTAATGTTTATTGAGAGCGTTGATGGTAGCCAGTTTCACGAGGTCTTCCTTGCTCAACTACGCCCGAAAGGCAATGCGCGCCCGTCAGTGGTGGTCGCAGACTCCGGTCATCTTGCGCAGATGAAAGACGGCTCTCAGGTGGTGACCTTAAATCAGGGCACGCGCTTTGAAGGCACCGCGCTGCTACGTGATTTTCGCATCACCGATTTCAAAGACTATCAGGCAATTATCGGTCATCAGGCCGTAGCCCTGGACCCGGACGACACCGAGCAGATGAAGCTCGGCACCCTGTGGCGTACCGATAATCCGCGTGCGCAGGCAGAGTTCCACTGGCGTCTGACGCTCATCTTCACCGTCTTTATGATGGCGCTGATGGTTGTGCCGCTGAGCGTGGTCAACCCGCGCCAGGGCCGTGTGCTGTCGATGCTGCCAGCGATGCTGCTTTATCTGGTGTTCTTCCTGCTGCAGACCTCCCTGAGATCCAATGCCGCGAAGGGAAAAATTGATCCGTTGATTTGGATGTGGGCGGTGAACCTCGCGTACCTCGCGCTGGCAATCGGCCTGAATCTATGGGATACGGTGCCGATGCGCCGGATTCGCGCCCGCGTGATGGGCAGAGGAGCGGTATAATGCAGGCGTTTGGCGTACTTGACCGCTACATCGGTAAAACTATTTTCACCACCATCATGATGACGCTGTTCATGCTGGTGTCGCTCTCCGGCATCATCAAGTTTGTCGATCAGCTGAAAAAAGCCGGGCAGGGGAGCTACGACGCGCTGGGGGCGGGGCTCTATACCATCCTTAGCGTGCCGAAAGACATTCAGATTTTCTTCCCGATGGCTGCACTGCTCGGTGCCCTGTTAGGCCTCGGTATGCTGGCGCAACGTAGTGAACTGGTGGTGATGCAGGCATCCGGTTACACCCGTATGCAGGTGGCGCTCTCCGTTATGAAAACCGCCATCCCGCTGGTGCTGCTGACAATGGCGATTGGCGAATGGGTGGCCCCCCAGGGCGAGCAAATGGCGCGCAACCAGCGTGCGCAGTCAATGTACGGCGGCTCGCTGCTCTCCACGCAAACCGGTCTGTGGGCCAAAGATGGCAACAGTTTTGTCTACATTGAACGGGTGAAGGGCGATGACGAACTGGGCGGGGTGAGTATTTACGCCTTTAACGATCAGCGTCGTTTGCAGTCGGTACGCTACGCGGCGACTGCCAAATTTGACAAAGACCATAAGGTCTGGCGCCTCTCGCAGGTGGATGAATCGAACCTCACTGACCCGAAACAGGTGACGGGCGCGCAGACGCTGACCGGCACCTGGAAGACCAACCTCACGCCCGACAAACTGGGTGTGGTGGCGCTGGACCCCGATGCGCTCTCCATTAGTGGCCTGCACAACTACGTGAAGTACCTGAAGTCGAGCGGCCAGGATTCCGGGCGTTATCAGCTCAACATGTGGAGCAAAATTTTCCAGCCCATGTCGGTAGCGGTGATGATGCTGATGGCGCTGTCCTTTATCTTCGGGCCGCTGCGTAGCGTGCCAATGGGCGTGCGTGTGGTGACGGGTATCAGTTTCGGCTTTGTTTTCTACGTGCTTGATCAGATTTTCGGCCCATTGACTCTCGTCTATGGCATTCCACCGATAATCGGTGCCCTGCTCCCGAGCGCCTCGTTCTTCCTTATCAGCCTCTGGCTGTTGATGCGTAAGAGTTAGTTCTGCTCTTTCCCTCCGCCTGTAGATGAGGGCCCCGACTTTTCTCCCTCTACCCGTGGGAGAGGGTCGGAGTGAGGGCAGCAGACCGCACAAGGTAAAAGCAAAACGGCAACCTGCGTTGCCGTTTTTTGTGTTTTCTCCCTCGTCCCGTGGGCTGAAGCATCCCCAGTAATATGACGTTTTGCAGCGATATTACACTCCCATGAGAATAAAACAGTCACCGCGATGACAGGGTCCGGCTGAAAATCGATGAGGTGTTGACGGCTGACCGGGGCCGCCCGCAGGGAAGCGGGCGGAGGGGATAGCCTACAAGGATCCAGGCTGGTCCCCGACCCGATAGTCAGACGACATAAGCATCATGGACCGCGAAGCGCCGATTTTCCTGGCCGGGAGCCCGGGTCGCCAGGGTGGTGGCGGTGAACCACCCTGGCACGTTCACGGGTTCTGGCGTGAAAGAAAAGCAAGGAACATAAGGTGAACGGAATGACCACAAGCGCCGCATGTTTCCCCTCACCCTGGCCCTCTCCCCAAAGGGGCGAGGGAACTTTCCTTGCTCGTATTATTTGGCGGGGATCTCTCAGCCCCCGTGGGTGAGGGCACCAGACCGCACATAATGCCCATAACTTTCTCCATCGTTTACGCGGTTCTTGAAAACGTAATACGCAGCGCCGACTATGCTTGGCTTATGGTTCTCAAAAAATTCAGGAAGCTATGTCCAGATTCTTTTTTAATGACCGTAAACAACTGGTCAATGACGCCATTGAAGGAATGGTGATTTCCGCCCCTCACGGCAACCTGGTTCGCCTCGACATCGATCCCGCTATTCGCATTGTTGCCCGTGCCGACTGGGATAAATCCCGCGTCGCGGTCATTTCTGGTGGCGGCTCCGGCCACGAACCGGCCCATGCGGGCTTCGTCGGTAAGGGAATGCTTACTGCCGCCGTATGCGGCGACGTCTTTGCCTCCCCAAGCGTCGATGCGGTGCTTAACGCCATTGTGGCGGTGACCGGCGATCGCGGTTGCCTGCTCATCGTCAAAAACTATACCGGCGACCGGCTGAACTTCGGCCTTGCCGCCGAGAAAGCCAAACGTTACGGCCTGAAAGTGGAAATGGTGATTGTCGCCGACGATATTGCCCTGCCGGATAATAAGCAGCCGCGCGGGATCGCCGGGACAGCGCTGGTGCACAAAATTGCAGGCTATGCGGCTGAGCAAGGGAAATCCTTAAGCGAAGTGCGTGACATCGCTCAGCAGGCGAGCGAGAGCGTCCGGAGCCTCGGACTGGCGATGGAGAGCTGTAACCTGCCGGGCAGCGAAGAGGATGACCGCATTCCACGCGGGCAGGTGGAACTGGGGCTGGGCATTCATGGTGAACCCGGCGCCAGTACTGTCGACAGCCACAACAGCAAGCAGCTGATTGAGGCGCTGGTGACGCCGTTGAAAGCGCTGGCGGGTAACGACCGCGTTGCGGTGCTGATTAACAATCTGGGCGGTGTCTCGGCGCTGGAGATGGCCCTGCTTACTAAAGAGCTGGCGCACTCGTCGCTGAAAGACCAGATTGCATATCTGATTGGTCCTGCAACCCTGGTCAGTTCGCTCGATATGAAAGGCTTCTCCCTTTCCGTGCTCCGGCTCAATGAGACCTTCGAGAAGGCGCTTTGCGCCGATGTGCAGACCGTGGGCTGGCAAAAACCGGTACCCTTCGCGCCGATGAAAACCCAGCGTCATAGCCCGGTCTACAACCAGCTTGAGACTGAACCTTCTGAAAATGCGCAGGTAAAAGCGCTGGTTTCTGCCGCCGCACAGACGCTAATCGGGCTGGAAAACCGCCTGAACGCGCTGGATGCCAAAGTCGGCGATGGCGATACCGGCTCGACCTTTGCCGACGGGGCGCGGGAAATTGCCAGCCTGCTTGAGCAGGGCAAGCTGCCGCTTAACAACACCGCGCAACTGCTGCAACTGGTGGGCGAACGACTCGCGACGGTGATGGGCGGCTCAAGCGGCGTGCTGATGTCGATTTTCTTCACCGCTGCGGGTCAGGCGGTGCACGACGGCAAAACGCTGCCCGAGGCGCTGCTACGTGGCTTAACGCAGATGAAACACTACGGTGGGGCAGACCTTGGCGATCGCACACTGATTGATGCACTGCAACCGGCGCTGGAGGCCCTGCGTGACCGCGGGCTGAATGCCGCCGCTGCCGCCGCGAAGACGGGTGCTGAGAAAACGGCGACCATGCAGAAAGCCGGCGCAGGCCGCTCGTCGTATGTGAACAGCCAGAATCTTGAAGGGGTGCAGGACCCCGGTGCCGTGGCGATTGCAGAAGTGTTTGCGGCGTTGAATAAGGGGTAACACCCCTCACCCTGACCCTCTCCCCAAAGGGGCGAGGGGATGGTTTCTCCCTCTCCCGGAGAGAACGCGCGGAGTGAACCGGAACTGCGCTTTTCTCCCTCTCTGAGGAAGAGCTCGGAGTGAAATGGAACTGCGCTTTTCTCCCTCTCTGAGGAAGAGCTCGGAGTGAAATGGAACTGCGTTTTGCTCCCTCTCTGAGAGAAAGCTTGGAGTGAACTGGGACTGCGCTTTTCTCCCTCTTTGAGAGAAAGCTCGGAGTGAACTGGAAGTGCGCTTTTCTCCCTCTCCCTCAGGGAGAGGGCAGGGGGGAGGGTGGAAACGCCTGCACCTCACCCCCACACCTGCTCCCGCCTTTCCCTCAGCGAGACATCATCAGAAATCCGCTTTCAGCACCACGCGGTAACGCGCCTTGCCGTCACGCACATGCTGCAACGCTTCGTTGATCTGCGACATCGGGAACATCTCCGTCGTCGGCGCGACCTTCGCACGACCCGCAAACTTCATCAGCTTACGCAGCTCGAACGGCGTACCGGTCGCGGAACCGGAGATGGTTCTGTCACCCGCAATCAGGGTAAACGCAGGCACTTCCAGCGGCTTCAGCACCGCGCCCACCGTGTGGAACGCACCGCCGTGGGCCAGGGCTTCAAAGTACGGCTGCCACTGCAGATCGACGTTTACGGTGTTGATGATGAGGTCGAACTGGCCCGCCAGCGCTTTCAGTGCCTCCGGGTCGCGGCTGTTTACCACATAATCCGCACCCATCAGACGCACTTCCGCTTCCTTCGCCGGGTTCGAACTGAACGCCGTCACCTCACAGCCCATTGCGTGCAGCAGCTTGATGGCGATATGCCCCAGTCCGCCAATACCAATCACCCCGACGCGGCTGGTGGCGGTGATATGGTGCATCAGCAGCGGTTTGAACACGGTGATGCCACCGCACAGCAGCGGACCCGCGGTTTCAATGTCAATGCTGTCCGGCAGGGGGATGACCCATTGCCAGCCCGCACGAATTTTGTCGGCAAAGCCACCGCGATTCAGGATGGTCGGCACAGCACCTTCGTGACAGTTGATCTGGTCGCCGTCGATACAGGCGTCGCAGTGGCCGCAGCTTTTCGCCGTCCAGCCGATGCCCACGCGCTGACCAACCTTCAGCCCTTTGCTCTGCGCCGTGCTACCCAGCGCCACCACGCGGCCAATCACTTCATGCCCGGCGACCAGCGGATATTGTGAGAAGCCCCATTCATTGTCGATCATCGACAAGTCAGAGTGGCAGATCCCGCAGTAGTCCACCTGCACTTCCACGTCTTCCTGACCTAACTCTCCCGCGTCATACTCAAACAGCTCCAGGTCAGCCCCGGCTTCTTTAGCGGCATAGCTTTTGATAATCGACATCGCCTTTCCCTCATGATGGTTGAGAATTGAGTGTAGAGGATAGAGAAATAGTCTGAGCTAATCTTTGCGTAACAAGGCGTTAAGCCAGGTTTCATCACGATCGGGGCGTTTGTCCTGCGTCGTCCACATCGACTGCACCCGGATGCCCGCAAGCTGCGCGACCAGCGCATTCAGCCCCGCTTCGGTTAAATCACTGAAATGACGACCACCTTTTTCGCGCTCGCTGTCGCCGTATTTGAATGAGACGTACCAGATGCCACCCGGCTTCAGCGCCTGCGCCAGGCTGCTCATCGCCTGCGGCAACTCCTGCGCGGGCACGTGCAACAACGACGCGCAGCACCAGATGCCATCGTAATGATGACTGCCCTGCACCTCGTTAAAGGTCATCTGTTTGACGGGCAGACCGCTGTGCTCGGTTGCCAGGCGCACCATTTCCGACGAGGCATCGAAGGCCTCGACCGCATAGCCCATCTCCACAAAGGCACGGGCATCGCGGCCGGAACCGCACCCGGCATCCAGCACGCGGGCACCGGGCGCGAGGTGCGCGACAAAGGGGGCGTAGAGCGAGGACATATCGACGCCGATGGTGTCGGAGAAGAACGCCTGCGCATGGTGTTGATAGTAGTTGATGGTCATCAGAAGGTATCCGGCCCGGCGGCCTTTGGCTCCCATTCGTGGAATAAGGTTACCCGCGCAGTGTTCCAGACATTTGACAGAAAATCATGCCGTTTTGCGCTGTTTGCGCCGGTCTGACGGATGAGAGTTTCGCGCAGCGGGAGGTGACTGGTAATGAAGTATTCGTTGCGATCGTGCAGGCGCTGAAGCAGTTTGGCCGACGGGACGCGGGCAAATTTTCCCTGCTTACCCCGGTTACAACATTTACAGGCCAGCACCAGGTTCCAGACGCCGTTCACATTGCCCACCTGGTCTTTGAGCATCCACGGAATAAAGTGGTCGACATCGGCCAGGTTTGCGTCGCCCGGCTCCACGCTGATGGGCGCGAAGCAGTAAAAGCAGCGTCCTTTCTGGTATCCGTTGAGGCTGTCGCGACAGCTGGTGATGGTGATGCGGCGGTTATTCTGGATGCTGAACAGCATGTTGTCCTGCGCGTCATGCTCCACGGCGATGAGGTTGCGCGACACGCCCATCGCCCAGCCCTGTTCAACCAGATTCCAGCGCGCGTCGGTCTCACACTTCAGGTTCTGGAACTGCTGACGCTCGGTGAGCTGATGGAAGTTTGTCGTCAGGCGGATGCCTTTATGGCTTTTGCGCTCATCGATGAAAAAGCGCTTTTCAATCTCGCCCTGATTCACATTGTGGAAGGCATCAATCACGTTGTTAAAGCCGAAGCGCACGGTGGTTGCGGTGAGGGCGTTCTGGTCGATCTCCCCGGCGTTAAACTGGCGACAGGCATCAAGATACTGACTTCTGGCAGAGGTGATTTGTTTGGGGGCCTGCGCCAGGTGACGGCACAGATGCTGGCTGAACGGCACGGCGAGGTCTTCCAGCAGGATGAGGTCACTGCCGTCGCGCTTTACGTCGTACATCGCATGCGCCAGCGCGAACTTGTAGGAAGCGACATTTTTGCCAAAGAGGATGATGCCGCGCCAGTAGTTCTCCAGCGTGGGCTCGACCTGATAGAAACGCATGTCTTGTCCTGAGTTATAGATGCGGTGAATACCAACAACTTGTAACAGGATCAGATAACAAGACGGGAAAAATGTAAACCGCTACCGTCACGTTGCAGCGTTTTGCGAGCTGCCTTCCAGAGAAAGGCTAAGTGAATGGGGAATATGTCGATTTTTTCGGCACTCAGACGCGACAAGGCCGGGGAATGCTTGCGCAGGGGTCAGCAACAGGTATAATGCAACCCGCTATCAGCATCCCCTTCAGTGCCGAAGTGGCGAAATCGGTAGACGCAGTTGATTCAAAATCAACCGTAGAAATACGTGCCGGTTCGAGTCCGGCCTTCGGCACCAAAGGCATGTAAATGGACCTCAACTGAGGTCTTTTTTTATGTCTGAAATCCGCGCCACATAAGGCTTTCCACGATTTTCTCCTCAACTGAAGTCAACCTAACTCAACCCACATCAACAAGCTTGTGAGTATACTAATGAGTATATTTGCCGATTCGATATTGCTTGTATACTCACGAAATACCAATGGAAGGAGGACCATTATGGCCCTAACGGATACTAAAGTTCGTTCTGCGAAACCTGAGGAGAAAGAGTATTCACTTGTTGACGGTGACGGCATGTTCTTACTTGTAAAACCTAACGGTTCCAAGTATTGGCGATTTCGTTTCCGTTTTGGCGGTAAACAGCATTTGATGGCGTTCGGTGTCTATCCTGAAATTTCACTGGCGGATGCCAGGAAGAAAAGGGAAGAAGCCAGAAAGCTGGTAGCTGCTGGTATCGATCCTCGTGAGCATAGACGTGCTGTGAAAGAAGAGCAGGCGAAAGAGATTATTACTTTCGAGAAGGTTGCCAGAGAGTGGCTCGTGACCAACCAAAAATGGTCGGAAGATCATGCTAATCGCGTAAAAAAGAGCCTAGAGGACAATATCTTTCCGGCAATTGGTACTCGCAACATTACTGAATTGGGTACTCGTGACTTACTGGCACCCATTAAAGCGGTGGAACTGTCTGGACGTCTTGAGGTGGCCTCCCGTCTTCAACAGCGCACCACGGCCATCATGCGTTATGCAGTGCAAAGCGGGTTAATTGATTACAATCCGGCGCAGGAGATGGCGGGGGCGGTAGCTTCCAGTAATCGGCAGCATCGTCCGGCACTAGAGTTAAAGCGCATCCCTGAGTTACTTGAGAAAATAGATGACTACACCGGCAGGCCACTAACCCGTTGGGCAACGGAACTGACTTTGCTTATCTTTATTCGCTCCAGTGAACTGCGTTTTGCTCGCTGGTCAGAGATCGATTTTGAAACGTCAATGTGGACCATCCCGCCAGAGCGAGAGCCTATTCCGGGCGTGAAACATTCTCAGCGGGGATCAAAGATGCGTACACCTCATTTGGTGCCGCTTTCAAAGCAGGCGCTGGCGATCCTAAAGCAGATAAAACAGTTTTGTGGTGATAAGCATGAGCTGATTTTTATTGGCGATCATGATCCGCGTAAGCCAATGAGTGAAAACACCGTAAACAGTGCGCTAAGGGTGATGGGATATGATACTAAGGTCGAGGTTTGCGGCCACGGCTTCCGCACAATGGCCTGTAGTTCGTTAATTGAGTCAGGGCTATGGTCGAAGGATGCGGTGGAGCGGCAGATGAGCCATATGGAACGCAATTCGGTGCGGGCGGCGTATATCCATAAAGCGGAACATCTGGATGAACGCAAGCTGATGTTGCAGTGGTGGGCCGATTTTTTGGATGCAAACCGGGAGAAGGGGATTACGCCGTTTGACTATGCGAAGATTAACCGGGGTAATGGAGAGTGAGTTGCTCATTATACCTGTTTAATTAAACCTAGTCGGCCAGCCTTACTGGAGAGGCTGGTTGGTGATTTTACAGGGGGTATTGCAGTTAGAGGCTCTCCACAGGCCCATCAAGGTAGATGTACTGCCAGAACGAATCATTGCATGTTCAAAAGTCTTTGTTGATTAATTCTTATTTATCTCTCTTTTACGCGATCATAATATTCGATGATTTGCAGTGCCACGGCAGCAATTTGCACCGCTTCCTCCCTACTGGTACCGGCTGCTTTACCACCAAAACGATCATGGAGGACGGCTTGATGAAACTCACCCACCTCTTCCCCGAGAATAGCTCCCCAGATAAAAGGGTCTTGATTACGGTCTGCCCCCCATTTGTCATCCTGCCGATGCATTTCTGCTAATACGTCAGATAGGGCTTTAGTGTCTTGATGTTTACCTTTCATGTTTCCCTTACGAATCTGCTATTTTAAGGCCATCATTAACATTAAATATGTGCAGAGTCCATTAATTCGATACATCTCATTTTGTGAATGAGCGTTGAGTTTGCTATAAACGTAGCAACCAAGAAAAATAAAAGTGGATAATTTTGTTCATTACCTTTCAAAGCAAAAAGTTAAGGGCTATTTGCGAGAGTATGCACGAGGCAAATGAGATCTTTGGTGACAAACTGGCATCAAGACTGCGCTCGCGACTTTCCGACCTTTCCGTGACGGACAACATATTACTGTTGCCAGTGGGTTCGCCGGAGGTATGCTTTGAGGATGGGGAAGAGTGTATTACAATTACTCTTTTAGGTGATGTAGAAATGGGATTTGTCTGTGGGCATACAATTCAGCCAAGAAATCAAGACAATACAATTGACTGGTCTCGAGTCAGCCGGATACGGTTAGTGTTCATAGGTGACGTGAAATGATGGTAACGCAGGACTTCCAGCCTGACTGGGTATCTCCACCCGGTGATACGATTATAGATCTAATGGATGAACATGGGCTTTCTGGTGAAGAACTGAGCAAGAGAGTTGGATTGTCTCTTGTCCGGGGTCAGCAACTTCTCGAAGGGAAAATCCGACTCAATGAGTCTCTGGCCTGCAAACTTGAGGAGCTATTCAGCGTATCGACAGACTTCTGGATCAAGCGCGAAGACGCTTATCGCCAGCAAATTGAATACCTCGAGAGAGTGAATAGTGATTGGCTCGAATCATTGCCCGTACGTGATATGATGGAGTTTGGTTGGATCCCCAAAACTACAACTCGGGAAAGTAAATTCAGACACTGCCTGTCATTTTTCGGAATTAATTCCGTGAATGATTTTTTTTATAAAATTCAGACAGATGCTCCTTTGGTCGCTTTTCGTAAATCTCTTAATCTGGCAACCGAACCTGTAGCCGATTTGGTGTGGCTGACTAGGGCTGCACAACTTACCGCAAACCAAGACTGTGCAGTATGGGATAAAGAGGTGCTGCTAGCATTATTGCCAGAACTGCGCAAAGCCACAAATGAACCCGACATGGGGATTTTTATCCCTTACATTCGCGGCCTTCTCGCCACTGCTGGAGTTTCTCTTGTTGTGTTGCCAACGCCAAGGGGATGTCGGGCAAGTGGTGCTACCTGCTTTTTTACACCAGACCGTGCTACCCTAGTCATGAGTTTCCGTTATCTGACCGATGACCATTTTTGGTTTACGCTGTTTCATGAGATTGGGCATCTTATCTTGCATGAAGCTGTCCGAGTTCGCGTAGAAGGTAAAGATGGTCTTTCGACGAAAGAGGAAAAGGAAGCTGATAAATTTGCCGTTGATGTTCTTATCCCAGAAGAATACCGGCAGCAGCTTGGTCGCTATGGTGTCCGGCACTGGAAAGAGATCATCCGGTTAGCTAGGAAAATGGGGGTATCCAAAGGGATCGTGCTGGGATATTTGCAGCACGAAGGTAATATACCCTTTTCTCACCTTAATCGGTTTAAAGTGAGATTCCGTAAAGAAGATATCGTCTGATATTAGCCGCCGAAATAGACATAACGGTCAGGTGACTTCTGCCAGTTGCACAATGCATCTTCAATGATCTGCATTCTCAGGTAGGGTGCAGGAATAATTGCCGCAAGGTCAGCCAGTTTTTCATTCAATACATCTATTGTGTCACCAGCAGTCCGGCTATTGCTGAAAAGTAGTCGGCTTCCTTGGAGGGGACCTGTTGCCCCATTCAGAAAGACATGACCTGGTTCTGCCTCCAGAAGTCCAGTTTTCTTGAGCATAGTTAGGTAATCAAATTTTGCGGTTCTTCCAAATGAGATCACAGCATTCAGCCCTGAATACAAAAGTTCGAATAAAGCTTCGGGTGAAGATGAAAAACTCCTGGCCTCTGCAAACCTAGCCTCATGACTGTGTGTGGTACCAATGAATCCGATATAAGAGCGAAAAACCGCAGGTATTGAACGACGAGAGTGATATTTCTTCGTTTCATATTTCCGGTGGTTACCATACTGCCTTAGGCTGCTGTTTGCTGTCAGCTCATCAGAGACGCTGGCAAACCATTGTTCAAAAGCAGCAAAGTCATCAGTTATCGTATCCCATGTCCACGTTTGTGTACCGAGTCCACTGTATATATCTCGACACAAAATCCAGCCGGTTTTGTTACTCTTGCCGAAATGTGTGGCAAGGAAAACCAGCCAGCAGGCTTCGTCATAATTGTTTTCACGAAGATGAAGGCAGGCAGCACGGAGAGGATCAAAAACATCAGAATTCGGCTCTTTTCGTAACGGAGTCATATAATCAGTCCGTAATGCAAGAGTTTCCACATAGCGTATACGACGTATACTGTCGATAATCTGACAGGCTAAAACATCAAAGCAGGCGGGAGAACTTAGGCCATTTAGGTTGTGTTCATTGCGACTAAAATTTTGCAAACTAACAACCAACTGACTGATTTGATTGTGTCTTTTCATTGTAATTTTCCATCAAAAATAAATCGATATTCCTGATTTTTCATTGCAGCCAACTCTTGGAAGGCTAGTTCTTTGTGGTTGGATGTACGTGAACGTAACAAAAAGTGGATTTTTAAAATACGCAGTAAATCCTTCCAGTAGTCATTCAAGGAAGTAGTGTCAATATCAAATTCCTTATTCTCTCGAAGAGCTTTTTCTGCCTCAAGCAGGGGTAATATATCATCTAAGGAATGCATTTCAGGCATCGATCCCATGACTGGTAGAGTGCTCATGAACCCCTCTTTCTGAAGTGCCTCCACTTTTTCTAAATCATTTTTATAGAGATGTAGACTGGATACGAAGTGATGATAGTGGCCCAATTCGCATCCTATCAAGCGGGCGACTAATTCCTGTAGCATCGTGAAAGCAAATACATCATGGGGCAGCCCCATAAAGGCATCGTTAGAACGCATACAAACAAATAGATGCAGCTCCCCACGTCTGACAATAAACTGCATAGATATTGTACAAGGAATATCTACGTATTCTTGCTGTTCAGTTTTTGAGGGCACCAAGTCTGAAGCATCGAAAAGCTGTATTACTGCACGTCTGGTAGGTTTTTTCTCCTGCAAAAGGTTGATGACATTTTTCAGCTGATTATATAAACCACGCATATTAAACAACCGCGGGCCATAACCACCATGTATTTTCCCATCTGACTCAGCGGATTCAGCGTAACGTGGTATGAAGTGTTTGATAAACTCGAGATCGTTCTGAGCTGAGAGGTACCACAGTAATTCACCTAAGCAACTAATTAGTTTTCCTCGGGATTCCGTTCTACTTATTCTTCGCCGAGGGTCGGTAAGGACAAGATAGGCACCAAGAATCTCTAGAGTTGATCCTTTTGTAGGATCATTGCTGAGACCATCAGCCAAGATAGCTTGATGAACATCGTTTATCAGATCGTCGACACACTCAGCCGTTACCAAAAGGGTCATTTTCTGCCTTTTCCTGTATGGTTGTAACAAACCATTACCACCTGTACGGCATATAGTCAATATAGTATTAATATCAACATGGTTAACAGGTTAAGTCAGACTTGGCGTTCTTACATTACAATGTGACATTCAACTATGGCGGGAAAGCATTGGGCTAATCTGATGATGGTTATAGAATTATTTTCACGCTGGTTTCTAGGCTTGATGAGTTTGTTTTAATAGATACGACACTGACGGGGAAAAGCCCTCATGAAAATATAAAGATGAGGCTATAAAGACATCACTGCCAATATAGCCAAGACCAGTATTCGTGGGTCATTTTTTCATCTTTATTAATACTCACCCTGATTAATTGAAGTATGTTTGGCTAATTGAACCAAACATATCATTTGTTTCAACTATATTAATATTAAGTTTTTTCATTAGTTCAGAGTGAAAACTAACGATTTTAGAAAATGTCTGTTGTTTTTCTAAAGGAGGTACAGGTATCCTGAGTGCAGATAAGGTACCTTGGCTAATATTCTGAATATTCGCCCCTTGGCCTCCGCTTAACATTTTCCGTTTCATTGAAGGTGTACGGAAGAGAAAGTTAAGATATTCTGCCGTGATTGCAGAATTTTCTATTCTGTATCGAATGCAAAATCCACTAAATGTGACTTTTTCTTTATTTGGATAAATAGTAAGACATCTTCCGACCAAGGCTTTATTACCATTAGAACGGACAAAGACAATATCACCATCTTTCAAAAGATAATCATCTGAAGGGAGCGTATTTAATTCAATTTCACCGATATTGTCCATACAGGTAATCGTTGCTAGTGATTTGAAATTGCCAACTCCCAGACACTTCAGTACAGAGCCTGACTCACCTTTCGTAAAATTCATTCCATTTTTAAATGAACCATATTCTAATAAAGAAGCCACATCCCATCTCTTCGGGTTTTCAACAGGATCACCAAAAATCGCTAAAAACGTAGCACGCAAAAAATCATCAGCCAGTTTGATGGCTTGTTCGCGTTTTTGGCGTATGCTCGCTGCTTTATCAAAAATAGCAACTATACGTCTCTGATCATTTAAAGATGGTAGAGGTATAAGCAATTCTTTAAATCTTTCAAGATTTAAGTTCGATATATTAGTCGTTTTTTGCCCACAATTTCTTATTATTACTTGAGTGTGTTCAAGTGTCAGCCAAAAGTATAAATATTTTGGAATGACTTTTTCTTTTTTTGCTCTAATGATTGATATAAAACCACCAGCAGTAGATTTTGCCGGTAATTTTTCAATAAAACTAATTTTCCCAACAAGCTCCCAACTATTTGCACTGGAAATAAGCATATCTTCAGAACGTAAATATTGCTCATCCCGCTTGATAAAACTATCGGGAATGGCAATTAAATCCGAAATATCTAACCCACCCCTTTGAACATTTTTTGTTCTCATGACAATGGTTGAGCCTTCACTCAATGGCTCAACCTGATCATTTGGCTTAAACGTTACTCCTCGAATGATTGATAAAACATCCCCTAACTTCACCATTGGCCAGCTCACAGCATCCCCTCCAGCTCATCCAAATCCGCCAGAATCTCTTTTTCCAGATCCTTCAACCGCTTCAGTATCACCTTCGGATCTTCATACTTCTCCGTCTGATACACGACTTCTTTATAACGGTTGATGGAGAGATCGTATTTCTGCGCCGCAAGTTCCTCCTTCGGCACCACAAACACCGCCTGAGTGCGATCTTTAAAATCAACGCCAGCATCAATCCCTTCCGGGGACTGTTGTTTCAACAATGAGGCTAATTTCTCACCCATAAAGTTATCAACCGGTAGCCCGCGTAAAGTACGGTAATGCTTCCAGCTTGCCAGCAGATGCGGCAGGTCGTTGTCTTTTATCGGGTTACGCTTGTCATCCAGGCTGTAACCATCATTTTGCAGATCGTAGAACCAGACCTCGTCCGTCTGACCACCTTTGGTAAAGATCAGGATCGCCGTCGCCACACCAGCGTAAGGTTTAAATACGCCGGAAGGCAGATTGATCACCGCTTCCAGCTGGTTATCTTCTACCAGCGTTTTACGCAGTGATTGGTGCGCCTTACTGGAGCCAAACAGTACACCCTGCGGCACGATAGTGGCACTGCGTCCGCCTACTTTCAGCATTTGCAGGATGCGCGCCAGGAACAGCAGCTCAGTTTTCTTGGTTTTCACCATCGCCGACAGCGTGGCGTCGATATCTTCCTCATCCAGTGAACCGGTAAACGGTGGGTTCGCCAATATCAGATTGAAAGCATTTTTGCTGGCCTGTGGGAAGTTGGTGCTGAAACTCTGACTCATGGTGTCCTGATAGTGGATATCCGGCTCTTCCACGCCGTGCATAATCAGGTTCATAGCGGCGATACGCAGCATAGTAGTGTCAAAGTCGTAGCCGTGGAACATGTTGTTATCCACATGGTCACGCCACGGCGTCAGCAGATCGCCAGTAAAGATTTTTTGCTCTTCCAGCTCACCGCGTTCGTTGCTGCCAATCTCTGTATGGATGGACTCCAGCGAGCTGTATTTTTCCAGCAGGTACTCATAGCTGGTCGCCAGAAAACCACCAGTGCCACAGGCCGGATCGCAAATCGTCTCACCACGCGCTGGATTCGGCTCCATCATTTCAACCATCGTGCGGATAATGTGGCGCGGCGTACGGAACTGACCGTTGATTCCGGCGGTGGTCAGCTTGCTTAACAGGTATTCGTAGAGATCGCCTTTGGTGTCGCCACGATCCAGCGGCAGGTTTTTAATCACCTCTACGGCTTTGGTTAACAGCGACGGTTTGACGATCTCCAGACGGGCATCTTTCATAAAGTTGCCCAGCAGTGTCACCTTTGATGCATCAGCCTGGCCGAGCTGTCGGAAATGCTGGAACACGCCATCACGCACCACGTCCATCATTTCATCCGAGCCAAGGTTGCTGTAGTGGCTGAAGCGAAACTCCTGCTGCTCAGGCGCAAAGCGCGGTTTAAAATCAATACCCGCGATTTGCTTACGCTTCTCGTCCCGTTGTTCCTGGGTATCCAGCATCCTGGAGTACATCAGGTAGGTGATCTGTTCGATAACGGTCAGCGGGTTTGTGATACCACCCACCCAGAAATCTTCCCACAGCCCGTCGATTTTACTTTTTAAGTCACCGGTGATCATTGTTAACGTCTATACCCTGTTATAAAAATAAAAGCCCCGCAGCCGGGGCTTGTCATATGCGTATTATACCGTCGCTACGTCGGTCACAACACCCAACTCTTCGACTATCTTTTGCAACCGGGCGATCTGCTCTATGTCTGGGAAAACACCAGTAACACCTTCGTTGTGGATGTGTGTAAACGGCTGTTCAAAGAGCTGTCGCATTTCAATGGTGCCGTAATCGCGGATGTGGTTTTTCAGCAATGACAGGAAACGCAGTTGCTGGCTGGTCAGGCTGTTGTCAGCGGCGAACCGGGCAAAGCGCACTTCCACCGCGTCGCTGTCCATCCCGATAATGGTACGCAAAAGTTTATCCAGGCTTGCGGTTGCCTGCGGGTAGAACTCTTTTAGCGCTCGGATATCAACGTTGGGGTTTTGGATCAGTACCAGTTTTGCCAACTCATCCAGTTCGCCTTGTGTTACCGGCTCGCCGTTGCGGATTTTTTTCAGTACCGGATTTTGCTGAAACAGGGGCTCCAACGCTCCTTGAACCTGCTGACGATAGAGTTTGAAATCAATCGAGCGTATGTTGGTTTTGCGGGTCTCCGTCTGGATCAGGTTCGCATCTTCGGTAATATCCACCTGTATCGAACCAAATTTCGGCGTCGCGTCTTTTTCCATCAGGTGCATGATGCCGCGCAAATGAATGCGGATATCCTCCAGTTCTTCCAGGCTGGCTTGCTTCCACCAGCCTAAATCACGAAGTTGATTAATCCGTTGTCCTTGCTGTTGCACCTGAGTCAGATGCGGCGGCAGACGTTCCACTTTCTCGATGATGACCGGCCAGAGCACATCAAGCTCTTCCGGGTTGGTATAACGGGCAGTTTGCGCCGCCAGAATATCCATATCAAAGCGCATGGCATCGCTTTGCCCGCGAACGTCCAGCCACTGCATCAGCGGGGCCAGGACAGATAGCAGATCCTGCTGTGTTTTCGGGGAAAGCTGGCGCAGCACTTTTTCATCGCTGTACTGCGCTTTTTGCTGCCACTTCTCCTGTACGGCAATCGACTTTTCATCCAGCGCGTTGATCTGTTCGCGGAGCTGGTGAGCGACTAAATCCACCGCCTGTTTGTCGAACTTACGCTGTGCAGCAGCCCCCAGCATAACCCACGCTTCGAAGCGTTTTTGCGCCAGCGATTTTGTCGCTGTGACTTCGGCCTCTTCGGTATGCAACTCGTGATACTCAAAATTGCCCCAGTGATCGAAGATACGGAATTTTTGCTTATCCAGCGGTTTGCCGTTGTCATCGTAGCCGTACAGCCCCGCACAGAGGCGCGTACCACGGCCAATCATCTGCCAGAACTTCACTTTTGATTTGACCGGCTTGGCAAAGACCAGATTTACAATTTCCGGAACATCAATACCGGTATCAAGCATGTCAACAGAGATAGCGATGGTCAGCTCTTTGTTGGTGCTTTCATCCAGCCCTTTAAAATCGTCAATCAGTTGCTCGGCGCGGGGATCGTAGTTGTCGATGACCTGGCAGAAGCGTCCAGCAAACTGCGGGTACATGTCGTCGAACAATGCATTCAATAGCAGCGCGTGTTTGTGGTTACGGGCGAAAATGATGGTTTTACCTGGCAGTTGGCCGTCCTGATCTTTCAGGCCGTTTTCCATCAGGTTACGCAAGATATAGCGGTTGGTATCTTTGTTATAAATTGCCTCATCCAGCGCCTTGCCATCAAATTCCAGCGTATTGGGATCGATACCCTGTTCTTCCAGTTCGCGGATTTGTGCGTCGCTTAACTTCTCCCGTTTGATACCTTCGCGCAGGAATTCCGTGGTGTGCGTAACAACTTCATAGGGAACCAGATTGTTATCGGCGATGGCATCTTCCAGGCTGTAGTTGGCGGTAGGGATACGTCCTTCACAACCAAACAGGCCGAAAGTGGTTTTACTCACCATGTCGATCGGCGTGGCCGTCAGGCCAATCTGGAGGGCATCAAAATACTTAAACAGGTCGCCGTAGACGTTGTAGATAGAGCGGTGGGATTCATCGGCGATAATCAAATCGAAATAACCAACATCAAAATGGTCCATGATTTTCATCATGCCGGGATAGGTGGCGATGTAGATCCTGGCATTCTGCCTGTCTGCTTTCTTCGATTTCCCGACCACATACAGCGGCTCATTGGTGAATTGATTAAAGGCATTCGCCGCCTGTTTACGTAGCTCTTTGCGGTCACAAAGAAACAAGACGCGTTTTACCCAGCGGGCATCAATCATCAGTTTGCTCAGTGCAATAGCCACGCGGGTTTTACCTGTACCGGTAGCCTGAACAATCAACGACTGGCGATACTTGTTGGTGAAACGTTCGCTGACGCGGGCAATGGTTTCAAGCTGATATAGACGTCCGGCAACTGCTTTGCCTTCATTATCCTTAACGTGCGGCACGCTGTTGAGCGGCAGACGGGTTTCACGCTGCTGAATAAGATATTGCAGGCTTTCCTTGCTGTAGAAGCCAAATACCCGACGCGGCGGATAGCCATGAGTTTTATGGTCGTCCCACAGCCAGATATCGTAGCCGTTGGTGTAGAAGATGACCGGACGCTGACCATATTCCTTCTCTAGCCAGTCGGCATACAGCCGGGCCTGAATTCGCCCCTGCTCGGCATTGACGCTGGTTTTTTTGGCTTCCACCACCGCCAGCGGTTTATGTGCCTCATCCCACAAGACATAATCCGCATAACCGTCACCGGTTGCGGTAGGCTGTTCTTTAACAGGGTGTTCCTGCGTAACCTGATCGGTATCTTTTAGCTCTTCCCCTACATTCCAGTCAGCAGCAAGCAAGCGGGAGTCAATCAGGCGGCGGCGGGTTTCCGCTTCATCAATAGAGAGGATATCGGCAACATGCTGGTTACGCGCTCTGGCTTCATTCAGGCGCTGGGTGAGGTGTTCGGCCTTTTCCTGCTCTTGCTGTAGTGCGCGTTGTAACGCCAGTTCTCGCTCACGGCTTTCATCTTGAGCCCTGATTGCATCTTCCAGACGTTTATCATCTGCACGACCTGAAGATTGCGTTAATGGAGGAAGAGTAAATTTGGGGCAGTTATCAACATTACCGTGGGCGTAGCGGACATATAGCCAAATTCCCAACAAATACGCTTCTTTGAGCAGCCAGTAGGTATCTTTAGCTTTGATACGACCACCGTGCGCGGCACGGTTGCCGTGGATACGTAGCGCATCCATTTTCATGATGATGGCTTCCGGCATCATGCTGGTAAACACATCGGCGTTCATTAAATCGTACAGATTAGCCTTGATGCCTTCCGGCAACCGCTCCTGACGATACAACCAGCGCACTATCAATTCGGTGTAGTTACGCAGCTTAACCAGACAGCTTTCAGGATCGGAGTGAACATAGCGTTCCGCCATACACGCGAGTTCCGCCAGTTCCGGCCACTGGCTACGCAACATTTCAAAATTGAGAGACTGCTCCATCAATCATCGCCTTATGTCGTGGATACAACAGGAATTCTGGAAAGAATATCACACTATTTTGGCTGACGAAGTGAGCCGGATGGCATATGGGGGCTATGAATTGACTGCCGTAACAACTGTAAAGAGATCAAGCATTTATTAATTACAGTCAATAGCATGATTTTTTATACTTTGGGCTCAGAAGAACCCTGAAGACGGTAACGGGCTGTCCGTTCTCCCGCAACTGGCGATACTTCGGAAAGCCTGTTATTGGATTACATGAATTTATCTATGGGTTTTAATTATTGTGTTGTCTTTTGCACGCAGATAGAGCTTTATCGAAAAGTTCTTTAAAATCCCCCTCACGCGCCCACCCTTTTATCATGCTTGCTGAGTTAGCTGATTCATTCAAATTGTTAGCTATGATGAATTCATCAAGCCTCCCACCCAGTTCATTGTGTAATGCAGTAGCTGTTTTCAGTTTAGAGTTTGGTTCTGGCAGTATTTCCTCTTTCAGGATGCGAGTAACTTCTTTTTTGTGAGCACCAAAACTCTTCTCAGCCTTTACATTTGCAGCTTTTTTTGCATCCTCGTGTTTTTTTAACGCTGACTCAAGGGCCTGCACGTTGCTGCACCATCCCCGAAACTCTCCCAGCTGTTCGAAGGCTTCAAACATTGCATTCGACTTCTCGGCTTCGCGGCCCATTTCACTCAGGTAATGAAAGGCCAGAGTAAAAAAGTAAGAAGCTGCTTCAAACCTGTCCATTCCATTGGTATTCAGTAACTCATTTACCGTATCAAGTCCCTTGCGCAAGCCTTTGACATGCAGTGAAGTAAAATCTGGGTCTTCTACAGATTCTTGGTCGTTAAGTTTTTTCAGGTCGCTAAGTCCAGTTTCAATTTCATCTTCCTCACTTAAGTCTTCAAGAAGGAAGCGCATAAAAGTATCAAAATTGCACTGTGTGCTGACAACGTAGTTTTGAAGAATAGTTGACGGGTGTCGTTCCTTTACCGAGTTTTTCCTCAATGTAATGTGATGTATCCAGTCGGGATACGAGTCATTCAGATAACTTACCAGACGTTGTTCTGACGAGGAAAAACTGAGCCAGTGATCATTCAGGAAACTACCTGGAACAGGCGGTGTGGGCTTATTAAAGTGTTCTAGATAGTAATCAGTAGGCGTTTTACCAAATTTACCTTCAAAGTTATTGTTTCTTTTTCGTACCATGCCTCATGGGTATCCTTGCCAACATTATGATTTTTCTATCATAAACGAAAAAGTGTCAGGTGTTGTGCGCTATCTCAAGAAAATATTTTCTGCACACGTATTTTTACCTTTATATCTTGCTCTTAAAGTCAATAGCACTCCGGGGAATTCTCCGGCTATCAACTTAAGGAGGAACCAACGATGATCAACCCGCCACGAACCGATTATCCGGTTTATGCAAGCTGGCATAACAACATAGAGACTGGACGACCACCCCTACCAGACGTTGAAAAACGGATCCACTTTGCAATGGGCGATGACATCCTGCTCAGCATGAAAGACATCACCGCTCACAGTGGCCTTAGTGACAAGCATTACTATTCACTTATTTCCAGAGGTATGTTTCCCCGACCGCTGAAAATTGGTCGCTCAAGTCGCTGGAGAAAAAGTGACTATGAAGCATGGTTAAATGAGCGGGACACAAATCGCAAGTAATCTGGACTGCAATATCGCTTACTGAAACGATTTGTATTAATGGGATTATCTAAAGTACGAGAAAATACGCACGCCTGTAATTGAAAAATAAGTTATCTGTACCAGCATATTTATCACATTAACCCCGTGAGGGGAACAGCTATACCTGCTGTTCATCAGCTGGTATATGGCTTATGCTCTTTAACAATAAGGGAACATTATCATGAATCTGCCCCTGCAGAATTATCAGGGGGAAACTCCTGAACAACGAAATATGTCTGTTAACGCCTCTGAAACACTATCATTTCCAATAAGGTCTCTTCCCAAAAAAATCAGTAATGCAATCATCGCTACTAGTGTAAATAAAGGAGTCTCTGTAGAGATTGCTGCCAGTTCATTTCTGGCTGCTGCTTCTCTTGCCTGCCTCCCGCTGGTTGAAGTGATACCTGTACATACAAAGATCCCTGAGCCCGCCGTGCTCAATTTTCTGGTTATTGCCGGGTCCGGTAGCGGAAAGTCTACGGTGTTGAGAGCTGTTATGCAGGTCTTTCATGATTTTTCATCAGAGGTGAATGAAGAATATAAAAATCTATTGAACCAATTTCAGGCCGATACAAGCCTGTGGGAGGAAAATAAAAAGGCCCTGGCCCGAAACCTACGGCAGGCGACGTCCCGCAATTATGGTCGTGAAGATGCAGAAGGGGCTATGGAGGAGCATCTGAAAAATAAACCGCAGAAACCTGTCAGGTTTAAATTCTTATATCAGGATATATCTAACGGTGAGCTTATCAAAAGCCTCGGAGATAATCCTGATGCGGGTATTTTCTCTGAAGAAGCCGTTACATTTTTTAAATCTAGGGCTAAAAACGATCCGGGTATATTTAACCTCGGGTGGGACGGTGCTCCATACTCATATCAACGCGACGGCGTGGATTGTGAAATCAATCTTCGCCTGATGTTTTGCCTGATGGTTCAGCCCGATATTTTTGATGAATATATCACCAGAAATCAGACAACAGGGAGAGGGAGCGGTTTCCTTGCCCGCTTTCTGTCAGTCAAAGTCGAGGGTGAATGTCAATATCAGGATGGCGATTCTAGTCATATGAACCGCGCTCTTGACGAATTTGAAAACAGAGTCCTGGAGCTATTGGAACGGGCAAAGCAACGTTTTTATGATGGCATCACTGATAAGCAGCAATTAATCCTGTCACCTCAGGCCATTGCATTTATGGGCGAAAAACGCGCCGAAATGAAGCAAAAAATAAGCGAGGGAGGACCATGGGAACATATTAAGGATATTGCTCTTAAATCGGGCTCTAACGCGATACGACTGGCTGCAATGCTTCACCACTTTGATGAGCAGCCAGAAAATGAAATATCGCTTTCAGTAATGGAATGTGCACATAGGGTCATTGACTGGTATATGCAACAGGCTGGAAGAGTGTTTTATAGAAATTCACGTCTTTTCCTTTTTGAAAAAGATGTGCTGGAAGTATACCACTGGATCCACAACAGAATGACGATAGAGGGAAGAGCGATAATCGCAAAGTCCGAAATTATGCGTCTGGGACCCACGCATAAGGATAATAATCTCCGGTTAGCCAGCAAACTGGAACCCATCCTGGCACAACTGGCATGGCAAAAAAGAATTTATTTGATTCAGAATTACACAGGAGGACCTGTTTATATCATTCTGCCTAATTCACTCGGTTTTTTTCAGAATCCCGACATGCAGCGAGACTTATTCCCTCAGGGATGCAGATACCTTGAGCCCAGCGATTTATCTGAAAGGGTGGCACTGAACTTACCTAATCTGACTTTCTCTTGGTGAAGTCGGTGCCCATTACCGGATACTCGATGTGATTATTTATTCACTGTGTGTCTCGGTATCCACATAAGGCGGCTGAGTGTTTTTTCATCAAAATGCAATTACTATGACTTCACAAGCCCTGATTCTTGCGAATTTTCGCAGGATCACGGCAATGGTTATGTCTGCATTTTTATTTTTGGTTGAAAATTGAGTTGTAAAGCTATTTTGGGGGCGGCATGACCTAAAAGGTAAAACCTTCAAAACCGAATAATTAGTCACGTGGAACGCATTTGTTCATCAGTAAAACTCGCCCTTCATAGTCACTCTGTTATCACTTTGAGTACATTAGTAGCAACTGAAGGGCTTCATTAAATATACCTATCAGGGGAGGAAATATAAAATTTATAATGAATGAATATTTAAAATTTTAATGAGATAGTCTCTAGGTGGCTTCTGTCTCATTTAACCCATCTTACATTATCTTATTACTATCATTTATTAATAATTAACTATTCTATCTATTAATTATCATTAAGAATACTATCATGACACAATGTGATCGGGGTAACTGTAAAAAGGATATACTCAGACGTACAGCTTCTGGTAATGTAGGTCTTTGTGAAGAGCATTATCAGAAGTTTATGTTTAATCAACAAAATAAGGAGAAGAAATTATTAAGCATCTGCCAGTATTGCGGTTGTTCTTTGGCAGAGACAAGAAATGAAAAGTATTGCAGTACTGGATGCCGCCAGAAAGGTTCACGTAAAATCCCTTCTGATAGCGTTGTCAGTATTCTGAGTTCATCATACTCGCAGCATATTGATGAAACGATTAAACGAAATCCACTCTCATTAGGCTCTATTACTGGACCGGGGGATGTGGTGGATTTTCACCAGCTATATCAGATAAAAGCCCGTCATCAGCGAAGCTATGCCATTCCTGCTTACGAGGGGTACCAGGGAAAACTGAAGCTTGTAGCATTGCTGTGTATTGAAATATGTCATATGTATCCAAATGGAAAAGGAGGTGCAAACATAGCAGGTAATTTGATTATAGCTCCTGAATTATTAAACCGCAGAAACAGAGATATACTACCTTTTCAGGGACATGGTTTCGATGGTATTAAATCAACAGGTGAATATATTCCATTCAGTGGAAGCCTTTATGAAGGATTAGTTGAACGCTTCGGCTCAGTTGCCGTCAATAATTCCTTGGCTAAAATAACCCCTGTTAAG
This sequence comes from Yokenella regensburgei, assembly GCF_051486985.1. Taxonomy (GTDB): domain Bacteria; phylum Pseudomonadota; class Gammaproteobacteria; order Enterobacterales; family Enterobacteriaceae; genus CBFFRJ01. The sequence goes on from NZ_JAHVDV010000013.1 coordinate 92,717, forward strand.
CGTTTTCATGGGAATGCCGTAAGAGAGATAGATTTCAGCGGGATTGATCAATTGCTCCCCCTATTTACCTTACTGCATGAAGAACTTTGGCGTCTGGGATACCGGAAGATCACAGAATGTCTTGCGCAGATCCGGCAGTTATATCCGTATTATCCTTTATATCTTGAGTTGTTGGCTGTCATCGGTTTTCATGCAGTTCTATCCGGTGATCCAGATCGTTTTATGGCACTTTTATGTCGCGTGTTTAACAAGTATTTCGGTTTTACCTCGCGGATATCCCGTCCACACAAGCGATGTGCAGGGCTGATGTATCTTCTATTGCGTAAATATCTACGTCGATATTTTAGCGTGGAAATTGAAAGTAAAGAGGCTGTGGTGGCTTTCTACAATAAATTCTATTCACAGGAGATAGTCTCGGTGAGCCCAGTCAAGGATCTGGTAATCTGTTACCAGTATTCAAGGGGAGTCAGAAGGTCCACCAGCACGTTTTTCTATATATCTCCCCAAGACAAAGATAACTCTATCGAATTATGGCATCTGATAGGAGGTGATTTGCCTTTTTAACCACTAAACAATCAGACCACATCACCTGTACCGTGATGTGGTCTTTTTTTAGCTTTCTCCTGCTTTCTGTAATACCCCTCGCTAAAAAATTATTTCCTGCCTGACAGCATTGACTGAAAACTATTCGATTTTATTACAATGCCTTATTTTTCTCAGATTAACCTGTAAACCATATCCCAGAAAATCTCACGGCTATATTACTCATGTGAACAGTCGGTTACTCATCTTCCGACTTTGCTTTTCACAGGAGTAAACATGCCTCAAACCCCCGAATCGCAGGATACCAGTGATATCCTGCGTACTTGCCTTAATTTCTTACCCCAACAAACGACCGAACGTATTATTTCCCGTCTGCAACAGGCAATTCACTACGAGCCCGTGATTGGTATTATGGGCAAAAGCGGTGCGGGTAAGAGTTCGCTTTGCAACGCCCTGTTTCAACAACCGGTATGTCTGACCAGCGATTTGCTGGGCTGTACCCGTGAACCTCAGCGGATAGTGCTCACCGTGGGCGAGCGCTGCATGACACTGGTAGATTTGCCTGGAGTTGGCGAGACACCGGAATACGATGCAGAATATTCGGCGTTGTATCAGAACTTGCTGACGGAGCTGGATTTGATTATCTGGGTCCTGCGTGCTGATGATCGTGCGCGTGCGGTCGATATCGTCACGCACCGGTCACTGCTTGCTTATGGCGCGGATGCTTCCCGTTTCCTGTTTGTTGTCAGCCAGGCAGACCGGATTCCTCCGTTGCCAGAACTTGCCGGACAGGTTGTTCCTTCAACGGAGCAGTGCCTTTCACTTGCGGTTATCAGTTCGCAGATTGCTGGTCAGTTGCCGTCCTCTTTCCCGGTGATGGCTGTTTCAGCACATACCGGCTACAACCTGCATGCTCTGGTGGAACTGATGATACATGCGTTACCCGTACAGGCCAGTAGCGCATTTTATTGTCAGTTAAAGCCAGAAAATCATACGGAGGAGAGTGATGTCGCTGTACGTCAGCGTTTTGGTGAGATAGCCGGTTCGGCTTTTGATACGGTGATCACTTCTGAGCGTCTGCCTTCTGGCTGGAGCTTGTTGCTGAGGAGGCTACGGAAAAAGCTGATACAGCTTGCGTCTGAATTATGGGAAAGGATTTTTGGCTGAACCGGACAGACTCAGCCACGGACAGACATAAACCCGTTACTTTTTATACCTTACAGATATGGTTCTTTTAACGTAATTCTTACCAATTTCATAGTCCGGGTTCCATGTCGCCAGATTATGGACACCGATTGCGGCGGCGCTCACCGCTCCCAGAAGTGCGGTTGGTGACCACAGGGAGCCTGCCACCGCAGTGCTTCTGTATTCGGTGTATACACGGCAGGTTAACTTCTTCTGCTGATGTTCTATCGCATACTCCACTCTTTTGACGGTTTCACTGATGTCAGTAACATTCGTGATATCAAAACTTTTCCGGTAAAAAATCAGGTCATTCAGTTCCTCTCTGGTTAGAAATTCTGCATTAAACGACTCAATCTGTACTGTTCCTGACATCCGTTGTTCCTCTCTTTCCTGGAATCTATGAATTTCCCCCGGTACGCGCCTTATGGTCAAACATTGCACTTTTCAGGGGCATTGTGTGTCAGAAAAGAATATATCGATCTGTATAAACGATCAATAATGATAAATTGATCGTTATTATCTATCAATAATAGCTTTCGATATCCATGAATTGATCGTCTTAACCTATCAAGAAGTAAGGATATTCTGGTTCGTTTAGCACCGTTTTCTTGCTCCTTTGACAGATGTCGACTGATTAATAACTTATGCAGTGGTTCTCTCCTGACCACTGCTGCCAATCCACAGGTGATTTATGAAAACCAGAACAATAATTGCTCTTTTACTCTCCGCCGCCTCTGTTTCTGCGCAGGCAGGCAACTGGATGGTGAAAAATGGATGGTGCCAGACCATGACGGAAGACGGTCAGGCGCTGGTTATGCTGAAAAAAGATACCATCGGCATCTTCGGCCTGTTGCAGGGTTGCCCCAACGGTCAGCAGGAACTGATGGGAAGCCGTATCAGTATTAACGGGAATCTGATCCCCACCTCACAGATGTGTAACCAAAAAACAGGCTATAAAGCTGTTGAAATTGAAGGTGAGCAGGCACCCGCCGCAGCCCGGAAAGCCATTGAATCAATTGCCGGTCAGGATATTTCCAGCGTACAGGCCTTCGGCACACAAATGAAATTTACCCGTGGCGATATGCTCCAGGTTTGCCCGAAATATGTCAGCGCCCTTGCAGGCGTATCAGCAGAAGCCACCGGGAACAAGCCGCTGAAAGTCAACAAAGGTTCGGTAATGAAAGCGGCCAGACAGGCGTACACGAAAGAATATGACCGTGAAACGGCAGACGCCGCTGATTTTGGCAGCTATGAAGTGAAGGGAAATACGGTGGTATATGAAGTCTACAATGCCGCTTACCGCACCTACGATAAAATCGTTGTTACTGTAGGGTCTGATGGTAACGCCACCGGTGCAAAGGTGGAGTACATGGGGCAATAACCCCCTGGTATCATTTCTGACTCAGTCATAAAGGCCGTGCCTCCATCGGGAAGCATGGCCTTTTTGCTTTTATGCCGCCTCACTCATTGCATCACCTACCACAAGAGCAGGCATAAATGACTGGCTCACCGTGTTTTAACACCCTGATTTAACGACTCATCATCACGCCAGCCCTGACCGGCTGGCTTTTTTATTTTCGGAGTGATTAATCATGACTACTGCAATTACTGACGCCACCTTATCGTCAGACACTATTTTCGCCGTGCCTGTCGCAGATGAACAGCGCCCCGGTTTCTGGCCGCTGCACTTTGGCTCCATTCCACAGTGGATATTACTGGAGCCACGTATCTTTGCCTGGATGGACCGTTTCTGTGCGGATTACAGCGGCGGTATCTGGAATTTTTACACACTCAGCAACGGTGGGGCTTTTATGGCTCCGTACACTGACCGCGATGCACAATGGCAACTCTTTAACAGCATGAATGGCAATGATGCGCAAATGAGTGCAGAGGCCGCCGGAATTACCGTCTGCCTGATTGAGTACAGCCATCACGCCTCTCGTACCGGGTGTGATGCCATGACCACGCATTATTATCGCCTGCGTGAGTATGCCCTGCGCCATCAGGAATGCTCCGCCATCATGCACATCATCGACTGAGGGGGCCGGTATGAATACAACCGAACTGTCGCTATCAGACACCCTGTGGGAATCGCTGAAACGCATTCCGGTCACAGAGGAGGATGAAGATATTGTTATCAGCGAACCTTTTTTGCATTTTCCTGCCGGAACGCACCTTACCACGGTCTGGATGTGGTTCGAAGCCATGGCCCCGGCCTTTTCCGTGGCCCATAAACTGTATGGCAAACCGCAGTAAAACCCCACTCCTTTTTACTATCCTGAATGACCAGAGAGAACATTATGGTTATATCCTCTTATTCGACAGACAGCGCGTTACCTTTAACCGCGCAGCGAACGGTAAAACGTGCGTTATCCCTTCTTGAGCACCATCTGCGTGAGCCTGGTGTGGCATTCACGTCTACCTCGGTTGTCCGGGACTGGCTGCGCCTGAAAATGACCGGGCTGAAGCGCGAAGTGTTTCTGGTGCTGTACCTTAACCAGCAAAATCAGTTAATTACTCACGAAACCCTGTTTACCGGCACCATCAACAGTACGGAAGTGCATCCCCGCGAAGTGGTGAAATCAGCCCTGCACCATAATGCCGCCGCCGTGCTTTTTGCTCACAACCATCCCTCCGGTGAAGCTGAGCCCAGCCAGGCCGACAGGCAGATTACCGCCAGACTGGTAAAGGCTCTTACGCTGGTAGACGTCCGGGTGCTGGATCACTGTATCGTCGGAGGCATGACAGTGGTTTCATTTGCCGAACGAGGCTGGTTATGAAGGAGGGCAAAAGATGCCACTGACTGATGCAAAACATTGGGGGTTACAGCGAAGTTTCACACCAAATTTTGGCGCAAGGCTGGTACAGGAAGGCAACCGACTGCATTACCTGGCTGACCGGGCCAATATCACCGGTAAATTTGTTGATGCCGAATGTCAGAAGCTGGAAGAAGCATTCCCGCATTTTATCCGCCAGATGGAACTGATGCTGAGCACTGGCGAACTTAATCCCCGTCATGCGCACAGCGTCACTCTCTACCACAACGCTTTCACCTGTGAAGCCGATACTCTCGGCAGTTGTGGTTACGTCTACATCGTTATTTATCCCACTCAACGTTAAATCTTTTTCATTCGCGAGAACAAAATGAAAACCATACCTGCAACAACTCAGCGGGCGGCGAAGTCGTGCCCGTCGCCCGTGGCTGTCTGGCAGATGCTACTTACCCGTCTGCTGGAGCAGCATTATGGCCTCACCCTGAATGACACGCCGTTCAGCGATGAAACCGCTATTCAGGAACATATCAACGCAGGCATCACACTGGTTGATGCCGTTAATTTTCTGGTGGAAAAGTACGAACTGGTTCGTATCGATCGCAGAGGGTTTAACTGTCAGGAGCAGTCCCCTTATCTGGGTGCAGTGGATATTTTGCGGGCGCGGCAGGTAACCGGCCTGTTGCGGCAAAGCCCTCATCCTTCGATACGCTGAATCTTGCGAGCCGTCTTCCCGAATTACATCACCAATCTTATTTCCTTATTAACTCATTGCATAATGCGCCTGCCACTCCCGGCAGGCGTGTTTGCTTTTATACGGACAAAAAAACATGCAAACAGAAGCTGAAGTCTTAACTGACCATAATGAGCTAATTTGCTCAACCAGCATTGAGCGTATCGTCACCGGACGTGATGCTGCCTTGAAACAGATTGAGGCGCTAATTCGTCAGCTTGATGACGTTTCCCGACTCACTTCCGGGATTGGTGGCGACGTAGCGAGTCATTGGGCGATGCGGCAGGGCCATGCTTTCGACTGCTGGCTGGTGCAACCTGTAGATAAAGCGATGCCTGTCATCACCCGCAATATCGACCGTAGCATCTGGCGCGATCTGATGCTGAAGTCCGGGATGTTAACGTTGATGGATGCCGAAGCCCGTAGCCAGTGGGCGAAGAATCTGGAGGAGGGCGATCTTCCGGCCATTAGCGAAGCCAATATCCTGAGTACCTTTGAACAGTTGCACCATAACAAGCAGGATGTTTTTGAACGTGGAATTATCAACGTGTTCAAAGGGCTAAGCTGGGACTATAAAACCAATAATCCCTGCTATTTTGGTAAGCGGATCATCGTTAACGGCCTGGTAAAGCACGACAAATGGGGCTACAGCCTGAATTGGGGCTGGCGGCGCGATCAGCTCGCCGATCTGGAGCGGATGCTGTATCTGCTTGACGGGAAGACTATTCCCGACAACCGGCATGATGTCTCTATCCGGTTTATGGACTTTGTGCGTGATAACCCGCATCAGCAGGTCTTTGAGGATGATTTATTCTTTATTCGCTACTTCCAGAAGGGCAGCGGGCATATCACGTTCAAGCGTCTGGATCTGGTGGAGAAGATGAATGATATTGTGGCGAAACACTATCCGGGGATGTTGCCTGCGAAATAAGATGTGATGTTTTTATAGGCACCTCTATGCTAATCTTAATAGGAGTTATTAAGTGTTATTAAAAGAGGTAATCCCTATGGGTTCGCTTACTAAACAAACCATCAGCGCACAGATACCTATTGAATTGGCCGCTGCTGTAGAGAATCTGGCAATTGAGTTAGATCGTTCTAAGAGCTGGATTATTAAGGAAGCGTTGACCAGTATGCTGGCCGAAAGAGAACGGCGTCACCAGAGCATCCAGGCCGGTCTTGCGGATGTGGATGCCGGTCGCGTGGTGAGCCACTCGGACATGGTGGATTTTGCTAATCGTTTAAAGAAATCCTGATAAATGGAAATTTACTGGACGCTTAAAGCTCAGGATGACCTGGAACGTATCTACCGTTTTGCCCTTCAGTACAGCCGCCAGCACGCCGATGACGTTTTGGATCGCCTGATTACTGGCTGTGCTGGTCTTACAGCGCATCCGGCTATTGGCGTACAGCAGACTCGGTATGAACCTCGGGAAGTCCGAAAAGTGTTATTTGATGACTATGAGGTTCACTACGAACTTCGTGACAATAACATTTATATCGTGGATCTCTGGCATACCAGAGAAGAACGTTGAAAAGTTGCTCTTCACATTAGCGAGTACAGCCCACTCGTTTAAAAACTCATTTTTGTGTTTTTTACTCTTTTTTGTGTTTTAATGATATCCATTACTTCTTGGTAAGTGAGGAGGGCATCATGCAAAACAAAATCAAAGAACTTCGTACTCAACTATCAATCACTCAGCGTGAATTGGCAGATATGGTTGGTACCAGCCAACAACAGATCCAACGTATAGAGACAGGGAAAGTTGCGGCCAAGTTAGGACTGGCGCAGGCGATAAGCGCTGTCTTAAAGAAACCATTGAATGCAGTTTTTCCTGGTAACGATACTTTATTGCAAAAAGTGCGTAATCAAAGTAGCCGTAGTGATGATGATCTGGAAAGCATCGCTGCTAGTGGTATTGAAATGGATGGCTGCATTTGGATGGTGAAACTCTGGTTACGAGGGCAGCAAGATTATTTGCTGTTACCTATTTCCCCGGCTGATAAGCGTCGTTTTTACTCACACTTTCAGGAAAGAGCAGTGCCTGGTTATGAGCATTTCTTTGTTTTCGACTCTGAACAGCATCGTTATGCCTTAAATGCGCGAGAGGTGATTTTCCACCAATTCTTGTTTGAAGCGTTTCCACCTATCCCTGATGACGAGGATGGTGATGCAGATGAAGGAAGATATGGGAATGTCCATATCACCATGGTGAATGGTGGCCCAGTTATTGAACTTTGTTGCGAGCCAGATGAGTCTGAGGACGAAAGTGATGGCGATATCGGTCAGTTGAATGCATTTTTTGACATTCTGGAGTTAGAGCCGGAATCAACAGAGCGATATCAGTTAACCGACATAGATGGAGAAGATGCTTTTATCCGTATTGGTTCTATTGCGATGGTGCGAGTACCACTTGATGCGCTGGAGCCTGTAGAAGAAGATGAGGAGTGATTTTAAGTTAGCTGAGTTTTCAGAGAATTGCGTATGAGTATACATGTGAGTATACATAGCGGTTCTCTTATTTTGTAATTTAAGCTATTTCAGTTGGTTACGTAGAGAGTCGCGGTGCGGCCTTCGCACCATCGGAACATCAATAGACGTCAACGGACGTCTTTTTTTGTGTCTGAAATCCAGTATCCGCAAGGCTTTCCTCGCTTTTTCACTCTACCTAAGTCAACCTGATTCAATCTACATCAACTTACTGATGCGGGTACAACTGCGGGTATATCCCGGTTCGATAATGTTTGTACCCACACAGAACTCTTGAAAGGATACTCATCATGGCTCTGAGTGATGTGAAGGTTCGTTCGGCTAAGCCTGAAGCAAAAGCCTATAAACTTACTGACGGCGACGGTATGGTTTTGCTGGTTCACCCGAATGGCTCAAAATACTGGCGGCTACGTTACCGCTTTGGTGGCAAAGAGAAGATGCTGGCACTGGGGAAATACCCCGAAGTCTCACTGGCGGATGCAAGGGCACGACGTGACGATGCGCGTAAGCAGTTAGCTAATGGTGTCGACCCCAGTGAGAGCAAAAAAGCCGTTAAGGTAGAGCAGGAGCAAGAAGTGATAACTTTTGAAGTGGTAGCCAGAGACTGGCACGCCAGCAATCAAAAGTGGTCTGCATCGCATAGTGCTCGTGTATTGAAAAGCCTCGAAGATAATCTCTTTGCTGCCATTGGTAAGCGGAACATTGCAGAACTGAAAACGCGAGACCTACTTGTACCCATCAAAGCAGTCGAGTCGTCCGGGCGCCTTGAAGTTGCTGCCCGTTTACAGCAGCGTACTACCGCAATTATGCGCTTTGCCGTTCAGAGCGGCTTAATCGACTACAACCCTGCGCAAGAAATTGCCGGTGCGGTGGCTACGGCGAAAAGACAGCATCGTGCTGCTCTGGAACTCAATCGTATACCTGAATTGCTTCACCGTATCGATCACTATTCTGGAAGACCGTTAACCCGACTGGCTGTCGAACTCACGTTATTGGTTTTCATCCGTTCAAGCGAGCTGCGTTTTGCCCGCTGGTCAGAAGTCGATTTTGAAACGGCTATGTGGACGATTCCAGGTGAGCGTGAACCGCTGGAAGGTGTTAAACATTCTCAGCGTGGTTCAAAGATGCGGACGCCACATCTTGTTCCCTTGTCGCGTCAGGCCTTAGCTATTTTGGAAAAGATCAAAGGCATGAATGGAAACCGAGAGCTGATCTTCGTTGGCGATCACGATCCGCGTAAGCCGATGAGTGAGAATACGGTGAACAAGGCTTTACGGGTGATGGGCTATGACACGAAAACTGAAGTTTGTGGACATGGTTTCAGGACGATGGCGTGTAGTTCACTTATTGAATCAGGATTGTGGTCGAGGGATGCAGTGGAGCGGCAGATGAGTCACCAAGAGCGTAGTTCTGTACGGGCAGCTTACATCCATAAGGCGGAACATCTGGGAGAGAGGAGACTGATGCTGCAGTGGTGGGCGGATTATCTGGATGCGAATCGGGAGAAGGGGGTTAGTCCGTTTGATTTTGGAAATAATGGTAATGTGTTGAAATGATTTAATTATTTATCGATTTTATAATTTAAAAGTGTGCGCTCGATATGGTCAGCTGACGTGGTTGAAGTGTTTGGGACTTTTTGTGTTTAGTTCAACACTACAAAATAGACGAACCCTTAAGAATTAGTCAGTTGCTGTGACGTTGGTCATTGCCCGGGAAGATGTGGAAAGCTAAGATAAAGAGTTATGAGCCTTAAATATATGGATAGGCTCGCACAGCGATGGATTAAAACCTAATGATGACTAAATCCAATTTTGAGTTCCTGAAGGGCGTCAACGATTTCACCTATGCCATCGCCTGTGCGGCGGAAAATAATTACCCGGATGATCCCAACACCGCACTGGTGAAAATGCGTATGTTTGGCGAAGCGACGGCTAAACACCTTGGCCTGCTGCTGGATATCCCCCTCTGTGAGAATCAACACGATCTTCTGCGTGAACTGGGCAAAATTTCCTTTGTTGATGACAACATCCTTTCTGTATTCCATAAATTGCGCCGAATTGGTAACCAGGCCGTCCACGAATACCATAATGATTTGGATGATGCCCAGATGTGCCTGCGCCTGGGTTTCCGTCTTGCCGTCTGGTATTACCGGTTGGTAACCAAAGATTACGACTTTCCTGTGCCGGTTTTTGTGCTGCCTGAGCACGGTGAGGATCGCTACCACGCCGAAGTTCTCACCCTCAAACAGCAACTGGAACAGCAGACACAGGAAAAAGTACAAAGCCAGGCAGAACTGGAAGCTCAGCAGCAACGATTAATTGCACTCAACGGCTACATTGCCGTTCTCGAAGGCAAACAGCAGGAAACCGAAGCACAAACCAAAGCACGCGTGGCCGCACTGGAAGCGCAACTCGCCGCCAAAAACGCCGAGTTAGCAAAACAAACCGAACAGGAACGCAAGGCATATCATAAAGAGATTATCGACCAGGCTATCAAGCGCACACTGAATCTCAGCGAGGAAGAAAGCCGCTTCCTGATTGATGCCCAACTGCGTAAAGCGGGCTGGCAGGCCGATAGTAAAACGTTACGTTTCTCCAAAGGTGAGCGTCCAGAACCGGGTGTAAATAAAGCCATTGCCGAATGGCCAACTGGCAAAGATGAAACCGGGAAGCAAGGTTTTGCGGATTATGTTCTGTTCGTGGGCCTTAAGCCTATCGCAGTGGTCGAAGCAAAACGTAAAAATATCGATGTTCCCGGCAAACTCAACGAATCGTATCGCTACAGTAAATACTTCGATAACGCGTTCTTACGCGACACGTTGTTAGAACACTACTCTCCTGATGAAGTACATGAAGCGGTACCTGCTTACGAAATTAGCTGGCAGGACACCAGCGGCACACAGCGTTTTAAAATCCCCTTTTGCTACTCCACCAACGGGCGTGAATACCGCGCGGCAATGAAGACCAAAAGCGGTATCTGGTATCGCGACGTCCGCCACACCACCAATATGTCGAAAGCGCTGCCGGAATGGCATCGCCCGGAAGAGCTGCTGGATATGCTGGGCAGCGACCCGCAAAAACAGAATCAGTGGTTTGCCGATAACCCCGGAATGAGCGAACTGGGTCTGCGTTATTACCAGGAGGATGCCGTTCGCGCGGTAGAGAAGGCCATTGTTAACGGCCAACAAGAGATCCTGCTGGCAATGGCGACCGGTACCGGTAAAACCCGTACCGCCATCGCCCTGATGTTCCGCCTGATCCAGTCGCAGCGTTTCAAACGCGTCTTGTTCCTGGTTGATCGTCGCTCGCTCGGCGAGCAGGCGCTGGGATCGTTTGAAGATACACGGATTAACGGCGACACTTTTAACAGCATTTTCGATATCAAAGGATTGACCGATAAATTCCCGGAAGACAGCACCAAAATTCACGTCGCCACGGTTCAGTCGCTGGTTAAACGCACGCTGCAATCAGATGAACCGATGCCGGTCGGCCGTTACGATTGTATTGTCGTCGATGAAGCACATCGCGGCTACATTCTTGATAAAGAGCAGACCGAAGGCGAGCTGCAGTTCCGAAGCCAGCTGGATTATGTTTCCGCCTACCGCCGCATTCTCGATCATTTCGATGCGGTAAAAATTGCGCTGACCGCCACGCCAGCGCTGCACACGGTAGATATTTTCGGCGAGCCGGTTTACCGCTACACCTACCGAACGGCGGTGATCGACGGCTACTTGATCGACCAGGATCCCCCCATTCAGATTGTCACACGTAACGCGCAGGATGGGGTCTATCTTTCCGAGGGCGAACAGGTGGAGCGCCTGAACCCGCAAGGCGAGCTGATCAACGATACGCTGGCTGACGATCAGGATTTTGAGGTTGCCGATTTTAACCGCGGCCTGGTGATCCCGGCGTTTAACCGTGCGGTATGCGGTGAGCTCACCAAATACCTGGATCCCACCGGACAGCAAAAAACGCTGGTGTTCTGCGTCACCAACGCCCATGCCGACATGGTGGTTGACGAGCTGCGCACCGCGTTTAAGAAAAAGTATCCGCAGCTTGAACACGACGCCATTATCAAGATCACCGGTGATGCCGATAAAGACGCGAAGAAAGTGCAAAGCATGATCGTCCGCTTCAACAAAGAGCGGCTACCCAATATTGTGGTTACCGTCGATCTGTTGACCACCGGCGTGGATATCCCGTCAATCTGTAATATTGTGTTCCTGCGCAAAGTCAAAAGCCGCATTCTCTACGAGCAGATGAAGGGCCGTGCCACGCGTCTGTGCCCGTCGGTGGGGAAAACAAGCTTTAAGATTTTCGACTGTGTTGATATCTACAGCTCGCTGGAAAGCGTCGATACCATGCGCCCGGTGGTTGTGCGTCCACAGGTGGAACTGCAAACGCTGGTCAATGAAATTACCGACTCAGAAACCTACAAAACCATTGAAGCGGATGGCCGCAGTTTTGCCGAGCACAGCCATGAACAGTTGGTCGCTAAGTTGCAGAGAATCATCGGCCTCGCCATTTATAACCGCGATCGCAGCGAAGCGGTGGATAAGCAGGTTCGCCGTCTGGACGAGCTGTGCCTGGATGCCGCGGGCGTCAACTTTGGCGGTCTGGCCTCACGCCTGCGGGAAAAAGGACCGCACTGGAGCGCCGAGATTTTCAATAAGCTTCCCGGCTTTATCGCGCGCCTCGAAAGGCTGAAAACCGATATCAACGCCCTGCGCGAGGCCCCTATTTTCCTCGATATTGACGATGAGGTGGTGAGCGTTAAATCGCTGTACGGTGATTACGACACGCCGCAGGATTTCCTGGAAGCGTTCGATGCGCTGGTGCAGCACGCTCCTAACGCCCAGCCTGCGCTGCAGGCGGTGATCAATCGTCCGCGCGACCTCACCCGTAAAGGGCTGGTGGAATTGCAGGAGTGGTTTGACCGCCAGCATTTTGAAGAGTCCTCCCTGCGCAGCGCATGGAAAGCAACGCGCAATCAGGATATCGCCGCCCGGCTGATCGGCCACATCCGTCGTGCGGCGGTGGGCGATGCGCTCAAACCGTTCGACGAGCGTGTCGATCACGCGCTGGCACGTATCAAGGGCGAGAACGACTGGAGCGATGAACAGCTAAGCTGGCTCGACCGTTTAGCGCAGGCGCTCAAAGAGAAAGTGGTGCTCGACGACGACGTCTTCAAAACCGGCAATTTCCACCGTCGCGGCGGTAAGCCCATGTTACAGCGCGCCTTTGACGACAACCTCGATAGCGTGCTGGATAAGTTCAGCGCTTACATCTGGGATGAGCTCGCCTGACGCGTTATCATCCCAGGCAATTTCTTCTTCTGCGGCCCCGATAAGGGCCGCTGTTTTACATAGGATCTTCAATGAACAATAACGATCTGGTCGCCAAACTGTGGAAACTGTGCGACAACCTGCGCGACGGCGGCGTCTCCTATCAAAACTATGTCAATGAACTCGCCTCGCTGCTGTTTTTGAAAATGTGCAAAGAGACCGGCCAGGAAGCGGACTACCTGCCGGAAGGCTACCGCTGGGATGACCTGAAATCGCGTATTGGTCAGGATCAGATGCAGTTCTACCGTAACCTGCTGGTTCAGTTAGGCTCAGATGAGAAAAAGCTGGTGCAGGCGGTATTCCATAATGTCAGCACCACCATTGAACAGCCCAAACAGCTGACGGAACTGGTCAGCTATATGGACGCGCTGGACTGGTACAATGGCGACCACGGCAAGTCCCGCGACGACTTCGGCGATATGTACGAAGGGCTGCTGCAAAAGAACGCTAACGAAACCAAATCCGGCGCGGGCCAGTACTTCACCCCGCGTCCGCTGATCAAAACCATTATCCATCTGCTGAAGCCGCAGCCGCGTGAAGTGGTGCAGGACCCGGCGGCGGGAACGGCGGGCTTTTTGATTGAAGCCGACCGTTACGTGAAATCCCAGACTCACGATCTCGATGACCTGGATGGCGACACCCAAGATTTCCAGATCCACCGCGCGTTTATCGGCCTTGAACTGGTGCCCGGCACCCGCCGTCTGGCGCTGATGAACTGCCTGCTGCACGATATTGAAGGCAACCTCGACCACGGCGGCGCCATCCGTCTGGGCAACACGCTGGGCAGCGACGGTGAAAACCTGCCGAAGGCGCATATTGTCGCCACCAACCCGCCGTTTGGCAGCGCCGCGGGCACCAACATCACCCGTACCTTCGTGCACCCGACCAGCAACAAACAGCTGTGCTTTATGCAGCATATTATTGAAACCCTGCACGCCGGCGGCCGCGCGGCGGTGGTGGTGCCGGATAACGTGCTGTTTGAAGGCGGTAAGGGCACCGATATTCGTCGCGACCTGATGGATAAATGCCATCTGCACACCATCCTGCGCCTGCCGACCGGCATCTTTTACGCCCAGGGCGTCAAAACCAACGTTCTGTTCTTTACCAAAGGCACGGTGGCCAATCCGCATCAGGATAAAAACTGCACCGACGACGTGTGGGTGTATGACCTGCGTACCAATATGCCGAGCTTCGGCAAGCGCACGCCGTTTACCGAGCAGCACCTGCAGCCGTTTGAAACCGTCTACGGCGAAGATCCACACGGCTTAAGCCCGCGTGAAGAAGGCGAATGGAGCTTTAACGCCGAAGAGAGCGAAGTCGCCGACAGCGAAGAGAATAAAAACACCGACCAGCACCAGGCCACCAGCCGCTGGCGCAAGTTCAGCCGCGAGTGGATCCGCAGCGCGAAATCCGATTCACTGGATATCTCCTGGCTGAAGGATAAAGACAGCATCGACGCCGACAGCCTGCCTGAGCCGGACGTGCTCGCCGCAGAAGCGATGGGCGAACTGGTCCAGGCGCTGGGCGAGCTGGACGCGCTGATGCGCGAGCTGGGGGCGGGGGATGAGGCGGATGCGCAGCGTCAGTTGCTGGAAGAAGCGTTTGGCGGGGTGAAGGCATGAGTGATTTTAAATTCCATACTCCCAACTCATGGATATTATCCTCACTGCCAGATATTGCTGGAATCAATATGGGACAATCACCCTCAAGTTCAGATGTTAATGAACAAGGAGAGGGTATTGTCTTTTTCCAAGGGAAGGCTGAGTTTGGAAAATTGTATCCAACCCCCAGAAAATATTGCACAAAACCAACAAAAATTGCGTCAGCTGGAGATATTTTGCTATCAATAAGGGCGCCGGTTGGACCAACGAACATTGCCACTGAAACAACGGCGATTGGTCGAGGGCTGGCAGCCATCAGTGCTCACAGTGGTTTAACAGACCCTAAATATCTTCTTTACTATTTTAGATGTATAGAGCCGTGGTTAAGTACACAAGGCACGGGGTCTACTTTCAAAGCTATTTCAGGTCAGTTTATTAAGGAATTAAAAGCCCCATTACCGTCTTTTGCCGAACAAAAAATCATTGCCGAAAAACTCGATACGCTGCTGGCGCAGGTAGACAGCACCAAAGCACGTCTTGAGCAAATCCCACAAATCCTGAAACGTTTTCGTCAGGCGGTGCTTGAAGAAGCTGTCAGTGGTAGATTAACGGAAAACTGGAGAGATGCGAGCATTAGTGAAAAATCAGCGGAAGAACTTCTCGTTACCATAAGTAAAACAAGAAAAAAAAATCTTACCAGTGGCGCAGACTCTCTAGCTACAGAGTCTAAGCGATATCTTGCAAAGATTGACGCCCATCATTTTAATATTCCTGATGTTATTCTTCCAGTTGGATGGAAATGGACTACTTTCTTACAATCGATGGAAAAAGTGGTTGACTGTCATAACAAAACAGCACCATATACAGAGAAAGGTATTTATCTTATCAGGACACCTGATATTCGTAACGGTATTATTTCATTAAAAAATACTAAATATGTCAATGAAGACACCTATAATTTTTGGTCAAAACGATGCCCCCCAAGAAGTGGTGATATAATTTTCACACGAGAAGCTCCTATGGGAGAGGCTGGAATTGTACCTGAGAATACACGTCTCTGCATGGGACAAAGAATGATGCTACTTCGCCCCATGCAGAGCTATCTCAGCAATAAATATGTTTTGCTGAATATTCTATCAATTAGTTTTCAGGCGAGAATGTTGTCTCAGGCAATAGGTACTGGAGTTAAGCACCTTCGGGTAGCTGATGTCGAATCATTAATGTATCCTTTACCACCACTCCCAGAACAACACGAAATCGTCCGCCGCGTCGAGCAACTCTTCGCCTACGCCGACACCATTGAAAAACAGGTCAACAGCGCCCTGACCCGCGTCAACAATCTCACCCAGTCTATCCTGGCAAAAGCCTTCCGCGGCGAGCTGACCGCCCAGTGGCGTGCTGAAAACCCTGATCTCATCAGCGGTGAAAACAGCGCCGCCGCCCTGCTGGAAAAAATCAAGGCCGAACGCGCCGCCAGCGGCGGTAAAAAAACCTCGCGTAAAAAAGCGTAATGATGGTCATCGGCCATCGCTGACTCGAGTCGTTTTAGCGCTCCCAACTCTTTATTGGGAGCGCTAATGCATTAAGACGGCATCACCTCTACCAGCACATCCGTTGCCCAGCTTTCCTCGCTATTAAGGACTTTGCCCTCCTGGCAGGCTTGCGCCAGTTTTACTAGCTGATAAGTCACATCATCAGTAAAGTCAAAGTTACGCCATGCATACGGGAAGTCGATACGCCAGTATCCCATTCCCTGGTCGAAGCGAATCTTCAACATCTGACTATCTTCAAAGGTCACCGTCAGCTTACGATGATGTGGAATATCACGTGGCGAATCGAACACCGTCAGTTCTACCGCTCTGCCCATTGCCGCAGTAAACCACTGGTCGGCGAAATCCTGAAAATCCGCTTCGCTCATCCAGTCATGAGAGGGGCGATTTCCTGAACGATCTTTGGGCTTAAACAGAGTATCAAGCTCAAGCTCCGCGTCATCGGTCAGCTTTGTTTTTAGCGGTTTCAGTATCGCCCCCAGCAGTGCCAGCGCAACCGGGTTTTGCAGATAGCGATCGGTATAGTGAACGCTGGTGATTCGCTGGTTTTTCATCAGTGACTGTGCTTCTTCATGGTTGTTACACAGCAAATCCCAGAAGCGTTGTCCGAACTGCGAAAGTGGACCATTTAACTGTTTATGAATCTCTATGTCTTTGACACGCTCAACCGCGTTCGCTGCTTTCCCCGGCAAAACAAACTCGTTCAGTTTTACCGTGTTATAGCCGAGGCTGCGAACGACCAGTTCGTCATTCAGGTGCCAGCCTGGCCCTGGGATAGTTGCCTGCTGGCTGCGTGAAGCCAGCGTCATTACGCGATCGGCAAAGGCGACTTGCGCAACAATCGGCAATTCCAGAGCCTGTTCGCTATGACACAAACGCACGCCCAAAGCAGTAAACTGCGAAAGCTCATGCAACAGCTCCGGATCATCGACGCCAGCAGGAATGACAAGGTCGACCGCAACATTGTCTTTAATCCGGTAGTTCTGAATAGCCGCCCGGAATTGACGGGCATAAAGATCCCACTCATTGAGTGGCCCATTCATCCACAGTGTGAGTTTTTCAGCACCCTCGTTAATCGCCCGACGAAGGGTATCGCCAATGGCTCCCGGGCAATATCGGGCATCCGGTAGCGAGAATGTTTCATCATCCGGCAAACCGATGTAGTACGAGAAGTCATCACCAAGCCATGCCTGTGCTGCTTTACGATCCAGCAAATCGTGATCGTGGCGAGTCTGGGAGTCGAGGAGGCATTCACTGCATGCCGTATCGCAGTGGTGGCAACCCAACTGCTTCACCATTCCCAACAGAATGGCCTCAATGTGCATTGGCGCACTGGATGCAAAACCTGCACCACCGCTAATCACATCGTAGAGTTGAACGGCTAATACTGATTGTCCATCTTCCAGTCTGACCGGACGAACGGCGTAGCCCAGTTCTGCCGCGGAGATACCCAAAACCCCGGCCAGCGCCTGACGTAGTGCTACCGCCAGAGTCATGGCAACAATCCGCCCTTCTTCCGTGCTATCCGGGAGATATTCACCGTTTTGCGGCTTGCGTAGAACCATTTCAAAGACATCCGTTCGTGCCAATGCCCCCAGCGTGACGTTCTTCATGAGCGCCGTCGAGCCGGGGCAAATTAGACGTTGATTCTGGCTGTCGCGATCTGCTTTTCCCGGACGCGGCGGGTAGTGGGCTTCCATACTTTTCGGCGCATCGTTTGCGTTCAACATCGACTCTGCGCGACCACAGCTCAGGCAAAGTGCGTAACCATGCCCACCTTCTCCAAGGCTTTGCTGGAAAACATGCCCATCAGCGCCAGATGCCATATACCCCATTATCGGGTTAGGCAGCGGTACGGGTTCTGCTTTAACAAATACCCAGGCAGGGACAACCGGGATAAATTTCATGGTTTCAATATTGTTCGTCACCGGCGCATGCGCATCAGTTACAAACCCGGCTGGCTGCAGCACCTGGCGACGATTATCCTGGATGATTTTTTCGCCACAGGCGCTGTTGGTGCAAAATAGCGTCCCGGAACTGCTCAACCCCTCTTCATAACCTATGGTCCCGCATTTGTGACAGCGCCAGGCGCAATCCAGACGCTGGGCTTCATTGGTATCGGCATTAATATTGTGCCAGTGCAGTGAGACGCCAGCAGAACGGAAGACCCGGCCATCCAGTATGATCTCTGCGCCTGGCGCATATTCACGGATGGCAACCCCCAGGTTACGCGAGGGAAGTCCTTTATAACGTGAAACATTATCTTCGCGATCTTTTTTATCCCGGCTTTTCTGTGATTTTTCACGGATATAGTCTTCCATAGTGAAGTTATCAAACGTCACCACATCTGTCGGGAAGCCGTATCCCGGCAGGAAAGTCCTGGCCGCCAGGTCACGCAGCAAATACTCGCCACAGTGCCGTTTTTTCTCCAGTTCTATGCGCTTGCGATAAGGTGTTTGTGGCTGCGATTCTCGTTCCTGGGCTACAAGATCGCGGTAGACGGAAAGCCATCGCTGTTGCAGGAACGTAATCGCATGGATTGTTTTATCCCGCAACAGGTCGGGTCTGGCGCCATGTAATGCTGTACCTTTCACCAGCCGTTCCAGCGCCGCGTCGATATCAAGAACCGGACGCTCGAGCCAGACTTTAAAGCGTTCACATTTTGATTGCCCGTCGTCTTCACCGAAAAACCAGAGGCTATCAAGACTGGTTTTTTCTTTATCCGTTTCGCCAATGACGTGACATAAAAAGTCGGACAGTAATAGCGCATTAACGTGGCGTTGCACCAGCCGGGCGGAATTCATTGCCACCATTGGCGCGGGGATCATGGTCTCAAATGGCCAGAGTGGGTTGGCAAAAACCTGTTGATCGTGCGGGTTCCCTTTACATAGTGTGTAAGAGATCGCACGCGATTCCTGACTACGCCCGGCTCGCCCGGCACGCTGTAAATAGTTAGCCGGATGGGGCGGTACGTTGTTCATCACTACGGCGGTAATGCCACCGATATCAACCCCCATTTCCATGGTGGTGGAACAGTTGAGAACATTAAGCTGCCCGTTTTTGAACATCTTTTCGTAGCTTTGCAAACGTTCTGACGATTGCTGAGCAGAGTGCTCGGCTGTGCGGTAGTAAAATCCGCCTTCCACGACACGATCGTTAATATCCGTCCAGACGTTTTCCGAACGTAATTGTGCGATTAGTGGCTCTTTACTAACCCAGTCACGTACCTTCGCCAGACCCGGAGCGTAGTCTTCTTGCGAACGATCCAGCTTCCAGATTTCCGGCATGGTGACCTTTTGCGCGACAAAAGCGTCATATTGTGTCTTGGTAAGGTGTTCAAACGAAATGTGGGTGGGCAGATAAGGGGTTAAGCCTTTAAAGGCTGTATCCAGAATCTTATTGGTTACCGGACAAATCCAGGCATCTATGATTAAAGAAAAAGTCATGTGCTCTTTTGGCAGATAGAAACGGTTACCATCAGGTTTCAGCACTGCAAGTGGCCCGGTAAGTTGGGTCCACGCTTCTTTCAGCCACGTATTGATAATATCCATCGTCGCCGTATTAACGGTTTTGAATCCTGCGCCAAGCATTAATAACTTCACTAAACGATGGGATATATTGCCATTACGAATTTGTGGCCAGCGTCTGTTCTGATTATCTTCGGGATCTTTTGTGTCCGGGTTACGGACGAATTTCGATGAAAAACGGCTACCAATCCAGTTTTTCAACTCATCGTCCAGTTGTGTGAAGTTGCTTTCACGTACGTACAGATCCAGTGTAACCTTAAGAAAATCCTTCCAGTCATCCAGCGTCAGCCCTTTCTCTTGCCAATGCACCGGCATCTTATGGACCTTCTCCAGCCCCTGATAACCAACCTGAACTAATCCCTGCGTTTCCAGGCTGTTAGTTCGTTTGGGTCGGCGCATAAACTCCCGGAATAACAACATTTCAGAAAGCTTCAGCGGCCCGCCATTTTCATTGAAAATTTCAGGCTTCAGATAGTGGTTATATTGCAGAATAGGGCCGCGAATATCGGCTTTCTCTTTAAGTTCATTAACCATTTCAATCCAGGTCCGCGAAACCAGAATAGTCGCAGCTTTGCCACCGGTCGCGGCCTGAATAGCCTGTTCAAGTTGTTCGGCTTGCGCTTCAGCCAGTTTTGCTTGTTCCGGCATTCCCCAGCTTCTATATTCTTTCGCCTCATGGCGGGCCTGTTTTGCCCTCGTCGCTAACTTTTCCAGATCGGCATTGGCATTCGGTGTTGCAGAAGTCTGTGTTCGTTGATGCCAGCTCAGGATTTCGACCACACTACCGCGTAAGCGGCTGCGCTCAGCTTCTTGCTGCATGCGCACCGCCATTCGGGCCGTTCCTTGCCGGCTGTCGGTAAAGGTAATAAGTCGACGGCCTCGACCTGGTAACGAATCAGGTCCGACGCCCTCTTTTCCTTCTTCACTAATAAAATCCTGACAATATTCCAGAACGGTTGGCACAATATTGGTGACGTAAAATGGCCCACCTAATAAGGCTCGGCGGAACGGTTGTTTTCCGCTCGCGCCTCTGTAGCCACAGCTACTGGCACTACATACTTGTTCAATGTCGTTAATAACCAGCGGGATGCTGTCATTGTTAATAACACCAATACGACGCGTCTGACGGTCCAGACGCTGTTGGGTATAACCCGCCGCGCTGGTCTTCTCTGCGGCGATAATGAGTGGGGGCTGAAAACGACTCTCTTTATCAACTTTTTCTTCTGCGGCATCATTTTCAATATGCACATCATCTTGCAAAGAGAACTCATCACCGCCTTTATTTTCCCATTGGACAAGTTTTCCCTTTTTGTCCCGCGCCAGAAGATGTGGCTCATTACATTCATTACAGAATGCCAGCTCGTAAACCGGGCTTCCACAATCGCAATTTTGGCGTTTGTTCACATACACATAACCAAAAGGCCAACCCTTTTCCAGCGGGGTACCGTGCTTTAATCTGCATTCTTTATCAACACAGGCCCACACCCCCTGGGTATTGCGTTGGAATATGTGCGCCCTGACCTTAAGAAATGCGGGATCCTTAGTATTGGGTTGTGTGCCAGAGCAGACGTCAATCCAGCGCAACACATCCTGTTGGCTATAATGCTGTTTTGTTAGCGAGTTCAACCGCTGCGTCATATCATCCAACTTCATTGGATTCGATTGAGTAACTAACATTTCACGCAAGTAATGCGCTTCAGGTGAATGCGTAAGTGCATCAAAGCGCTCTGGGCTTACGCCCTTCATGTCTGTATCAGGGATTTGCTCAATTTCTTCTAACGGAATAAAAACGTGTTTGCATGGTTCCAGTTCCGGAATAACCCGGCTTCCGTCCAGTACGTCAATGCGCTCTTGCGGTATACCGGATAATTCAGAGAGGAATTTTTTTAATTGCTTTTCGGCATCGCTTCCGGCAATGGTTGCAGAGGTTGCTACAAAGCGAACATCATCTGGAGTCACACCAAAGGCCGTCATCACGCGGCGTAACTGCAGCGCCAGTTCAGCGGCCTGCGAGCCGACATAGGTATGCGCTTCATCCAATACGATCCAGCGTAATGATTTTTGTGATTTAGATTGCTGGATAATTGGAGCGTCGATCTGGCGGACCATCATATATTCCAGCATTGTGCCGTTGGTCACTAGAATTGGAGCGGGTTCTTCACGCATTTTTTCGCGCGAGAGTACTTCATTCGGTCTTTTTACCTGTTCGCTTTTCACTGCGGCGTGTAGATTTTCGGTATTTCCGTTGTAGAGGCAGTATCGGATTCCGGAACCAAAACCACGTGTCCAGGCGTCCAGGCGCTCACGTTGCGAATTAATTAAGGCGTTAAGTGGATAGAGGAAAAGGGCCCTGACGCCGATAAGTGGGTTGTTGCCATTTTCATGTAATTGCCGGTAGAGGTCTTCCAGCACCGGCACCATAAAACATTCGGTTTTGCCTGAACCCGTACCGCTGGTCACTACCACAGAATGTTTTTTTTCCAGCAGAGCCTTCCAACTGGCTAGCTGGTGAGTAAAGGGTTTCCAGTCAGCACCAAAACGATAGCGTCCATTGTTCTGATCATCCAGCGAATCAACCACAGCTTTACTGAGCAATGCCTTGCCTTCCGTCAGGCTACGCATCGTTTTGTTTGACGCTTTCCAGCCAAACATTTGTTGGAAAACGGGAGAAGCAAGGAATGAGCCTGATTTCCCACAATCGGCGCCCATTTGTTGCGCGAGGTGCTCACGCAACTGCGGGTTTGTGACCCCCATGATACTCAGTGTTGCTTCAGTTGAACGAGACAACGATTGTTCAATAAGTGACGAAAAATAGCGTGTAGTCATTCTTATCCCTTTTTATTTTTGAGCAAAATAACGCAACAGGCTGCACTGGAAGATGGCCTTAAACCAGCGGGAATCGAAGTCCCTGACCTGTCTCAGGAAAAATACGGCACCCGGTTTACGGTCAAATACGGCTTCAAAAGAGGTATTGCCGCTTGCTACAGCTGCGGCGAAGACGGGTAACCAGGCAACGGAATAGCGGTATTCTGCGTCAGGATTAATGCTGATCACTGGATTTTTTTGTGATGTCATCCAGCTATGCAGCCGCTTGCTGCCGTACTCTGGCCAGCGAGCTTCACTATGCTCACGTAAAAGCTCCTGATACCACTCGCGAATGAAGAACTCTGGAATGGGCGGAGGGAATTGTCCATAACTTAACCATTTCTCAATTTCGTCGGCATATGTCGGGAAAACGAGCCCCAATCGCTGATACAAGCTCTTCACCAGTAAATTCTGGGTTTCTTCCGGTGCACCCTTTTGGCTCAGGAACAATTTAAATCGATCGGCTGCGGTTTTGATTTCGAAGATGGGGAAGAACTCCCATAAAATAGGGAACTCATTTTCAATGCGGCTCAGATACTCAGCTGACATCTCAAATTTAAATAGCGACATCGCCAGTGCTTGTGGATGCTGTACTAGCGCACGCCAAACTTCAAAGGTTGCCAGCGGCAGATAACCAAATTGGTCGTACAGGCAACGCATAAATTGCCAGCCGGAATGAGCGGGATCGTTAGCCATCTGTTCAAGTACCAGTGTAATGGTATTAACTTCAGACTGGGGATTAAAAAGCTGGGTCGCTTTCTGCAATGAACGAATACTACTTTCATCCACAGGTAACGACGGTTCCCCACGAATGAAGCAGGGGCGAAACGCCATTTCCTCACCCTGTTTGGGGACGACTAACCACGGCCCATTTTTGTTAATAACCGAACTCAGTTCATATTCACCTGTCGGTACACCTTCGCTCATTCTTGATGATAATGGGGTGATTTTTCTCTCCGGCTCACTCAATAACATGATGACAGGTGAAGACATTTGCTCGGTACGATAATGGGTTGACTGGCTGACGAGAAGTTCTCTTTCATAATCATAGCGTAAACTGTATTTATAGCGGCGAATCTGCCAGCTCATTACAGCACCTGCGCCTTTGATTTGCATCTCAACAACCTGGTCAATTCCTGTCTCAAGAGACAGTAAGTTTTCAATATGCTCTCTCAGGCTGTATAAATTGAGTTCGACGGGGTGTTCCCCCGCGGTATAACACCATTCATGCCATGCCTGTAACCCACTTTTGGAACGTAAATGTAATTCCAGTGAAAAACGTGTCGGATCGCCATTTTTACCAAATAAAAAGGCTCTCGAACCCAGCAAATCATGCAGAGTAATATTTTTATCCAGAGTGCATCCATTTGCATCAAGGGCCAGGCAACCTTTTGCAGGGAAAGGTAGAGTCATCTCTACTGGGGCTGCACCCAAATTTGGGTAAATCTGCAAAGAGACAAACGCAGGAGGTATTCCTTCTGCTTTAAGTAATATTTCTGTTTGTCCTGCTGAGCGTTTGCGAGCAACCTCTAATGTTTTATCTTTTAAGACAGACATGCAGGGATGTTGCGTTGAGATAACAATGGAACCTTCATTGGCTAGCTCACCACCCTTTATTTCAATGTTAAAATCTGCCGGCAAGATCCCAATTTTTCGACGCAGTAGAGTTTCATTGTGAGTATTTCTGACAGAAACATATTGCGTACCCATCATCTCTTGTACCTGACATTCATCTAACGATATGCCACTCAGGTAACGTTTGAATTGTATATCTTCAGCATTCAGGTTTTTCGCCGTAACTTTAGGTACACCAAGGAATGTTTCATCAGGATGGCAATTCCAGGTAACATGTTTTCCATAAAAATCAAATCCGCTCTGATTAGATTGTTCCCTCCCGGTGCGGATCCTGTATGTTTCATCTCCGGAAATGGTTATATCCTGGCGTCCTTTTACGGACAGTGTTCTGAGTCCTAATAACGACGCTGTACCTGGAGAGCCTTCACACCCTGAAATAGTGGTTTTTTCTTGAGGTAAGGCAATAAGAACATTGCTATTACGTACAGTACAAGAAGCTTGCCCTTGCAATAACCAGCGTTCCTCATCATCAACAAAAGTAAGTGGTACCTCGCCAACGGCGATTTCACTATCTTCAAGTTTTATGGTGCCAACAATCATTCCTCCAGTTCGTGCAACAATCGTTAAGCTCGCAGCTGGCTGGCGTCTGACAAATCTCGACTCACTTTTACGCAGGCGAACTTTGGCATGGGCGTTCTCCAGGGATGCATAGGCGGGGCCGAGACAGGTGACTTCTTCACCATCTTCATAAATGGCAAGTTCAAATCGCGTCGTTGAGGGAGTGCTGATGATTGGGAGGGTGAGTTCATCAGGCAGCGAAATTATCGCCTGGATTTGATTGGGATGGTTTTCCGACCAATAGAATTGACAACCGGAACCCTTATTTTTTTGTAAGTGGGATTTAGCCTCTACGGAGGCAGTACATAGCAACCCATTAAGAAAGCGAGTACCTGTTTCATCATCCAAAGGCATAGGGAACTCATCACGCCATTTTGGATGCACTTTATCAAGCTGCTTCACGGGTTCGGTATGATTGCTCAGGTTGTACATTAGAACCAGCGAGCTGAGTTTTTCCGCTATATGGCTGATGAGTTCTACAGAGGTGTCTTCGCTAAAAACAGTTGGCAGGGCTGATTTTTCTATGACAGTTCTTACTAGAGAAAGTATGGAAAATCCTGCCAGTTGTGCCTGCCCATATTGATTGAGAATCCGGGAGAATACATTCTGAAAATGGCTATCCGATTCTTTCAGTAAGCGGAACGGTAATCCCCCCTCACTGAACAATGTTCCGAGAAAATTACGTCGTTCTGATTCGTAAAATCGGATTGGGCGGTTCCAGTAACCTTCCATCCCTTTAGGGATAATAATCCTTAATTCAGTCGACGTTAATGATACTCCCAATGCTCTATATATAGGGTCCCACATCCAACCACAATGGCGCTCATAATCTCTGCGATACCATTCAGAGCAAAAAAGGACAAAACAGGCAGCGTAACCTTTATCATCGATATTACTCTGTACTTGACCAACTGCACGAAGTAGTTGTGTTAGATTATTGTATTCATCATTGGTCGCATGATATTCATATAGGGGACGGCTATCAGGTTGTCTCAATCCTCTACGATTAAGAAAGTTACTTAGCCAGGAAGTACATTTTACCCAAGAAATGCATTCTGATTGACTCAAGGCAAACTCCTTACAGACAAGCGAAAAAACCTTATAGTTTTAGTTAAAAAACAGATCAGATTACTCTTGTGTTGGTATAACTTCAACTACTAATTTTTGTGGGTGTATCTCACAGGTGGTTTTTATTTAAATGATAACAAAAATTGATTGATTCCATCCTATTTATCGAGTTGTTTTATTATTTCAAATAAAAGGAAGTTTTACTTTGGCGTCGCTATGCACAATGACGAATAACTTATCTTCTATGATATAGAGCAATCAGGAGAACTATACAACCAGGAATAATAAAAGTTGTATCATCAGTCAAAAATACATGGGGTTGATGTTTGCTGTGTATGCATTACATTATATGTATTGCAGGAGTATTTCTATATTATTATCAATGCGTTAAATGGAGATATATTCTTAAGCGCGCAGCGGAAGGGGTTACTGAACTAATAACCAGAGGCATCGTGTAGAAAATACCTATATGTTACTCATAATTTCAAGTTATGAGGCAATATACGCAGTGAGCAGGCATAGATTATTGCCTGCGTATAACTGCGCAGTATTGAGTAGGGTGCCTGTGAAACCGTTTATGGTGATATTGCCATGCGAAGTCAGCTGTACGTCTCCACCAGTCCAGAGCGTGCCTGAGGCGTTCAGCAAAAAGCTCTGTGCACTGAAAATACGGTAGTGTGTTGGGCATTGTTGGCAAAGTTACTTTCGTCATTCATCACTAGAACATTTCTCTGCATTACACCGCTGCTGGTGACTGTGTCTGCGTGTTTTTCTGGCGGCCAGTGTGCCTGTGTTCGTCAGCGCACTGATGAGTTTCAGCGTCGTATCACCGAGCGCCACCATCTGCCCACGACAGTTGAAGTCCTGCTTGTCGGGCAGCGCTGTCTGTACAGACGACTGGTGTCAGTCTGCACCAGTGACTCCCCTTTATCAGGCGAGCATTACCGTCTAGTGCGATAGAGGATTTTGCGTACGTGTAATGTTCCTTACCGCCAGATGACACGCAGGTTTGGTTCATCCCGGTGCGGGCAGACTGGCGGGTTTATCAAGTTAGAGCGTTTTAAGGGGGGCTACTGGCAATATCTGGTGTTTTACAGTGAGCAGTGTCAGAGAAAGCCGGGAAGCGAAGGGGACTTACTTCGATAAAATTCAGAGGGAGTTGGTCTGATCAACCGCCTCGTGAGTCCGCAATACGTTGCAGTAGCCAGTCTTCGACTTCACTTTGCTTCCAGCGGGAACTGCGGCCCAACTTGATCGGCTTTGGGAATTGGCCATCTTTTATAAGCTTGTAAAACCACTTGTCCGTAAGCCCTGTAAGCTTCGTGATGAAGCGAATATCCACCAGTTGGTCATCAAGCAAAGAAATTTGTTCTGTCATGATGCTGTCTTCCATTGTGGGATTATCCTGAGCTGGTGGGTGATTGTTCGTTACCACCAGCCCTTCCACATCAATGGATTGATACGTAAAAAAGTGCAGAACGCGAGTTACACCGTGCGAGGACGCCCCAGTCCGCTGGGCGGCGATACCTCACTGGCTCCGTAGTGATAGTGTCCGTGCTTTTGTTCTTCTTTGGCGAGATAACTGATGATATAGCGCAGGTTATCGATGGCTTCGGTATCAGCGTAGTTCACCGGCCTATCAGTACTGGCTTCATAAGAGGGTTTGTACTCGCAACGGTTGTAATAGCCTTCTCGTTGCGTTATTTCCCGCCATATTGTTCCTACTTTCTCAGCTATTGGGTAGGTAGCCTGGTTAAGGTGCCTGTCGAGATAGAATACGATATGGGCATGGCAGCCGTGGTCTACAGAATTCTCGAGTACCCAGAAATACCCTGCCAGATTTGTGTGCTGCAGGGTGCGTTCAACCAGTATACGTACTTCTCGTTCGGTTTCGTTCCATGAATAATGTTTATAGCGCTCTGTATCTTTCTGATAGAACAGGTCGAGTCTGAGTGCCTGTATTCGCGAGTATCGGTTCAGTAGCTGATTCAGGTGGTCATTGAGTAGAGACAGTAGAAACCAGTTCATCGTGTATCTGGAATTAAAAGGGTAAGGAGTGTGCATTGATTTATCCTTTGTCAGGTGGAGTACAAAGGATTGGGATGAGATGTAATTTTTAAGAGAAGCAGGGATACGGCAAATACAGGGAACTGTGTATCCAGGGGAATACAGGTAGGGTTGCTTGTTGGGGGAAGGAGCTGTGAACAGGGTGGTATAGAAACAGGGAGTTCCCCTTAATTATACTAAAAACCCAAATGTTCATATCTGCTGTTGAGCGATTCTAATGAGGTGAACAGAGGGGATTCATAGAGTAAAAACCACAGGAATAACGCAGTAAAATGTCAGAGTATTATCAAAATAAAATCAGCAGGATATCAGTTTAAAGTCAGTCATTCTTCAGGTCTGTGACCCGACTCCACCAACCAAAAAGGTGCTAATGCTAATCTGTTTTTGGGAGTCAGAAGCAGAGGGAAGAGACGATGTTGCATTACGATATGATCCGCTACGAGATAATGTACATAAAAACGCTGGATAGCGTTTTCAATACAGATCACTCGTTACTGTGCAGTACTTATGATACGCCGGATGATTTTAGACACTTGATCTCTCAGATACTTGAACAACATTTTCTTGGCGATCAGGGCAGAATCAAAGTTGCGCGGAAAACACTTAAAGAATGGGCCGACCTGCAACTGATTGATAAAGATTATTTTGATTGTTTCAAAGGTACACCAAGAGCATCGTGGTTTGCTCACCATTATATTTTTGAATACCCAGTAAAATCTGCAGGGTTGACACTTGGTGGATTGGGGAATGACGTCGGTTGTTCAGGTGGTTTTAATTCTCTTTTAATGGACGATAATATCTTCACCAATATTGATTACTCTAATTTGAATTGAATCGCCACGGATAATCTAGACACTTCCGAGCCGTTGATAATACTGGTTTTCATATTCTGTCGGTGACATCTGATTGCTCGAACCATGCCGTCGCTTACTGTTATAAGACATTTCGATGTAATCAAAAATATCGCTGCGGGCTTCTT
>NZ_JAHVDV010000014.1:0-114143 GCF_051486985.1 Yokenella regensburgei
CACGTTCACGGGTGCGGTGGCTTCAGAGGGAGAATGCACTCAGGGTGAACGGAACCATTCCACGTAGCCTGCATGGGACGAGTCCATGTAACCTGAATAATCCCTTTCGCATCCGTGCGGAATTCTCCCCTCACCCTGACCCTCTCCCCAGAGGGGCGAGGGGACCGTCCGTGCCCACATACAATTCCCCCTCACCCTGACCCTCTCCCCAGAGGGGCGAGGGGACCGTCCGTGCCCACATACAATTCCCCCTCACCCTGACCCTCTCCCCGAAGGGGCGAGGGGACCGTCCGTGCCCGCGTACAATTCCCCTCACCCTGACCCTCTCCCCGAAGGGGCGAGGGAATGGTTCGTGCCCACATACAATTCCCCCTCACCCTGACCCTCTGCCCGTAGGGGCGAGGGGAGCGTCCGTACTCGCTCACACTCTCCCTTTTTTGCTCATAACATATTCACCACGTGAAGTGATTTACCTCTCATATTTCCATGAAACCGGTTGCATGGACAATTGACCAGGTTAGCATGAAACCGGTTTCACTCAGTTACATGACGCACTTCCGATAAAAAAAGGTAGATAAAACATGGCTGTTATCCGGGATTACAACAAGTTAGCTAGCGACATCCTGCGGGAGGTTGGGGGCGAAGAAAACATCAATAGCTTTTCTCGCTGCGCCACCCGCTTACGTTTGGTACTGAATGACACGCCCACTGATGCAAAACGTCAGGTGCAGAGTTTGCCAGGGGTGATTGCGGTGGTGGAAAGCGGTGGACAATTTCAGGTTGTGATCGGAACGCATGTGGCTGATGTGTTTAACGCCATGTCAGGATTAGTTAAAGAGACCGGCTCCGCATCGGTCGCGCAGAAAAAAACGCGCTGGCTGGATGCGGTGATCGCCACCATGTCTGCCGTCTTTGCGCCGATTGTTTACATTCTGGCGGCTGCGGGGATTTTGCAGGGGCTGCTGATTGTCCTCGGCCTGATTGATGCCGACATCAAAACCACCGGCACCTTCGCAGTGCTGAACTTTATGTCCTGGACGCCATTCGCCTTCCTGCCGGTGTTTATTGCCATCACGGCGGCACGTCACTTCAAGTGCAATCCGTTTATTGCCGTACTCTGCTGCTGTGCGTTGATTAGCCCGGACTGGGCGGCGCTGGCAGGGCGTATTGCAGGCGGCGAAAGCATCAATTTCCTCTTCTTCCCGCTGTCGAAAACGGTCTACACCTCGTCCGTTTTACCGCCACTGTTCCTGGTATGGGCACTCTCCTGGTTTGAGCGTCGGGTCGAAAAGTTGATGCCGGAAGTGGTGAGCCCGCTCTTTACACCCCTGGTCTGCTTCGTAGTGATTGTGCCGCTGACCCTCATCGTCATTGGTCCTATCACCACCTGGGCGGCAATGGGCGTTGCTAACGGCTATAACGCGCTGTTCCAGGCCGCGCCTGCGGTGGCGGCTGCGGTTATCGGTGGTGTGTGGCAAATAATCGTCATCTTTGGTGTGCACTGGGGCATTACCCCGGTGATCATGGCGAACTTTGATACCCAGGGTTACGACTCCTTCCAGGCCTACCAGACCATTGCGGTTATCGGCCAGATGGCGGCGGTATTTGGTGTCTTCCTGAAAACCCGGAATACCCAACTGAAAGCGACCTCCATGTCTGCCGGTATTACGGCGATTTTTGGTATCACCGAACCGGCGATTTACGGCGTGACCCTGCGTTTTAAAAAGCCATTTATCTGTGGCTGTATTGGTGGCGCTATCGGTGCGGTGGTGGCGAGCCTGTTCGGTAGCCTCTACTATGCTTATGCCGCGCTGCCGGGCCTGTTCACGCTGGTCAATGCAATTAGCCCGGATGCGCCGATGTCCTTTATTGGTGAGCTGGTGGGCGCTGGTACGGCGATCGTGCTGACCATCGTGATGGTGCAGTTTGTGGGCTTTGAAGATCCGGCAAACGAAGAGGAAACCAAACCGACTGAGCCGGTAAAAGCGCAGGCAACGCCGAATGCAGCAGCGGTGAGCGCCGTTGAGATGCTCAGCCCGCTGAAAGGGGAAGTGATTGCGCTGGAGAGCGTTGCGGATGAGGCTTTTGCCGGGAAAGCGCTGGGTGATGGTATCGCCATCAAGCCCCTGGAAGGGCGGGTAGTGGCACCCTGTGACGCCACGGTCGCAACGCTTATCGATTCACATCATGCCATTGGGTTATTGTGCGATAATGGCGCTGAGTTATTGATCCATGTCGGGTTAAATACCGTCAACTTGCAGGGACAGCATTTCCGTCCACTGGTGAAAGAAGGGGATGTGGTTAAAGCAGGCACGCCGCTTCTTGAATTCGATAAAGCCAGTATTGAGCGCGAAGGGTACGACCTGACCACCCCGGTTCTGGTGGTGAACAGTGAAGACTTTACGCTGACGAAGCATCAGCTTCAGGGCGCAATCGGTATGGGGTCGCCATTGATGTCTCTGGCATAAAGAGACACGGGCACACGTCATGGTGTCATGAAGTCTCGCCGCTGGAAGTGGCGGGCTTCACGAGAAAATCTTTCGCCGTGTATTTACGCATCAGGTCTGCCGGTGGGCAGGCATGCTGTGTTGTGAGCCACCCTTTGATTGAGGTCTGAATATGGTAACGATACTGGATGTCGCCAGACTGGCGGGCGTGTCGAAGGCGACAGTATCGCGCGCGCTGAATGGTAAGGTGTTCGTGCGGGAAGAGGTAAAGGCCAGAATTATGCAGGCCGTTGCTGATACCGGATATCGGCCAAATCTGCTGGCGCGTAACCTTGCCAACAGTAAAACCAATTCAGTCGGGCTGGTCATCACCAACGGACTCTACAATGGTCCGTTCTTTTCCAGCATGATTTACCATGCCGCGACATGCAGTGAGAGCCACAGCCGGCAACTCGTGCTCGCGGACGGTAAACACAGCGCCCAGGATGAGCGCAACGCGATTGATTTACTCCTCGAGCTTCGCTGCGAAGCCATCATGATCTACCCCAAATACCTGACGGTCAGTGAGCTGGATGACATCATTGACGGCAGCCAGACCCCTATCGTTGTTATTAACAGGGAACTTATCAGGAACCGGCATCAGTGTGTTTTCATTGATCACCGGCGCAGTAGTGAAGAGATGGTGACGCACCTGCTGGCCCAGGGTCATACCCGGATTGCTTTTGTGGCAGGCATTTGTGGCTCGCCAACCGGTGAGCGGCGTTTGCGCGGCTACCGCGATGCCCTGCGCAAAGCGGGCATCAGCCCCGATCCGAAGCTGGTGGTTCGCGGTGCCTGGAGTACCGAGAGCGGTTATGAAGCCGGTCGTCAGTTGCTCGCACAAAACATCCCTTTCACCTGCGTACTGGCGGCCAACGATGACATGGCCATTGGACTCGCTAAAGCTTTCCAGGAAGCAGGCAAAAACCTGCCGGGCGATATCTCCCTGGCCGGATTCGATGATTCCGTGATTGGTAAGTACTTCACCCCTTCGTTGACAACAATGCACGTCCCGATGGACGACATGATCCGTGACGCGGTCGAAATATTGTTGAACCCGGATGAAGCGCGTGTCGCTACGCATCTGGGAACGCTGGTGCACCGGGATTCCGTGGCCCGGCGCGTTGACGGAGTTAACGAAAGCACGTCATAAGGCGAAGCGTGATGCTGTACTCAAGAGCGCATTTTGTCGTGGGCTGGATAGCCACGATTGCGTGTTGTTTTATGTATATTTCCTACATTCCACTGATTCTGGATAATTTAAACGGCCTGAAAACCAACCCGCTACAGCCCCTGGCCGCCGCCGTTAACTGCGTGCTGTGGGTGACGTATGGTTTACTGAGTGAGAGGAAAAACTGGCCGATTGTGATAGCCAACTCGCCGGGTATAGTGCTTGGTTTGATTACGTTCAGCACCGGGTTGTAACAGCCTGAACCAGTAACAATGCCGCCATGCGTGACCCGCTGGCGGCTTTTGTTTTGCATCTACTGATTTTTTACGCGCATCTCACGAGAGAGAGTGGCGATGCGCTGCGTGCGGCTATAGAGCACGAAGAGAATAAACCCTCGTCCGTTAAACAGAGTGCGGCAGGCCAGCAGAGCAATCAGCGACGCCAGCATGATGACCGCATGGTGTGTCTGCCCGTTCAGCAGAGTGACCAGCAGCAGCGCCGCGCTCAACACGCTAAGTGTGCGGTGCACCATGCCATACCACGCCAGCCCGGATGTTCTGCCACGCGCGATAAGCAAGGTGGCGGTCAGATTGCTGAAAATAAACAGGACCGCAGGCACGAAGAAGCAAAATGCCCTCACGGACGGCGACTGTTTGGGCAGTAACGCCATCAGCGTCAGTAAAGTACCGGCGAAAGCGACCAGCAAAAACAGCAGCGCGAACGCCAGCGGAAACCCGTTCTGCCGGGGAAGTTCTGCGGGAGGTTTATCAAACCAGCGCTCCAGCCCCGGCGTTGAGTGCTGCAACAGGCTGTTATCACCGCGGGCAATGACCTCTTCCATCTCGTGACCGTGGGCCAGCAGGTCACAAAAAAACCTGCCGGAAATAAATGTCGCAAACCCCATTACTGCACCGCCAGCGCAAAATCACACCTGATGGCTATCGAAGTACCAGGTGCATCGAAACTGAAATCTGTCGCACCTTTGTCATTACAGCGAGCAACGTCGTCGCCGGGCATATTGGCTTCAGGATTGCGTCCGGGCAGCATCATTTGTCATTCCTTATAAGACAGTAAGTCATAGCAATGTATTCAACCAGCGAGACCGGTTTGTTCTGCCATTAACATGGCCGGGAAGAGTAATGGCTGTTACCCGCTGGCGGCTTTGTACATTGTAGAATCCTTCAAATGAACCTGTTGTTCCAGTGGGAATGTCAGCGGGTTGCGGCTCAGGCAGGTGAAGAAAAAAGGGCACCACCATCGGACAGAAAACCGCCACATGCGACGCTGATTCTGGCTCCAGGTAACAGATTTAACCATCAGTTGCAGACTCCTCGCCATTCCAGGCCATAGTGAAGAGGTGATTATTAGATGGTTAATTTAAGGATACGAATATGCCAACAGTAATTGATAAAGCACTGGACTTCATTGGCGGTATGAACACGTCAGCGTCAACGCCGCATTCCATGGATGAGAGTACAGCGAAGGGGATGTTTAAATACCTGAAGGACCTTGGTGTTCCTGCTCACTCAGAGGAGATTTTTGCGCGAGGAGAACAGGAAGGCTGGAACCCCGAATTCACCAAAAAAGTGGCGGGGTGGGCAGATAAAATCGAATCCGCAGACCGGGTGGTGATTAAAAATCCTGAATATTTTACGACGTATATGAAAGAAGAACTGCGCGCACTGGTGAACATTGAGTTCGATCCGGCAAACTGAGTCTGAAGGGCGCTTTCACAGGCTGGAGGCGTCCTGTTCATAGTTATTATTGAGTTGGCTTTAAGAACTCTAAATAAAAAATAGCCCTGACCCGGGACAGTCAGTACCAGCGATTATATTTAATATAAAAATAAGAAACGATAATAAACCATACGAAAGTCAGCATACCTGAATAGTCCGGAATGAATCGGATAAATAGAAAAGCCCCCGCCAGAATAAGTGCGAGAGGGACTAAATGAGAGTGCGTCCCCCATATAAACAATAAAATCTTTTTCATCTTTTTAATACCTCATATAAAGCGTTATCCGTAATGTATAGACTGTTTGCTCACCCCTGAACGTCATAACTCACGTGAGATAGATGAGGTTCGATAAAGAGACATAACATGCCTGATTTTTCACAAAACAGTAT
Source organism: Yokenella regensburgei (assembly GCF_051486985.1). Taxonomy (GTDB): domain Bacteria; phylum Pseudomonadota; class Gammaproteobacteria; order Enterobacterales; family Enterobacteriaceae; genus CBFFRJ01. The sequence goes on from NZ_JAHVDV010000014.1 coordinate 5,784, forward strand.
AAGGTAATATACTGGGGCCTGAAATATAATTTTTCCAGCTTTCTTTCTGCTCTCGCTTTCTGCTTAAATGTTCTGCCATTTCCATAGGGTTTGTTATAATCTTAGCTGTCAATAATTGGCCACAAGTGTCAGAGAGGCAAGGAAGATAATGAAAAAAACAGGCAGAAGAGTAATTTATGTTTTGGTGGTGATTATTTTTTTTCTAATAATTCCTGAAATAGTAATTCGTGTACTGACGCCTGACCAGTTTGCGCGACTGAGTGATTACACGAGCTTCGGGGGGCTTTTTAGCCATCTTCTTTCTGTGCTGATTTTTCTTGGGGTGGCGTCCATTCTGGCCGCAATGGGTAGCATATATATTGTGCGTAAAATTTACCAAGGCTTAAGGCGTGTTAAGGATATATAAAGACGATAGGATGCGAAATAATCGCTTCATGCAAAAGCCTGACGCAGCGATGGCGCGCTAAATCGTTGCAAGAAAGATGAAGTTCCTGGAGTGGATTAATCATTTGATAATACGAGATTTTTATGAGGCTAGTGACGTCTAAGAATGCTGAAAAGGAAAAGGGGCTTATTAATAGCGTTGTAAGAAGCAGGATTTGACGGATGGTAGCGGCCTCTGCTGGGTTTTAGCCTGTGACTCTTTAAATGGGCTGGCTGCATACAGCGCATATCATATCGTCATTACCCGGGCAGCGTGACCTATCGACATTCGCTGGCGTATGAATTTTTGCGCTAACGAATCAGCCTGCACCGTCCGCAATATGATATATACAGTCACTATGGCCAGAACCTCACTCAATGCCGAAGGATGTCGTGGGCAGACCGGTGGTGTTGTAATTTATAAGCTTTAGTATCTGACGCTACATATCGGAGTTATTTAGTCGCAAGTTCATTGAGAGTAAAACTACCAGACCAGAGTCTTTTGGTTGCAACTTTATCCTCTGGTTGTGCAGTAATAACAGTAACGCTGTATTCCTTATCGCGACTAAAATGATAATTAACAGGAATGCACTGTCCTGCATGTATCGTGTACGAAGGACTGTCGAAATTGTCCTGTTTCCATACTTCCCGCAAATGACCCTTAACGTCACGGACTGACAATGACAATGTAAGCAATTTTGCATGACCGTTTTTAATGGTGGAGTCATTATTGACTGAAATACATGGTTGATTGTTTTTAAGGGTTATATCAGCGACCCGGTAAGCATTATGTTCCATGCTACAGGCCGCCAGAAACAGAGGGGAGAGGGAAAGGATTTTCAATTTCATTTCAATAAGCTCCTTTTGTGGCGCAGTGGGGCAAGGAGATATTGCATCGAATTTCGATATTTTGCAAATTAATCAGGGCCAGGTATTGCGTTGGAAATTTTTTCTATGCATGGATTACAATCTTCCAAGGTATGATTTTAGTAATTGACAACAATATTTTTATTTTGCTCCATTCGTAAATCAACAATTTATATTCAGGAGTAATAATTATAGTTCATATATTTACTGATAAGCCCTTCTGTACGCATATTCGTGATATGTCGCCAGATGTGCATAACCTCATGCATATGTCGGTTGTTATTTAATGAACTCTCAGAAGAGGAGTCTTTTTTTGGAAGGTTCAGGCCAGCACATTTTGCCGGTTGGCGTAACGGCTGGTGCTAATCCTGACGGTTGAAAGGCAGGTCGCTACTTTATACAACCTGATATGCAGGTAATTGAAAGTATCACCGACGATAGTACGCGCATCCGAAATATTATGAATGCCCACTATCAATGAGCAGATACTTATTCTGTCCGTAGGAGGTGAGCCTGATAATGATTTTAAAGCGAGAATTTTGTGGACACCTCTGGGCTTGAGCCTGTGGCCAGGCGCTCATGAGCCATGAAATCGGCATGTCTCTATTCGTTCGCTAATAACGCTTATTGTATTTTTAATTTTCTATAGTTAATTAGTTACGATGTGATTTTCTTTGTGAATGGCTCACTCATATCCTCACTGTACTATCGTTACCTCACCCCTTACCTGACCCGAACTGGGTATCAGGTCAGGTAACATTTATCCTCAGAAAGGTCACTTCATGGCCGCTAATCTTATCGAGACCGCTATACGCGTATGGAAGACAACATGCATGGCGTACCGCATGTGAAACAATAGCCCTCAGCGTGGAGCGGGCTCGTGTGCGTCAGAGCATGGATGAGATCGCCCGGGACTGTACCCAGCAGCGTCACGGCATCGTTCGGATTGGCCAGACGATGCCTGAGACGAACACTACCACGCAGCAGAACGCCATGCTGATTGGCAGCCGCCTCGTCACCCGAAGCTCAGACGCGAGAACTTGAACAGCGGGTCGGCGTGTTTCATGTCAGCAATGGCGCGACCTATACCCCAACACCTGTCGCCACCTGACCGATGGTGGCAAGCCCGGAATCGGTAATGATTGCCGCACCTGCGCCGAAACAACGTGCCGTCGCGGGCGCGCAGGGCGAATGGGAACATATTTAAGCGTTAGCCCTTCACTCCTTTACCCCGGTTCGCCGGGTTTTTTTATCCTTACGCGCCTCGTGAATGCATCAGGTATTTGCGACTGGGTTGCTATACTCTCTGGGTTGCAGCGCGCATTGCGCTTACGTTTCCCGGCAACAGGACGTTTCTTTCCATCGGGCCCAGGAGAAATTATGACGGTGTTGTATAACGTGGCGATTGTGTTACTGACGGTCGCCCTGATGGAGATACTGGCGACACTGACGCATAAATATGTCATGCACGGTTGGGGATGGGGCTGGCATCTTTCCCACCACACGCCGCGCAAAGGCTGGTTTGAAGTTAACGATCTCTACGCTGTGGTGTTTGCTGGCGTGGCGATTTTGCTTATCGCACTCGGTACGGGCGGCCACTGGCCGCTGCAATGGATAGGCGCCGGAATGACGCTCTACGGCGCGCTCTACTTTATTGCGCATGACGGCCTGGTCCACCAGCGCTGGCCGTTTCGTTATGTGCCGCGTCGGGGTTACCTGAAGCGGCTCTACATCGCGCACCGACTGCATCACGCGGTGCGCGGGCGCGAAGGCTGCGTCTCGTTTGGTTTTCTCTATGCGCCGCCGGTCGCTAAGCTGCAGGCGGTGTTGCGTGAGCGTAACGGTCGTCCTGCGCGTGAGGGCGCTGCCAGAGCGTCAACGGACGAGGCGTCGAGGTCGCGCCGCGAGAGCTAAGCGCCATCGCGGCACCTTTGCCCAGCAGGGCCAGCTTTTCGGCTCTGCTGGTGCCCTGACGCGAATCCCACGCGTTGACGCCCGCGCGTTTTACTTTTACCCCAATCTCCCGGTATACGCCGTGGGCGGTGGCGATAGCCCAGGCGCAGCGCAGCGGCAGCCCCGCCAGCCCGGCGCGTGCCGAGGCGTAATACGGCTCCGCTTCATTCACGAGGCGGGCGGCAAGGCGCGCAATCTGCGGACGATGCTCATGTGCCGCCAGCGTCTCGCGGCGCAGCCCTTCCTGAAGCAACCACTCGTCCGGCAGATAACAGCGGCCGATGGCAGCATCCTCGACAATATCCCGCGCAATATTAGTAAGCTGAAACGCGAGCCCCAGATCGCAGGCGCGATCCAGTACCGCCTCATCGCGCACGCCCATAACGCGCGCCATCATCAGGCCCACCACGCCAGCTACGTGATAACAGTAACGTAGGGTGTCATCAAAGGTGCGGTAGCGTTCGTCGCGCACGTCCATCGCGAAGCCTTCCAGATGATCGAGCGCCAGCGCAGGCGGGATCTGATGCTGTAAGGCGACCTCCTGAAACGCGGCAAAGTTTGGCTCTGTCATCGGTTTGCCCGCGTAGGCCTCAAGCGTTAACTCACGCAGCATGGTGATGCGCGCCTGCGGCGTCTCGGTGGCGGCTGACGGCGCGCGAAACCCGAGCACCTGACCGTCGGTCACGTCGTCGCAGTGGCGACACCACGCATAGAGCATTAGTGCGCTGCGTCGCGTCTGCGCATCAAAGAGTTTCGAGGCGGTGGCGAAGCTTTTCGAACCGGCTTCAATGGTTTCGGTGGCGTGTGTCAGCAGCGGTTTATCGGGCATGTGTCTCCTCCAGCATCAGCCCGGCGGTGGCTTTTGCTGAGCCGATAACACCGGGAATGCCCGCGCCTGGGTGTGTACCGGCACCGACCAGATAGAGGTTGTCGATACGGCTGTCGCGGTTATGCGGGCGGAACCAGGCGCTTTGCGTGAGGATGGGTTCCACCGAAAACGCCGAGCCCTGATACGCGCCGAGCTGGTCGCGGAAATCGAACGGCGTAAACATGCGGTGCGTTACCAGTTGCTCGCGCAGGCCCGGCATATAGTGCTGCTCCAGATAATCGAAAATGCGATCGCGCAGGCGCGGGCCTTCGACATCCCAGTTCAGATTTGCGGTGCCAAGATGCGGCACCGGAGCCAGCACGTAATAGCTGCCGCAGCCCGGCGGCGCGAGTGACGGGTCGGTCACGCAAGGCGCGTGCAGGTAGAGCGAGAAATCCTCCGCCAGCGAGTCGCGCTTGAAAATATCCTCAATCAGCTCTTTGTAGCGCGGCCCGAAGCAGACCGTGTGGTGCGCAAGCTGGCTGTGGTGATGATTGAGGCCAAAATAGAGTACGAACAGGGAGTTGCTCATACGCTTACGGCGCAGCGACGCTGCCTGGGCCACGCCGCGTGGATGATGGCCGAGCAGATTGTTGTAGGTGTGCACCACATCGGCGTTCGATGCCACGGCGCGAGCCGGGATGTGGCGTCCATCCGCAAGCGTGACGCCGCAAATCTTATCGCCCCGGGTATCGAGGCGTGTGACCTTCGCGTTGAGTTCGATTTCGCCGCCCAGATCGGTAAAGAGTTTCGTCAGCCCGTTGACCAGCGCGCCGGTGCCGCCGCGGGCGAACCAGACGCCCCACTGGCGCTCCAGCGCATGAATAAGCGTATAGATGGACGAGGTCGCAAACGGGTTGCCGCCTACCAGCAACGAGTGAAACGAGAAGGCCTGGCGCAGATGCTCGTTTTCAATGTATTTCGACACCATGCCGTAAACGCTGCGCCAGGCCTGCAGGCGCGCCAGTTGTGGCCCGGCGCGCAACATATCGCGAAATGATAAAAACGGCACCGCGCCAAGCTTCAGATAGCCTTCTTTAAATACCGCCTGCGAATAGGCGAGGAACTTGCGATAACCTTCGACGTCGCGCGGGTTAAAACGCGCAATTTGCGCCTCAAGGCTTGCCTGATCGTTATCGTAATTAAAGACCTGGCCGTTCTCCCAGCAGAGGCGGTAGAAGGGCGCTACGGGCAACAGCTCGACGTAATCGGCAATATTTTTCCCGGCAAGCGTAAACAACTCCTCGATAGCCGAAGGGTCGGTAATGACGGTGGGACCGGCGTCGAAGGTGAAACCCTGATCTTCGTAGACATAGGCCCGTCCGCCGGGTTTATCACGCTGCTCCAGTAGCAAAACAGGTGTGCCCGCCGCCTGTAAGCGGATAGCCAGGGCCAGGCCACCAAAGCCGGACCCGATAACAACAGTTTTAGTCATGATGAAAAGCTCGCAGCCGGGGTGTTTGCTTAAGCACGGCCTGCAAGGCTTCGCCCACCGGTACCGGGGGTTTGCCTGTCAGCAGTCGCACCATATCTAAGGGGGTCAGGCGTCCGGCATAAAACCGGGCGATAAGCCCCGCATTTAATCCATAAAAGCGCTGCATGACCTGCCAGCGGCGGTCTGGTTTGCCCGCCAGAAACAGCATGCGGTTCAGCAGCCGGAAAAAGCGCTGACGCCGCCACTGGCGCTGCGCGTAGCCCGCCGTCAGCGCGTATAACGCCTGAGCGGTTTCAGGCGGCTGTGCGGCGATACTGTCAGCAAGCGCCGCCGCGTGCGGCAGCGAATAACCGGTAGTGGCGTGAAACAGTCCGGCGCGCAGGCCGCTGCGCGCTATGCCCTGCGCCTCGCGCCAGAACGCCTGCGGCGCGCCCGTGAGCGTAATCGGCAGATTGCCGTGCTCTTCACGCTCGAGCGTTGTAAGCGTCCAGTTGTGTGTACGGGCGTAACTGGCGATGTTGTCGCGTGCCCGCGCCGGATCAAGCGTCGCGCTGTCGATATAGTGCGTGTCTTCAATCAGCAGCGTGTCGGGCGTGAGCGGTAGCGTATAGACAAACCGGTAGCCGCCTTGCTGCGCCACCGTGGCGTCCATCAGGATCGGACGCGTCAGGCCGTGGGGCGCCGCGAGTTTCCACTGCTGGCCGAGAAACGCCTGCTGGCCCACCGTCAGGTGCGGGCTTGCCTGCCAGCCGCGGCCATCAAGCACCGCGCGGGCATGCAACGTGCGCCCGTCCGCCATCGTCACTGCCTCTGTTGTGAGGGCAGCGACAGGCGCGTTACACCAGAGCTTGTCGCCGAGCGTGTGAGTCAAGACGTCGGCAAAACGCTCAGACGTCACGCTGTAATAGCCGCCATCAAGCGTGCGCGTCAGCGCCGGGAAACGCACCTCATAACCGTCCCAGCGGTGCGCCACCAATGGCGCAAGCCAGGCGTGCTGTGCGGGCGTGATGTCATCGCCATGAAACGACCAGGTGTGGTTGCCGCCGGGCTGGTCGCCTGCCTCCAGCAGCAGTACTTTCAGCGAAGGGGCGAGCGCGTGCAGACGCAGGGCGATAAGCCCGTTCGCGAGGCCACCGCCTGCAAGAATAAGATCCCATTGCGCTGTCATGATACCGCCTGCGGGAGAACAGGCCGCCGCGCGCTGAGCGCCTGCTCGGTGATATGCGCCGCGCGCTGAACACCACCTGCCTGCGCGAGTGCGCGCTGCATCGCAATAAGGCGCGAGCGACAGCTCTCATCGCTCAGCAGCGCCTGAAGCTTTTGCGTGAACGCACGGCGTCCGGTGAAGCGTGAGACGCGCCGGCCGATACCGCAATGTTCAACCCGCGCCGCAACGCCGGGCTGATCGAACGCCAGCGGGACGACCAGCAGCGGTGTGGCGCTGGCGACAGCGTCCATCACCGTATTCAGCCCGCCATGCGTGATAACCGCCTGCGACTGGCTGAGCGCCAACGTCTGGTCAGTAAACCCGGTCACGCGCGTGGAGCCGCAGGTTTCCAGTTTTGCAACCTGCGTGGCATTCAACCCGCCACAGTGGGCAATCAGTAGTTCGACATCGGCGTCACGGCAGGCTTTTGCGATAGTGCGAAACAGTCCGTAGCGATGACCCTGCAATGTACCGAGCGAGGCAAAAATGCGCGGGCGCGACGACGGTAACGCCGGTTCGGAGGCTGGTTGGGGTGGTCGCAGCGGGCCGACCGCGTGAAAGCACGCCGGCGGTGCGCGGCGGGGGAAATCAAGCATGCTGAGCGTCTGGCTGATTTGCGCGAGCGGTGAGAGGCAATCGTGCAGGCCGTGGCGGGGCGGCAGCCCGAAGCGCTGCGCGTGGTGGGCTATCACCGCGCCATGACGGCCCATCAGCCAGTCGTGGATCTGCTGGCTGGTCTGGTAAATTTTGCGTGCGCGTGGCGTGGGGGCGTAGCGAAACGGCATGACCGGTAGCGGCAGCCCTGGCTCGCGGTTGACCGGCAGGGCGCAGGCGACGGAGACAAACGGCAGCCCGAGCGCATCAGCAACGAGGCCGCCCGCGGCTTCCATTTGATCGACAATCAGGCCGTCCACGCCAAGCCGCGACAGCGCATCGGGCAGTTCCCGGCACAGCATATCGGTAGTGCGAGCCAGATCCTGTATCAGGCTTAAGATGGCCGGGCCGCCGGGGTGTGCGGTCAGGCGTAACGTGCGGGCGAGGCTGCCGGGCGGGTGGCTCGCTTCGCCCACCGGATAAAAGCCGATGCGCGGATCGTCAAGCAGCGTGCGGGCCTCTGCCTGCTGAATAAAGGTGATGCGGTGCCCGCGTGCGATAAGCGCCTGCGCGAGTGCCTGCATGGCATGAACGTGGCTGTAGAGCGGTGGCGTGATAACGGCGTAGTGGCTCATACCTCATCCCCGGTACGAACCAGCCGGGCATCCCGCAGTGCGCTAAGGCTGGCGCTGCCGGTGCAGAAACAAGCGACCCGCAATTGTTCAATTACGACCGCGAAATGCGCCAGGACTGCACTGGTTGAGGTCGTCGCGCTGCCGAGTACCGCCGCCGCCTGGCCGACCAGATCCGCGCCCATACTGATGGCTTTGGCAACGTCAATGCCGTCACGAATACCGCCAGAGGCAATAAGCGGCATAGTGGGGAGCGCCTCGCGTATCTGGCGCAGCGCCTGTGCGGTGGGAATACCCCAGCCCGCGAAAGCCATCGCCACGTTGTGCGCATGCACGTCTGCGGCGCGCTCGCCTTCTACTGCGGCCCAACTGGTGCCGCCTGCGCCTGCGACATCCAGCATGGTGACGCCCGCTTGTGCAAGCTGGTGCGCCACCGACACGGAGAGCCCGGCTCCGACCTCTTTCACCACTACTGGTACGGAAAGCGCACTGACGACGCGTTCAATGGCCGTCAGCACACCGCGCCAGTCGCGATCTCCACCGGTTTGCAGCGCCTCCTGAAGCGGGTTGAGATGAATAATGAGTGCGTCCGCGTCCACCATCCCGACGGCGCGCTTTGCGTAATCAAGCCCCTGCGCGCTGCTAATCTGCGCCGCACCGAGGTTCGCCAGCAGCGGGATATCCGGCGCGTATTTACGCAGTTCACCGGTCAGCCCCCAGTTGTCCTCGCTTTCCAGCGCAACACGCTGCGAGCCAACGCCCATCGCAAGGCCCAGCGTTTGCGCTGCCTCCGCCAGATGCCGGTTGATATCGCTCGCACGCCGCGCGCCGCCGGTCATTGAGCTTATCAGGATCGGCGCTTTCATCGGACGGCCAAAAAGGCGGGTATTGAGGTCGATGGCGTCAAGCGAAAGCTCCGGAAGCGCGCAGTGCTCGAAGCGCCAGTGTTCAAAGCCGGTGCGAATTGTCTGTTTAGCCCGCTCCGGATGCAGCACGATATCCAGATGATCGTTCTTGCGTTGGCTCAGTTCCTTGTCCTTCATTCCTACTCCAGTTACAGTCGCTGTCAGCCGCGAAGAGGCGCGCGTTTAGCCAAACATGGCCAGCTGTTTATCAAACCAGGCGTACATAAAACGGCGGGTAGACGCGCCGCGCGAACAGGCGCAGGCGAGATGTTCGTCGGCACGCAGAAGATGATCGCGCAAGTGCCGATGTACCGCCTCCGGGCCGAGCATTGCCACAAGCGTAGATTTGCCCGCGTCTTTGTTGATGTCTTTACCGGTATTGCTCAGGCCGTCTGCCAGATCGTCAAGCAGCTGAAACGCCTGGCCAAGATGGCGTGAGAACTGGCGCAGTTTCTGGCGCACCGAGGCGGACGCGCCGGCAGCAATAGCGGCAATTTGCAGCGTGGCGTCAAACAGCACACTGGTCTTGAGATCATTGGTCGCGAGAATCGCTTCTGGGCTACGCGTCTGGTTGCCTTCACTGAGGTCACGAAACTGTCCCTGCACCAGCCCCTGGAGGCCCACCGCCGTGGAAAGCTCGCTGACCGCCTCGGTTTTGCAGCTATCGGAAAGCTGGCTTGCCTGTGCCACCACGCCAAAGGCGCGGCTAAGTAACGCAACGGCGGCGAGGATCGCGACGCTTTCACCATACTGGCGATGGATAGTAGGCTTGCCCCGGCGCAGCTGGGCGTTATCCATGCACGGGATATCATCGAGCATCAGCGAGGCGGCGTGTACCATCTCCACCGCGCAGGCGAGATCCATCAGCGCGGGCTGACTGGCGTCGCAGCCGAGATCGCGCGCGGCGAGAATAAGCAGCAGCGGACGCACCCGTTTACCGGGCGTAAGCGCGCCTTCGCGCATCGCGGCACAGACCAGATCGCGCTCCTGGCCTGGCGGTAAAAGTTCATCAAGGCGAGCCTGCAGGGCGTCGCGCAGCGCCTGCAATTCGTTTTCCTGCCCTGAAGATTTCACGGCGTTAGCGTTCATGGTTTAGGCCTCTGATGATGTTCGGGTGCTGTGAACGGGAAGGCGTTAAAAGCGCAACTGTGCGAGGGTGCTGTCATCAGGCGCGCAACAATCGTCGCAACAGGCGGAATGTGGAATTTTCGGTGTATGAACAACTGATTATCTTCACGTTCATCGTTCCGGGGACTCTCTTAAAAAGCGTAGCGTAATCGCGAAAAATTTCTTTGGCGAACTCAGCACGTCACAAAACTTTACACAGAGTTAACATGTTGTACAAGTTTTACGCCAGTAGTGAACGCAGTAATTTCATTACCTGACGCACTTCGTCCGGCGTGAGCGCGCCATCTTTGGCAAAACGAATGCGGCCTTCCTTATCCAGTACGACTACTGCGGAACTGCCTGGTTGCAGGCCCCAGGCGCGCTGTGCGGCACCGTTATCATCGAGTACGAACACCGAGGCCGGGAATGCTTTTTTGGTGCTTTCCAGACTGCGGCGTACAAACATGGCGCTGCCCGGAATAGCATCGTCCGTATTGATGATGGTGGTAGCCTGGAATTTATCGGCGGGCAGGCGGGCTGCGGCGATGGCGTCGCTGGTGCCTTTATTGAGATCTTTCGCCGACAGCCTGCCCGCGACATGCAGCACCAGCCCGACTTTGCCGGTAAGCCGCGCGCTGTTCCAGTCGCGATAGCGGATCTCGCCCTGGTTAAGCGTCAGTTCGCCACGCTCCGCTACGCCGACCGGCGCTACCCGTTCGCCCTCTTTGAAATTATGGGCGCAGGCGAAAAAAGGCAGCAGGGCGGAGATAAACAGTAACGGGCGCAGCATAGGGCATTCTCAGAGCGATAAAGTTGGGGAAAGTGTAGTGGAGATTATCTGGAAAGGGGGGCGAGCGGGGCATTATGGTTTCACGTTAAACGGTTTCTGGATTCTCAGTTTGTAAAAGCGGTGGCGTTGCCTAAGGTAGCTTTGCTGAGTATTAGCCTTAGGTTTATTTGCCAGGGTGTCCAGGCCATAAAATAATAGCTCAAAATTATTTTTCTTACGCTTCCAAAAGCGTAAGGGGCTGTGATTAATATAGGTAAATTATTTTGCGTGAAATTTTAATCAGTAAATGCATGGTTCCATTTTAGAAGGGATTTTAATGGAGTTTATTGAATAGTAGACAATAAATATTTCTTTAATGGGATGCGTGTTAATTATCTTCATATGGCTGGCATGTTACTCGCGTAATGCTTTTGTTATAGCAATAGCCATCCGTTTATCAGCCTGCATTTTCAGTTTAAGATAGTTTTCTGCCATTTCAATTAGGCTTGTTGTAGTATTGTGGCTTAATAATTGGTCATGCTCGTCAAAGTGGGCAAGAAAAGAATGATTAAGGGAAAAAAGCAGCGATTTATGTTATTATTGCAATTATTTTCTTTCTAATTATTCCAGAGTTCGCAATAAGGTATATTCCGACGGGTTTGCTGGGCAGGATTAGCGACTTTACAAGCCTGTGGGGAACGTTTAGCCCCTTTCTTTCTATGCTTGTTTTTCTTGGCTTATCTTCCATTATTCTTGCTGTTATCACCGTTGCTTTTGTTGGAAAAATTTACCGGGTTTTATCCCGTTCCAACGGCCAATAAATCCGTATAAAAACAGTTATATGTCTTTTTATTTAGAGCGCATGCATCTGATGCATTAGTTTGCATGCGTTTCTTTCCCCATCTGATGATGACCCGCTCCAGGGTTCCGAAGTTCTTATGCAGCTGCATCAAAACCGACCCGTGAAGCGGGCAGGCGAGGCGGGGAAAGCACTGCGCGCCGGGGGCGTTATTTATTTAATTTTCGCGCGTCAGCAAGGCTGTGACACCCTCCGAGCTACTGGGTTGGATAAAGGGGTGACGAGAAGGTAAAGCGCCGCATACGGGCGTTGGGTATAAACAAACCGCCCTTCGGCGGCTACTCTTTTTCGGGGTCAAGGCTGTATTTCTGAAACCTTATGATCTTCTCACCCGCCCACGCGTTGAGCTTCAGAAACCTCGATTGCAGCGGTATCAGCTCGTTGCGCATAAACATTTTTGCGACACTGAAGAACGTAGAAACAAAAAAGCCACTCTATGGAGTGGCTTAATCATATGATTTCAAAGCTAGAATTTGGTGGCCCCTGCTGGACTTGAACCAGCGACCAAGCGATTATGAGTCATAAAATTGGCATGTTTTTAATTGTTCGCCATTGTCTCTGTTTGTGTTTTTAATTGCCTATAATCAATTGGTTATTAAGTTATTTTTGTTTCTGATTGGTTCTCTCATTTCCCCATTGTACTATCCTTACCTGACCCATTACCTGACCCGAAATGGGCATCGGGTCAGGTAACGCTTATTCTCATAAAGGTAAACTCATGGCCGCTAATCTTACCGAGACTGCTATACGTGGATTGAAGACAAAAAGCACGGCGTACTACGTGTGGAGCAACAGTGCTCAACGTGGTACCGGCAGGCTTGGCGTTAAGGTTCAGCCTTCAGGCAGCAAGGTTTTTTATTTCCGTTACTACGTTGATAAAGGGAAAAAAGAGAAGTTCATCCAATTGGGCATCTGGCCTGAGATGAAACTGGTGAAGGCCAATGAGCTGGCGAAAAAGTATGGTGCCTGGCTTGTTGAAGGAAAAGAGCCCCAGCAAGAGCTTGAGCAACAGCGCCTGGCCGAACAGCACATCATGCAGATCCATCGTTCTCAAGGATCATTTGAAGAACTGGTGCATGGCTACGTTAACAAGATGAAGCTCGACAATAAGCGGACGTGGGCTGATGTATTGAAGCGCATGGAAAGAGAGTGCTACTCGGTTATTCCTCGTGATACCAAAGCGAAGGACGTGACGTCTCTGCAGATCAAAACCATTCTCTCAGGCATTATCCAGCGTGATGCGGTGGTCCATGCGAACCGAATTCGTTCCTACCTGATGGCGGCATTTAACTACGGTCTGAAGGCTGATAACGATCCGATGAATACCAGCGTGGGTATTACGTTCGGCCTTGAAGTTAACCCGGTATCGGCCATACCGAAGCAGTCTTCGGCGGAAAAAGTGGGTGATACATGGTTAACGTTGGAAGAGCTGCATGTTGTCATAGAGCAATTCGCAGAGGCAACCAACGTTGGGCCGCTGATGCAGCATTTAATCCGCTTCTGCGTTTATGCTGGTGGGCAACGTCCTTTCGAAATGATTGCCAGCCAGTGGAGCGCGATTGACTGGCAGCAAAAGACGTTACTAGTCATTGCCGATGTATCGAAAAACAAACGTGAACATCTGATCCCGCTGACTGAATCGGCATTGAGTGAATTAGCCTCAGTGAAAGAACTGACTAAGGAAAGCAACAGTCCCTATATCTTCCCACTCTCGACCAATGGAGATCGACCGGTACGTACTGATAGTCTGGCGCGTTCCATCATGTATTTCCGGGCTTTTAATCCTGAGTTTAAAGTTTTCACAGCGCGAGATTTACGTCGGACCTGTAAGACTCTGATGGGGGAGGCGGGGATCAGCAAAGAGATCCGCGACCGTATTCAGAATCATGCTCTGAATGATGTCAGCTCGAAACACTATGACCGTTATGATTACCTGACTGAAAAGCGCAGGGCGCTTGAGATCTGGGAAGACCGAGTTAATAACTATCAACGGCAGCAGGAAAACAACGTTGTGAACTTGTTTGGGCGGAGGTAAAAGCTTGTCAAAATATGAGCTTAATTCTGCAGAGGAACGCTATCAGCCGGGCTCTGGAGACTTAGTGCTGGCTAATAAGCTGGGATTTATTGATGAACAGGAAATGGAGGCGCTGGAGTCTGGCTTGCTGCTGATGCTGTATGAGCAGCTATTTATTGAGGGCCAGCCGCCTGAGGCGCTGGCTTTTGAGCACATCAGCAGGTGGCATCGCCAATGGCTGGGGAATGTGTACGACTGGGCGGGGAGGCTGCGTAATGCCAACCTAACTAAGGATGGCTTTCAGTTTGCGGCTGCCGACAGGATTCCGCTGCTGCTTGATGGCTTCGAGAAGCAGTTTCTTTCTCGGTCTGGTGAACTCAAATCCCTGGCTCGTCTGGAGCTGGTAAGTTATCTGGCTGAATGCCATGTGGAGTTTATTTTGATCCACCCATTCAGAGAAGGTAACGGGCGTCTGTCGCGGCTACTTTGCGATGTGCTGTCGGTTCTGGCAGGGAAGGGCTTACTTGATTACAGCCTGTGGGATGAGCACAAGGCGTTTTACTTCAAGGCAATACAGGCGGGTGTCTCAGGGAACTACAGCCCTATGATGCAACTGGTGAGCGACATCTTGCCAGATTAACGGGCGAGGCCAACGGCTTTTGCCTGTGCCTGATTTTGTTTGAGTTGCTGCTCAATTTTTTGCACAGAGACACCAGTTTCGATCGCGGTTGAGCTGGCGACGGCACGGTAGATTTGAGTCCTGGTGATCTGAGTATGTGATGTTTTTTTTGTCATGTGAGATCCCTTTTTACTGCACTGATTCTAGTTCGGAAGGAGAATGCTAGCAAGGTTATCATTAATAGATAGAAGGGCGGCGTATGCTTGTCTTGCCCAAAATTCTGGTTCTTTATTCTCCATTCGCTGCAGAAGGCAAAGAGTTTTCTAGTCATCTGAATTTTTTGACTGTTGCGTGATTCTTGAATTGTCACCATATGATACACGTCTATTTTTTTTAGATTAATTTATACAGTTTGTGATTTAATTCACATTAATGAATTTGTTTTTTTTGATTCTAAAAACGATGTATTTTTATGTTTCTCTTAATAGAAATCATGTATGATAAACGTAATAGTTAAAAGCGCTATCTTTATTATATAATTAGTGGGGGGATGTTTGTTTACTTTAGATAACAAAAATAATAATGCAGTCGAGACTGGCATTTTCCTTTCAATCACTGACATATGTGAACGGGAAAATATATCTATTACGAAAGTTATAAGCGATTGGTTGAATTTTTCGAGGAAGCTATTTGTGAAATTAGATGCTGTTCCATGTTGCTTGAAAAGAACATTCGAAGGGGATGACAATTCGGAAATAGAAAATATTACTTCAGGTTCTGATGAGTACCAAAGCGTTTTTGGTTCAACGGCTTACAGGGTCTTTATTCCTCTAAATCCACAAGAATGTGAAATTGAAAAAAATAAAGATCAAAATGAAATTGTTTCATCTTATATTTCTTACCAAGGTCTGGCATATGGCTTTTGGGAAGTAAAACCAACTAAAATAACTCGTTTTGCAAATGAAGGGTATCATATTGCAAATGGAACCTCACGTAATGCTATTATTAATACTCCCGGAGCAGTAATTATTAATGGCAATGTAAGTGATCATATTTTATTTTTTAATCATTCTTTTGTGATTTTCAAAGAAGACTTCTTTGTTGGACCTGACATTGAAGCTGTTTTAGATGAGTCTTTATTTACCGAAGGTACAGTTGAGATTTCACCTCAAAATATAAAGTCAGTAGTTCCCGGAGCAGAAAGTAACGTTGATCAAAATGTGAACGCTAAAGAAATTGTTAAAGGGGCTAAAGAAAGGGTATCTAAGGCAGAACGGGATGCTATATTTATAATGTTAAGTAAACACTATAAAAGTAAAAATGGTAAACTTGAGGCTGCACCAATCGCGAATATGTTGAATTCGGATGCCAAGGATATATTACCTGGACGAGAATTCAGCCCGGAAACTATTCGCCGCTGGTTGAAATCAATTCAATGATACTTCAAGTAATTTATTTTTTTATGGCAAATATAAAAACTTGTTAGCATTATTCATGAGTTCTAATATTTATCATTCTCAGCAATCTATGGTGGGAAAGTTATAATAACTTTTTTTGTTGACTAATCCTTAATTATGCAAAGCTAATATAGAGTATAGCCATAAATGGAAAAGTTAATATTGAGAAAAATGTATTTATGAGATTTTTTCATTATTGTGAGTTGCATGATTAATACATATCTCTTAATGAATATCCCTTTTAACCTTTTCAATATTTATGTTTCAGGTTTTACTAAAAACGTAATGACGCAAAGGAAAAACGGTAAACACATCGAATATTCTATTTAAGAAGCCTCAAATGTATCTTAAAGCTCCCACATTAAGCCACCGTAAAAACCACATCAAGCCACTGTAAGCACCACAATAAGCAATGTGCACCTTAATAAGCCGTCAACTTCTTTTATATTAACGCCTGCTTGAGCCATGCTGCATCCATCGAAACAAAGGAGGCAGTATGAAAGCAAAATTCAACAGTCCAACATCAGAAGAACGCTTACAGGTATTACGCAACAATGGCGAACCTCATGATCGCCTTGTACGTGAAAAAGAGCGTCAGCACATTACATCTGTATCCCGTTCAACGGCCTGGAAACTAGAGCAAGTCGGTCAGTTTCCACTGCGTAAGTCTATTGGTCTGAAATCCTGCGGGTGGCTGTTAAGTGACCTGCTGTATTGGATCAGTGAGCGTTAACATCAGGTGTTTTTTGCATTTATTTTTTGGATGACCCGAGTTCATCCTGCTATTTCTACTATTAATAGCGGAATAGCAATATGAGTGAAATCGTTTTAAACGTTAACTGAATGAGAGGTATCTATGCTGTGTGGTCGTCCTTTTCCTGTACATGTGTTCCCACAGATCATCAGAAATGCAGTTTACGAAGTAGAACAGCATACGCAGGCTCCTCAGGCTTTGATTGCCGCATCAGTACTAGGGGTTATTTCTCTTGCCTGCCAGAACCGGATTGATGTGTGCAGACTGAATAATCTGCGCAGCCCGGTATCGCTTTTTTTACTGACACTGGCGGAATCGGGTGAACGCAAAAGTACGGTGGACAAACTGCTAATGAAGCCATTGTATCAGCTGGAAGATGAATGGTTTGAAAAATATACCCAGGATCTGATTATCTGGCGGAATGAGGAAACGGCTTTTAATGTTGAAAAGAAAGCCTTGATGTCAAAACTGAAATCAGAGATTTCCCGTAACAAAGAACATTCCACAACGAATGAACGACTGAAAGCGCTGTTGGCAACATACCCGAAAGCACCGGTCAGGTTCAGACAGATATTCAATGATGCCACACCTGCGGCGATAAAAGACTATCTCAGTGGGCGCTGGCGGTCTATCGGGCTTATGTCTGATGAAGCTGGCACCATTTTTAACGGCTATGCGCTGAATGAACTGCCTTTCATCAATAAAATGTGGGATGGCGCAATGTTTCCCGTGGAAAGAAAAAGCGAACCAGATAAATTAATCAAAGATGCCAGAATGACGCTGGCACTGATGGTCCAGCCTGATGTGCTTAAAAAAGGATATCTGGAACGAAAAGGCGATACAGCGAAAGGGATCGGATTCTTCGCACGGTGCTTGATGTGTCAGCCTGGTTCAACACAGGGCTACCGGCAAATTACCAGCCCGGTTGTCTCAAGCGAGCATCTACCGGTATTTCATCTACGACTGATGGGGATCGTTAACGAGAGTATTACCAGAAATGATGAAAATGAACGTCAGTGTCTGTACTTCTCCCCTGAGGCTGAAAAACGCTGGCTCGAATTTTATAATAAAGTTGAGTCGGAAATGGGGATTCTTGGAGCGCTGTCTAATTTTAAAGATTATGCCTCTAAAATGGCTGAAAATATGGCAAGAATTGCGGCATTATTGCATTACTTTAATGGTGATGAAGGTGATATATCTCTTCTTACTACGGAGGCTGCTGTGGAGATCAGTGCCTGGTATGTTGATGAGTATATTCGACTTGTTTCTAATCCCCCGAGATTTACACTGGTTAATTCAGAAGCGGATGAACTTTACTTCTGGATTAAAGAGTATTGCTGTCGGTGCTTTGTACCCTACATCAGGAAAAACACTATACTGCAATATGGACCCAGTAGGTTTCGAAATCGTAATAAACTGAATGAGTTGTTAGGTGTACTATATTCTAAAAAAAGGATACTCGCTGCTAAAAAAGGAAAAACAGTATTTATAGCACCCGCTAATATCGAATTTAATATTTATAGTTAAATTAATTGCAGAGTGGATTGGTAAAGCATTGGTGTTACGCAATGTAATTTTTTTGATGAATTTAGTGTTGGATAGGTAATATATTTCTATCATCTTTAATATTATATATACCCTACAATCAAGTAATGCTTGTATCTATTTAAATCATTAAAATTAAATGGTGTTGTAGGAATATACATAAGGATTTAATCTATGAATTCATACCCAGGATCGCATGGTGAGCATGTACTCGCCTATAAAAAGCATATTGAACGAGTCGTCAATGATGCTGTAAGTGAATTCCCTAGAACAATGGCATTACGTATTGATGCCCATTATCCCCCTATTTTAGATAGAGGAGATACAGTTTGCTGTTTCCCAAATCTGGAGCCTGGAGCGATATCCCGTTTCCGTAATGCGTTAAATGCAATGCTGGAGGCCAATGAGAAAGCCAGAGCAGCTAACGGTAAACGAATCTATCCAAACCGTGTTCGTCACGTTTGGGTACGTGAGTTTTCCGAAGAGGGAAAATGCCACTTTCATCTTGGTCTTTTTTTTAACAAAGATGCTTATTACCATTTAGGTGATTATGAGGCTGAAAGCAATTTACGGATGATGATTGTAAGGGCATGGTACAGTGCCCTGGGGTTGGAACTGGATGATTATCCGGGATTAGTTCATTATCCTGAAAACTGTCGTTATATATTAGATGTCAATGATCTTAACTTTAAAGGGGAGTTTAACAACTTACTAAATCGTTTGGATTACTTAGCCAAGCTTGATACTAAGATATTTGGCGATGGAGATCGGAACTTCGGTTGTAGTCGAGGGTGATTATTTTTTTACGGCAATGGCCTTTCTTATGAATGGAAAGGCCTGATTTTTCAGTGTTCAATATGTAATCATCAGGAAATGATTACTTTTAATGCTCTCCAGCCATAACGATTTTTGGTTTTATCGAGTTCAACAACACGTACAACGTGTACTTTTTGGCCATCCATTCCCGCAGGCACGAGATCTTTTGGAACAAAAGTATCACCCACAAAAGCAAAACCTTTTTCTGTCACACGTAGTATATCTTCTATTTCACCGGCGTCTGTAAGAGGCTGCGCTTGAGCCGGCGCGACGGCAACAACTGACTGATCCTCTTCAGCAATTGTCAGTTGAACGTAATCACCAGGTGAGAGTGGTAATTTATCAGACCAAAGTTTCATTCTGACTGACAGACTTTGATTTCTGCTCACCCAAGCATGGAAACCACGATTACCAGCATGGATATTCTGAACTAAAGCCAGCTTCTGGACGCGTTCACCAAAAAGATAATCTGCCGCATTCTGAGAACGCTGCAGTATAAATGAGGTAAGTAGCTCAGTATTTACCTGGTGATTATACCAGGGTTGGTTGAGTAGTTGTTCAAGATCAGTTTTTATCTGCCAACCGTTATGCAAATAACAATTAACAGCCCTATGCACACAGATTGATGCTTCGTTATGAAGACCTTCAGCTGCTAACAGTACAGCGAATCCCTTTAGAGTCGGAAGCGCCAGAGCATCATCGTGGGCACAACTCAAAGCTTTAGCAAACAAGGTAATAGCAGCTTGAGGATCTTTCTGGCGGTAAGTGGTCGCTAGTGCCCCCCACGCCCAGGCTTCATTCTGTTTTTTACGCAGCACTGCCAGTATTCGTTTTCGCGCCTCTTCGTAGCGTTTTGCAACAATAAGGCATCGCGCTTCGTCATAATCAAGCCAGATTAATTGTTGGGTATCTTTAACTTCATGGCGCGTTAGTGTCAGCAAAGTGATCAGGTCATCCACAGATAGATGACGCAATGTAGTCTGGCTACTCCAGGTTTTCGCAAGCTTGCGGGTAAATTTCAGCATCAAGCTAGGAGATTCGCCTTTCTCCGTAATAAACGGCTGTTTGTCTTCCGGACTGAATAGGGTTTTCGCATGTTTGGCCAGTAGCAGCATCAATTTGGGGAAGTGCTCCAAATTAGCCTGAAAGATAAGTAGCAGGCTGCGATACTCGAAACCACTGTCCGGTAAATCAAGCCAGATTATCCAGTCCAATAAAAAGTCGATTCGTTCGGCTTCTTGTCGCGTAGGTGTAAACTCACTTTTCCCTGCTGCGGCTCGCGCTTTAATAGTATCCCGTACATCTTTTAAATATGCATAACATACCCAGAAGAAAGCCCCTTTAAGAAAGCTATCACTTGGGTTTTGCTGCACTGTTGTACAACCTAGTTCCCAGGCTGCATCCAGTTCACCACTTTTCCTCAAACGGTTGATTTGTTGGAAAACTTGCTCAGCCATTGATGAAATCCACCTTAAATTGTGTGCTTACAGCTTTAGAATCAGCTTGGACCAGATGAATACTACTGATAACGCCTTTTCGAGAAATGCTACTCGCAGAAGGTATATTAATATCCAGTTTTAATTTGCCTGTGGAATGCTCTGCAATAGCGAAAACCTTGTATGGTTTCTCATCGATGTCAATTATTCGCCATCCTTTTTTGGCAATTAGGGTATCGATAAAATGCATAGCTATACGGATGTTATCATCGAGCCAAACTACTGGTGTATTGAGTAGTTGTCTTAACTCTTTTTCCAGTTGAGCATTGCCACTTAGCCCCTGGTATTTCCCAATAGTTACCTCAAATTTACCGTTATAATCGAAGTCTAGTGTTGCTTCACCGCATTCGTTATTAAGGAAATAGCGCTCTTTATAGGGATGCTGGTGTATTGAACTTATACGCCACGCGCTATGGTAAAGAGCGTCACTTATAGCCAGTAGTAGTGCAAATAACTCAGGTGTTTTCGGGTTGAATCCTGCGGGTAGCTCTCTGTTTAGCTCGTTCTCTGTAGGTAATCTGTTTTTAGCAAAGTGAAAATGCTGTTTTACAACCAATGGTACTGTTCTGATAGAGGATAAATGCCATTCAGTTTTTGATAGCGGATTAAGCGTAGGATAGTTAAGTATATCCAGCGTATGCATGGTTCGTGTTGTGGCAGTATAAAGCCAACGGAAATAACTATCGGTAGCCGGGTTGTCAGTATCATGGGCAGCACTCGCTTCCAGAATCACTCTCTTAAATGGAGGATGTGACTGCGCCCGATGCACAGTGAGTGCCCAGGCGTAGCGAAGTCGAGCGGCGTAGGTAAATTTACTATTGAGAATCAACTGACTGTGCTTTTTTTGATACTCTTCGCGTGCTGCCTTGTATTCCGAGCTTTTTTTATCCATCCCTTCCAGGGAAGATTTCGACTCCTTAAGCTGCTCATCTGCCTCTACTCGAGCCCAAATTCGTAGTGCCAGCAGTTTGTCAGTATCAAGTTCAGGTTTAAGCGAAGTCAAAAACTCCGGTAGGTAGAGTACGGTGGAAGAAGTGTCATTGCTTTGGAGTGTAACGTGGGCAAATTCAACGGTCGTGGGTTTATCTCGGCCTTTAAGCGTAATGCTTTTACTGAAGAAACCTCTGGCTGCTTGAGTTACTCTTGCGAATTGTCCCGCATGTAGCGGTATATGTTCATTCAGCGCATCACCATCATGTTCAAAACTATAGGTTTTGTTGTAAATTTCAATACGGTCACCTTCTACTAAATGACCCGGCTCTCGTGCTTGTAAATACCTGCTTCGGATACCAAAGTTTACTGCTTGAGCCCGTTCGTTAGTTGCACAGAGATAAATACACTCACAGCCCGGAGAGATAAGGTCTTCGGCAATCTGAGCTGTTTGTTCTCCCTTGGTTATAGTACGGAGCGCTAGCTGCTGGCAGATGGGTAATTGAATGAATTTTTGTGCAGCGAGTTGACCAACCAATTCGCGCTGAAAATCGAGCTGTTCATTCCGTGATTCCAAATCACGATCCTGTGAATTCAACTCAACTGTAAGGAAAGGGATCTGTTGCTGTTGGAATATCAGGCCTTCCAGCAGACTTTTCTCTTTGGCACCACGCCTTAGCTGATAAGGGTCGCCAAGTAACAGAATTTTAGGTAGTGATTGCGGCTGAGCATCCTGCATTTTGCCTTTCAGCAGCAACAAAAAATCGCTGAGAATATAACCACTACCGTAAAGTGCAGTATCTGAGGCAAAAAAATCATTACCGAGCAAATGTGCATCGAAAATGACTAACAAAGACTCTTGTGGTGCGTTAAAAACTTCATGATCCTGACAGTTTATTGGGTACCACGGCTTATCTTCTTTTATATCCTGAGGGTGTTGGCTGTAGAGCCAGCTATAGATACTAGTAACTTCTTCTATCTGACCGGTAACGTGCAGTCTGGCAGTTCGAGCGTTAGGAGCCAAATAACGCCGAGTGGTTATAGTTTTCGGCATTTGCTTCAGCAGCGCCTGCAGCACCTTACTTTTTCCTGTGCTATATGCGCCTGTAAGGGCGAAGACCGGACAGGCGCTATCACAGAACCATTCATTGATCGCTGTGAGCGCCTTACTCTGCTCTATATTGAGCGATATTGATGGCGAGTTTGTGCAAATATAGCCAGGGAAATCCATTGTTTGGATGCTCCATCAGATTATCAGATATGCAAAAAGAATCCACGATAGTGGGCATAGTGTCAAACTAGCTTGTGGAAGTTTAACAACCCCTCTACTCGATGTAATGTGCATCGAATACCTTTAACATCTCTTGCTGGTGTTGAGATATTTGTTCTTCTCCCCAAGCTTCGTCGGCAGCCTGGCGAGCCTCAAAAATAGCTTTGAGCTTCAGTGAATCAAACACCGGCTTAGCATCAAAATCGATTTTTTTCTTGCCGACAGCTTGGTTACTGTAAGCAGAGTTTTCACCTGGGCTTAAAAGCACAAGATTTCCAAAACTATCCAGACTCTCTTTATCTAAATAGCGCTGGTACTCTTCTTGCTGCGGATAAACATGCTCAACCGAATTTTTTGCGGTAATACGGTATTTTTTAAACTTGGGATTATCTTTCCACACTGATTGGTATTTTTTCCATAGAAGAAACTCTAATTTTTGGAACCAATAATGTTCAAAACGCGTGCCATGATTTTCAGAAAAATACATGCGTATTTCTGCCCATTTTCTCAGTGACGCATTTTCCGATTTTGCCTGTTTAAAACTTACACTTTTCTGCGTTTCATTATCAGCGGCCATAGACAACTCGTTGTCAATCCTTTCTAAAAGGGCTAGAACCTGTTGTTCGTTATCACCGGGTTGTTCTAATAGCTTCCCGAGGAAGGGAGTTAGCCAATATTGCGCGCTTCGCTCACCGGTAAACAGGCGTACACTCTGTAGCAGAGTTAATGCATTTATCTCTTTCTGAGAGCGATTGATATACCAATGATTACCGGAACGGCTACGTGAAACATATGTTAGTCGAAGCTCTTCATTTTCCTTATCTTGCTCCATCCACTTGATGACCCAACGGTCGAACTGATAACGAGTTTTCCACAACAACTCAAAAAAGCTCTTAATTTCTTGTTCTTCGGCAGAGCAGAGATGAGAGAAAATTTCTAACAGCTTATCGGTATGTAGCCGGGTAGAAATATCGGATTGTCCATGCCTGGCAAGATGAATTCGATAGACATGGATCAGCAATAACGGAAATGAAATTATTGAACGGCAATACACACCATCCTTGTTTTGAAGAGATAACTTCTGTTTTTCTGTTTCGAACTCTTCATGGACCTGAGAAAATAGTTCGCTGATATTCACCGCTACAACTGAGTGAGTTTCTTCTTTTGCGTAAACGTTTAGCGTAGGTGGTACAACTGCCAATTGTTCATCCGTGATGGAATCCCAGTCAGCTTCAGTGAAAGTCTGCCTGGCGTTTCTCTCAAAAAAATTTTCTAGGTGCTGGCAGGTTTGCCAGATAGCATCATAAAAACTTTTGTTAGATTTTATTTTTTTTAAAAGCCGTGATTTTAAAATATCAGATGCTTCCAACTGAACACCCG
Organism: Yokenella regensburgei; assembly: GCF_051486985.1. Taxonomy (GTDB): domain Bacteria; phylum Pseudomonadota; class Gammaproteobacteria; order Enterobacterales; family Enterobacteriaceae; genus CBFFRJ01. Next base: position 29,684 of record NZ_JAHVDV010000014.1, read on the forward strand.
CCGTGTTCATTGTCGAAAAAAGGAGATTTAAATCCATTGTCCGAGGGACGCAGTTATTAACCCACTGAACATTATTGAATATATAATCCGCAAGTTCAGTTGCTTGGTATTTTAACGTATCGACTTTTTTTATAAGAACAGATAAGGCTGCATCCAAATGGGTTAGATAGGGATCATTCTTTATGTCGTTAGCTGAAGGGAGTTGATACTGTTCTAAGCCTGCAAGTCCCCCTAAAAGGTTCTGAACCTGGTGTCGGATAGTAAACTGTAGACGTGGTTTTTTACCGAGTACTGCTATATTACTTAATGGAGCATTGATACCAACTTTACGGAATGCCAAAGCAATTAGTACCAGTGTGGTGGTTCTTTGCTGCCCATCAATTAACTCAAGGATTCGGGTGTTTTCTGTGGGATTTTGCTCGGCGGTCAATATAGTGCCAATAAAGTATAACCGCTCCTTTTCTTGCCAGGCTTTCTCAATATCCTCAAATAGTTTGAGCACATCGCTGTCTGGCCAGACATACGGTCGTTGATAGCTAGGGATAACAAACTGATAATTTTTGTCTGCTATATTTCGTAATGTCATCAATTCAGAGTTAACTTTTTGTAGATTTGTCATTTTTCTCAATCCTGATGTGACAAGTTTATTATTTTATTTTGCAGAGTATATTGATATTCATTAGCCAATGATTGTGCGGGGGCGTCATGACTTACTTTAATATCAAAGTAACGCAACACTTGGTAAATGAATCGTTTTTTGACACTATTATCATCAGGCCCTATATTCTTAATGTCAATGTCAAAAGTATAGTTATTCAACCATTGAAAACACATCTCAGGGGTATAGCTAGTAGCAATCCAGTCCAGTACAGGGGCCCTATCTAATAATGTGTTTAATGTTGACTCTTTAACTGTTTTTTCATTGGTTACTCGTGGTGAATATATCACCATAAATAATTTCTTTAATGCCGTGGTTAAATTTTTTTCGCCAAATTGGCTGATGTATAACATTAAGGCAGTATCAAGTAACTCTTTTAAGTATTGGCAGCCTTCGAGAGGTATAATTAGTTCCTGGTAGCATTGAAGGAAATTTTGATGCTCTGGTGTAATGGCAAGTTCTGGATCCATCTCAGGAGACATAAAATGGTTTTGAATCCCCTGAAAGTAGGCTAGGTAGTGAATAGTATTAATCCCTGTATTGAGGGGTTGCCGTAATTCATAACCTTCTAGTGTTTGTTCAACTAAATAGCGGCCTTGGCTATGCTTATTTTTTCGATGACTTACAGAACGTCCATATGCAATATCTGGCCCTATAGTTGTCATTTCCCCAAATTCTGTTACTACCGCATTTCGCACAAGCAAAGGTTTTCGATGGCTTGGTACATCACGCTTGTGCAACGTATTACAAAACCTTCCCCGAAGTAAGGAGTTAATTATAGGGTTGAGATCTCCCAATATTTCCCAGCGCTGGGCGTAATGATTTTGTTGTTGGCGTTCAATACTACGTAAATGATGTGCTTTTATAATATCTGAGCCTGTAAGGCGAACCCCTCCGGTATTCTGCGTCTCAAAAAATCGATATGCCTCATCTTCTGAATCAGTCACTACCAGAGTAAAGTTTACGTCAGTGGCTGAAAATGTTGGCTCTGATGACTGTTTAAGAGTTTTCAACAACCATTTAAAATTGCTTCTGATTTGATGTTGAGACTGTGGAGAATGGTAGGATACATTATTTGCATATTTTGATATTTGGTGGGGGTTCAATATCGCATTAATCAGTGTTAATGAGGTTAGTCGTTGCTGGCCATCAATAATATTTAATATTCCGGAAGGATCTTTATGCAGTATTAGACTGCCAAGATACCAGGCATTCTCTTGATGATTTTTTTTATAATGAAGATAGTCTTTCCACAACTTATCCAGTTGTGACTCTCCCCAACAATAGGGGCGCTGGTATTCTGGAATAGCTAAGCTTCCTGTAATTAGTTCTCCTTCCGTTGGGGTAATCACCTCGCCAGATAACAGCTGGGCTAAATTACAACTTGCTACCACCACCGACATAAAACATACCTCATAAAAATTATGCTAAAGGCCCCGTTAGAGGCCATACAGTTTTTAAAACCCGCGCATCCCATTGATAAACGTATCAATCACATTCTGAACACGGTCGTAGACCCGAGCTCGCACGCTTTTACGTTCCAGAATCTTTGGTGTCCAGGTCAGCGTTTCCGCCACTTCATCTTCTCGTGGCATCACATCGGTAAAGAGGTAGTTGTCCAGTAAGCCGTTCAGCTTAATAGAATCAAGTCGTTCTTCGCTGCACAGCGTAGCCAGCGCCTTACCTTTTTCCTGTTCGACATAGGCTTCAAACACCTGAGTGATATCTTCGTCATGCGCGGCATGTAGCAGGCTTTTTTCAATAAAGTTATCGATAAGCTCACGTTTGCTGCGTAGCGTGACGTCACTGTCGACAATATCCATGATCTTTTTCTTCTGCTCCTGCTGCTCTTTTGGCGGCATCGCCTGAATACCCGCTATCAGACGCAGAATATAGCCGACATTAATTTCGTCGCGATGAATCAGAGAGACTTCAAAATCCACGTCTTCAAGAATCGAGACTTTCTCTTTGCTGGAGTGCTTTTTCACCTTGTCGTGGATATCGAGGTATTTACTGGTGAAATCGGCCAGCGTCTGGTCCGAGAGCGGTTTCGCCGCATCGTCAAAATCGGCAAAGCTTTCGAGGATGTTTTTCAAACGCATCACATCACGGAACGCCGTTACAAATGCCAGTTGTGCGTCTTCATCAGGTAAATCGTCCACGCTTTCTACCGTTGGCGTCAGCGTTAACAAGCGATCGACAGCGTCCTGATAATCCCCGAAGTACTCGTCAAAAGGTTTGACCAGCACCGTAGAAGAGGCATCTTTATTCGAGAACAAGGCAATAGCATCGTCGGTGGCTTTCTTCAGATTACGGAAGCAGACGATATTCCCGTGGCTTTTCTTCTCGTTAAGGATGCGGTTGGTGCGGGAAAACGCCTGCACCAGGCCGTGAAAACGCAGGTTTTTATCGACGTAGAGCGTGTTCAGCGCCGGGCTGTCGAAGCCGGTGAGGAACATATTCACCACCAGAAGAATATCGATGCCTTTCTCTTTGGTACGCTGGGCAATATTTTTGTAGTAATTGTAGAAGCTCTTTGAATCATTGGCCGAGAAGCTGGTGCCGTACAGCTCGTTATAATCCTTGATAAAACTATCCAGATGATCGCGACTTGAGGAATCAACTTTCGCGCCCTGCGGCAGGCTGATATCTTCTTCATCCAGCAGGCCGTTTACTGCCTCTTTGTCACTTTTATCCGCTTCATTAGCGGCATAAGTGAAGATGGTGGCAATTTTTAATGGCTTGTAGTTGGCATCCGCCGCCTGCAGTGCGGCTTGCTTTTCTTTAAAGAGTTTATAGTAGGTGATCAGCATATCGACTGACCCGACGCAGAACATCGCGGTGAACTCGCGATTGCGGGTCTTGGCGTTATGGTGGGCAAGGATGTAGTCGGTCACTTTGCCCAACCGGATGTCGCTTTCCATCACCTCTTTGGTGTCGATATCCTCCACATCGATATCGATCTCATTGCTGCTTTCTTTGCGCTTGTAAGTACCGACATATTCCACGGCAAAGCGCAGAACGTTTTCATCCCGTATGGCGTCGACAATCACGTATTTATGCAAGCATTTATCGAACAACAGTTCGGTGGTCTGTTTGACACCATTGGTTATATTGACGTTATCGGCAAAGATTGGCGTCCCGGTAAAACCAAACAGTTGCGCATTCTCGAAGAAGTTCACAATCGCTTTGTGCGTCTCACCGAACTGGCTGCGGTGGCATTCATCGAAGATAAAGACGATGCGTTCTTTACGCAGATGTGCGAGCTGCGCTTTATACCCTTCATGGGTAATGGCGTTATTCAGCTTCTGAATGGTGGTCAGGGTGAGTTTGGTGCTGCTTTGCTTAAGATGTTTTATCAGCGTACTGGTGTTGTTGGTGGTATCCACGCTGTCTTTCGCAAAACCGTTAAACTCTTTCGCCGTCTGATAATCCAGATCCCGGCGATCGACCACAAAAATGACCCGATCCACTTCCGGCATTTCCATAATCACCTGGCTGGCTTTAAACGAGGTCAGCGTTTTACCGGAGCCGGTGGTGTGCCAGATATAGCCGTTCTCCGGCCGTCCCTGCTTGTGGAGATTGTCCTTCACATGGCGGATCATCGCCTCACAGGCGTAAAACTGATAGGGGCGCATCACCATCAGGCACTTACGGGTTTCGTTCAACGCCGTATAGTGGGTGATCATTTTGGCGATGTGACAAACCTTCAGAAATGCGTCGGTGAATTTCTCCAGCGTTTTGAGCGGGTTATTCTTTTCATCGGTCCAGAAGAAGGTCTGCTCGAAATGATTGGCGCGGTTGTTGGCGTAGTATTTGGTGTCCACGCCGTTGCTGATAATAAAGATCTGCACATACTGGAACAGGCCGCTGCCGACCCAGAAAGCATCCCGATGGTAACGATCGATCTGGTTAAAGGCCTCTTTCAGCCCCAAGCCGCGACGCTTAAGTTCGATCTGCACCAGTGGCAGGCCGTTGATCAGCAGCGTGACGTCGAAGCGAGTTTTGCGCGTGTTTTGCTCGGCGTTGAACTGCTTCACCTGGCTTGTCACCTGAAACTCGTTCTGGCACCACTCCTCTTTATTGATAAAGCTGAGCCATTTCTCGGTGCCGTCATCGCGCAATAACTGGTAGCGATCGCGCAGAATTTTGGCGCGATCGATGACTTCATTGCCTTTGGTTAGATGCAAGAAAATACGGTTAAACTCGCTGTCCGTGAGTGGGGCAGATTCCAGTCGGTTATGGATTTCAATCTGCTTGCGTAGGTTGGCTTTCATACTGGTTTCATCGGTGACATTCACCCGTTCGTAGTGCATGCCAACCAGCTGTTCCACCAGCTGCGTTTCTAACTCGTATTCGCTTTGCGTTGCCATCAGTGTGTAGTGCCTTTTGTTATTGTGCAGGCCCGGAGTTGGTCGGGCCGGATGATTTTTATACAAACATTTGCTGGAGCAGGCCCTGCTTCCAGGTTTTTAACTTGTCCAGTTCTGCTTTTTTGACGGCGATTTTATCGTCAAGCATAGACAGTAAAGAAACTATTTTCTCTTGTTCTTCTCTAGAAGGTAAAACGATATCACCAGTCAATACATGCTGGTTATTAACTTTCATATCATTTTTAGCACCTTTGTTTATCAACGGTTTCAAATAGTTGTTAACAACTTCTTTTCTTGAAAAATAATAGTCAATATAGTTATGATCGATACAATCAAGGCAACTATAAACAGCATACAATGTTGATACTATCCCAGAATTTCCTTTATTTGATTTTATTATCCCAAAAGGATTTTCTTTCAGTGGGCTTTTTGTGTAAACAATATCTCCTTGATGGACAATATGGTAATTTTCAACAGACTCACCGGCATATGATCTTCCAAGCAATTCTATTTGATTGACAATGCCAACATCACCTGAGACAGACAGAACTTGCTCTTTGCTATAAATTAGTTTTTTATTTCTTTTCTTATGCTCATACAAACATTCAGATAATTGTACTGTTCTCCAGTCTAAGAAATCGCTACCATCATTACTTTTAAATCTAATTTTTTGACTAAAAATCTTCTGCATCATGCCTTTTTTGTACTGGCATAACAGGTCGTACTGCTGGTTCAGTAACGAGATTTTTTCGTCAACAGAGGACAGAAAATCGGCGATTTTGGTTTGCTCTTCCAAAGAAGGTATTGCAAATTCAAACTCTTTATACTCTTCAGCATTAATGCCAGGCTGCCCTGATCTCATTGAGTAAATTTTAACCCACTTACGATATTTTTCAGTAAGCGTTTGGTTATAAACAAAATATGGATTGGCTTTGTTTATTGTTAGTTTTATTAGAAACCCAGCAAAATAAAGCCTGCCGTCTTTTTGTTTATATAAATATGACTTACCTACGCTTGCTCCTGTTCGAGCAAAAACGATATCTCCTTTATTAAGAAGATATTTATTTTCAAGCTTACCTGATGGAGTGGTTAAAGGGGAAGGGGTGAACTCCCTTGTATCGTCATCTATATCCGTGATTCGAATATATTTATTTACGCCATCAAATTCAATTGCTGAACTGTTCATGCCATAGGCAGCGTGAGAACTAACGCTCCCTAAAGTCGTTTGCTTCCATGGCATGTTAAATTCACTGAATCGTAATTTCGGCATCATTACTTATTTCCCTCCGTCAACGTAAACGGCGTGTCAATCCCCAACTCCTTACAGAACCCAGTAATGGTCTTATCAATCTCCGCCACTTTTCCTTCCAGATCGCGAATTTCCTGCGCCACCGCGTTAAGGTCAATCTCTTCTTCCACTTCAAAAGTATCAACATAGCGCGGAATATTAAGGTTGTAATTGTTGTTGCGGATCTCCTCCAGCGTCGCGATATGGCTGTATTTCTCGATCGCTTTCCAGTCGTTATAGGTATCGGCAATCTTGTCGATATGCTCCGACTGCAGGTGGTTCTGGGTTTTCACCTTCTCAAAATCGTTACTGGCGTCGATAAACATAATGCTGTCGTTGTGTTTGCGGCATTTACGCAGCACTAATACGCAAGTAGCTATCGGTGTTCCATAGAAAATATTTGCGGGTAAGCCGATCACCGCATCGATGCAGTTCAGCTTCTCAATCATAAACTGACGAATATGACCTTCGGCGGCTCCCCGGAACAAGACGCCGTGTGGCAACACCACCGCCATGGTGCCGTCATCTTCCAGGTGATGGAACATATGCTGTACAAACGCCATATCCGCTTTGCTGGATGGGGCCAGTTTGCCGTACTGGGCAAAGCGATCATCGTTCATAAACAGCGGGCTGGCGCTCCATTTGGCGGAGAACGGTGGGTTGGCGACGATGGCGTCAAATTTCAGATGCGTATGCTGCGGGTGCTCCAGCGTATCTTCCTGAATGATCTCAAAATCTGCATAGTGAACCCCGTGCAGAATCATGTTCATACGCGCCAGGTTATAGGTGGTACGGTTCATCTCCTGGCCGTAGATTTTACCCACCGACGAGGCTTCACGTTTCACGCGCAGTAACAAAGAGCCAGAGCCACAGGTCGGGTCATACACGTTTTTCAGCTTCAGCTTGTGGGTGGTAACGATTTTCGACAGCAGTGTGGAAACCGGCTGTGGGGTATAGAACTCACCGGCTTTCTTACCTGCGCCTGAGGCGAACTGGCCGATAAGGTACTCGTAGGCATCACCCAGAATATCGGAACTCGCCTCGCTTAGGTTAAAGCTCAGTTTGTCGAGTTCAGTGACGACTTTGCCGATCAATTCGTTTTTCGCTTTCGCAGTATTACCAAGCTTGCTTGAGCCTAAATCGAGATCTTCAAACAGGTTGCTGAAGTCATCCGCAGAGTCGGTACCCAGCGTGCTCTGTTCAATGTTGCGTAGGGTAGTGGCGAGGTCTTCCAGAATAAAGCCGGTGCCTGTGCCCTTGGGGTCTTTAGCCACACGCTCAGCCATGGTGTGGAATAAATCCGTTGGCGGCAGGAAATAGCCTAAGGTCTGGATACTGTCTTCTTTTACCGCATCAACGATATCCTGATACGCCGGATGTTCCGCAGTCAATTCATTGTACTGAATGCCATCTTCCGCCAGGATTTTGTTCGCATACGCGACAAATTTTTCTGACAGGTATTTGTAGAAGATAAAGCCTAAGCAGTAGTCGCGGAATTCATCGGCATTCATCTTACCGCGCAGGGTATCGGCGATATTCCACAGGCGGCCTTGCAGTTCACTTAAATTTTGCGCTTCAATCTGGGGGGACATAGTTCTTCCTGTTGTTTTTCTTCGTCACGAAAGGGTGACGTAATAAGTCAAATCATACCACTGAGCAGGCTCAGGATCTGTTGTTCGCTCAGGGCGGCAATCCGCTGCTGATAAAAGCGTTTTTCTCGCGCCGCCAGATAGAGCCCCCCCATCGCTTTTTGCTGTGCGAGTGGTGGGAGGGTAACGGTAAAATTTTTCAGTTCATTAACCGCGATACGCTGTACGACGGTTGAACCCTGGGTGGCCTGAATCCGCTGACGTCGCCCCTCTGGGCTTTCATTGAAATGCCAGAGAAACCACGCTGTATTAATCTGGCTGTCATCCACATCCACTTTGACGTAGTTGTTACCTAAAATACGTCCGGCATTTTCGGTGCTCACGCGAACCGCCTTGCCATGAATCAGGCTTATGACAACATCTCCTTTCTGCGCCAGCACAACATCCTGATGCGTTTTCACCCACTGTTCTATCTCGGCTGACACAATATCTGACTGCCAGTCATCTACCAGAAACTGTTCGGTCGCATAGAAACGAAATGCGGACCCATCTGCGTTTTGCTGGATACGGCTGATGTGCGAGCCTGCCGTAAAGTGGGCGATGTCTTTGTAGCTTCGCGTCATTCTGCAATCCGAATAAATTTAAATTACATTGTCGTGGTATTGCCAATCATAAACCTGATGAATTATTTACATCAAGGAATTTAAATTTATTACTCATGCGGCCGATCAATGTTTTTGTGACTCAGAAATCGTTTTATAGCGTCTAAAGGGCTTTGTTGAATAAATCGAACTTTTGCTGAGTTGAAGGATCAGATCACGCATCCTCCCGACAACACAGACCATTCCGTGGCAAAGCAAAAGTTCAGAATCACCAACTGGTCCACCTACAACAAAGCTCTCATCAACCGTGGCTCCCTCACTTTCTGGCTGGATGATGAGGCGATTCAGGCCTGGTATGAGTCGGCAACGCCTTCATCACGAGGAAGGCCCCAGCGCTATTCTGATCTCGCCATCACCACCGTTCTGGTGATTAAACGCGTATTCCGGCTGACCCTGCGGGCTGCGCAGGGTTTTATTGATTCCATTTTTGCCCTGATGAACGTTCCGTTGCGCTGCCCGGATTACACCAGTGTCAGTAAGCGGGCAAAGTCGGTTAATGTCAGTTTCAAAACGTCCACCCGGGGTGAAATCGCACACCTGGTGATTGATTCCACCGGGCTGAAGGTCTTTGGTGAAGGCGAATGGAAAGTCAGAAAGCACGGCAAAGAGCGCCGTCGTATCTGGCGAAAGTTGCATCTTGCTGTTGACAGCAACACACATGAAGTTGTCTATGCAGACCTGTCGCTGAATAACGTCACGGACTCAGAAGCCTTCCCGGGCCTTATCCGGCAGACTCACAGAAAAATCAGGGCAGCCGCGGCAGACGGGGCTTACGATACCCGGCTCTGTCACGATGAACTGCGCCGCAAAAAAATCAGCGCGCTTATTCCTCCCCGAAAAGGAGCAGGTTACTGGCCCGGTGAGTACGCAGACCGCAACCGTGCCGTTGCTAATCAGCGGCTGAGCGGAAGCAATGCACGGTGGAAATGGACAACGGAATATAACCGTCGCTCGATAGCGGAAACGGCAATGTACAGAATGAAGCAGTTGTTGGGAGATTCACTGACGCTGCGTGACTACGATGGTCAGGTAGCGGAAGCTATGGCCATGGTGCGTGCGTTGAACAGGATGACAAAGGCTGGGATGCCAGAAAGCGTGCGTATTGCCTGAAAATCCAGCCAGCTACAGGGTCGTTCGCACGAAATCTTATTTATTCAACAAAGCCCCGGGCATTTTACAACGTGCTGAATGGCTTAGAGAGTCATGGCGATATTAGTTATACACCAAAAGTTTTTAGGTTACTTATTGTTTTAAGTAGATTACTAAACTGTATCGGTAACTTATAAAAACATTCAGATATATATCATTCTCCTGAACATACCTAATTAACGGCGGAATCTCACGGTTCTGCTGTTTTTATATTCATTTTCAGAGGAGTAATGATGAAAAAATCTGAAGGCTTGCAGTCGCTGCAGAGGTCGCTTTCTGGCCTGCCACAGTGGGCATCAGAGCGTATTCTGCAACAGATAAACCAGCTTGCTCACTACGAGCCAGTGATCGGCATTATGGGTAAAACTGGAGCGGGAAAGAGTAGCCTTTGCAATGCCCTGTTTGCTGGAGAGGTATCGCCGGTCAGCGATGTGGAGGCCTGTACCCGTGAACTACTGCGTTTTCGCCTGCAGGTTGGCGACCGCTATATGACGCTGGTGGATCTGCCCGGCGCTGGGGAAAGTAGCGTTCGCGATACCGAGTATGCTGCGCTGTACCGCGAACAACTTTCCCGGCTCGATCTGGTACTGTGGTTGATTAAGGCAGATGACCGGGCGCTGGCAGTAGATGAGCATTTTTATCATCAGGTGATTGGGGAGGCATTCCGGCATAAGGTGCTGTTTGTTATCAGCCAGTCGGACAAGACTGAACCCACCAGCGGTAGTGGTCAATTGTCCACGGCGCAGAAGCAGAATATCAGCCGCAAAATCTGCCTGCTGCACGAGCTGTTTCAACCTGTACATCCGGTGTGTGCGGTGTCGGTCCGTCTGCAGTGGGGGTTACGGGTGATGGCCGAGCGGATGATAAAGTGTCTGCCACGTGAGGCCAGTAGCCCGGTGGTGGCGCAACTGCAGTCTCCCTTTCGCACAACGACAGTCCAGGAAAAAGCACGTGACGATTTTGGTGAAACGGTCGGCGCGGTACTGGACACGGTAAGTGCTTTCCCACTGATACCGGCTCCGGTACGGGCCGTAATACAGGCCGTCCGTAACACCGTGGTGTCGGTTGCCCGGGCTGTCTGGAATTTCTTCTTCTGAACGTTTAACGCCTGCCTGTTCTTTCCCGATCCCTGTCGCTAGTGCGGCAGGGCTTTCTTTATTTGTTTTACCCGTATTGAAGAGTCTGCTTATGACCCGTCTGGCTTCGCGCTTTGGCGCAGCAAACCTTATCCGTCGTGACCGTCCGTTAACCCGTGAAGAGTTGTTCCGCGTGGTACCCAGCGTATTCAGCGATGACAAATATGAATCCCGTAGTGAAAGATACACATATATACCCACCATCTCTTTGCTGGATAGCCTGCAGCAGGAGGGCTTCCAGCCGTTCTTTGCGTGTCAGACCCGTGTGCGATCAGGCCGGAGAGAAACTGACCATCAGTTGCAGCTACAAAAAGATGGTTGTGGTCGGCAGGTTCCGAAAGAGGATTACCGCGCCACCTCTGATGAAGGAATGAGCAGGGTGTATCTTCTGATAAACAATGAAAAATACTCGCTTGAGAATGAAATTTTGCTTCCTGGCGAGGTCGTTCCGGCTCAGGTGGCTTTTGAAGCGCTGAAGCACACAGGAGCAAAAGACAAACTGGCCTTCACCGCCTTACAGTCAGGAGAATCGAAACCGTTCAGTGCCCGTGGTCTTCACGATGCGCTGAAAGATATCACTTGGCAGGATTGTCTCGATCAACCCTGACGCCTTTTCACATAAGTCATTCGACCAGCCCTGTTGCACATGTGCAACAGGGCTTTTTGCTTTTTGAGGTCATCATCATGCCTGAATCCCCGTTACTACCGCCCGGTTCTTTCACCCGGCAGCACGCCGAAGCCATTATCAGTCGTTACCACAACGTCACCATCGAAGATGACCAGACCACGCATTTTCGTCTGGTTGTGCGCGACGATGATGGCGGCATGGTCTGGCGTGCCTGGAATTTTGAGCCCGATGCCGGTGCAGAACTTACCCCATATATCCGGCGCTATGGCATCCGCAGGTCGTTACTCACCGACTGACAAACCCCATTCCCGACAGCCACATCTCCCGGACCATCCTTTATTAACCCACACGCCAGCCATCGCGGCTGGCACTTTTTATTGACGGAGACATTTACATGACAACAGCGACACAGTACGACCTTGTACCCGCTAACGAATCCGATTTCAAACTCACAGTAACGCAGGTTCCCGACGAACAGCGTCTCGATTTCTGGCCACAGCACTTTGGCTCTATCCCACAATGGATAACGCTGGAACCCCGCATTTTTGCCTGGATGGACCGCTTCTGTGATGAGTACAGCGGTGGTATCTGGTCCTTTTACACGCTCAGCAATGGCGGCGCGTTTATGGCCCCTGATGCTGACAGTGACGATAAATGGCGTCTGTTCAACAGTATGAACGGTAATGATGCGGATATGATTGCAGAAGCTGCCGGTATCGCTGTCAGCCTGATTGACTACAGCCATCACGCCTGTCGCACCGAATGCGATGCCATGACGGAGCACTATTACCGCCTGCGGGACTATGCGCTGCAGCATCCAGAAGCCCACGCCATTCTGCGTATCATCGACTGACCGGAGGAACAACGGATGAAACAGCTTTCCTTTTTACCCGGCGAGATGACGCCACAGGACCGGCGTCTCATCCAGCGGGCGCTCAGGGTTCTGGACCGGCATCTGCATGAGCCCGGGGTAGCCTTTACCTCCACCCACGCCGTACGTGAATGGCTGCGACTGCATATGGCCGCGCTTGAGCGGGAAGAGTTCCGGGTGTTGTATCTGGACAACCAGAATCAGCTTATTGCCCATGAGACGCTCTTTAGCGGCACAATTAACCGTACCGAGGTGTATCCCCGGGAGGTCGTTAAGCGCGCCCTTTATTTCAATGCCGCAGCGGTGATACTGGCGCATAACCATCCTTCCGGCGAGACGACGCCCAGCCAGGCTGATAAAGCTCTCACGCAGCGCCTGATACAGACACTTCAGCTGGTGGATATCCGCGTCCCTGACCATCTGATTGTCGGCGGCAGGCAAATCTATTCGTTCGCAGAACACGGTCTGCTGTGAGGAATTACATGAAAATTATCAGTAAGCGCCGGGCAATGACGATATACCGCCAGCATCCGGAGTCCCGAATCTTTCGCTACTGCACCGGAAAATATCAGTGGCACGGTAGCGTCTGCCATTACACCGGCAGGGACGTTCCGGATAGCACAGGAGTCCTGGCTGTGTACGCCGAACGCCGCCAGGACCGCAACGGGCCTTATGCCTGCCTGATGAGCATCACCCTGAACTGACAATAGTGGAGAACTGTAATGAGCAACATCACTTGGGGCTTGCAGCGCGATATCATGCCGCGCCTGGGAACACGTCTGGTGCAGGAGGGCAACTGGCTGCACTACCTAGCTGACCGGGCCAGTATCACCGGTAAGTTCAGTGACGCCGAATGCCAGAAGCTGGATGAAACATTCCCGCACTTTATCAGCCAGATGGAATCGATGCTGACCACCGGTGAACTGAATCCCCTACACGTTCATTGCGTCACCCTGTACCACACCGGTTTTACCTGCGAAGCCGACACCCTCGGCAGTTGCGGCTACGTATACATCGCCATTTATCCCACTAAGCGCTAATTACTTTCACGAGAGCAAGCATGAAACCTCAATCTGCAGCAACTTCGCGGGCGGTAAAACCCTGCCTGTCCCCCGTGGCTATCTGGCAAATTCTACTGACACGCCTGCTGGAACAACACTATGGCTTGACTCTGAACGACACGCCGTTCAGGGATGAATCCGTTATACAGGAACATATCGATGCAGGTATCACGCTGGCCAATGCCGTTAACTTTCTGGTGGAAAAATACGAGCTTGTTCGTATCGATCGCAGAAGGTTTAGTTGGCAGGAACAATCACCTTATCTTCGGGCTGTAGATATTCTGCGAGCACGGCAGGCAACTGGCTTGTTGCGGCAAAGCCGTAACAACGTAGTACGGTGAATATTGCGTACAACCTTCCTGATTTAAATTTCTGAGCTTTCTCCCTTGTTTACATATTGCATAATGCGCCTGCCATTACCCGGCGGGCGCGTTTGCTTTTTAAGGACAAAATGTCATGCAAACTAAAGCTGAAGTATTAACCGATCATAGCGAGCTAATTTGCTCGACCAGTATTGAACGCATAGTGACAGGCCGCGATACAGCACTAAAACAGATCGAGCAACTCATCCAGCAACTTGATGCCATTTCACAGCTAACCTCAGAAATTGGCGGTGGTACAGCGCAAGACTGGGCGATGAAAGCCGGGCATCGTTACGATAGCTGGATGACCGAAAAGGTCGATAAAGCACTGCCTGCCGTTACCCGCAATATTGACCGTAGTATCTGGCGCGATTTGATGTTGAAGTCTGGCATGATGGCCTTGATGGATGCTCAGGCCCGTGACCAGTGGCATAAGAACCTGGAGGAGGGGGATCTGCCTGCCATCAGCGAGGCGAATATCCTGAGTACTTTTGAGCAGCTACATCTGAACAAAATGGATGTATTTGAGCGTGGCATTATCAATGTCTTCAAAGGGCTGTCGTGGGATTACAAAACCAATAGTCCCTGCAGCTTTGGTAAAAAGATCATCGTCAACAATTTGGTGACGCATAACCGCTGGGGATTTAGTTTGAACTGGGGTTGGCGACGGGATCAACTAGCGGACCTGGAACGAATGTTATTTCTGCTGGATGGTAAACCGATACCCGATAACCGTGGTGATGTTACTACTCGATTGATGGAGCATATTCGGGATAACCCTTCGAAGGATGTTTACGAAGATGATTTTTTCAGTATACGTTACTTCCAGAAAGGAACCGCGCACATCACTTTTAAACGTATCGACCTGACAGAAAAGATGAATGATATCGTGGCGAAGCACTATCCGGGGATGCTGGCAGCGAGATGAAGAGGGCAGGGAGGCAATTCCTTACCTGACCCATTACCTGACCCGATTCGTATAAAACGAAAAAGGAGTCAGATGATTTCTCATCTAACTCCTTGTTTTATCTGGTGGCCCCTGTTGGGTTTGAACCAACGACCAAGCGATTATGAGTCGCCTGCTCTAACCACTGAGCTAAGGGGCCGAGGCGGACGATTATAGAGGAACTTTCCTGAGCAATCCAGCACCATTCATTTAGCTGCTTGTTTTATAACCAATGAGAATTCAATCCTTTATACTTAAGCAAGGTACTGACATTCTGGGGAATACATATGATCCACGACATTCTTGAACCTGGGCTGCGTGTGGTGTTCTGTGGCATCAATCCGGGGAAATCATCAGCTCACACTGGTTTTCATTTTGCCCATCCGGGTAACCGATTCTGGAAGGTCATTCATCAGGCAGGCTTTACTGAGCAACTCCTGAAGCCTGAAGAGGAAAAACGTCTGTTAGAGACGCGTTGCGGCATAACTATGTTAGTTGAACGACCAACAGTGCAGGCCAGCGAAGTGGGCCTGCAAGAACTTCGTACCGGTGGGCGAGAACTGATCAGAAAGATTGAGGATTACCAACCTGCGGCGTTAGCCATTTTAGGTAAGCAAGCCTTTGAGCAAGCGTTTAGTGTACGCGGCGCTGCATGGGGGAAGCAGGGTTTTACTATTGGTGTGACCCAGGTTTGGGTGTTACCTAATCCGAGTGGGTTGAACCGGGCAACACTGGATAAATTGGTAGAAAGCTATAAGGAACTGGATGAGGCGCTGGCGGAGAGAGGTCGGTGATGCCTGATAAGATTGCTTCCGCCATCATCACTACACATCTATTATTTACTACCTATTTTTAGGGTTGCTTTGCCCTATTAATTGTATTGATGGGACGGGAATGATAAAAAGTCGCGCTGAGAATGAAGTGCTAAAATACCAGGCTTTCGATAGCCAGCAGTGATGCATAATTCGAGTGACCTATAACTGGTTGAATTAGAAGCGCTATAAAGGACAAGGTATTTTGGTTACATCTTTGATAGGTGCTGTGCATCAATGAAGTAGTATTGATAGGTTTTAAAATATATAATTTAGGTTAATACCCCGCTACATTTATAGCCGTTTTACCACCTATGGAAGTTAGGATCAGGAAGATACCCACTGGTTTTACGATTTACCTCTTTGCCTTCCTATCAACAAGTTTACGCCGAAGGGCAGCTTTTTGCCTTTTTAAAAGATTAGCAAGCTAATAATATGCTTCGCTTCATATCCTTACGCTCAAAGCGCTCTGGTTGCTACAGCCAGGGGCGGTAGCGTGTCTGAAAGTTCAGGGTTACTACTCTCATGGCCAGAAGTGGTTTAGAAGTTCAACAGGCAGCTGTAAAAGCGCTGTTTCTGCGCGAGATTAAGACGCGCTTTGGTAAGTACCGTTTAGGGTATTTGTGGGCGATTTTAGAGCCTGCAGCGCATTTGCTAGTTCTGATAACAATCTTTGGATATCTCATGCATAAAACCATGCCTGATATCTCTTTTCCTGTTTTCTTATTAAACGGATTAATTCCATTTTTTTTATTTAGTAGCATAGCAACTCGTTCTATCGGAGCAATTGAGGCAAACCAAGGGCTATTCAATTACCGACCTGTAAAGCCTGTCGATACTATAATTGCCAGAGCGCTCTTAGAAACGCTTATTTATAGCGGAGTCTACATTGTTCTTATGTCGGTAGTAGGACTATTAGGGGAAGAATTTGCTATAACAAACATTATTAATTTAATGCTGGCGTGGATACTTCTTGTAGTATTCTCATTTGGTCTAGGATTGATTTTTATGGTGTTAGGAAAAACATTCCCGGAAACAGAGAAGTTTCTACCAATATTAATTAAACCATTGTATTTTATTTCATGCATAATGTTTCCACTTCATGCTGTTCCTAAAGAGTACTGGCCATATTTGCTGTGGAATCCAATAGTACATGTGGTGGAGTTAAGTCGCGAATCAGTAGTTGCTGGTTATATTAGTGAAGGCGTGAGTCTGAATTACATTGCTTTGTGCGCGCTGGTTACACTTTTTTTAGGCCTAGCTTTGTATCGTAAAAGTGAGGAGGCAATGTTGACATCATGATTCATATTGAAAATCTTACTAAGTCCTACCGTACTCCGAAAGGCAGGCACTACGTTTTTAAAGACCTCAATATTGAATTACCGTCAAATAAAAGTGTAGCTTTGATTGGACGGAATGGTGCCGGGAAATCCACATTATTACGCATGATTGGTGGCATTGATAGACCTGATAGTGGAAGGATTCTAACAGACAGATCTATTTCATGGCCTGTTGGTTTAGCTGGGGGCTTTCAGGGCAGTTTAACAGGGCGTGAAAATGTTAAATTCGTTGCCAGACTTTATTCAAAGAGTCATGAACTTAAAGAAAAAGTTTCTTTCGTAGAGGATTTCGCCGAGTTAGGAAAATATTTTGACATGCCTATTAAAACATATTCTTCAGGTATGCGGTCACGCCTTGGATTTGGTTTAAGTATGGCTT
Organism: Yokenella regensburgei; assembly: GCF_051486985.1. Classification (GTDB taxonomy): domain Bacteria; phylum Pseudomonadota; class Gammaproteobacteria; order Enterobacterales; family Enterobacteriaceae; genus CBFFRJ01. The sequence goes on from NZ_JAHVDV010000014.1 coordinate 46,938, forward strand.
TCAGTTTCGATTATTATCTTGTAGATGAAGTTACAGCCGTCGGTGATGCCAGATTTAAGAAGAAATGTGAAGACATGTTTAAAGAAAAACATAAAACTTCCAATTTTTTAATGGTTTCGCATAGCCTGAACTCTTTAAAAATATATTGCGATAGTGCTTTGTTGATTGATAGGAACAATTCTGTTTCTTACTTTGAAAATATTTCAGATGCTATATCACAGTATAATGTTAGCGAAAATATAAGTTAAGCAGGAAGAATATGAATATTTTATTTTTTTTAGAACCATCAATTGAACTCGGAAATCCTGTTTTCAGATATGCAACGTTAAGAAATTCACTACTTCCTCAGATTATGTCCTTGAGAAATCAAGGGCACGACGTCATTACTTTTTTAAGTGAGTCAGTGGCTCAGAAATGTATTGATGAAAATAAATTGAATCAAGTTGGTAATGTAGCAGTCATTGATCCCATTGAATGGATGAATGGCGAGGGATATTTTCCACGTTCAATGCGACATCAGGAAAAAAAATATTTTCCTGGAGAAGTAGAGCTCATTAAAAATCAATTGTTAAGCTCGATAAATGATCCTGCCTTCTCACCAGATATTATTATAGTTTGGGAGTCTCCAGCTTATTACTTGGAAACTATTTTCCCTAAAGCAAAAATTGTTTACCAAATGCCTGGGGTCTTTTCCAGACCTCCATATGCTAATATGGTTTCATTTGATTCAGGCCTGCTTGCAGGCGGCTCTGAAATCAAGGAGTACGTACCTGGTGAAGAAGAATTAAATGATTTTTATGAATTAAGAGAAAAGGATGAAATTTTCTTATCGTCGGTAAGTCCTACCAGGCACATTGTTGAAAATATCAAAAGAGAATTTTCAAAAGTAGTTCTTTTCCCACTCCAAATCGATAATTATTTTATGATCTCATCGGTTCTTGGCGAGGGGAAAAGTCAATTTGATATCTTAGTTGAATGCTTGAAGAAAATATCAAGCAATGTTGCCTTGTTAGTAACCAACTATATTTCACGCGATACTCAGAGCGCAGTTCTTAGCCCCGAAAGTATCAAATATTTACGCGCAAAATATCCCAACTTCAAATACTTTGATGAAACAAATTCAATACCTTGGGTTTCTCAATACTTAACGAAAGAAGTTGATGGTGTAATAACTATTTCGTCTTCTCTGGGATATCAGGCGGCATATTGGGGTAAACCATTATTAACACTTGGTAAAAGCCATATTAGTGAGTTTGCTAGCGCTTCTAATTTTGAAGAGTTTTCTGAACAAATTAATGGCCTAAATCTTTATTATAAAGATGAAAAGCTTTTATCGTTAATTAACTATAAAAACCTCCCCCAAGATTATCTTTCTAATGATAAATATGCAGAGTGGTTAATTAATTCGGTTAATACTAATTATAATCAAAAATGGTCTGACAACGTAGCAAAAGAACTTATCGAAAGAAGACGAGAAACAGCTAGTCTTGAATCACTTTTACCTTATACTAGAAAATTTTCACCTCCAGATGATTATCAGTGTAAAGAACTTTCTCAGCAGATTAGACGCTACCCAGTTGTCTCTTTCGATATTTTTGATACACTATTAATGCGCCCATTTAGGCATCCAACGGATCTTTACGATTTTATTGAATCTGATGCTCGAATAATTACAAACATTCCATATTTGAATTTTAAGCGTGAACGTAAGAATGCTGAAAGAGCTGCATTTGAAAACGCTATCGAAGCAGGACTGGGTGAAATTACCCTTGAAGAAATTTACGAAATCATAGCCGAGAATTTAAATTTAAGCGATGATTCTCGCGAAAAATTAATGCAGCTTGAAATGCAAACTGAATATGATCTTCTTTATCCAAGGAAAAGTGGCTATAGAGCGTATCTTGAAGCCAAGCAACTGGGTAAAAAAATAATATTCGTGTCAGATATGTATTTATCAGCAGAATTCTTAGCGAAAGTTCTTGAGAAAAATGGTTATGGCGAATATTCAAAGTTGTACGTCTCATCTGAACATCGTGTGAAAAAACACAGCGGTGCGCTCTTTGATTATGTGCTAAAAGATTTAGATATTAGCCCTGAAACAATTTTACACGTTGGTGATAATGTTGAGGCCGACGTAAAAAAAGCACAGGCAAGAAAGATAAAGCCATTCCATCTGAAAAAAGCTTATGATGAATTTACCTTATACTCAGATTATAGGGGACCGTGGAGTAGAGATGAAAGCAGGCATTCATTAGATTGGAAGATGCTATTATCTATTGCGGGCAATAATCTTCATGATAATCCATATTTACCTTTCCGTACTGGAACACTTTTCGGGGGGTCTCCTATAAAGTTAGGATATTATGGCCTTGGTGCTCTGTTACTCGGCTATGCGAAATGGTTGGTGGAAAACTCAATCAAAGACAAAGTTGAAAGATTATATTTTCTTTCCAGAGATGGAAAGTTAATGAAGCGAGCATATGATATTGTTGCTAAATTATATGACAACGCACCAGAATCACATTATCTCCTTTGTTCACGCCGTGCAGTAAACCTTGCAAAAGTTAAGACCCATGATGATATTATTGATTTGGTGAACGTAGATTATGCAAATAATGTACGAATCGCACATTTACTACTTCATCGTTTTGGTTTAGAAATTGATACTATTTCAGACGAAAAATTAGCTGAGCATGGTTTTAACAGACATTCAAAACTGACTGCTAATGATATTGATAAACTACAAGATCTGTTAATAGATATAAAAGATGATGTATTAGCCGTAGCGGAAAAAGAACGTGATCTATATCTTCAATATCTTGCAGATAAAAAAGTCTTTACAGATGGTAAAGCATCTATAGTTGATATTGGTTATGCAGGAACAATGCAACAATCCTTACATCAGCTGTCTCCCAATGGTAAAAAAATTGGTGGTTATTATTTGATCACCTTTAGGACCGCACTTAAACGTGTAGCTGAAAACGGTCTTGATATTAAAGGTTATCTGGCAGAATTTATTGATAGACATGATACTTATCATAATTTCTGTCGACATGTACCGTTGTATGAAACTCTATTTAGTTGTTCCGATACAACATTTGTTCGCATGTCAAAAGATTGGAACGGTAAATTAACGCCTGTTTTTATGGCCCATTCACCTGTAGAAAATGTTAGAGAAATTGTTGTTGAGGATATTCAACAAGGGGCAATAAATTACGTTTCTGAAGTTGTTAATATCCTTAGCGACAAACTCAAGCGTATTGACATTGAACCTAATAAAACTCTTCGCAATTTAGATAATTATTTCTCTAAACCTCATCCGCGTGATGCAAGAATATTATCAGGTGTTATGTTCGAAGATGCTTATGGCGGAACCCAATACAAAACGATATTGCCTGACATTCAAAATGTCAAAAATGAATGTGTCTGGAAACAGGGTAGAGAAGCACTACTTAATGATTTAAATAATAGCGTTCGTAATAATACTGTTAAGGTTAAAGCGCCCGTTAGAGTTGAGAGTGTCAAATCGGAAATAAATTTTTCTGAACCAAAGCTGATTTCTAATGAAAAATTCAAAAAGAGATTTATTTATTGGGTGCTTACTAAGACTTTGAATGAACGCAAGAGAAAAAAATTCATCAAAAATCCTTATCTTTTTTTCGCTGATTCAAAAAGTGGATTTATCAAAAGAATCGGTAAGGATTATATGAGTTAACATTAACGTATAGATAAAAAATGGAATACTTGAGTATTCCATTTTTTTTAATTTAGAAATGATGATATGCATACGATAAAAATTTATCTGCGCAGTATGGAATCTTTATGTCAATTTCACGTAGATTTTTCTTTAAATGGTTAATACCCTCAGCCATTATTAATTTTAGCCTTAGTTCGAAAAACTGGGCTAAGAATAGCGATGCTAATGCCCCAAAGAGGTCAGCCCTGAATTATCAAAAAATGAAAATTCGGGGCCAAAAGAAATAAAAGATATGAGTGCTAATTCGCTAAGAGTTCAGTTATCAGATCCTAATGGTTTTAATAAATACCCAAAATTACAGATTTCAAGATGGCGCGATACATCCGATATACGTGCATGGGGAGCCATAGGGGATGGTTATAAACTTTGCGATGAGAGCTTTAAAAATGCAGAACTTACAGAGTCTATAATTTATGTGCCTAAAGGCATTTGGCGTTTATCAAGCCCGATGATTATTGGCGATAGAGTAAAATTTTTCGGGCCTGGTGTTTTAAAGTTCGATAACGCGGAGTGGTGGAGGCGCGGTGGTTCTTCTGGAAGCTTAGATGTCGATGAGCGTTATACTTTATTTTATAATTTTTCTTCGAAAGAAGATGTCACATTAAAGTATGATGGAAAAGTAGTAGACTTTTCTTGGATTGATGAAAGAACTATTTTAGCTGCTGGTACAAGAAAAGATACTAATGTTGTAATAAGTATCAAAAATGGGACGTTAACCCTTGGTTGCGTTGCAGAGTCCATACGTACATTCAATGTGTTCGGAAATGGTAACAATGGTGATGAGATAATGCCTGAGTTATTAAAAATATCCGATATGCCGAAGGGATATGATAATACTTCTTTCGGAGCACGAGCACTAATGTCCGTAGTTAAAGGAGGTAATAATACTGCTTTTGGATCAAAGTCATTACTAAGTAATGTCAACGGTAACAATAATACTGCTATAGGTTTTCAAGCTTTGTATCGAAGTTTAGGTGATGCCAATACTGCTTATGGCTCTATTTCGGGCGAATGGTTGAATAAAGGTAGTTATAATTCTTTTTTTGGTGCTGGCTCTGGAAAAAAATTACAGAATGGTAACTCTAATGTCGCAATTGGATTTGAATCCTTAGGTGAGTCATTAAGTTCTTCATATGTTGTAGCTATAGGGTACCGCGCAAATGCTAATACTGGAGATAAATCTCAATCAAACTCTATATATATTGGTGCATTTTCCGGTGATTATAATTTAGGGTCAAATAATACTTTTGTCGGTTATCGCGCAGGTAATAGTCTCAACGCAGCTGAAAATGAAAAAGGTGGAACGGGGCATGATAATGTCGGGGTGGGAATGTTTTCATTGCGGCGTAATATGTCTGGTTCAGAGAATGCGGTGGTAGGCGCAGGGGCGTGTGCTGAGTCTTCAAATGTAAGTGCAACAGTAGCAGTTGGTTTTAACGCTTTAGGCTCTACAACAGCTAATTCAAAGTGTTCTGTGGCAATTGGTCATTCTAGTCTTAAAAATACCTCTGGTAACTTTAATGTAGGAATTGGATATCAATCTCTTGCAAAAAATACGAAAGGCTATAAAAACGTTGCTATTGGTACGTGGGCACTGTCTTCAAATTTAACGGGTAAATTCAATTCTGCATTAGGCATAAATTCTGGATGTATTACTCAATTAGGAAGAAATGCCATTGATCTAAATAATACAACCCTGCTTGGATACAATTGCCGCGCCTCAGGCAACAATCAGGTGCAGCTAGGTAATAGTCGCTCTACAACATATGTTTATGGTACTGTGCATAACAGAGCAGATCTTAGGGATAAGGCTGATTTAAGAGATACTGTGCTTGGTATTGAATTCATTCTTGGTCTTAGAGCAGTAGATGGTCGTTGGGATTTACGCGACGATTATGTTCAGATAGATGATAGAAATAATAACGACAATGGCGGGGATATATCTCATTCAACTCATTCAGGAAATTTAAGTGAGCATAAGAATACTAATTTTCAAAGCCTAAGACCTGATGGAACCTATAAACAGCCTCGGTATCATCACTGGTTCATAGCTCAAGAGGTAAAAAAACTCTGTGAGTCTTTAAATATTGAATTTGGTGGGTTACAACATCATGCCTTAAATGGTGGTGATGATATTTACACTTTGGGGTATGATGAATTTATTCCTCCAATAGTAAAATCTATACAATCCTGTTGGTATCGTTTAGATGAAATTGAAAAACGTCTGGAAATAATTGAGAATAAAGAACGATAATTTTTTAATCAAGCCGCCATATTGGCGACTTATTAATTAAGACCAGCCATGTATGTTTTTTTGTATCAGTCTCTGGGGATTGTCTTCTGAAATAATTAACGAAATTAATTTCCCAAATTTTTCAGTTCCCAATACTGCATTTATCGAATTATGACCACAATTTGGCGTTTCAATTAATAATGGTTTACAGGATTTAGGAAGCAAGTGAATGTGCTGCAAGTCCACACTGAATTCAGGGTCATAAAAAATGAAGGGGTTGGAAATACAGTCGCCATCATATATTTTCATGCCACTGTGATTATCAGCATCAAAATGCTCTTCATAACGTTTGTCGAAATTTTGTATTAAGTCCGGGTCTATGTATATTTGGGGACTGAATGAAAGAACAGTCGTTGCCCCTAGCGCAGATGAAAACTTCAATGATGCGTATGCACCCATTGAAAATCCATAAAGTATGACTTTTTTATAATTCTCTGAAATTTTAAGTATATTAGATAGAAATTTTTGAACGTCGTTATAGGGATACCAGTGAGGATGTTTAGGGACAACCCCAATACAAGTTATACCTAATTTCTCCGCAACATCTTGACCCCAAAAGGCTCTTCTGCCGGGCTTACCCATATGGTTAAAGGTTATCAATAGAAAATCGGAAGTTCCTTTTTGGAAAAGCACTAAATTTTCATCGTCCTCGTAAAGGCATTCTTGCATATTAAACCTCCGAATTTTTTCTGATGTTATACTACACGAAGTGTATTAATGTTCAATCTCATAACGGTTTTTAGTACCGCTATTACATTGTGAAGTGTTTTTAAACTAGATTAAGCTTAGCTTTTGTTCTTGGTTTACCATCACTTTCCTTCGGATGAGTATAGCCATTTACTTAAGATAACCTTGTGTTATATATAATAAAATTTAAAAGTTAATGCTCATTTTTCTGTATATAAGTTTGTAAGGCCAGCATTTTTTAAGTTAAATTTTAGCGGAGTGTCTGCATTCATGCTGTCTATTTTTTCCCCATAATACACCGCATTAATCTGGGTATTTGCCAGCAAATACCCACGAAACTTCTTAAACAACTTCATATCTGGCTGAAAATCGGCCGTCCAGAACTGGTGCAAATGTCCCTGATACGTCATTCCTTTAATGTCGTACAGGGCGTTCCCCATCACTTTCAGCGGTTTGTTGTGAATCAGCGCTGAAATTCCTGCCGTACTGTTGATAGTCACTACTGCTTTGGCGTGAGTCAGCAACTCAGGCATGGGCAGGTCATGCACGTAAATAACACGCTCTGTAATCCCATACTTCTTGCCAAGCTGTTTTATTAACGGACCATAAAGACGATGACCACGATCCATAGGGTGGTGCTTAATCACCAGAACGTCGTCTACCGGTGCTTTGCGTGAGAAAGAGAACATCACGTCATTAATATAGTCGCGAACATCGGCATACGGGCTGTGGTTGCGGATTTGGCTGTCGTTATAAACCTGCAAAATGGCGAGGTAATAACGCTGATCCAGTGTCGTGCGTAGCGTGTCGATAACATTACGCTCTTTAAAGCCATACCAGTATTTACGCCAGGAGGCACGGATCCAGCATTTGCCTTCATACCAGGGTGAAAAGGATTTGTGATGGCGATATTTCGCAAACTCATGTCGATAGTTCCAGCCAACCAGATAATACCAGATGGCATGAAAATAACGTTTACGTGCAGAGGGCTTCAGTTCCTGCACATTAGCAGGAGGAAGCTCCGGTAAATTGCGGTAAAACTCCGCATCACGTGGCAGCGGTGAATAGGCATTGACGCCACCTTCTTCCACCGTAATAAAGTGGGGGCGCAGGTAGCCTTCTTCAAAAGCAAGAAAACGGATACCTTTCGATTTGGCCCAGGCGCGAGCGGCCTGGTGCAGCGGACGGCAGTCACCAAAGCAGAGAATGGTGTCAAACGCATAGTCTTTCCAGGTCTCTTTCAGCCAGGCCGGGAATTCTTTTGGCGTTTGGGTAAAAGTCAGATAGGGGCGGTTGCGGCAGTAGAATCGATCCCCACCGTTAAACACGACGTTCACCGCTTCGCGTTCAAGCGTTTCCAGCCAGTTTGCAACATCATTAAAGAAGGGGCCCATGGGTCCTTGTAGCAGCAGATATTTCTTCCCTGCGAGCAGTGTCTTAACGGTGTTATTTTGCATCATCTTCCGTTGCACCCTATCCAAATCTGACTTTGTAGAACATTTTTACTTTGCGGTACTGCCGGGCTAAGCGGCCGATTTTTCTTGGCGTTATTTTCATTTCACCGCGAGGAGCGGAAATCAGCCAAAGCGCGGCCTCTTCAGCCGTCATTGGCGTTAAACGCTGCGGATGAATATAAGTCGGGTAGGCTATTAATGTCTGCCAGACCAGGTCATCAAGGCTGAGCTGACGGGTACGACGAGCCAGCCGGTGCTCGTCCGACGTCAATCCCCAGCCAGCATAGAAAGGCATTCCGTAGCAGTACACTTTCTTGCCATGCATGAGTGCCTCAAACCCGGAGAGCGATGTCATAGTATGTAGCTCATCGGCATGCTGAATGCACTGAATAATATCTGCATCCAGCGCCTGGCAGTCAGCCCAGCGTGCCACGTCTTCGGCCGGGACCTGCCCTTTACGGTTACCGACCAGCACATCCGGGTGCGGTTTGAAAACAATAAACGCATCCGGGTTACGCTGGCGCACCGTGCGAAGCAAATCGCCATTGGTACGCACTGAGAGCGCGCCGGTAGCAATAGACGCGTCATCCTCTACCTGACCCGGCACTAAGATGACTTTCTTACCCGCGGCCTGCGCCGGGAGTTGCCAGTCATTCCCCAGGTTGTACTTGCTGACTTTGTGGCGTACCAGCTGTAAACGCAGGGCATGAGCGCGTGCTGACTCACGCGCTGAGAGCTGGCTTGCGTTGAGTAAGTTTTCCAGATCGCTTGGGCGTGAAGCATCGTAATAAATACCGCACTTATCAAGCACCAGTGACAAAGGCGCCAGCAGATCAGAGCCCAGGCCGGATGAGCGGATGAAACCGTCTTCCATGCGCCATAGCGCTATGCCCTGTGCGTCCGCCTGAGCCTGCCATTTAGCTTCTCCGCGCGTGCCCCATGCGATAAGCGCGGTCGCGCGCGGGCACTGTCTGGCAAAGCGAACTTCATTCTCAGCGGTCTTCAGATAAGGCTTGAGAATGGCTGTTTTCCATAAACTCAGACCAGGCGCCCACAGAACGCCCCGACGGGCAAGCGTATGGCGACGCTGCAGGCTGAGCCAGTCCACCACGCAACCCAGCGATGCGGGTTCGCCGGTCACCGGGTGGCGATAATGGCTGTAGCGAAGATAAGCGGCGGTGAAGAGATCGATGAGTGATGCAGGCTGGCGGCGAGCGGCAAGGGCGTTAGCCTGCGGATGGCGGTCGTCCGTGAGTCCCCAGCCGGCGTACCAGGGTTGACCAAAACAAACCACGGTCTTGCCCGCCAGCAGGGCTTCAAAACCATATTGCGAGGTGACAACATACACTTTTCGCATATGACGCAGCAGCGACTGTGGGCTGACATCTTCAGCAAACAGACGCACCCGCGCGTCGGCTTTTAGGGCGCTGAAATAGCCGCTTTTTTTGCCGCACAAGACGTCCGGGTGAACTTTCACCCAGATTTCAGCGTTCGGGTTTTCCTGCTTCGCGCATTCCAGCATCTGCAGAAAACTCTCTGCGCTGGCATTGCCTTTCGTCACCGAGACATCGCCAAAAGTCTGATCAACGACCAGTACGGCATCGGGCATCGGGTCGGGGGCGACAAAAGGCGGGGCCTGATTATATTTAGACAAGTCCTGGTCAACGATGGCGTGCATCATGGCCTGCGCTTCTTGCGAAAGGGCCTGATTGCCGGCGCTGTCCTGAATCAGCTGTTCAAGGCTACTGGGCGTGGAGGCATCGTAATAGATGCCCGCATAGTCGATGACCATCGACAGGGGAGGGCAACCCTGGACGCCCAGGCCAGCAGAACGGATAAACCCGTCCTCAAGGCGCACAACAGGCACACCTGCTGCCTTAGCCAGAGCGGTGGGTTTCTCTGCGCTTGGACGATAACCCCAGACGGCCACCGCGCTGACATTTTCAGGAATCGCTTTCAGCGTCGATAAGCGCACGCGTTCGCCGGGCAGAAAACTCCCCAGGTAAGGAATGCGCCAGATACCCCCAGAAAAAATGCCCAGCACGCTGCTCATTGGCTCCATTAACTTGTTATTCATTCCAGAAAATAATCCAGAGAGGATTATCAGGCCTCCCCGGGGTCGCCCGGAGGAGGCATAAGCTGTGTATGGATTACAGCGTCAGTACCACTTTGGCAGCTACAGCCAGTTGATACAGGATGGTAGAGATCCCACGTGTCACTTCGATGTTTTTCGATTCGTACTTCGGCAGAACCATGATTTCATCGCCAGCGCGCAGATCTCCGGCGTCATCAGCATCAACCGATTCGCCATTCTGACGAATTACGATGATTTTCGCATTCCCCGATTTCTGCGTCAGACCACCACATTTTTTGATGTAATCGTCTGCGTCCATGCCCTTCTGCCAGCTGACGGCATTCGGGAACAGGACTTCGCCATGTACCATCACCAGTGAGGTCTTCTCCGGGATCATGATGACATCGCCATCTTCCAGCAAAACGGAATCAATGTTGCTCTCATTGAGCACCACTTCACCTTTAGGCACCACCGTGCGGGCTTTTGCCACGAAACGGCTGACCAGTTGCGCTTCCTGAATACGTAAGCGAGCTTCTTCCTGCGTCGACGACTGGGCTGAGAGCGACGCTTCTTCCAGTTTTTGCAGCGACAGGTTCAGCATCTCTTTCTGACGCGTGGCGACGGACGTTCTGTAAAGCTGAATCGCGTTCATTTGCGACATGCTGTTCGGACGAATTTGTGCAAGCACCTGGCGCATGGTGGCGCCGTATGGCAGCACCACAGCATGCTCGCCAGAGTGTGCGCCATCGATACGTACCTGAATCGTACCTGCATAGCGATCGGAGCTGACAATCAGACGATCGCCGTCCTGCAACGAGCGGCCCGGTGCAGAGCTCAGCGGGTAGTATTCACTGCGTTTCATGGTGCCCTGCTGACGGATAATGGTCATGTGGGTCGCACCCGGTTTCGGGCGTGCCCAGCTCAGTGCTTCGGTGATGGGAATAGAGCTGTTGGCAAACTCAAAGTCGTAGCTGTTAAAGACATCACCTTCCACGCTGAAAGTGTGCTGGCGCGGGCCGACGATGATAGTGTCCCCATCTACAAACTGCGTGAGACCTAACTGGCCGTTGAGCAGGAAGTCATAGAGGTTCACACGCGAGCGGACGTTTTTGCCGCGTTTCACGGTGATATCGACATAGCTTCCGCGTTCGCTGTCAACGCCGCCGGCTTTGCTCAGGTAAGAGAGCAGGGAGTCAGATGCGACGCCGCCATACAGGCCCGGACTGCGCACATAGCCGGTCACAAAGACTTTTACCGGCTGCGCCTGCAGCAATGACGCATAGACGTTCACATTGGCGGTATAAACCTGTTTGATTCTCTGCGTGACGGCATTGTTGAGCTGGGCATTGGTCATCCCGGCGACTTTCAACGGGCCGATATTAGGCAGGAAAATGTTGCCTTTCGGGTCCACGGTCAGCGCGCCATCATATTCAAATGCGCCCCACAGGCGGACCTGGATGCTATCGCCGAGGCCAATCACATACCCTGGGTTAAAGCCCAGTCCAGCGCCTGAAGCCGCGCTGATAGAGGTAAACAGCTGGGCACCAAACATACGGCTTGGCAGCGCAGCCGCCACGGGCGGTGGTGTGTCGTCGAAACCGGACGCAACCTGGGTTTCTTCTGTTTTTCCTGAGATGAGCGAAGGCAATGGAGCTGCTCCGGTCAGGGCTGGATCGGCGGTGATGTCAGTTGGACCTGCCGCGTATGCCGTCTGGCAAGCCAAAAGCAGCAGTACCGTTTTCAGTAATTTCATTTTTAAACTCTGTAAACTCAACGATGCGTCAAAATTAATCTTTATGATCTTCAATCACGGCCAGTAGCAACTTAATGGTGCCGAAAAGTAAGCAGCAGACCAGCAGCCAGCTTGCCAGCAGGTAGCCACTATTAGGGAAGGTGGACTCCTCCGGGCGCTGTGGCGAACTGATAACCGACAGCACTTTCAGCTTACGGGCGCTTTCGAGACGGGTTTTTTCAATGGCTTTAATCGCCATGGTGTACATCTCGGTATCAAAGGTGACGCGGGCTTTAATCTCTTCAAAATCCGCCGCCATGCTGTTGAGCTTATTGGTGCCTGGTGCGGTGATTTTGCTCTGCTCTGCATCAATCTGTGCTTGCAGCGCTTTAATAGCGTTTTGCGTGCTGATCACCTGCGGGGCATCTTCACGCAGATAGCTCAACAGGTTGCGCAGTTGCGCTTCCAGCTCAATTTTTTTGCCCTGCAACGTCATGATCAGGGAGCTTGCCGCCGTTGCAGAAGCCTCCGGATCGAGGATGTTGTTCTGGTTCTGGTAGGTCAGCAGTTCCTGTTTACTTTTATCAAGACGCGCGCGTACCTGTTGCAGCTCTTCCTGAGCAAAGTTCAGCTGATCGCGGGCAATACTATGCGAGAGCTCGTTAATAAAACGTTCGGACTCTTTCAGTACCGCCCGGTTAAAACGCTGAGCAAATTCAGGGTCAAAACCTTGTGTCTGAATGGCAAGCAAACCGGTTTTATCATCAAAGGTGACGGATATACGGTCGCGGTAATAGTTAAGATATTTTTCTGCAGTGGTGTCTTTCGACAGGTGATAGATAAAATCCAGCCCGCTCTTACTCCAGGCATCGTGGAAATTGAGCTGTTTATCAAGCACCTTCAGCATGTCCGCTGAATTAATGTACTCTTTTAAATAAAGTGAATCTTCAGCAGAGCTGGGGTTAGAGGCACCTAACAGCAGACCTACGTTCAGGCTGGCGCCTTCGATATCACTCGGGCGCTTAACGGCGACCTTCGACTCACTCATGTAACGGGGCTGACTAAAGACAACCAGATAGACGATCAGCAGCGCCATAGGGGCACCGATAACAATCCATGCAAGGTGTTGCTGGACCCAGGCGAGATTAATTTTGGCTGTACGCGCACGTAACGAGGAAGCCAGCAGCTTTACTTTTTGTGTAGACATGTCACTTTCAACGTTTAGCCCCCAACAGGACGCTGAAGGGGGATACTGAATGGGTCTTATGATCAGGCGTGTATTAGTCGAAAATTCGAACCAAACCAACTACATCCTGGCTGTCATCAGTGATCAGCAGCGTAGAGATACGGTGTTTTGTCATTTTCTCTTCCGCCTCCGTGATCATCGCGTTTTGTTGCATGGTGATCGGATTACGCGTCATCATGACTTCGGCGGTCGCGTTAACAAAATCTTCGCATTTTTCCATATACCGACGTAAGTCGCCGTCGGTAATGATACCGGCCAGCTTGCCATTTGCTTTCACTGCCACCATACCCTGACAACCGCTGGTTAATTCCTGGATGATCTGGCGGAAAGTGGCGTTAATTTCTACATTAGGCACATGCGCCTGCATGACATCTGCCACGCGGGTCAGTAAACGGCGACCCAGTGAACCGCCCGGATGATAACGGGCAAAGTCATCAGGTTTAAAGTGACGCTCGCGAATCAGTGCAATTGCCAGCGCATCGCCAATAGCCATCGTCAGTGTCGTGGACGTGGTGGGTGCCAGATTATTGGGACAGGTTTCGCTTGTCATATTAAGTTCAAGCGTTGCATCGGCATGTCTGGCGAGCGTGGAGTGCGCATTATTGGTGATAGCGATAATTTTGTTGCCAAAATTTTGTAACGACGGCACTAATTTGAGAACTTCGTCCGTTTCACCGCTGGCTGAGATAAGAATCAGCACATCGTACGGGGTGATCATGCCTAAATCGCCGTGGAACGCTTCTGCAGGATGAATAAAGAAGCTGGGGGTGCCGGTGGAGGCGAGGGTGGCTGACATCTTACGCCCGACATGCCCGGATTTACCCATTCCGGAGACAATGACGTGGCCTTTACAGCCCACCATCAAACGCAATGCGGTCTCATATTCTTCCGCATTGATCACCTCGGAAAGATGGCGCAATGCATCGGCTTGTTCTGATAACGTGTTGCGAACACTGGCGATAAGTGCCTGCTCACCTGTTTCCGTTTTCAAATTAAAATCCATCTTTTTTTCCTGTTGAATTTTTCAACGTGACGGTAACCCAATCACTGCTAACAGGCGCGCCGTCACAACAACCGATTCAGTATCTACTTATCCGTTGTCAGTCGTTTTAGAGAAATGCAAAAAAATACCCTGCCACCGCGGGGTGACCGTTGTCTGGGTTCGTTGATGCTATGGAAATGGGGACTGTTTCTATTTGCCATGCTTTTTAGCACAAGCGGCATTTATACACAACCTCAACAGGGTATGGGTTACCAGAATTAATAGCTTGTGCAATCGTCAGCGGGGTGATAATGCCTGACGGGGCGCAGGTAAAAGATTTTTTGCACATTTGAGAAAGGCCATACGCTATATCTTTACTTCAATTACAGCCACTTAATTTAATATATCTTCGTCGGCCATTATGTTTATTACCTCAGCGCACAACGCACTATATATATAGAAAATTAATATAGATGAATGGAGTTTCAATAGTTTAGCGTAGTAACTACTGGCGACAGGGTTACAACCCAAAAAGCAGGCAAAAAAAAACGCCACCGCAGAGGGTGGCGCTTAGCGTGGTGCTACAGACGGTTAATCGTCCAGGAAGCTACGCAGCACTTCAGAACGGCTCGGGTGGCGCAGTTTACGCAATGCCTTCGCTTCGATCTGACGGATACGTTCGCGGGTCACGTCGAACTGTTTACCCACTTCTTCCAGAGTATGGTCGGTGTTCATATCGATACCGAAGCGCATACGCAGCACTTTCGCTTCACGGGCCGTCAGGCCAGCCAGCACGTCGTGCGTTGCAGCACGCAGGCTCTCGGTGGTGGCAGAGTCCAGCGGCAGCTCGAGGGTGGTATCCTCGATGAAATCACCCAGATGCGAATCTTCATCGTCACCGATTGGTGTTTCCATGGAGATTGGCTCTTTGGCAATTTTCAGCACTTTGCGGATTTTGTCTTCCGGCATCAACATGCGTTCAGCCAGCTCTTCCGGCGTCGGCTCGCGACCCATCTCCTGTAGCATCTGGCGGGAGATACGGTTGAGTTTGTTAATGGTCTCAATCATATGCACCGGAATACGGATGGTACGCGCCTGGTCTGCGATAGAGCGGGTGATCGCCTGACGGATCCACCAGGTTGCATAGGTCGAGAACTTGTAACCACGGCGGTATTCAAACTTATCAACCGCTTTCATCAGACCGATGTTGCCTTCCTGAATCAGATCCAGGAACTGCAGACCACGGTTGGTGTATTTTTTGGCGATAGAGATAACCAGACGCAGGTTCGCTTCTACCATCTCTTTCTTCGCACGGCGGGCTTTCGCTTCACCAATGGACATGCGACGGTTGATGTCTTTTACCTGCTCAATGGTCAGGCCGGTCTCTTCTTCGATCTGCTGCAGTTTCTGCAGACTGCGCTGAACATCTTCCGCGACATCGTGCAGTTTTTCAGACCAGGGTTTGTTCATAGCCAGCGCGGCGTTAAACCAGGTCTCATTGGTTTCATTACCCGTGAAGAGCGTAATGAAGTTTTTCTTCGGCATCTTGCACTGCTCAACACACATTTTCATGATGATACGTTCTTGCGTACGAACGCGATCCATCATGACGCGCATGCTGTTTACCAGGTAATCAAACTGCTTTGGTACCAGGCGGAACTGTTTGAAGACTTCAGACAATTGCAGAATTTCGGCAGCGGCATCAGCATGGCTACGACCTTTTGCCTTGATGGTGTCACGCGTTTTTTCATACTGCGCGCGCAGCTCGGCAAATTTTTCACGTGCCAGCTCAGGGTCGATGCTGTTGTCATCTTCCTCTTCTTCGTCTTCTTCATCCTCGTCTTCGTCGTCATCACGCTCTTCCTGAGACAACTCAGAGCCCACGTGCGTCGCCGTTGGGGCTAAATCTTCTTCAGCGTTAGGATCGACAAAGCCGGTGATGAGGTCAGACAGGCGAGCTTCTTCAGCTTCAACACGGTCGTACTGCTCCAGCAGATAAGTAATCGCTTCCGGGTACTCGGCAACAGAACACTGGACCTGGTTGATCCCATCTTCGATGCGTTTGGCGATGTCAATTTCGCCTTCACGGGTCAACAGCTCAACTGTCCCCATTTCGCGCATGTACATACGCACCGGGTCAGTCGTGCGGCCGATTTCAGATTCAACGCTCGACAGAACCTGTGCAGCAGCTTCTTCAGCATCTTCATCAGTGTTGTTGGAGGTTTCGGCAAGCAGCAGATCATCGGCATCCGGTGCTTCTTCCATCACCTGAATGCCCATGTCGTTGATCATTTGGATGATGTCTTCGATCTGGTCGGAGTCGACGATATCTTCCGGCAGATGGTCATTGACCTCGGCATAGGTCAGATAGCCTTGCTCCTTACCACGTTGGACAAGAAGTTTCAGCTGTGACTGCGGGTTTTGCTCCATAAGACGGTATCCACACTTAATTCAAGAGGGTTGGTGTCGGTTAGCGAAATGAAACCGCCAACTTGGTGTAACGAGGGCTTACTTATATTTTTGCCGCTGCCTCTCAGTGCGGCTGTCGGGCGCTTCCCGAACGATTATCGGCACTTAAGCCGTTGAATTTACTTTTTTGCCAGTTCCTGGTTTAGTTGCCAGAGTTCCCGGCGTTCTTCGCTGCTTAAGCCGTGTGTGCGGTCGCGAGCTATCAACTCTTCCTGCCGCCGTTCAAGCATCGAATCGAACATATGATTGAGCGCATCGGTGAACGTTTTTTCTGCAATGTCCTTATCTGCTATATCGTCCCACGTGGCCAGTTTTTCAAGGGTCGCGGCTTCTTTTGTGCCGCGATACTGTTCGAGCAGTTGTCCGGTGGTTAGACCAGGCTGTGACAGACAAGTGTTGACCAGTTCTGCAAATAAGCCAAGTCCGGCCATTTTTGAATCATCAAGACCCGTCAACGGTGGCACCAGAGGCGCCAGTTCAGGGCTTTGTACCAGCAACCCTATAAGTATACGCATGGTTGTGCGTTTTAGCTGAGGACCCGGGCGCGGCGCGGCATTTTCTGCCTGTTTTGGCATTAAACGATCAAGCTGAGCATCGTCGAAAATGCCAATCTTGTTGCCTAACAGCTGACGCAACTGAATGCGCAGTGTCTCGCCGGGTACCTGGCTAATCAAAGGCAGCGCCAGTGCAGCAAGCTGCGTTGTGCCGTCCGGTGTTGTCAGATCGGCTTGCGGCAACAAACTGTTAAACAGAAACGTTGAAAGGGGCAGAGCCTGCTCCATTCGTGCTTCAAAAGCCGCTTTGCCCTCTTTACGCACCAGCGTATCCGGATCTTCACCGTCAGGCAGAAACATAAAGCGCAACTGCCTGCCATCGTTCATGTATGGCAGCGCCGTCTCCAGCGCACGCCAGGCGGCGTCACGACCTGCCCGATCGCCGTCGTAACAGCAAATGACGTTTTTGGTCGCCCGAAACAACAGCTGTATGTGATCCGCCGTTGTAGACGTGCCCAGCGACGCCACCGCATAGTTAATGTCATATTGCGCCAGCGCGACGACGTCCATATACCCTTCGACGACAAGAAGCCGTTGAGGTTCATCACTCGCCTGCTGGGCTTCATAAAGGCCATACAGTTGACGACCTTTATGGAAAATGTCCGTTTCTGGTGAGTTAAGGTACTTAGGCGTGTCGTTACCCAGAACGCGCCCACCAAAACCTATCACCCGACCGCGTTTATCACGGATGGGGAACATCACCCTTTCGCGAAAGCGATCGTAACTACGCCCCTGATCGTTAGTGACCAGCATGCCCGCATCAATCAGAGATTGACGATTTTCCTGGTTTGCACCAAAACGCTTTAAGACGTTGTCCCAGCCGGGAGGGGCGTAACCAATCGCAAAACGGGCGATGACATCGCTGCTCAAACCGCGTCTTTCCAGATACTGGCGCGCCGGTTCCGCTGCAGAATGCGTCAGGGATTGCTGATAAAACGCATTCAGACCATCCATCAACTGATAGAGACTTTGCCGCTGGTGGCGCTCTATCTGACTGGGCCCGCTGCCTGCTTCATAAGGCACTTCCAGGTTATGCATGGCCGCCAGCTCTTCGACGGTTTCCACGAACTCGAGCTTGTCGTAGTTCATCAGAAAATCGATAGCGTTGCCGTGCACCCCACAGCCGAAGCAGTGATAAAACTGTTTTTCACCGTTCACGGTGAAGGAAGGACTTTTTTCGTTATGGAAAGGGCAGCAAGCGTGCCAGTTCTTGCCCTGCTTTTTCAGCTTCACCCGCGCATCGATCAGATCGATGATGTCCGTGCGTGCCAGCAGGTCATTGATAAAAACACGTGGGATTCGTCCAGCCATATGCCCCATTCATTTTTAACAATTCATAAACGAAAATAAGCCGCGCATTCCTTTCGGAAGCACGGCCTTTCAACTACAACTCTGTCTGTTCTGAGAGCTTAAGCCCTCAGGAGATTAGTACAGACGAGTACGGCGTGCGTTTTCGCGAGCCAGTTTCTTCGCGTGACGTTTCACTGCGGATGCTTTGGCGCGTTTGCGTTCGGTAGTCGGTTTTTCATAGAACTCACGACGACGAACTTCCGCCAGAACACCTGCTTTCTCGCAGGAACGTTTGAAGCGACGCAGTGCTACGTCGAACGGCTCGTTTTCACGTACTTTAATTACCGGCATGTAACTCTCACCTTAATAAATTCGGTTTGCCGCTGGCATCAACGCCAGCTTATTTCAAAATGGTGCGGAATTTTACTTCAACAGCTGCTGCTTTGTAAAGCACCACTACCGTTTTTGAAAGGGACTTTTGTAAGGGAGGGGAGTATACACGAACTCCTTTCAAGGGGAGAGTAAAGTTTTACAACAAGGCCCATTGGACCTACACTGCGCGGCATAAAAGCGAGGTAAAAATAGCCATGCGTGTACTGGGTATAGAAACATCCTGCGATGAAACTGGCATCGCGATTTACGACGACGAAAAAGGCTTAATCGCCAACCAACTGTATAGTCAGGTAAAACTTCATGCCGACTACGGCGGCGTGGTGCCGGAACTGGCTTCCCGCGATCACGTTCGCAAAACGGTACCGCTGATCCAGGCGGCAATCAAAGAAGCAGGCCTGACAGCACAAGATATTGATGCCGTGGCGTATACCGCCGGTCCGGGGCTTGTGGGCGCGCTGCTGGTCGGGGCGACCGTGGGGCGTTCACTGGCGTTCGCCTGGAACGTGCCGGCCATTCCGGTGCACCACATGGAAGGCCATCTGCTGGCGCCCATGCTGGAGGATAATCCGCCTGACTTCCCCTTTGTCGCGCTGCTGGTCTCTGGTGGTCATACTCAGCTAATCAGCGTGACGGGCATCGGTCACTATGAACTGCTGGGTGAGTCCATTGATGATGCCGCGGGTGAAGCTTTCGATAAGACAGCGAAACTCCTGGGGCTGGATTACCCCGGCGGCCCGATGCTCTCTAAACTGGCTGCTCAGGGCGAAGAAGGTCACTTTGTTTTCCCGCGCCCGATGACCGACCGTCCGGGGCTGGATTTCAGCTTCTCCGGCCTGAAAACCTTCGCGGCGAACACGATTCGTAATAATGGCAACGACGACCAGACCCGTGCCAATATCGCCCGTGCGTTTGAGGATGCGGTAGTCGATACGCTGATGATTAAGTGCAAGCGTGCCCTGGATCAGACCGGTTTTTCCCGGCTGGTGATGGCCGGTGGCGTGAGTGCTAACCGTACACTGCGCACGAAGCTCGCCGAGATGATGAAAAAGCGTCGCGGCGAGGTGTTTTATGCCCGCCCTGAGTTTTGTACCGATAATGGCGCGATGATTGCCTATGCGGGCATGGTACGTCTGAAAGTGGGGGAACCTGCTGGATTAGGTGTGACGGTGCGCCCGCGCTGGCCGCTGTCTGAACTGCCTGCTGCATAACAGATTGCCCGGTGGCATGTGGCTTACCGGGCTTTTATGCTTCGTCTTACGGCTTATCCGCCTCTTTTTTCTTCTTCAGCTTGTGCCAGATTTTTGTCTCCTGATGCCGCCACAGACGCTGAATATTGTCGTGATGGCGAATCAGAATCAGGCAGGAGAGCATGGCGACCGGAAAGGTAAACTGTGGTTTAAACCACCAGACGTAGAAGGGCGCAATTAACGCGCTGACAATCGCACCCAGCGATGAATAACCACTAAGCAGCACGCTTAACAGCCAGGTGCCGGCCATCACGCCCGTTAAATCCCAGCCGATAGGGGCAATGGCACCAAAGGCGGTTGCGACCCCTTTTCCCCCCTGAAAACGAAAGAAAACGGGCCAGATGTGGCCTAAACAGGCGGCAATGGCAATAAGCCCAAGCCAGAATGGCGTGACGCCCAGAGCATAGGCGCCCCAGACGGGTAACATGCCTTTTAGCACATCGAAAATCAGTACCGTTACGGCTGCTCCCTTGCCGCCAATTCTTAAAACGTTGGTCGCTCCGGGGTTACCGGAACCACTCTCGCGAGGGTCAGGCAGACCGGCGATGCGGCAGACCAGAATGGCGCTGGATATTGAGCCACAAAGGTACGCGAGGAGGATCATCCCAGGCGCGATTGCACTCATAACGCTGTTCCATTGTGAAAATGTCGTTTTATTTTCTGCATCAGTGGATAATACGCACAATTTATGGAAAGTGGTATCCAGGTTAGCCAAAAAGCAGGTGGGGCGTGATGGACATTGTATTTATAGAGCAACTTTCGGTAATCACCACTATTGGTGTGTATGACTGGGAACAAACCATCGAACAAAAGTTGGTTTTCGATATCGAAATGGCATGGGACAACCGCCAGGCAGCAAAAAGCGATGATGTCAGCGATTGTTTGAGTTATGCCGATATTGCCGAAACGGTAATTGGCCATGTGGAAGGTGCTCGGTTCGCATTAGTAGAAAGGGTGGCGGAAGAGGTCGCGGACTTACTGCTGAGCCGCTTTAACTCACCCTGGGTGCGGATCAAATTGAGCAAGCCAGGCGCGGTTGCGCGTGCGGCAAATGTCGGCGTTATCATTGAGCGTGGCAATAATCCGAAAAAAATTATTTAAATTCATAATCGTTAAACCAAACGCTAGTCTTCTGGTCATACGTGATGACCGTTTTGCGGCTTCCCTGGAGGGTAGCCGTTTTTTATGTGTAGGGGTATTTGATGAGCGATATGCACTCGCTGCTGGTGGCAGCAATTTTGGGTGTTGTCGAAGGATTGACGGAGTTTTTACCGGTTTCCAGTACAGGCCACATGATTATTGTGGGGCATCTGCTGGGGTTTGAAGGAGAGACGGCAAAAACCTTTGAAGTGGTCATTCAGTTAGGTTCAATTCTGGCCGTGGTGGTGATGTTCTGGCGGCGTCTGTTCGGGTTAATTGGCATCCACTTTGGTCACCCTCCTCATGAAGGAACAGGGCAACGTCGTCTGACGTTAGGCCACATTCTGCTGGGTATGATCCCGGCCGTGGTGCTGGGGCTGGTATTCCACGACGCCATCAAGTCGCTGTTTAACCCTGTTAACGTCATGTATGCCCTGGTGGTGGGCGGCGTTTTGCTGATTGCCGCGGAAATGTTTAAACCGAAAACGCCGCGCGCTCCGGGCGTGGATGATATGACTTACCTGCAGGCCTTTATGATTGGCTGTTTTCAGTGTCTGGCTCTCTGGCCGGGCTTCTCGCGTTCGGGTGCCACGATTTCCGGCGGCATGCTGATGGGCGTAAGCCGTTATGCTGCATCGGAATTCTCGTTTTTGCTGGCGGTGCCGATGATGATGGGGGCAACGGCGCTGGATCTCTATAAAAGCATGAAATTCCTTACCGCAGGGGATATCCCGATGTTTGCCGTCGGTTTTGTGACGGCATTCATTGTGGCGCTGGTGGCGATTAAAACCTTCCTGCATCTGATTAAACGTATTTCGTTCATCCCTTTTGCGATTTACCGTTTTATCGTCGCAGCCGCTGTCTACATGATCTTCGTGTAACGCTGATGCCCTCAGTCTTTGGGCTGAGGGCAGCGATGTTCTTTCCAGAGCCTGACGGCCTCAATGCGTCGACGCGTCAGCTCCTCCCGCACCTCACTTCCTTTAAAACCTGCCTCAATGACCGCTTTGGTTGGCACACTGCGTGCGACATCCCACGCCTCACGCAGCAGACGCCCCTGCGGATAGTCACTGGCTTCCAGGCCCGCTCGTCCACGCACATCCGCTTCGCTGGTCAGAGCGATTTGCTCCACGCGCACGGGTTTGCGCCAGGCGTCGATAGTATCGAACAGCTTGACGATGGTTTTAGGCTGCAGAATCGGGAAGGTGTGGATCAGATCGTGAAATTCAGCCACCAGTTTTGCCAGATCGCGGATCTCGTTCGGTACGCGAAAACGTCGACATACACCGTCCACCAGCCTCACGCCAGCGGGACCATGTCCGTGGTGGCGAGGCCATAGTTCAGGTGGTGTGAGCCCTTTGCCAAGATCGTGGCAGAGGGTCGCGAAGCGAACATCGACCTCCGGGCTGAGCATGGCGGCCATCGAGACGGTCATCAGCGTATGTACGCCGGTATCAATCTCCGGGTGCCATTTGGCGGGTGCCGGAATGCCAAACAGCACATCCACTTCCGGGAAAAGCACTTTCAGAGCGCCGCAGTCGCGTAGCGTCTGGAAAAAAACCTGAGGGTTGCGGCTTCTGAGCGCATTCTCCATCTCTTTCCAGACGCGCTCAGGTGTTAAATGCGCCAGCTCGCCAGCGGCTGTCACGTCGCGCATTAGCGTCATGGTTTCATCAGCAATGCGAAAACCCAGGTGTGCATAGCGGGCGGCGAAACGAGCCACGCGCAGTACGCGCAGGGGATCTTCAGCAAAGGCCGGGGAGACATGGCGAAGCAGGCGATTACTCAGGTCCTGCTGCCCGCCGTAGGGGTCAATAATGTTGCCATCACTGTCCTGTGCGAGGGCATTGACGGTCAGATCACGGCGCAACAGGTCTTGCTCAAGCGTGACATCCGGTGCGGCATAGCAGGTAAAACCGGTGTAGCCGAAACCGGATTTTCGCTCGGTTCGGGCAAGGGCATACTCTTCATGGCTTTGAGGATGGAGAAACACGGGAAAATCACGGCCTACCTGCTGGTAGCCCGCGTCGAGCATTGCTTCGGGCGTTGCACCCACTACTACCCAATCTTTGTCTTTGACCGGCAGACCTAATAACGCATCACGAACTGCACCACCGACCAGATAACTCTTCACGCCGTCC
This sequence comes from Yokenella regensburgei, assembly GCF_051486985.1. GTDB lineage: Bacteria > Pseudomonadota > Gammaproteobacteria > Enterobacterales > Enterobacteriaceae > CBFFRJ01. Next base: position 70,397 of record NZ_JAHVDV010000014.1, read on the forward strand.
TGCTCCTTACGTCTGCTGACGCTTAGCTGAACCTGCCACGAGAGTGCGACAGGTTCTTCATTTTAGCCGACAGATAATACGTAAGCGTGCAGAAGATGGCTAATCGGTTAGTTCATCCAGCGATCTTTACGCTTGCGGGTAGGGATGAGGTGCGGCAATACCAGGCCGAGGAACAGGCCAACACCCAGCACGCCACCGCCGTACATAAACCACTGCATGATGATGGTGCGTTGCTTATCGTCAAGTTGCAGGTTCGCTGCATTCACTTTCTTCTGGGCGACAATCAACTCATTTTTGAGCTTTTGATTCTCTGCCTTCAGGTCGTTAATTGCGCTATCGCTACCGGCCACTTTTTGCTGCATTTCTGCGGTGCGCTGGTTCCAGGTGTTATCAATGTTATTGAGTTTTTCGGTCAGCGTCTTAACCTGATTTTCGAGATCGGGAACGCGGGTGCGCAGGCTTGGCTGCGTGTTTAACTCTTTCAGGGGGATCCAGGCCGTGCGGCCGGTGTTATCACGGATTTGGGCATAATTGCTGGCATCGTTAGTTTGCAGCAGTTCTACCTCTTCGCCCGCGTTCAGCGTACCCAGCAGGCGGTAATTGTCGCCCGGGCCACTGCGTACCCAGGTGTTCAATTCATCAGAAACGTAACGTTTTTCTTCGGCGTGAGCCAGGGTGGAAACGCTAAGCGCAAATAAGGTTAATCCAATCAGGCGTAATTTAAGCATCAGGCAGTCGTTATTATCTTTAAACGTGAACGGTAATAATGCCAACAGTCTGACGACAGCTGGCAGGCGGCATCAATCGGAATCTTCCAGGTCGAACAGAACGCATAAATGAACATTTGCTCCTGCAAGAAAGCGCATTGCATGGCAATCTGACACAAAATACTATCTACTGACAAACATCTGGCGCGTTAGTTCGCCGAAATTTCCACTGATGTGACATAACCATAAGTGCAAAGCCATGGCTCAGGAAATCGAATTAAAGTTTTACGTTCATCCCGATAGCGTCGACACGCTTCGTCATCATCTTCATACCCTTACTGGCGAGCATGTCGCGGCGTCTCAGTTACTCAATATCTATTACGAGACGCCGGATAACTGGCTACGTCGTCATGATATGGGGTTACGTATTCGCGGGTACGACGGCAAGTACGAAATGACGATGAAAATCGCTGGCCGTGTGGTTGGCGGGTTACATCAACGCCCGGAATATAACATTGCTCTGGATAAACCCGAACTGGAACTGTCACGGTTTCCCGTGGAAGTCTGGCCGGAAGGTCATCTGCCTGAGGATCTTGCCGAACGTGTTCAGCCGCTGTTCAGCACCGATTTCTTCCGGGAAAAATGGCTGGTCAGCGTTGGTGAAAGCCGGATTGAAATTGGCCTTGACCTCGGTGAGGTGAAAGCGGGTGAGCATGCTGAACCTCTCTGCGAGATGGAGCTGGAACTCCTGAGCGGCGATCCGGCTGACATCCTTAAACTGGCGCGCCAGCTGGTTACCCAGTCCGGCCTGCGTCAGGGAAGCCTCAGCAAAGCCGCGCGCGGTTATCATCTGGCACAGGGAAATCCTGCGCGCGAGCGTCGTGCCCTGACGATTATGAAAGTCCCGGCTAAAGCCTCTACGGAAACAGGGTTTGCCACGGCGCTGGAAACCGCGCTCTCCCACTGGCAGTACCACGAAGAGCTCTGGGTGCGCGGGGACCATCGTGCGAAAGAGGAGGTACAGGCTGCCATCAGCCTGATTCGCCATACGCTGATGCTGTTTGGCGGCATTGTGCCACGTAAAGCCAGCGCGCGGCTGCGTGATTTGCTGACGCAGACGGAAGCGACCCTCACCTCCGATGTCTCTGCCGTAACGGCCGCCTGGAGTGCAGAGGCATCCAGCGCAAAACTGCTGTTGACCGAGTGGTTGGTCAGCCAGGGCTGGCGTCAGTTCCTGGATGAAAAAGCGCAGGCGAAATTCGCCGACTCCTTTAAGCGCTTTGCCGATACCCATTTATCACGTAGCGCCTCGGAGCTGAAAAAAACCTTTGCCCACCCGCTTGGCGACAGTTACCGCGATCAGTTGCCGCGCCTGGCGAGGGACATCGACAGCGTCCTGCTGCTGGCGGGGTATTATGACAACGCGCTGGCACATGCCTGGATCGAAAACTGGCAGGGTTTACATCACGCCATCGTCACTCGTCAGCACATTGAGATTGAACATTTTCGCAATGAGGCGATCTGCCAGTCTCCTTTCTGGCTCCACAGCGGAAAACGCTAATCCGGTGAAGGACACCCCCCATGATGCCGCAATCCTCACAGTTACAGCAGCACTGGCAGACCGTACTGGCGCGTCTGCCTGAGTCACTACGCCAGCAACCATTTAGTGAGCAGGCGAAGTCAGTGCTTACTTTTAGTGATTTTGTTCAGGACAGTCTTATTGCCCATCCTGACTGGCTGGCTGAACTGGAGAGCGCCCCACCGCAGGCGGAGGAGTGGCAGGGTTATGCCGATACGTTGCGCGAATCACTGGAAAGGGTAACGGATGAGGCCACGCTTATGCACGTGCTGCGTCTGTTTCGCCGTCGCACGATGGTGCGTATTGCCTGGGCGCAATCCCTGTCGCTGGTGGCTGAACAGGATACGCTGCAACAGCTCAGCGTGCTGGCAGAAACAGTGATTGTTGCCGCTCGTGACTGGTTATATGCGGCCTGCTGTAAAGAGTGGGGCACCCCGAGCAATGCGCAGGGTGACGCGCAGCCGCTGCTCATCCTGGGCATGGGAAAACTGGGGGGCGGGGAGCTTAACTTCTCCTCGGATATCGATCTGATTTTCGCCTGGCCGGAAAACGGCACCACGCAGGGCGGACGGCGTGAGCTTGATAATGCGCAGTTCTTTACCCGCCTGGGTCAGCGCCTGATTAAAGTGCTGGATCAGCCCACTCAGGATGGTTTTGTCTACCGTGTGGACATGCGCCTGCGCCCCTTTGGTGAAAGCGGGCCGCTGGTGCTCAGTTTCGCTGCGCTGGAGGATTACTATCAGGAGCAGGGGCGTGACTGGGAGCGTTATGCAATGGTCAAAGCGCGCATTATGGGTGACCAGGATGATGTCTATGCCACTGAGTTACGCGCCATGCTGCGGCCTTTTGTCTTCCGACGTTATATCGATTTTAGCGTGATCCAGTCGCTGCGTAACATGAAAGGGATGATTGCCCGCGAGGTGCGCCGTCGTGGGCTGGTCGATAATATTAAGCTTGGGGCGGGCGGTATTCGCGAAATCGAATTTATCGTCCAGGTCTTTCAGCTTATTCGTGGTGGACGTGAGCCGACGCTGCAATCCCGCTCGTTGTTACCCACCCTTGAAGCCATTGCGCAACTCGGCCTGCTACCAGAAAATGATGCCCCCACGCTGCGTGATGCCTATCTTTTCCTGCGCCGTCTGGAGAACCTGCTGCAGAGCATTAATGATGAACAGACCCAGACCCTGCCGGGTGATGAACTGAATCGCGCCCGTCTCTGCTGGGGGATGGGGATGGCGGACTGGGAGAGTTTAACGGCAACCCTGGCACAACAGATGGCGGCAGTGCGGCGAATATTCAACGCGCTGATTGGCGAAGACGATGCTACCGAAGCGCAGGATGACGCCCTGGCTGAACACTGGCGTGAGTTATGGCAGGACGCCTTGCAGGAAGATGACAGTACCCCCGCGCTGGCGCATCTGTCTGATGATGATCGCCATCGTGTGCTGGTGCTGATTGCCGAGTTCCGCAAAGAGCTGGACAAACGCACTATTGGCCCGCGTGGTCGTCAGGTGCTTGACCATCTGATGCCACATTTGCTGAGCGATGTCTGTTCCCGTGATGACGCTCCCGTACCCTTATCGCGCATTACGCCGCTGCTGACGGGGATCGTCACTCGGACCACCTATCTTGAGCTGCTAAGTGAATTCCCTGGCGCACGTAAACATTTGATTTCTCTCTGCGCAGCCTCGCCGATGGTGGCCGGTAAACTGGCGCGCTACCCGTTGCTGCTGGATGAGCTGCTCGACCCGAACACGCTCTATCAGCCTACAGCAATGAATGCTTATCGTGACGAATTGCGCCAGTATCTGCTGCGCGTGCCCGATGACGACGAAGAGCAACAGCTGGAGGCGCTGCGTCAGTTTAAACAGGCGCAAATGCTGCGCGTGGCGGCGGCAGATATTGCAGGCACGCTGCCGGTAATGAAAGTGAGCGATCACTTAACCTGGCTTGCCGAAGCAATGATTGATGCGGTGGTGCAGCAGGCGTGGAGTCTGATGGTGTCCCGTTACGGGCAGCCAAAACACTTACATGACCGGCAGGGTCGCGGTTTTGCCGTGGTGGGTTATGGCAAGCTGGGTGGGTGGGAGCTGGGTTACAGCTCCGATCTGGATTTGATTTTTCTTCATGACTGTCCGGCCGATGTGATGACCGACGGCGAGCGTGAGATAGATGGGCGCCAGTTCTACCTGCGTCTTGCACAGCGCGTCATGCATCTGTTCAGTACCCGTACGTCGTCCGGCATTTTGTATGAGGTGGATGCCCGCCTGCGCCCGTCTGGGGCGGCGGGTATGCTGGTCACCTCAACGGAATCTTTCGCAGATTATCAGCATAATGAAGCCTGGACCTGGGAACACCAGGCCCTGGTACGCGCGCGCGTGGTCTATGGCGATCCGCTACTGACCACTCAGTTCGACGCGATTCGCCGCGACATCATGATGACGCAGCGTGATGGCAACACACTACAAACCGACGTGCGCGAGATGCGTGAAAAAATGCGCGCCCATCTGGGTAACAAACATCGCGATCGCTTTGATATTAAAGCGGACGAAGGCGGCATTACCGACATCGAATTTATTACGCAGTATCTGGTGCTGCGCTATGCCCATGAAAAGCCGAAGCTCACGCGCTGGTCCGATAATGTGCGCATTCTCGAGCTGCTCGCGCAAAACGATATTATGGATGAGCAGGAGGCGCGCGCGCTGACCCTGGCCTATACCACGCTGCGCGATGAGCTGCACCATCTGGCACTGCAGGAGTTACCGGGGCACATGCCGCAGAGCTGTTTCGTGGCGGAGCGGGCGATGGTAAGGGCCTGCTGGAACAAGTGGCTGGTGGAGCCGTGCGCGGAAGCCTAAGTATGATATTATCGCGCGCAAATTTTGCATCTCTCAGGAGACTGGAATGAAAGTAACGCTGCCAGAGTTTAATCAAGCAGGTGTGCTGGTTGTTGGCGATGTAATGTTGGATCGTTACTGGTACGGCCCTACCAGCCGTATCTCCCCTGAAGCACCGGTGCCGGTGGTAAAAGTCGATACGATTGAAGAGCGCCCTGGCGGTGCGGCAAACGTGGCGATGAACATTGCTTCCCTTGGCGCAACGGCTCGTCTGGTGGGGTTAACGGGCATTGATGACGCTGCACGTGCTCTGAGCAAAGCGCTGGCCGACGTTAACGTTAAATGCGACTTCGTCTCCGTCCCGACCCATCCGACGATCACCAAGCTGCGCGTGTTGTCGCGCAATCAGCAACTGATTCGCCTCGATTTTGAAGAGGGCTTCGACGGGGTCGATCCGCAACCAATGCACGATAGAATAAGCCAGGCGCTCGGTAGCATTGGCGCGCTGGTGCTTTCTGATTATGCGAAAGGTGCGCTCGTCAGTATTCAGCAGATGATCCAGCTGGCACGTAACGCCAATGTACCGGTGCTGATCGACCCGAAAGGGACCGATTTCGAACGCTACCGGGGGGCCACACTGCTGACCCCTAATCTTTCTGAATTTGAAGCGGTAGCCGGAAAATGCAAAAGCGAAGCTGAAATTGTCGAGCGCGGCATGGCCCTGATCGCTGATTTCGAACTCTCCGCACTGCTGGTTACACGCTCTGAACAGGGCATGACCTTGTTACAGCCAGGCAAAGCACCGCTGCATATGCCGACCCAGGCGCAGGAAGTTTACGATGTCACCGGCGCCGGGGATACCGTGATAGGCGTACTGGCGGCGACGCTGGCGGCAGGTAACTCGCTCGAAGAGGCCTGTTTCTTCGCCAATGCGGCGGCGGGTGTGGTCGTGGGGAAACTGGGGACTTCCACCGTTTCACCTATCGAACTGGAAAATGCGGTGCGTGGACGTTCCGAAACCGGCTTTGGCGTAATGACCGAAGAAGAGCTGCGTGACGCTGTGGCGGCAGCACGTAAGCGTGGTGAGAAAGTGGTGATGACCAATGGCGTGTTCGACATTCTGCACGCCGGCCATGTCTCCTATCTGGCCAATGCGCGCAAGCTTGGCGATCGCCTGATTGTGGCGGTGAACAGCGATGCTTCCACCAAACGTCTGAAGGGCGAAACGCGGCCGGTAAACCCGCTTGAGCAGCGCATGATTGTGCTGGGAGCCCTGGAAGCCGTCGACTGGGTTGTTTCGTTTGAGGAAGATACGCCGCAGCGTCTGATTGCCGGTGTACTGCCCGATCTGCTGGTCAAAGGTGGTGATTACAAGCCGGAAGATATTGCAGGCAGTAAAGAGGTGTGGGCCAACGGAGGGGAGGTGCTGGTGCTGAACTTCGAAGACGGCTGCTCCACCACCAACATCATCAAAAAAATCCAGAAAGACAGCGATAAATAATCGTTAAGAAGGGGCCGGACAAGGTGTTAACACCCGGTCCGCCCCTGATGAGACTTATTCTTCAACCGGGACGGTTTTTACTTTATCCGCCATCGCGACAACCACCGGATCTGCCGTGTTTGCCTCCGCGACCGCAGGGGGAGCGTCCTGTTTCAACGGCTCAGTCAGGGCAGCCAGCGACCCACCTGAAAGGCCAATTTCATTGAGCAATGAATCAATCAGCGGCGCCTGGGTACGATAGGAAAGGGCGGCAGATAATGCCTGCTCCGCGAGATTGCCACCGTTAACCGTACCTGCTGTCGCATTACTTGCCGCACCACCCCGGTTCAGACCGTCAACCTGCACAATCTTAATGCCATCAATGGCTTTCATCGGCTCAACGGATTTCTCAATAACCGCTGGCAGGGCCTGCAACAGGGCCAGTTTGAACTTCAGGCTGGTCTGTTCGTCGGACAGTACGTTGATAGCATCGTTAAGGGCTCGCTGCGCTTCGGCTTCCGCCAGCCCTTTTTTGCGGGCAGCTTCCGCCAGCTCTACAATGGCCGCCGCCTGCAGTTCCGCCGCCTCTTTTTCTGCTTTCGCGCGAACCGTCAGTTCGACCGCTTTGGTCTCTGCATCCTGCGCGGCGGCTATCAGCGCGACCTGTTTGGCACGATCCGCTTCCGCTGTCTGCCGTGTTGTTTCCACGTTCTGCTGGGCCCGAACCGCTTCCGCCAGCGCGTCGTTTGCACGGGCTTCAGCCTGCGACTGCTGTTCTGATTTTGCGGCAATGGCGATAGATTTCGTCTGGTTGGCTATTTCCGTTACCTGCTGCTGCTCGATCTCTTTAATACGGACTTCACGTTCAGCTTCGACTTTTCTGGAACGCACGGCCTGCTCACGTTCGATTTCCGTCTCCTGGATCTGACGCTCCGCCAGGATGCGCGTCTGTTCTGCTTCGCGGCGACGCTCAGCTTCAAAGGCGGCAATTTTGGCGTTCTGCTCGGCCGTGCGGGTTTTCACCTGCTGCTCCTGCTCAAGCGTCATAAAGGACTCCTGCTGCTCGATTTCCAGCTTACGCGCCAGCGCATCGCGGTTTTTCTCACGCACGGCGACTTCCACGTCCTGCTCGACTTCGTTACGCTCCCGGCGACGACGCTCGGTTTCCTGGGTCAGTTTTGTCAGACCTTCGGCATCAAAGGCGTTGTTCGGGTTAAAATGCACCTTTTCCGTCTGGTTGAAGTTGGTTAACGAAACGCTCTCCAGCTCCAGACCGTTTTTAGAGAGGTCTTCAGCCACGGTGTTTTGCACGCCCTGTACGAAGTTTTCGCGGGTATCCTGCAACTCATGCATGGTCATTTGCGAGGCGGTGGCACGCAGGGCATCAACGAATTTATCTTCAATTAACACGCGGAGATCTTCGGGCGACAAGGTACGCTGACCCAACGTCTGGGCGGCGGTGGCGATCCCTTCAACCGAAGGTTTTACGCGCACAAAAAAGGCAACAACAACATCAACACGCATGCGGTCTTTGGTAATCAGGCTGTCGACGGTAGCGCGGCTGACCTCAAGCTTGAGCGTGTTCATATTGATAGGAATAATTTCATGAAAGATGGGCATGACGATCGCACCGCCGCTCATCACTACTTTCTGTCCGCCAAGCCCTGTTCGCACGAAAGCCTGTTCTGCTGAAGCGCGGCGATAAAGGCGCGCAAAAATAATGCCGATAACAAGCAGGATTAAAACAATGACGACAGCAGAAGTCATCCATGACGGTACTACGTTCAACATATTTTCCATAATGCGTCCTTTAGATTATTACAGTTCGTTCGGCCAGGGATTCAGTTCTGCCAGATACCGGCTTGCGGAAAGCCGACAAATAATGAGTACCTTATCGCCCTTCTTAAATTCTTTTCCCTCTTCCGGCTCCAGCAGCAAATAATGCACTTGCCCGAAGTTGTCTGTGAATTTACCTTCACATGGTCGTTCAGCGCAGGCTGTATGCCCGGTGATGATGGCCATTTTTCCAATAAAATCTTCTTCGGTGATGGCGCTGGTTTCATCTCCGGGCAGCCAGCGCCCTAGCAGCTTGCCGGTGTAGTGCGTGCAGACCACGGAAAAGAGCAGACAAAATGGCGTCAGCAGAAGATTGGGCAGGGGAAACTGGAAAAGGGTTACGCTCAAGTGTTGAAGCAAAATGCCCGATAACCCGAAGCCGCCGGCAATAAGGCAAAGCACTACCAGCGCAGGTACGCGACCAAAATTCAAATAGTGGAAAAACTGCTGTAAATGGCCAGAGGCGGCGCCATCATAATCACCTAAATGTGAATCAAGGGTGCCGGAAATAACATTACCAAAGAAAAGGGAAATAATTTCTACCGCGCCGACGAGGGCAACAAATGCGATAGCAAAAAGGTAAGGGGAGTAGTAAGCAGGAAAAATATCCATATATTCTCCTTGGTGTATTCATGCCTGAGCCAAACAAAGATCCTCTTTTATTACCAGGTGGATAATATCATAGATAGCCAGAGCGTCCCCCTACAAATATTTATATAGGGCAGGACGCCAGGGCATTAAAGCAGGCAGTGATGGATTAGGGTTGAGTGTCTGGTGAATCAACCGGAGGAATGGCCGGAGCCGGTTTTACTTCTGCCGTGGTGCTACGGCCCTCAAGATCGTTCAGCCGTTGTTCAAGCAGCGCCAGCTTTTCACGGGTGCGCAGCAGCACCTGAGTTTGTACGTCAAACTCTTCCCTGCTGACCAGGTCCAGACGCGTTAGCTGGGACTGTAAGGTCTGGCGGATTTTCTTTTCCACATCTTCCCCGAACTCACGAATACCTTTCGGCATGGATTCGTGAACCTGACGCGCAATCTGTTCAATTTTCTTCGGGTCAATCATTTTGGGTTCCCTGTTCGGATAGGTTCTGACATTTATTGTAGTTTGATATCCGGTGTCGATAAACCAGATTTGTATGAAGGTTATGCGTTGCCGTAGGAAATCATTAGCGTTATAGTTATCGCGCTTATTCTCAGGGCGGGGCGAAATTCCCCACCGGCGGTAAATCAGCGATGTCGAATAGATTTCGCGTTGCGGCAAGGCGGCAACTGAGCGAATTCCAGGAACATAACCAACTATGTGACTGGAATGAGTGAAGGAAGCCAACGCAGCAGCGACGTGAAAGATCAAGGACAGGTTGAAAGCCCGCGAGCGCTTCAGAGGCAACTTTGAAGGTCAGCAGATCCGGTGAAATTCCGGGGCCGACGGTTAGAGTCCGGATGGGAGAGAGTAACGAGTCAGTAGGGCCTGGAGGCCCGCTCGCGTTATTTTTTTATACTCCTAAGACTGCCCTGATTCTGGTAACCATAACTTTATTGAGGTCTTTTACCATGAATCAGACGCTGCTTTCTTCTTTTGGCACGCCATTCGAACGTATTGAAAATGCATTAACTGCACTGCGCGAAGGTCGCGGTGTTATGGTCCTCGACGATGAGAATCGTGAGAATGAAGGCGACATGATTTTTGCCGCTGAAACGATGACCGTAGAACAAATGGCGCTGACGATTCGCCACGGTAGCGGCATCGTATGCCTCTGTCTGACCGAAGATCGTCGTAAGCAACTCGACCTGCCAATGATGGTTGAAAACAACACCAGCGCTTATGGCACCGGCTTTACCGTGACCATCGAAGCGGCTGAGGGTGTGAGCACCGGTGTTTCCGCGGCTGACCGCCTGACCACCGTGCGCGCAGCCATTGCCGATGATGCAAAACCTTCTGACCTTAACCGTCCTGGTCACGTCTTCCCACTGCGCGCGCAGCCGGGCGGCGTATTGACCCGGGGTGGTCATACTGAAGCGACTATCGATCTGGTCACGCTGGCTGGTTTCAGGCCAGCAGGCGTGCTGTGTGAACTGACCAACGATGACGGCTCAATGGGCCGTGCTCCTGAGTGTATTGCCTTTGCTCGCCAGCACAATATGGCCGTGGTTACTATCGAAGATCTGATTGCCTATCGCCAGGAGCATGAGCGTAAAGCCAGCTAAGCGGTAGTCCGTGCGCCCCATCCGAAGTCAGGAAACTGGCTTCGGATTTTTTATATCTGCGTTTTGCGCCTGCCTGAATCATTGCTTTCCTCCCCTTTGTTGATCTCGCTAATGGATAGAACCGTGCGCTACTTATAAAGTGGTAGTCCGTGCTGAATGACGGACGCATTCCATTTTACGAGGCCAGGAGGAGGGAAGATGCTGATTTACTGGTGCGGTTTTTTGTCGTCGTTTTTGTGATGTTTGCGCATATCCTCTGTCTGAAGCGGAACTGTCGCGCCTATCGTCAGGATCGTGATGCGCTTCAGGAAGGCTATCAGCGGGCGCTTGAGCTCATTCAGCACCTGCAGGCGGATCGCGTTGAGTCAAAACCCGAAGACGTTGCCCGCTTCTGACGAGCAACGCCCTCTTCGTTAACCGAACCCCATTGCCTGTAAGGCTACCAGGCTAAGTCCCATAACAGACATCCCGCACAACACACCGTAGCTTGGGTTATTGTTCGGGTCTATCTCTTTTGCCAGCGGCATCAGTTCATCCACCGAGAGCGCTATCATTATGCCTGCGACCGCCGCCATGATGGCGGCCATCATGACTGGTGAGAAGAGGCTTCCCAGAATCAGCCAGGCCAACACGCCACCCAGTATTTCCGCAAGCCCCGATATTCCGGCCCAGAAGACGGCCGTACGCTTTGATCCTGTCGCAGCATAGACCGGGCCTGCCACCGCAAGTCCTTCAGGAATATTGTGTAATGCAACGGCCAGCGCGATACCAAACCCCAGCTCCAGGTCGTTACTGGCCGTGACGAATGTGGCAATACCTTCCGGGAAGTTGTGCAGGCTGATGCCCAGCGTCAATAGTATGGCGGTGCGCTGAATATTACGCGGCGCAGGACTTGCCTCTCCAGACTCCTGCACCAGATCCTGCGGGTGTGCATGTGGTAACAGGCGATCGAGCGCAAAATAGCCCAGTAAGCCCACGACAAACATGCCATAGCCAAGCAGCGGCGACATGCCAGGCGTGGCGAGCGCAGCGGGTAGCATCTCCATGAGTGAGATAAGTAGCATGATCCCAGCTGCAAATCCCAATGAAAACGCCAGTACGCGGTTTGACGGTTTCTGGCCCATCACGCCCAGAATGGCGCCGATGAACGTTGCAGCGCCAGCAAGTAGCGTCAGAATCAGCGGTGCTGACATGTATCACTCCTTATGATAACGATTCTCATTAATGCTAAGTATTAATGGATATCAAAGCGAGGCCGCCCGGCCACCTTTACGTAATCCTTACATTCAAAAATTCTGAACATCTTCATCATGCTTATCTGAGTTCATCGTCTGATAAAAGAGCGTAATGTGAGCTCATTATATTGATACACACAGTAAGGATATCATCATGTCTGCACCGCGTATGCCAGCACTGTTTTTGGGCCACGGCAGCCCGATGAACGTGCTGGAGGATAATGTGTATACCCGCGCCTGGGCACACCTTGGCGACAGGCTACCGCGTCCAAAGGCCATCGTGGTGGTCTCCGCGCACTGGTTTACACGCGGTACCGGCGTCACGGCGATGGAAGCGCCAAAAACTATCCATGATTTTGGTGGTTTCCCACAAGCGCTGTATGACACTCACTATCCTGCACCAGGCTCTCCGGCTCTTGCTCAACGCCTGGTTGAGCTACTTGCCCCTGTCCCGGTAGGGCTTGATAAAGAAGCCTGGGGCTTTGATCACGGCTCCTGGGGAGTACTGATAAAGATGTACCCGAACGCAGATATTCCCATGGTGCAACTGAGTATTGATAGCACCAGACCTGCGGTCTGGCACCTGGAACTTGGCCGTAAGCTGGCGGTCCTGCGTGACGAAGGCATTATGCTGGTGGCAAGTGGTAACGTGGTGCATAACCTGCGCACGGCACGCTGGCATGGCGAAAGTTCCCCCTATCCGTGGGCGAGCGCTTTCAATGATTTTGTTAAAGAGAACCTGGCGTGGAAAGGTCCGGCTGAAGAGCATCCGCTGGTGAATTACAAGGAGCATGAAGGCGGCTCGCTTTCTAATCCGACGCCGGAGCATTTCCTGCCGTTACTGTATGTGCTGGGCGCATGGGATGGGGAAGAGCCAATTTCCGTTCCAGTGGATGGGATTGAAATGGGCAGCCTGAGTATGCTGTCAGTACAGGTTGGATAATAAAATAAAGCCCGATGGCGCAAGTTCAACGGGCTTTATTCCGATGCCTGTGAAGGCGCGCCTTCACCCTTCAGGGCTATCTTATTCCACAAAGATATGCGGGTAGAAACGGGAGAGATCCTGAGTGATCAACGCCCGATCTTCGCGAATGCCAATGCCGGCGGGCTGATCGTTAATCAGCCAACTGCCAATCAGCACGTAGCTGTCGCCAAATTTGGGAAGCTGGCAGAACTGCTGCACAATCATCCCTTCTTCGCCATACGGGCCTTCCACCTCTTCTACGGTCTTGCCGTTTTCAATAATGGAGACATTTGCCCCTTCACGAGAGAAGATCGGTTTGATGACATATTTTTCCATCTCCGGGTGTGCATCTTCCGCAAAATAAGCCGGGAGCAGGTTCGGATGATCGGGGAACATCTCCCATAACATCGGCAGCAGGGCTTTGTTAGAGATAATGCTCTTCCACGCTGGTTCGAGCCAGCGTACGCCAGCATCTTCCAGTTTGGTCGAGAAGACCTCACGCAGCATATATTCCCAGGGATAGAGCTTGAACAGATTGCTGATGACCTGATCCTGCAAATCTGAAAACTGGCCTTTTTCGCCAAGCCCGATATCTTCGATATAAAGAAATTCTGTGGCGATATCGGCCTCGGCTGCACAATCCTGCAGGTACTGTACGGTGCCACGATCTTCGACCGTGTCGCGGCAGCAGGCAAAATGCAGCAGATTAAAGCCATACTGCTCGCGCAGTTGGCCAAAACGCTCGATGAGCTTTTCCTGAAGACTGTTGAACTGGTCGCTGCCTTCCGGTAACTGACCGGCATTGGCCTGGTCTTCCAGCCAAATCCACTGGAAGAAAGCCGCTTCATACAGTGACGTTGGCGTGTCGGCGTTGTTTTCCAGAAGCTTAGGTTCACCCGTGCCATCCCACGCCAGATCGAGACGGGAATATAAGGAGGGCTGATGCGTTTTCCAGGACTGACGCACGAATGCCCAGGTGTGTTTAGGGATGCGGAATTTGGCCAGCAGTTCATCGCTGTCAATGACCTTTTCCACCACCTTCAGGCACATCTGATGTAACTCAGCCGTAACGTCTTCCAGCTTCTCAACCTGAGCAAGGGTGAGCTTGTAGTAAGCATCTTCACACCAGTAAGGTTCGCCATACATGGTGTGAAAATTAAAACCGAATTCGGTGGCTTTCTCGCGCCAGTTCGGGCGTTCCGTAACGCTGATTCTTTCCATTCTGATCAGCCGCCCATTGAGCGAGTTGACGAACCGCTGGCGCTGCTGCGTTGCATGGTATTTTGTTTCGCAACAGATTCACCAAACCCACCGCGGGTAACGGTAGAGGTGGTCGCCGGTTTCGGTGCCATGGCGGTTTTCGATACGGTAGTGGAACGACCCGGCTGAGCCGCGCCATAGCTCTTGCCGCCCGCATCGGTGTACTGACCGTAGGCCGGGCTTGCAGGGTTACGAGAGCTGAACAGAGGCTGCTGCGCGAAACCCGCGCCACCGCCCATCATACGGCCCATCATGTAGCCTGCCATCAGCGGCATCCAGAAGCTACCGCCGGACTGCTGTGCCTGTGCCTGATTCTCAGGCGCAACGCCTGCCTGCGCAGGAGCCTGCTGACACTGACCTTCACCAAATTCAGCAACACAGTCTTCGCGTGAGGCGTATTTCGGTGCGGTGCGCTCAGCTTCTTTCAGCGCATTGTTATACGTCGCCGTACATTCGGCGCTCTTACCCGGATTCGCGGCAGAGCAGTCGTCGGCGTTTTGATACATAGATACTGTTTCATCATTCTGCTCGCAGCCGGCCAGCATAAAGACGGCGGTCACCGCCAGCGCAACTGGCGTAAGGTGACGCGCGCTCCAGCTTTTGCGAAACACTGCATGATTAATGCTCTTTGTCCGTTTCATATTTGTCTTCCGACACCCAAAGGTATGTATAAAAGGTCAGGATAGAGGATGAATGGCTGAAAATGAAGCAGGATGCGGGCCGGGAGGGGGGATCTTTACGTTGCCTTACGTAAAAACGGGGGCTGTGTGCCCCCGATTTAAAGTATCAATGACTTAGCGGGTCGAACGTGCAGACGCGGCTTGTGTAAAGGGCGCCTGATTGCCATTCGACATATCGTTCACGCGCGCATCCTGTTCAGGATTTTCCGGCGCTACGCTTTCCGGGGTCGTGGAGATGGCTTTACCCAGGGTATTGTTCAACGCCACCAGGTCCTGCTCATTTAACGTACCCAGCGCTGATTTGATATTCAACTGGTTAATCAGGTAGTTATAACGAGCGCTGGAGAGCTGCTGCTTCGCATTGTACAGGGTGGTGGTGGCATCCAGAACGTCCACGATTGTACGTGTACCCACGGAGTACCCGGCTTCCATCGCATCCAGGGAGCTTTGTGCAGAGACAACGGCTTGTTTGTAAGCGTTGATACTACTGATGGAAGCGTTGAGGTTGTTATACGAGGAGCGAACGGTCTGCACCACGCTGCGGTGTGCGCTTTCAAGCTGCTCGCTGGCACCGACAAAATTGTACTGCGCTTGCTTAACCTGTGAGTTCACCATACCGCCCTGATACAACGGCAGGGAGAAACTGAGACCAACAGAGTTCTGACCGATATTTCGATCCTGATAGGCCTGAGAATTAGCCCCGCTGGTGGCGGAACCATTATATTTGGTATTAGACACGCTGGTTGATGCCGTCAAATCCAGGGTCGGCAGATGACCATCCTGCGCCTGACGAATTTGCTCACGCGCCAGATCCTGGGTCAGACGCGCCTGCAATAAAGAGAGGTTGCGGGATTCTGCATCTTTCAACAGGGTATTAACGGCTTTCGGTTTATCTGTTTTGAAACCATCGACGTTCAGTGACGCCAGTTGTGGATAATAATTACCGGTGACCTGACGCAGTGACTCAACGGCATTGTCCAGATTGTTGCGCGCGGTGACTTCATTTGCCAACACGGTATCGTACTGAGAACGCGCGTTTTGTACGTCGGTAATGGCAACCAGACCCACATTAAAGCGCTGTGTCGTTTGGTCTAACTGACGATAAATAGCTTGTTTTTGCGCTTCGGTATAAGACAAGGAATCAATCGCGCTCAGAACGTTAAAGTAGGCTGTCGCGGTATTGAGGATCAGGGTTTGTTGATCGGTCTGATAAGTCACATCCTGGATGCCCGCGGATTTTTCTTGTAACGTCAGGGCACGCCATTTGGACATATCAAAGATAGTCTGTGTGAGCTGCAAAGAAGCACTTGTCGCATTTGAATTAATGCCATTGCTATCGCGATAACCATTGCCATAAGTGTAATCTGCACCCAAACCCAGTTGTGGCAGTAACGGGCTGCGTGCTTCGTTAATTTTCTCGAAAGCAGCATCGCGATCTGCGCCAGATTTACGCAGATCCGGGTTGCTTGTACGCGCCTGCTGATATACCTGTAACAGGTTCTCTGCCTGGCTCATAGCGCTGAAACCCGTCAGGCTCAGGCCGATAAGGATGGGGAGCAATTTCTTCATTTGCATTCCTTGTTGTGAAGCATGAATAGCGCTGATCTTAATTCAGAAATAATCGCCGATTCTAACAGAGACTGCCATCGCTTAAGATTGGCGTTACGTGCCATCCGGCGTAAATTCGCACCAATCTATCATATAGCGCTTGAAACGACAGTTAAACAGGCTTGAAATCCACGAATTCACCTTTATTACGAACAGGATACCCGCATGAATAAGCCGACAGCATCCACAGTGACTTTCACTAAAAATGATGTAGAAATTATTGCACGGGAAACGCTCTACAGCGGTTTTTTTTCGCTTGAGCGCTATCGTTTTCGCCACCGTTTATTTAATGGTGAAATGAGCGGCGAAGTGCAACGTGAAATTTTTGAGCGCGGTCATGCTTCAGTCTTGCTACCCTTTGACCCAGTGCGTGACGAAGTGGTGCTGATTGAACAGATTCGTATTGCGGCGTATGACACCAGCGACAGCCCCTGGCTGCTTGAACTGGTCGCCGGAATGATTGAAGAGGGCGAAACCGTTGAGGATGTGGCCCGTCGGGAAGCGCAAGAAGAAGCAGGACTAGACGTCGGCCGCGTGAAGACGTTTATGAGCTATCTTGCAAGCCCTGGCGGGACCAGCGAGCGCTTATCTTTACTAGTTGGCGAAGTGGACGCCACGCAGGCCGAAGGTATTCACGGTCTGGTGGATGAAAACGAAGATATTCGTGTTCATGTGGTAAGCCGGGAACAGGCTTACCAGTGGGTAGAAGAGGGGAAAATCGACAACGCAGCGTCTGTCATCGCATTGCAATGGCTGCAACTGCATTATGAGAACTTACGAAAAGAGTGGAAAAAATGAAGCGTTATACACCTGACTTCCCAGAAATGATGCGCCTGTGCGAAACCAACTTCGCCCAGTTGCGTCGCCTGTTGCCACGTAACGACGAGGCAGGCGAAACGGTGAGCTATCAGGTGACGAATGCGCAATACCGGTTAACGATAATAGAGTCCACCCGCTACACTACGCTTGTGGAGATCAAACAAACCGTGCCGGCAATTAGCTACTGGAGCCTGCCATCAATGACGGTGCGTCTATATCATGACGCTATGGTGGCCGAAGTGTGTTCGAGTCAGCAGATCTTTCGCTTCAAGGCGCGTTATGATTACCCGAATAAAAAGTTGCATCAACGCGACGAAAAGCATCAAATTAATCAGTTTCTGGCCGACTGGCTACGTTACTGTCTAGCACATGGAGCAATGGCGATTCCGGTTTGTTAGCGTAGTGAAACCTAAGGACACCATTTGGAAAGCCTGTTAAACCTGAATCTGGCGGATGAGTCCAGTGTCAGGATATTACAAATTACTGATACTCATTTGTTTGCCGAAAAGCACGACACGTTGTTAGGGGTGAATACCTGGGAAAGCTATCAGGCCGTACTGGATGCCATTCAGGCTCAGCAGCGTCACTGCGATTTAATCGTCGCCACGGGCGACCTGGCGCAGGATCAAACGGCTGCGGCTTATCAGCACTTCGCTGAAGGCATCGCAAGGTTTGGCGTACCCTGCGTTTGGCTACCTGGTAATCATGATTTCCAGCCTGCCATGTACAACGCCCTCCACGAGGCGGGCATTTCGCCGGCTAAACGCGTGTTTGTGGGTGAGCACTGGCAAATTCTTTTGCTGGACAGCCAGGTGTTTGGCGTTCCGCATGGCGAACTCAGCGAATTTCAGCTCGACTGGCTGGAGAAAAAGCTGACGGATGCCGGCGAGCGTTATACGTTGCTGCTGCTGCACCATCACCCTTTGCCTTCCGGATGTAGCTGGCTCGATCAGCACAGTTTGCGCAATGCCGCCGAGCTGGATAACGTACTGGTGCGCTACCCCAACGTGAAGAACATGTTGTGTGGGCATATTCACCAGGAGCTGGATCTCAACTGGAATGGCCGCCGGATGCTGGCAACGCCTTCGACCTGCGTTCAGTTTAAGCCCCACTGCGCCAACTTCACGCTGGATACTATCGCCCCTGGATGGCGTTGGCTTGAGTTACACGCCGACGGCAGTATGCATACGGAAGTCTGCCGCTTGCAAAGTGCCCGATTCAGCCCCGATACCGCGTCAGAAGGCTACTGATGGCCACCCTCTTATATCTGCATGGTTTTAATAGCTCACCGCGCTCTGCGAAAGCGACCTGTCTGAGAGAGTGGCTGGCACGCCATCACCCTGATATTAATGTTGTCGTGCCGCAGTTACCGCCCTATCCGGCCGAAGCCGCAGAACTACTGGAGTTGCTGGTGCTGGAGAACGGTGGGCAGCCGCTTGGCATCGTGGGATCGTCCTTAGGCGGTTACTACGCGACCTGGCTTTCGCAATGCTTTACCCTGCCTGCCGTTGTGGTGAATCCGGCGGTTCGTCCGTTCGAGTTACTGGCCGATTTTCTTGGTCATAACGAGAACCCCTACACGGGGCAGCAATATGTGCTAGAGTCACGCCATATTTACGATCTCAAAGTGATGCAGGTTGACCCTCTGGAAGCACCGGACTTGCTCTGGCTTCTGCAACAAACGGGCGATGAAGTGCTGGATTACCGTCAGGCCGTCGACTACTACGATGCGTGCCGCCAGACGGTAGAAGAAGGCGGTAATCATGCTTTTGTGGGCTTTGAGAATCATTTCACACAGATTGTCGACTTCCTTGGGCTTCGTTGAGCCGCCAGGGAAACGACCCGATCACTATCTACGAACAAACCATGACGCAATCCTATAACGCTGATGCCATAGAGGTACTCACCGGGCTTGAGCCGGTTCGCCGCCGTCCGGGGATGTATACCGATACCACCCGCCCTAACCATCTTGGTCAGGAAGTCATTGATAACAGCGTGGATGAAGCGCTGGCAGGCCACGCGAAGCGTGTTGATGTCATTCTGCACGCCGATCAGTCTCTGGAAGTCATTGATGACGGGCGCGGTATGCCCGTGGACATTCACCCTGAAGAGGGCGTGCCTGCGGTCGAGCTGATCCTGTGTCGTTTGCATGCAGGCGGCAAGTTCTCAAACAAAAATTACCAGTTCTCCGGTGGTCT
The DNA here is from genome assembly GCF_051486985.1 of Yokenella regensburgei. Taxonomy (GTDB): domain Bacteria; phylum Pseudomonadota; class Gammaproteobacteria; order Enterobacterales; family Enterobacteriaceae; genus CBFFRJ01. The sequence goes on from NZ_JAHVDV010000014.1 coordinate 89,805, forward strand.
CCACGGTGTGGGCATCTCGGTTGTGAATGCGCTTTCACGTCGCGTTGAAGTTAACGTCAAACGTGACGGGCAAATCTATAACATTGCCTTCGAAAATGGCGATAAAGTTCAGGATCTGAACGTCGTCGGTAGCTGCGCAAAACGTAACACGGGGACCAGCGTTCATTTCTGGCCGGATGAACAGTTCTTCGATAGTCCGCGTTTTTCTGTTTCACGTCTTTCGCACCTGCTCAAAGCCAAGGCGGTACTCTGCCCGGGCGTTGAGATCACGTTCAAAGATGAAGTGAACAATACCGAACAACGCTGGTGCTATCAGGATGGTCTTACCGACTATCTGATGGAGACCGTTAACGGCCTGCCAACGCTTCCGGAAAAACCCTTTGTCGGTAATTTTGCCGCCGAGACGGAAGCCGTGGACTGGGCGCTGCTGTGGTTGCCGGAAGGCGGTGAGCTGCTGACGGAAAGCTACGTCAACCTCATCCCCACCATGCAGGGCGGTACGCACGTCAACGGTCTGCGTCAGGGGCTGCTCGATGCCATGCGTGAATTCTGCGAGTACCGAAATATTCTGCCGCGCGGCGTGAAACTGTCGGCTGAGGATATCTGGGACCGCTGTGCGTACGTGCTGTCAGTGAAAATGCAGGACCCGCAGTTCGCCGGTCAAACCAAAGAACGTTTATCCTCGCGTCAGTGCGCTGCCTTTGTGTCCGGCGTGGTGAAAGACGCATTCAGTCTCTGGCTTAATCAGAATGTGCAGGCAGCAGAAATGCTGGCTGAAATGGCGATTTCCAGCGCACAGCGCCGGATGCGTGCAGCCAAAAAGGTCATTCGTAAAAAGCTGACCAGTGGGCCAGCCTTACCCGGAAAACTGGCGGACTGTACCGCGCAGGATCTGAATCGCACCGAGCTTTTCCTTGTGGAAGGGGATTCGGCGGGCGGTTCTGCCAAGCAGGCGCGCGACCGTGAATATCAGGCGATCATGCCGCTTAAGGGCAAGATCCTTAACACCTGGGAAGTCTCATCCGATGAAGTCCTGGCCTCTCAGGAGGTGCATGATATTTCCGTGGCGATCGGTATGGATCCTGACAGTGAGGATTTGAGCCAGCTGCGCTACGGGAAAATTTGCATCCTGGCGGATGCCGACTCCGATGGTCTGCACATTGCCACGCTGTTGTGCGCGCTCTTTGTGAAGCACTTCCGCACGCTGGTGAAAAACGGCCATGTGTATGTCGCCCTGCCGCCGCTCTACCGTATCGATCTGGGTAAAGAGGTTTACTACGCGTTAACGGAAGAAGAGAAAACCGGTGTGCTGGAGCAACTGAAGCGTAAGAAGGGTAAACCGAACGTTCAGCGCTTCAAAGGACTCGGCGAGATGAACCCTCTGCAACTGCGCGAAACCACACTGGATCCTAATACGCGTCGTCTGGTGCAGCTGATTATCAGCGATGAAGATGAGCAGCAGACCAATGCGACGATGGATATGCTGTTAGCGAAAAAACGCTCTGAGGATCGCCGTAACTGGCTGCAGGAGAAAGGGGACAGGGCGGATATCGAAGCCTGATCCTGACAAACGCTTCAGGCCGTCAAACCTGAAGCGTTTTTATTACTCATTAATCGGTTAATGGATGTGGGGCACGCGGCGCGTTCACTTTATCCGCTTCCACTTCCGGCCACAGTTGCTCGTAATGCATGCCGGTCAGATCTTCCACAACCCGGCGTGTTTCAGGCGTCACCGCCAGACGCGAACCCTGATTTTTCAGTCTCTCCACTTCATCAACAAAGATTTTGTGCGTCTGTTTGTTCAGATGGAAGGTCAGCGCCTGCCACAGGGCGAGGACAAGTAAACCTGCGGTGCCGATAAACAGCGTCATCGCGATGGTTTGTACCGCTTCCGGCGGCTGAATCTGGCTGCCTTTAACAAAACCGCCTTCCTGTAAAATGAAACCGACAACAAAAGTGGCGATAGCGACCGTTGTCTTACGTGAGAAGGTCATCACCGCAGCGAACAGCCCTTCACGACGCTGGCGGGTGATCATCTCATCAATATCAGGAATGAACGGAAACACATTCCACGGCGTGAATTCCAGAACGCAGCGACCCACCTGATACAGACCGGCAAGAATAATGAGTAAAAGTGCTTTCTGCGCCGTCGGGAAGAGGTAAATCAGCAAAATGCCGCCCAGGCAGAGCATCATCAGGCTGTAGGCGAAGACATACAGTTTTGATGGGCCAAACTTAATGATGGCAAAGCCAGCGACCAGGGTCACGGGAAGACCAATAATACTCATTGAGAGCAGGCTGCCTGCAAACGCAGAGGAGACCTGCAGGCAGTAAACACAGAAGAAAACAAAAACGGTGTTATAGATATCTTTTGCGGTAAAAGAGAGCAGATAAATCGCCAGATGTTTACGAAAGGCGCGCACTTTCAGCGTAGAAAGATAATCTTTGAACAACCCCAGAATATTCACCCGTGATGCCGAGCGCTCGTTTTCCAGTTCCGCCAGCATTTCAGGCGTTAATTCACGCTCCCAGGTAACTTTCCACGAGATCAGGACACAAACCATAAAGGCTACGGCGAAGACGATACCGTTAATCAGGTAGGCTTCAGCACTCTTTTCACCCAGGTAACCAATCAGCAGCCCCGGAATAAAGGTGGCAAGGAAGGTCCCAGTGGCCGATAAAAACATGCGTCCGGTTGAAAGCTTGGTTCTGGCGTTAAAGTCTTTGGTCATTTCGGATGGCAGGGTTTCCCAGGGGATAAGCACCATCGCCGCAATGATCTCAAACGCCAGATAGACGCTCAGATAGAACCAGTAGTTCATCCCGTTGAGCCACAGCAGGGCATAAACCAGCATTAAGGGGGAGCCAATCAGCAAGAAGAAACGGCGGCGGCCAAATCGCTTCCCGAGGGCATTTTTATAGAAGTGGTCGGTAAAAGAGCCCATAAAGAGGCTGATAATGGCGTCTACGATACGTGCGATCGCCACAATGGATGCCGCTTCCAGAGGCGACAGCCCCACGAAGGTGGTGTAATAAAATAACAGCCATGCGCCAATAACTGTAAAGGCGCCGCCTCCCATAATATCAGTAAGGCCGTAACCAATACTGACGGGGATAGTGATTTTTCTTTCTGAACGCTTCATATTTTTATCTCGTGAATGGATAAATTAAAAATTGAAATAAGCGCGGGCGTTATCACAACAAATCCCTTTTACCATCCTTGATAAAATATCCATGTCTTCCGGGACTTCCCCGCGATCTACCCAGCCACCAATAAGGTTGCAAAGTATGCGTCGAAAATAATCGTGGCGGGGATAAGAGACGAAACTACGTGAGTCGGTCAGCATGCCAATGAAATTAGCCAACAAACCTTGATCGGCAAGGGTAGTGAGTTGATTTACCATGCCGCGATGCGTGTCGTTAAACCACCAGCCGGAGCCAAATTGCATAGGGGATTTAATACCCTCCTCTCCACTCTGGAAATTCGCCAGGGTGGACGCCACGATGTCGTTATAACCTGCGTTAAGGTTGTAAATAATGGTTTTTGGCAGCCCGTTATTTTCTGCCATCGCATTAAGCAGCCCATTAAGATGGGCCGCCAGATTTACCTGGTCGGCAACAGAATCGAAACCACTGTTTATTCCAATCTCCCGATACTGGCGGGAATTATTATTACGGATGGCGCCAAAATGTATTTGCATCGCCCAGGCTTTCTGCTGATAGAGCGCGGCGAGTTCGACAAAGATCATGCTGTTCCACGCCTGCATCTCATCAGGTGTGAGTTCACGCTCCGCCATTCGGGACTGGAAAAGGGCTTCTGCCTGCGCGGGCGTTACCGGGCAGTAAGTCATCTCCAGCGGGCCGTGATCGGAGATCCGACAGCCGACCTGATGGAAATAGTCAATCCTCGCGGCGATCGCGGCGACGAACGAGGCCAGGTTACGGATGGTTGTCCCTGTCGCACTCCCTAACTGAAAGAGGAAGTGAGCAAAGCGTGTCGGATCGGCATCAAACAGTTCATCCGGGCGAAACGTCGGCAGGACGCGGGTATTAAATCCCTCTTCCTGTTGTAATAGCTTGTGATATTTCAAATCATCCAGGGGTTTATCGGTAGTGCAAATCACCGCCACGTTTGAGCGCGTTATTAATGCTCTGGGTAAAAAATCGCGTCCGGCGATCTGTTCATTACACGCCGTCATCACGTCCCGCCAGTTTTTATGACTCAGCGGCTGATGGAGAGAGAAATAGCTGGCAAGTTCAAGGTGAGTCCAGTGATACAGCGGATTACCAAAACTTGATTCTACGGTTTTTGCCCAGGCTTCAAATTTTTCTTCTGAGGAAGCGTCACCAGTAATATATTTCTCATGAATACCATTTGCCCGCATGGCACGCCATTTATAGTGATCGCCTTCAAGCCAAAGCTGGGTAATATCGCGAAAAGGTTTATTCTCAAAAATGTCTCTGGCTTCCAGATGACAATGATAATCAATAATAGGTTGATGCTTTGCGTAGCGCTTGTAGAGTGTCTGACCAGCCTTGCTGGTAAGCATAAAGTCCTCATTAATCAGTGACATTTTCTACCTGCTCCTGAATTTTCCGTGTGCGGTTTTTTAATGAACCAATTACCTTCAATCTTTTTTACGGTATACCGATAAAAATGATAGTCTACTACCATACAAGATTGATTTTTAATAATGTGAACCACGTCAAGATTTAATATCCTGGTTTTGTCTCAAGTTTCTTTTGTTTATTAACTGAAAATTAATATCAATCTCATTTTATTCACCGATTATTATTTGTTTGAGGAATATATTGATTAATGGCGCGCAGGGGATTACTGTAGCAGTCAGTAGCTACTAGTATGGTAGTGGATGTTAACAAATTCGAATCGAGGTTGTTGTATGCGGATGACAATGCGGTGGTTTGGGCCAAAAGAAGACAAAGTGTCCCTTGAGTACATCCGGCAGGTGCCGGGTGTGGAAGGGGTTGTCGGTGCGCTTTACGATGTACCGCCAGGTGAGTTGTGGCCCGTTGATAAAATTGAAGCACTGGTGAATCAGGCGCATGCAGCCGGGCTGAAAATGGAAGTCATTGAAAGCGTGAATATCCACGATGACATCAAAATTGGCCTGCCCAGCCGCGACCGCTACATCGAAAACTACAAGCAAACCATCCGTAACCTGGCGCAGTATGGCGTAAAAGTCATTTGCTACAACTTCATGCCGGTCTTCGACTGGATGAAAACCGACATGAACTATGTTCTGCCGGATGGTTCAGTGACGATGGCTTTTGAAAAGAAAGATATCGACAAGAGCCTGGAAGAGGTGGTCAGTGAAGTGCTGAGCAACGCCAACGGATTTGCGCTGCCAGGATGGGAGCCTGAACGACTGGCTCAGGTGCAGGAGTTATTCGCCAGCTATAAGGCGGTGGATGATGCGAAGCTGCGTGAAAACCTGGTCTACTTCCTGAAAGCGGTTATTCCAGTCTGTGAAGAGGTCGGAGTCAAAATGGCAATCCACCCGGACGATCCGCCGTACTCCATCTTCGGCCTGCCGCGGGTAGTGAAAAATCGTCAGGATCTGGACTGGCTGTGCAATGCCGTGGATTCACCCGCCAATGGGATCACCCTTTGTACCGGCTCCATCGCCGAGGATCCTGACAACAACGTCTATGAAATCCTCGCGGAGTTTAGCCGTCGTAAGCGCATCCATTTTGCCCATGTACGCAATATTAAGCTCATCAAAGATAAAGATTTTTATGAGTGCGCTCACCCATCACAATACGGTTCGTTAGACATGTACAAAGTAATGCAGTCGCTGCATGACAATGGTTTTGATGGTTATATCCGCCCCGATCACGGGCGTTTTATCTGGGGAGAAACTGGCCGTCCGGGCTATGGCTTATACGATCGGGCACTGGGCGTGACCTATCTGCTTGGCCTGTGGGAAGCCCTGCAAAAACGGTAACAGACGTTGAATGCTGGCGATACATTTTCGCCAGCATTATCGCCTGACTAATGACTTATTCCGTTCTACCTCCTCTCTACCCCTCTTGTTGTACTAAGCCTTTTGTCGTTCCCATTATCTGCTTAAAGTAGTATTTTGTTTGCAACATAACGTTTCTCCCGACACACATTCCTACGAGGATGAAACATGCAACGCATTGTTATACCTACGAATTATGTACACGTCCGCACCACACCCTTATGGACAAACGAAACAGCTCCGGCCTCCATCTGGCAACGTCATCTTGATGCAGGCACCCGTCAGGGCGTTTTTCCGCGCCTGAGCGTGATGCAGGGCACGATTCGGTACTACGGTTATGCCGATGAGACCAGCCCGGAGCCTGTTGAAACATTAACAATCGAAGCCGGGCAGTTCGGTGTTTTCCCGGCAGAAGTCTGGCATCGCATCGAAGCCCTGACGGACGATACGGTGTTTAACGTCGATTTTTGGGTTGATCCCAAAATTTTGATTGAAGGATGAGGGAGAAAAAAATGACCACTGAAAATCTGGGCTATGCCTTAGCCGTAACCAACCGCAGTAATGGCGAAACCCATGAAAAAATCTGGTTGAAGCCGATGGCGCTGTATGTGCCCGATGTTGCCGTCGGGGCGGTCAACGCGCTCCTGGAACAGCTGACAGATAAAAGCGAAAGTGAAAAAGGTTTTGTGCTGACCGTGACAAACAAAAACAACGGCGTTTCTGTTGATAAAGACCAGCTCAGCCTGGCAAAGCTGAACGATCCAACCTTTGCTGCTGATGCCGTGAAGGACTTGATCAACATCGTGCGTGGCTATGAGTCCGACGAAGAGACCAACGTCTGCGGCTGGTAAGTCACGGCGGAACGTGACAAGCCTGGCCACCCCACAGGGCTGACCGGGCGTATGTTAGCTGGCCGGGGTGTGATTCTTGCGATAGCGCAACGGCGTCTCGCCAATCCCCTTTTTAAAGGCGCTGATAAAGTAGGTCACATCGGAAAAGCCGCTTTCGCTGGCAATGTCGCGAATGCTGCGGGTGCTGTGTAACAGCAGTTCGCAGGCTTTTCGTAAGCGCAACGTGTTTAAGTACTGGTGGACAGGCTCGCCGGTTTCGAAATGGAAACGACGGGAAACATAACTGCGTGACTTTCCAAGGTCGGCAGCCAGCTGATTCAGACTAAACTTGCGCTGATAATTCTCCTCCAGCCAGAACATCACCGGTGTGGCGATGCCGGTCTGCGTTTCCGGCATCGTTTCCTGCTCTTCAGGTAGCATATTGAGCAAAGTGAGCAGCAGGCAGGCGACCTGCTCAGCGGTCAGCCGTGCCAGCGTCGCCATCCGGGCGTAGTCGCTGAACAGATGGTCGATGTGCGCATGAATGGCCGCAGCATCCATCACCACGGCTGCGCCACCGCGCGCGGAAAGACGCTGTAATCGCCGCTGATTATGCGGAAAATCACGAAACAGCTTCAGTACCGCATGCTGGTCGACATGAATGATGGTTCGCCGGTAGCTGTTCTGCGCCTGTTCATCAACCATCACTTTATGCAGCGTAAACGGCGGGAAAAAAAAGAGCCTGCCGGGGCGCATGGTGTACTGGCGATTATCCACAATCACCACGCCAAACCCTTCCTCGACATACAACACTTCTAAACACTGATGCCAGTGATGGTAGCGCACCGTATTGGCAAAAAGACGGCTGAACGACACTACCGTATCGTTGAGGGTGATGAGCTCCAGACGTTCTGCATGCCAGCGGTCACTCATGGTGCAACAGATCTCAATTTTTATCGCAATAGCGAACGTTATAAACCACCATTTTAAATTTTCTCAACACGGGGTTTAAACAAAGCTCATCAGTGTGACCGGGGTAACATTTCTACACAGTGTCGGTTCACTATTCTTTAGCCACTTATCAGGGGAGTGAACCGATGCCGATGCCCGACGAAAAAAAATCAATTTCATTGTCTTCCCGGCAGGATGTCGTGGCGGAACTGACGACAATGTTAAACGCGCTGGATATCGCGTTTCCTGCGGGCCGTTCAGGATTCTCGCTCGGTGAAACCCAGGCGCATTACGGGGCAAAAATTGCAGAGATGGAAGGGTTGTCGCGGGCAATGTGGGGGCTGTTCCCGCTGCTGGCCGGTGGGGATGCAACGCCGCTTGCCGACAAATACTTCGCCGCGCTGAAGCAGGGAACCGATCCTGAAAGTCGCGAATACTGGGGCGAGACTGGCCCCTACGACCAGCGGCTGGTGGAGATGGCAGCCTGGGGACTGGGGCTGGCGCTGCTCCAGGGAGAGTGTCTGGCCGGTTTCAGCCCGCGTGAGCGCGACAACCTGCACCGCTGGCTGAATCAAATCACCGATGCACAGATGCCCGACAGTAACTGGAATTATTTCGCGATTCTGGTGCAGCTGGGCTTTAAGCGTGCGGGGCTACCCTGGGATAAGCAGGCTATCGATCGCCGCTTTACGCTGATGGAAGCCTACTATCTGGGAGACGGCTGGTATTCCGACGGTCCTGGTCGTCCAAAAGACTATTACATCTCGATGGCCTTTCATTTTTATGGCCTGATTTATGCCACCCTCAACGGGGAAGATGACCCGGAGCGCGCCGCGGTGCTGCGCGAACGTGCGGTGCAGTTCGCCGATGATTTTATCTATATGTCTGCCGCCGACGGCGAATCCATCCCCTTTGGTCGCAGTCTGACTTACCGGTTTGCAATGGTGGCGTTCTGGAGCTCGGTGGCCTGGTCTGCACTACCGGTGCTCACGCCTGGTATCGTGAAAGGCATTATTCTGCGCCATCTTCGCTGGTGGCTGTCACAACCCATTTTTGACCGTGACGGCGTGCTGACGCTTGGGTTTGCATACCCCAACCTGGCGATGTGTGAGGACTACAACTCGCCCGGTTCGCCTTACTGGGCGTTGAAGGTATTTTTAATTCTGGCGTTGCCAGCGCATCACGCTTTCTGGCAGGCCGAAGAGGCGCCGCTGCCGACGCTGGCTTCGCACCGTGCTATTGCTCATGCGCAGCAGATTCTGGTGCATTCCGCCGGGTCCCGCCATGTCTACATGCTGACTTCCGGTCAGCTTGAGCTGAATAACTACGTCAATACCGAGGCAAAATACACCAAATTTGCCTACTCCAGCCGCTTTGGTTTCACCATTGAGCGCGGGCGCTACGGTATTAAGCACGCGGCATGTGACTCTATGTTGCTGCTGAGCGAGGGTGACAACTATTTTCGTGGGCGTCGGGCCTGTGACGAGGTGGTGGTGCAGGATAACCACATCTTCTCTCGCTGGTCGCCGTGGCGTGATGTACAGATCGCGACCTGGCTTATCCCCTGTGGGGAGTGGCATCTGCGGGTACACCGCATCCGCACGGCGCGTGAACTGCACAGCGTGGAGGGCGGTTTTGCCGTGATGAAGGCCCCTCTGCGGCCGCTTGCGCAGGGGACGCAGAGGGGCGGGCTTGTGCAGGCTGCCAATGGGGTGAGTGCGATTGTCGATCTCTCACCGCTGCGTGTGCGCGAAGCCGATTGTGTGGTAACCCCACCTAATAGCAGCGTCATGTTTGCTGAGTGTGCGACCATCCCCATGCTACATAACATCCTGCCAGTCGGGGAACACTGGCTGGCCTGCGCAGTGCAGGCCAGTTTAAGCTCACATGATTTTTATTCTGTTGTACCGGAATTAACCATTGAGCCCGAAGGGATTCGGGTGAAGAGTAAAGAGCACAATACAATAATAACCTTTGCGCATTAATCCGCGCGGCCAGAACAATAACAGAAATATTTTCGTCATTCGCAATCTCTGAACGCTACACGATTTGTCGAGGATAGTATGGAAAAATCAGCCATCAACACCCGGACTGAATATTACAAAATCAGTTCATTTATCTTTCTCTATTTTTTTACCTGGTCAGCAAGTATCGGTTTGTTAGCCATCTGGCTTGGACAAAAAGCCAATCTGAGTGGCACGGTTATCGGTACGGTATTTGCTGTTAATGGTATTTTCTCAGTAATTCTGAAACCGATTTACGGTTATATTCTTGATAAAATCGGAATGAGTAAATACCTGCTCTATTTTGTCGTGTTAATGTCGGCCTTAATGGCACCGTTCTTTATTTATGTGTATCAGCCGTTATTGCTGACGAATACCATGATGGGAATTATTGTCGGGGCCATTTATTTAAGCTTTGCCTGGTATGCCGGGGTGGCGGCCTGCGAATCTTACAGTGACCGCTATAGCCGTTTAAACAGCATGGAGTTTGGGCAGATCCGCATGTGGGGATCGCTGGGCTGGGCCGTGGCGTCCTCTTTCTCCGGCCTGCTGTTTAACATTTCACCGGCGTGGAACTTCATCATGGGTAGCGTGGCATCGGTGGTGATGTTTATTGTGCTGCTGAGCCTGAAGGTGAACGTCAATGCGGCTAACGCCAGCGAGGTGTTGACCAAAGAGAAGATTGTGCCTGCGGACGTTTACGCGCTGTTGCGTAACCGCAAATTCTGGGCATTCTGCCTCTATGTTGCTGGCGTGGCATGGATGATGTTTATCGCCGAGCAGCAGTTCTCGCGCTATTTCGTCACCTTCTTTGACGATGTGCATCAGGGGAATGCGGTATTTGGCTACCTGGGCACCGTGCAGTCCGGGATGGAATTTATCATGTATATGGTAATTCCACTGGTGGTGAATTATATCGGCGCTAAACGTGGTCTGTTAATTGTGGGGATGGTAGTCGGAGCGCGGCTGATTATATCCGGCCTCTGTGATTCTCATTTATTAATTTCCGTGCTGAAGCCGCTGTACGGTCTGGAAATCTGTCTGCTGCTGGTCTCGGTATTTAAATACATTGCAGAGCATTTTGATAAGCGTGTTAATGCAACCATGTATTTATTGGGTTATCAGGCGATGTTGTATGTAGGTAATGTGGTGGTCTCTTCTCCCGCCGGCTTACTCTATGACCGCATCGGTTTTGAAAATACCTACATTATTATGGGCGCGACGGCACTGACCTTTACCTTGATATCCGCATGGACCCTCTCGGCCTGCCAGAGCAAATGGCGTCAGCGTGCACCGCTGGATATAGCAGGCAATCATCTTTCGCGTTAATACCGGGTATTTTTTTAAAAGAAGGAACCGAACTATGTTAAGTAAAATCGTTGAGGAACCGTTACGGGAGTGTCCAGGTGCGCCGGTTGACCGGCAGCGATTTGCAGATGAACTGGACAGCGCACGGCAGCATACCCTCGAACTGATTCGTCGTCATTTAACGCAGTTCGGTGAGAAGTTTCCCGCTGAAACCTGTGTAAACGGCTACTACCCGCTCACCGAAAATGTGGAGTGGACGACCAGTTTCTGGACCGGGCAGTTATGGCTTGCCTGGGAGATGACCGGGGATGAGGTTTTTCGCGAGCTGGCGGAAAAAAATGTGCGCTCATTTGGCCTGCGCATTGCGGGACGTCTTGACACAAACACTCATGATTTGGGGTTCCTGTACACCCTCTCGTGCGTGTCGGCCTGGCGACTGACCGGTCATCGCGAGGCACGCGGCTTTGCCCTGCAGGCGGCAGAAGCGCTGCTCGAACGCTTTCACCAGAAGGCGCAGATCATTCAGGCATGGGGGGATCTTCGCGACCCGGAGCAGGCCGGGCGTATGATCATTGACTGTAATATGAACCTGCCGCTGCTCTACTGGGCAAGTGAGCAGACCGGCGATCCGCGTTTTGCTAAAGCGGCGCAGGCGCATGTGAATCAGGCGGCGACCTATTTAATACGCGAGGATGCTTCCACTTTTCACACCTACTATATGGATGTGAAAACAGGCGCGCCGCGTTATGGCAACACCCAGCAGGGCTATGCGGATGACTCCTGCTGGTCGCGCGGCCAGGCGTGGGGGATTTACGGCTTCCTTCTGAGTTTCATCTACACCGGCGACAACGAGATGGTCGCGCTTTCGAAAAGGCTGGCTAATTACTTCCTGAACCGCCTGCCGGAAGATGCTGTCTGTCACTGGGATCTGGCGCTGGTGGAGACCGACGCGCTGCGGGACTCCTCGTCGGCGGCGATTGCTGTCTGCGGGCTGCTTGAGCTTATCAAGCATCTGCCGGTCACCGATCCGGATCGTGAGCGCTATCAGCACTGGGCGATGCGCATTATGTCGTCGCTGGGTAAGCACTATCTGGCGGGTAAAAATGAGCCTACCAACGGGCTACTCAAGCACTCGGTCTACCATCTTGCGAGCGACAAAGGCGTGGATGAATGCTGCAGCTGGGGAGATTATTTTTACGTCGAGGCGCTGATGCGGTTTAGCCAGAGCTGGAAGCTGTACTGGTAGCGTGCTGTCGCCCTACGGACTTAAAAATCGCCACAAAAAAATGCGAGCACGTCAGGTTCCCTCTCCCCTTTGGGGAGAGGGTCAGGGTGAGGGGAACATGCGGCTCTGAGGGCATTCCGTTCACCTTATGTTTCTTGCTTCTCTGTCACGCCAGAACCCGTGAACGTGCCAGGGTGGTTCACCGCCACCACCCTGGCGACCCGGGCTCCCGGCAAGGAAAATCGCCGCTTCGCGGTCCACGACGCTTAATCCTTCAGGCTTATCGGGGACGGGCGAAGGTAACATCCCTGTAAAGTCGCCCTCGCCGCGCATCCCTGCGCGGCGCCCCGGCCTTGCGGATACGCGTCGTCGATTTTCAGCCGGACCCTGTCATCGCGGTGACTGTTCTATTCTCATGGCGCAATGTTGTCGCTGCAAAAACATATTACTGGGGATCCCGCAGCCCAGTGGGAGAGCGTTGAACGCAGAGGATTAAACCCCTTGCTCCAGAATGCGAATATGGGTTTCCAGCACGTCGCCTTTCACCGCTTCGCTCCAGGCTTTCATGTGCGCAGTGGCAAGGTGCGCTTCCAGATGGGCGACCGTTTCCCACTGCTCAACCATCACAATGGAATCAGGTGCGGCGGTCTGGAAACTGACGCCAGCGGCGTGGTCAACCCAGGGGGCATAACCGTGGCAACCCTCTTCCTGCAGTACGGTGGGGATAATTTCGGCAAATCTTTCAAGTACGGCCTGGCGATGGTGCAGCCCCGGACGGGTGCGAATTTCAGCAATCACTGTCAACATGGTTAACTCCTTCTAAGTCCAGTCTCTCAGTTAACCAAAAATTTGCCCAAGATGCTTGCGATATTCCTCAATGTAGCGCGGCACGTCTGGCATTTTAATGACGTCGTTAACGATAAAGGTTGGCAGTGGTTCCATGCCCAGAAACTGGTTGGCTTTGTGGAAAGGCAGGTAAACGCCATCCACGCCCACGCCGTGGAAGAACTGCTCTTCATCGTTAAAGGCCTCCAGCGGTGCGTTCCAGGTCAGAGAGAGCATATATTTTTTGCCCTGAATCAGGCCGCCGGAACCGTATTTTTTAGCGGCATCAGAACGGCTGCGGCCATCGCTGGCGTACAGTGCGCCGTGGCCTTCCGTAAAGATATCATCCATATATTTCTTCACGGTCCACGGCGCGCCCATCCACCAGCCTGGCATCTGCCAGATAACCACGTCAGCCCAAAGAAAGTTCTGCACTTGCGCTTGAATGTCGTAGTCGCCGTCGGTACGCACGGTTTTTACCTGGTGCCCGGTATCGCGCAGTACGCTTTCAGCAACGGAGGTCAGCGTGTCATTGAGTTGACCATTAGAGTGGGCGAATTTCTTTGCGCCGTTGATAATCAGGATATTGCTCATCAGGTTTGTCCTTAGGGAACGTCAATGACGGCAATTCTATCCCGATAAGACCTTTGACGAACCAGGCAAAGCGTGCAAAGACTTTTGCGCTAGCAGCAATAATTATGGCAGTGCGATCGCGGCGATGAATCCTCCGGTGGGGGCGTTCTGAAAGGTCACTGTCATGCGATGCATATGAGCGATGCGCCTGACAATGGAGAGACCCAGCCCACTGCCCGTGGCGTGCTGGCCCGCGGGACGATAAAAACGCTCACCAATGCGGGCCAGCGCCTCGGCGCTGATACCAGGGCCGTTATCGCTGACGCTAAAACCCCGGGCCTCCAGCGTCACCCGTACCACACTGCCGGCGGGACTGTAGCGCACGGCATTATCCAGTAAATTGCGCACCAGCAGGCTGAGCAGCAGAGGTTGCCCGATGCGGGTGACCTGCGGCGCAATGATGTTCAGGCGCACATCCACCCCGGCCTGTCTGGCAGTGTGGTAAATGTCCATCACTGCTGACTCAAGCAAAGGCGCTAATGCCACAGGCTCCACATCTTCCAGGTTTTCCAGAGAGTCAAGGCGGGAGAGGGTGAGCAACTGATCGACCAGGCGCGAGGCGCGCTCAATGCCTGCATGTAACTGATTCAGGGCCTTATCGCGCGCGCACGGATCGTCCTGCGACAGCTGCGCCACGTCGGCCTGAACTTTCAGGGCGGTTAAGGGGCTACGAAGCTCATGCGCGGCGTCGGAGGTGAAACGGCGTTCACGCTGCATCATGTTTTGCGTGCGGGCAAACAGCTGGTTGAGGGCATCCAGCAGCGGGCGAACTTCATTGGGTACGCCGGTGTGGGGGAGCGGGGTGGCGCTGTCTGGCTCGCGTGTCCGCAGCGACTGCGCAAGCCGTCTGAGCGGGGTCAGCTCCCGGCTCAGTAGCAGGATAAGCACGATAAGCATCAGCGGAAGCGCCACCAGCCAGGGGGTGAGCTGCGAGCGAATGATCTCTACCGCCATCTCTTTGCGGTAGTCCCACTCCTGCCCAACAGCAATACGGTACTGCCCGTCAGCCGAGGTTAACCACAGGAACCGCCAGTCATCGTCGTCATCTTTCAGATGACCATTTTCAAATCCGTCACGATGATAATTCCACGGGATCTGCTTACCGTTTTCCCCATCGTGCAGTACAGGTTTACCGTCCAGCGAAAAAATGGCGAAGGCCAGGGCGTCGTCGTCCAGATGCCCCCGCTTCACTTTTTTGTCAGGTGGCGCGGTAGAGCGAAGATGACCGGCCTCATCGCTGCTCATGGTGCTCAGTCGTTTGGCAAACAGCATCTGCTGGGTATCAAAGAGCTCGTCCAGCTTTTCGCGGGTCTGCTGCCAGGCCACCACGCTGGCGCAAAGCCAGGCGACCGTCGCCAGCAGCAAAAACAGCAGCGTCAGGCGCAGGCGCAGGCTTGCGATAACAGGCCATCTCATGCGTCACCCAGGGTATAGCCGATGCCGTGAACGGTGCGGATAACGTCGCTGCCAAGCTTTCGGCGTAAATGGTGAACATGCACCTCGACGGCGTTACTCGTCACCTCGTCATCCCAGCTGTAGATTTTTTCTTCAATCAGCGCGCGTGGCAGCACGCGACCAACATTCCGTAGCAGCAACTCCAGTAGCGCGAACTCTTTTGGCTTAAGGGACAGGGGCTCGTCTGCCAGGGTGGCGACAAGGCTTACGGGATCAAGCGTTATCTTTCCGTGGCGCAGTTCGCTGCGAGTCTGACCGTGGCTACGGCGAACCAGCGCCTCAAGCCGGGCGGCCACCTCTATCAGCGCAAAGGGCTTACACAGATAGTCATCTGCGCCGAGGCGTAACCCTTCCACGCGCTGATCGAGCGCATCGCGGGCGGTGAGGATGAGCACTGGCTCGCTGTGGCCTTTGTCGCGCCATTCACGAAGGATCTCAAGGCCGTCCAGACCGGGCAGGGTCAGATCCAGCACGACGGCATCATAAGGCGCGCTGTAGAGCGCCTGCTTGCCAAGCAGCCCATCCGTGAACCAGTCAGGGCTAAAGCCAAGTTTGCTTAACCCCGCTTTGATTCCGTCGCCAATGAGTTTGTCGTCTTCAATCAGTAACACGCGCATGTGACATCCCTTTTTTCTCGCCTGTCAGCAAGTAAACATGCAGTTTCAGTGGGCTGTACAGAAAAAAGATTTCTTTTTTTGCCTTAAGAAGTTGTTAAGAACTGGCGGGTTTAATAGGGGTGAATCGACTGACAAAGGAAGAGAAAAGATGAAAAAGATTGCTGCGATGACCGCGATTGTCATGATCTGTTCTGCCCCCGTGTTTGCGGCGAATACAAATCAAACTGCCGCCCAGGGCGGCGGGTTTAACGGGCCTGGCGCAACCAGCGCACAAGGCGGTGGATTCACCGGACCTGCCGGCGGTACGGCAACGGTAGAGCGTGCTAAGTCCATGCGTGACGATGCCTGGGTGACGCTGCGGGGCAATATCGTTGAGCGCCTGTCCGATGATGTATATACCTTCAAGGATACGACCGGCACCATCAACGTGGATATTGACCATAAACGCTGGAACGGCGTGAGCGTAGGGCCGCAGGATGTGGTGGAAATTCAGGGGGAAGTGGACAAAGACTGGAACTCGGTTGAGATCGACGTTAAGCAAGTTAATAAGGTCACTCAGTAGCGGCTTTACCCGGTTTCAAAAAATCGCGCATAGTTATGACTCCTCGCCGCAGATAGGTTAGTATCTGCGGCAATATTGCCGCCGAAAAGGCGGGCGCACACGTTGAGGAATCACGATTAATGAGCGATATGGCAGAGCGCCTTGCGCTGCATGAATTCACGGAAAACGCCTATCTGAACTACTCCATGTACGTCATCATGGACAGGGCGTTGCCGTTCATCGGTGATGGCCTGAAACCTGTTCAGCGTCGCATCGTGTACGCGATGTCTGAGCTGGGGCTGAGTGCCAGCGCCAAATTCAAAAAATCCGCCCGTACCGTGGGCGATGTGCTGGGTAAATATCATCCGCACGGTGACAGTGCCTGTTACGAAGCTATGGTCTTGATGGCGCAGCCGTTCTCGTACCGCTACCCGCTGGTGGACGGTCAGGGGAACTGGGGTGCACCGGACGATCCTAAATCCTTCGCCGCGATGCGTTATACCGAATCCCGTCTGTCCCGCTACGCCGACGTCCTGCTGGGCGAACTCGGTCAGGGAACCGTGGAGTGGGTGCCGAACTTTGATGGCACTCTGCAGGAGCCGAAAATGCTGCCTGCGCGTCTGCCTAACATTCTGCTCAACGGGACTACCGGCATCGCCGTGGGCATGGCTACGGATATCCCACCGCATAACCTGCGTGAAGTGGCCAACGCTGCGATTACGCTGATTGAGCAGCCCAAAACCACCCTCGACCAGTTACTGGATATTGTCCAGGGGCCGGATTATCCGACCGAAGCGGAGATCATTACCTCCCGTGCGGAGATTCGTAAAATCTACGAAAACGGTCGTGGCTCAGTGCGCATGCGCGCTGTGTGGAAAAAAGAGGACGGTGCGGTGGTGATTACCGCACTGCCGCATCAGGTGTCCGGCGCGCGCGTGCTGGAGCAGATTGCGGCACAGATGCGCAATAAAAAGTTGCCGATGGTTGACGATCTTCGCGACGAATCCGATCATGAAAACCCAACCCGTCTGGTGATTGTGCCGCGATCCAATCGTGTGGATATGGAGCAGGTGATGAATCACCTCTTCGCCACTACCGATCTTGAGAAGAGCTACCGCATCAATCTCAACATGATTGGTCTTGATGGACGCCCGGCGGTGAAGAACCTGCTGGAAATCCTCAATGAGTGGCTGGTGTTCCGTCGCGACACCGTGCGCCGCCGTCTGAACTATCGTCTGGAGAAAGTGCTTAAGCGCCTGCATATCCTGGAAGGTTTGCTGGTGGCGTTTCTCAATATCGACGACGTCATTCACATTATTCGTACCGAAGATGAGCCGAAGCCGGTTCTGATGTCGCGTTTTGGCATCAGCGAAACCCAGGCGGAAGCCATTCTTGAGCTGAAATTACGCCATCTTGCCAAACTCGAAGAGATGAAAATTCGTGGCGAGCAGGACGATCTGGCAAAAGAGCGCGATCAGTTGCAAGGCATTCTGGCGTCTGAACGCAAGATGAATACGCTGCTCAAGAAAGAGCTCCAGGCGGATGCGGATGCCTTCGGCGACGATCGTCGCTCTCCGCTGCATGAGCGCGAAGAAGCGAAGGCGATGAACGAGCACGATATGCTGCCGTCCGAGCCTGTCACCATTGTGTTGTCACAGATGGGCTGGGTGCGTAGCGCCAAAGGCCATGATATCGATGCGCAAGGGCTGAGCTTTAAGTCCGGCGATAGCTGGAAAGCCTCTGCCAAAGGGAAGAGTAACCAGCCGGTTGTCTTCATCGACTCTACTGGCCGCAGCTATGCCATTGACCCCATTACGCTACCCTCTGCCCGTGGGCAGGGCGAGCCGCTGACCGGTAAACTGACGCTGCCGCCAGGGGCAACCGTCGAGCATATGGTAATGACCAGTGAGGATCAGAAATTACTGATGGCAAGCGACGCCGGTTATGGCTTCGTCTGCACCTTTAACGATCTGGTGGCGCGCAATCGCGCCGGTAAGACCTTAATCAGCCTGCCGGATAGCGCGCGCGTCATGCCGCCGCTGGAAATTGAAAACGACGCTGATATGCTGCTGGCCATTACCCAGGCAGGACGGATGCTAATGTTCCCGGTCAGCGATCTGCCGCAGCTTTCTAAAGGTAAAGGAAACAAAATCATTGGCATCCCTGCTGCGGAGGCGGCGAAAGGTGAAGATGGGCTGGCGCATCTTTATCTGTTACCTCCGCAGAGCACGCTGACCATTCACGTCGGAAAACGCAAGATCAAACTGCGCCCTGAAGAGCTGCAAAAAGTACAGGGTGAGCGTGGGCGTCGGGGCACGTTGATGCGGGGATTACAACGCATTGATCGCGTTGAAATTGACGCGCCAGCACGCGCCAGCGCTGGCAACAGCGAAGAGTAATTCGTGCATTTCTTGCCCCCTTCGTTCTGAGGGGGGCAGTGGTAAATTTTCCCGTAAAAGCGTTGTTTATTCGAGAATTGCGATTAACAATATGACTTTTACGGACCCGCATCTGACCTGGCCCTGTGTGTTGATGGCTAACGTTTCATGCTCATAAGGATGGGTTTTCGAGGTAGCTATGCTTTTTATTATTCGCGTCATCATCGTTGTCATTTATTCTATTTTGGTTTGTGTATTTGGCTGCCTGTACTGCTTGTTGAGCCCCCGTAATCCAAAGCATGTCGCTACGTTCGGGCATATGTTTGGTCGTCTTGCTCCCGTCTTTGGTCTGAAGGTTGAACAACGCCTGCCGCAGGATTATGCGAACTTCGGCAAGGCGATTTATATCGCTAATCATCAGAACAACTACGATATGGTCACGGCGTCTAATATCGTGCAGCCGCCGACGGTGACGGTGGGGAAAAAGAGCCTGCTTTGGGTACCCTTTTTTGGTCTTCTCTACTGGCTGACGGGCAACCTGCTGATTGACCGCAATAACCGGGCAAAAGCACACGGCACCATTGCGCAGGTGGTTAAGCACATTCAGAAACGCAATATCTCCGTCTGGATGTTTCCGGAAGGCACCCGTAGCCGTGGCCGTGGCTTACTGCCGTTTAAGACCGGGGCATTCCACGCCGCCATTGCTGCCGGCGTTCCTGTCATTCCCGTGTGTGTCTCTACCACCTCGAATAAAATCAATCTCAACCGCATCAAAAATGGGCTGGTGATTGTGGAAATGCTGCCACCTGTCGACACCAGCGGCTATGGTAAAGATCAGATTCGTGAGCTGGCAGCGCATTGCCATGAGCTGATGGCGAAGAAGATTGGCGAATTAGATAAAGAAGTGGCGGAACGCGAAGCCACGGGTCGGGTGTAAGTCCCCGCTGTTAATGTCCCGGGAAATGACTTCCCGTACGGTTTATTCAGTATTACACGGAGCATCTATGTCACTCAGTCGGCGTCAATTTATCCAGGCATCTGGCGCAGCGCTTTGCGCCAGCGCGATGCCGCTGAGGGCGAACGCCGCCGGGCAGCAACCCCCGCTGCCCATTCCTCCTCTGCTGGAGTCCCGCCGTGGCCAGCCGCTGTTTCTTACCCTGCAACGTGCCCACTGGTCTTTTGCGACCGGGACGCGGGCGCAGGTATGGGGAATTAACGGTCGCTATCTTGGGCCGACGATCCGCGTGTGGAACGGCGATGATGTCAAACTGATTTACAGTAACCGCCTGGCCGATAATGTCGCCATGACCGTGAGTGGGCTACAGGTTCCCGGCCCGCTGATGGGGGGAGCGGCCAGGATGATGACCACCAATAATGACTGGGCGCCTGTCCTGCCTGTCCGCCAGAGTGCCGCCACCCTGTGGTATCACGCTAACACACCGAATCGCACTGCTCAGCAGGTCTACAACGGGCTGGCAGGAATGTGGCTGGTGGAAGATGAGATCAGTAAATCACTGCCTATTCCTAACCACTATGGCGTGGATGATTTTCCGGTCATTATTCAGGATAAACGTCTGGATAACTTCGGCACCCCGGAATACAGCGAGCCGGGCAGCGGTGGGTTTGTGGGTGATACCCTGATGGTCAACGGTGCGCAAAGCCCGTTTGTTGAAGTCTCCCGCGGCTGGGTGCGCCTGCGTCTGCTGAACGCATCCAACTCCCGACGCTATCAATTGCAGATGAGCGATGGACGTGCGCTGCATGTCATTTCCGGGGACCAGGGTTTTCTCACCGCGCCGGTATCGATTAAACAGCTGGCGCTGGCACCGGGCGAGCGCCGCGAAATTCTCGTCGATATGACCAATGGCGATGAAGTATCGCTCACCTGTGGTGAAGCTGCAGGCATTGTGGATCGTCTGCGCGGCTTCTTTGAACCCTCAAGCATTCTTATCTCTACGCTGGTACTGACGCTGCGACCTACCGGGCTTCTGCCGCTGGTGACTGATACGCTACCGATGCGCCTGCTGCCTGCGGACATCATGACCGGCACGCCGACGCGCAGCCGCGATATTACGCTTGGCAGCGATCCGGGCATTAATGGTCAGCTCTGGGATCCACAGCGTCTTGATATTACCGCGCAACAGGGAACGTGGGAGCGCTGGACGGTGCGTGCGGATATGCCGCAGTCTTTCCATATGGAAGGGGTCATGTTCCAGGTACGCAACGTCAATGGCGCCATGCCGTTCCCGGAAGATCGTGGCTGGAAAGACACCATCTGGGTGGACGGGCAGGTTGAGCTACTGGTCTATTACGGCCAGCCTTCATGGCCTCACTTCCCGTTCCAGTACGGTAGCCAGACGCTTGAAATGGCTGACAGAGGGTCTATAGGCCAGCTGCTGGTGAACCCGGCACCCTAATATCCCTCACCCCGGCCCTCTCCCAAAGGGAGAGGGAGAAAGCCTCCCGCCAGCCCGCTCGATAGATTGAGTGAGAAAACCGACTCCCGGCCCGCTCGATAGATTCCCTCTCCCTCTGGGCTGAAGAATCCCCAGAAAAAAATGCGAGCACAATCGGTCCCCTCGCCCCTTTGGGGAGAGGGTTAGGGTGAGGGGAAAAACCCCACAGTTAATCCTTCAATTCATCTATTGATCCGGCGTATAATCCCCGCCCTTTGATTATTTTTTTGCCACTTTTTTGGAAGCAAGATGAGCGCAATATCCCTGATCCAGCCGGATCGAGACCTCTTTTCCTGGCCCCAGTACTGGGCGGCCTGTTTTGGTCCGGCCCCATTTTTACCCATGTCCCGTAGTGAAATGGACCAACTTGGCTGGGATAGCTGCGACATCATTCTGGTTACCGGTGACGCCTATGTCGATCATCCGAGTTTCGGGATGGCAATTTGCGGTCGTATGCTGGAAGCGCAGGGCTTTCGCGTAGGCATCATTGCGCAGCCGGACTGGAACAGCAAAGATGACTTCATGCGCCTTGGGAAACCGAACCTCTTTTTTGGCGTGACCGCCGGCAATATGGACTCAATGATTAACCGCTACACGGCAGATCGTAAACTCCGCCATGATGACGCCTATACCCCGGATAACGTGGCGGGCAAACGTCCGGATCGCGCTACGCTTGCCTATACCCAGCGCTGCAAGGAAGCCTGGAAAGAGGTGCCGGTGATTCTCGGTGGCATCGAAGCGAGCCTGCGCCGCACGGCGCATTACGATTACTGGTCAGACACCGTGCGCCGCTCGGTGCTGGTGGATTCCAAAGCCGACATGCTGATCTTCGGTAACGGTGAACGTCCGCTGGTGGAGGTGGCCCACCGTTTGTCTCAGGGGGAAGCCATCGCGCAGATCCGTGATGTGCGCAACACCGCCATTATGGTTAAAGAAGCGCTGCCGGGCTGGAGCGGTGTCGACTCCCGCATTATTGATATGCCGGGAAAAATCGACCCCATTCCCCATCCTTACGGTGAGGATTTACCCTGCGCCGACAACAAGCCGGTCGAACCCAGCCAAACGGAAGCCAAAGCCGTTGTGGTGCAGCCGCCGCGCCCTAAACCCTGGGAAAAAACCTACGTGCTGCTGCCCTCTTTCGAGAAGGTCAAAGCCGACAAGGTTCTGTACGCCCATGCATCGCGCATTCTCCACCATGAAACTAACCCCGGTTGTGCGCGGGCTCTGATGCAGAAACATGGCGATCGCTATATCTGGGTTAACCCACCGGCTATCCCGCTCTCGACTGAAGAGATGGACAGTGTCTTCGCCTTGCCGTACAAACGCGTACCGCACCCGGCTTACGGCAACAGCCGTATTCCTGCGTATGATATGATCCGCTTCTCAATTAACATCATGCGTGGCTGCTTCGGCGGCTGTTCCTTCTGCTCCATAACCGAACACGAAGGACGCATCATCCAGAGCCGCTCCGAAGATTCGATCATTAACGAGATCGAAGCCATTCGCGACACAGTGCCAGGTTTTACCGGGGTTATCTCCGATTTAGGCGGCCCCACGGCCAACATGTATATGTTGCGTTGCAAGTCCCCGCGCGCGGAGCAGACCTGCCGCCGCCTGTCGTGCGTATACCCCGACATTTGCCAGCACATGGATACTAACCATGAGCCGACGATCAATCTCTATCGTCGCGCCCGCGACCTGAAAGGGATCAAAAAGATCCTGATCGCCTCCGGGGTCCGTTACGACATCGCCGTGGAAGATCCTCGTTACATCAAAGAGCTGGCCTCCCATCACGTGGGTGGATACCTGAAGATCGCGCCGGAGCACACGGAAGAAGGGCCACTGTCGAAGATGATGAAGCCGGGCATGGGGAGCTATGACCGCTTTAAACAACTGTTCGACACTTACTCTAAGCAGGCAGGTAAAGAGCAGTATTTGATTCCCTATTTCATCTCCGCGCATCCAGGCACGCGTGATGAAGATATGGTTAACCTGGCGCTGTGGCTGAAGAAACACCGCTTCCGTCTGGACCAGGTGCAGAACTTCTACCCGTCGCCGCTGGCCAACTCAACGACCATGTATTACACCGGGAAAAATCCGCTCAGTAAAATTGGTTACAAGAGTGAAGAGGTGGTGGTGCCAAAAGGGGACAAGCAGCGTCGTCTGCATAAAGCGCTGCTGCGCTACCATGATCCGGCGAACTGGGCGCTTATCCGTCAGGCACTGGAAGAGATGGGTAAAAAGCATCTGATTGGTTCACGCCGCGACTGTCTGGTGCCAGCGCCGACCCTGGATGAGATGCGCGAAGCGCGCCGACAGAACCGCAATACCCGCCCTGCGCTGACCAAGCATACGCCGATTGTGCACCAACGTCAGAATGGCTCAGCGAAGCCTGCGACGGCAGGTCAGGGCACGGCGAAAAGCGGCGTCGCCAGAGGCGGTGTTGCAAAGAGCGGCACGGTGAAAAGCGGCGCTGTCAGAAGTGAGAGTGCCAGGAAAGTGGTCAAACGTAACGCTGGCTGACGGCAGTCTGATGTCCTCATCCATCGGGTTGAGGAATCCTCAGTAATATTACGTTTTACAGCGATATCACGGTGTAATGAGAATAAGACAATCACCGCGATAACGGGGGCCGGCTGAAAATCGACGACGCGTATCCGCAAGGCCGGGGCGATGTGCAGATGCGCGGCGAGGGCGAACTTACAGGGACGTTACCTTCGCCCATCCCCGATAAGCCTGAAGGAGGAACTGACAACATTGCCGGGAGCAATTTTGAATAGTGCCTGCGCTAGCCCTGAAGGGGTAAGCTCCTGGGATGGGGCGAATAATGGACTGCGCCAGCGGCGATTTTCGTGGCCGGGAGCCCGGGTGGTGGCGGTGGCGGTGAACGGCTATGGCACGTTCACGGGTTCTGTCGCTACTGAAAAGCAGGGAACATAAGGTGAACGGAATAGCCCTCAGCGCCGCCTTTTCCCCCTTACCCTGACCCTTATGTCTTGATCTTCTCCGCTCAGCCGGAGAAGATCCCCGACTGATCATCGGGAGGTGACCGGTGAGCATCCCCTGGCCCTGGTGCCTCTGAGCCCGTGGGAGAGATTATGCCCCGGTCACCTGTTTCCCTGTCGCCTCAAGA